>JAXLTS010000025.1:0-60745 GCA_046329925.1 Bacteroidales bacterium
CTGGAATAAGGCTCCGGTGGTACTCGGATTCTGGTACCGGGGTATCCCACTGGTTAACTCCGAACGCGGCGATGCTCTGGCTGCTCTGGTAGGTTTTAAAATGGAAGGTTTCAGCCTGGGATACAGTTATGACTTTACAATTTCGAACCTGATAAATGCCACCCACGGGGCCCATGAAGTTTCCCTGGTGTATGAGTTTACCACCAGCAGGAAGAAAAAGATACACGCGATCCCCTGCCCTGAATTCTAACCTGCATCGGATGCTGCTCCGGATTGAATTAAACGCCCCTCAAGGGAGATAGGCTTAACTTTACTTGGAATCCTCGGGATTGATCTTTACTTTTGGCGGCAAAACCATAAAAATAATTGTATGAAACGTTTGAGTCTGGTGATTAACATTGTACTCGTACTGGCGGTGGCAGGTCTGTATGTGCTTTATTTTGTTTCCGGCAAACAATCAGGAAGTGCCTCCAACAGGGATACAACTGCCGTGTTTAATCCCGGTGACCTGAAGATAGCCTATGTAAAGATCGACACCCTGATCAGTCATTATGCTAAAGCTGACGTTCTTACCAAACAACTCACTGATAAAGAAGCTAAATTTCAGTCTGAACTGAATACAAAACTTCAGGCTCACCAGAATAAGGTTACTGACTTCCAGAATAAGGTACAGAAGGGATTATTGCTGCGGTCCGAAGCTGAACAAATGCAGCAGCAACTGATCATGGCTGAACAGGACCTGCAGAAACTGAATAATGATCTTTCGCAGCAACTCGGTGAAGAGCAGGCTGTTATGACGCGTCAGATTTACGAGGATATTGTGCAGTTCCTTGCAGAATACAACCAGGATCATAATTATACCTACATTTTTGCCGAAACCTATCCTGGCAATCTTCTATTTGCGCATAAAGGGCTTGATATTACTGCCGATGTGATCGAGAAAATCAATGCCAAATACGAAAAGGAAGAGAAGAAAAAATAAGAATTCATGGGTTTTGCCGATGCTTACCTTGCCAGGCAGGGGAGAGTGCCCCTGATCGGCGAACCACCATCCCCGGAACTCCGGTGTATTGCTGTGATCCCTGCGTATAAGGAAGACCAGCTGCACCGGACTCTTTTTTCCCTGAAGAACCAGCAGGCGTTTGGGGGAACAGCCGAGGTTATCGTTTTAGTCAATGCCCCGGAGGATGCCCCTGAAGCGCTTGTAAGAAGTTCTGAAGAACTGACCAGGGATTGCCGTGCAGTTTTTGCATCCACCAGCCGGGACAGAATTCATTTTCATATTCTGCCCTTGCAATTGCTTCCAAAGAAAGATGCAGGTGTTGGCCTGGCAAGGAAGATTGGAATGGATGAGGCAGTCCATAGGTTTAATCTACTGAACAAACCCGGTGGATTAATCATTTCGTGTGATGCTGACGCAATTTATGAGGAAAGTTACCTGAACGGGTTGGTTCGGCATTTCGCCAACAATCCATTAACTCCTGCCTGTAGTGTATATTATGAGCACAGTTTTGGACCGGAATATTCACCGGAGATAAACTCAGCCATTATCCAGTATGAATTGTATCTCAGGTATTATCTTCTTGGTTTGCGATTTGCCGGTCATCCGCATGCATTTCACACTATCGGATCTTCTTTCGGGGTGCGGGGCGATGTATATTGCAGGCAGGGAGGAATGAACAAACGTAAGGCAGGCGAGGACTTTTATTTTCTCCAGAAAGTAATACAACCTGGAAATTTCACAGAACTCAATTCGGTTAAAGTTATTCTTTCACCAAGGCCTTCTGATCGTGTTCCTTTCGGCACAGGCGCCGCAGTGGCAAAGATCGTCTCTCCCGGTCAGGGCCGGTGGATGACCTACCAACCGGAGGCCTTTCTTCAATTGAAAAAATTTATTAAAGTGATTCATGAGGGAATTCCGTCACTTGAGAGAGCGATTGAGGCGGACGGTGAGCTGATTTCATCACCCCTGGTGAGCTTCCTGCAGGAATCCGGAATCAGGGAAGCACTCACCGAAATCAGGGCGAACACCGCCGGGGAGGAAGCATTCAGGAAACGGTTCTTTACCTGGTTCAATGCATTCAAGGTGCTGAAGTATATGAATTTCTGTCACGAAGGGCACTATGAAAGAATGTTTGTCAGTTCCTGCACCAGGAAACTACTGGGGATTTGCGGAATAAGTGAGAAATCACTTCCTCCTGATGATGAAGGGCTTTTATTATTTCTGCGTCAGCTTGAGCGACAAAGCGGTTTTTATAATCTGCCGATAGGCAGGTAAGTTGTACAGATTTGCAGGTGTAAGGATTGCTTAATGAAGGACATCAGTCATCCTTTTTCACAACAAAAATATCCTCATTATTTTTTTTCATTAGGTATTGTTCCCGGGCAAATTTTTCCAGGTTGCGGTTATTCGACTTTAGTTCTTCGAGGCGGATGCTGTCGTTTCTGATCTTTTCGATGTAGTATGCTTTATCGGCCTTCAGCTCATTCAGTTTTCGTATAGCCTTGTACCGCTGAATCATATTATCCTGGTCGAAAAAGAGCAGCCAGGTGATGAAAATCACAAGGGTTAACAGGTATTTATTTTTGAACCGGTTGAGCACACGGTTGAGAAAATCCTTCATAGCAGATTAATATGTGGCAAAGGTACCCACGAAAAGGATAGTTGCCAATCAGAGTTTTCAACCAGCAGCAGGAAAATTTCAACCTTTGGAGGGCAACCAGATCCCCGATGGTATGGTGAATCAGAAGTTGAATTGGATACCTTGTGCCAGTGGCATCTTACTGCTGAAGTTAATTGTATTGGTCTGCCGGCGCATATATTGTTTCCAGGCATCGGAACCTGATTCGCGACCACCACCGGTATCTTTTTCTCCACCGAAAGCTCCGCCAATCTCGGCACCCGAGGTTCCGATGTTGACATTGGCAATACCGCAATCGGACCCCATTACAGAAAGGAATTTTTCCGTTTCCCGGATGTTGTTGGAGAAGATAGCCGAAGAGAGTCCCTGTGGTACGTTGTTATGCATGGCCAGTGCTTCATCAAAATCAGAGTAGGGAATCAGATAGAGCAATGGGCCGAAGGTCTCTTCCTGGACGATTGGGAATTCATTTTTAACTTCAGCAATGGCAGGAACCATGTAGCAGCCGGATGAGAATTCTGGGCCTGCAAGGACATCACCCCCGAAAGCGATGCTCCCTCCCTGGGCTTTGACGCTCTCAATGGCTTTCACCACATTTGTTACAGCCTGTTTATCCACCATCGGACCCACCAGCGTTTGGGGATCGAGTGCATGGCCTATCCGTTTTGCGACCTGTTGATAGGCTTTTGTTATTTTATCAAGATATTGGGGGTAAACTGATTGGTGAATAATGAGTCTGCGTGTTGAGGTACAGCGTTGTCCGGTTGTACCCACTGATCCGAATACAATGGCCCTCAGGGCCATTTCAGGGTCTGCATGCGGTGTGATGATAATCCCGTTGTTACCTCCAAGTTCAAGGATAGTTCGTCCCAGGCGTTCGGACACAATACGGGCCACCTTTTTTCCCAGGGGAGTGGATCCGGTAGCAGAGATGAGTGGTAGTCTTTTGTCGGCAAGCATCGCATCGCCGAACTGGCCTGAACTGCCGGCCGCCAGATTAAGTATCCCTTCGGGCAATTGGTTTCGCTGTAAAACTTTTTCAACGATGTGGTGTACTGCAATTGCGCAAAGAAGAACTTTTGAAGAAGGTTTCCATACCACGGTATCCCCGCATATCAATGCCAGCATTGCATTCCAGGCCCAGACAGCCACGGGGAAGTTAAAGGCGGAAATAACACCCACTGCACCGAGTGGATGATATTGTTCAAACATACGATGTTCTTCCCGTTCGGAATGAGTTGTCATCCCATACAGCATGCGCGACTGACCAACTGCGAAATCGCAGATATCGATCATTTCCTGAACCTCTCCCAGACCTTCCTGCAGTATCTTACCCATTTCGCAGGAAACAAGTCGTCCCAGGGGCTCTTTATATTTTCTCAGCTCATCACCGATCTGTCGTACGATCTCACCGCGTTTTGGTGCAGGTACCGATCTCCAGTAGAGAAAGGCGGCGGAGGCCTTTTGCATCACTTCTTCGTAATCTCCCTTCCCTGCCTGCTGAACAGATGCAAGTAAATTCCCATCATTAGGTGAGAAAGAATCCAGGGTTTCCCCTGATGTTCCAAACCAGCGGGTTCCGGTGCAGGCGCCCGGATTCATGCTTTTTATACCAAGTTCGGAAAGTATTCCGGGTATATCGTAACCAGTGTTTGTGCTCATAATCGATAAGGGTTGAATGGAGATACAAATCAAAAGTCCTTATTATCTGAATATTGTACAACATATTTGAGAACATGTGCCTGCGCTCCTTCAGGCACACTGCGACAATTGTCAGAAGAATGTTGTATAATATGTGGAGAACTGGTAAAAGTCATTTTTTGTAAGTGGTACTTCGATCTACTTTTGGCCGGAACAGGAAAATCCTGGTCCCTTTGTCCAATTAATCAATCTGAAAATATATGTTTCCCGGAAATTTTAAAGTACCTGTACCATTTAATGATCCTATTCTCGAGTACCGTCCAGGGTCGCCCGAGCGAACAGCCCTGAAAAAGGCTATTAATGAAATGCGATCAATGCAGGTCGAAATTCCCATGATCATCGGGGGAAAGGAGATCCGTACCGGGAACCTGGGAGTAATAAGACCTCCCCATGACCTTCAACATGTCCTCGGCACCTTCCACAAGGGAGAGGAAAAACATGTGCAGATGGCCATAGATGCAGCCCTCAAAGCAAAGGAATCCTGGGAAAGCATGCCCTGGCACAGCCGGGCTGCTATTTTTCTGAAAGCAGCTGAGCTGCTTGCAGGACCATACCGGGCCAAGATCAATGCTGCCACCATGCTTGGACAATCGAAAAATGTTTTCCAGGCCGAGATTGACAGTGCGTGTGAACTCATCGATTTCTGGCGGTTCAATGCAGCCTACATGGCGCAGATTTACAGCAACCAGACTGTCTCATCAAAGGGGGTGTGGAACAGGATGGAACACAGACCACTCGAAGGATTTGTCTTTGCGCTGACTCCGTTTAATTTTACAGCCATAGCTGGCAACCTGCCTACTGCACCGGCAATGATGGGAAATGTGGCTGTATGGAAACCCTCCAATACGCAGATATATTCAGCTGCAGTGATCATGGAAGTGCTTCGCGAAGCCGGATTACCCGATGGAGTAATAAACCTGGTATTTGTTTCAGGTCCTGTTGCAGGGAAAGTGGTTTTTAATCATCCCGATTTTGCCGGCTTCCATTTTACCGGTTCAACAGGAGTATTTCAAAATATCTGGAAAACCATTGGTGAAAACATCAGCAAGTATAAAACCTATCCGCGCATTGTGGGGGAAACAGGCGGCAAGGACTTTGTGATGGCGCATCCCTCTGCATCAGCCCGCCAGGTTGCTACGGCTCTGTCCCGCGGAGCATTCGAATACCAGGGCCAGAAATGTTCAGCTGCCTCAAGAGCTTATATACCTGAAAACCTCTGGCCGGAAATCAAACAGATACTGCTCGCGGATATTGCTTCCTTCCGGATGGGAGGTACGGAAGACTTCCGTAATTTCATCAATGCAGTCATCGATGAATCAGCCTTCGATACCATCGTGGGATATATCGAACAGGCCAGGAAAGACAAAGACAAAGCACAGATTATTGCCGGTGGTACCTATGATAAAACCAAAGGGTATTTCATTGCTCCTACTGTAATTCAAACCTCCGACCCGAATTATCTGACTATGCGGGAGGAGATCTTCGGGCCTGTACTTACGATATATGTTTATCCTGAAAAGGATTTTGAAAAAGCGCTTGAACTCTGTGACAATACATCCATCTATGGGCTCACAGGTTGTGTATTTTCGAAAGACAGGAATGCCATTGATCTGGCAACCTGGAAGCTTCGCAATGCTGCAGGGAATTTCTACATCAACGATAAGCCAACGGGAGCCGTTGTAAGCCAGCAACCTTTTGGAGGTTCCAGGGGTTCAGGAACCAACGATAAATCAGGCTCCCTGATGAACCTGATGAGGTGGGTCTCCCCACGTTCACTCAAGGAAACATTCATTTCGCCCGAGGATTACCGATATCCGTTCATGACGGAAGAATAGGCTGAAGAAGAACAAGATTTAACGGTTCTGATGGAGAGTATTGAAGAGGGTATAACCGGTAAGACGGTCGTACCCTCTTTGCTTATCAGCATAATACAGAAGGATGAGGTACTCATTCTGGGTCTCGGCGTAACTTCCCCCAAGCTGTGTGTAACTGCGATGGCCGGTTTTATCGGTCAGGATATACTCGTAAGTATAGAACCCCTGTTTGATCAGCAGGCTTATTTCATAGGTACCCCGAAGGGTATCATATGACATTTTGTATGCCGGATCGAAGCTGTTCAGTGAGAAATCACCTGAGATAAAAATATCTCCCTCAAAAGGAAAGGAAACAGGCACACTGAAATGAACCTCGGCGTAATCTGCATCCGTACGGCTTGAATTTGTTCCATCGCACTGGATGAGGTACTTGCCATCCAGATCATTCGCGAACCGGTATCCCTTATAGGGGTCGTAGGGATCCGGACGAGCCAGCACCCTGTAAAAGGGGTACTTATAGAAGATGTTACTTATTTCCCCGGATACATATTTCAGATTTTTCAGATCCACATTCAGGAATTCATTTCCCCCTTCGAATGTCATGGGAGCCCCCGGCAGGCTTGTCAGAAATCCTCTTCCCCTGGTGGACATGCGACTCCGGTGGACGAATTTCCATCTGTAATTTTGCAGAACAACCAGATTCACAGTTTCCTCCTCACCAATGCCGGCTTCCCTTATATCTGCCTGTACCTCCAGTTGCTGTGATGTTACAGCTTCTTCGCCCACAAGTGGCAGTTGTCTTACTGTGATGCCGGATCTCCCCTCGCTCACCATGAAACGCCTCGTAAATAAGGTGCTGTCGGGGTAGCCGGAGAGAAATACACGGACGACAAAATTACCTGAACATTGCCACCGGATATCCGGGCCCGGGATAACAACCTGGTAGGACCAATAGCTGGCAGTTGTGTTGAAAGAAGGCTGCGCGTCACTGACCTCATAATCCGGAAAACCATCGAGAAATTCCTGAACCGCAAGGTCATCGGGCATCCAGTTTTGGTTGCAATGAATAATTTCCCATGAATACTCCTCCCTGACCTGGGAAAGCTCATCAAAACTGAGCAGTAACTGCTGCTGTTCCTGCTGATTGACAAGGGGTAGGGAGAGAGGCCATCCTTCACGCGTAAGAGTAACCGAGTAGATATTTTTACGGTGTATGGTATCGCAAATTATGCCCCGATTGGGAACTTCTGCAGATATGCTGGGGAACATAAAAAACGTGATAAACCCGGAAAGCCTAAAAATCATATTTGAAAATGAATGGATTACAGAATGCATATAAAGGTACTTAATTGAAAATAAAAGTTCTGCCCGATCGGATAAAATTGGGATTTGTTTTTAAATTTGACTCCTCTGTTATTAAACGAACAGATCTTTTTTTTTGCGTGTTACCTCATAAAATTTGTACGCATGTCTGAATTAATCAAGATCCGGAAAGGATTAAATATCAGGCTGAAGGGCAGGGCGGAAAAAATCGTTGTGAAGACCGAGAATTTAAAATGGTTCGGGATCAAGCCCGGCGATTTCACTGGTCTCAATCCCAAGCTGATGGTACAACCCGGGGACGAGGTGAAAGCCGGATCCCCTTTGTTTCATGACAAGTACCAGCCCGATGCTGTTTTTGTATCCCCGGTGAGCGGGAAAATATCTGCTATAAACCGCGGTGACAGGAGGGTTATCCAGGAAGTAGTGATTGAGTCGGACGGTCTGATGACATATGAGCAGTTTGGCAAATCCGATCCTGATTCGCTCAGTCGCGACCAGGTGGTGCAGGCGCTTCTCAAGGGTGGTTGCTGGCCCTTTATTCGTCAGCGCCCCTATGGTACGATGGCCAGAATTAAGGATGTACCCAAATCGATCTTTATTTCCGGTTTTGATACCGCACCCTTGGCCCCGGATCTCGATTTTGTTCTTACAGGGCAAAATTCAGAGTTTCAGGCTGGGGTAAATGCTCTTGCAAAACTCAGCGGGGGTAAGATTTTTTTGAATATTCCGGAGGAGTCATCCACCCTGTCGATTTTCCCGAAGATACAGAAGGTCCATCTCACACGGTTTGCCGGGCCGCATCCGGCAGGGAATGTGGGAATACAGATACATCATCTGGATCCTATTAATAAAGGTGAGGTGGTTTGGTATGTGAATCCCCTCGATGTGCTGATCATCGGCCGTTTGTTCCTGAATGGTGTCTTTGATGCTTCGAGGGTGGTAGCCGTGACAGGTTCGGAAGTGCTCAAACCCCGGTATTTTAAAACCATCCTTGGTGTGGCGGTTAAATCTCTTCTCGAGAAAAATGTTACGGAGGGTGATTTGCGCATCATCAGCGGGAATGTGCTTACAGGAACACAGGTAAATTCAGGTGGATATCTGGGGTTTTACGACAGCCAGATCACTGTAATCCCTGAAGGGAAGCATTATGAATTTCTTGGGTGGGCTCTCCCCGGCCTGGGCAAGTTCAGTGCCTCACGTACATTTTTATCCTGGTTATTCCCCGACCGGGAATACAGGTTGGATACAAACATGATGGGCGGGCATCGGGCATTCGTTGTTACAGGCCAGTATGAAAAGGTATTGCCCATGAAGATATACCCTATGCAATTGCTGAAGTCCATCCTTATCGAGGATGTTGAACAAATGGAAAGATTGGGTATTTATGAGGTTTCCGAAGAGGACTTTGCGCTTTGCGAATATGTTTGTACCTCCAAGACGGATGTGCAGGCCATAATCCGCAAAGGACTGGATCTTGTGCGGAAAGAAATGAGTTAATATAAACTGAATACATAAGGTGTTTTTAGCATGAAATCACTTCGCAAATACTTGGATCATATAAAACCCCGGTTTCAGAAAGGCGGAAAGTATGAGAAGTTACACAGTACCTTCGAAGCATTCGAATCCTTTCTGTTTGTTCCGGATACGGTAACCAGCAAGGGGGTGCATATCCGCGATGCCGTAGACATGAAAAGAACTATGACCGTGGTGATCATTGCGCTTCTGCCTGCCCTTCTGTTCGGTATGTGGAACGCAGGCTCACTTTTTCATGCCAGTCAGGGTATTCAGGCCTCCCTGTGGGAGAACCTGTGGTTCGGATTTCTGAAAGTACTTCCGCTTCTGGTAGTTTCATACGGCGTTGGCCTGGGAATTGAGTTTGCCTTTGCCCAGGTTCGTCATCATGAGGTGAACGAAGGTTACCTTGTTTCCGGGATGCTCATCCCGATGATTGTACCCATCGATACCCCACTCTGGATGCTGGCGTTATCGGTCATTTTCGCTGTGGTTATCGGAAAGGAAGTATTCGGAGGTACAGGAATGAATGTGCTGAATCCGGCATTGACCTCCCGGGCTTTTCTCTTTTTTGCCTACCCGGCTGAAATGACAGGTGATAAGGTATGGGTATCCGGTTTGAAGGGAGCTAGCCAGGTGGCTGATGGATTCTCTGGTGCCACTCCGCTTGGAAACCTCGCGCTGGGGATTACCGATCATGGATATTCTGTTTCGCAAATGTTCTTTGGTTTCATGCCAGGTTCTTTTGGTGAAACCTCCAAACTTGCCATTCTGTTGGGTGCACTGATCCTGATCATCACAGGAATAGGATCATGGAAGATTATGGTTTCCATGATTGCAGGGGGTTTATTTACGGGTTATCTGTTCAATCTTTTTGCTGCGAACTCCTACATGGCAGTGCCATTCTGGCATCACCTGCTGATGGGTGGATTTCTTTTTGGTGCCGTTTTCATGGCCACCGATCCTGTAACCGCTGCGCAAACCAATACCGGTAAGTGGATTTATGGATTTCTTGCCGGGGTGATGTCAGTCGTCATCAGGGTGTTGAACCCAGCCTATCCTGAGGGAGTGATGCTGGCCATCCTGCTTATGAATGTATTTGCTCCGCTTATCGATCATTACATAGTGGAATCCAATATTAAGATGCGGCTGAGGCGCGCGAAGAAAGCTTTACAGCCTGTTGCTAAAAATTCATAAACCGGAAATACTCTTGCATTATGAATATTCAAAGTAATACATATACATTCATTTATTCCTCGATCATCGTGGTGATTGTGGCCACACTGCTCACTATTGCCGCCGTATCGTTGCAGCCACAGCAAGAGAGGAATGTTGAGATCGAAAAGAAGCAGAACATCCTTGCCTCGGTACGTGTAGATGCCTCGGTGGCTGATGCACAGAAACTTTACGACCAATATGTGAAAAAGGTAATTGCAATTAGTACTGCCGGTGATTTGGTAGATGGAGTGGATGCTTTTCACCTTAATATGCGGGAAGAATTAAAAAAACCACGCCATGAGCGAATACTTTCATTATATGAGGTAGAGAAAAGTGACACCTCCTTTCTGGTGGTTCCATTATACGGGAAGGGACTCTGGGGACCTATCTGGGGATATATTTCCTTTATGAGAGACGACCATGTGGAAGCAGGCAGATCTCATTACAATGTAATTTACGGTGCTGTTTTCGACCATAAGGGCGAAACTCCGGGCCTGGGTGCTGAAATTAACCAGCCATTCTTTGAGAATCAGTTTAATGGCAAGGAAGTATTCAACGCAGCCGGGAAATTTGTTTCGGTAGAAGTGGTCAAAGGGGGAGGATCTGGTACGGATCCCCACAAGGTGGATGCTATCTCGGGCGGCACAATTACCAGTAAGGCCCTCCAGGCCATGGTTGACACCTGCGTAGTAGTTTATACGAATTTTTTCACTAAATCAAAATAAGGGTCATGGCAGCAAAAAATCTGAAATTGCTCATTAACCCGCTGAATAATGAAAATCCTATCACTGTTCAGGTTCTGGGGATTTGTTCAGCATTGGCAGTAACGGTTCAGCTTAAGCCAGCCATTGTAATGGCACTGTCTGTTACCATCGTTACGGGTTTTTCGAACCTGATCATTTCATCCCTGCGCAATACCATTCCACCACGAATAAGGATTATTGTGCAGTTGGTGGTGATTGCAGCCCTGGTAATCCTTGTTGACCAGTTGCTGAAAGCATATGCATATGATGTAAGCAAGAAACTAAGTGTGTTCGTAGGTCTGATTATAACCAACTGCATACTGATGGGCCGCCTTGAAGCCTATGCCATGGCTAATAAACCCTGGCCATCCTTTGTTGACGGGATCGGCAATGGTGTTGGATATGGTCTGATCCTCATAACTCTTGGTTTCATACGGGAACTGTTCGGATCGGGCACATTGTTCGGCATGCGCGTAATACCGAATTCTTTTTATGAGGCCGGATATGCAAACAACGGGCTCATGATCCTGCCTCCGGCAGCCCTAATCCTTGTTGGTATCATCATCTGGATCCAGCGCAGCTATAATACCAAATTGGTCGAGAAATAAACGAAAGAAATTATCTGATCATGGAGAATCTTTTTGATCTTTTTATCCGTAATGTCTTCCTCGAAAATATGGTATTTGCCTATTTTCTGGGAATGTGTTCATACCTGGCGGTTTCAAAAACCGTTAAGACCTCCGTCGGCCTTGGTATCGCAGTGATATTTGTAATTGTCGTAACAGTTCCTGTGAACTGGCTGATGGAAAATTATCTGCTGAAAAAGGGAGCACTGGCATGGCTGGGTGATGGATATGCAGATACCGACCTGAGCTATCTCAGTTTCCTGCTTTTTATTGCAGTAATTGCTGCCATTGTACAGCTGATTGAAATGGTTATTGAAAAATTTGCGCCGGCTCTTTACAACGCCCTCGGAATATTCCTCCCCCTCATTGCAGTGAACTGTGCCGTTCTTGGAGCAGCCCTTTTCATGCAGGAGCGTGAATATACCAGTATCTCGGAAGCAACTGTTTATGCCTTTGGCGCCGGCTTTGGCTGGGCCCTCGCAATTGTTGTACTGGCAGCCATAAGGGAAAAGATACGGTACTCACAGATACCCGCCCCACTCAGGGGACTCGGCATCTCTTTTATTCTTACAGGGCTGCTGGCGATCGCATTCATGGGTTTTATGGGAATCAAAATATAATTAGGAATCCTCTTCAAGAAAAGATATCATGGGACTTGGTTATCAAATTTTACTCGGCATTCTGGTTTTCCTTGGAATCATTCTCATGCTGGTGGGAATGCTGTTGTATGCCAAATCAAAACTTACAGCAACAGGACCTGTAACCATTACAATCAACGGGGAACACCAGCTGGTGGCCGAAGGGGGATCCACCCTTCTCAGCACTCTTTCGCAGCAGAAACTCTTTCTTCCATCTGCCTGTGGCGGAGGCGGAACTTGTGGAATGTGCCGGTGCCAGGTTCACGAGGGAGGTGGAGCTATCCTTCCTACAGAAGTTGGTTTCTTTACCCGAAAACAGATTCATGAGAATTGGCGCCTTGGTTGCCAGGTGAAGGTGAAGAACGACCTTAACATTCAGGTTCCAGAGGAAGTGATGGGGATCAAAAAATGGGAATGCGAAGTGGTTTCGAACCGGAATGTAGCCACCTTCATTAAGGAATTTGTTGTTAAACTTCCTGAGGGAGAGAAACTGAATTTCAAATCGGGCGGTTATATTCAGATCGATGTTCCCAAGTTAGATGTGAGTTTTAAAGATATGGTGGTTGAGCCGGAATATCGCGATGAATGGGATAAGTTCAATATGTGGGATCTGAATATGAAAAATCCCGAGGAAACATTTCGTGCCTACTCCATGGCCAACCATCCGGCCGAAGGGAATATCATCATGCTCAACATACGTATTGCCACTCCGCCCTGGGACCGGGCGCGCAATGCATTTGCAAACGTAAACCCCGGAATTTGTTCTTCCTATATTTTCTCACGCAAAAAAGGAGACAAGGTCACCATCTCGGGACCCTACGGAGAGTTTCATATTAAGAACACCGAGCGGGAGAAGATGTATATCGGAGGCGGAGCAGGCATGGCACCTTTGCGCTCGCACATCTTCCATATGTTCCATACCGAACGTACAAACAAAAAAGTATCCTACTGGTATGGAGCCCGCTCTAAAAGGGAAGTATTCTATGAGGATGAGTTCGAAAAGATTGAAAAGGAATTTCCAAATTTCAAATTCAACCTGGCACTCTCCGAACCAAAGCAGGAAGACAACTGGACCGGGCTCACAGGCTTTATACATCAGGTGTTATACGATGAGTACCTGAGTAAACACCCGGAACCTGAGGAGATCGAATATTATCTTTGTGGTCCGCCCATGATGATCGATGCAGTGCTCAAAATGCTCGACAACCTCGGTGTGCCGGAAGAAATGATTGCATTCGACGACTTCGGAGGATGAGCATGTATCGTTTATTCACAATCCTGATCTCACTTTATATAGTTCTCCCGGGCTGCAAACCCCGGGAGTACTTCTTTTTGCAGGGTACAGCACAGGGAACAAGCTACCAGATCAAATATGCCGATGCTGCCGCAATTGATTACTCGGAGCAGGTTGACAGCATCCTGGATGCATTTGATATGTCTCTCTCGACCTATAAACCAAATTCGATCATCAGCAGGATGAACATGAACGATGCAGCGGTTCGGGCAGATGAATGGTTTACCGAGGTGTTCAACAAGGCAATGGAGGTCTCAGAAGCCACCGGGGGTGCTTTTGATATTACCGTTGGCCCCCTGGTAAATGCCTGGGGGTTTGGCCGTGATTCAATTCCGCATGTGGATAGTATTATAATTGACAGCCTGCTTGAGTTGGTGGGGTATAAGAAAGTCTCACTTGCCGGTAACAGGCTTATAAAGGCTGATCCGCGCATGTATATCGATGTAAATGCACTGGCACAGGGATACTCCTGTGATGTTCTGGCTACCTGGCTCGAAGCACAGGGAATAAAACATTACATGATAGATGTGGGTGGGGAAGTCCGTGTTAGGGGCAAAAATCCGGATGGAAACGCCTGGAGAATAGGTATTGACCGGCCGGTAATGGGTAATATGATCCCGGGGGAGCAGATTGAGGCCGTGGTTGCCTTGAAAAACAAATCTCTTGCCACCTCAGGTAATTACAGGAAATACTATGAAGTAAACGGGGTAAAATATGCCCACACCATCAACCCGCATACGGGTTATCCGGTGATGCAAAACCTCCTGAGCGCCTCCATTATTGCCTCAGATTGCATGACAGCCGATGCCTATGCTACCGCCTGTATGGTTATGGGACTTGAAAAAAGTAAAGAACTTCTGGAAAATCACCCTGAACTACAAGGTTTACTGATCTATAGCGATGAGAAAGGTCAATACAGAATCTGGAAAACCAGGAAATTTCCGATGGAATAGACAGGTATTAAAACGGCTGAAGGTGAGCAGTCAACTGTTGGATCAATCCAGGTAAATGACTCGTATACTCCTGATATTAAATAAGAAAGCCCGCAAGTGCGGGCTTTTTTATTACTTTTTGGCGGCTTCCTTTACTTTGGCAGTTTTTTCACGACTGGCATTTTTCTTGGAAACTCTGGTGTTCCCTGAGGAGCCAATGTATAGCTTTCCGCGCCTGGTTTTTTTATCACCTTTACCCATAATGTACTTGTTAAATGATTTCTTTTTTGAGACCCCAAAAATACACATTCTTTCGTAAAAACAAATGGGTAAACGCTTTCTCCTTCAGAGCGAAGCAGTGAAAAATGCAGCCCAATTCCGCACCGGCCTATCACAATGGCATATGCAGCCCGATGATTCCTGTTGACAGAATCAATTGGTTCCAGAGAAGTCACGCCTGAAATACCTTGAATTCATAGTTAAGAATTCAGGTTGTGGGGAGGGAAAGCTGACAGCATCATTCTGTCAGCAGATACGGTTTAGTGATCTTTGCAACCGCAGCCAATCCTCCGCAACCGCAGCCTCCGCCACTTTCTCCATTCCCGCTCCGGTCAACCGAGTATTGAAGAAGAGGTCTGGCAACAACTGCCTTTAAGGGCCGGTTCGCGTTGGAAAAACAGCTTGATGGCCAGCAGTGCAACCGAGGCTGAAAGCAGAACCAGCGCAATAACAAGTATGGGAAGATAAGATTCCATAGTTTTTATATTTAATATAATAAGATATTAATATGCAAAAATAATAAAAACTTCATAATTTGCACGCCGTCTGAATAAAAGGGCGCAAGTGAATCAAATTAATATAAATTACAGGTATTGAGTCTTTTCCGATTGTTGCACCAGGGGAGGAACTGCCGGATATCAGGGATTGATGCCACATGAACAACCTTCGCATCCATCGTCCTGAGTAGTACAAAGGAGTTCATCATGCTTCACGCAGGTTATACCCAGTTTTTTCATATGCGGATTATTTTCGATCGAAGAGTGTTTATAGAAATGAAACCTCTTGAACAGGAGGGAGATCGTAAGGCCCAGGAGGGCTAAAAGTACAAGTGCCAGGGCTGGGATAAGTGCATGTATCATATGAATGAATAAGCAGTCAAAGGTATTAAAAATACCTTAAACAATGGAGCATCGATTGCTCAAACCGGGAGATGACATTGGGTTCTCCGGACTTTTAAAAACGGAAAAAGCTGTTTACCTTAGATCGAATTTTCAGATGAATGTGATGTCACAACAACCGGATTCCAAACTTTCCTTCCTCGATTTCAGGGAAACGGTACTTTCCGACTTTTATCTGGCCTGCCTGAGCAGACAGATGAGTGTGTTAGGACGAAGGGAAGTTCTTACGGGAAAAGCCAAATTCGGAATTTTCGGTGACGGGAAGGAGGTCGCCCAATTGGCTTTTGCCCGGCAATTCAGAGCCGGAGACTGGCGATCGGGTTATTACCGCGACCAGACCTTTATGCTTGCCACCGGGATGACCACTCCGCTGGAGTTCTTCGCACAACTTTTCGGAGACACTGACCTGAGGAACAATCCCAGTAACGGAGGGCGCATGATGGTGTGTCATTACGCCTCCAGGAGTCTCGATGTGGATGGAAACTGGAAAGAGCTGGCTAACCAGAAGAATACCGCAGCTGACTTATCGCCTACGGCAGGGCAGTTGCCCCGTCTCCTTGGCCTGGCATATGCATCCAGGTTGTTTCGGCATAATCCAGAACTAAGCAAATTCAAAGCCTTGTCAGATCAAGGTAATGAGGTTGCCTTCGGGACTATCGGAGATGCTGCCACCAGCGAAGGACATTTCTTTGAACTCATGAATGCTGCCGGGGTGCTGCAGGTACCGCTGGCAATGGCTGTCTGGGATGACGGGTATGGCATCTCTGTACCGGTTGAGTATCAAACTACCAAAGGGAGTATTTCCGAATTGCTGAAGGGCTTTGAAGCCAACGCTGAGCAAAACGGGATTTTAATTTTTAAGGCCAAGGGCTGGGATTATCCGGGCTTGTGCCGGATATTCGAAAAAGGGATTCAGTTGTGCAGGGAACACCATGTACCGGTACTTTTTCATATTGACGGGATGTGCCAGCCGCTCGGACATTCCACTTCCGGGTCGCATGAGCGATATAAATCGCCGGAACGCTTGCTATGGGAGGCGGAGCACGATCCTGTAAAACGTATGCGCGAGTGGATGCTCGAACATCACCTGGCAAATGAACCCGAACTGGCGGGGCTGGAAGCCAGGGCAATAGCTGAAGCCAGGGAAGCCCGCGACCAAGCCAGGGAGTTGTTCCGTCAGCCTGTTGTGGAGGAACGCGAGAAATTGTTAGCCATTATTGAGAATAAGGGCTGTACATGCAGGCATGAAAAAATTGACAAGGTAGCTCTGGTGGCTACCGAGCTGAGAAAGATACAGGATCCTCTCAGGCGGGACACTTTCAGTGCCGCTCGCCGGATACTGAGGCATATCTGCAATGATTGCCCAAACAGGTCGCGCTTGCAAACTTCCATAGCCGAATGGATAGACCGTAATTATACCATCAATTCAGAACGGTTCAGTTCACATATACACATCGAATCCGGGAGGTCTGCTCTTAAGGTGTTGCCAGTGCCCCCGGAGTATGAGGCTAATCCGGTTTATGTAACCGGAAGGGAGATCATTCGTGACAATTTTGAAGTTCTCTTTCGAAGGAATCCGCTCCTGTTGACCTTTGGAGAAGACAGTGGTAAGCTCGGTGATGTAAACCAGTGTCTGGAAGGCCTTCAGGAAAAATTCGGCGAACTCCGTGTCACAGATACCGGTATCCGCGAAACTACCATTATTGGTCAGGGGATCGGACTGGCACTGAGAGGTCTGCGGCCTATCGCGGAGATTCAGTATTTCGACTATATACTGTATGCCCTTCAGACTATCAGTGACGACCTGGCATGCACTCATTGGCGGACCGCCGGTGGACAGGCAGTTCCTCTGATAATCCGTACACGTGGTCATCGCCTCGAGGGGGTATGGCATTCCGGTTCACCCCTGAGCATGGTCATCAACAGTATACGAGGAGTATATGTATGCGTACCCCGCGATTTGACGCGTGCTGCAGGTTTTTATAACACCCTGCTCGAGGGTGATGATCCCGGACTGGTAGTTGAGCCTCTCAATGCGTACCGGCTGAAGGAAAAACGACCCACGAACCTGGGCGATTTTCGTATACCTCTGGGTGTGCCTGAGATCCTGCGTGAGGGCTCCGATATCACACTGGTAACATATGGATCGTGCGTAAGGATCGCTCAGGATGCAGCCAACATGCTGAATGAGCGCAATATTCAGGTAGAGCTGATTGATGTTCAGACCCTTCTCCCATTCGACATTCACCACATCATTGCAGAATCAGTGAAAAAGACCAACCGGCTGGTTCTCTTTGATGAGGATGTTCCCGGTGGGGCCACGGCCTATATGATGCAGCAGGTTCTGGAGAAACAGCGTGCCTTCGACTGGCTCGACTCCCCGCCTGTAACCATCACAGCCATGGATCACCGGCCTGCCTATGCATCCGATGGGGATTATTTCTCCAATCCCAGTACTGACGACGTATTTGAGGCGGTGTATCAGTTGATGCACGAAACCGATCCGCAAAAGTACCCGCGCCTATTTACCTAGGAGTAATACATGGGGTAATGAATTGATATTGTATGTCTTATATTTTGTTTTGGTTTGGTATTCATTTTTTTATTCCGTTGAAATAAACAGTTCTGCCTAAATTTCGTTATTCTGAAAAGGGTACGTTTTTTGATAATCCAGGATAAGAATCAAACCGGGTATGAACCTTAACATCGACCTGTTTAAGATTGAAGGCATCGCTCTCGCACCACAGAGGGGAAGGATTCTTATTGCCGAACCATTTCTGAATGATACCTATTTCAAACGGTCGGTGGTTTTACTTACCGAGCACACTTCGGAAGGTACTGTAGGTTTTGTTCTGAACAAGCCGGTAGAGATTTCAGTGGCAGATATTCTTGACGGATTTCCCGATTTCGGAGCTAATGTTACACTGGGTGGGCCGGTACAGACGAATACAGTT
This sequence comes from Bacteroidales bacterium, assembly GCA_046329925.1. Lineage (GTDB taxonomy): Bacteria > Bacteroidota > Bacteroidia > Bacteroidales > JAAYUG01 > JAXLTS01. Next base: position 18,576 of record JAXLTS010000025.1, read on the forward strand.
CATTACCTCCATACCCTGGGTGAGTTGATTCCCAACAGTGTTGAAGTGGTGCCGGGAGTATTCTGGGGAGGTGATTTTGACGCGGTGAAAAACCTGATCGTCTCAGGGAGGATGGGAATTGCGGATATACGTTTTTTTATTGGATATTCCGGCTGGCGAGCCAACCAGCTCGAGGAGGAACTGGAACAGAATGCCTGGGCTGTAAGTGATATAAATCCCTCGCACATCATGGAGGTTCATGATCAGAACAGCTGGCAAAAAGTATTGGAAAGCCTGGGAAGCAAATACCGTATATGGATCAATACACCCGAAAATCCGGGTCTTAATTAGCTTTTCACTGTGGTCTATAACTGACCGATAACCCGCAGGTATTTCAGAAGGTTTTCATTCGAATCAACCTTGACAGCTTTTATTCCTGCCTTTCTGGCAGCCTCCATATCACCCTCCCTGTCACCTATAAAAAAAGAATGTTCCACATCGATTCCGAAACGGGCGATGGCTTTTTCAATTAAAAGGGAATCGGGCTTACGACAGATACAATTTCCATAATCCGGATGATGCGGACAATAATATATTTCTGTTACAGGGATATTATTCTTATCAAGCTGTTCGAGCAGGAGATTGTGTATTTCTGTTATTGTTTGTATGGTATATAATCCTTTTGCGATTCCACCCTGGTTGGTGATGATTATGATCAGGTATCCCATGGAATGCATCTCGGAAAGAAATTCAGCAACACCCGGATTAATGACAAATTCTTCAGGACGTGTAACGTAATAAAGGTCCTTGTCACTGTTAATTACTCCATCACGATCAAGGAATATTGCCTTCTTCATGGTAATTTTCTTTTTTAGCATAATCAGGACAAACCGAGTTTTATCTGGTTAATGAAGTGATGTAAAAGCCCGGGTTCCAGTATAATCGGAAAGACAAAACCATACACTGCTCCGACAAAGTGAGCATCGTGATTGATATTGTCCTTATTGGCCCTGCTCATATATTGCGAGTACAGGAGATAGAGGATGCCAAAGGCAATTCCGGGCATCGGAATAACAGCATAGAAATAGATCTTCTGAATTGGTGAAAAAAATATGGCAGCAAAAACAATGGCAGATACAGCACCGGAGGCCCCAACTGCAGAATAATAGAAATTATTTCTTTCCTTATACACCGTGAGCAAGGAAGAAATCACGATGGCAGAAAGGTAAAGAAATAGAAACCAGAGACGCGGATAACTCATCATACCTGCATAACTGAGCATTTCAAACTGCCGTTCTATTTCCTGTCCGAAGGAGAAAAGTACGATCATATTCACCAGCAGGTGGGTCCAGTCGGCATGCAGAAAACCATGTGACAACAGGCGATAGTATTCTTTCCGGTGGATGATCTGGTAGGGGGTCAGCTGGAACTTTTCAAAATAGCCGGGATTCCGGAAAACCATCACGGAAATGGCCACAGTAAAAACAAGCAGGATCAGGCTCATTGAGATTCCGGTTAGTGCAGGATCTTGTAGGTTAATTCTTTCAGAATATCTTCGCTGTCGTAGGAAATACCATCTGCTCCTTTCGAACGGGCATCATATTCCCTGAGCAGGCTAATCACCTTTATCGCCTCAGCAGGGGGATAATTTCGAGCGGCAAGCTGCAGGTCATTCAGGAAATAAGGATTTATGCGCAATTGAGACTGAAGATTCTGTTTTGATTTATCCTCGATGAAATGGTAGGCAAGCACCTTGCTGAATTGGCTGTACAACGAAGCGATGATGAGAGGCATCGGGCTGCTTTTCGGGTTTTTTCCCATGTAGAGTGCAATGCGGAAAGCTTTTGCCCTATCCTTATTGATGAGGGCCTTATAAAACTCAAAACTGTTATACTCCTTACTGATCCCAATGAAGCGTTCAATATGTCCAGCTGTTATCTTGTTTTCATTTTCCGGAATAACCAGTGTTAATTTATCTATCTCATTGGCAATTTTTCCCAGGTCTGCACCCAGGTATTCTATGAGAAGCTGGCAGGCATCGGGAGTGGCTGAGAGGTTACGTAATTTAAGGTACCAGTTGATCCATTCAGGCACCTTGTTTTCATAAAGTTTTGGAGAATCGAACAAGTAGCTTTTCTCGTTCAGGACCTTGAATAACTTGGTACGTTTGTCAAGGCTCTTGTACTTATAGTTAAGCACCAGAATCGTCGACTGTAATGGAGAGGAGGCATACAATTCCAGCCCTTCGAGCGATTTCAGGTTTTGTGCTTCTTTTACGATTACCACCAGGTGGTTGGCCATCATCGGAAACCTCCTGGCCGTGGTGATTATGGCTGCTATCTCTGTATCTCTGCCATACAGGACTACCTGGTTAAAAGCTTTCTCATTCTCGGTTAAGACATGATCATGGATGTAGTCCGTTATCTGATCAGGGAACCAGGGCTCTTCACCCTGCAGGAAATAGATCGGTTTGTAGATCTTGTTCCTGAGGTCGGACATCAGCTGGCTGAATTTAATTTCTTCGGGCATTTCCCTGGGTGATATTTAAGTTGACTCTGCAAAAATAAGCTAAGAAATGGATCGGTAACCAAATATTCCGGGTTGCGGGGAAAAACTTTAATTGATCTTGCCTCCCAAGCTGTTCAGAAACTTCAGTGCTCGCATTCACGGGGCATCGGGGGCATTCCGTATGGGGTAAAAGAAGGCAGTTTCTGACCTAATTACCATGGTTTTTTTAACTTTGCTCAGGATGAAACCACTGAATTTTCCTGAATACTCTTTCAGAACACGTACGGAGCATCATAAGCGGCAGATTTTTGATGTATACAGGCGTAAATTTGTTGCGCTTACCCCGGAGGAGTGGGTGAGGCAACATGTTTTGCGATGGCTGGTGGAGGAAAAACAATATGCGTCTGGATTGTTGAGGGTTGAATGTTCGTTGCCTGCCGGTGATAGCCTGTGGCGTGCCGACGCTGTTTTTTTTAACTCATCCGCCCAACCTGCCCTGGTGGTGGAATGCAAGGCACCCGAGGTAACGGTGACCCAGGACGTTTTTGATCAGATTGCCCGGTATAATTTTTTACTCAGGTCTTCGGCTCTGTTGGTGACGAACGGATTGTCGCATTATTGTTGCAGGATAGACTATACCAGACTTTCCTATACTTTTTTAAAAGAGGTTCCGCGCTGGGATGAACTTCTGACTTTCAGCGTGGGTTGATCAGTTGCATGAATACTTCATCAAACCAACCCTCGGGGGTACGCAGCCAGTCTTTTTTTATACCTATTTCCTCAAATCCGGCCTTCCGGAACAGTGCGATACTTGGCAGGTTAGTGGTTTCAATACTGCAATAAACCTGATGAAGGCCGAGTATCTGGAAGGCATAGCGCGTAAATATCTCAATGGCATCACTGGCATAGCCCTTCCTTCGCTCCAGAGGATCGGCTATAAGAACACCTATCCCGGCGCGAAAATGGTAAGGATCAAAATCAAAGAGTTCGATGGTTCCCACAGGCCGGTAATTATCCTTCAGCCTGGCTTCAATCATAAGACGCATCTGCTTAACCTCGAAGATATCACGATGAGCGTTCTCAATAAATTGCTGAAGGGTGTATTTTGAAAAAGGAGCAATGGTATTACTCACTCTCCATATGGTCGGATTGTTCTCCCAGGCATAGAGAATATCAATATCTTCCGGTTCCAGGGCACGGAGGCGGATCAGGGAGGATTCCAGCTGGGGAAGAGGCATGAAATATCGCCTTATGGTTATTCAGATAGCAAATCTTTCAATTGATCGCCACCGGTGATGCTTACACGGTAGATATCCATGAGGCTGGCATCATCTGTTTTACGGGTAAGATAACCTGTTGTCCCCTTCCCGACGGGGCACCAGAATTTATTATCACTGGTGGTATTTACAGGGAAACCAAGGTTGGCGGCAGCAGACCACTCAGATCCTTTTTTTCGTGAATAGAAAATATCGAATCCACCCATGTTCTGGTGCCCCTGTGAGGAAAAATACAATAATTCCCCGCTGGAACTCAAAAATGGTGAATCTTCGTCCAATTCGGTATTAACTGATGCACCCAGGTTTTCCGCTTTACCCCAGTCACCATTTTCTTTCTTCGAACGCCAGATATCAATCCCACCCAGACTTCCTTTCCGGTTACTGGTAAAATAAAGTTCGGATCCATCGGGTGATATGCAGGCATGGGTTTCGCTTTTGCTGCTGTTGATGTTTTCATTCAGCGGGATCATTAGGCTCCACTTGTCATTATCCCAATGACTTACAAAAATATCATTATTATTTTTCACTTTTTTTACCAGGTAAAGGTCCTTCCCATCAGCCGAAATGCTGGTAGGGTAGCAGTCACCATCCGATCCGACCTGCGGGGTGATATTTTCCGGTTCGGTCCATACACCATCCACTTTCCTGGACATCATCACGGCGTTATAGAATTTTTTATTTGTCATATAGAAGATGACCGTTTCATCAGCCGAGACCACTGCATTGAAATTGTCAACGCTGGTATTTATGGGTTCGGGAAGTTTCTCGAATGCGGCTTCAATTGGTTTGTCCTGAATTACCTTAGCCCGTTTGCATGCTTCAACTTCAGTGGTTACGATCCCCTGATTGTAATTACCCTCAAAATACTTGGAAGAGGTGAACTTGTCCAGCATCTGAAGTGCTTTGTCCAGCTGGTTATTTATCCTGTAAGCCTGCGCCAGGTAGAAATAGGCGTGGAGTGGCGCCCTGGTTTCCTCAAAGGTGCTCTTTTTGTACTTCACAGAGATTTTCTCGATGGCTTTTTCAAGGTATGGTATTGCTTTGGGTTCTTCGCCTGGGATGTTGATATAACACATCCCGAGTTGAAAATTGATATTCCCGTTGGCAGGGTTAATGGCCTGCAGTTTTTGATAATAAAAAACGGCTTCCTTATAATCCTCCGAGTTAAAGAAAAACTCACCGTCGTCAAATAATTCCTTCCGTTCAGCCATCGACTGTCCGGTCAGGGGCAGGGTAAGAATTATTCCTGCTATAAAAGTCAGGCGGCGGATCGAAATCCTGCAGGACAAAATACTCTTCAGCATTGGGCATCTCATATCAACCAGTAATTCTGTTTACCCAAAATTAGCAAAACCAATTGAATAACAATCAAAAGTGTTGTTTTTCCAAGAGTAGGACCGTTAGAAGCAGTAAAATCAGTAGATAACAAAGGTAATTCACCTTCGGCTTAGGAAATTACCCGCCGGGGACAAGGCTTATTCATTGGCGGAAAAAGAATTCCACCCGGATTCCAATATGCAGGAAGCAGGCAGTGAAAGCGGTCCTGGGTTATTGAATTCTAAGATCGGCAGGAACAACTACCGTTTCAATCAGCAGCATCCCATTATCGCCGGCAGTAATCCGGAATTCAACACGCCGGTTCAGTTTGCGGCCTTCGGGATTGTCAGTGCCATCTCCATTGGCATTGATAGCCACCGGTTTAAGCTCCCCAAGAGATTTAACAGAGATTCTGTCTGCACTTATTCCTCTGGTTGTCAGATAGTTTTTAACAATTTCAGCACGTTTCAACCCCAGGTTCTGATTGTACTCTTCCGAGCCTTTTGAATCGGTATGCCCTGTGATCTCCACCTTCATTGCGCTGTGGAGATTCAGCCCCTTTACAAGCAAATCAAGTACTTTTCTGGTTTCGGTATTCAAACCGGCCTGGTTGAATTCGAAGAACAGTGGACTAAGTGTAATTTTTGCCAGGGAGGCTTCAGGCAGGTTCTTGTTTTCCACGATAACTTTTTCAATAACAGGCTCCTTTACTTCTGTTTCGGTTTCTTCAACTACAGCAACCGGCGTGATAGTCTCTGTTACTTTGGCTGTGTCTTTGGGGGTTTCAGTAACTGCCACCAGCTGTTTAACTTCTTCTTTGGCTGGTTCTTTTTCCGTAATCAAAACAGGTCGCGGATGGATAGTGAGTTTATAAATATCCTGGTCACCAAATCCTGTTTTTTCATATAAGGCCATATACCCGGAACTTCCATCTCCGACAGGTACAAAAAACAGGTCGTCATCGGTTTTGTTTACCGGAAATCCAAGGTTTACCGGTGCTGACCATTCCCCATTGGCATTAATGTCTGATTTGAACAAATCGAATCCTCCCATATTTTCATGTCCCTGTGATGCAAAGAAGAGTGTTTTGCCATCAGCAGTGATAAAAGGGGAGTCTTCACTAAGCGGGGTATTGATGACTGGTCCGATATTTACGGCAGGACCCCATTCACCATTGGCCAATTTGTCAGAATAATAAATGTCCATTTCTCCCTGTCCGCCATTCCGGTTGCTTGCAAAATAAAGTCTTTTCCCGTCTTTGGTAAGGCTGGCGTGTGATTCCCAGAATTTGGTATTGATGTTTTTATTGTATGGACGCGATGGGGTCCAGGTTTTGTCAATATACTCGCTATAGAAAATGTCACTATTGAACTGGTCTTCCTTGGTAAGAAGCAAAAGTTTTCCATCGTATGAAAGGGCACAGGTAAACTGGTCACCATCAGACATAATCTGGGGAGTGAGATTTTCAGGTTCGCTCCATACTCCGTTGACTTTTCGTGACAGGTAAACAGCATCGTAAAACTTCAGGTGGTTCATATAGGCGAGAGTCGACTCATCACCTGAGATTGCCGGCCTGTAATTGCCTGCGGAGTTATTTATTATAGCTCCGAGATTCGTTTCATCGACAGGAACCGGCAGTTGCTGCATTTTTTGAGCAACCTTGCAGGCTTCAACCTGCTTCTGGGCATAGGTCAGCATTTCGCTCTTTTCGGGACCAATCAGCTCCATGTATTTATTATATGCCAGGATGGCTTTGTCCAGTTCATTGTTTATCCTGTATGCATTTCCGAGGTACAGGAAAGCATCATAGGGAGCATTGGTTTCCTTCAGTACACCTTCGGTATAATGCTCCGTAACTTTAAGCACTGCTTTCTGGAAATAAGGAATTGCCTCTGCCTTATTTCCGGGAATATTGAGATAACAAATACCTATCCTGTAATTGAGGTTGGCATTGTCTGCAAATCCCCTCTTATAGAGTTTCATGTATTCGGGGAGGGCATCAGCATAATATTCGGAGGCAAGAAAATACTCAGCATCAGCAAAGACTTCCTTGTAAGCCTCTGCGGGTTCCTGTGCAATGGATACAACTCCGGAAAGCAGAAGGATCAGGAAAAGAGCAGGTAATTTTTTCATTGCAGCCATGGATAGTTTGGGTTGGTTTTACTGATGCAGGTTCTGTAACTTATTCCTATGGAAGGAATTGCACCCACAGCCCGTTCTTTCACAAAAACTGCAGCAGTAAGCAAATTTAGTAATAAAAATTCAGATTTAGCGGAGCTTGTTAAATAATTCAGGAACTGGTTACAAACAGTTGGTGTTGATAATCAGTTTATTGATTTATAAGGAACGAAATTGGTACCGGTGGAGGGAGGTAATGTATCTGCAGTGTATTGGCCCGGCTGAGGCGGATTTCAACACGTCGGTTCCATTGGCGGGTTATAGGATTCAGGTCACTGGTTATCTGATTTGCTTCTCCTTTTCCTGTAGCAGTTACCCGGCCCGCGTCGATCCCTCCTGCAATCAGGTAATTGCGAACGGCGGATGCCCGTAATTCCGACAGGTACTGATTATACCAGGCGGGTCCCTGAAGATCGGCAAAGCCGCTAAGGGTAACAGTAATCCCGGGGTGCATCCTGAGTAAACCAACGAGCGAATCGAGTCGTTGTTGTGCGGTAGTTGAGAGCCGGGTTGATTCGAAAGAGAAGTAGATGTCGCCGAGGAAGTAAACGGGCGGTTCGAAGCTGGTAGATACAGTATCGGGTGGAATTATTATTTTTTTGAGGATCAGGCTGAACGACCAGGAAGATTTTCTTTCGTCCAGCGCCAGTTGAAGGGACTGTTCGGCTGTTTCATACCCGTTAGCAGTTCCCTTCATGGCGAGGAGACCGGATTTTTCCTTGATGGAATAATGAAGTACCGGGGAATCGGGGTAAAGTGTGCAGGTATCTGATGGACCGGCATAATAAAGCCGGGCATTTAAACCGGGCAGGGAGGCGGAGTCATCGGCGAGCACAGTTATATCAATCGAAAATCGGTTGGGGTCAGGGATCGAGAGCAACTCAATACGTCTTATGTCGCGGGATCCGGTGGGTAATTCCCCGGGAATAGCCATATAGCCGGTATTCTCAGCGGCCACGGGTACGAAAAGGAGGTCATCGTCATTCGTATTAAGAGGGCTGCCAGCATTTACCGGCCAGGAATACCCGTCAGGGAGTACGGTACACCGGAAAATATCATAACCACCCATGCTGCTGTGCCCTTTGGAACTGAACCAGAGATATTTGCTGCCAGGGGCCAGAAATGGTGAAGCTTCATCTTCCGGGCTGTTCACATCACTTCCCAGGTTAATGGCGGGACCCCAGGTCCCGTCGGGGTTTTTATCCGACCGATAGACATCTGCTCCCCCATGCCCGCCCGGACGATTACTAGTAAAAAAGAGGCTCCTGCCATCCGGAGCAAAAGACCCATAGTTCTCTGAATAACCTGTATTTATAGGGTAAGGGAATTTTTGTTTTTTCTGCCATCGCTGGTTGTAGTATTCTGAAAAATACAATTCCCCCCCTGCATACATATCATAAGTAAGGAGCACCATAGAATTTCCGTCTGCTGATAGGGATATGACCATGAATTCTCCGTCAGATCCCAGTTGTGCAGTTATCTCATCGGGCAGGTTCCAGCCTTCAGCATTTTGCTCACTCATATTCACCGCATCATAAAATTTCCGGCTGTTCATGTAGACAATCCTTTTTTCGCCGGCACTTACGGATGGGTTGTATTCATCGGCATCTGTATTGATGTTTTTCCCTGCATCAGTCTGATTCAATTGCACCGGTATGGCCTTGTAAATACGACTCATCCGGCAATAATCCAATTCACGTTTTATCAGGTTTTCAGTTTCATCATCCAGCTTGAGTTCTGCCTGAACCTGTTGAAATATTTTTTCGGCTTCCGCAATCTGCCCGGTCATCCTGTAGGCTTGTCCAAGGTAATACAAGGCCGATGGCGGGGCGCTGTTCTCACTCAGTTTATCTCCTTCGTAAGCTGAAGAAATCTCCTGTACTGCCTTTTGCAGATGGCCCACGGCAAGGTCTCTTTTTCCTGGAAGATGAAGGCAGCATAAACCGCAGAGGTAATTGATATTTGGGTTATCGTAACCCTTACCCGGAAGTTGGGAAAGCAGAAAATAGGCTTCTGCATAATCATTTGACTGAATATACTGCCGGGCATCGTAAAAGGCTTCCGACGGATTCAGCTTGCCCTGGGCAAATGCCCCGTTGCCAGCCAATAACACAAATAAAAAGACAAGGATCTTTCTCATCGGAGTAACTTATCTCATAAGGCCATCTAAAGATAGGCATTATTCAAACCCGTTTGGATACGGGCCGGGTCAGCTGAGCAGGGGTTTCCCGCATAGGCATTCCAGGATGCTGGTGCATCAGGGAAAAACAGCCTGTTATTCCCGCTTAACCTGTTGATAAATTATATCGCTGCCCTGCCGAATGATGCCGGGTTTTATTTCCGCCGTTTGCGGATGAACAGGATGATCAGGAAGAGTAAAATACCTAAACCAAGGATTCCTCCCAGGCCATAGAAAAGCAGGTTGTTGTTATGCCCTGTACCGGTGCCTGGGGTAACAACAGGGGGTACGGGTTTTTCCTTCAGGGGTTCGGCCACAGAACCGGCGTAGCCAAGTAGCATTTTTAGCAGGTCCTCGATGGTATACCCGCCTTTCTCAATGTTCTTCAGGAGGTAATCGATAAGCTGTTCCGGAGTAAAGATACCTTCCTTTTTGAAGTCGATTGATTCAAGAAATTTGCGAAGTTTTCCGCTTGCCCAGGGTAGCAGCTTGTCACGGTAATCATTCAACGACCAGGTAGAACCCATCTTTACAAGCAGACGGGTGATGTCATCCCGGACAACACCGGATCCGCCTGTTTTAGATAGTAAGAGATCAATCAGATCGTTATTATCCTTTATTTTATTGGCATCCTTCACAAAGTTTTTAAGGAAGGAATCCATGGAGTTATCCCCGAAAGCAATCATTTTTTTCAGAAAATCCCCGGGCTTTGGCGTATCAAGTGAAGCGGCCCGGGTGAGAAGGTGAATAACATCCTTTTCGCTGTAATCACCCTTCGCGGAATTCTTAATCAGGTACTGAGCAAGTTCCCAGGCATTGGCAATACTGTCTTTTCCCAGGTCGATAGCTGTAAGAGTGTTATGCAGGTTCCCTTCGGAGAGGCTAATCAGCAGGTTCAGATAATCAGCCAGGTTCATTTCAGCGGAAAGTTTTCTGAGGAGATCGATTACATCCTGCTCAGTGTATCCGGCCTGGTTGGCGTGTTCCAACAAGTATTTTACCAGTTCACCAACACTGGTTATTTGTTCTTTCTGCAGGTCCAGTTGATCCAGTAAAGCTTTTAGATTCCCGTCAGCTTTTTCGCGCATCGATTTTAGCAGGCTCTGAAGATCATCAGTTCCGATAGTGTTTAAGAGGCTATCGGCTTTTTGGTTCAAAAGGGAAGAGCCATCGTCATACCGTATGAGGAGGGTATCGCGGTGGATGACCTTGTCAAGACCGGTGAGCTTAAACTCCAATACATTCAGCCCGGGCTTTGGCTGGTAAATATATGTGATTCTTTCTCGGGCAGCTTCCAGTTTTTCGGCCCGGTAAGGTTTGGAGTCAACCCAGGAAGTGATATCGAGGATGGAACCTCTTTTCAGTTCGAGTTGTATTTTGATGGGTTCTCCTGAATGAATGATGATATCATTATTGCCAATCAGTTTGAGGGAGGAAGGAGTCTGGTCAGGCTGTTTTCCCTGGCTCATTTTCTTTTCCTCGGCCAGGAGGCGGGAAACAAGTGAGAGATCGACATTCTTTCCATTCCCGGGGATCACCAGTTTCTCTATCCGCGGGATAAAACCATCGGCGGTAATAAGCAGGTCATACTCACCGGCAGGGAGGTCGAGAGCATAGTCACCTGCATCGCGGGTTAACCTTATTTCCTGAAGGGTATCAGATTTAACCCTGTCGAAGAGCCGGAGCATTACAGGGTTGTTTGCAGGTGTGGCAGTCCCCTCAAGGCGCACGATCCCTTTCAACTTAAACTTGCGCGGATGCATGCTCGAATAAATATCGAACCGGTAGATATCCATCCGGCCGAGACTTGTTTTTTGATCATAACGTGGCATATAGGCAACCGTGCCATTGCTTAGCGGGACAAAGAACAGATCATCATCGGTGGTATTGATTGGATAGCCTGCATTGAGCGGTTTGGACCATTTGCCGTCGTCGAGCAAGCTGGAATAGAATACATCGTAACCACCCATGTTGAAATGCCCGTAGGAACTGAAGTAAAGTATCTCTCCATCTTCGGAGATAAAGGGAGACTCCTCATTGTACCGTGTGTTCAGATTTGGCCCCAGGTTTTCCGGATTTCCCCAGTCACCTCCCGGAGTGCGGGTGGCTTTATAAATATCGAGACCACCCTGACCTCCTTTGCGGTTGCTGGTAAAATAGAGGGTGAGTCCGTCGGAGGAAATACTGGCGTGTGATTCCCAATACTTGGTGTTGATTTTATCATTCAGAGGTTTCGCTTTGGTCCAGGTACCGTTCACCAGCCGGCTCGAATAAAGTGTTCCGAGCATGTTGTCGTTTCCATAGAAGAATGCTTCCTTGCCGTCGAAGGAGATGGAAGTGGGAAAAAGATCTCCGTCGGAACCAATCTCAAACATAATATTACGGGGATCAGACCAGTCATTATCTTTCTTTTCGGAATAGAAAACCTGCGGTTGAAAGGCTGTTTGACGGACAAAGATCATGGATTTCTCGTTCCCCGAAACAACCGGGTTCAGTTCAGAATAACGGGAGTTCACAGGCTCTCCGACATCCCTGAAATCAACGTCCATCGGTTCTTTTATCAGGCGTTGTGCATTTCGGCAGGCTGTGATTTGTTCGTCCACCAGTTCCGCATCATACACTTCGGGATCAAGGATTTCCCGGAATTTCTGATAAGCATTCAGTGCCTTGTCCAGCTGGTTATTAACACGGTAGGCATTGCCAAGATAAAACCAGGCATCCAATGGAGCCCTTGTTTCTTTGAGTGTATTATCCTTGAATTCTTTGGAAGTATTTTTAACTGCTTTCTCGAGGTATTCTATGCTTTTTTCTTTCTGAAAAGGGTCATTCAGCAGACAGATGCCTATTTTATACCGGATGTGATCATTGTCAGGATACAGTTTGAGCAGGCGGCTGTAAGCGGGTAAGGCTTCAGCAAAATCTTCGTACAGAAAATCCGACTGAGCACTCACAAATATTTCCTGGGGATCTTCAATTTCAGTTTTTCCTGTTTGGTTTTGGCCAAACAGCTGGGAGGAGGTGAACAGGAGAAACAGAAAAGGATAAAAAAAAGTCTTCATCAGCAGGGCATTTGAAACAGGAATATTTACTCAATAAACAATGTGTGGGGCATATAATGTTCACCTCTCAGCTTAAGGGGCGCATGATTTTTTCAGAAATATGCCGTCATTTTGCAAAGGTAATCAATCCCGCATGCAAGGGCTGAAGCACCGGGTGGTTCACTTATATTGTTGCATTTGTTTTTGATGGAAGAAGGAAATTCTCTGTCCGATAATAGAATAACTGTTGTTAAGTGCTCTTTTTGACAAGTGAGGCGGGCCTGATAAATACCCAGATGGATTAGCCACCCCGGTAAATCCCGGCGGTTTGCAGGGGTCTTTACCTCCAATCATGCAGAGGGCAAAAATGAAGAGCTAATTGAAGGTTCTCCAGTTTAAAACATCCTTGAAATGGGCCATTTTTCAAGTAGTTCGGCCACTTCTTTCAGGAACATTCCTCCCAGTGCCCCGTCGATAATCCGGTGATCGTATGAGAGGGACAGCACACAGATGTCGCGAATACCAATGCTTTCGCCAAAGGGGCCCTGCACCACCGCAGGTTTTCGTAGTATTGCCCCAATCGCCAGGATGGCCGATTCGGGTTGGTTAATGATCGGGGTGCCTGTGAGACTACTGAACATTCCCAGGTTTGTAATGGTAAAACTGCCACCGGTAATTTCTGCCGGGTTAAGCCTGTTTTCCCGGGCTCTCCGGGCAAGATCATTTATCTTTCGTGCCAGGCCTTCCAGATTAAGCGTTTCCGCTTTTCTGATAACAGGAACGATCAGGTTTCCATCGGGCAGGGCGGTGGCAATTCCTATATTTATGTCTTTCCTGATGATGATGTTGTCTCCGTCCAGAGAGGCATTGATTTGCGGGTATTTCTGAAGTGCTTTAGCCACTGCATCCACAAAGAGCGGGGTGAATGTGAGTTTTTCCCCGTATTTTTTCTGGAACTCATCCTTGTGTTGATTACGCCACTGCACTAGGGTGGTGAAATCTGCTTCGTAGAAGGATGTGACGTGCGGGGCAGTTTTTTTCGACATCACCATATGGCCGGCAATCAGTTTCCTGATGCGATCCATTTTTACAAGCTCATGCGGGCCTTCAATAGCCGGAGGTGCGGGAGGATTGCCGCTACCCGCCACAGAATTGCCTTCCTGTCCCCTGGGAGCCGGAGGTATGTTCTCTTCACTCATCATTTTTTGTTCGAGGTAACGGAAAAAATCCTTTTTTGTGATCCGGTTGCCCAATGCTGTTCCTTTAATCCGCAGAAGTTCCCCGGGGTCAATACCCATCTCGCGCGCCGCCATCTTAATAAAGGGTGAAAGAACAGGATGTGTCTGATTTGCCATGGGGGCAGTCATGGGTTGCCGGACTGTATCTGGCTGGGGCGGCAGGTCCGGTACAACTGAATCAAATTGTTGTCTTTCGTGGGGGGGCGGAACGGCGTTTATATTGGCAACAGGTTCTGTAAATTGCTCAGTATTCCCCTGAAGTTCGATGAGGGCGATGGTCTCGCCTACACGGGGTATATCCCCTTCGGGACGGAGAATTTTTTTCAGGATACCGGCTGCCGGTGATGGGATTTCGGAATCTACCTTATCAGTAGCAATCTCCACCAGGGGTGATTCAACCTCCACCGGTTCACCTTCTTTCACCAGCCAGCGAATGATGGTGGCTTCAATAATGCCCTCGCCCATGGACGGTATTTTCACCTCAGCGAAACCCATAGCGGCTTATTTTTTCTACCTGTCAAGTTTATGAAGATTCCTGAAAATTAGCAGCAGATCGTTTATCATTCTGTAATCCCTGGCATATAAAAGGTTGATCCGCTCAATTTGTTCAATCGAAAAGCGGGATTGTTCCATTCCATCAGCAGGACTCAGCACCCCCTTCCGCAGAACCGGCAGTCCCTCAGGATTCCCGCCGGCGGTATACCCAACCCAGGAAAGGTTTCCCGAAAGAACAAAAATCACATTCCGAAGGAATCTGACAGGCTGTTGCATCATGAAAACCAGAACGGGTGAACCCAGCAGAAGAGTAATCGAGGTCAGTACATCCAGCAGGCGCTTGTTTCGCCGCGAACCGGATCTGGCTATCATATTGGAATCCACAACATACAGTTCCCCGGCAGTGTTGATGGAACTACTACCGATAACCGACATGCTTTCCTCCGGCGCGATTTTAAAGTCCACCTTCTGATCGGTGAGATGGAGCATGTTCCATATTATATCCCGTGAACTCAGATCGTGGGCGCAGAATATTACCTCGTCAATTTTGTTTACCTGTACAATTTCATGCAACTGGTTCAGATTACCAAGGTAATTTCCGGTCCCTGATCCATCGGGATGCACCAGACCCACAACTTCGGAACGTAATCCGGTTGCCTGTAACAAGCCAGTTACACGCGTAGCTTCTTGTTCTTTACCAACAATCACAATGCGTTTTTTCTGTTTCATATCCAGTTGAAACTGAGGGTGCCGTGAGAGAGAGAGTAAAAAACGCAACAAGGGTAAAAGCACCAGTGTCCACAGCGAACCGATGAGGATAAGGGCACGGGAAAAACGGAGCGAGGAAGGGAGCAGCGCATAAATAACCAGGATGGTAAAAGACCCTATGAGGATTCCTTTCATCAGGTTAAGCAATTTTACGGGCTTGTCGTATCCTCCGGCGAAAAAGATCGCAATGATCCAGATAAGGATGTATGCCGGAACAACTACGAACAGGTATTCAGGTGGATACATGGGGACATCGTGAAATTTGTACGATTCCCAAAATGGTTTAATCAGCAGGTAGCCTGCATAAATGGCAAGGGCATCGAGCAGTGGATGGGCTATGCGTAGCAAGGCACGGCGAATAACCGAAAGAGATGCCCGTACATAGATGGCCAGGTGGATCAGCAGTGAAAAAGCCCGGGCATTACGGGTGGTGAAATGTTTATGAGCAAAGATGATCATTGCATTATAGAAGGTAAACACATAATTGAGGCTGCCCTTTTTTGTGCTTTCCCCCTTGTAATGAATAATGGTGGTTCCAGGGAAGTAGTAATTGGTATAGCCTGCCTGGATTAGTCTCCAGGAGAGGTCAATATCTTCGCCATACATGAAGAAATTCTCATCCAGAAGCCCGGTTTTTTCAAGAGCTTCTTTCCGGAGGAACATAAAAGCGCCGGAAAGAATTTCAACCGCGTGGGTCTGTGAAGGATCCAGGAATCCAAGGTGGTATTTGGCAAAAGTCCGGGAACGTGGAAACAAAGCCGAAAAACCGAAGATCTTCCAGAATGCGACGGAGGGATTCGGGAGAGCTCTTTTTGATTCAGGAAGGAATTTCCCTTTCCCGTCGATCATTTTTACTCCAAGTCCGCCAGCTTCCGGATGTTCCTCCATGAAGGAATAGCACTTTTCAAAGGTGGATTCTTCAACAACCGTATCAGGATTCAGCAGCAGGATATATTTTCCTTCGGCCATTCGGATAGCCTGGTTGTTTGCCTTGGAAAACCCAAGGTTTTCATGGTTCTCGATGAGGCGGACGAGAGGAAATTTTTCTTTTACCATCTGGCAGGACCCGTCTACCGAATTATTATCGACTACCAGTACCTCGGTATCAAGGGAGCCCCCTGCCTTATAAACAGCATTCAGGCACTGTTCAAGGAAATGCCTGACATTATAATTGACAATAACTACTGAAAGTTGCATCCGTAAATGTCTATTGCTTCACTTCCGAACATTCCATAACGATCATCCTGCAGGCATTATTATTACCCATGGAGCAGGCTTTGTGGAAGTTCTGGCAGGCAGATGCTTTGTTTTCGATCCGGTAGTAGGCCATTCCCAGGTTATAGAAGGCGGCATCGTTGGTAGGGCTCAGGGTAACCACACGGGTGAAATCCTGTATGGCTTCCTCATAACTTCTCAGGTTATAATAGGCCCTCCCACGACTCAGATAAGCTACCAGGTTGGTAGTATCCAGGCTGATGGCTTCATTCAGATCATCACGCGCATGTTCATTCTCCTCGACGCCGAGGTAAGCGATTCCCCTGTTCAAATAGCAACTGGCTGCAATATCTCCCGGGTTGAGTGCCAGTGCCTTGTCAAAATATTCCAGTGCTTTGTTATACTTCTGTTTCAGGGTAAGCAGCAGTCCGTTCAGATAATAATATAAACTTTCTTCCGGTTTCGATTTAATCCGGGATTCAACCAGGGCCATTGCTTCCTTTTCCTGGCCAGTGAAGTACATGGATAATACCTTTCCCCTGAACGCCCCCGGATAGTCCTCCTGAAGGCTGATGGTTTCGGAATAATCATCAAGGGCTTCCCGGTATTTTTTCTGGTCGAAAAAAATCTCAGCACGGTTAAAAACGATGGCAGGGTTTTGCCCGGCCAGTTGCACAGCTGCATCTGCATCGGTCAATGCAGCATCACTGTCCCCCAGTTTGTTTCTGGCGAATGCTCTTCCTGCCAGTGCCTCGGGATATTCAGGCCGGAGCTTCAGGGCCCTGTTGAAATCACGAACAGCACCGTAATAATCATTGGCCTTCAGTTTATCGTTTCCTGCTTTGAACAGCACTTCGGCATCACCTGCACCCTGGCCGAAACCAGCGACAAGGACCAGGAAGAGGAATCCAAGGATTAAACCTGTTTTTTTCATGAGGCGGATTTTCAATTTCTTCTTACAGCCTGAGGACACCTAATATAAACTCCATTTAGCTTCCTCTCTGCCTGAGCAGAAAAGGTCGGGGTAAGTTGTAGAAAAGAGCTTTCTGGAGGCGCCCCTAATTAATAAACCACTGATTGACATGATATTTTGGCAATTAACACTCCATATGGACGTAATGCAAAAACCAAGCAAAAAGGCTCTGTTAAGGTAACAAATTTCATTAATTTAAATATGCCCGGCACGAAAGCATTTTACCGGCACGTAAATGACAATCTTTGTTATGTTTGCAGGAGAGTGACTTCAACTGCTGGTTCCCTTAACCGGAGAACTATTAATCCGGGGAAAAATATTTTCAGCTGCGGGGTTTCAGGTCGTTATCGGGCTTATCAATGGAATACAGCACCTGGTTTTTAAGAAGGTCATCGAGGCTTTCTCTTTTAGAGATGAGATAGTCTTTTCCGCGGTGCACGAGCACTTCAGCAGGGCGCAGGCGGCTGTTATAGTTAGAGGACATGCTGTAGCAATAAGCACCGGCATTGAACAGGCAGAGCACGTCGCCCTCCTGGATTTCCTGTATCTTTCTGTTCCATGCAAAGGTGTCGGTTTCACAGATATACCCGACTACTGTGTACATCCGTGGATTTTTAGCCGGCCTGGAAACATTGACAATGTGGTGGTATGCATCGTAAAACATTGGCCGGATGAGATGATTCAGCCCGGAGTCAACTCCGGCAAATACGGTGGATGTGGTTTGTTTGATCACATTTGTTTTTACCAGAAAATAGCCGGATTCACTTACCAGGAATTTTCCCGGCTCAAACATTAACGTGATCTTTCGTCCATAGTCCTTGCAGAACTGGTTGAAACGCCTGGAAAGACTCGTACCCAGGGCCTGTATATCGGTGCAGTAATCATCGGCTTTATACGGTACCTTGAACCCGCTGCCGAAGTCGATATAATCCAGATCCGGAAATTTGAGTGCCAGTTCCAGCAGTATCTCAGCACCACGCAAAAAAACCTCGGTATCAAGAATGTCGCTGCCGGTATGCATATGCAGCCCTTCCACCCGCATTTTATTTGCTTCAACGATTCGCTCCACATGGGTGATCTGGTAGATGGATATTCCGAATTTTGAGTCGATATGCCCGGTACTGATCTTATCGTGTCCGCCTGCCATAATATGCGGATTCAGCCGGATGCACACCGGGACCTTGCTGCCGTAGAGGTGCCCGAACTGTTCGAGAATGGAAATATTATCAATATTGATTCGCACACCCAGATCCACACCCATTTTTATTTCATCGATGGATACACAATTGGGCGTAAACATGATGTCCCTGGGTGCAAACCCGGCTTTCAGGCCCAGCTGCACCTCCTGGATCGATACTGCATCGAGTCCGGAACCCATCGATTTGAAAAAGCTGAGTACATTGATGTTTGACAGGGCCTTGCAGGCATAGTTGATTTTCAGTTTGCAGGATTTAAATGCCGTGCCCAGTGCTTCGTACTGCTCCTGCATCTTAGCCGTTTCATATACATACAGGGGAGTACCGTATTTTTTGCATAAGTCGAGGGCCGGAATGCCGTCGATCTCGTACTTGTTGTTTACTAGCTTCATTGCAGGCCGATTCACATGTTTGTGCAGCAAATATATACAAATATGCTGTAAAGCATGTAATGGGCATCCTGACTTTTAAACAGCCCTGGTGAATATGCCTGTTTGCGTGATGGATTATACCGTGTAAGCCCTTAAATCAATAGTACAACAGAGGCAGGTTGTTTCCCCGCAGGATAACCGGAATCTTATTGTGATTCGAAAACTGTCCGGTTAAGGAGGGATTTTGCCAGGGTGAGTTCGTCAGTATATTCGAGTTCATCACCAATGGATACACCTCGGGCCAGGGTGGTTATCCTGATACCATATCTGCTGAACTTACGATAAAGATAGAAGTTGGTGGTATCTCCTTCCATGGTGGTGCTGAGCGCCAGGATCAATTCCTTCACCAGACCGTTTTCGAGTTTCTTTTCCAGGGCAGCGGTTTTCAGGTCAGAGGGTCCTATACCGTCCATCGGGGAAATGATTCCTCCCAGCACATGATAGATACCCTGAAACTGCCTGGTACGTTCAATCGCCATAACATCCCTTATGTTTTCCACTATGCAGATAAGCGAATGATCCCGGTTGGTATCAGCACAGATTGTACAGGTTTCCTGCTCCGTAATGTTGTTGCAGGAGGAGCAATAATGAATTTTCTCCCTCAGTTCCAGAATGGAATGCCCCAGTTTAAGCACCTCTGTGGTGTCCTCGCGGAGCAGATGCAAAACGAGCCTCAGGGCAGTTTTGCCTCCGATACCCGGAAGTTTTGAAAATTCCTGAACCGCAGATTCGAAAACATTGGAATGATTTGTTGAATAACTCATCGGGGGCTGTTCTTTTGCACAGGCCCCAAAATTAATAGAATTGAAATGGATTTCCACTTTTTTACCAGCCTTGTTTTTATTATCCTTGCAGGATATATTATGGTATGAAGCCGATTTTCATTGCCTTTATCATACTTGGATATTTTTCCGTATTGCTCTTTGTAGGATGGATCACCTCCAGGAAAGCCAGTAATTTCGGATTTTTCCTGGGAGGGAAAAAATCGCCCTGGTACATTGTTGCCATTGGGATGATAGGAGCTTCCATCTCGGGTGTTACCTTTATTTCAGTTCCAGGCTGGGTTGGAACATCCCAGTTTTCCTATATGCAGATGGTTCTGGGGTACCTCCTCGGCTACCTGGTAATCGGAACAATTCTGATGCCGCTTTATTACCGTTTGAATCTTACCTCCATTTATACCTATCTCGAACAACGCTTCGGGAGGTGGTCGTACAAGACCGGGGCAGCTTTCTTTTTGTTAAGCCGCACCATGGGTTCCGCAATTCGTCTGTACCTTGTTGCGGGGGTATTGCATGTGGCAGTATTCTCAGTGTGGCATATTCCTTTTGCAATTACTGTTATCGTCACAATACTATTTATCTGGCTCTATACTTTTAAAGGAGGAATCAAAACGATTATCTGGACTGATACCCTGCAGGCACTTTTGTTTATTGCTTCGCTTATACTTTGTGTGATAACTCTTGGAAAGGCTCTGCAGCTTTCGCCTTCCGGGATTGTAACCGCCATTCAGGATTCACCACTCTCACGCATTTTCTTTTTTGATGAGTGGGGAGGTAAACATTTTATTCAACAATTTCTGGGAGGGGCATTTATTGCAATAGTCATGACCGGTCTTGACCAGGACATGATGCAGAAGAATCTGAGTTGTAGAAATATTCGTGAGGCCCAGAAAAATATGTTCTGGTTCAGTCTTGCATTGATCCCCGTAAACCTGCTGTTCATGTCCCTGGGGGTTCTGTTGTACATGTTCGCTGCGGCAAAGAATATTCCATTACCTGTACGCACGGACGATCTTTTTCCACTCATTGCCACCCAGGGTTACCTGCCCCCGGCAATTACGGTGGTATTCATGCTGGGGCTTATTGCAGCCGCCTTCTCCAGTGCTGATTCAGCACTTACAGCCCTTACAACCTCCTTCACAATCGACATCCTGGATGGCGGAAAACTGAGCGATGAGAAACTGCGGGCTACGAGAAAAAAGGTTCATTTCGGCGTTTCCCTGGTGGTGCTGGTGGTGATCCTTGTATTCAGACTGATCAATAACCAGGCGGTAGTCGATGCCGTTTTCACCATAGCCGGATATACCTATGGTCCCTTGCTGGGCTTGTTTGCCTTTGGATTGTTTACACGAAAATCCATCAGGGATCACTGGGTTCCGCTGGTGGCAATTCTTTCACCAATCCTGTCCTATGGAGCAGGATATCTCCTGGGATACTTATTTCCCGGGTATAAACTGGGTTATGAACTTATCCTTATAAACGGTTCATTCACTTTCCTTGGCTTATGGATAATAAGCCACAGAATGCGTGTAACCGGATGATCTAATCAGGGCTGAGTTTCCCGCAAATCAATCCACGCCGTTTGTTTTATCCACACTGAAAATATCCTCGATTAGTTCCGGATATTTATCAGAGAGAACCTTCCGTTTCAGTTTCAAGGTGGGTGACAGTTCGCCTGTTTGCGGAGTCCATTCCTCTGCCACCAGCCTGAAACGCTTGATACGCTCGTGCTCTCCCAGTTGCTGGTTCATCTGGCCCACCTCTTTCTGGTATCGTGCAACCACCTGAGGATTACTGATGAGATCGGTGTTATCCTGGAATGAAACATGATGGATCGATGCCCAGTTATGCAGGAACTGGAAATTTGGTGAGATAAGGGCACTGGCAAATTTCTGGTTCTCGCCGATCACCATGATTTGCTCGATGAACATACTTTCCTTGAACTTATTCTCAATCACCTGGGGGGCGATGTATTTTCCGCTTGAAAGCTTAAAGATTTCTTTTTTGCGGTCGGTGATTTTAAGGTATTTGTTGTCTACTATCATCCCGATATCCCCTGTATGAAACCATCCTTCATTGTCGATGACTTCTGCCGTGAGAGCAGGCTGATTGTAATAGCCCACCATAATATTCGGGCCTTTGGCCAGTATTTCACCATCCTCCGCAATCTTAACCTGGACATCCCTGATGATAGGTCCCACCGTGCCAAATTTAACCTCGCGGGTGGTAAGGTTGTTCACTGCGATAACAGGTGATGTTTCCGTTAGTCCATACCCCTCGAGAACTTTTATTTTAGCTGCCCAGAAAAAACGGGCAAGGCGTGGTTGCAGCGCCGCTCCACCGGATACAATGATCTCCAGTTTTCCACCAAGCGCTGCACGCCATTTGGAGTAAACAAGTTTGTCGGCAATGAGTCGTTGGATATAATAGAACCATCCGTTCTGATGGTTCAGTTCGAACCGCAGGGCAAGGTTCACTGCCCAGAAGAAAATCTGTTTTTTGAGTCCGGTGAGATCTTTTCCCTTACTGATAATTTTGTCATAGACTCTTTCCATCAGCCTGGGCACGGCATTGAAGATTTGTGGGCTGATCTCCTTTGCATTCTCGGTGATCGTCCCCATATTTTCAGCGTAGTAGATACTCATTCCCTTGTACTGGAAGTGATAATTGACCATTCGTTCATAGATATGACTCAGGGGAAGAAAGGACAGTATCCTTGCTTCAGAACCAAGAGGATGCACACCCGCCGTGGCAATAAAGTTTGTGACAAGGTTGTTATGAGTGAGCATCACACCCTTCGGAAATCCTGTTGTTCCGGAGGTGTAAATCAATGTTACCAGATCGTTGGGTGTTACTTCAGCCCTGGCCTTTTTCAGCGTTTCAGCAAATTCTTTTTCCTTACTCTTCCCAAGTTCGATTATCTCTGAAAAATGAGGTGCACCCGCAACCTGGTTGAGGGTGAAAATTTTGATGGAAGATGAAACTTCCCCGGCCAGGGGTTTAATTTTTTCATACAGGGCCTTATCGGATACAAAAATAATCTTGGGCTCTGCGTCTTTCAGTATGTAGGCGTATTCTTCCTTACTGATGGTGGGATAGATCGGAAGATTGACGGCACCGGTCTGGGAAATTCCGAAATCAACAAAATTCCATTCCGGCCTGTTGTTGGCAATAAGGGCCACCCGATCTCCTTTGCCAATTCCCATGGAAAGCAGCGCATAACTTACCCGGTTGCAATTGTCGATGTAATCCTTAACGGAGTAGGTCACCCATTTCCCGTTTTCTTTTCCGGCCAGTACATCTGTTTTGTCCGAAAACAGATTCTGATATCGTTCCAGTAAGTCAAAAGTACGTGTTGGTTCCATAGTTGATGGGGTTGGTTGATTCAAAGATAGAAAAATCTGTAAGAAAGTACCTAAAAGGTGAAAAATACAAAATGGCATGGATATGCATTGAAATTCTGCATGTTATATTAGCTCCATTGAATGATTTTCATGATGGATAATACATATGTACTACCGGGGGCTTAGGTTTCTTCAGAAAATATACTTCATCTTTGCATCCTGAAACTTAACCCGGATTGTTATGCAAGTTCGTATCCCCGTTTTTCTGGTAGTTCTTTTTGTGATGTCTTTTTCGGCTTATGCCCAGGATAAACCAGCCTACATCCTTTACAGCGGTGAAGGGAAGGAGGTACATTATTCAAAAATGCTCAGGACCGTACTGGAGGCAGACCTTGTTTTTTTTGGCGAAACGCACAACGACCCGATTTCGCATTGGATGGAACTGGAGCTTGCCTCGGACCTGTTTGCGGAGAAGGGGAATAAACTGGCAGTGGGTGCAGAAATGTTCGAAGCAGACGACCAGCTGATCCTTACAGAATATCTGAAGGGACTTACCGATGATAAACGATATGAGGATGAAGCCAAGCTCTGGAAGAATTACAAAACCGATTACAAACCTGTGTTGAATTTTTGCAGGGACAATGGGATTCCCTTTATTGCCACGAATGTTCCGAGAAGATATGCCTCCCTGGTTTCCTATGGGGGGTTTGACACTCTCCGCTATCTTTCACAGGAAGCCTTGCGCTACATGGCGCCATTACCCATTTTTTACGATCCGGAGGTTAAATGTTACAAGGATATGATGAGTATGGGAGGTGGTCACGGTACTGCCAAAATGAGTGAGAATTTTCCGAAAGCCCAGGCTCTCAAAGATGCCACCATGGCATGGTTTATCGCTCAGCACTGGAAACCGGGGGATCTTTTTTATCACTTTAATGGCAGTTATCACAGCCAGAACCACGAAGGAATAATCTGGCATCTCAATAAGTATATTCCCGGACTTAAAGTTGTCACCATACAGCAGGTAAACCAGAAAGATATTACTAAACTGGAAGAGGAAAATAAGGGACTGGCGGATTATATACTGGTCGTACCGGAGAATATGACGTCGACGTATTGAGAAGGTGTGAAGATGATAATGTAAGAATGTGAGTAGGGGAGTAGGGGCGAAGTATGCCGGTGACTGTGCGGTGTTGAAGTCACCGCGTTGAAGATGGGGAGATGAAGGCAGTTAAAAGGTTTGCAAAGATTTTGAAAATGGAGAAATACCAACCCGGTGAAATTAAAATAATGTTTGGTTGGGACGTTCGGCAGAACGTCCTTTTTGCATAATGATTTTTTTGCCCTTCAAAAAAACAGAATAACCACAAAGGCCATAATTATTCAGTAGCCTTTTTAAGTATTTCCACGGCCATTGAAATAGCGCGTTCCAATCCGCTTTCATCTGTTCCGCCGGCTGTGGCAAAGAAGGGCTGACCACCGCCTCCGCCTTTAATTTCCTTCGAAATTTCGCGGATTATTTGTCCGGCATTCAATTTATTCGAGTCAATAAGGTCCTGGGAAATCATCAATGCCAGGTGGGCCTTCCCTGCAGCCTTACACCCCAGTATAAGAAAGAGTGGATTGAATTTTTCCTTCAGCTGAAAGGCTATATCCTTGAGCAATTCGGGCTGACTGGTGTTGACCAGTTCAGCAATCAGATTGACTTCTTTTACTTTTTTTACTTTTCCTGAAAGTTCCTGCCTCAGCGATTCTGCTTCTTTCTTATAAAAAGTCTCAAGTTGCTTTTGAAGAGCATCATTTTCGGCCAGCAGTTTTTCAAGTGCCTGCTGAGGATTTTTCTGGTTTTTCAAAATCGCACGAATGGCGTCCAGTTGGGTTAACTCCTCCCGGATAAACGAATCAGCCTCATCGGCCGTGATTGCTTCGATGCGGCGGATTCCGGCGGCAATGGCCGATTCGCTGAGAATTTTAAAAAATCCGATTGAGGCCGTAGATTCCACATGAATTCCTCCGCACAATTCCACTGAGTCGCCGAAACGGATCACACGAACCTGTTCCCCGTATTTTTCTCCGAAAAGGGCCATGGCTCCCATACGTTGAGCCTCTTCCATGGAGGTGCGCCGGTGTTCTTCACGGGCATGGTTTTTCCTTATCTCCTCATTCACCAGTTTCTCAACCTGCCGGATCTCCTCTTCACTCATTTTCTGGAAATGGCTGAAGTCGAAGCGAAGACGGCTGGGTTCCACCAGAGATCCTTTCTGTTCTACATGCGTACCCAGCACCTTGCGGAGCGCATGATGGAGCAGGTGCGTGGCAGAGTGATTGTTGGCAGTAAGTATCCTGTTTTGCTTATTTACACGAGCTACGAAGGATGCCTCCGGATCTGATGGCAGTTTTTCGGCGATGTGAATGATGAGGTTATTTTCTTTTTGTGTATCCAGGATTTTCACCCTTTCGCTTCCCGCCTCTATGGTACCGGTATCCCCCACTTGTCCCCCGCTTTCAGCATAAAAGGGAGTCTTGTCGAATACCAGCTGGTATTGTTCTTTGTTTTTGGTTTTCACCTTCCGGTAACGGGTGATCTGCACCGGGGTTTCCAACTCGTCGTACCCTACAAAATAACCTTCCGTGGCAGTATCCGAAACGGTAATCCAGTCGCCGGTATCCACGGCAGAGGCTGAGCGGGAGCGTTCCTTCTGCAACTGCATCTCCGTTTCGAAGGCAGCCTGATCCATCGAGAATCCCTTTTCCCTGGCAATCAGGTCGGTGAGGTCGGGAGGAAAGCCGAAGGTGTCGTATAACTCGAATGCATCCTTTCCGGGGATCAGCTTAGTTTTTTCATGCACGGCCATGATCTGGCCCAGGCGCCGGATACCATTACCCAGGGTGCGCAGGAAGGAAGCCTCTTCCTCCCTGATTACATTCATCACCAGGTCCTTCTGATTATCCAGTTCCGGGAACACGTGTCCCATGGTCTCTGCAAGTACCGGAACCAGTTTATAGATAAAGGGTTCTTCGAGGTGCAGGAAGGTATGCCCGTACCTCACTGCCCGCCGGAGTATCCTGCGCAGCACATAACCCGCCTTGTTGTTCGAAGGGACCTGTCCGTCGGCAATACAGAAACTTAGTGCCCGCAGGTGATCGGCTACCACGCGCATGGCCACATCCGAATCCGCATCTTTTCCGTAACTGATCCCCGACATCCGCTCCAGTTCCGCAATTACCGGTCTGAAGAGATCGGTATCATAGTTTGAATCCTTTTGTTGAACCACCCGGCAAAGGCGTTCGAAGCCCATACCCGTATCTACATGTTTCTTCGGCAGGAACTCCAGATCGCCATTGGACTTCCGGTTGTACTGGATAAAAACCAGGTTCCATATTTCGATTACGCGGGGGTTACCCGTGTTAACCAGATCCCTGCCGGGGGTGGACGCCCTCTCTGCTTCGGGTCTTACGTCCACGTGCAGTTCGGAACAGGGTCCGCAGGGACCGGTATCACCCATTTCCCAGAAATTGTCCTTCCGCGATCCGCGGATAATATGATCTTCAGGAAGATGCTTTTTCCAATATTCCCATGCTTCAGCATCAAATTCCAGCTTCTCCTCCTTACTTCCCTCAAAAACAGTAGCATACATATTTTCGGGTGCGATTCCCAGGGTCCCGGTAAGAAATTCCCAGGCCCAGTCGATCGCCTCCTTCTTGAAATAATCACCGAAAGACCAGTTACCCAGCATTTCAAACATGGTATGATGGTAGGTATCATGCCCAACCTCCTCCAGGTCATTGTGTTTTCCTGATACCCGTAGACATTTCTGTGTATCGGCAATCCGGGGATGTGTAATAGCAGCATTCCCCAGGAACAAATCCTTAAACTGGTTCATCCCGGCGTTGGTAAACATCAGTGTCGGGTCGTTCCGGACAATAATGGGGGCTGAGGGGACTATCTGGTGTCCTTTTTCGCTGAAAAACTTCAGAAAGCGGTCGCGGATCTCCTTGGAATGCATCATAGCTTTGTTAAAATTGCTGCGAATATCGCTGTTTGGCGAATTTTATGCAACAGGATGAAACAAATTGTGGGCAGTTTATGTATAACAAAGCCTGGCCAGGAAGTTAAATTTAACATTTCCCCGGAAATATTGGTAATTCGGGCATCCTGACCCCAAAGGCCCGGGTGTTTCAGGCCCGACCGGGGATATGGGCTTGCGAAAATGAATTTTTTCACGTAGATTTGCTGCTAACCCTAAAATAATCTTTACCTTACCCTTATTGTCGATTTAAAAAAGAACAATGGCTAAGACAAAATACAAGTTCAACCCTGAATCGCTGAGTTACGACCGTGTCGTGCACAGTTTCAGATCCAGGTTGATCAAGTTTTTCACCTATTTCATGGCCAGCATTGCTGTTGCATTGCTCTATTATGTTCTTTTCTCCTCATTTTTCAGTTCGCCGAATGAAAGAAAGCTGAGGAATGAAAATGAACAGATGCGGCTCAAATACGAGGTGATGAATAAGAGGTTGAATGAACTGGATGCTGTTTTAAGCGACCTGCAGCAACGTGATGACAATATCTACCGGACCATCTTCGAAGCCAAGCCGATTCCCAGGAACTACCGCGAGGCAGGGATGGGAGGTATCAACCGGTATTCCGACCTGGAAGGCTTCGAATTTTCAAGCCTGATGGTGGAGACTGCCCGGAAACTGGACAAAATCACCAAGAAAATATATGTTCAGTCCAAATCGTATGACGAGGTTATCAACCTGGCCATGCGGAAGGAAGAGATGCTGAGGTCCATACCTGCGATTCAGCCCATCTCGAACAAGGACCTCACCCATGCCGGATCGGGCTGGGGATACCGTATTCACCCGGTATACAAGATTAAGAAGTTCCACGAGGGGATGGATTTTTCAGCACCTATTGGTACAGATATCTATGCCACCGGGGACGGGGTAGTGGAAGAACTGGATGTGTCCTACAGGGGATATGGCTGGAAGATCGTGATCAATCATGGTTTTGGATACAGAACGCTCTATGGTCATTGCACCGGGTTCAATGTCGTAAAAGGACAGAAAGTGAAACGCGGTGATGTGATCGGTTTTGTTGGAAATACAGGCCTCTCCACTGCGCCCCATGTACATTACGAGGTAAGCATCAACCGTACCAAGGTAAATCCGATTAACTTCTATTTCAACGATCTCTCGGCTGAGGAGTATGAGAAACTCATCGAACTGTCCACCAATTCGAACCGCACCTTTGACTAAGCTGTTAACAAAATACAGATCAAGGCACCCAAAGCAGGTGCCTTTTCTTTTATCTCTTTATTCATGTTGAAAACAAAAAACCATTTCTATACCCTCCTGGCCTCCGGGCTTCTTTTGATAATCCTGGCCTGCAGGCAAAATACACAGGAGAATCCCCCGCCTTTAAAAACATCCGCTTACCGTATCATCAACGGCACCTTTCTGGGTAATGAAAAACGGAATTATTACGGTGACAAGGCACCCGATGCCCTCCGGCTTGTCTGGAAATTAGCTTTGGGATCCGGTCGAACGGTGGTATCTCCCGCCAAGGGTCCTGTTAACTGGTCGGGTGCCGGCTGGACAGGACAACCATTATTGGTTGAAGAGAATGGTAAGTTGATTCTCATCCAGGGCGCATACGATCATCACCTCAAGAAAATAGATGCAGCCACCGGAACTGTTATCTGGCAATACACCTTCGATGATGTGGTAAAGGGAACCGGTACCCTATGGCTGAATGAAAAAGCACGGTCACCGGAGGAAGAACTTATTATTCTCCAGGGAAGCCGGCAGGGAGTGAAAAATTCTTTCCGGATACCGGTTATTCCAAGTTACCGGGCCATCTCTTTTTCATCGGGTAAGGAATTCTGGAGACATAATGTAAAACTCACCGATAGTTACAGCCGCGATGTGGATGCCTCAGCCCTGGTCCTGAATGATACAGCATATATTGGTCTCGAGAACGGCATATTCACCGTTTTCAATCCCAGCCCCGCAACAGTTGAACAACGGGAGGGAATCACCCAGCCAATGGTTTACCAGGAGAGCATACTCTACACACCGGAGGATGTAATTGCCCATAAGCGGAACCTGGTTACCGAGTCATCACCCTGTCTACTGAGAGACCATGTGTATGTTGCATCGGGTTCGGGGCATGTCTATGGGTACAATCTGATAACGCGCGCTATAGACTGGGATTTCTTCATCGGCTCCGACATGGATGGTTCCTGTATAGTCACTTCTGATTCGTGCATCCTGGTATCGGTGGAGAAACAATATATAGCAGGCAGGGGAGGAATTTACAAACTGGATCCGTCCCGCAAACCGGAAGAAACCGTGGTTTGGTTCTTTCCCACTGCCAACCGGAATTTTGCCACCTGGCAGGGCGGGGTAATAGGCTCTGCAGCCATCAACGACCGGTATCGTAAGGAAGGTGATCCGTATCTCGCACTTTTCACAGCTATTGATGGCTGGATGTATGTGGTGAATTACATGGAGATCGACAGCAGCCGGCAGGTAACCGGCACCAACGGAAAAACTTTGTATCCCACACCCCGCCTGCTTTTTAAGTACAACACCGGGCCTTCCATTTCCACACCCATCTTTACGGAGAACAGGATTGTGGCTGCAGGCTATAACGGGATACACCTGTTCAGTTATACCCCGAAAGAGTTGAAACTGCTTGCCAATTTTCAGGCCTCCTGCGAATCTTCACCTGTGGTGCACAATGGCAGGTTGTATATTGCCTCCAGGGACGGGAATCTGTACTGTTTCGGGGAGTGAGTTCCGGTTATTTTCTTCACTCCACCTTTAAAATCAGGGCACCCAGATCACGTATGGTTCCGTCGGGGCAGGAAGCCTTTATTTCCTCGAAATAGACCTTTTGGCCTGGCTTCAATTGTTCAAGCAGTTTTTTTTGTTCAGGTGTGATCAGCTCAGAAGTTGATAGAAGCTCCACATCAGCCCCCTGTTCTGTCACTTTACCGGATTTCTTGTCTGTAACCTGTTGAAACTGATTGGCACTCATTTTAAATCCCAAAATCTTGCATGTTGCAATGAAATCAAAATTTTCCATCACAGCTTCCATCTTTTCAGCAGTAAGCAAAGTGGATTTTTGAATGCTCCCTGTTTTACAACCGGCTATTTTCGCAACGGGCGTAGGCAACATTTTCACCCTGAAATCGGATGAGCCAACAATAACTCCTTTTACAGAGACCCGAACGATCGCCATTCCCTCCGTTTCGGGGCGTACCACATACTTGCAGGCCGATCCGGTAATTGTTCCATTCGATACGGTAACAACCATTTCACTGGGTTTACAGTCACTAACCACCACCTTTACCGGGTTATCCACCCCCAGGTAAAAAACATTCATCTTGCAGGCACAAACGGCTGTTACTGGCATGTCATCCTGGCAAAGGACAGGCAAAGCTGTGAACAGGGAAAGAAAAAGAATTACCGAAACAGTAAGAATTCCTCTGAAAGGATTTCTTAAAGAGTAATTAGCGTTTTTTTTCATGGGCCGGAGAATTAGGAAAGAATGAAATTAGGTATGTTTAAATTTATGGCACGGCAGACGCGTTGTCAAGTCTTTTGAAGTATTTTTGTACATTCGTCTGTGAACTCCACTCGTTCCTAAACTCTTATCCAATGCCATACAAGGAAAAAAAGGTTGAAAAACTGTACTACTCCATCGGTGAGGTAGCCGATATGTTCCAGGTAAATCCTTCGCTCATCCGCTACTGGGAGAAGGAATTCGATATCCTCAATCCACGCAAGAACAAAAAAGGAACCCGGTTTTTCACCCAGGAAGATATAGGGAACTTCCACCTGATATACCACCTTGTAAAAGAACGGGGTTTGACTATTAAAGGAGCCCAGCTGAAACTGAAGGAAAACAGGGAGGATACGGTGAATACCTTCGAAGTGGTTAAGGTTCTGAAGAATGTCCGCGACATGCTGAATGAAATCAAGGACCAGATATGATCTTGGTTTTGAGTGAGTTGATCCGTTGCCTGGAGGAGGCATTTCCACTTTCCTTCCAGGAAGGCTATGATAACTCGGGACTTCAGACCGGGTCTGCCCAACAGGAAATTCAGTCGGTACTGATTACCCTGGATGTGACCGAGCAGGTAATCGATGAGGCCGTTGCCAAGGGTGCCGGCCTGATCCTTTCGCACCATCCACTTATTTTCCAGGGACTGAAAAAACTCAATGGCAATGGCTATGTCGAACGCTGCGTAATTAAAGCCATTCGCAACAACATTGCCCTGTATGCCTGTCATACCAATGCCGACAATTTAAGGGAGGGACTGAATGCAGCCCTGGCCAGGAGACTGGGCCTGACAAACTGCAGGATACTCAAGCCGCTGAAGGGGCAGTTACGCAAGCTGGTAACCTTTGTACCCCACGAACAGGCCGACCAGGTGCGACAGGCTGTTTTTTCAGCCGGGGGCGGTACTATCGGGGAATATGACAGTTGCAGTTATAATTTGCAGGGCCACGGCACCTTCAGGGGTTCTGCGAATACCAATCCCTTTGCCGGTGGAAAGGGAGTGTTCCATACGGAACCGGAAACCCGGATTGAAACCATCTTCCCGGCGCATCTCCAGGCACGGGTGATTAAGGCCATGCTGGCGGCCCATCCCTATGAGGAAGCGGCCTATGATATATATACCCTTGAAAATGAGTATGAAAAGGCCGGGGCAGGCCTTATCGGGGAACTGGACCCGGGTTCTGGAGGGGAAGCATTCGCACGACTGGTCAAGGAGCGTCTGGGGGCTGAAACCCTTCGGCACACTGCCTTTCTGCCCGGAGATATAAAAAAAGTTGCTCTTTGCGGGGGGAGCGGGGCTTTTCTAATTCCCGAAGCTATCCGTCAGGGAGCCAACGCTTTTGTCACCGCTGACCTGAAGTACCACCAGTTCTTTGATGCCGATGGCCGTATTTTACTCATCGATGCGGGACATTTTGAAACAGAACAAGTTGTGAAAGAATTATTTTATGAAGTACTTATTAAAAATTTCCCTAACTTTGCAGTTCATTTTTCTGAGGTAAATACCAATCCTGTTAATTATATCTGAGATATGGCCAGTGAAAAGACGAAAACAGCCGAAACAACTGAAATATCCATCGAAGAAAAGCTCAAGGCACTGTATGAATTGCAACGTATCGATTCCGACATTGATAAGGTAAAGATCCTGCGCGGTGAGTTGCCGCTCGAGGTTCAGGACCTGGAAGACGAGATTGCAGGCCTTGAAACCCGGTTGAAAAACCTGGAAGATGAGGTAAAAGGGTTTGATGTTGCTGTAAACAATAAGAAAGCAGAGATTGCCAACGCCAAGGAGCTGATTACCAAATATCAGGAGCAGCAAAACAACGTTCGTAACAACCGGGAGTACGATTCCCTTTCCAAGGAAATCGAGTTTCAGACCCTGGAGATTGAACTGTGTGAGAAAAGGATACGTGAGTTTTCTGTTCAGATACAAAGCAAGAAGGAATTGATCCAACAGTCCTCCACTCTCCTGGAAGAACGCCGGAATGATCTTGCGATGAAGCAGCACGAGCTGGAAGATATCATCAAGGATACCCAGAAGGAAGAAGAGACCCTGAACAGGAAATCAAAGGAACTGGAAGCCATCATCGAACCGCGGCTCATTAGTGCGTATAAGAGGATCCGTTCCAATGCCCGCAATGGCTTGTCTGTTGTAACTGTTGAACGCGATGCCTGTGGTGGTTGTTTCGCCAAGATTCCTCCCCAGCGTCAGCTTGATATTAAATCCAGGAAGAAGATCATCGTTTGCGAATACTGCGGACGTATACTCGTAGATACCGAAATCCTGACAGAGCAGGCCAAAGCCTGAACAACTATACAGATTTGAGAGCTTCGTCGAGGTTCTCAAATTTTCTGCGATAATCCTCACGGGCCCGGAGAATGATTTCCCGGGCTTCTTCTTTTCCGTAGGTATGGGTTATCTCGCAACGACGGGGAGTGCCCGGCAGATCCTTGTAGGTAAGGAAGTAATGCATCAGCCGGTCGATCACCAGGGCCGGGCAATCCGACAGGTCTTCATACTCACCATAAACGGCATCCTGGTTCATTACGGCTATTATTTTGTCGTCGGCCTCTTCGCCGTCCAGCATTCTGAATCCCCCAATTGTCTTAGCCTTTACCAGGAGATCTCCATGCGTGATTTCTTTTTCGGTGAACACGCAAATGTCGAGTGGATCGCCGTCACCCCGTATCCCGCTTCTGCCGGTGCGTTCGCGGCATATTTCGGCCACCCGCTCCCCGCAAAAAGTCTGGGGAATAAATCCATACAAGGCCGGGACCACGTTCGAATACTTCTGAGGGCGGTCTATCTTCAGGTACCCGCTCACCTTATCGAGTTCATATTTGACAGTGTCGGTTGGAACCATTTCGATAAAACAGTTAACTACTACAGGTGCATCAGGGCCTATATCGATGCCGTGCCAGGGATGTGATTTGTATCGTAATCCCATCAGCTTGCTTATCGGGTCCATTAACAGGTTGCTCATAGAGGTGATTGTTTGGGTTGTCTGATATATATTAAAGGTATGGTATGGTCTTTTCGAGTTGAATACCGCGGGAACCCTTGATGAGGATATGGTATCCGGCAGGCTGGATTTGCGCGAGATGGCGGGCTGCACCTTCCGAATCCGGAAAGGTATGGCGCCCGGGCCAGGGGGAGGTATTGCCGAAGATCGTACCTACCAGGAGCACTGTTTCTGCGCCGGATATCCGGGCCAGCTGGTTGATTTTCTCATGTTCATCCGGACCGTAAGTTCCCAGTTCAAGCATATCACCCAGTATAAGCATGCCTTTCCCCTGCTGCATTTGTGTGAAATTCCGGAGTGCAGCCTCCATGCTGGTGGGGTTGGCATTGTAATAATCGAGTACCAGGCTGTTCCGGGCAGTCTGTAACAACTGGGACCGGTTATTCTGTGGTGAATAGGAAGTGAGTGCTGAGGCGATGGCTGGCAGGTCTATTTCGAAATACAAGCCTGCGCTGGCTGCAGCGAGTGCATTCGACAGGTTGTAATCCCCAAAAAGCTGTGTAGAGATACTAATACCGGATTCCGCTGTATTCTGGTCATAGAGTTGAAATTTCAGAAAGGGACCTGCTCCTTCTGACCTCCCCCTGCAACCAGCCATTTCACTGGTCCCATATTTAACCAGGCTACCTTTGAAATTCTCCAGGAGTTTGAGAAGGAGGCTATCATCCGCATTTACAAAAACTGTTTTCCCTGGCTGATTAAGGTATTGGTAGAGTTCTGATTTGGCAGCGATGACCCCCTCGAAGGAGCCAAAGCCTTCCAGGTGGGCCTTTCCGATCATGGTAATCAGTCCATGGGTAGGCTGTGCAATTTCGCAGAGCGCGGCTATCTCACCCGGATGGTTGGCACCCATTTCGATCACGGCTATATCGGTATCTGTCGGGATGGAAAGGATGGTAAGAGGAACCCCGATGTGGTTGTTGAGGTTCCCTGTAGTGGCGATCACCTTGTATCTGGTTCTCAGCACGGATGCCAGCAGTTCCTTGGTGGTTGTTTTTCCGTTGCTCCCGGTTATAGCTATAACGGGGATGTTTAACATCTTTCGATGGAAGGCAGCCAGGCTGGTGAGGGTTTGCAGGCTATTATCTACCAGTATACAACGTGGGGAGGAGCAATATGCAGGGGAGTCGACAACGGCAAATGCGCAGCCCGCTTCCAGGGCTCTGGCGGCGTAGCTCCCTCCGTTTTCGTGTTCACCGGGTAGTCCGAAGAATATGCTTTTCTCCCTGGCTTTTCTGGAATCGATTACAATGCCGGGGTTATCCAGGTAAATGGAATACAGTTCATTTATTTCCATGCACGCAGTGAATAAAAAACCCTCATTAAGCTGGGCCTAATGAGGGTTTGTATGGTTGTTCATGAGATTATCTCAGTCCGACAGGGCTTCCAACGCGGGTCATGGCGCAACGGAATCCAAGATCGTCGCGGGTTCCTTTTTCATCCAGGAATCGGCGTGCACCCGGGCTCAGCCAATAAGCGCGGTCTCTCCAGCCACCACCTTTGTACACATGTACATTATCGCTGATCAGACTGGTATAACTTTCCTTATCGGCTCCTTCATTAAGATACATCCTGTTGGATCCGGCGGCAGGAGTTCCACCTTCGTCGAGTGATTTATAATCCTGGCTTGAGGGCAGGTCGCCGTCGAGGTAGTTCCTGTAGTCGGCATACTTATAATTGGTACGGTTTACATTCTGGCTTTCAGAAACATTTTTCCATTTCAGACGGCCAAGGCTGTCTTTCTGGGCTACGTTACCTTCTTCGTCCTTTTCCATTTCCTGGAATACATTTCCACGGAATGGACGGAATTCGTCGAATTCATCGAAGGTGAGGGGACGATAAACGTCCATAACCCATTCGTTTACGTTACCGGCCATGTTATAAAGCCCGTAATCGTTGGGCCAGTACATTTTAACCGGGGCAAGAATGTCGGCGTTGTCGTTCAGGTTTCCGGAGGTACCCATCATATCACCACGTGCACGTACAAAGTTGGCACGCATCTGTCCGCGGACTTTCTGTGCGTCATTCCGTACGTTATGTCCGTTCCAGGGGTAGATACGGCGTTCGTAGATACGCTCATCATAGGAGTTTCCAATGAGAGAGAAGGCGGCAAATTCCCATTCGGCCTCGGTAGGCAGGCGGTATTTCGGGAGCAGAATGCCATCTTCCAGCCGAACCTTCCGTTCCTCCTGGTTTGGATCAAGAGAGGGCAGGTTCTGATTAACAATACCTTCATACTGACCTGCCAGGTAAGCATCGGTATTGAAGTTATTATCGTTGAGCTGTTGGGGGTCCCATTTTAATATTCCCCTGTCTATCATTATCTTTTCATTTACACGGTCGGTACGCCATGCGCAATAGTCATTTGCCTGCAGCCAGTTTACTCCTACCACGGGATACTCGTTGTAAGCCGGGTGCCTTAAGTAATACTGAACATAGGGTTCGTTATAACCGAGGGGGCGTCTCCAGACAAGCGTGTCGGGAAGTGCGTTTTTGTAAACATCGGGATACTCAACAAATACGCGGCCAATCCAATGGAGATACTCACGGTAGTCGACGTTTCGTACTTCCGTCTCATCCATATAGAATGAACTCACAGTAACATGGCGGGGAACATTGTTCCAGTCGAACATCACATCCTGTTCA
The DNA here is from genome assembly GCA_046329925.1 of Bacteroidales bacterium. Lineage (GTDB taxonomy): Bacteria > Bacteroidota > Bacteroidia > Bacteroidales > JAAYUG01 > JAXLTS01. The sequence continues at coordinate 54,739 of JAXLTS010000025.1, forward strand.
ACATTTCCCATGGTGAATGAACCACCTTCAATAAACACAAGGCCTGGTCCTGTTTCCTGCTCATACGAGGTTACCACTTCAAAACCACCGTTTTCAGGTTCGTTGTAGTTCCATCCTGTTGTAGAGGATCCTTTTCCGCTCTGCGTTAAATCACCACCACCTTTACAGGATGCAAGTAACAGAAGCCCGATCACAAGCAACGACTGAAGTTTGAACATGATCTTCATCACTATACTGTTTTAATTTTTGATTGCTAAAAGCTTAGTTTCAAATGTAGGGAAATTCTTTTCAAAACACAAATATAACTAAATTTTAGGACATTTTATTGCTTTGATTCTTTTTCTTTTAGCCGGGGGGTCGAATTTCAGACTGGCTGAAAGCTCGTAAGCCCCACTGAGCGGGATATTTGCAGAGCCAAGAATATCCATGTCATAGGAAAACGCGACTCTTAGATTGTTCCAGCTGAATCCTGCAAGGCTTATCAGGCTGTTGTAGCTAAATTTATTGCTTGTCCGGAACCACAACCCGGCATATAAAGGCTTAAGGATGAAATAGGATCCGGCATATAACGAATAGCTGTATCCATTGTCCATTATAATTATCCCGGGAGAAAAAAGCATGGGTTGCTGACTGAGCAGGCGTCTGTTACCCGTGATATTGATCCCGGCATGGGCATTCCAGGACAGGGGAATTCTTCCGGCAGAGGGTTGACCGGGGTTCACGGATGGACGGCCCAGGTGGTGCACCGATGACCCGAAATACATATTTTTCCAGGCACCTATCATGCCGGCTGCAAAATCCGGATATCCATACCGTTCTCCGGCAAGGGTTTCATTTAACGGAAGTGGCTGAAGTGTCCCGGGCTCAATCATCCCGGGTAGCAGCACCCCGCCTGCATTCCAGCTGCAGGATTGCCAGGAGAATCTCAGTCCGGCTCCGACAGAAAGGTCATGGCTCAGATTTGCATCCCAGGTATACATCAAGTCCACCCTGGTACGTCTGAAATAGTCTCCTTCCATTTCCCGGAAAAGATTTATCCCTGCTCCGCCGTGCAAACCTGTCAAAGGGATATCCGCACAAAGGCCCGTTGCCACGAGGGGGGCTCCCAGGTCCGGCCATTGCAGACGATTGATGGTACTTATCTTTCCCTGAACTTCTGAGCCCGCAAACGCCGGATTGAACAAGGTTCCGTATTCAAAGGGCTGTGAAAGCGGAAGTGATTGAGCATGAATTATTTTAACCGGTGGCAGGCATGTAATGCAGATGATCAGGCCCAGCCGTGCAAGGGTTGTATCATGTTGAAGGGAAAAGCTTATTTTTATGCCCACTTTCAAAATATTCAATATGACATGTTGGCCGGTGGAGGCAGGATTCACAAAGGATTCAGTTCCCACTGAGTCAAATTAACTGGTACAATAATCCACGGATGCAAACGTTTTGGACGAAGATATAGTATTTTATATGACGATAAATCGGGAGCGGAAGGGTGCGGTGAGAATTTCTTTTCTCAGGTGCATGGTCAGTGCATTGCTTATTTTCGGGATGAATCTCCCATCCCGGGGACAGAACCAGGATGTTGTCCTGTCCTGGGGAAAATCATGGAAAGTTTCAGGTGGCCAGGATGCTGCCGATATTCCCTGGTTTAGTGGTGCTGTTTACCCCGATCCGGAGAGTCCTCTTCCCCGCTATGTGAGATTATTTCAGGGTACCGAAGCTGATGAATTAAATGTGGTACTTGAAAATACGGTGTATGAGCCGGTTCCTCCAGATGAGCACTTAATGCCTGAAGTCCTCAGTTCCTTAAGACCTGACCCAGGGGTGAATTTGCATACAGGCTGGTCTGCCGGGCAGCCCTATACTGAAGTAAGCATCCTGCCGTTCAGATTGGCGCCGGGGGGGAATCAGGCAGAGCGTCTTGTTGCATTTACATTGAAAGTTGAGCAATTGCCGGTAAAAAAGAATCTGGCACCGGAGGCAACTGAAGCATGGAAAGCCGGCTCGGTTCTTGCCTCGGGGTATTGGTACAAGATAAAAGTCAATTCTTCCGGTATCTATAAAATTACCTACAGCAAACTGCTGGAATTGGGAATAAGTAATCCGGCAGGTCTGCGGATCTACGGGAATGGCGGAGCACACAATCCGATCCTGCCAGGTAAAAGATTGAAGGATGATCTTACAGAAATTCCGTTTTCCTTCGAGAAAGGGGACGATGGTGTTTTCAATACCGGGGATTATGTGCTCGTTTATTTGCAGGGCCCCGGATCCTGTATTTATGATGCGGCAAAGGGAATGCTGCTTCACCAGTTACACCGGTCGGCAGATGCAGCCTATTATTTTCTCACATCCGGGAGCGGGCTTCCTGGGCAGGTAAAAACGATCCCGGCAGAGGCAGGAACAGCCACCCATACCGTAACAAGCTATACAGCTACCGCGTGGCATGAGAAGGAAACATACAACCTGATCCGCTCCGGGTCGAGGTGGTTCGGCGAGCGATTCGACATTATTACCCGTCTGGAGGTCCCCTTTGCCTTTCCGGAACTGGCGCCCGGTGCCACCGCAAAAGTCCTCATCGGATTGGCCGGCCGTGATGCCAGTTCCACGAGTTTTTCGATCAGTTCAGGAATAAACAATCTGGGAGTGATTCCTGTCTCGGCAGTTAATATTGGAAGTACTACAGGAAATTTTGCCTCCTACAGCCAGGGTTTTTTTCAGTTTCAGCCTTCAGGCGGGAACATTCCGGTTGTCCTCGATTACAATAAAGACGGAAAGTCTTCTGCAGAGGCCTGGCTTGATTATGTTGATATGAATGTGGAATGTAAACTCGATCTGAACGGAAACCAACTGGAATTCCGATCCCTGGCGAATATTGGTGCCGGACAACTGGCTGAATTCAACCTGAATAATGCAGATAGTCATACAAGGGTCTGGGATATCACTGATATCAATAATCCGCGCCAGCTCACAGGTCTTCTCGAGGGTAACAGGTTCACTTTTCGGCGTTCGAGCGACAGCATCAGGGAATACATTGCATTCGATGCCGGTGCTGATTTCCCTGCTCCGATTTTTAAGGCCGATGACCTGGGACCTGTGGCTAACCAGGATTTGCACGGAACAGGTCCGACCGATTATATAATTATCACCCCTCCCATATTCCTTCCCTATGCGGAGAAACTGGCAAACCTGCATCGGGAGAAAGATCAGCTCAGAACCGTTGTTGCCACAACAACACAGGTCTACAACGAGTTCTCTTCCGGAGCCCCGGACATGACCGCATACAGGGATTTTGTGAAAATGTTGTACGACCGTGCAGGCGCTGAAGGGGATAAGCCCAGGTATCTGTTGCTTTTTGGTGACGGCACTTTCGACAACCGGACAATCGATCCGGGAAATGCGAATTTCATACTCACCTACCAGTCGGATAATTCACTTACCCAAAATGCATCCTATGTTACAGATGATTATTTTGGTTGGCTCGACAATAATGAAAGTGATTATTCGGGAGCCCTGGACATTGGTATAGGCCGTTTTCCCGTACACTCAGTCTTGCAGGCCGACTCTGTGGTTGGCAAGGTGCGCAGGTATATGGACCCGTCAAAAAGAGGGAGTTGGAAAAACCTGATCAGTTTCATAGGGGATGATGAAGACAGTGGAACCCATACCGAACAGGCAGATGAACTCGCCACAGATATTGAAACCAATTACCCCGGTTTTGTGGTGGAGAAAATTTACCTGGATGCTTATCAGCAGCAAACCTCACCTTCCGGCCAAAGCTACCCGGATGTAAACAAGGCAATTGCTGAACGGGTAAGAAAAGGGGCTCTTATCATCAATTATACCGGTCATGGGAATGAGAACGGTTTGGCTCACGAACGAATCCTGTTAACCAATGATATCAAGGCATGGACCAATGAAGATCTTCTTCCCCTCTTTGTCACTGCTACCTGTGAATTCAGCCGGTTTGACGATGTTTCCATTGAGGCACAAAGATATTCAAACAAAACCTCTGCCGGGGAGGAAATTTTACTCAATACGCAAGGCGGCGGAATAGGCTTGCTTACCACTACCCGCCTTGTTTATAGTTTGCCGAATTTTTACCTCAATGAGAAATTTTATGCCTACGTCTTTTCACGTGATTCCAATGGAAAAAGGCTCAGGCTGGGAGATGTACTGCGTCTTACCAAAGTGAGCTCGGGTTCGGGCATTAACAAATTAAATTTTACCCTGTTGGGCGATCCGGCGGTGGAGTTGGATTACCCGGAACAATTCATCATCACCGATTCACTCAACGGTGTGCCATTGGGTGATAATAATGATACACTTAAGGCGTTCAGTAATGTTCGTATTTCAGGACATTTTGAGGACATAAACGGTAATCAGCTCAATGATTTTTCAGGAGAGGTTTTCCCGGTTTTATTTGACAAGGCACTTGAATTGAAAACACTGGATAATGACGGTGAAGGTCCTGTAACTTATTCTACATACAACAGTGTTCTTTTCAGGGGTGTAGCCAGCGTGGAAAAAGGGCTGTTCAACTTCTCCTTTATTGTTCCCAGGGATATTAACTACCAGGTTGGTGAAGGGAAGCTGGTACTGTACGGGCTGGGGAAAAATGGGCATGCCCAGGGTGCCAGCAAATTGCTGAAGATCGGCAGTATTAACTCCCTGGCGATACCGGATGACAAAGGACCTGATATAGCCTTGTACATGAATGATTCAACCTTCATTAGTGGAGGAATTACCTCCCCCGATCCCGTACTGAAGGCGTGGCTGTATGATCAGGGCGGGGTGAATATTACTTCAAGCGGTATCGGGCATGAGATAATTGCCATTCTGGATGATGAAACACGATTTGTCCTGAACGATTATTATCAGTCGGCAACAAATGATTATACCCGTGGCCAGGTTTCATATCCATTATCGGGACTCAGTGAGGGAATGCATACCATCCGGTTCAAGGTCTGGGACATCAATAATAATTCTTCCGAAGCGGAATTGTCTTTCCGTGTTTCTGAGAAGGGCATTCTGCAAATTGAGAATCTGAAAAACTTTCCTAATCCCTTTTCTCAGCAAACAACCATTGAATTCAACCACAATATGGCAGGGGAGGACATGGAGGTTAATCTGACCATTTATTCCCTGACCGGCCAACCGGTTTTTAGCCGGACGGTACAGATGACAACAGAGGGTTTTTCCTCCGAACCCATGATTTGGGATGGCCGGGACGGAAACGGAGCCCGGGTAAGGGAAGGAATTTACCTCTACCGCATCAGGGTTAACGGGGAAGATGGCCAGATGGCCGGGAAAAGCGGGAAACTGGTCATTTTAAAGGAATAATTTTCCTCTTTCGGTATAATAAATTTATATTTGCCCGGTTTATTGTAAACTAACGTAATGATTTAGTTAAGATGGGTTTTTCGAGAAATATTGCCTGCTGTTTGATTTTGTTCTCCTCCAGTTTGCTTGCGCAGGGTCAGGTGAGTTATGATGAAGTAGATGGCAGACAGAATGTGATTGAATCAACAGTGCCATTCCTGAGTATTGCCCCCGATTCGCGCGGTGGCGCCATGGGTGATGCAGGTGTTGCCACCAGTCCGGACAATAATTCACAGCACTGGAACCCATCCAAATATGCCTTTATTGACGGGCAGGGTGGGATAACCCTTACCTATACACCCTGGCTGAGAAATATTGTGAATGATATTAACCTCGCTTATCTCTCCGGATACTACAGGGTAGACCGGCAACAGGTGGTTTCAGGTTCGCTCCGTTATTTTTCACTCGGGAGCATCACTTTTACCGATAATGAAGGGGAGTTCGTTCAGCTCTTTAATCCCAACGAATTTGCTTTAGACCTGGGATATTCCCGGATGTTCTCCGAATATGTTTCCGGCGGCATGGTTTTTCGCTTCATCCGGAGCGACCTGTCGGGAAGAATGGTAACATCAGGAGGTGAGACCAAGCCCGGGATCGCCTATGCCGCTGACATTTCTGCCTATTACCGGCGACC
>JAXLTS010000026.1:0-59847 GCA_046329925.1 Bacteroidales bacterium
TCGAAGCCGGTACCATCCGTGAGTTGAACATCCAGAAACACCAGTTGCGGCTGTCGTGTGCTGATCAGGTCAACGGCCTCACTCACCGTGCTGGCCGAACCAACAACGATGAGTCCCGGGCAGAATTGCCGGATGATCGCCTGGAGGTATCCCAGCGCATCCGGTTCATCATCGATAATTACCGTGTCTATCATTTGCTTTATGAGTTGAGGTGTTCGTGCTTTGTAGTTTCTTCATAGGGAATATCCAGCAATACCCGTGTGCCACCGGGCATGTCTTCCTCTCCCCGTATCTCGCTGTAGATAACCTTTACAGGCTTGCGGTAGTAACTGTTCAGGAGCTCGAGACGGGCAGCCGTGATCCCGGTTCCAAGGGAACGATGATTTGTTCCCCGGTTCAGACCGCCAGCTTTTTTCCTGCCAATCCCATTATCGGCAATCTCGCAATGCACCGTGCCTCCGTTCATCCGGAAAAGTACCTTTACCCGGCCTTCGCCTTCCATATTCGAGATACCGTGTATCACCGAGTTCTCCACATAGGGCTGAATGAGCATCGAGGGCACCTGAAGCTCCTCCGGGTGAAGGCCTGGATCCACCCTGATCTCCCAGGATATATTACGCAGTCGTTTCTGTTCCAGTTCGAGATAGAGCTGAAGTAATTCGATCTCCTCAGCCAGCGATACCATGTCCTCCCGGCTGTTCTCGAGGGTTTTGCGAATGAGTTTGTTGAGTCGCGAAAGGTAATCAATCGACTCCTCGCGTTTGTCCTCCAGCAGGTGCAGGTAAACGGAATTCATCACGTTGAAGAGGAAGTGTGGGTTCATCTGCTGACGGAGATTCTGCAGGGTAAGTCGTGCAGTGTTCCTCCGGTTGCGCATCCTGATTGTAAAATACAGCAGGGCACCCGCAATGAGCAGTATGCCCAGGGCTCCTGCCAGCCCGAAGGTAATAAGCTGATGCCGCGCCATCTTGTACTTCTGGGCCTGGTATTCTTTTTCAAGCAGGAAAAGTCTGGACTGGTCGGCAGGGGGATTGGGCATCAATACGGCACCTTCGCGGTGCAGGGGTTCTGTAGTTGTGATGCTGTCAGTGATCGCTTTCGACTCCTTGTAATGAACCATGGAGGAAAGGTAGTCACCGTGTTTGTTTTCGATGGCTGAAAGGCCATTCAGTGCGGCAACGAGTACATCCTTCAGATGCTGACTGCGGGCCAGGTCGCGTGACTTCGTAAAGAGCGGCAAGGCCCTGTCATCTTTGCCCATGAGGGATAAAACCTCTGCTGTACCAAGGTATCCCCGGGCCATCAGGCTGCTGTCAGGTAAGTCCTCTGCAAGATTTGCGGACTCCTCATACAACTTCAATGCCTTCCGCAACTCTTCAAGTTTTGCCAGTTGCTGAGCCATGCTGATCCGGGCCAGGATAAAACCATGCTGATCATTCAACTGATCGAAATAACCCCCGGCATCCTCGTAGTATTCCAGCGCCTGTTTGTGATTTCCCTGCAAGGCATAATAAAATCCAAGGTCCATAAGTCCCAGGGCCAGACTGGTGGTATCGTTGTTACGCAATGCTTCCTGCAGGCGGGTATTCATCTCATCGGCGTACTCGGCAGAATACCCTTTGTCGATGGGAATGCCCGCCCGGGCGGGGGTTGGTGAGGTGAGTGTGCCAAGAAGCAAACATACCAGGGAGCAGCCGGCCAGGGTGTGGGTCATCCGGGAATTGCGGGTGGGTGTATGGTGTCTCCGCTGGGTCATGTCGGATTGGTTAGGATAGCCTGCCGGATACAGCGATGTAAACTAATGACAACTGGCCGGCAGGGTACCCTATCAAAATCTGCACCATGCAGCCTACCCAGCTGGATAACTGTGTTTTACATATATTATACGGTTAGAAAAGGTTTCGGAATCGTACGGAAACGGGCAGGGATTGTACTGAGGCGGACAGGAGCATGGAGTATGGAGTGTGACCTCATCCATTCCAGGTCTTATGGCATAATCGTTCCCTTTTTAAAAGGTAAGGAACAGGGTTTCACTCAAATAAAAATCACTATTTTTATATTGCATTCATAAGATTGTTGAGTCAATGAATATAATAATTGCAGGCAATAATATCGTATGTCATCTGAAATAACAAGAAGTTATATGTTAAAACTTCACCTATGAAAAAATATTTCAATATGACGATGAGAGGAATCACATTTTATTGGAAACATTATTTATCCGCGATAATATGTTTTTCAATAAGTATTACTGGCTTCATCTACTTCTCCTTTGCTTTTGAATATGATCAATACGTTTCAAAAAACTATAAGGATTATGAAAACACCTATTTATTAAAATCGGATCTCCCCAATATGAAAGATCTTAATGAAAAAACGTCTTTCATTACAACACCAAGCATCAAGGACAGATTGAAGAGCTATCCAGAAATTGTCAACGTCATAAGAATACAGGATGAATATGGCAACACTAAAATATCAGCAAATTCAAACTCCTATTTTGACACGAAAATTATTTACTCCGATACCAATTTTATTAAACTCTTTAATTATAAATATGTTGGAGATATTAAAAATTCATTAGACGATAGAAGCAAAGTAACTATTACAAAAGAATTGTCACTTAAACTTTTTAATGAAGTTAATTCAATAGGTAAGGAAATTTCGGTATCTATTGCATCACAAGTTAAGATTTATTCAATTGGAGCCATTATTACTGATGGAATAGAAGAATCAAGCATTAATTTTGATATCTTGCTTCCTGTTATTCCAGAAAAAGACTTTGGTGGCCTGACAATTCTAACAATTAATAACAAATCCAATCCTGATATAATTCTGTCTAAACTGAATAGCGATAGAAATATTTCAAATCCATTTTGCCCCGATTGTAAGTTCTATTTATCTCCAGTTGCCAAAATGTATTTTGACAACTCGGAAACCCAAACAACTTTCAAATTTTTAAAAAAGAAAAATTACTACGATAATTACATCCTGCTCTTTGTTAGTATTTTTGTTTTAATTTCTGGATTTATAAACTTCTTCAATATTCTTGTTACAATACATTATAGAAAAGCAAAAAGCTCATATATCAAAATATTCAGCGGGGCAAGTAATCGTGATATATTTTCAGAAGTATTTATTGAATTGCTAATGCTCTTTATTATATCTTCAATTTTTTCCTGCATTATTATAGAATTATTATATCCTTTTTTAAATAAATTGATAACAACATCACTTAGATTTGATATTTTGTTAGGAAGTAGTCAATTTATAAGATACTTTTTATCTGGATTTATTTTGCTTTTCATCCTTTGCTTCCTTGTAATATTAGTACAGTCTGCCAAAGCAACTATTAATAAAGGAAAATATAAATTTTCAATGAATTTTAATCGAATAATGCTATTTCTTCAATTTGCCATTTCTACAGTTCTATTAATATACTCCATTTGTATTTTTAAGCAAATTAAATATATAAATTCAAAGAATGAAATAAGCACAAATCTAATTGAAGTTGCCTATGATGCTAATGATACAATTACAAACTTTGATATTATTAGAGATGAAATTGACAAAATGCCATTTGTTGCTTCATCAATATTATCAAGTACAGGTTTGCTAAATGGAAACCTGAATTTCGATAATAACGGCAATACCATAATTTCTTATTCCTTCTATGGAGATATTCTTGAAACACTGCAATTAAAACTGATTGATGGAAATACGATTTCTTCGGCTGTCACAAATGAAGTATATGCAAATCAAGAATTTGTAGACTTATACAAACTTAATGATCCCATTGGGAAATCAGTAGTATTAGGTAATGATACTCTAGATATTCGTGGAATTATTCAGCCATTTCACACAGAATCCTTTCTTACAAAAATAAAGCCTTCCTTAATATCACAATCTTCAAATTCTAAACAAATGAAATATATGCAAATATCATTAATTAATGGTGATAAAAAGAACATGCTCTCACAAATTAACAATGAAATCTTGAAGTTAATAAATGATGGTAATTTCAAGATTTATTACTTATCTGATAGATATTCTGAAATCCATAAATCGTACAATTCTCTTCTTCTTAAGAATTTTACATTTTTAGTCCTAAGCATTATTCTAGTTATAATCGGGCTATACGGTTATTCTTCCTTATCAATTGAATTGCGTCAAAAAGAGATTGGAATAAGAAAGATCATTGGTGCCAATCAATTGAATATTTTATATTTAATAAATATGGAATATGTAAAAATATATTTTGCAAGTACCCTAATGTCCATTCCGGCTTCCTTAGTAATAATTCATTATTGGCTGAACAACTTTTACTATAAAATAAACTTCGGTATTCCTCAAGTTTTTCTTATTAGCCTAGTTTTTATAGCATCCGAATGTTTAGCCATAAGTTACTTTACTTTTAATGCTACAACAAAAAACCCTATTGATATTGTGAAATAATTCCCAAGATTAATTCCCATCTATCCATAGTGGTTCTGGGCCCAGAATAATAATTGCCTTTGGATCACCCCAGTACTCTCGTATAATATGCTGAAGGTGTTGGCTTATGTTGTTAATTATTTGCTATTAATGGATTTCTTTCTAAATTCATTATGTTTTTTTTTATTGATTTCCGAAAATTTGAAATTTGTACATAAAAACATATCAATCTGCCCTTTATGTCAGAATAATTTTTTAACACCCCGAAGTATTCTGCTGCAGGCTGTGGTTGCTACCGTTAAATATTTGCTAAATAAGATCATATAGCAGGCTATAAATGAAAAAAAACATACATTCGTTTTATTGAAAAACAGCTTACTATGCAACGAAAACCCTATATGAACCCCTACCTGGCAGGCTGTCTGCTGGGACTGGTGCTGCTTTCGTCAATATACCTGTCGGGACGAGGACTGGGTGCCAGCGGAGGACTGAAGTACTGTGTGGTCTCCGCGGTGGGTACGATTAGCCCTGCCACAGCCAGCAACTCGCCCTATTTCTCAAGCTATTTCGCAGGAGGGAAAAATCCGCTGGATAACTGGTTAGTTTATGAAATCCTGGGAGTGCTCATCGGAGGATTCATCTCAGGTGCATGGGCCGGCAGGCTGCGTTTCCGTATCGAGCGCCCGGCTCATGTGAGCCCCTGGCGCAGACTCTTCTTTGCCTTCTTCGGGGGTGCCTTCTTCGTCTTCGGCGCCCAACTGGCCCGCGGATGTACCAGCGGTGCCGCTCTCTCGGGCATGGCCGTGCTCTCGGTGGCAGGCTTTGTTACCATGATGGCGATATTCGGTTCGGGATATATGTTCGCATGGTTTTTCAGGAAAAACTGGATATGAATCGGTCCACTAATTTCACGAATTACACTAATTACATAAATAGATAAATTGAAGAAGATGATTACCACGAATGAGAAAAAGAAAAAATGATAAACAGAGAAGAAAAAAAGAAAACGGAACATCAAATTGAACTAATTAAACAAAGAAAAGAATGGTAGATTACACCGAATGGATCGCAGGCGATCAACGAATTGGACAAGATGGTGATTGGGGATGGGCGACCGGCCGGCCTACCGCGTAGCGGTTGTATTCCGGTAGCCCGATGGGATGGGGAATGCCAAATACCTCGTAGAGGTTTAACAGCTATTGGAGAGATTTACGAATCAGGACAAAGAAAACAGAACATCGAATTGAACGAATTAAACGAATTAGACCAATTAGTACAATTCGTGTAATTAGTGTAATTCGTGGACAAAAATAAAAACTATGGGACCATTTAGTGAATTGATAGATCAGAGTGCCGTGTGGTCGTTCCTCTTGCCGTTGCTCATCGGCATCGGTTTCGGCTTTGCACTCGAACAGGCTGGATTTTCCTCAAGCAGGCGCCTGGCAGGCATGTTCTACGGTTACGACACCACCGTGCTTAAAGTGTTCTTCACCGCTGCCATCGTGGCCATCCTGGGAACACAATTTCTCGTTTTCTTCGGACTGCTCGACATGAGCCTTGTGTATGTGAATACATATTTTATTTACCCTGCCCTGGTGGGAGGGGTGATCATGGGTGCAGGCTTTATCATGGGGGGATTCTGCCCCGGGACAGGAATCGCCGCACTCTCCATAGGTAAAATCGATGCGCTTTTTTACATCCTGGGCGGACTCTTTGGTGCCTTCCTCTTTGGCAGATTCTACCCCTCCCTCGAATCCCTCTTCCTGAGCGGATCGCGTGGACTGGTGAAGATTTCCGATGCCCTTGGCATGAGCGATGGCTTGTTCATTCTCCTGCTGGTGGTGGTGGCTGCCAGTATGTTCTGGATGGCCGAGAAGGCAGAAAAACGATTTGCACGTCCCGATATAACCTCCGAAATCTGATTTTCATGAATGCACGCATCACCCTTTCCGGTTTGATCATTGCCCTCGCCCTGATAATTGTGTTCCTTCCCAAACGCGAGAATCACCAGGGAGAACTTAATCCCGACCGTTTGCTGCAGGCCATCACGGCAGAGCCTCAGCCGGTCGTGGAGGCCGACCAGCTGGCGAAAATGATCATGGAGGAAGACAGCAGCCTGCTGCTGATCGATCTTCGCAGCTCAAAAGAATATGCTGCCTGTAACATCCCCGGCTCCCTGAATATTCCCGTGCAGGACCTGCTATCACCCGGTTACAGGGGGTACCTGAATGAACGCAACAGGCAGATAGTTTTCTATTCGAACGACGAGGTATTGGCCTCTGAGGCCTGGGTAATTGCCCGGCGCGAAGGTTTTCAGAATGTGAAAATTCTCCGGGGCGGATTGAATGAATGGTTTCGCACGGTGATGCTGAGCGAGTATACAGGTACAAGCATCAGTCCGGAAGAAAATGCCTTGTTTGAAATCCGGTATAAAGCCCGCAGGTTTTTCACCCGCATGAATTCCCTGCCCGACAGCCTGAAAACCGGATTCCTTGCAGCCCGCAAGGCAGAGCAGAAAAAGCTTGTTGGAGGATGTGAATAAGAAAGGAAGCATCAGACATGAAAAAAATAATCCACACCCCCGGAATGATACTGGCCGAAGGAGTTCTGCTGGTTCTTCTCACGCTGGTACTTATCAGTTTCCTCCTGCGTCGCGAATATGTTCGAACACCTGAAGCCACCCTCAAGGAATTTATCCTGGAAAACCATCTGCTCACGATGGAAGAACTGATGGTTTTACCGGAGGAAGGATTTCAGTTATACCAGTTGCCATCGATGAACAAACAGCAGCCGGAATTACCTGTTCCTGCTGTATTGCTCGATCCGGCCGGATTAAACAAAAAATCTTTCCTTCAGGAATTAACAGAGGGGAATACCAATATCATCCTGTATTCCGATGACCTGATCCTTGCTGCTAAAACCGCCACCTGGCTATACCAGATGGGTACACAGAAATTGTTTGTACTGGTGCCGCGTGGTTTTGAACAGTATGCCGGGGAAAGCCTGAGGTATACATTTGTGAGGGATAGTGCGGCGGCAGAGGCGGAATAATAATTGATCCTTTCTGCAATTATCATTAATAATAACAGATTGCTTCGCTGCGTTCGTAATGACACCCAGGAAGAGCAGAGGGAGAAACGGCTGCGCCGTTTCTCCCTCTGTGTTTATTTGGTCATTGCGAGCGCAGCGAAGCAATCTGTTGAAGCCAGATAAATCTGAATAATTAGAACAGAATTGAATTCAACTCATCTCACCACCGGATAATCATGTTGCTCCTCCTCATTAAAAGTATTCCATCCCAACTCCGTTTCACGAAGCATTTTCCCGTACATAAAACTGTTATTCCCCAGTTTCAGGGAGTGAGCCTTGTAGCCGAAGAGACGGAGGTAAGCCACTGCAAATCCGGAGTTATGACCTGTCTCGCAATAAATCACAACCGGTTTCTCTGCTGGAATAGATTTCATCTCGGCGCCTATTCCAAGTGTTCCGTTGGGCTTATACCTTATTGCACCGGGAATATGACCTGATTCATACTTATCCTTACGGTCCAGGTTGATGAGGAAGAGGCTGTCCTTCCCCCCAAAGACCATCTCCGCCGGGAGCATCACATACTTCAGGTCCTCCGCAAACAAGGTATTTATGCGTTCCTTAAAAATTTCCTCCCCTGTCTTTTTGCCGGTGTTCAAATCCGGGAAGGCAGACGAGGCAGGCTTATTAATTGTAAGGGTATCGAGCTGTGAGGTAAATTTATCTGAACAAATCTTATCCCAGCCCGATTCCCTGGCAATGCCTTTGTTCCAGGCAGCCATTCCCCAGCGCATGGAATACACGTTGCCATAACCCATCAGCCGCAGGAGGCAGGTGGCATAACTGGAACGCTGCCCGTGGTCACAAACCAGCACTATTTTCTCGTACTGAAAAGGCTTGATATCCTTTTCAAAATAGGATGGAAGCGCGTTGAATGAAACATTCACGGCTCCCTTGATATGGCCCTTTGAAAAGGTCTCAGGCTTGCGGATATCAATCACCAGCATGTTCTTTCCCAGGTTCTCATACACCGTGGGGATTTTGATCATCGATGGGAACTGCCGGCTGTTCACATAATCACCCTTCTGTGCCAGGTACTCCAAAAGCAGGTCCGCTTCTGTTTTAATGGTATCTGCAGCCACAACCGGATTGCCCGTTTCCTTAACGGCGGTCTTTGGCTGCCGGTTGCAGGAGGTGATTGTTATCGCAACAGCAAGAAGAAAAAAAAGGATATGTTTCATAAAGAAAATCTATTATAATGTGAATTTGCAGATACAGAACATGTCCTGAATCTAATTGAACCCATTCATTTTCGTCTAAAAAACAAGAAGGTAACCATCCAGCATTATCTGCACTCCGGTTACCTTCCCGCATCAGCAATTCATGTGTTCACACATGCAATCAGGCAGTTTATTTTTTAGCTATCTCCGCCAGGTTCACATCGAAGCGGAGGGTGTCTTTCGGAAGTCCGTTTTCCTGGTAGGTATAACTCAGCATGGCCGCGCCTGCATTCTCATTCAGGAAGGGTTTCATATCCTTATCCAGGAATTTCCGTTCAACAACAGCCCCGTGTTCGTCGATGGTGAAGGCGGTGATGGGATTGGTCTTGCCACCGAGTAATTCTCCATCCTGGTCATAGAAGGTGGTCTGCACCACATAGCCATTATCATCGTATGCATTCAAGAATTTAGACCATCCCCAGTATAGGTTGGAGGATCTTCCGCTCGCATTGTGCACCGAGAAACTCTCGAGAACACCACCTTTTCCATAGGTGAAACTGAAATAGGATACACCGATGTCACCGCAATTTTCTGCGGTACAATTGTAGAGTGTATCTGCCATATAGTTGGCCATACGGGTGCAGAATCCTGCGGTGTCATAGCTGAAACGCAGTTCATAGAAGGGGCAGAAGGGGTTCAGGATGGTTTCTTCGCCCTTGGGATTGAACCTGTTTTCCTTCACCATTCCATCGGGAAGAACTGACCAGGTATACCAGGAAATGTTATTCCGGTTGGGCAACTTAGCACCATTCTTGTCGAGGAAACTGAGACCTACCCTTTTCCCTGCCGGATCGAGTTTATATACAAATGCGAAAACTCCATCACTTTCTTTGGGCTGATTGCCCTGGTCGAAGAAATGATGGATCTCTGTGCTGTCGGTATATTCAATGGCAATACGTGCAGCGTCCATGGAGGAATAGCCCAGCAGGGTCTCTCCGCGCATATAGGCAACTTCAGTAAGGCGGCCCGCCTCATCCGTTGTCAGACGGTAATGATTGATAGTTTTAGCTTCATCTCCAGTAAGCGGGAAAATCCCTTTGTATTGATCATAAGGAGTTTCGCTGAATTGCAGGTGACGGAAATATTGAACTCCGGCCTTGCTTTCAGTTTTGCTCCCGCCGCAGGCCGAAAGCAACAGTACTAGAACAAGGGAAAAAAAGGTTAAAACAGGAACAAGTTTTTTCATAGCATTCTCATCTTTGGTTTAGTTTTTCAAAGGTAGGATAATTAGCAGATTAAAATCTTAATTTCTTGTTAAAAAGCTAATCACTCAGGCCGATCCACGCCCAGACAGCGATCCCGATCCAGGCCAGGCCTTTCAAAAGAAAGAATAAAAAAGCCAGGATCCCGGCCCTTTTAAGCCAGATGCCCCGGTTCTGCAATTTCTGGAAAATATTTTTCATGTAAGGGTTTCTCCTAGGAAAATGAATTATTTCCAATTTTGGACAGATTGATCAAGGTATTATGCATCAAAATCAAACAATTATTTTAAAGTAATCTGTCAAAGTAGAACTATCTGTTTAACAAGTCAGCAAAGGAATTGTTCGCATATAATCAAGCCTTAAAATAAAAAGCGGGTGACAGGAACTGGCCCTCACCCGCTCTTTTGGAGCTAATCGCAGCTGCCGGTAGTCCGGGAGCTATTTCAGTTTAAAATCAATCGGGAATGTAAACGAAACCGCAACCTCCTTCCCCCGCTGCTTACCGGGTTTCCAATCGGGTGAGGCATTTACAACCCTCAGGGCTTCCCTGATCAGATCCGGATCCATTCCCCTGACCACCTTTGCATCCTCGACCTTACCGGAAGCGGATACGACAAACTGCACAAATATTTGTTCCTGAATTTTTTTGGATTTGGCTTCAGCCGGGTATTTGATATTATTCATCAGGTATTCGCGAAACTTTTCGGCAGAACCGCCCTGGAATTCGGGCATCTCTTCTACCACATAGAAAACCTCATTCTTATTGTTCAGGCTGAATGTTACAGGCATGGTAAAAGCAACATCCACCGGTTGACCTCGCTGGATTCCGGGCTTCCAGGCAGGTGAATTATTTATCACCCGCAAAGCTTCAACGTCGAGCAGGGGATCTACACCTCTGACAACCTTTGCATCTTTCACCATTCCATTTGCATCAACAATGAAATTTACAAAGACCTTCCCCTGGATACCTTTCTTCACAGCTTCTTCAGGATATTGGAGTTTCATATTTATGAACTCCCGGAAGCCTTCATTACCTCCCGGAAACTCTGGCATTTGTTCAACAACATAAAAGGTCTCCTGCCCTTTCCCGGTAGTGTCGGGAAGAATTTTGTTCTCACCTGTCTGAACCTTTGCCTTTACAGTTTTCACCTCAATCACTCCATTCTTCCCCTTTGCTCCAAAAAGTTTTATTGCACTTTCACTTTTTACTACATTGATACTTTCAATATTTTTTGGTTCCAGGCTGTTAACCTCCGCGTATGTAGATTCCTTCCCATCTATGACATACATCAAATTATCAGGAAGCTTTCCTGTTCCATCAGAAAATTTTTCACCAGACTTTTCAGGAACTACCTTACCTTCTTCCAGCGCAATCACTCTTTGTTTCATCTTCACAAGAATTGGATTTTCATCCTGCAGTAATACGACTTCGGTTTCAAATCCGACAAAGGAGATCACCAGCTTGTCACCTTTCGCGGCTTCAATTTTAAAGGCTCCCTCTGCATCCGTTATGGTCCCAACAGTTGTTCCCTGGATGATTACTGCAGAACCTGCCAATGGGTTATTGGTGGCCTCAGCAACGACCTGTCCTTTTGCAGTGAGTTTAGCCAATCCGGATTCTGCCTGGTTATTCCAGGAAGACAGCAGGATTACCACCAGAAAAACCGGAATAACTGCAAGGGCTTTCAGGTGTGCGAGCGGAGATGATTTTATTTTACTTAACATGGTAATTCGTTTTTTAAGTTGAACCTGATTGAATTTACTGGTTATACTGAACACAGGAATTCCGAGGGCCTGGTTAACCAGGATAGCCTGGTATTCGGCCCTTTCACAACCCCCATCCAGTACTTCCCGGTCGGCAATAAACTCCAGCACTTCCTGCATCCTGAAGCGGTATAACCACAGAAAGGGATTAAACCAGAGAATAACAGTGACAATCTCCGCCAGGAGCAAATCCAGGCTGTGCCACTGACGGATGTGCACCTGTTCATGTGCCAGTATGCGCGATATTTCACCGTTCTGTTCGCTTATCAGGCGCCTGTTCAGGAACACCAGGTGAAAGAGTGAGAAGTGGGAGATGCTTCCGTTGTGAAAAAATATCCTGGAATCGGCAACCTGCTGCACGTCTGCACGCCTTGCCAGCTTCAGGAGGTAAAATGCCTGAGTGATCAGGCGACCCAAAACAAAGATTACACCCGCAAGATAAATCACCACCAGACCGTTCATCAGGCTCAGACTAATCCCACCTGGTTCTGCCTGGTAAGCCGCCGTAACCGCATCACGCAAACCTACCGTAAGATAAGGGAGCCCTGCCTCAGCGCTGGGGTAGGCCTCCTCCCTGAAGAAACTCAACAGGTCAGGAAAATGCAGAAGCGGTAAAATCATGGAACCAATTAAACTCAGAAGCAGATATACCCTGTTCCTTCTAAAGAAGGTATCCTTACGAAGAAATAATTCATAAACTGCTAACAAAAGCAGTAATGCAAGGGAACTTTTAAGCAAATACATGCCCATGATTTCAGTGCTTTTCCTTGTTCAACTTTTTCAATTCATCATCAGTAAGCTTCAGAATTTCTTCCATTTCCTTCATGGAAAGCTTGTTCTCACTCGCAAAAAAGGCGGCCATACGCGGAAAAGAATCATTAAAATAATTTTTCATGAAATCGTTGAGATGGAATCCCGCATAAGCATCTTTAGGTATCAGTGGAAAATACTCATAAGTATTCCCATAAGCCTTATGATCCACAAATCCCTTTTTCTCCAGGATGCGGATAATGGTGGAAACCGTGTTATAAGCCGGTTTGGGTTTGGGAAATTCATCCAGAATATCCTTTACCAGCCCTTTTTCGAGCTTCCATAGGATCTGCATTACCTGTTCTTCCGCTTTCGTGAGTTTGTTCATACATCAGTAATTAAATAGAGGGACAATTCGCCCAAAAAGAAAAAATCCATGGCCATTAAGAAATTGTAAGAAACTGCCGGGCCTGTATAAGCCCGCATGGGTATCACATCATACCCTGCTCAGAATCCAGTCGCGGGCATTGTTGGCCTGATTCATCTTTCGGGTTTTTAGAAATACAACATCGCGATGATGAATCAAAGATAAAACTAAATATTTAGTTTGCCAACTATTTTCTTAATATTTTACCTATTTATTTAGTTTATTCGCTGAGACACTCTGCTGCTGCGGCTTTGGCGTGAAGCTCCAGGGTATTGAATACCGGGACCGAATGGTCGGACTGGCTGATGAGCAGGGGTATCTCGGTACAACCCAGGACGATCCCGGCTGCCCCATGAGCCCTCAACTGGCCGGTGATGGAAAGAAATCTCTTTTTGGTACCCGGCCAGAAAATTCCCTTTAACAGTTCCTCGTCAATAGCCTTCTGAATGAATACCCGGTCCTCCTCCTCAGGGATGATGACTTCAATTCCGGCCTTTTCCAGTCTTTTGCGATAAAAATCCATCTCCATGGTAACACGGGTTCCCAGTAAGCCCACCTTGGCCAGTCCGCGGGCACTTATGGCCTGGGCTGTTACATCAGCGATATGGACCAGGGGTATGGGTAGCGCCTGCTCCAGCCGTTCGGCATAGCGGTGAAGGGTGTTGGCGCAAAGGAACAGGGAGGTCGCCCCGGCATTGACCACACTGGCTGAGGCATGCAGGATAATATTATACACGCCTTCATCATCACCCAGGTGGTTCAGCTCATCGATGGCTCCATAGTTAAGGGAATACAGGATACACTCAGCGCTTGCCAGTCCGCCCCGCTGTTTCCCCACCAGCTCGTTGATGATCCTGTAATACTCAATTGTTGACACCCATCCGGTACCTCCTACCAGGCCGATTGTTTTCATAAGAAGATGCTTTTGGCTATTGGATATTGGGTTTGCCTATTAATGCGAATTAAGTGTTGAAAATCATATTTGAATGCCACTAAGGCACTAAGGCTTAAAGGCCCACTAAAAACTCACTTTGTGAATCTTCGCGTCTTGGAGTCTTAGTAGCATTAATTGAATTTTTGATTCAAATTATTAGCTGTTGGCTGGTGCAGATAACATCACACATCGGATATCAAACATTATTTTATTCCTCCGGCTTCCTTTAAACTGCATCACAGCCTATTCTTTCCTGCCACCCTCCGGCCCCTGCCACCTTCTCCGCTACTGCCACTGCCACTGCTACTGCTACTGCTAATGCCACTCTTCCTGCCATTATCCAATTTAAATCAAACCCCGAAGTTAATTCTTCAATATTAATTTTGGTTACATCGTTGATAACTATTCTAGGTTGAAGGATTACAAAGATCAAAAGGGGAAAAACTATCTTCGTCACTCCAAATTATTCCTGCCATGCCCATTCCTGAAAAGATGAAAGCCCTTGTTCTGAATCCATCCACCAGAATCCTGGAGGTGCATGAACTTCCTGTTCCCTCCCCGGGACCCGGTGAGGTACTTATCCGCATGCAAGCCGCACCGGTGAATCCTTCCGATCTGGCCAGGATCAAAGAATTCCGGCAGGAAAATCCCGGTATTTTCGTACCCGGCATCGAGGGCTGCGGTACGGTTGTAAAAGCTGGTCCGGGCCTGCTACCCCGGCTATGGCTTGGCCGGCGCATGGCCTGTATCTCCACACACCAGCACAGCGGTACCTGGGCCGGGTACATGGTTACCGGCGCCGGAAGGTGCTTCCCCTTGCCTGCTTCCATCCCCGATGATCAGGGATCGATGCTCTTCGTGAATCCCCTTACTGCCCTCGCTTTTTTTGAGATTATCCGGGCGCGCAAAACCAGGGCAGTCATCAGTCTTGCCGCTGCCAGTGCCCTTGGCAGGATGATTTCTGTACTGGGAGAAAAAAGAGGGGTTGCTGTAATTAACGTCGTACGCCGGCCCGCGCATGTTCAACTCCTGAAGGAGATAAATGCTCCGGTGATACTCGATACCAGTGAGTCTGACTTCGACGAAAAACTGGAAAAATATATTGCAGAGTTTTCGCCGGGCCTGCTGCTCGATCCCATCGGCGGGGATATGGATCCCGACATCTTTGATCTGATGCCTCCCGGCTCCCTGAGGTTGATCTATGGACGCCTGTCAACAGAGTTTTTACGGATGGATCCGCACACACTTATAGGGGCCAACAAGTCGGTCAATGGTTTTTTCCTGGCAAACTGGCTGCAGGCACAGGGATTACTCAAGACAATTACCCTGCTGGTGAAGGCACGCAGGCTCCTGGCCAATGATGTAAAGGTACCAATCCGCGAACGTGTCCCCCTTGAGGAAATTAATCCCGCCATTCAACGATATGTCATCGAAATGTCCGGCGGGAAGATAATCCTGACACCATAAAACCATCCATCGGACACTGCCGGAAGCATATTCACAAACAACTTTCCCCCCTTGATTGATTTAATTGAAATAGCACTCATATTCCCTCCAATAAACTTGATTTAAGGTCTCTGAGAGGTGTAACTTGTAGTTGGAATTGCAAAACTGCAGGTTATGAAAAAGTTCTTTTCAGTTCTTTTAATCCTGGCTTGTGTTTCCCTTCCCGGCCAGGCACAGCTGGCTCCAGGTTTCAGGTACCAGGCTGTTATCCGGACAGAAAACGGGGAGATACTCAGGAATCAGGCAATACGACTTCGCATTTCAATCCTGAAAGGAAGTCTCGGAGGGGAGGCTGCCTATACCGAAACGCATCTGGATACTACCAGTGCATTCGGCCTTGTCAGCCTGATGATTGGGGAAGGAAGCAACAGATGATTTTTCTGCTGTGCCCTGGTCTGATAACGAAATGTACCTGAAGATCGAATTCGATGGAGAAGGCACGGGTGAATACCATGAAATGGGTGTTTCTAAACTGGGTTCAGTTCCCTATGCCTTGTACTCCCTCAATGGGAAAGAAGGCCCGCAGGGCATCCCGGGTGAACAAGGACCTCCGGGATTGAATGGAGAGCCTGGAGAAGCAGGTCCACAGGGTGAAAGGGGAATCCAGGGTGAAACAGGAAACCCGGGGCTAAAAGGTGATAAGGGCGATCCTGGTACCGGATTAACCAACAGGGGAGCATGGAAACAGGATACCAGCTACCATCCCGGGGATTATGTTTTTGACCGGTCCACCGGAAATGCATCCATCAACTCCATGTGGATCCTTCAGGGAACTGAAGATTATTCCTCTGCGATACAACCTTTTAATGATCTGACCCATTGGGTGGAATTTCAGGCTCCAAAAGGTGAACAGGGTGACGCAGGTCCGGCAGGTCAACCGGGAACCAGTCTCACCAACAGAGGCAACTGGACTGCAGGGACGTTTAACCCGGGAGATTATGTTTCCTCCCAGTCTTCTTCCAGCCCAACAATAAATGCAATCTGGTTCCTGAAAGGAAGCAGCAGTTATAATTCAACCCTCAAACCATCATCCGATCCTTCCAACTGGACTGAGTTAATTGGTCCAAAAGGGGACCAGGGAATTCAAGGCTTGCAGGGTATTCAAGGAGTACAGGGCCTTCCGGGGACAAATGGCACAAACGGTACCAGCCTCACCAACAGGGGTAGCTGGTCACCCGGAACATATAACCCCGGAGATTATGTTTCTGCCCGCTCCTACCTGAGTGCAGCAGTAAATTCGATATGGTTTCTCAAAGGAAGCAGTTCCTATAGTTCCTCCATCCAGCCATACCTAGATCTTTCCAAGTGGACCGAACTGGCAGGACCCCCGGGAACCAGTTCCTGGACAGACGGAACCGGGAAGGTGAGCACATTGAACAAAGTCGGGATCGGAACTTCCAGTCCTTCTTCCATGCTGTCTGTGCAGGGTGCCGATACAGTTTTATTCGAAGTAAAGAATCAACTGGGGCAAACGGTTTTTGCAGTGTATGATAACGGTGCGGCCCTTTTTGTGGATGCCGCCAAGGGGGGAAGGGGAGGATTTGCAATAAGCGGCCGGACGGCAGGCAAAGGTGTCAGCGGCGACATCATGCTCGTAACAGCTGATAGTGTGCGGTTCTATATCACCGACTCCACAGCTGTAAAAGGAGGCAGAGGCGGTTTTGCTGTATCAGGTCGCACCCCTGCCAAGGGCACAACAGGTGATTACCTCTCCGTAACTCCCATGTTGACTTCCGTAACATTCGAAGATCCGCTTGTAAAAGGTGGAAGAGGTGGATTTGCTGTGAGCGGTCGCACATCAAACAAGGGAACTATCAGTCCGGATTTCTTTAAAGTTACCCCGGACAGTACCAGGGTATATGTGAATGAATCACCCACCAAGGGAGGAAGAGGTGGCTTCGCCGTTGCGGGGAGAACCGCAGCCAAGGGATCTTACAACGAATATATCAATGTAGCTTCCGGCACATCGGTCGATACGGTGAATTCCAGGGCTACCTTGTTATGGTACCCGCGGCGCGAAGCCTTCCTTTCAGGAAAGGTACTGGTGCAAAGCCCGGACAGCGTGGGGAAAAACTCCATGGCCACGGGATATGAGTCCAAATCCATCGGGGAACAATCGCAGGCCCTGGGATATAAAGCTGTTGCCAGGGGAAAACAATCGACTGCGATTGGAAACAATGCCATCGCCAATAAGGATTACTCCTTTGCATTCGGTTACAATCCCAAGGCAAACGGGATATCCTCCTTCGCATTCGGGTATAATGCAGCGGCAAACAGTTCCGATGCCTATGCCTTCGGTGCCGGAGCCATTGCCTCGGGAACCGGAAGCTTTGCCTTTGGTTCCACCGGTCGTGATACCCTGGGAAATAACACCGGTGTGGTAACCCGCGCTCAGGGAAACTACTCCTTTGCAATTGGCCAGGGTTCGCGAACCTTGGGATATGGAGCCATCAGCTATGGGTTGAACAATACATCAACAGGGGATTATTCTTCAACTCTGGGAATCGGAAATTCCTCGGTGAATAATTATGATTTCGCGCAGGGATACGGCAGTTCAGCCTCGGGAGGCGGATCGTATGCATATGGATTCTATTGTAAAAGCACAGGCCCATATTCCTTTGCATACGGCATGCTCGCCGAAGCAACAGGCTTTGGTTCCATTGCCATCGGGACCCCGTCCACAGCCGGATCCATCCCGAATACAGTTACAGGAAATACACGGGCAAGCGGTTACCAGTCCTTAGCCCTGGGAAAAGGCGTTGAAGCCGGATCATTCGCATCCACGGTCATTGGGCAGCAAAATTACATCCCATCCGGCATCTCGGCCACTGCATGGGTATCGACCGATCCGTTGTTTGTGATTGGCAATGGAAACGGGATGACCTTTGTGCCAACCAAAGCGCTCGTAAGGCACAATGCTCTTACGGTACTGAAGAATGCACGCACAGGCATTAACACCAATGCGCCCGGATACACCCTGGAAGCCTATGACGACCAGAATACTCCCGCAGTGATCGTTCACTATTACAATCAATCACGGGGCGGAATCTCTGCTTTCGAAACCCAGCGGGTAGGATTGCTTACCACCAGCAGCGGCGACGACCTGGTTTTCGGATATGTTACAAATCCTTCACAGGATTATTTCTACAACAGTTTCGTGGAGCGGATGCGAATTGACAATGGCACCGGATATGTCGGGATAAACAATACTAATCCGCAATTCTTCCTCGATGTGAAAGGCCGGTGTCGCTATATCAGCCCGGCAGCAGGAACTACAGCAGGATTCTGGCTGGCAAACTACTCCTCAATAAATAAGGCGTTTATTGGACTTACCGACGATAACGGTACCTATACCGGAATCTATGGGGCAGGAGCAGTTGGCTGGGGATTCATGATGGACAACAACACAGGCTGCATCGGGATAGGTGTGGCCACTCCCACTTACCGCCTCGAATTGCCCAATAATTCAGGAATATCGGTTGGACAGGGCCGGGCATACGCCTGGCCTACCTATTCAGATGCACGGGTAAAACTTAATCAGCAGGATATAGACTACGGACTCGATGTATTAATGAAACTTCAACCAAAAAAATACATGCATTATTCCTCCACATTTCAAAAGGGGGAGCTGGTTCTCGACAAAAAATCCGGACGTGAAGAAATAGGTTTTGTGGCACAGGAGGTAATTGCCCTCATCCCCGAAGCCGTTAACAAACCGGCAGATGAATCGCAGGACCTGTGGACGATGGACTATGAGAAGATAATCCCCGTACTGGTAAAAGGAATACAGGAGCAGCAAAATGAGATTGATCTTCTCAGAAAAGATAATGCAGAGATGAAAAGGAGACTACTGGAACTGGAAAATAAAAAATAAAAATTCTTATGTGATATTGACTTATCCTAACCAACCTCTTATTGGTAATTATTTTTTTTAAACAGACAGTTTCCAGTAATAACTAATGATTTCCTATTCGAAAATCAATTAGCTCCTCGCTGGAAATAATACTGTCATTAATCTGTGCCCATCGAACCGACTTGATAATCCCGGTATTTTTGGCGTAGTATGTCCTTCCATAGGGGAGACAACCCAAACAGGGTCCCAGGTACTCATAAACAACGATAACAGAATCGTAACTTACCGATTGAACTACCACAGTAGTGTCAACTGATTCGATCTGCCCTGAATAATAGGTTGAAGGCCATATATAGTTCTCAAGAAACATCAAACCCTTACTGACCTCTTCCGGAAACAGTGTTTTCCATGATCCGCCATGATAACTGACCTGATCGTAATGAAGTTTGTACCTGTTCACAAAATGTCCATCATAAACCGGTGCATAAAACCCTGAGGTATCATAAGGACTATAAACAGGATGGTAACCCAGGTAAAGATTATACCCCGGACTGGTAGTATGTATAACAGTATCTCCCTGATGGTTCACATATTTCCACCATGAATCCGGGTAGGCGGGAAAATATGGCAGGGGAAAAATAGTATCGTACTGTTTTGTTTCCGGTAAGTCTATTTTTATAATTTGTACAGCAGTATCACTGACCATGCCCTTAGTCACAATCATGTTCACCACGTAAGCCCCGGCATTCCCGTAAACATGAACCGGATTGAGTTCAGTTGAAAAGAATCCATCACCAAAATCCCAGCTAACATCTCCAGGACTGTCGGAACAAATATGAAATTTGATGGTATCACCAGGCAATATTCCGGATGCGGGTGAATAATTGAAACAGGCAAGACTCTTCCGGGGCTTTACAACCAGGTATCTCCAAATTGAATCCCTTAAATGTTCGCTCCAAACGACAAGTTTTACACAATAGGTCCCGGAGTCGATGAAAACATGAGATGGATTGGGCTCCTTCGACAAATACCCGTCTCCGAAATCCCAGAGGTATCCATCTGCCTTACCCGTACAATTAATGAATCCGATGGTATCCCCTGCATTCACCGCAGTATCTTTGTCAAAGCTAAAACATGCAACGGGTTTCCCGGGCAAGGTTTCATCCAGACATCCCCATAAAACAGAGCCAGCAAAAATGATAATTGCAAGTGATCTGATAATTTGAGTTTTCATCAGGACAGTTTGATGACTTCAATCAAATGGCAATGCTTATAATTTTACAGGAGCCCGTTCATCAAAACTACCAAAAATAAACCAAAATACAAGGCCTCCGGGTTTGAAATGTAATCCGGAAACCCGAAGTATTGTTTTGGAAAGATACCTGTCTCCTGGAAAGATTTGTACAGGGATTCAGACATTAATAGCGTACCTTCATACCTCGGAATTAACATCGAACCATTATGAAAGAAAAGATAAACCTGCTGTTATCCTGCCTGATTATTTTAATAATTTACAACTCCTGCCAGAGAAAGCAATACGATGTAATATCCTTATACCCGGGTGAGGAATTCCCCGGGTTCGAACCTGCACTCTTTGCTCCCGGCATCATTTCCACAGGCATGAGCGAAAGGGACATCACCTTCACCCCTGACGGGAAGGAACTTTTTTATGGATTGTATTTCGGGCGTTTTGTAACCATAATGCACACACAATATAAGGATGGTGCATGGTCAGAACCGGCCGTTGCCTCCTTTGCCTCCGACCATCGTTTTTATTACCTGGAACCTTGTCTTTCTGCCGATGGCAACCGGATATGTTTCCTTTCCACCCGTCCAAGAGCCGGCGAAGACACACTTGCCGGCTGGGGAAATGAGAACATCTGGATCTCTGACCGGCAACCCGACGGAAGCTGGGGTGAGGCCTATGATCCGGGTCCGGCTGTCAATACAGCCGACGGCGAATTCTATCCCTCCGTCGCCAAAAGCGGGGCCCTATACTTTACCCGCAGCATGGCCGATGGGACAAACCTGATCATGCGCGCCGGCTTCGAAAACGGGAAATATCTTCCCGCAATGCCACTCCCCGATTCAGTGAACAAAAACAGAAATTTGTTTAATGCATATATCTCCCCGGCCGAAGACTTTCTCATCGGCTGTGCAGTCAATAAAAATGATACGGTAAATCCCGGCTTTGCCAACTATTACATCTTCTTCAGGAACGATTCCGGCCTATGGAGTTCAGGCATCAACATGGGACCTGTAATGAACGCCAAAGGATTCAATGCAATTTCTGCCAGCCTCTCACCGGATGGCAAGTACCTTTTCTTCGCCAGTCAAAGAACCAGGATTTCATTCCCGGCAAATCCGGAAAAAGTATTACAGCAAAGCGATCTCATGAAAGTTTACAATGCCCCGCAAAACGGGAATTTTGATATCTACTGGATGGAGGCAGCATTCATCCAAAACATGAAACCAACTCAGATGAACCCATGAAAACAAAACCTGGCAGTTTAACCGGCTTCCGCAACCGCATGCTGGTTGTTGTGATCTGCATGCTGGCGATACCGCTTGCTGCTGCTGGTCAGGACACCAGCGATCGCGATGCAGTCGAAAAGTCAATCCGTGGCTCCATCGGATGGGCGAAGGATAAGGATTTCAAGCTACTCTACAGCATAATCGCCAACGATTCCGGATATATTGAAGTGGATCCGGAGGATCGCGTGGTGAAGGGATTCAATGAATTCCGCAAGGCTGAAAAATTCTGGGGCAGTCCGGATTTCAAAGCCATCAGGTATGAATTGCGCGAACTGGATATCCGGTTATCCCGATCGGGTGAGGTAGCCTGGTTCTTCTGCCGTCTCGACGACATCAACGAATGGAAGGGCCAGGAAGCAAACTGGCTCAATGTAAGATGGACGGGAGTGCTGGAAAAAAGAGACGGACACTGGGTGCTGGTGCAGAGCCATTTTTCATATCCGGAAAGGGAGGGGAGAAGATAAAAGAGAAAAGATAAAAGAGAAAAGAGAAAAGCATACCAGCCGAAGTGAAGTGCAGGAGGGGAAAAAGATAAAAGAGAAAAGATAAAAGTGAAAAGATAAAAGTGAAAAGGAAAAAGTATTCCGAATAAAATAATTAATCAAAATTTTGATACCTTTCAGGTAATTCTTTTCGCATCGAAAGACCGTATTTCTCCTGCATGGTTCGTAATTACCTGGTCACAGCATTCCGCAACCTGATCAATAACAGGCAATATTCCATCATCAACCTGCTGGGTCTCTCCCTTGGAATGGCAGCTTGCCTTCTTATCCTTCATTATGTTTTTTACGAAAGGAGCTATGATGCCTTCCATCCCAATAGCGACCGTATATACAGAATCCGGTATGAGCGCACCAGTGATGACGGTGAGGCTGTCCGCTTTGCCTCCTGTTGCCCACCGGTAGGATTGCGCATTCGTCAACTCCTCCCTGAGGCAGAGCAGGTGGCCAGGATTTTCAGGTACCCGGCATCCATAGCATATGGTGAAAACATCTATTTTGAGGAGCGCCTTTTTTTTGCCGAACCAGAGTTTTTTCAGATCTTCCAATTCACATTCATATCAGGCCATCCACGGTATGATCTCCGGAATCCGAATACAGCCTTTATCTCCCGCTCAATCGCGAAGAAATACTTTGGTGAGGCGGAGCCCTTGGGCAGGCAACTGAAGCTGGATCAGAAAACCACTTTTCTTGTGGCGGGTGTATTTGAGGATATTCCGGGTAATTCCCACATTAAATTTGATATTGTACTTCCCTGGTCCAACTTGCTGGATATACTCGGCAAGGACTACGAGGATTCCTGGGGTGACTCGGGTGCTTTTACTTATATCCTGCTGCGAAGTGGTGCAGATCTTTCATCCTTTGAAAAAAGATTGCAGGACATTGCGGATAAAGAATTCGGTGAAATACTGAAGGAATATAAACTTAGCATGACACTTCCCGTGCAGGCTCTTACTGATATTCACCTTCGATCCCATTTTCAGCAGGAATATGAGGCCAACGGAGACCAGAGCAGGGTAAATCTGTTGTTTACGATTGCTCTCTTCATCCTTGGGATTGCCTGGGTCAACTATATAAACCTTTCGACAGCCAGGTCACTCACCCGGGCAAGGGAAGTAGGCCTGCGCAAACTCTCCGGGGCTACACCGGCCCAACTAAGAATACAGTTCTTTATGGAAATTGCCATATTGAACCTGCTGTCGGTACTGGCTGCCTTAATCCTGGTTGAAGTATTCCAGGCTCTCTTTTCAGGGATAACCGGCATCCCGCCTTCCTTCAGCATCTGGCAGCAGGGCTGGCTGTGGCCTGTAATTGCAGGACTCTTTGCCGCGGGGGTTTTTCTTTCCGGGTTTTATCCTGTAAGTCTTTTATCATCCTATAGACCAGTTGAGGTACTGAAGGGCAAACTTGGCAACAAGCCGGGAAGAATTAATCTCCGGAAAATGCTTGTAGTTTTTCAATTTGTAATGTCTCTGATATTGCTAACCGGAACCTTTGCGGTTTTTAAACAGGTCTCCTTTATGAAAAGGCAGGACCTGGGCATTACCGTTGAACAAACTTTTGTTTTAAGGGCACCACGTGTAAGAGATGCTGCCTTTAACGGTAAACTATCGAGTTTCAAAGAGGAAATGCTGAAAGAAGTGGGCATCAGGAAAATGTGTGTGGTTACCGAGGTGCCGGGCCGACAGATTTACTGGGATGCAGGTGGCATTGCCCCGGTTGGCTCCGATGAAAGTAAGAATTACCAGATTATCGGCGTTGATTATGATTTTGTTGATGTATTCAATACTGAAATAATCCAGGGACGGAATTTCTCGCGCGATTTCCCCTCGGACAGCACAGCCCTTATCCTGAATGAAACTGCCGTGAGATGGATGGGTTTCAAGGACGCTCAGTCAGCAATCGGGAAACAGGTTAATTACTGGGACGTCATTTATACTATTATTGGTGTGATGAAAGATTACCACCAGCAATCACCCAGGATGGCTTTTGAGCCAACATTGTTCAGGCTGCTGCCTTATGGCAGAGGTGTACGTGGGATGCTGGCCTTCAGGCTCGAAGCAGGCGATATGAAGGACCGGGTTACAGCCATCAAAAAGTCATGGGAATACTTCTTCCCTGGGAATCCATACGAATACTTCTTCCTTGATTCCTATTATGACCAGCAGTACAAACTGGATATCCTCCTGGGAAAGGTCTTTGGCATTTTCTCCATATTGGCAGTATTTGTAACTGCACTTGGTATCCTTGGATTATTTTCATTCATGGTGATTCAGCGTACAAGGGAAATCTGCATCCGTAAAATTCATGGATCGGGCGTTGCACAGATTCTGTTTCTCTTCGGCTTGGATTTTCTTTTCCTCGTTTTAATTTCTTTCCTGGTATCCTTGCCCGTTTGCTATTACGGAATCAGCAGTTGGCTAAATTCCTTTGCGAAAAGAATGACGATAGATTCCTGGCTGTTTTTCCTGCCTCTGCTGCTGATTCTCCTGGTAGCTGCCTTAACAATTATCTCCCAGGTTCTGAAGGTAACCAGGGCGAATCCGGCTGAGAAGCTGAGGTATGAATAATTCACGGGGTTCGTCACCTGCAACCCATACAAAAAAAAGAGACTGCCCAAAAAGTGAGCAGCCTCTGTCAGGATAATTATAAACCACTAGTATTCATCCTCATAAAATCCGGTACGACGATGTCCCGCAACATAATAGATATTCCCGGGATCATCACTGAATTCCATTTCATAATAGATACTGTCTGTTACTACTCCGGTGCGGCTTAATCCGCCTCCCAGGATAACCTTTCCGTTTTTCACCGTTACCTGTATTTCATAAGGATTTCCATGGGAATCATAAGCAGCATTCGCGGCAGTATCCACACTAAATGATTTGGCTGAGAGGTCGAGATTTGTTACAACCCGGTAACTCCAGAAGTTGCCTGATGCGTCATAACTCAGTCCATCCACATCTGTAATCCAAAGTTTGTTGCTGACATTCTCGACGGTGTTATAGGTAAGAGCTTTGAAATGCCCCAACTCTCCATAGCCCCATACAATACCGGCATCTACGAGATTTCCTGTTCCGTCATCAAGTCTGTAGGTCACCCACCACTCACCATTCATTGGGTAAGTGGCTGTTTTTGCTATTTCAGGATCCTTCTGTTCGTCCAGTCCGTCAAGCATTTCACACGAAACCATGGGGATGCTGAACAGAATAATAGCGAAGAGTATTTTGAAAATATTTTTCATACGTGTCAGATTATTTGCTACTGTTTTTCAAAAGTCCGGGTGGCAGTTCCAAAGTTACCATTCACAACAACCCACTTATAGGTATCGGGTGTTCCGGGGATAAATTCCTCGTTGATACAATCCAGTTCACCAACCGAACTCGGTTGTGAAGGCACATCGATCACAAAACCGGAAGTATTAAATACATATGCAACGATTTCAAATCCGGGAGATCCTCCAACGTTGTCAACTGAATACAATCCGTCAGCCAGTTTAGTCCATTGCACAGCCGATCCGTTGGTGGTACGTGCATAGCTGCCGGAAAAGTCATTTGCCTGAGCATCTGCCGCAATTACACCAACGAACCTCCTGAGTGCCGATGAAAACCCATCTGCATTTTCAACAGTGGTATATACAAGTTCATATACACCAGGAGTCTGCGGATCAACTGTTCCGGAAGTAGAATAAGTCACTGTTTCCCCGTTTATGGATGCTTCAATTCCCGGGTCAGTCCATGCATCACCCTGGTGGATGGTCATGTACATATTACCGTTCATTTCGGCTACAGGAAAATAAGTGATTCTGGAGATATCCTTCGTTTCAAACTCTCTTTCGCATCCGGAAAAGAAGAAAAGGAGCGCGAAGGCAGCGAACAATATATAGATTTGTTTTTTCATGTTTCTGAGTATTTTGCAAATCAATTCTTCTGATCCCACCAAACCCGTGTTGTAAGAGAAACATCATCAGGGCAATTAGCATTCCTGGCTGTTTCAAAATCGATGAATGGCATTCTTTTAATAAACAAGCCGCCTGTAACACCTGCAACAGGGTAAGTAATCTGACCTGGAACATAGGCGGGATCACTGGCTGGAACAGGACTAATTCTTGGATAGCCGGTACGATTTCTCTCAAAAAAGGCTTCAAGTCCCTGAGCTCCCGCAAGCGAGACCCATTTTTGCACCATTATAGCTTCAAGCTTTTCCTCAAATGTGCCTGCAGATGGAAATTCATATGCACCAGCGGCAGCGATGAAAGAAGAACCATCGAGATCATACCTCCCGAATGCAGCAAGAACTCCTTCATCATAAAGGGCCTTTGCATCCCCACTCCCATATCCTCGCAGAACAGCTTCTGCCTGCAAAAAATAACTTTCTGCACGGGTAATAAAATAAACCGGATCAACAGGGCTTAAATGAGCACCCGATATATTTACGGGATTAATTACCAGCGTTGATAAATTAAAAGTTCCCTGATCCATCGATGCCTGTCCGGTTGCCCCCGGAATATAAAGTTCATCGAGCCGGGGATCACTGTTTTCAACCAGGAATGACATGAGTGTGGTGCTGGCCTTTAGATTGCTTTGCGTATTTAACTGACGCTGATCTTCTTCATAAAGAGGATTACTTTTGCTGGGTTGATCCAGAAACTGGGTCATAGCAGCGTCCTCGTCAAGGAAGGCAGCCCCTGAATTATACATGGCAGTAATGCCGGCGTTGGTAACGCTTTCACGGGCATAAACCTGGCGCAGAAATAATTTAAGTTTCAATGTATTGGCCATTCGTTTCCAATTGTCCATCTCAGCTTCCAGTGTTACTCCATCCGAATAAAAAAGAAAATCGCTGGTTGTCGGGGGAATGATTGAGGTAGTTTCATCAAACTTTTCAAGCGCAAAATCAATACGGGCTATCAGAGAATCATAAACTGCCTGGCCTGACTCATAATGGGGATTGTCAATCCCTTCATCACCGCGGCATGCTTCGGAGAAAGGAATCTGATCGTAAACATCTGCCAGCATTTGGAAGGTATAGGATTCCATTACAGTAGCCATCAGATAGAATGACCAGTTTTCATTTTCCATGGCATTTCTTTTCACATAACGGTAGTCATTCAGGGCCCCGGCATAGAGTTCCTGGTAGGGTCCGTTAAAATCTGTAGGAAGTACCTGGTAAGCATCCCATGTATTATATTGGTTGGCAGAGTTGCCCTGCGTCCAGTATTGTGACCAGAGACTTCCTATCAGGTGGTAGTAACCACCCAGCTGACTTGCCGAAGATGTCACGGCAGCCGGGAAAACAAGTTGCACAGTGGCACTGGTGGGGTTGTTCGGATCATCATTTACATCCAGCCATTCCTTCCCGCATCCTGTCATCAGGACCACAGCTGCCACAAAAAGGCCTATTGTTTGAATTATTCGTTTCATAGTTGAAATTTTTCAAAGATTAGAAATTTACCTTTGCTGAGAAACCAAAGGACCTTACGGTAGGCCCGGCGGCCCATTCACCGAAGTCTCCTGAAAGATCATTTCCGAAAGTGGACAGCTCAGGATCGATAATGTCATTCTCTGCAGGAGTCCAAACTAACAGGTTACGTCCGTAAAGACCCAGTTCAATGCCTTCGATGTAGGCCTTTTCGAATAGTTTCTTAGGTACGGAGTAAGAAAGCGTCATTTCTCTCAACTTAACATAAGTCCTGTCAATCACGAAATCCTGCTCAATTGGAGTATTGTTCTGTTGATTGAAGTAGTTGCAGAAGTTATTGATGTCAACAGGGATGTTATTTGGAGCATAAAAAGGATTCCCATCCTCATCAAGGACCTGCATTACAGAGTTCGGTACAATGAAAGGCTGACGGTAATTGTATAGGGTATTTGTGGCGTTGCCTACAAAATAGTTCAACTCCTTCGTATAGGAATACATCTTTCCTCCATAACGCCAATCCAGGGTAAATGCAAGAGTAAATCCCTTATATTTTAATGTATTTGTAAGACCCATGATAAACTTGGGTTCAGCAGTACCAAGTGTATCCTGCGCACCAATCTCTACTACCGGAATACCATTGCTGTTTACAACTGTATGGCCCTGATCATCCTTAAGTGTACGGGGGCCCATGAATACTCCGATTGGATAATTCTTTATCGCGACAAAATCTATTTCATATCCATTCTGAATTGTGATTCTGTCCAGCCCTTCCGTTAGCTCAAGAACTTTGTTTCGGTTACGTGTATAGGTATAGGTGAGACTCCAGGTGAAGTCTTTTGTCCGTACCGGAACAATATTTGTAAGAAGTTCTATTCCTTTGTTTTCCACCTTTCCGAAATTCATCACCTTGGTTGTATATCCTGATGAAATAGCAAGAGGAACAGCATACAACTGATCTACTGTTGTACGGTTGTAATAGGCTAAATCAATTCCAAGTCTGTTTTCGAAAAACCGCAGGTCGGTACCAAATTCATACTCTGTGGTAAGTTCTGGTTTCAGACTTCGATTCCCGAGCTGATTTGATACTTCGAATGCACTGATCCCACCCATGGGGAACTGAATATTCCCAAAGGGTAAATACACCTGAGATGCGGTCATGACAGAGAAAATACTGTACGGATCTGCGTCCTTCCCGGTTTTACCCCAGCTTGCACGTAGTTTGGCAAACGGCAGTATTCTCTCTATATTGGGTATCAACTCGGAGATTACAAAGCTTGCATTGATTCCGGGATAGAAATAGGAGTTTTTCCCTTCCGGCAGGGTGGAAGACCAATCGTTTCTGGCATTTGCTGTGAGGAAGAGGATGTTTTTATACCCAAGATCTAACTGGCCATACGCTCCATACAGCCTTCTCTTTTCGGTATAGTTGATGTTCTTCCCAAAATTATCAACAGCAGGTGGATTAATTACCGGAGAGTTAGGTGAATTATGGATATTGTAAAATCCAGGAATTGTAAGCTCAGATACATATGCGTATAAATCATCTTTGTAATGCTCATTTGCATTATATCCAACAAGCGCATTCAGGGTAAAGTCAGGAGTAATATCCCTATTATAGGTGAGGAGAAAATCAGCGTTCAATTCACGGTTATATCCTACCCTTTGATTTACCCTGCCCACATAGTCAGTACGAGCCCTGTTTGAATTAGTACTTCCTGGTGTTGAACGGGCAATAGCACCCCAGTCGAGCAACTGGCTGTTTGCTATGTCGGTTCCGACACGCATGGTTGCAGTAAGATCGCTGAGAATTTTATAATCCAACTTCAGGTTCCCGTAAACCCGGTCTTCGTTGTACCGGTTCCCATTTTCATTAATGACCCTGTAAGGATTGTCAGCATAGGATGTATAATAATTGTCAATATTGTTAAAAACATTGTGGTAATCCTTCAGATCGACAATGCTTATATCGCGGGGGATCTGTATGAGTTCCTGGAAAAGGGTGGCTCCGCCATCTGTCGCTCCCTGCCCGGTGGTAACAAAACTCATGTCCTTTTTTACATAGTTCACCGAGAATGAACTGCTTATTCGTTTACCGTTTGCACTTCCCCTGAACGAAAGATTGTGCCTTCTATAGGAATCTGCATCCGTGGGGATAATCCCATCTTCCTTGACATTGGAATAAGAGGCATAAAATGTTGCCCTGTCATTACCACCACTCAGTGCTATTGAGTTGTTATATCCTATTCCTCTGTCGTAAAAATCTTTCACGTTATCAGCCTGAACCACGTAAGGTTTGATCATTTGTGAGTTGTTAACAACGTTGCCCCAGAGCCTGTCCCTTCCATCATACATTGGACCCCAGCTTCCGTTCTGTGTCAGATCGTATAAACCATTCCATCCCTGGCCGAACATATTCTGAAGGCGGGGAAGACGAACAGGTGCAGAGGTTGTCGCAGAAGTCGAAATACTTACATTCAGTTTTTTATTATTCTGTCCTGATTTTGTAGTAATCATGATAACACCGCTTGCAGCACGTGAACCATAAAGTGCCGTCGCAGATGCTCCTTTTAAGATTGTCATTGATTCTACATCATCAGGATTAATATCATTGGCTCTGTTCCCAAAGTCCTGCGACCGTGTTGCTGAGTTATTATCCAAAAACATGCTGTTACCGGAGCCCGTATTATCAATGGGAACTCCATCTATTACATACAGGGGCTGGTTGTTTCCTCCGATTGATGTATATCCCCTGAGGATAACCTTGGTTGAAGCTCCAGGTGCCCCGGATGATGAGGTGATAACCACACCTGCAACTTTCCCCTGGAGGGAATTCATGAGGCTGGTCTGCCTGCTCTTGGTTATATCATCACTTTTCACCTGCGTGGCAGAATAACCGAGTGATTTTTCGTCTCTCCGGATACCTATGGCTGTAACAACTACTTCATCAATACCAACCATATCCGGCTCCATCACCAGATCAATCAATGTCCTTCCCGAAATCGGCACTTCCACTGTTTTCATTCCGACATAGCTGAAAACAAGTATCTGCGCATCTTCTGGCACATCAATAGAATATTTTCCATCGAGGTCCGTGATCGTTCCAATGGTGGTCCCCTTTATTAATACAGTCACCCCAGGACTGGTAGACCCATCATCCCGGCTTGTGACTGTCCCCGTGATTCGCTTTGCCTGCGAATGCACCTGAATAACCCCGATTAATACCAGGGTCAGGATCAGTAAAAATTTTTTCATAGAACAGTAGTTAAGGTTTTTAGACATTACTTGCCCGCTTGCAAGCTTCTTTGAATAAAACCCGCAGCCGGAGGGGATTCCGAAGGGTAGGATAAAGATGGGTGCTGATTCCTGCTTATAAACCTAAAACTGTTGGTGCTCCCCTTCCCGGACTGCAGATTTCAATTATCGATATCAAACATAGAACATCTAAAAACCCCGTCCTACAAGGTTTTTGCGAGGTCTGCACGCTGTTTTCCGGATGGTAGATATGAGAGTATAAATGGTAGGAAATGGGTTTACGATCTGTATGCTGTACGGATGCGTACAAACCCCTGTACGTTTCCGGGATTTTATTTTTCCTTTGGTAGGGCCATGCCATGGCATGGCCCTACCAAAGGAAAAATAAAATCCACCCTCAGAATTCTTCCCTCCCGCTTGCCCATTCATTAAATTCCTGTTAGATTTGTGCTGTACAACATAATTCCTATGACCAGGTACTCCCTCGATAAGAGCAAAATACGGGTGTTGCTGCTCGAAGGCATCCACGAAAATGCAGTCCGGCTTTTTCAACAGTCGGGTTATACCAATATTGAATACCACAAGGCTGCCCTTAGCGAGGCCGAACTGGCCGAAAAAATCAGGGATGCCCATATCATCGGGATCAGAAGCCGCACAGAATTGCATTCAGGCATTCTTGAACAGGCCCGAAAACTGATTGCAATAGGATGTTACAGCATTGGCACCAATCAGGTGGACATCCAGACAGCCAAGCTGCTCGGTATCCCGGTATTCAACGCCCCCTTCTCCAATACCCGCTCGGTGGCAGAAATGGTAATCGCCGAAGCGATCATGCTCATCCGCGGCATCCCTGAAAAGAGCCTGCTGGCTCACCAGGGCAAATGGGTCAAATCGGCTAAAAACAGCTTTGAGATTCGGGGTAAAACCCTGGGTATTGTGGGGTACGGCCATATCGGGTCACAGGTATCCATCCTGGCAGAATGCATGGGGATGAACATCATATATTTCGATATAGAAAAGAAACTCAACCTGGGGAATGCCCGTCCCATGCCCAGCCTGAAAGACCTCCTGGCTGTGTCAGATATTGTTACCCTGCATGTACCTTCCACCGAACTCACCCGCAATATGATCGGGGAAAAGGAACTGGCCATGATGAAGAAAGGTTCGTACCTGATCAATGCTTCCCGCGGAGAGGTTGTCAACTATGAGGCAGTGGGAAAATTCATGGCCACCGATCACATCCTGGGGGTGGCAGCCGATGTATTCCCCGAAGAACCCTCCTCCGAAAAAGACGCCTTCGTGAATGTGCTCCAGCAATACAACAACGTGATACTTACTCCCCATATCGGGGGTAGTACTTCCGAGGCCCAGGCCAATATCGGACTCGAAGTGGCCGAAAAACTCATTAAGTATTCCGACACCGGGGCAACCATCGGGGCTGTTAACTTCGTGGAAATCTCCCTCTCACCAAACACAGTCAAACAGCGCTTCCTTCATATTCACAAGAACCAGCCAGGCGTTCTCCGCGAGGTAAACTACATCTTCACCTCCAGGGGCATCAACATCGCTTCGGTATACCTGCAAACCGATCCGGATATAGGCTATGTGATTATCGACACCGACAGCGATCTCGACAGCTCCATTATCGACGAATTGAGGGCAGTACCGCATACCATCCGCACCAGGATGCTTTACTAAGGTCTGTGGGGCCACGTTCCGTTTTATTAAGTGCTCCTTATTCCTTACTTTTGCACTTATATTCATAAAAGCGTATGGAATTTCCGGGTAGGGTTGCAGTGTTTGGCAGCGGTAGCTGGGCGACAGCCCTCGTTAAAATACTGCTGAACAATCTGAGACACGTTAACTGGTACATCCGTAAACAGGAAACAATTGATTTTATCAGGGAACATCATCATAATCCCTCCTATATCTCTTCCATAACCTTCGACATAAGCCGGATCGATTTTTTTACAGATCCTGCCGAAGCAATCCGTCAGAGTGATTTGTTGATCTTTGCAATTCCCTCCGCCTTTCTGAAAGACACCCTGGAGCCAGCCCAGGCAGATCTTACAGGGAAATTCATCGTATCGGCCATCAAGGGAATTGTTCCGGAAGACAACCTCACCATCGCCGAATATTTTAACAGGCATTTCAACGTACCCTTCAACTCCATCGGGGTCATCACCGGGCCCTCCCATGCCGAGGAGATCGCCATGGAGAAACTTACCTACCTGACCATTGCCTCCAAAAGCCAGCAGAGAGCCGATGCCCTGGCTGCCCTCATCGGGTGCTGGTATGTTAAGACCATCACCACGCACGATATCTACGGGGTGGAATATGCCGGTGTTTTAAAAAACATTTTTGCTATCGCGGCAGGCATCAGCCATGGACTCGGTTATGGAGATAATTTCCAGGCTGTGCTCGTATCCAATGCCATTCAGGAAGGCAAACGTTTTCTCGATAAAACATATAAGAGCAAGCGAAAACTCTATTCATCGGCCTACCTCGGGGATCTGCTGGTAACAACCTATTCGCAGTTCAGCCGTAACCGAACCTTTGGAGCCATGCTCGGAAAAGGATATCCCGTTAAGGCTGCACAGATGGAAATGAGCATGATCGCAGAAGGGTATTACTCGAGTAAATGCATCCATGAACTCAATGAGACCTTTGGTGTGAAAATGCCCATTGCCGATACGGTATACTCGATCCTCTACGAGAAGGAAACCCCGCATACGGCTATCAAGTTGCTCACTGAAAAACTCAAATAACAGGTATGGAAAAGAAACTTAAAATCAACATCGACAAAGTTTTTGATTTTATCCCGCGGGATATGGTATACGGCCACAGCGCAGATGCATTGGGCGCCCTCGACAGCCTTTACAGGAAGAACGGCAAAGGGAACGACTTTCTGGGCTGGCTGGATCTCCCCGCCACGATCACCGATGCCCACCTGAAAGAGATAGAAGATACAGCCCGTATGTTTAAGGATCAGGTGGAGATAATAGTTGTGATTGGTATTGGCGGCTCCTACCTGGGAACCCGTGCCGTTGATGAAGCCCTGGCGGACACCTTCGCTGATCTTAAAGGCAACCGGCAGGCCCCCCGGATTGTATATGCGGGCCATAATATAGGCGAGGATTATATGGCCGAACTTCTCGCGATGCTCGACCATAAGAAGTATGGGATTATCGTGATTTCCAAATCAGGAACTACCACCGAACCGGCCATTGCCTTCCGTATTATCAAAAGCCATCTGGAGAAAAAAATCGGTGTGGAAGCCGCAAGAAAACTCATCGTAGCCATCACTGATGCCAGGAAGGGAGCCCTGCGCCAGCTTTCCACCACCGAGGGTTATAAGACCTATGTTATTCCTGATGATGTAGGCGGGCGCTATTCAGTGCTTACTCCTGTCGGACTGGTTCCCATCGCCACGGCAGGGCACGACATCCGCGAACTGGTTGAAGGTGCACGCATCATGCGCGACCAGACTGCCCGGACAGTGCCCTTCGAAGAAAACCCGGCAGCCCTCTATGCCACGGTGCGTAATGTTCTTTACCGGAACAGGAAAAGCATCGAGATACTGGTGAACTATAATCATAAACTGGCCTTCGTCGCCGAATGGTGGAAACAACTTTATGGGGAGAGCGAAGGAAAGGAAAATGTGGGCATCTTCCCGGCAAGTGTAAACAATACTTCCGACCTGCATTCAATGGGTCAGTACATACAGGAAGGGGTTCGCAATCTCTTCGAGACGGTTATCTCCATCGACACCCCCGGAAATATGATCCGCATCCCCCACGAGGATTCCAACCTGGATGACCTCAACTACCTGAGCGGGAAAAGCATGGACAAGGTGAATAAAATGGCCGAACTGGGCACCATGCTTGCACATATCGACGGAGGCGTTCCCAATATCCTTGTCCGTCTGCCCATGCTGAATGAATTAAGCCTTGGCCAGCTGATCTATTTCTTTGAAATCGCCTGTGGGATCAGCGGTTATATGCTTGGGATCAATCCCTTCGATCAGCCCGGAGTGGAAGCCTACAAGAAGAATATGTTTGCCCTGCTCGAGAAACCCGGATTTGAAGAACAAACCCGGAAGATTAAAGAAAAACTGGGCTGATAAAGCCATTTCATAAAAAAAGACGCCAGGGTGCTTAGGCAATCCCTGGCGTCTTCGTCATTGGGGGTTTACTTATTTGATCAGTCCTTTTGTTTTGAGGAAATCATTCAGAATCCCGGCCAGGTCGGGCTTACCAATTTCCTGCAGGTCATAATAAGCACGGGTGCAGGGCTTTTTAATCTTGATGATTCGGTTGAGATCAATTGGTGTTGCAATAAGTACCGACTCACAATCCGTATTGTTGATTGAAGTCTCGAGGTCCTTCAGTTGCTGTTCGCCATACCCCATAGCAGGCAGAAGGGTACCAATATTGGGGTAGATCTCGAAGGTGTTTTTCAGCTTACCGACCACGAAGGGTCTTGGATCAACCAGTTCAAAAGCTCCGAAACGCTTAGCAGCAACTACCCCGGCGCCGATTTTCATTTCACCGTGGGTGAGTGTGGGACCATCCTCGATCACCAGTACGCGTTTCCCCTTGATAAGTTCAGGGTTGTCTACATGAATAGGTGATGCACCGTCAACCACCAGGGCTTTGGGATTGATCTTTTCGATGTTTTGCCTTACAGTAAGAATATCCTTGAAATCAGCACTGTCGATCTTATTGATCACAATCACATCGGCTATGCGCATGGTTACCTCTCCGGGATAATAGGACAGTTCATGGCCCGGGCGATGCGGATCGGCAACAGTAACCATCAGGTCGGGTTTGTAGAACGGAAAATCGTTGTTCCCGCCATCCCAGAGGATCACATCGCAGCCATCGGGATCTTTCTCAGCCGCAGCAAGGATGGCAGCATAATCAACACCTGCATATATCACATTTCCCCGAACCACATGCGGTTCGTATTCTTCCATTTCCTCAACAGTGCATTTATGCTTTTCCAGGTCCTTGATGGTTGCAAAGCGCTGTACTTTCTGTGCATTCAGGTCGCCATAAGGCATCGGGTGGCGTATAGCAACAACCTTCAACCCATGTCCCATGAGATATTCGATTATCCGGCGTGAGGTCTGACTTTTTCCGCAGCCAGTACGCACCGCACCAACGGCAATGACAGGCTTGTTGCTCTTAATCATACTGTCCTTCCAGCCCATCAGCATAAAATCGGCTCCGGCTGCATTTACCACAGCCCCGACAGCCATTACCCGAGCATAGGGCACATCGCTGTAGGAGAAAACACAGAGGTCGGCACCGAGATCGCGGATCAGCCATGACAGACCGGCCTCATCGTAAATGGGAATGCCCTGGGGATATAACTTACCAGCCAGCTCGGCGGGATATTTACGGCCATCAATATCGGGTATCTGAGCAGCCGTGAAGGCGACCACCTGGTAGCTTTCGTTATCACGGAACACCGTATTGAAATTATGGAAATCACGGCCTGCAGCACCAATAATTATTACTTTTTTGGGAGTCATAAAAACATATTTTAATTCAGTTTTCAAAGGTATGTGATGCGCTCTGAAAAAAATTTTTCGTGCCCCATGTTAAGAAACATAAGCTATAATGAACAAAACAGGGGTATAACACGTATTATATCATAGAGATAAAAATTGATGTTCCTTAACTTTATAGAAAAAATGGCACAGGCTTTGCAGCCCTAAAAAACAATAATTTTACTTCACAGATGAATTTTCTGGCACATATGTATCTTTCGGGTGAATCGGATGAGATCCGGTTGGGGAATTTCATTGGTGATTATGTCAAGGGGCATGATTACCGGTTCTACCCCGATATGGTGCGCAAGGGAATCATCCTCCATCGCGATATAGATACCTTTACCGATTCACACCCCATCGTACGGCACAGCAAGATGCGTTTTGTGAATGCCTATCATAAATATGCCGGGGTGATCGTTGATATTTTCTATGATCATTTTCTGGCGGTGCAGTGGCAAAAGTATTCCCAGGAGGACCTTTCCGACTTCCTCGATCGTTTTTACTATTTGCTGGAATCCCGCTTTAACCAGCTCCCCAGAGAGATGCAGGGTTTTATGACTG
The DNA here is from genome assembly GCA_046329925.1 of Bacteroidales bacterium. GTDB lineage: Bacteria > Bacteroidota > Bacteroidia > Bacteroidales > JAAYUG01 > JAXLTS01. The sequence continues at coordinate 37,007 of JAXLTS010000026.1, forward strand.
CCCTGCTCAAACATAACTGGTTTCTCTCCTATACCACCATCGAAGGTATTGAACGAGTATTGCAGGGAATGAGCAGGCGCACTTCACTGCCCGATGAAACAGAATTTGCCATTAACCTCCTTCGAAAAGATTACGATGCCATCAATAAAGAATTTCAGGAATATTTCCCTCAACTGGTGCGGTATGTGGAAGAGTTTCATTCGATCAGGTTACCTTATGCCCTGGCTTCCTGAAATGAGTTTTACTAGCGCAACAACTCGAGCCTGCTGGCATCGAGACGCAGGAAGATGAACAACAACAGGGTGAAGGCCCAGAGCGAAGATCCCCCATAGCTGATAAATGGCAGAGGAATCCCGATTACGGGAAGCAGTCCGATCGTCATCCCGATGTTTACCGTTATATGCAGAAATAAAATGGAAGCCAGGGTGTATCCGAACACCCGGCTAAAGACCGATCGCTGCAGTTCGGCCAGATAAATAATCCGTAGCAGCAGGAACAGGAAAAGTCCGATCACCAGGGATGCCCCCAAGAATCCCCACTCCTCCCCGATGGTGCAAAAAATAAAATCGGTGCTCTGCTCTGGTACAAAATCTCCTTTATTCTGTGTTCCACCGAGAAACCCTTTCCCGGAAAAACCACCTGAGCCAATCGCGATCTTCGACTGGTTTACATTATACCCCACCCCCTGCGGATCCTGTTCGATGTTGAGCAGGATGTTCACCCGGTGACGCTGGTGTTTGGTGAGCATATGATTGAAGAAATACTCCACCGAGAAGGTATACCCGATCCCTCCAGCCAGGATAAGGTAAATGAGGATCAGTTTCTTAATCCGGTAGCGGATGGCCAGAATGGCATAAACAATTCCTGCAAACAACAACCCCCCGAGCAAAACTATATAACCTGAAAGATGAAGGGAGGCCAGCCTGGAAACCAGCCACAGGATACCTGCCCCAGCCAGGAATATTCCCATTCCGATAGCAAGCTCCTTGATACGCCTTCGCACCAGCATGAAAACGAGGAATGCCGCACAAAATCAACAGGATCAGAATGATGAGCTTATCAACGATGAGAGATGCAAAAAAGAGGATGATGAGCATGATCCCTATAAGCAGGATCGCCCCTGGCATCCCTTCGCGGTAGAGTGGCAGGAACAGGGAAACAAAGACAAGTGTGGAACCTGCATCGGGCTGCAAAAGAATCAGAAGGGCCGGCAGAATAAATATGCCGGAAGCAATGATAACAGTTTTAAGAGATTCAACTTTCAGGTTGAATGAACTCAGGTATTTGGCAAAGGCCAGAGCTGTAAAAACTTTGGCGATTTCGGAGGGTTGTAAATTGAACCATCCCAACGAAAACCATGATCGCGCCCCGTTAATCTCCCTTGCGAAAAAAAGCACTGCAATAAGCAAAATAATTCCGATCGCATACAACAGGTAGGCAAAGAATGTGTAAAAGTTCACCTCAATTACCAGCGCTGCAACAGCCAGAACCAGCGCCAGGAAGATGTACACCATCTGCCGTGCATAGCGTGTGGAGAAATCGAAAATATCGTGATGCTGCTCGGAATAGACTGCTGCATAGATATTCATCCAGCCAAGGACAATAAGCACCAGGTACAGGACCACCGTGGTCCAGTCGAGATTGAACCACACATTACCTCTTCTTGGCATATACTTTCAGGAGGTTAGCATTGATCAGTTTTTGCTCGAGCCAAGGTCGGGTGATGGTATCGTTAAGGTACTTCTCGATCATCAGGCTGGCCAGCGGGGCTGCATAGGTTGAGCCGAATCCACCGTTCTCCACGTATACCGACATGGCAATTTTCGGATTGTCCTTCGGGGCGAAGGCGATGAAAATGGAATGATCATCATAAGGTGGATTCTGGGCCGTTCCTGTTTTTCCGCAGATTACCACCCCCGGAAGATGAGCTACCAGCGCGGTTCCTGTTCCCGGCCCGTTTACGGCCCCGGCCATGCCATCAATAACGGGTCGGTAGTATGATGAGTCGATCGCAGCATAATAGGCTTCCCTGAACCGGGTATCCAGATCCATCCCCTCCACCTGGCTAACCGAATGCGGGATATAATAATACCCCCGGTTTGCGATAATGCTCGCATAATTAGCCATCTGAATAGGAGTAATTCCCAGCTCACCCTGCCCTATCCCAAGGGAGATGATCGTATAGGCATTCCATCCGTTCTTCCCGTAATAGCGGTTATAATAACTTTCCTTTGGAATAAATCCGCCCAGTTCATTGGGAAAGTCTGTTCCCAGCGGAGATCCGAATCCGAAGGAAACCACCAATTCCCGCCAGTTATTATATGCCCCAGCAGAGGAACCAAATTTTTTGTCATCTATAATTCGCTTGAACGTCTGGAAGTAATAGGCATTACAGCTGTTCTGCAGGGAAGCTGCCAGTTCGAGAGGAGAAGCATGACTATGACATTTCTTGTACATTCCCCCAATCACCAGGCCCATGTTGCAACCAATACTGGTGTGTTCATTAATCACACCTTCCCTGAGGCCAATGAGTGCATTGATAATCTTAAAGGTGGAGCCGGGGGGGTACTTGGCCATCAACGCCCGGTTGAAGAGCGGCTTAAGCGTATCGCCTGACAATTGGATATAATGTTCATTACGCACGCGCCCCACGAGCAGGCTGGGATCGTAACCCGGTGAAGATACGATGGCAAGGACCTCTCCGGTGGAAGGTTCTATGGCCACAACACTGCCACGGATCGACTGCATCAGCCATTCCGCATACTCCTGTAGCTCCAAGTCAATCGTGCTGTGCAGGTTGTGCCCGAATTCTGCCTTGGTATCATAGGCTCCGTTCTGAAAGGGCCCTTTGACCCGTTGTCGCACGTCTACCAGCAATATTTTCTGCCCTTTGGTACCGCGTAATTCCTCCTCATAGGCTTTTTCCATCCCGCTTATACCAATATAATCTCCCTGCCGGTAATAGGGATCCTTCCGGACAATGCTCTTGTCAACCTCCCCCACATACCCCAGCAAGTGTGCCGAACCTTTGGTGTGGTATTTCCGCAGGGTACGTGCCTGACCGTAAAACCCGGGGAACTTGAACAACTGTTCCTGCAGCACTGCAAAAGTCTCCACCGATACCTGCTTTAAAAAAATCGATGGCTGATAACGCGCAAAGGTAAATGCCGAGTCAATGGAAGTACGGGCCTGCTCGATAGAGATATCAAGTATTCTGCAGAGCTCTGCCGTATCAAAAGGCTTGAGCTGCGATGGATTGATCATCAAATCGTATGCTGCCTGATTGGAAACGATAATCTTTCCGTTCCGGTCGAAGATTAGTCCGCGCGCAGGGTATTGGACTATGATCCGCTGGCTGTTGTTATCGGCAGAGACCTTGTACGAACTGTCGAGTATCTGAATGAAGAAAAGCTTGATCAGAAAGACAAGCATCACCAACAGAAATAACCCTGTTATCACATATCTCCGTGCCGAGAATGGATTCATACTACTCGCGGTATATGAAATACTGGCTCATTACAATGAGCAGGGCCGAAAAAAGGGTACTCAGAAAGACCCTCAGCAGGGTGGCAAAAAAGTCGGCAAAATGGAAAGCCTCGGCGAAGAATAGAAACAGGTGATGCCCGAATGTCAGGATCAGGGCATACCGAATAAACCATTCGGCCCCCTGGTGAGCAATACGCGGGAGTGTCCCCGGCTCATAACCATCCCGTGGGGCTATCAACTTAAGCACCGTAGGCCTGAGAAAAGCCATGAATACTGTGGCTGAAGCATGCATCCCTATTGTATTCATAAACAGATCTACCGACAATCCCAGGAAGAAGCCAAGGAAGAGCACCACCCAGGAAGGGGTATCGAAGGGAAGCAACAGGATGAAGAGGATATAAAGGTAAGGGTTGATGAATCCGCCCAGGTGTATATTGTTCAGCACCAATACCTGAAGGAGTACCAGTATAATGAACTGAAGAAAATACCTGGGTAAATTACGTATCATTCCACCAGCCTGTTTTCGAGGTTAATTTGTTCGTCCTTGAGCAGGTTTTCAATCACCATCACCCACTGCAGCTTTCTGAAGTCGTTCGCCAGTTTCACTTTCACGGTATAAAAACTACCGCCTTCCACATCAAAGTCCTCCACAAACCCGATAGGCCATCCTTCCGGAAATATCGGGGTAAGCCCGCTGGTGATAACCGTATCACCCTTAACAATGGAGGCGTCGTGCGGGATCTCCGTGAGCGTTGCATAGCGGTGATTGGTTCCCGTCCAGCTTAGCGACCCGGGTTCATTGCTCCTTTTCAGACGGGCGCTTACCTTAAAATCGCGGTTAAGGAGCGAGATTACCTGTGAAAAATGCGGACTCACGGCTATCACAACCCCTACGATTCCATCGCTGGTTGCCACGGCCATATCCGGGCGAATACCTTCCTGACTGCCCTTGTCGAGCGTGAAATAATTATACTGCCGGGCACTGGAGTTATTTACCACCCTTGCAGAGATAAACCTGAAGTTGCGTTCAGGCAGCGTGTCGGTGACCTGCGTGAAATCATCGCCTTTGATCCGGTACGAAGAACGAAGGAGGTTTTTCAGGCGTGCATTTTCGAGGGCGAGCTGGCGGTTTGTCTCACGGAGGGTAAGATATTCCCGGAGTGCATCCACACGACGATAGTAATTGCCTGCCATGGTGCGGGCTGCATTTACAACTGCCGAGCGTTGAAAATCGTTCCGCTGTACGAGCAGAATGATGGCTATACTCTCTACAAAAAGAAAGAGGAAAAAAAGGTAATACTTTCGTATGATATTGAATAATTCCCTCATTTTCCTGCAGGAGTATGATCAGTTAACGCATGAGGAAGGATGAAAACCGTTCGATATTCTTGAGAGAGATCCCTGAACCCCTGGCTACGGCATGCAGGGGGTCTTCGGCTACATGGAAGGGAATACTGATCTTGTCGTTAAGGCGTTTGTCGAGACCACGGAGCAGCGCCCCGCCACCGGCAAGGTAAATACCCTTGGTTACGATATCAGCATACAGTTCCGGCGGAGTGCGCTCGAGTACCGAAATAATGGCTGTTTCGATCTTCGACAGCGATTTATCGAGGCAGTGTGCGATCTCCTGGTAAGAGATGGGTATCTCGATAGGCATGGCCGTCATGAGGTTGGGCCCACGTACCACAAAATCAGCCGGAGGATTCTCCAGGTCGGGCAAGGCAGAGCCCACAAAGATCTTGATATCCTCAGCAGTGCGCTCACCTATCTTGATGTTATGCTGATGGCGCATGTAAGTCTGAATGTCCGAGGTGAATCCGTCACCTGCGATCCGGATCGATTCGTTGCATACGATACCGCCCAGGGCAATCACAGCAATCTCGGTGGTTCCCCCGCCGATGTCAACAACCATGCTGCCTTCAGGTGCTTCCACATCCAGTCCGATACCCAGGGCGGCTGCCATGGGTTCATAGATCATGTATACATCACGACCGCCGGCATGTTCCGAGGAGTCACGCACAGCCCTTACTTCAACTTCCGTGCTGCCCGAAGGAATGGATACCACCATCCGGAGGGAGGGGGTGAACAGGCGTTGACGTGGATTGATCATCTTGATCATTCCCCTGATCATTAGCTCAGCAGCGTTAAAGTCTGCAATAACACCGTCTTTCAGCGGACGAATGGTACGGATATTCTCGTGGGTCTTCCCGTGCATCTGCCTGGCACGCTCACCGATAGCTATCAGTTTACCTGTGTTATGATCGATGGCCACGATGGAGGGCTCGTCGACTACGATTTTATCATTATAGATGATGATGGTGTTTGCTGTCCCGAGATCGATCGCGATCTCCTGAAAAAAGGAGAAAAATGCCATAATAAAATTTTTACGCTGTAATAATACTTAAAAAATAAATGATCCCTGCACCGGCCTGTTGCTTAGTGTTTAAAATGACGGACTCCTGTTAATACCATGGCCATATTATGCTGGTTGCAATATTCAATCGAATCCTTATCGCGGATCGAGCCGCCTGGCTGAATCACAGCAGTGATGCCTGCTTCGTCTGCAATTGTAACACAGTCGTTGAAGGGGAAGAAGGCATCGGAGGCCATTACGGCCCCTTTTAGACTGAATCCAAAGACGCCGGCCTTGGTGATGGCCTGTTTGAGGGCGTCTACGCGTGAGGTCTGACCCACTCCGCTGGCCAGTAATTGCCTGTTCTTAGCCAGTATGATGGTATTCGACTTGGAATGTTTAACGAGTTTGTTGGCAAATAGCATATCTTCTACCTCTTCAGCAGTGGCTTTTCGCTGGGTAGCGGGCTTCAGGTCTGATTCCTGTTCCACCTTCAGGTCACGGTCCTGCACCAGGATCCCATTAAGTGCTGTACGCACGACCTGATCCTGCAGCAACATTTTCTTCAGGACGAGAATGATCCTGTTTTTCTTCTGAATGAGGATTTCCAGCGCTTCCGGTTCATAGGACGGGGCTATCACCACCTCAAAAAATAACTTATCCATCTCTGCTGCCGTAACACGGTCGATACGCCGGTTGGTAATGATCACCCCGCCAAAAGCGGATACCGGATCGCCGGCCAATGCATCCTTCCAGGCATCAACCAGTTCAGCCCTGCTTGCCAGTCCGCAGGCATTGTTATGCTTGAGGATAGCCATGGTAGTCTCCTCAAAATCATTGATAAGGCAAACGGCTGCATCAATGTCGAGGAGGTTGTTATAGGAAATCTCCTTCCCGTTGAGCTTTTCGAACATCTCATCGAAGTTGCCATAGAATAATCCCCTCTGATGAGGATTCTCCCCGTAACGGAGCACCTCACCCTGCTGTTCACTGATCTTTAGTGAAGCAACTTCCTTTTCCCGTGCAAAATACCGGTAGATGGCGGCATCGTAATGCGAACTCATATCGAAGGCCTCAGCAGCATAAGCTCTTCGGTCTGCCTGGCTGGTCTCCCCGTTCTTTTCCTGCAACAGGCCCAGCAGGGAGTTATACTGGTGGCGCGAAGAGACAATGAGTACATCGTCGTGGTTCTTTGCTGCTGCCCTGATAAGTGAGATCCCTCCGATATCGATTTTCTCGATAATATCTTCATCCGCAGCCCCGGAGGCAACAGTTTCCTCAAAGGGGTAAAGGTCTACGATCACCAGGTCAATATAGGGTAACTCATACTGCTTCATCTCCTTCTGGTCCGACACATTCTCGCGACGCGACAAAATTCCGCCGAAAACTTTGGGATGCAATGTTTTTACCCTACCTCCCAGGATGGAAGGATAGCCTGTGAGGTTCTCTACAGCGGTAACAGGTATCTTCAGGTCTTCGATGAACGATTGTGTGCCCCCGGTGGAGTAAAGTGCAACGCCAAGTTGGTGCAGTTTGCGAACAACCGGTTCCAGTTGGTCTTTATAAAACACCGATATCAGTGCCGTGCGGATTCGTTTATTATCAGTCATGAACGCGGATTTAAACGATGGCAAAAATAGTAAATCCCAATAAATCTGATTACTTTTACGCCACGAATCACCAGATAGATTTAAGTTTGTTTTGAACAGTCCATTTTTTCATCTTCCGGCATGAAAAATCTCAATATGATTGGCGAGAGCATGAAATTTTCCATTCATGCCGTAGTGGTGAATAAACTTCGTACCCTCCTGTCGCTTCTCGGAATCACCATCGGAATTTTTGCCATCATTTCCGTATTCACCCTCATTGACTCCCTGGAATACAACATCCGTAACAACATCAGCTCGCTGGGCGACAATGTTCTGTATATACAAAAGTGGTCCTGGGATTTCCAGAAGGATTACAAATGGTGGGATTACATGAAACGGCCGGTTCCAAAATATGAGGAATACGAGGAACTGAAGAAACGATCCAGCACGGCAGAAGCAGTGAGTTTCTATGTGGCCTCGCAGTTCACCGTAAAATACAGGAATAACTCCGCCAACAATGTGCTCGTATGGGCTCAGACAGAGGAATTTATTGAGATTAGACCCTTCGAACTCGAATCCGGCCGGTTTTTCACGGCGGCAGAGAGCCATGCCGGCCGAAACGTGGCTATCATGGGCTCGGTGCTGGCTTCCAAACTGTTCCAGGGACAGGACCCCATCGGGAAGGAGATAAAGATCGGAGGCCGTAAACTCATCGTAATCGGTGTTCCCCGCAAGGAAGGAAACAATATCTTCGGGGGTGGCAGCCTGGATAACCTGATACTGGTACCCGTAAATTATGCCCGTAACCTCATCGACCTGAAGAGCGACCGGCATGAACCTACCATCATGATCAAGGCCAAACCTGGCATCTCGGTAACACAACTCATGGACGATACCCGCGGCATCATGCGGTCTGCAAGAAGAATAAAACCGGCCCAGGAAGATAATTTTTCTCTCAACAGGGCCAGCATTATCAATAAAAACCTCGATGCCGTATTTGCCGTGATCAATATTGTAGGTTGGATCGTGGGGATCTTCTCCATCATCGTGGGAGGCTTTGGTATTGCCAATATCATGTTCGTTTCAGTAAAGGAACGTACCAATATCATCGGCATCCAGAAAGCCCTCGGGGCAAAAAACTATTTCATCCTGATCCAGTTCCTCTTTGAAGCTATTCTGCTGGCACTGGTTGGAGGCGTTGTCGGATTGATCATTGTCTTTGTTGGAGCACTTTACATCCGCTCATTCACAGACTTTCATGTATTCCTGTCAATCGGGAATATCCTCACCGGGCTTACAATTTCAGCTGTGATCGGGGTGGTATCAGGCTTCCTCCCGGCCCGGCAGGCAGCAAGACTCAACCCGGTGGAGGCCATGAGCAGCTCATTCTGAGCCTACCCCTCAATAACTGTACTTCCTCTTTCCGTGAGGTATTGTGCCATACGCAGATACTCTGCTACCGGCAATTGCTCTGCCCGTTTCTCCGCCACTTCGGGAAATGCTTCCAGCAGGTTTGCATACCCCGATAGTGCATTCCGCAACATCTTGCGGCGCTGGTTAAAGGCAGTTTTTACAAGTGAAATAAGGATGGTTTGCTCACAGGCCGGCGGATTATCCAGCCGGGTCAACCGCAATACGGCCGATTTAACCTTTGGCGGGGGAATAAAAACATTTTCTGAAACTGTAAAAAGATACTCAACCTTAAAATAAGCTTGCAGGAGTATACTCAGAATTCCATACGTCTTACTCCCATGCCCGGCTGCAATACGCTCTGCCACCTCCTTTTGCACCATGGCCACCATCTGAGGCACCTGCGTATGGTGCTCCAGTAGCCTGAAGAAAATAGGACTGGAAATATTGTAGGGCAGGTTACCAATCCAGCAGAATTCCCGGTTGAAGTACTTCCCGATCTCTGTCTTCAGAAAATCCTCGCGGATAATACGCTTGCCCAGACCTTCAAAATGTTCCTCCAGGTATTGCACCGACTCCGGATCGATTTCAACCACCCATACCCGGTCCTGGTACATCTCCAGCAGGTAGCGGGTGAGCATTCCCATCCCCGGACCAATTTCCAGTATGGGGCAATCTCCCTGTGGCTGAAGGCTTCCTGCTATTTTACGGGCAATATTGGCGTCGGACAGAAAGTGCTGTCCCAGGCTTTTCTTTGGTCGTACCAGCCCCATGTATGTGTTTTCTGCAAAAGTACATATAGTAATCGGTTTTAAACGAATCCCGTCCATACAACAAAACCTGGGAGGATCATTACAAGCAAATTTCCAGGTATCTCTGTTCAGACTATTTGGTTCAATATACCATTGAGCCTATTCTGACAGATTGCACCCTCGAACCCTGCCTGAAATTTATTACTTTTACCCCTTCCATGCGCATGAAGATTCATACGGAAGCCCCTAAGCCGGGGATCATAAGGAAACCGGTTGTAACCATCGGCATTTTTGACGGAGTGCACCGCGGACATCGTACCGTTCTGGATACCCTTAAGGCAAAAGCCGCTGTCAAAGGAGGAGAAACAGTGGTGATCACCCTCTGGCCTCATCCCCGCATGGTGCTCAGCCCCGGGGAGAACAAATTAAGCCTGCTCTCCACCCCGGAAGAGAAGATTAAGCTGCTTGAAGATGCTGGCATCGACCACCTGGTAGTCCTTCCCTTTACCCGGGAATTTGCCGCCCTCGAACCCTGCGAATTTATTACCGGCTACCTGGTTGACCGGATCGCCGTGAGCCACCTGGTGGTCGGATTCGACCATCACTTTGGCAGAAACCGGGAGGGCTCTTTTGAGCGCATTGTTCAATGCGCCAGCCAATTTAACTTTTCAGTTGAAAAACTGTAAGCTATAAACACCAGCGAAGGATCCCTGAGTTCAACCCTCATACGGGGGATGCTCGAAACAGGCCGGCTCGAGGAGGCCAACCAGGCCCTGGGCTATCCCTATGCCCTCACAGGCAAGGTAATAAGCGGAATCAGGCTGGGCAGGAAACTCGGCTTTCCCACTGCCAATATCGAAATTCCCGAAGCCTGGAAACTTATTCCTTCTCCGGGTGTTTATGCTGTTGAACTAATTTTTGAACAGACCCCTCTCTTTGGCATGCTGAACATTGGATTTAATCCCACCGTGTCGGATGGGAACAGCAAGGCCCGTTTGGAGGTTCACATTTTTGATTTTGACCGGGATATCTATGGCAAAAACCTTACCTTAGCGCTCCGGAAAAGACTGCGCGACGAGTTCCGTTTTGATGGCCTGGACGCCCTGAGAAATCAGCTGGTACAGGACGAAAAGGAAAGCAGGGAATTGTTTGGATTGAAATGATATAAACTGAAGAAAATAATTTATGAAGACAGAAATTGCAGAAACGGGAACGCTCCCGTACAAGGTAAAAGATATGAGCCTGGCTGAATTTGGCCGGAAAGAGATCGAGATTGCCGAGAAAGAAATGCCGGGACTCATGTCCATCCGGAAGAAATATGCCACTGAGAAGCCCCTGAAGGGAGCCCGCATTATGGGTTCGCTGCATATGACCATACAGACTGCCGTGCTCATTGAGACCTTAAAAGACCTGGGTGCTGACGTGCGTTGGGTGAGTTGTAACATTTTCTCCACGCAGGATCATGCCGCCGCTGCCATTGCTGCTGCAGGAATTCCCGTGTTTGCCTGGAAGGGCGAAACCCTCGAAGAATACTGGTGGTGTACCGAACAGGCGCTCACCTTCCCTGGCGGTAAGGGACCAAATCTCATCGTCGATGATGGCGGTGATGCAACCCTGCTGGTACATTGGGGCGTTGAAACCGAAAAAGACCCTTCCTTCACCAACCGCAAAGCCGGAAGCAAGGAAGAACAGATCATCCTTGACACACTTAAACGAGTGTATGCCGAAGATCCCAGCAAGTGGACCCGCATGGCAAAAGAAATCAAGGGTGTCAGCGAGGAAACCACCACCGGAGTACATCGCCTGTACCAGATGAAAGAACGCGGTGCCCTGCTCTTCCCGGCCATCAACGTGAATGACTCCGTAACAAAATCAAAATTCGACAACCTGTATGGCTGCCGTGAATCACTGGCCGATGGCATTAAGCGTGCTACCGATGTGATGATTGCAGGTAAGGTTGTGGTGGTATGCGGGTATGGCGATGTGGGCAAAGGATGCGCACATTCCATGCGTTCGTATGGAGCACGTGTACTGGTTACCGAAATCGATCCCATCAACGCCCTTCAGGCTGTGATGGAAGGCTTCGAAGTAACTACCGTTGAGGATGCCCTGAAAGAAGGTAATATCTATGTGACCACAACAGGAAATCGCGATATCATTACCATTGATCATATGCAGAAAATGAAAGACCAGGTCATCATCTGCAATATCGGGCATTTCGACAATGAGATACAGGTGGAGAAACTGGAATCATTCAAAGGAATTAAGAAGGTGAACATCAAACCCCAGGTCGATAAATACATCTTCCCCGACGGGCACGCCCTCTTCCTGCTGGCCGAAGGACGCCTGGTAAACCTGGGTTGCGCCACCGGTCACCCTTCCTTTGTGATGAGCAACTCCTTCTCCAATCAGACCCTGGCACAGATCGACCTCTGGAAGAATAATTATTCCGTGGATGTCTACAGGCTGTCCAAGAAACTCGATGAAGAAGTGGCACGCCTCCACCTGGAACAATTGGGTGTGAAACTCACCAGACTGACACCCGAACAGGCCGCATATCTGGGTGTTCCAATGGACGGGCCCTACAAGCCTGAGCATTACAGGTATTGATTAATCCGGATTCGATCCCGAAAAAATCTCATATCATTAAACCTCCTGGGAAGTATTGAAACATATACTTTTCTGGAGGTTTTTGATTTGATAAATAACGAATATTTCAAACTACGAAACTGTCCGGATTCCTTTTCTTTCGGACAGATTGCCCGCCCGGGTGACTTGGTCGGACGGGCTTCGCAAGGCTCGCAATGACGCCAGCATAGGAAGGGAGAGGGCTGTTGATGAAAGCCTTATAGCAGAAATGCCTCTTTTATCAGGGGCATTCTTATTAGTTGGTAATCTGCAGAAAATTCCCGCTCCTGTATACCCTGTACTGCTTCAAAGGTCTTTTGGCTGGTCCCTTGGAGGGATAACCGTAATTTATCAGATTAAACTCCGACTGGCAACAGGGGCAGGCCGGGAAATATCCCGTTTTATCCATACCAATCCGGCAGGTTTGATCAAAGGGCAGGTAGGTACAGGTGAGGTCATAGGCTTCATAAACGTCTACATCACGCCGGAATATTAGAATCCCGTTCACTCCCTCCCCTTCCTGTATGTAATAGCCCATCACCCCGACATTAGCTAGTTCGGGGTTAATAGTGATGTAGAAATTCACCTTCACATAGGGAATGTACTCTTCCTGCTTATCACAGCCCCCCTGAATGATCAACAGGATGGAAATGAGAAAAAAAAGCATTAATTTTGGAAAACCTGTGGGTTGCGACATAATCCTGAATTCACGCAAAAATAATGAATTTACCAGGAAAATGGGTACTGATCCTGCTGCTTGCCTGTTTGAGCCTGGAAAGTATCAATTCTCAGGAAAGCAGAAAAGTAAAACAGGCAAAGAAAAAAGCTGAAAAGAAGCGGGAAGAACAGCTCAATCAGGCGGTAAACGCGAAGAATTACCGGATCGAGCGTCACTTTAAAATGCAGAGCAAAGAGGTACAGGAAAGAATGAAAGCCTCTACAAAAAAGACCCAGAAACACTACTCGCGGAAAAAATGGATGTACAAACTACAGGCCCTATTCAGTAAACCCAGAAAGAACTATGGACGATAGCCTGATACCAATTGTTCTGGCCATTGTGGCAGCCATTATAGGGGCTGTAAGCCAGGGTAAGAAGAAAAGCCTCCAACTCCCGAAGGAGCCTGAAGGAGAACAGGAGTTCCCACAGGAAACAGAATCCCCGATCCCTGAAGCAGAGGTAATTCTCCGTAAGATCATGCGGGAAATAACCCCCGAGCCAATCAAGCCTCCTGCACCCAAACCTGCACCCCTTGCTGAAACCCTCATCGGAGATCTCTCCATCCCCGATGAACTCAAACGGCAGCGCGACCTGCTTATGGCTGTGGAAGGATTGCAGTCCATACCCGGACAGAATGACTTCATACACGATGAAATCCATGACGACATAGCCTCCAGCCAGATTACCGATGCGGAGGTTGAGGTAGCAGCCAGTTCCTTCGAAGTAGCAGGGGTTGGTACCTGGGATTTAAGAAAAGCCGTAGTATTCAGCGAGATACTAAACCGGAAAAAGGGAATGTAATTTCAGGCCTTTCCGTACGGTTTTTTCGATTTCATTAGGAAAATACCCACGAATTTTCCTAAATTTGCCTCAAAGGGTTCCGGGTAACCGGAATTCTTTTTTGTTTTATGCCTAACATTTATCCCGGAGGTGGGTTATGAATAACGTTTCGTACATGACAGCAGAAGGACTGGCTAAACTCAAAGCAGAGCTTGACCAGTTAAAGAATATTGAACGCCCCTCCATCAGCAGGCAGATTGCTGAAGCCCGGGATAAAGGCGACCTTTCGGAAAATGCAGAATATGCAGCCGCCAAGGAAGCCCAGGGTATGCTCGAAATGAAGATATCCAAACTCGAAGACCTGGTAGCCAATACCAGACTTATCGACGGTTCCAAAATAAATACAAGCTTTGTGCAGATGCTTAACCGGGTGAAGATCCGGAACAAAGCCAATAACTCCGTTATGGAATATACCATCGTTTCCGAAACGGAAGCCAATCTGAAAGAGGGTAAGATTGCCGTAAATACTCCCATCGGCAAAGGACTCCTGGGTAAAAAGGTTGGCGATCTGATCGAGGTAAAGGTTCCATCAGGTACCATGAAGTTCGAGATTCTCGAAATTTCAATCTAATATCCTGCGCCATGCCAACTATCTTTTCCCGTATCATACAGGGAGAGATTCCCTGTTACAAGATCGCCGAGGATGAGCGGTTCTTTGCCTTTCTGGATATCAATCCCCTCGCCAAAGGCCATACCCTGGTAGTCCCTAAAAAAGAAACCGACTACCTCTTCGATATTGACGACCAGGAACTGGGCGATATGATGGTGTTTTCGAAAAAAATCGCCCGGGCCATCCAGCAGGTCATCCCCTGCGAACGTGTCGGAGTGGCCGTAATAGGACTCGAGGTACCTCATGCCCATATCCACCTCGTCCCACTCAAAAATATGGGTGATCTCAACTTCGCCAATCCCAAACTCAAATTGTCGAAGGAGGAATTTGCGCAAATCGCCGATAAAATAAAAGGGAAGGTTTAAGACTGTTCCGGGTTCCGCGTTCCGCGTTCCGGGTTCAAGGTTGTTAAATGCACGCGGAACATTGAACACGGAACACGGAACACGGAACACGGAACACGGAACACGGAACTCCGAACATTACCTCTTCTTCCCCGGATTCTGCGCAATAAAATCTTTCCAGCTGCTGTAGCTTTTCCCTGTTGTGCCGGGCTGTTTCTGGTAAAAATGACAAACAGCTGCAGCCAGACCATCGGTGGCATCCAGATTCTTCGGCATCTCCATTATGTTCAGTGTGCGCTGCAGGATAGCTGCCACCTGCTCTTTTGAAGCATTCCCCATGCCCGTTATAGCCATTTTTATCTTTCGGGGGGCATATTCAAAAACCGGCAAACCCAGGTGCATGGCGGCTGCTATGGCAGCTCCCTGCGCCCTTCCAAGCTTCAGCATCGACTGTACATTCTTTCCAAAAAAAGGTGCTTCAACAGCCAGCTCGGCAGGCTTGTATTCCCGGATCAGCTCCAGGGTACGCTCAAAAATGATGGAGAGCTTTGCGAAATGATCCTCCTCTTTACGCAGATCCACCACACCAAGAGTAATGAGTACGGGATCCTTTCTCTCAGCCCGTACAATCCCATACCCCAGAATAGTGGTGCCGGGGTCAATACCCAGGATGATGCGCTCCCCGGGCTGCATAACTAAAAGACCGGATTTTGAGCCTTATACCCGGGCAAATCATACAGCCTGAAAGCAGGACCCTGCCTGTGCGACTTCTTCGCTGCCGGATAACTCCCGGTGGAGATATAATTCAGAATAGCCTTTGTGCATAATTCATCCGGACTGCCCAGTGCATGCTTCAGGTCATCTTCAACATAGGCGTTGGCCGGAAGTCCTGACAGATAATCCCCAAAGTTATTGGCGTTGCTGAGTTTGAAACATACCGGCATGAACATATACCCGTAGGCACTGAAATCCACCACGTACATTCCTACAGATTTTCCATAAGTACTGTCACCCACCACCTGCACATCCATCCAGGGATCCAGCCCGTTGATCATAGCCTCGCTGGCCGACGCTGATCCGCGCGATGCGATGAAGAACACCCTTTCCAGGTTCGGACTGCTCATCCCTGCCGGAATGGTTACGGTGGTATCCAGAGAACTCACCTTATCATTGTGCTGGTACTTGCAAAAAATCTTTCCTCCATGCTTTGATGAACTGATAAGCCCGGCCAAATGCTGAGCCACATCCATTTGCCCACCGCCATTATAGCGCAGGTCAACGATCAGTTCCTGGATTCCGGTTGAATTAAAATAACTGAAGGCCGAATCAAGTTCCTCCGTGGAAGGGGTGATAAAACTTTCGAAGGCCAGGTAGCCGACGTTTTTCCCTCCGGCTTCAAGAATCTTTTTCTCCAGCACCGTATTAATACTGATGATCTGTTTCTTTGAAACAATTGTTTTTGATTGACCTTCCAGGTCCTCGAAAACAAAGGTATTCTCCACACCTGCCACATCCTCTCCAAAGAGGGTGTTGAAGTTTGTCTCAGGAGAAATAGTTGTACCGTTCACACTTTTAAGTATCCAGCCACGCCCGACACCTGCGGCTTTCAGGGGAGACTTATCAAAGAGGAAGGCTACCACCAGGTTTCCCTCTTCATCACCTTTAAAACTTACTCCATGACCAACATAATCTCCTTCTTCAAAATAGCTGTGAAACTCTTCCCAGGTCATGATCATACTCCAGCGATCTTTCCGGCTTCTTATAGCATCAAGCAGGGCGTAGGGAGTCTTGAAGGCACCCGGGTTTAAGGAAGGTATCTCCCGGTACCACAGGTAATAGGTTTTCATCACCTGGTAAATATTACCATTCAGTACCTCCACCTTCGAAGGTTCTTCATCTTCTTTATAGCAGGATGCAAGAAAGAGAAGTGCAAAAGAGAGCAACAGGGTGTGAACCAGAATGTGCTTTGTACGGTACATTTTTATACGGTATTTTTAGTTTGAAAACGGTATTTGTGAAAAAATATTCCTGCAACAATTAAAATCAACCCGATAAAGGTAGTAGGGTAAATCGTTTCCCCAAGAATAAAATGGATAAATATGAGGGAGAGAAAGGGGAAAAGATACATGAAAGAACTGATCTGATCGGGCGATTTGGCATACTTCAGGGCCTTGAGCCAGAAAATAAAACTAAGGCCCATTTCGAATATTCCCACATATATACCGGCAATCAATGAACGGGGAGCCGGAATGCTGAAACCACCCCAAATGGACTGGGTAATGAGTAAATAAATAAAGGCAAAAAGAAAACTCTGGAAGAGCTTATGAACTTCGTCACGGGCATCTTTCATGTTCAGCAACCAGTAGGTGGCCCAGATGAGGGAACTGCCCAGCGACAATGAAACACCCAATGGCTCGGTAATCTGATACCCGGCAATTTTACCCCGCGCTGAAATAAAGAATACTCCTGCCAGGCATATCATCAGTGCAAAATAGCTGCGCAGTGGAACCCGCGTGCCCAGGAATGGGACCGAGAGAAAAACAAGTACGATGGGCCATACCATGTTCAGGGGTTGAGCCACCTGGGCCGGAAGCAGGGAATATGCCTTGAAAAGCACCAGGTAATACACAAAGGGATTGATGAACCCGAGCAGGGCTGAACGCAGATAATCCCGCAACGAGCCCCGGAACATCAACCTGATCTGTCCTCCGAAAAGTCCTGCGAGAAATAATAAAACGACTGAGCTGCACGTGCTCCAGAAAAGCAGGTCGAGTGGAGGCATGCCTTCCAGTGCAATCTTGAATGCCGTGGCTACGGTAGACCAGAACAGGATGGTTAGTCCTGCATAGAAAAAAGCCCTGGACTGCGATTGCATCATAGAGGAGTTTTGAATTAATCGTGCAGGTTCAATTCCGAAGAATGCCGCCTGTTATCAGTCAATCCATTCAAAGCCGGTGTAGGGTACCAGCACGGCCGGGATAGCGATTCCACGGCTGGTCTGGTTATTTTCCAGGATGGCTGCCACGATGCGCGGAAGAGCCAGCGCACTCCCGTTAAGGGTATGTGCCAGTTTGTTTTTCTTGTCAGCATCTCTGAAACGCAATTTCAGCCTGTTGGCCTGGTACGATTCGAAATTGGAGACAGAACTTACCTCCAGCCACTTTTTCTGCGCGGCTGCAAACACTTCAAAGTCGTAAGTGAGTGCAGAGGTAAAGCTCATGTCGCCACCACAAAGTCGAAGTATCCTGTAAGGGAGCTGCAGTTTCTTCACCAGTCCTTCCACATGAGCTACCATGTCATTGAGCGCATCGTATGATTTGTCGGGATGGGAGATCTGCACAATCTCCACCTTATCGAACTGATGTACCCGGTTAAGTCCCCGCACATCCTTTCCGTATGATCCGGCTTCACGCCTGAAACAGGGTGTATAGGCAGTGTTTTTGAGTGGAAAATCGGATGCTTCAAGAATTACATCCCGGTAAATATTGGTTACAGGTACCTCAGCTGTGGGGATGAGATAGAGGTTATCGATTGTACAATGGTACATCTGTCCTTCCTTGTCGGGCAGCTGACCGGTTCCGAAACCGGAGTCTTCGTTCACCATCAGCGGAGGGAGTACCTCTTCATAGCCCGCTTTTTCAGCCTCATCAAGGAAGAAGTTAATGAGGGCACGTTCCAGTTTGGCACCCTTACCCCGGAATACCGGAAACCCGGCACCGGTGAGCTTATTACCCAGTTCGAAATCAAGGATGTTGTATTTCTTACCCAGTTCCCAGTGCGGAACTGCATCCGCTTCCAGTTCCGGCATCAGTCCGCCTTCTTTCACCTTCAGGTTGTCGTCGGCTCCGGCACCTTCGGGTACCAGGTCGCTGGGCAGGTTGGGGATCTGAACGATGGCCTGCTGGAGTTTTTCTGAAACGGCATCGGCTTGTTCTCCCAGGAGCCGGATTTCTTCCTTGAGGCTTACGGTTTTCTCCTTGGCCTGGTTGGCTTCGCTGGTCTTTCCCTGCTTGAACATATTCCCGATCTCACGGGAGAGCTGATTCATCTCTGCCTGCAGGCTGTCGGCCTTTACCTGTATAGCCCGGCGGGAATCGTCGAGTGCTATGATTTCATCGATCAGGCCTGTATTTTTGAAACGCTTTTTAGCTAGTCGGCGCAGAACATCTTCCTTGTTTTCCCTGATAACATTAATTGTAAGCATAGCTGGTGATTGAAAGGGTTAAAAACAAAAATCTCCTGTTGTTTTACCGCGCAATGCAGCAAACCTCAGGAGAATAATACAGGCCCGGGGCCCGGAATGAAGTTTATTCGGTTACCGGGAGAACCGATACAAAAGAACGGTCTTTAGCTCTCTTCTGGAATTTTACAACTCCATCGGTAAGTGCAAACAGGGTATGATCTTTACCAATACCTACATTACGACCCGGGTGATGTACGGTACCACGCTGGCGAACAAGGATATTTCCGGCTTTCACCACCTGGCCACCGAAAAGCTTAACACCTAATCGTTTACTTTCGGATTCGCGACCGTTTCTTGAACTTCCCGCTCCTTTTTTATGTGCCATGGATATTCAGATTTTTATCGTATACAACTAATAATTCTTATTTCTTGCTGCTTTTCTTGGCAGGCTTGGCCTCTGCCTTGGCAGCAGGTTTCTTTGTGGCTGTGGAAGCAGCTTTCTTTGGAGCCTTCTCCTTGGCTTCCTTAACCGGTGCGGCCTTCTTTACCTTAGCTTTGGCAGGTGCCTCGGCAACAGCCTCTTCGGTTGCAGCAGCCTTGGGAGCAGCTTTCACCTTCTTCTCAACAGTTTTTTTTGTACCACCCTCCTCAACAATCTGCTCAACCTGCACCAGGGTGAAATACTGGCGGTGACCATTCAATTTCTGGTACCCTTTTCTTCTCTTCTTCTTGAAAACAAGAACCTTTTCACCTTTCATGTGCTCGAGTATCCGGGCAGAAACAAGGGCTCCCTTCAGTACAGGCTCTCCAACCTTAACTTTTCCATCATTATCAATGAGCAGTACCTTGTCGAACTCAACCTCGGAACCTACTTCGCCTTCCAGTCTGTGTACGAAGAGCTTATTGTCCTTTTCCACCTTGAACTGCTGTCCGGCTATATCAACAATTGCAAACATGTTGTAATGCGTTTGGTTTAAAACTTGGGAGTGCAAAAATAGTAAAGTTTGAAATATCTGCAAAGATTCCAATGATTATTTTCTGTAAGAGGCTCAAATCATTAGACTTAACCGGGAAGGTTGGCCGATGGGTAACTCCGGCCCGTATCTGCCTCAAGGTACCTTCTCCCTTACAGGCATCCCGGCAGGTTGGTTCAGGGGCAAAACAGGCTTCTGTCCTTTGTTAATATCTATTTATCCCCGTCTCAGGGGGTCTGGTCAGTTTAAACCCGAAATAGTTATATTTGTGCGAACCTAACCAGTTTTCCGTGAGCCACCAGAACCGCATACGCCTGAATGTGCTTGGTATTTCCTACAGCCAGACCCAAACAGGAGCTTATGCGCTGGTCCTTACCGAGGAAAACGGAGACCGGAGAATCCCTATTATTATAGGAGCCTTCGAAGCACAGTCGATCGCTATTCAACTGGAGGGACTGAAGCCCCCGCGCCCGCTTACCCACGACCTTTTCCTGCATTTTGCCCAGGCATATAAGATCAACCTCCTGGAAGTCACCATCTATAAGTTGGAAGAGGGGGTTTTCTATTCCAAATTAACCTGCGATGACGGGCAAACAAAGATCACCATCGATGCCAGGACTTCCGATGCCATTGCCCTGGCCCTGAGATTCCAGTGCCCCATTTTTACCACCGAAGACATCATAAACAGAGCAGGTATTAAACTGGATGTCGACAAAGAATCCAGGGAAGAGGAAGACCAGCCCGATGTATTTGAAGAGGTCGAAGAAAAGCACGGGGAACAACGGGAAGATTTCAAATCGCTAGGATTGCCGGACCTGAAGGAATTACTCGATGAGGCGGTCCGGAACGAAGACTATGAACGGGCATCCATGATCAGGGATGAACTGAACCGCCGAAAGAAAAACCCGGAGGAATGAACAGGAAAATTGTACTCACCCTCTTCATACTCCTCCTCATACCCTGTATCTCCGCATACGCATCATCATCCACCACAGGGCAGAGCCAGGGAATATTTCCTCAGGTAACCCAGCTTGTTAATGATTCCTCTCCCGGGCATGCATTCTCCCCCTGGACCCTTGTGCGTGCATTTGCCTGCATCATCGTCCTGCTTGGCATTGCCTGGCTCATGTCATCCAACCGCAAAGCAATTTCCCTGCGACTGTTGTCTTTCGGGCTGATATTGCAGTTCCTCCTGGTCGTTGCAATCATCTACCTTCCCCCGGTGCAGTTCCTGTTTGAATGGATGGGAAAACTCTTTTTAAAGATTATCGATTTCTCCAACCAGGGAGCCCGGTTTGTATTCGGATCGCTGGCCGACAGCACCAGCATGGGATCCATCTTCGCTTTCCAGGTGCTTCCGACCATCCTCTTTTTCTCGGCCCTGATGAGCCTGTTTTTCTATCTCGGAATTATCCAAAAGGTGGTGGGGCTCCTGGCCTGGCTGCTGAGTAAGACCTTTCGCATCTCCGGGCAGGAAAGCCTGGTGGTTGTCGGGAATATTTTTCTTGGCCAAAATGAAGCCCCGCTTATGGTGAAGGCCTACCTGGAGAAAATGAACCGGTCGGAGCTATTCCTGGTCATGACTGCCGGGATGGCCACTATTGCGGGCGGTGTGATGGCTGCTTACATCGGATTTCTGGGTGGAACAGATCCAGCCCTTCGGCTGTATTTTGCCAAACATCTGTTGGCTGCCTCGGTTATGGCAGCGCCTGGCGCTATTGTGGTAGCCAAATTGATGATGCCGCAAACGGAAGAAATACAGTCTTCCTTTGCAATCTCTGATGAGGTAAAAGGGAAAAATATCCTGGACTCCATTGCCCGTGGTACCGAAACAGGACTTCGCCTGGCTGCCACCGTAGCTGCCATGTTGCTGGTATTTGTTGCCTTTATCTGGATGCTGAATTTCATCTTCCTGAAAATCGGTGCCTGGACAGGATTGAATGATTTTATCCAGTCCACCGCAGGTGACGGATCGCATGAACTATCAATGCAGTATGTGCTGGCCAAAATTTTTCAACCCTTACTCTGGCTTACAGGTGTTAACAGCCATGATGCATCATTGCTTGGGCGGTTGCTGGGCGAGAAACTAATCTTCACCGAGTTCATTGCCTATGTCGACCTGGCTCATCTGAGAGACACCGGAGCATTTGTGGACCATAAATCAGTTGTGATGGCAACCTATATTCTCTGTGGATTTGCAAACTTTGCCTCTATCGGTATACAGATCGGGGGAATCGGATCCCTGGCCCCTTCCCAGCGGATCAACCTCTCACGGCTTGGTCCGAAAGCACTCGTGGCAGGCACCATCACCTCACTGATATCAGCCACCATGGTAGGAATGATTATTTAACTGAACGTATGCGCCCCCTGATTCCACATAACGATCCCCTCGACCTCATTAACCAGCAGTTGATCGCTGACGAAGCCAGCCTGCGTGCCATCATTGACCATATCCCAAACCCCGTTTGGTCCATCGACCGGCAAGGTCAGCTGTCACTGTTCAATAAATTCATCGCAGACTCCATCTACCATTTTTTCAAGGTGGAACTGAAGATCGGTTTTAAAGTAACCGATATCCTTCCGGAACCATATGGCAGTATGTGGGCCCAGATTTTTGAACAAGTCCTGCATGGAGAAAAATGGAATGCGGAATATGTTTTCGAAGTCGGTGGAATCAAATATTACTCGGAGATCTCCGGTAATCCGGTAATCAATCCCGACGGGATCTTCCAGGGTGCCATCTTTCTTGCACAGGATATCACACACCGGAAAAATGCAGAAGAAGCACTGCGTACAAGCGAAGAAAAATTCAGGGAACTGGCAGAAACCATCTCCGATTCATTCACCATCATTGGTGAAGGCAAAGTGCTCTACATGAATCCTGCATTTGAAAAAGTATTTTCACGCCCGCGGGAAGAGGTGGTGCATAATCCGGATATCAGGAAAGAATGGAT
>JAXLTS010000027.1:0-53443 GCA_046329925.1 Bacteroidales bacterium
CCTATTTTCAGGAACCTGTTCATTTAGGCTTTTTAAAGTGTTCGAGAATCCAGTCGATTCCCATTTTCACGCCATATCCCACCAAGGCAGATATCCCAGCATAAATAACTATATCAATAATGCCAAGAAGGCTAAGGTTGGCCAGGATAATGTTTGCAGTGTAAGCCTTTCCAAGTCCTCCGCAGAGGCCGGAGGTGGTGGCGATAAAGGAATTGATTTGGGGGGAGGACATGCTTGCTCAGGTTGAAATCTGAGGCAAGAGTATGATTCTATTTATGTATTCAGTCCGTAAAATATCTTTAAACGGATATTCAGATTTTTAATACTATATATGGATTTTAAGTGATATTAAAATCTATTGTGTAGTGAACATCATTGGGAAAAAGACTTGAGATATTGTTCGTCTAGAAATAATCCGTAATTTAAGACCTAATATCCTAATTACTTGATTATTTATGACAGCATTTTATACATAAACACTTCCAGTTCCAAAAAAATGATGAATGGCTTGTCCATTTAAAAGAATTTTCTAAAATTTGTTAATCAAATTGATCTTGTCTCTTTTCTACTATAGAGTTTTGGTTCATCTTCACGACGACATGCAATGCCTGAGCATGTGTTAGGTGGTATTTTATTCTATTCAGATTATTTTTCCCCTTCTGGGAACATTTCTTTAGGAAACACTAACCCAATAATAATATTTCTATGAAGAAAAGTGCTTTGCCCATTTTCTTAGCTTTTGCTTTTTATTTTTCCTTGAATGGCCAGATCAAAGTCTCCTCTACCAACAATGTAGGAATTGGAGTAGAATCTCCAGTAAGCAAGTTGAGTGTTGGCGATGTAGGAAACACTTATACAAAAGCCTATTTCTACAATTCCAGTACCGGGGGAAACCAGCGCGCCGGACAATTTCTGCAAGCCTCGCAATCTTCCCTTTATGGCTACGGTGTCATTGGATCAACCGTTTTATCAACCAACAAATGTGTGGGTGTTTATGGGAGTGTGTATAGCAGTACTACAGTTAATGGTCCGCGCGCATACGGATTATATGGATTGGCTGGCAATGGTGAAAACGGATATAATTATGGCGTTTTTGCTCAATTACTTGGTTCAAGAAATGGGGCCGCCATTTATGGGATTGTGCCTGGCAAAACGGAAGGCCCTGTCGGCAGTGGATTCTATTCCGCATATCTACTGGGGAAAGTATACATTGAGGATTCTTTACGGGTATCCCGCAGTATTACCTGCCAGATACTATATCAAACCTCAGATGAATTGCTCAAAAGAAACATTAAGCCAGTCGCCGCGGGTAATCTGGATAAAATTATCAAGCTGAATGCTGTTAGCTATAATATGATTTCGGAGGATAATTATCTAAGAAGTACTCAAGAAGTTGCTTTGGATACAGCAACAATTATGCAGGAACCAATATCCCTCGAACCAGATAAGCAAACACATATCGGCTTAATTGCCCAGGATCTTCAGAAGGTTTACCCCGAACTGGTAAAGGCTGATGAAAATGGGCTGCTGTCGGTGAATTACAGTGGCTTGATTCCCTTGCTGATTGAAGCAATGAAAGAACAGCAAACGGAGATTGAAGCGTTGAAAGCCCAGGTTGTGGAATTAACCAAAAAGGTTGGGCCTTAAGTAAGCTGCAATCTCCCCCGTGCTTCATTTAATTTTCAAGCAAAAGATTCATGATATTATGAGAACCTTCTTTTTACGGATATTACTCTGTTCAGTATTCTTACTGATGCTTGGAGGCACAGTCTTTTCGCAGACAGCTATCGCCTATGATTATGATGACAATGGGAATCGAATAAGCCGGCATATTGTCTATTTAAAATCAGGGAGAGTAGTTCCGGCAGATACAACCACCAAATTCGAGAAGGAGGCTGAAAAAGAAATACAACAAGAACAACTTGGGGAGCTAACCTTGCGGATCTACCCAAACCCAACTCATGGAGAGGTGGTGGTAGAAACCACTGGAAAGGATCCACAGATCCAGATAGAATGCCATTTGTTTGGTTCCTCCGGAAAGCTACTGGTGGAGAAGAAACAATCGGGTGATATTTTCCCGATCGATTTGTCCGGATATTCCAATGGGATGTATATTCTAAAGATAAAGATCGGGGAAAAGGTTAGTGAGTGGAAGATAATTAAGCAATAAGTTTCTTAAGTGTTTTTATCAATAAAGCCCGTTACCAATGAATCTTCAACATAAACTCCTGCTTGCCGGATCATTTTTAGTAATCAGTCTATGCGATATCAGTGGTCAACCAGCTGACACAACCCTCACGCAAAATATTACGGGGATACAGCTTATTGAGGCTACCAACTCCATACGATTTAATGCCGGATTCAAATATGATGCACAGAATACGGGAGCAATGGTAGCCAGGGTCCTCCCAAGCGTAGCAGGCTCAGGATATGCTTTTACAGAACAAACAGAGAATTCATCTTTGCCGGTAAATACCTCATATCCGGTTGGAAGCATTGGGGGTGGTTCCTCAGTAAGCCCAAGTGGTGCAGCAAGTTATGCTATTCCAATAGACCTTCCTCCGGGAAGACACGGATTGCAACCTTCTCTTTCCATTGCATACAATAGCATGGGGGGAGACGGAATGCTTGGTTTAGGCTGGGATCTTTCCGGCTCATCAAGTATTACACGCTGCGGGTATGACTATTATCATGAAGGCATGGTGTATCCTGTAAATCTAACAAGCTCAGATAGTCTTATGCTTGATGGAAACAGGCTCATCCGGATTGGAACAGGAATATACAGAACTGAGAATGAGACTTTTTCCAAGATAACAGCCATCAGCAACTATTTTAAAGTTGAAACCAAAGACGGACTTATTCTTTGGTATGGCTCTACCACTGACTCCAGGGTAGAGGTGCAGGGAGATAACACGATTATTCTTTTCTGGGCCCTGAGTAAGGTCGAGGATCGCTCTGGTAATTACTTTTCTTATACTTATTCTGAAAATAACTCCACCGGAGAACATTACCTGACATCCATTACTTATACACACGCTTCGGATATTACTGGAGACAACAGTGTGAATTTTTATTATAAGCTACGGAATACTTCCCTGACCTCTTATGTGCGAAATCATCAGGTATTAACGAATAAGCTATTAGACTCAATAGCAATCAAAAATGGAACAACGCGGGTTTTCAGCTATAAGTTGAAATATGACAATAATCGGTTGAACGAGATCATTAAATATGGTAAAAGTACCTCCAGACTCAATCCAATTCTTGTTGAATGGGGCGACTCAATAAATGGGCTGGCAGATTACGGGCATTCAAGACTATATAATCCAATTGCCCAAAAGCTTGTGGGCGATTTTAATGGAGATGGCAGAAGCGATCTGCTGCTTTACAATAATGCGTACAGTGCAAGTGTTTATATTGCTGACGCAAATGGAGATTTTGATCGCTTTGCACCTATAACAATAACTTTACCTCAATCAACCAAAGGGATTGTTCAACTTGGTGATTTCAACGGTGATGGGAAAGCAGATGTGATTTGTGTTTCTCCCAATAACGATACGGATACCGCATGCCTGGCTCATATATATCTTTCCACTGGAACAAGTTTCAATACAGTTGACTTTGACACCTGTGCAAAAAAAACAGATAAATTTCTTGTGGGTGATTTTAACGGAGATGGGAAGCCTGAACTGGCAGTACTTACAACAGCACCTCCCTATTACAATCAAACATGCTCGTTCATTCAATTCAACACGGGCAATGCGACATTCCAGGTTACAGCACAGGGTGAAATTGACTCCCCCGGAGGTGATATTTATCCGGCAGGGGTAAACGAGAATTTTTACAACAGCACCGGGATCAGATATCTGTCGTACATAAACAATTCCTTGTTTGATTACAACGGCGACGGGGCAATTGACATTCTTGCAAGTGATGAAACAGGATTTGCTGCTTATGAATCTGGAATATATGGTGGCAGTACAACAGAATTTATGGGCCTGGACCCTTCAAAGCTCCTGGTAGGAGATTTCAATGGCGACGGTAAATCGGATATCTTTCTTTATAAGCAAAACACTTGGAAGGTTTTTATGTCAAAAGGAGAAGATTTCCTTGAAAAAAACATAAGCACTTTTAACGGATTTCTTACCGATTCAACCAAAAATAACTTCTTTACCGCGGATATGAACGGTGATGGTTTAACTGACATCGTTGCAATTGGGAAGGGTACCAATCCATATAACTCAAATTGTCTGCATGTGGCGTACTCAACAAACGATGATTTTAAACTACAAACCTATACGAATATTACCTTCGGGATGTATTTAAATCCCGTAGAAGGAAATTATTTCACCTTTGCCGATTTTAATGGCGATGGCGTGGATGAGATTTATTACGAAAGTTCTACAGAAGCTAAGTTAGTAGGAACGTTCCAGGGACGAGAACAGTTTTATGTAAAAGAGATCAAAAACGAGATGGGGTATTCGTCATTCTTTGATTATGCCCCCATTACAGATGATGCAGTTTATTCAAATGGTTCTGCTTCAACATTCCCTGTGGTGAGTTTTCGTGCACCAATCTATGTGGTAAGCGCCAGTTCAACTGAAAATACCGATCATTCGGTATCAAGAACCAGTTATTTATACCAGGGCGCTAAAATGCATGTTCAGGGAAAAGGTTTTCTTGGCTTTGAGAAGTTCACAGCCCAAAACACTTCCATAAATCTGAAAACAGTATCTGAGTTTGGGTCTAATTCTACCTTCTACAATATCTTCCCCACGAACAATAAAGTATATCTGGTATCCTCTGATTCTACTTCCGAAACGCTGATTAGCCAAGCCAGTTACACGAACAACCTTATCAACTTCGGGAGTAAGCGTATTTTCCCATACGTTGATGCATCCTCTGAAACAAATTATCTAGCCGGCACCTCCATCACCAAAGATTACTCCTTCGATACGAATGGAAACCAAACATATTACAGGGAAGACTTTGATGATGGCTCTTATAATGTCATGCGTAATTCCTCCTTCTCAAGCGCGGGTTCGCATTTACCCTCAAAACCTGATACTATCAGCGTAAAAAGAAAACATGGTCATGACAACCAAACTCCGGACTCGCTTGTAACAACGTTGACCTACAACTCCACTACAGGTGCAGTTACATCCAAATCAACCGGACCTTTAACAACCTATTACAATTTTGATCCCTATGGCAATACTGTTTCCGTAAGAGTGTCGGACGGCTCTGTTAGCAGGCTGGATAGTTTTGTCTATGATTCAAAAAAATTGTTTGTACTAAAATCAATAAATAACTT
This sequence comes from Bacteroidales bacterium, assembly GCA_046329925.1. Lineage (GTDB taxonomy): Bacteria > Bacteroidota > Bacteroidia > Bacteroidales > JAAYUG01 > JAXLTS01. The sequence continues at coordinate 5,315 of JAXLTS010000027.1, forward strand.
AAATCAGGTAACCCGGGCAACCTATGATAGCACCAATGGCAACATTCTTTCTGAAACTGCTCCAAATACGAATATTATCACAACTTACAACTACGATAATTTCGGAACACTCACATCAAAGAAAACATCTGCATTTAATCAGCTGGATAGCATCCGTTTCGGCTGGCTAACCGGAACCCGTCCTCTTGGGGCTCTGTTTTATAAAGAGGTCCGGTCCGCCGGAGCCCCGAGGCAGAAGGAATATTATGATGCATACGGAAGAGTGCTTAAAACTGAAATCGAAGGATTTGATGGCACACTGATCTATACCAGTAAAAAATACAACAACAAGGGTCAACTCATCGAAGAAACAGCCCCGTATAAACAATCAGAAACACCACTTAAAAAGGTCTATACCTATACTCCCGATGGAAGAATCGAGATGGTAGCTTCTCTGGCCGGCAAAACCTTTTATAGCTACCTGGGTAAAGCCACCACGGTAAGTACCAGTACATCCTCCCAGACAACTACAAAAACTGTTGACTCTCAAGGCAACCTGATTTCGTCCTCAGATCCGGGAGGTACGATTTCGTACTCCTACAAAAACAATGGGCAACCGGGAACTATATCTACAAACGGTTCTTCCTGTACCATGAGCTATGACAGCTATGGGAGACAGACATCTCTAACAGATCCCAATTCAGGCACTACTACTTACAATTATAATAATTTTGGGGAACTTGTTAAGCAAACCGATGCCAGGGGCAAAACGGATTCCTTAACCTATGACGCTCTGGGAAGGGTGAAAAAAGAAATCCGTAGCGAAGGAGTTAAAGAATTCACCTATGATCCTTCCGGAAACCCCGGCATGCTGCAATCTGTAACCTACCCCGGCGGATCAACCCGATATACCTATAACACCAAAGGACAGGTACAGAGCGTGCTGGATTCAATAAACAAAGTTCCCTTTACCACTAGCTATGTTTACGACCGATATGGCAGAGACAGTGTTATTACCTATCCTTCCTCTTTTGGAATTATAAACGTTTATAACCAGTATGGATACCTCGACCAGGTTAGAAGAAAGGACAATAACAACCTGATTTGGGACGGAGTCAGCATGAATTCCTACGGCCAATTCACACAGGTCGCTTATGGAAATAATCTTACAACAACAAAAACATTCGATTGCCTGGGTCTTTTACGTACCATCACTACTGGAACAGTTCAAAACCTGAGTTACAGTTTTAATCCGGAAAACGGCAACCTGATTAGTCGCAGAGACAACCTTCGGAACCTCCAGGAGATTTTCTCCTATGATGACCTGGACAGGCTAACCCAGGTTACAGGTCCGGCGCCAATGACGATGTCCTATGCTCAAAATGGAAACATAGCCTCAAAAACTTCTGTGGGAGATTATTCCTATGGAACCAAACCTCATGCTGTTACAAGCGTCACCAATCCCGATGGTTTGATCGATACCACCGGGCAGCAGATTACATATACCAGTTTCAATAAGGTTGAGTCCATCATCGAAGGCACTGCGCGTTACACCATTCAGTATGGATTTGCCAACGAAAGGACCTTATCCAAATCCTATACCAATGGAGTGTGGCAAAAGAAAACCTACTATGTTGGAAATTATGAGATGGATAGCATTGCCGGGAGCAGTTATCCGAAAAACATTCACTATATCTACGGAGGAGATGGGATCGCAGCAATATACATAACCCAGTACTCAACCACGAATATGTATTATGTGCATACCGATCACCTGGGTTCAATTGATGTCATGACCAACCAAAGTGGTACTGCTGTACAGTACATGAGCTTCGATGCCTGGGGGCGAAGAAGAAATCATACAGACTGGACTTACACCAACGTTCCTACAAGTTTCCTGGTTTCAAGGGGATATACCATGCACGAACATTTAGATCAGTTTGGGCTGATTAATATGAACGGGCGGGTATATGATCCAATTCTGGGGAGATTCCTGGAACCAGATAATTATGTGCAAGCATCTGGATTTACCCAGTCGTACAATAGGTTCTCGTATTGTTGGAATAACCCACTTAAATATACCGATCCAAGTGGATACTTTAGTTGGAGAAAATTTTGGGCAGCTACAGTTTCAGCCGTAGTAGGTGTTGGTGTAACCATTTTAACCGGAGGAAATGCAGCTGTGGGAGCCTGGGCAGGAGCTTTTGCTGGAGAGATGATACGATCTGGTGGAGATGTAGTCAAATCTGTCAACGCAGGGGGGAAGTCTATTTTTGGTGTTGCCCTGGGTCTAGGTATGGGGCAGGCTCTCAGAGCTATTGGAGGATTAAAGGCCCCAGGCTGGGGATTATTGAATCTAGGGAATGGAAAGTTTGTTCCTCCCATGAATAATACTATTAGTACGCTTGCAAATCGAATGACCAGAAATATTAATATTACGCCATTAATTGAAGGTATCTCGAATGGTACACTTTTTAATGCCGCTGGTGGATCAAATTTTAGCTGGGTGGTTTCGAGTTTATTTCAAAGAAACTCGAATGCCACTGATAATATTTCGTTATATTTTAATGGCCATAGAATGAATATCATGGATGAGAGTACAGGAAGTTCGATTTATAGTACAAGGGCATATTCCGGTAGAGCCTTGGATAACGGCAGTTTCGATTATTCGGTAGATAGACAGAAATTAGTAGGAAATGGACCAATACCTGAAGGGAACTACTACATTAATGCCAATGAGGTACAAACAATTACTCCTAAAGATGTAAGACGTGGAACCTTTGGTGTTGGTGCTTGGCCAGGAGGTAAAAGATCTTGGGGAGAACGTCGAGTCTGGATTCAACCAATGCCCGGGACGGAAACATATGGACGAAGTGGATTTTCGATACATGGGGGTTATGTTCCTGGCAGTGCTGGTTGCATTGACCTTGTGGAAAATGTTGTTCCTTTTTTTAATCATTTACATAATGCCGGTGCTGCAGGACAAAAGTTGGTAATACTTAGAGTTCGATACTGATGAAAAAATTCATAAAAATCCAGACTTATATTGGTATAATTGTAGCACTTTTTTTTGGGCTGCTTATCATACTAGATATTTTTGCAATATCATCTAAACCAACGGATTATGTTAATGCATATCAAATTAGTGAAAGAGCTCCTCATTGGATGTTTAAAAGTATCTCGAATTTAATTATTTGGGACACTTTAAAATTATTCCTTGTTTTTGGTTATTTCATAATAGCAATTTTAGCCCTCATTAAAAGAAAAAATATCTATGTCTGGATAATTATCTTAACGGAAATTCTTGCCCTGATTTGGACATTAAGATATTTTATACTTTATTACTTATCAGGTTATGACCATTTCCCAGGATTTGATCCCTATGTTTTTTAGTAGTCCCAATATTCCAAAATTGTTTTATAACTGAAGCATTTTCCCATCTGAAGAAAATGTCTTTCAATAGGGAGGATCAAAATGGCCAATTAAAGCCTTCACCTGCTTCGGTGTAAAATATTTTGATCGTTTTTTCCAGCTGGCGCTTTCAAGTTTTTGAACCAGTTCCGGGCAGGTATGGATCCACTGGCTGAACATCCTGGATGCAGATGCCTTTGTAATATGCGGGAAGTATAGTTGAGCGAGTTCGCCGAAGCCGTAGGTGCGTACCTGGAATTCTTTGTAGTCCATAATTGATGAAGGTTTTGTATAGACCAAATGTAGGGAATTTGAATGAATAAATATTCGTATAATGCTGTATATCTGATATATGCAGCAATCAAACGCATATGAGAAAAATCAAAAGAAAAGGCTTCCCGGAATTTCTTCCTAAAAAGCCTTTTTGCATTTTTTTGCATTTCTATTTTTTACTATTTATCCAAAATTATACTTCCCTGCTAATTTGTTCATATCATCACTAATCAGCCGGTCGGCAATCCTGGCATATTTTCGTGTCATATCCAGCGATGTATGTCCCAGCATTTTGGATACGGATTCCATAGACACATGGTTAGCCAGGGTAACCGTTGTAGCAAAGGTATGCCTTGCTGAATGGGTAGTGAGCTTTTTGTTTATTCCGCAGAGATCCGTTATCTCCTTGAGGTAAGCATTCATTTTCTGGTTGGAGGGAACGGGCAAGATGGCATCCCCATGCTTTACCCGGTTGTGGCTGGCATACTTATCCAGTAAGCGGGCTGGGAAATCCAGAAGCGGGATATTGCTCATGATGTTGGTCTTGGTACGTCGTTTCTGGATCCATATTTTACCGTCAATTCCTTTCACCAGGTTCTCTTTCCTGAGCGCCTTCACATCCGAGAAAGCCAGACCTGTAAAACAACAGAAGAGGAATATGTCACGTATCTGGTCAATCCTCGGAATGTCAATCTGCTTGTTTATCAGCAATTGCAAGTCATTTTCATCAAGGTACACAGTATCCACTTCTTCACACCTGTACTTGATGTCTCTGAATGGATCCTGCTTAATCCAGTTGTTGGCCATGGCAATCCGGATGATTTTCTTTACATTCTTGATATACTTCACTGTGGTATTATGACAGCAGTTCCGCTCACTTTTAAGGTAGAATTCAAAATTCTTGATAAAACTGTAGTTCACATCCCTTAATAATACTTCCTCCTTTTTATATTGCCAGCGTATATAATTGCTAAGGTGCTTATAAGCAGTGTGGTACCTTTCAATTGTTCCTGGTGACACTTCCTTATCCCCAAGGATTTCAATCTTCTCGTTATGATCCTTAAATACCTGCAGGAATCCATAATTAGTTTCATCATTTCCAAGTAGCCTGTTTTTCAGCGATTCAGCAGTTACAGGCCTGTAGTCATTCTCAATCTGTCTTTTACATTCAACAACCCGGCTCATGTATTCATCCAGGTAAGTATTCAACTCCCGGATATCCCTGGTTGCACCTTTTGCCTTACCTCTGGCAGTATCCCAAAGGTCCGGAAGGATGGATCTGAAAATTGCAAGTTCGGTACGTATTCCGTTTACTGTAATGCGAAGGTAAATGGGAGCTTCCCCATTATTCAGCAGTTTTGTGCGACGGATGTAGAAGATCTTTGAAAAAGTGTTCATTGCATGTCTCATTTTTTAGATTTTGGACGACTTAAACCTATTAAAAATGAGGCATTTCGCGAAATGCAAAATACAGCAAATCAAAGCATTATAATCAAATTCGGTGGACTTGGAAAAGTAGTGGAACAAGTCCACCGAATAGGCCTCAAAAGTTTGCTTTGAATGGGTGTTTTTTGCTTCGGCCAAAAAGTAAAAACACCGTAAAATCAATGCTTTACGGTGTTTTGCTTTTGCCTGCTCAGGGCTTCTGCGGAGAAAGAGGGATTCGAACCCCCGGTACCGTCGCCGGTACAACGGTTTTCAAGACCGCCGCATTCGACCGCTCTGCCATTTCTCCGAATAGAATACCGGTCGTTTGAGAGCGCAAAATAACATAAATTTTTATCAAGAAACAAATATCCCCGGATCGCCTCATATTACTGGTAAAGGCGAAAAAAAACATCCAAGGGGAATAAGACAATTCATTAACCTGTACGTGATTGTTTTTTTGCATACATCAATGGATAATTAACCTGCCAACCGGTCCCATCGTTAAGAAAATTTCCATTTGTTGAGAAATGTGCGAGGTCCCCATTCAGGAGAAGCCCGGGATTTTGTAACTTCGCACTACAAAAACCGTTTAACTAAAAAAGTTAAAGCCTGTTTATGCTGATCAACCTGACAAAAGTGTTTAGTGGTGTAACACTCCACATGGACCTTATGCTGCCGGATGATCCTTCGGAAACACCGGCAAGGGCAAGTCTGAAGTGCCGGAGCCATTACCTGAGCTCGCTCAGAAACCGACAGGACCTTTTTGATTTTCTTGAAAAGATTACCCTGGAAGAGGCTGCAAAGGTTAATCCTGCATTCCGCATCAGTAATCTGAACAATGATTTTTTTGGTGAAAGGGAATTATCGCTTAAAATGATCCTGAGCAGCTCCCAGGTCTGAGATTCTTTCCCTTCTTATATCGAAAGCCCGCTCAAAACCAGCGGGCTTTTTATCTCCAGTGTGGATTATTTTTTAAGCAGGATATAATTTCTGAAGCCCCCAAGGGAATATCCAAAGAGCAATTTCTTTTCGATAAAGGTTTTTGCCCTGTACTTGAATTTTTCGTGTTTGTGAATGACCCGTTCAGGATTCCGTTTTCCACTGTATTGTAGCTGGTCGGCCCAGTTGAAGCGGGATATCCATTCCTTCAGCACGGCCGGGTGGGTTTCCTTATAAACGGGGACTTTGTTTAAAACCCCATAGTCAAACAGATAGTAGTTTTTCACAGCCTGCGCCTGGGCTTCAACAGTACTGCGCCCGCGTTGCAGAATCCTGAATTCCCGTATCTTGGATTTAAGAATCCCCGGGGGCCTTACCCAACCATAATGAAACATGCAGGCATCAACCCAGGCTACCTTCAATTTGAATGTATTCTTTTCCTGCCGGTAGTTTTTCCCGTCGAAATCCGGGATTCTGCGGAACGACTGAGCATCCCGCCAGGAGTGAATATCTTTGTCATTCCTGATGATTCTTATTTCCTTGGGGTACCATCCATAGGCATCGAAGTAATGATCGTAATCCCCCCAAAAATGCTTATAATCAAACAACAATCCTTCCACCTCATGATCGTCAAGCAATTCCCGGCAGCGTTTTTCAATCACAGGCAGATACTTTTCATGCACAACTTCATCTGCCTGGATATAGAAAAGCCAGTCACCCGTGCAATAAGATTTGGCGATATCTGTCTGATGGGCCATTTCCATGCCCCTGGGAAAAGCTTCGATATCCCAAACCGTATCAATGATCTTTATTTTCGGGCTGTTAATGCTAAGAATCTCTTGCCTGGTAGTATCGTCAGGATCATTATCTCCAAGGGCTACAATAAATTCATCCACCAGAGGTAAAATGGAGAGAATAGATTCTTTCATGGGGTAATACAGCTTACCCGCATTTTTTCCCATGGTGAATCCGCTGATCTTCATAACAGATTAATCAGGGTATTAGTCTGCGAACATCTGCAGATCATATAGTTTCTTATATATTCCACCCTTGTCTAGCAATTCCTGGTGACGGCCGCGCTCAGCAATTTCACCTTCATGGAGTACGCAGATTTCATCTGCATGCTGCACGGTTGACATACGGTGAGCAATAACCAGGGAGGTACGGTTCTGCATCAGGCGGGTAAGAGCATCCTGGACCAGTCGTTCGGATTCCGAATCGAGCGCCGAGGTAGCTTCATCCAGGATCATAATCGGAGGATTTTTCAACACCGCCCTGGCAATACTGAGCCTCTGGCGCTGTCCTCCACTCAGTTTACTTCCGCGATCCCCGATGTTCGTCTGGTACTGGTCGGGTGTAGACATAATGAAATCGTGTGCATTGGCGACCTTTGCAGCTTCAGTTACCGATTCAGGAGTGGTGGAATCCACACCAAATGCAATGTTATTGTAGAAAGTATCATTGAAGAGAATGGCTTCCTGGTTGACATTACCCATCAGGTTCCGAAGATCTTTCAACTTAATATCTTTCACCGGATGGCCATCTATCAGTATCTCCCCTTCCATCACATCATAGAACCGGGGTAACAGATCCACCATGGTTGTCTTCCCGGAGCCTGACTGCCCGACCAGTGCAACTGTCTGACCTTTCCTGATGGTGAGGTTTATATTCTTCAGAACATAATCCGTGTTGTATTTGAAGCTTACATTCCGGAATTCGATGGATTCCCTGAATTCCTTCAATGATACTGCATCTGGCTTTTCATAGATCGGATTCTCGGTAGACAGAATATAGTCGATGCGGTCTGCAGAAGCTGTCCCCTTAATAACACTGTAATAGGCCGTTGTAAGGTTTTTGACAGGAGGAAGTAACTGGGAAAAAATGGCAATGTACATAATGAAGGTTGAAGAACTGAGTGTACCTTCATTTCCTAGTACCAGGTTTCCACCATACCACATTACCACTACCATGATGGTGATGCCAAGAAATTCGCTCAAAGGAACTGCCAGGTCGCGGCGACGCCAGTTCCTGATCATCAGTCTGGAGTATGATTCGTTTATTCCCCGAAATTTCTCGCTAACTCTGTGTTCCGAATTAAAAGCCTTAATGACCCTTAGTCCGCCCAGAGTCTCCTCCACCACTGAAATAAGGGTTCCCATGGTTTGCTGACCACGGATTGAGGTTTTACGAAGGCTTCTCCCAACCCTGCCAATCAACAGACCGGATATGGGAAGCATTACCAGAACAAACAAAGTGAGTTTGGGACTCATATAAATGAGAGATCCCAGGTATACCAGAATCATCAAAGGCTCCCTGAAGAAAAGATCGAGCGAACGGAGTGTGGAAACTTCTATTTCATTAACATCTGACGTTATGCGGGAAATGATATCTCCTTTTCTTTCTTCCGAATAATAGCCCAGTGGTAAAACCAGCAATTTGTTGTAAATTGAGTTTCTGATGTCGCGAACAATTCCTGTTCTCACCGGGGCCAGAAAATATGATCCGAGATACAGGAGGGCATTTTTCAAAAAGGAAAAAATCAGAAAAAAAATACTTACGAAAAGCAGGGCATTCACCTTACCGTAAGTGGTCATTACCTGGCTTACATAATAATTGAAATAGGCTGCAACGGAGGCCACCTTCATTTCAAGTTCAGGCCTGATCGTAACAGGCTCCTGCTGGTTGAACAGGATTTGCAAAACCGGGGCCAGCAAGGTCAGTGAGAAGAGTGAGAAGAAAATTGAAAAGTATTGAATCCTAAACTCAGGCCAACTTTTGACAAGTAGGGTTTTAGGAACCGCAAAACCTTACCGAAACGCTTCATACAAAGGATACCCTCAAATAATAAGGTGCAAATGTAAGAAAATCAATCAATCTGAACATTAACCTTGCAATTAATAATGGCGGTTGGCGGTTGGCTGTTGGGTATTGGCTGTTGGCGGTTGGGTATTGGCTTTTGGAGAAGGAGCCGGTTGGGAGTGCTGAATTGAGGGAAGAAAAAGACAATCTTACCCGACTATATCGCGGGTCAGCTCTTTTTCAAGGCTTCCCCACTTGACTTTCAGGGGGATGAGGTTTTTTGCATCGGCATATGGGGCAAAGCTGGAATTTGTGGTAAGCCGCTGATAATGGTGAAAATAAATTCCAAGGGCCACCTGTACAGGTAGAATATCCTTCATTTCCAGTGCCCTGCATTTGGTCCGGTAGAACAGATCAAAATCAGCATCCAGAATTTTCTCATCCCACAGCCCGACCTTATCGAGAGCAGATCTTTTCATTATGACAGAAGAACCGCTGAAACCCTCTAATGTTTCATTTCCGAATCGCTGAAACCGTTTTTCGCAAAACGAATTCCAGTTGCCATAAGTGAGGAATGCCATGGTTTTCAGAGAGAAATAGCTGTTCCCGAAGATTGCGCGCAGCGGGTATTTTATATACTTCCACCGACGGTTCAATCTAAGCTGGGCTTCCTTTGATTCGAGATGATCATTGGTTGCAAGGGTAACAATATCCATTTTATCAGCCTTGAACACCTCCATCACCCGGTTGTCCCAACCTGGAGATACCAGGACATCATTGTTGAAGAATGCAAGATAATCGCCTGAAGCTTTTGCTATTCCCTGGTTCTGGCAATAAGGATAGGAGTAATTTTCCGGATTCTTAATCAGAATATCAGCACGGCTCTCAAAAAATTCACGGGACCCGTCAGTAGAATTATTATCAATAATAATAAGCTCGAACGGGGACGATGTAAATCTCTTTAACGTCTCGTAGAAAAGCCTGTTCATCCCAAGCTGATTATGAACAGATGTAATAATGCTGACCATGCCGGGTTTTACGGAAAAATATGGTTAGTTGTTGCATCTTGCGATGCAGGTTCAGGTTTCGTGGTTAGAACGGTAAATTTAAAAATATATTGTCGTGCTGGTTTTTTTCTCCATTTTTCAATCCATACGGTGCAATGCAGGGAAGGAGTCTTTCCTGGCAGCCAGCAAGTTCATCCGGTTGATCCATTCTTCAATAAGCTGAATTATTGGCACTTAATGATTTATTGTCAAATTTCAACTGAAGGGGCAGAAAAACCGGGCTAAAAAGGCTGAATTTTTCAGAATAAATTGATCCCCGTATAAGTGAGCGGTGTGACTGCCATCAGTTCAGCCTTTACCTTCTCATCAAGTGTAAGGCGTCCAATGAATTCGCGGATTGTATGTTCGTCGATGGGTTTATTTTTGCGGGTGAGTTCGAGCAAGGCTTCATAGGCTCCGGGATATCCCTCCCGTCGGAGGATGGTTTGGATTCCCTCGGCTACAACGGCCCAGTTGGAATTCAGATCTTCCACCAGTGCCTTCTCGTTTAGAAGGAGTTTGCCCAGACCTTTCTGAACCGATTTAAGGGCGATAAGGGTGTGGGCCAGCGGGACTCCCAGGTTACGAAGAACAGTGGAATCTGTGAGATCGCGCTGCATCCTTGAGATGGGCAATTTTTCGGACAGGTGGGAAAATATGGCATTTGCCATTCCCAGATTACCTTCGGCATTTTCAAAATCGATGGGATTCACTTTGTGTGGCATGGCCGAAGATCCGATTTCGCCCTCTTTAATCTTCTGCTTGAAATATTCGAGGGATATGTAGGTCCAGATATCCCGGCAAAGATCAATGATGATGGTGTTTATGCGTTTACTGGCATCACAAAAGGCCGCCATGTTATCGTAATGCTCAATCTGGGTGGTGATGCCAGATCTTGATAGTCCAAGGCGCTCATTAACAAACAGGTCTGCGAATTTTGGCCAGTTTATTTGTGGATAGGCAACCGAATGAGCATTAAAATTCCCGGTGGCACCTCCGAATTTAGCGGACCAGGGAATCTGCCTGGCCTGTGCCAGTTGGATACGCAGGCGTTCGGCAAAAACCTTAATTTCCTTTCCAAGGCGTGTGGGTGAGGCAGGTTGTCCGTGGGTGCGAGCCAGCATTGGGATATTCTTCCAGGCTTCAGCCATTTCATCCAGGGTACTTATAAGGCTTTCCACTGCAGGAAAAACAAGTTCCGTGCAGGCTGCTTTGAGTGAAGCAGGAGTAGCGGTATTATTGATATCCTGTGAGGTAAGCCCGAAATGAATGAATTCCCTGTACTTTCCAATGCCCAATTCATCGAAACGGGCTTTCAGAAAGTACTCAACAGCCTTTACATCATGGTTGGTAGTCTTCTCTGTTTCCTTTATTTTGAGCGCATCTTCGGTTGTAAAAGATCCTACAATTTTTCTCAGTTCAGGAAAGCGTATCTTGTCAAAGTCCTTTAACTGCGGCAGAGGCAATTCACACAAGGCAATAAAATATTCTACTTCGACATGCACTCTGAAACGGATAAGACCGAATTCAGACATGTAGGGTGCCAATTCCCTTACCTGGTTCCGGTATCTTCCGTCGACAGGAGAAATGGCAGAGAGGGTTGTTAAATCCATGCCTGGTTTATTAAAAGGACAAAGTTAATAAATTTAAAACACCGGGATGCCATGGGGTACCTATACGGGTAAGCCCGGAAATTCCTCAAAACAACAATCACTTAATAAACAAATAAATACCAGTTTCTGCAGCCGGATATTGGTTTTGATTGAGGAATCCTGAAACCCAAATTATTCATAAGGCATACTTTTTAACATCATCAAACCGGTGGTTTTTTTCTATTTTCGCCTGCCATTAAAAACATTATTTTCCCTGTGGGCTTGTACCGGATCTCCGCTGTTTCATACGCCAATACACTTCCTTACGTATATGGTCTCACCAGGAGTCCTGCTATTCCTCCCATGGAACTGAGTTTTGATTACCCGGCGCGTTGTGCTGAAAAAGTCATTTCAGGTGAAGCCGATATCGGATTGATACCGGTTGCGGTAATCCCGCAACTCAATTATTATGAAATACTGCCGGGTTTCTGTCTTGGTGCCATCGGGAGAGTACGGACGGTGTTACTTGTGAGCACTGTGCCACTGAGTGATATTCAACAAGTCCGGCTTGACTACCAGTCACGCAGTTCGGTGCAACTGGCCAGGTTACTGGCACGGGATTTTTGGAAAATCAATCCTGACTGGGTTGAGGGGCGAACCGAAGATGACATGAGGCAACTCGAGGAAGGTGAAACGCGTGTATTAATAGGTGACAGAACATTCGCAGCTGAAAAAGCAATATCCGTATTTTTATGATCTTGCCGAAGCCTGGGTTGCCTGGACGGGGCTGCCCTTTGTTTTGCTGCCTGGGTGGCTAATAAGCCGATTGATCCGGCTTTTGTAAAACAATTCACTTCCTGCCTGCGCTACGGGGTAAATAACATCCCTGAAGCCAGCCGGCTTGCCGAAGACAATCCTGCACTACGGGATGTAAATATGGTGAGTTATCTCAGCGAGAATCTCAGTTATCATTTAGATAACAGCAAATTACGGGGTCTGAACCTTTTCCGTGAAAAGATTCTTACCCTGTCCTGATCCGCTGCATCCTTATCTTTTAGGCTTCAATTATTATCTCAAACCTTTTACAGGATTGGAACACTTTGTCTGCATTGCCGGCAGAAATCTTATTTTTGTAGTACTTAAGAATTTAAATCATGAAATCTCATCGCTTACGCCTGGCCGGTCTGATGATTCTCCCATTGCTGTTATTGTCCTCTGCCCCGGCAGAGCGGGCAAGTGAACCAATTTTGGGTAAAAAACTTGTTTATGTTCTGGAGCTCAGGCAGGATATCTATCCAGCCGCTTTGAGGAGTACCCAGAAGGCTTTCGGAGAGGCTGAAAGGCTCGGAGCTTCACTGATCATTATCCATATGAATACGTATGGAGGCTTGTTGGATGTGGCCGATTCGATAAGAACCCGGATACTCAATTCAAGAATCCCGGTTTATGTGTTCATCGACAACAATGCAGCCTCAGCAGGTGCCCTGATTTCCATTGCTGCAGACAGAATATATATGCGCAGGGGAGCGAATATAGGGGCTGCCACGGTTGTTTCGCAGAGCGGTGAAAAAATGCCTGACAAATACCAGTCCTATATGCGTGGTTTGATGCGGTCAACAGCTGAATCGCACGGAAAAGATACTCTCATTACCGGTTCGGATACGGTTTACCGTTGGAAACGGGATCCAAAGATTGCCGAAGGAATGGTAGATGAGGATGTGTTTATCGAGAGTATAAAGGATACCGGGAAGATACTTACGTTTACCACAGAGGAAGCAGTTCGTAACCGTTATTGCGAGGGGGTAGCCGAGAATATCCCAGAGGTACTTGCCATGGCAGGAGAATCGGATTACCTGCTCGAAAATTACCAGCCCACCCTGCTCGACAGAATCATAGCCTTGTTGCTGAATCCCTTTGTACACGGCATACTCATCATGTTTATTATAGGTGGTATATATTTTGAATTGCAGTCACCGGGGATCGGGTTTGCCCTGGGGGTAGCCATAACAGCCGCGCTTCTGTATTTTGCTCCTTTGTACCTGGAGGGCCTGGCAGATAACTGGGAGATACTTCTTTTTATCGCAGGACTTATCCTAATCGGACTTGAGATATTCGTGATTCCCGGATTCGGGATTGCCGGAATAAGCGGTATCCTGCTGGTAATAACCGGACTCACCCTGGCGATGGTAGATAATATTGTGTTCGAGTTTGACTGGGCCAGCGGGGCTGTTGCTGTATTGAAGGCCAGCACAATCGTTGTCGGATCCATAGCAATCTCCTTCTTTTTATCCATTTACCTTGGGAAACAATTATTCACCCATAGTAAGACCTTTGGTCACCTGGCACTGGACACAGTGCAACAGGTTGAAAATGGTTATGTCGGGGTGGAAGAATCGATGAAACAACTTGTTGGTAAAAAGGGAACTGCACACACTATACTGCGACCTTCCGGAAAAGTGATGATTGAGGATGAAGTATTTGATGCAATGAGCCTGATTGCCTATGTTGAAAAGGGGACCTCCATCCGGGTAGTGAAATTCGAAGCCGGGCAATTGTATGTGTTGCCCGATGAGAACAAGGCTTGAGCCTGGAAATTTTCTAAGCGTAGTTGGGTTCCTGGTATATTGATCTGATTTCTTCCCAGAGGTGGGCAGGAACAAAATGCCTCACATCCTTACCCTTCAGGATGGATTCACGAATAAATGTTGACGAGATTTCAATCAGTGGAGCCCTTACCAGGCGGGCATTCCGAAGATCCTTTTCGTTTAATACGATGCCGGGCCGGGGATAAATTAATCGCTGAAAATTGGTAGCTATATAATCGCTTTCTTTCCAATCACCAAAAGTGGAAATCCCGTCAGATCCCATTACAATAATAAATCTGTCATCCGGGTATCTTTCCTGAAGGACCCGAAGTGTATTGATTGTAAAAGAAGGTGAAGGCAATTCCAGCTCAATATCTGAAGCTTTTATTCCCGGGGAATCCCGAAGTGCACGTTGCACAAGCGATAACCGCTGATGAGATGGCGCAAGAGCATTCTCAGGTTTAAACGGGTTCTGAGGACTCACCACCAGCCAGACTTCATCCAGGTCGGTATACTCGGCCATATAGTTGGCTATGGCCAAGTGCCCGATGTGCACAGGATTAAATGAACCAAAGAATAATCCGATACGCATTGTTTACTAATTTCCTAATGATTGTAAACGAGCTAACTACAACTATTCATGGAGAAACCCACTTACCAGCCTGAACAGCTCACCAGTAGCCACTTCCAAATCATCGTTCACAACGCGGGCGTCAAAATCCGGGGCAAAACTGAGTTCGTAAGCAGCCTTTGCAACACGCTTCTGAAGACTTTCAGGACTCTCGGTTCCACGCAATTCAAGCCGTAGTTTCAATATTTCCAGGGAGGGGGGCATGATAAAAACGGCAAGTGCTTTTTCTCCGAGTTGTTTTTTCAGGTTGATACCCCCTTTCACATCCACATCGAAGATAACATGCATCTTCCGGTTCCATAAGCTCTGAATTTCGGAGTGAAGTGTGCCGTAAAATTGATTATCGTAAACTTCTTCCCATTCGAGAAATTCACCGGCATCTATTTTTCTCCGAAACTCATCAGGTGCAAGGAAATAATAGTCCTTTCCGTCGGTCTCACCGTTTCGCATGCTTCTGCTTGTTGCCGATACCGAGAATCCCAGGGGAAGGCCGGCAGCAAGCAACCTCCTTACCAGAGTAGTCTTCCCTGTACCTGAAGGAGCGGAAATAATTACAGCCTTGCCTGAGAAAGCCATTTTATATAATGTTCAATAGTTGCTCTTTAATTTTTTCCAATTCATCTTTCATCCCTACTACTATTTTCTGGATATCAGAATCGTTGGCCTTGGATCCGATTGTATTAATTTCACGGCCAATTTCCTGTGCAATAAAGCCCAGTTTCTTCCCGGGGTATTCCTCTGCCCCGATGGTTTCAATAAAGAATTTCAGGTGATTGGCAAGCCTGACTTTTTCTTCCGTAATATCTATTTTTTCCAGGTAAAAGATTACCTCTTGTTCAAAACGGTTGGTATCTACTTTATCTTTCCCAAGGAATTCATTCAGGTTGGATTGCAGGCGGGCTCTTATTTTTTCTATACGACTCAGTTCAAAGGGAGTGATTCGATCGAGGCCCTCAGCTATCAGCTGAATGCGGTTGCGGATATCTTTTTCGAGTTGTTCTCCCTCCTGTTTCCTGAACTGGTATAGACCGGTAAGTGCCTCCCCTATCGCGTTTTTAAGGTATTGCCATTCGGTATCATCTGCTTCGGTAGGCGGGTAATGAAATGTATCAGGCAGTTTAAGAAGTGCTGCCAGTGTTGCTTCGGAAATCGGTATGTCCATTCCCTCGACAGCCGACTGCACCTGACGTACATATTGTTGCAACACTTCGCGGTTCAATGTTGCAGCCACAGCGGTCTCAATGAGTTCCTGGCTGATGATCAGATCTACCTTTCCACGTTGTGCAGCTCCTGCAATTTCATTCCGGATCTCGAGTTCCCGTTCCCGGTATACCTGAGGGCATTTAATATTAAGATCGAGCTGTTTGCTGTTGAGACTTTTTATCTCCACAGATACTTTTCGAATAGCTGTTTCATACCGGGCTTTACCCCAGCCAGTCATAGATAAAAGCATAATGCGTATTCTTGATCGCCGGATTACCCGGTAATTTTTCATTTCCAGGCAAATATACAAATTTATGTGAGTGATGGGAAAAATGCAATGGTTACAGTTGTTCAACCGGTGTACTAAAAAAGAACATCCATTTCCGATTTCCCGGTTTTCAGTGATGCAACAGCGGTACTAAATCACCTTTACCATGCATGATTAAGGCGAAGGCCGGATAGCGAAGACCAGACAGGTTCATCAGAAGGGCAGCCTGTCTTAAAGTCCTATGCTCTCTATCACTTGCAGTTCAGCAGAACCTGATTATAAAATGTAATACTATTCTGCAGGTTCCAGTTCCACTGTAAAATGTCGCATGATGGGTGCTTCGCGTGTAATGCGGTACCCCCTGCGGATAGAATCCCTGCGTTCGAGGATATTTACCAGGCCGGCTGCCACCACATCCATATGGTTGTTTGTATAGACCCTGCGAGGGAGGGCAAGACGGAGAAATTCACGGGCCGGGTACCTGTTCCCGCGGGTTACAGGATCGCGGTCAGCCATGAGGGTTCCAATTTCGACTCCCCTTACACCTGCTTCTTTATACAGTTCCACCACAAGTGTTTGGGCGACGAATTCCTCCCGGGGTACATGGGGAAGCAACTGGATGGCTTCCACAAAGATGGCATGACCGCCAAATGGTTTCTGTAATGGGATTCCTGCAGTCATCAATTTCTCACCCAGGTAAGCGACCTGTCCAATTCTGGCGGCGAGGTAGGGTTCATCGGTTCCTTCCACAAGCCCCTGTGCCAATGCATTCATATCCCTTCCTGCCATACCCCCATAGGTTATAAATCCTTCAAACATAATATTATAGGTACTGGCCTTTCTAAATAGTTCCTCATCCCGGAAAGCGATGAATCCACCGATGTTAACGATGGCGTCCTTTTTACTGCTCATGGTCATAGCAGTGGCATGACTCAGCATTTCATGTACAATCTGCCTTACAGAATGGTTTTCAAATCCTTTTTCGCGCGATTTTATAAACCATGCATTTTCGGCAAAGCGAGCTCCATCGATCACCAGGGGCACGCCATACTTCCTGGCAATACCAGCAACGGCACGGATGTTTTCCATCGATACCGGCTGCCCTCCGCAAGTATTGCAGGTAAGGGTAAGTATCACAAAGGGTATTTTTTCAACCGGGTTCTCCCTAAAAACATTTTCCAGTTTTTCCAGGTCTACGTTCCCTTTGAACGGGTTGTCGCTCGTGAGGTCCCAGGCTTCATCAATAGTGCAGTCTACAGCCCTTGCCTGCCTGAATTCGATATGACCTTTTGTTGTATCGAAATGTGCGTTGCCAGGCACCAGGTCTCCGGCTCTGACCATGGTGGAGAACAGCACATTTTCGGCAGCACGTCCCTGGTGTGTGGGGAGAAACAAGGGAAAACCCAGCACATCGGAGATTGCATTTTTGAGTCTGAAGTAACTATCGGCACCAGCATAGCTCTCGTCCCCGAGCATCATGGCTGACCACTGGGCGGCACTCATGGCACCGGTACCACTGTCAGTAAGCAGGTCGATATACACCTGTGACGACGGCAGGTTAAAAACATTATAACGGGCCAGCCTGATCCATTCTTCACGTTCATTGCGTGTGCTGCTGTATATGGGCTCCACCATCTTCACCCTCCAGGGTTCGGCAACGGGAATTTTCATTTGAATAAAAATTTATGGTAAAACAAGGATTGTATAAAAACCTGGTAATCCGGCATGGATTCCAGCGAAATACCGGCGAGAGTCCGGGTAATCAATACCCGTGCCGGCGACAGAAAATCTCAGAATTTGTCGCGATCCTTGATATTTCGGAACAAGAGCTTGAAAGAAAGACGTCCGGATCCCATAATGTACAATTGCCGCTACGAAGGTAAAAAAAGCATTTAATCCAGATCATGATTTTTCACAATATACAGTAATAAAAGAGGATAGTGCTCAAAAACAGGTATGGCAATTGGTTACCTGAAAATGCTCAGGATGAAGTTTTTTGGGATTCTGTATTGCGGAGGACTTAAAATCCCTAAATTCGTCCTGACTAATTCACCACCTCCAAAAAAATCTTTCAAACATGAGATACCTGAAACATTCCCTGCAGGGATTGGCAATCCTTGTTATTTTTCTTGGCCTCATCCCCGAAGCCCAGGGGCAAAAAGTCCCGAATAAAGTACTAAAGGGATTTACAGCAGTACAATTCCAGGCCCATATCAATTACCTGGCCTCGGATATTCTTTTAGGCCGCAATACACCCAGTGCAGGACTTGATACGGCAGCGGCATATATCGCTGCCGAATTCAAAAAGTATGGACTAGAGCCGGTAAACGGTTCATACTATCAACCCCTTCCCCTTGTAATCACCAACCTGGGAGAGGATAACCGTGTAGTGGTGGAAAAAGACGGGCAGCAGCAAGCACTTACCATCTCCACCCAGTATGTACCCTTCGAAATGACTGCTAATGCCGAAGCCAGCGGGGAACTTGTATTTGCCGGCTACGGGATTACCTCCCCTGAAAACAACTATGATGATTATGCCGACATGGACCCTACAGGAAAGATTGTACTCATAATCAGCCATGGTCCCAGGGAAAATGATAGCGCATCTCCCTTTTTCAACCGGGGTCGCAACCGCCTCAACTCTCTCGATCTCAAGGTTCAGAATGCTATAGCGCATGGTGCAGCCGGGATACTGTTTGTAACTGATCCACTTAACCACTTGTTAATCAAACCACGGGGATACCCCTGGCCAACACTGCAGAAAAATGTCTCAGGTGATATGAGCCGGCCCCGATTAAAGGGCCCTGAAACCAAAAAAATCCCGGTTGTACACGTAGGGAAAGAGGTTATCGAAATGGCCTTTGGAAGTGTAGACTCCCTCAAGAATATCCAGTCCATGATGGATGAAAAAATGAAACCTGCTTCCCAGGCTCTGGCCGGTATGAAAGTAACAATTAAAACCAGCATAGATGAAAAACTGGTGCCGGCGCAAAACGTTGCAGGATTTCTGCGGGGTAGTGATCCGCAATTGAGCCAGGAGGTTCTTATTATCGGCGGGCACTATGACCATGTGGGCTTTCGCCGTGAGCATAAGGAAGGAGATGACTATATCATGAATGGTGCCGATGACAATGCCTCCGGCACCACAGGAGTTCTGATGACCGCAGAAGCATTTTCCAGGATGAAAAATAAACCGGCACGTTCAGTTCTTTTTATAACGTTCGCAGGTGAAGAAAAGGGACTTTACGGATCCAGGGCATACACCGAAGCTCCGCTGTTCCCGCTGGACAAGACTGTTGGTATGCTTAACCTGGACATGATAAGCCGAAATAATGCGGACTCCCTCTTCCTGGAAGGTGCCGTGATGTCACCCGACCTTACAAACATGGTACTCAAAGCCAATGAGCAGGTTGGGATGAAGTTGCACCTGGGCCAGGAAACATACATGGACGGAAGTGATCATGCCCCCTTCTTCAACAAAAAAGTTCCCTTTGTATTTTTCTTTGCAGGATTACACCCGGATTACCATACCATTCGCGATAACCCAAATACCATCAACGCCGAAAAGGGTGCAAGGGTATCCAAACTGGTATTCCTTACTGCCTGGATGGTGAGTAATGAGAACAAACATTATACGGTACTCGAAAAAAAATAAACCACTAATCTCTTAACCAGTCATGAAAAAAAGAACACTCGTAATCAGTTTATTCCTGATTCCCTTCCTGGCGCAGGCACAGGACTACACGCCCGTTGCAAAGGTAAGCAAGGGACAGGAATACAGGTATCAGTCAAGTATATTGAGTGAGAATACTCAAACAATGGGAGGACAGGAGTCGAAGAACTCTGCAAAGGTAAAATCCACCCAGGTAAACACCATAGAAGACATTAAGGTTGATGGCACGATAAGTGTTTTGACTTCCGTTTGGGATATTGAAACATCCGCACAAATGAACGGGATTGACACTACCATTGCCATACCAGGCAAAGCAGGAGATGTTACCCGTAATTTTTTCAATTCTTCAGGGGGAGCCCTTAGAAAGGAAATTGCAGAAGCGGCAACCGGAAGTCCGGGGATGAATTCCGGCTTGAATTCGGGGATGACCTATACAGCCTTATTTACTGATTTCCCCTCCAAAACATTGAAACCAGGCGATAAATGGACACGGGAAGGTACTGATACCATTACACAGGCCGGATTTGGCGGGAGTATGGTCCTCAAAGTCAATACCGAATATACCTATAGGGGTAAAACAACGGATAATACCTCCGGTTTTTTTGCTGTAACCTATAGTTCGAATCTGGAGATCACAGGAACAGGCTCCATGCAGGGAATGGACCTGAATATTGAAGGGAGCGGCATGCGTATCGGGACTGTAACATTCGATCCGGCCAACGGAATCACTCAGCAGGACAAAGGAACCACCGAGCTGGAAATGACGATCTCGATTTCCGGACCAACCAACATGACCTTACCAATTACCCAGAAACTTGAGATCACTTCCTCTCTAGTCAAATAAGGACCTGTCAAAAAATCAGGAGGCTGTCTCAAATGCCTCCCGGATACTTTCCCGTTTGGAGCAAGTTATCTGTTTTTTGAAAATGGATTCTACTTGCCGACGAGAGAAAACACCGGCATCAGGTTTTTGAGGCAGCCTCTTCTTTAATAAATTGTCAGAAGTGGTAAAGGTCGAGGATAGTAAAAAAAGCAAAGATGAGGCTGGCAATTCCATTGGTAGTGGCAAATGCCAGGTTAACGCGTGATATGTCCTCCACGCTCAGGATGGTATGCTGGTAAGTAAGCAGAACCAGAAAAATTCCGGCACCAATCCAGTACCACATCCCAAATCCGCCATACAGGCCGGCAACAATAACCAGTATCCCGGTTAAAATGTGAGCCAGGGCTGAGATGAACATGGCTCCTCTCCTTCCGAATCTGACCGGGATTGAAAAAAGATCTTCATTCTTATCAAAAGTTTCATCCTGGAGGGCATACAGGATATCGAAGCCTCCTACCCAGAAAATAACAACAGCCGAATATAAGAGAGGCAGGATGTGAAATTCGGCGGTTACTGAAAGATAAGCTCCTATCGGAGCCAGGGACAGGCCGAGCCCCAGCACGAAATGACTTAACGAAGTGAATTTCTTTGTAATACTGTAACCAAGTATTATTAACAGTGCGACCGGAGAGAGAAAAAAAACCATGCGGTTGATAAACCAGGTAGTTGCAATGAACAGTAATGAGCTAATGAGGATCAGTCGCATTGCGGATTCTGCACGTATGATGCCGGCAGGAATTTCACGGAGTGCCGTTCGTGGATTCTTGCCATCTATTTCCCTGTCGGCATAGCGGTTAAATGCCATGGCGGCCGTGCGTGCAAAGATCATGCATAGAATTACTCCGATGAAAATAGTCCAGTCAAAAGGAAAATCATTGTACCATACCGCGAGGAAAAATCCAATAAAGGCGAATGGCATTGCGAAAATCGTATGCCCGAATTTTACCAGCGACAGATAATTCATTATCCCGTTCTTCTGATTCTCCTTCATATCAATTAAGATTCTGTCTGTAAATAGAATAAGTTTCCTCATCGAATGCCACAAATATAACTTTTGCGGGGTACATTTCATTTTTAAAGGTGCGTACCTCCGCAATTGCAATTCCTGCGGCATCCTCCTTAGGATAGCCATAAACGCCGGTGCTGATGGCAGGGAATGCTACTATACTGAATTTGTGTTCTGCTGCAATGTTCAGGCAGTTTCTGTAACAGGAGGCCAGCAATTCGGCCTCACCTGAATTGCCATCCCTGTATACCGGTCCCACCGTATGGATTACATACCTTGCCGGAAGGTCATAGGCTCGTGTAAGTTTTGCCTGTCCAGTGGGGCATCCGTGCAGTGTTCTGCATTCTTCGAGCAGCCCCGGACCGGCAGCCCGGTGAATAGCCCCATCCACACCACCACCACCCAACAATCGCTGATTTGCTGCATTTACAATAGCGTCTACAGCCAACCTGGTAATATCACCACGGATCAATTCTATTTCCATGTATCAGGATACAGACGGATCATTGACGGATTACGGCTCCAAATTCCGTTGCGTAAGCCTTCATTAACTTATTCATGATGGCATCGATTTCTGCATCGGTGAGTGTCTTTGCAGTATCCTGCAAGGTAAAGGAAAGTGCATAGGATTTCTTACCCTGTCCAATTTTGTCTCCTGTATAGACATCGAACAGGCTGACATTTTTCAACAGGTTCTTTTCGGTTCTGAAGGCCAGGTCCCTTAAATGGGAATACGCAACTTTTTCATCCAGTACCATAGACAGGTCCCGCACGACTTCCGGGAACTTTGGTAATTCAACATACCGGATAGGATGCTCCAGCACGAAATGCATTATCGCATCCCAATGGAATTCAGCATAATAAACATCCTGCCGGATATCGAAGAACCGTAACTGGTTTTTATGCACCTGTCCGAACTCCACAAGAAGCTTTTCTTTCCAGGAATACAGGATTCGCGTGGAGAGCAGTGCATTGCCCTGTTCTTCCACAGTTAAGCCTTCGGGGGAAAAGCCAAATCGCTGCAGGATATAGTGAACCCAGCCTTTCAGGTAATAAAAACCAACAGGTTCTTCCTTCACTGCCCAGTTTGAGTCTTGCCGGTTGCCAGTGAGGAAGAGCGAAAGATGCTGGTATTCGGAATATTTATCCAATGCCTTTTTTTGCAGATCCGGATTCATGAAATAAACATTCCCAAACTCATAGAGCATCAGGTTGGATGATTTCCGGTTGAGATTATGTACGATGGTTTCCATTCCGCCATAGAAAAGGCTCTGACGCATGCACCCCAGGTCGCTGCTGAGCGGATTAAGGATACGTACCATTCGTTCGGCCGGATGCACCGTATTGTTCTCGTAGTAGGTTGTCCGGGTAAGTGAATTGCACATGATCTCGGTAAAGCCACTTCCCGTAAGGTAATCCGAGATACGATGTATCATCTTTTCCTTGTCGGGCTTTGGAGAATACGACAGGGTAGCATGTATACGTCCCGGCACCTCCACATTGTTATATCCATAGATTCGCAGGATATCCTCTATAACATCTGCCTCCCGGGTAACATCCACACGGCAGGCCGGAATCCGGAGTTTCAGCTGCGAGCTATCCTCCTGAAGAATTTCCATTTCAAGAGAAGTAATTATTTTTTTTACGGTGGTTACAGGTATTTCTTTTCCAATAAGTGAATTCACGGCAGCGTACCGTACAGTCACTTCAGCCTCTTTAACGGGTACCGGGTACCGGTCTATTATATCCGAGGAGATTTTACCACCTGCAATTTCTGTTATGAGAAGGGCAACGCGTTTAAGGGCATAAGGCACCATACCCGGATCGGTGCCCCGCTCAAAGCGGAATGAAGCATCAGTATTCAATCCGTGCCGGCGGGCAGTAACACGCGTTGTAACCGGGTTGAAGTATGCACTTTCGAGAAAGATATCTTTTGTTGCTTCGGTGATCCCCGAATCGAGTCCACCGAAAACCCCGGCGAGAGCCATACCTTCCTCTGCATTGCAGATTATCAGGTCCTCACCGGAAAGAGTACGCTCTACCTTATCCAGGGTAGTAAATTTTGTTCCTGCGGGAAGATTTTTCACCACTACCTTTTTCCCTTTGATCTTTGCTGCATCAAAGGCATGCAGAGGTTGTCCAAGTTCAAAAAGCACATAATTGGTAGCATCAACAACATTATTTATCGGACTAAGTCCAATGGAACGGAGCCTGTTCTGCAGCCATTCCGGCGATTCTTTTACAGTAAGACCCGTTATAGAAACACCGGCATATCGTGGGCAGCTTTTTTCATTTTCGATAATCACATCGATCTCCAATTCATGGTTGTCCACCTTGAAATGGTCCACAGAGGGCAGACTGGCCCTGGTTTCCTTCTCCAGGCAAAGGCTGGCTGCAAGGTCGCGTGCCACTCCAAAATGGGAGGAAGCATCGATCCTGTTTGGAGTAAGCCCAATGCTGAAAACTGTATCTGTGGCCACCCTGAAATATTCACTGGCCGGGGTACCAGGTATGGCCGAGGGGTCAAGAACCATGATTCCTTCATGCGAAGTACCAAGGCCCATTTCGTCTTCGGCACAGATCATTCCTTCGGAAGCCTCGCCACGAATCTTTGCCCGTTTTATCTCAAAGGATTCTGCGCCCTTGGATACTATTGTTCCAACTGTTGCAACCACAACTTTCTGTCCGGCTGCCACATTCGGAGCACCACATACAATTTGAACAGGGCTTCCGTTACCAATATTCACAGTGGTAACAGATAACTTATCGGCATTCGGATGTTTGGCACAGGTAAGAACTTCCCCTATGACAAAACCCTTCAGTCCTCCTTTTACGGATTCCCAGTTATCCACGGCTTCCACCTCAAGACCGAGTCCGGTAAGCCGAAGGGAAAGCTGGTGGGTATCCAGGTCAAACTTCAGGTAATCTTTAAGCCACTGAAAGGAGATGTTCATATTGCCAAATTTTGAAGCGACAAATATACAGATTCTTAGCAGAATTGCGAATGGGGAACCGGCACCGGAAGTCGGTATAAATCCGGAAATACAGACCAATGCGATCAGGGAGGAAGATTTATCCAATTAGGTACTGCGGTTACAAACATTCATTTTCAGCCTGTTGAAAACCGGTGAAAAAAATCCGCAGCCCGTTCCTTCGCCCGCAGCCTGATGGGCATGAACAGGTTTCCAAACGAGGTTTTTGAATCAGTGGGATTTGCCTATCTTTGCGACAATTGAGAAAAATAACAATGAAAAAAGATCGTTTGATCCTGGTTACCAATGATGACGGGGTTCATGCCGGGGGGATCAAAGCACTGATAGAAGCCGTTCAACCCTTTGGAAAGGTAGTAGTGGTTGCGCCTCATGAAGGACAGAGCGGGATGTCACATGCCATCACTGTAAAAGTGCCATTACGGATTGAGAAACTGGAAGACCGGCCGGACAGGGTGGTATATGCCTGTAACGGAACACCTGTAGACTGTGTAAAACTGGCACTGGATCAAATACTTGACCGTGCCCCCGACCTGATTGTATCGGGTATCAACCATGGAGCTAATTCTTCCACTGCCGTCGTTTATTCCGGCACCATGGCTGCAGCCATCGAGGGATGCCTTAACCAGGTTCCGTCTATAGGTTTTTCCCTGCTCGATTTTTCGAGGAATGCAGACTTTTCGACAGCGGTGAAATTTGTTCCCGGCATTGTAGAAAAGGTGCTGGAGGAAGGTCTTGCTCCCTGGACCTGCCTGAATGTGAATATACCGATGAATGGTCTCAGCCCGATAAAGGGGATTAAGGTATGCCGGCAAACCAGGGGTATGTGGAAAGAGGAATTTGACCGCCGCCGGGATCCTGCCGCACGCGATTATTTCTGGCTCACCGGTGAATTTAAGAATATGGAGCCCGAAGCAACCGACACGGATGAGTGGGCCCTTGAAAATGGTTATGTATCGATAGTACCGGTTAAGATTGACCTTACGGACTATGAATCGCTTCAACGAATAAAACATTGGGAGAAACAATTCTGATTTTTAAACCTGCCTTCCACCCAAAAAACACCCCATCGTGAAATCACGTTTTGACCTGGTAAAACTTGGATTCTTCCTGGGAATCCTTACCCCGATGATATGTTTCGTAATTATCTACCTGCTTAAATCAGACCAGATGACATTCGATGCGTATTTCCGGTTCCTGATCAGTGTGAAAGCTCTCCCAAAGCTTATGAGCCTGACAGTGATCCCCAACCTGGGCATTTTTTTCCTGTTTATATACCGGGATCATTATTACGGGGCGAGAGGGGTTCTGGCTGCGACCATCGTACTGGCCATCATCATCCTGGTGATCAAATTTGTGATCTGAAAAAGAATGAAGTACTATCTGATAGCAGGAGAAGCCTCGGGTGATCTCCACGGATCAAATCTGATAAAATCGCTTAAACAGGCTGATCCGGAATCCAGCTTTCGTTTTTTCGGGGGTGATCTGATGCAACAGGAAGGAGGAAACCTGGTAAAGCACTTTCGCGACATGGCCTATATGGGGTTGTTCGCTGTGCTGGCCAACCTGCGCACGATTGCACGAAACATGCTTGAATGCAGGAAAGATATACTGGAATGGAAACCTGATGTCCTCATTCTTATAGACTTTCCGGGCTTCAACCTGCGCATGGCAAAGTTTGCAAGGGAAAACGGAATCCGGACTGTGTATTACATTTCGCCTAAGATATGGGCCTGGAAATCCTCCCGTATTCACCAGATAAAAGCCTATGTTGACCGGATGTATGTATTGCTTCCGTTTGAAACGGAGTACTACCGGCAAAGGGGATACACCGTGGAATATCTTGGCAATCCGGTGCTCGATGCGGTGTGGGAAAAAAGCAATTCTGTCCCTGACCCGACTGGATTCAGGGATAAATACCAGCTTGATTCCCGGCCAATACTCGCTGTACTGCCAGGGAGCAGAAAACAGGAAATCAAACGCTGTTTGCCGGCCATGTTAAAAGCTGCGGGCAGGTTCCAGGGGTACCAGGTGGTGGTGGCCCATGCCCCGGGGATCGACCGGGATTACTATCGGAAATACTCTGGTGATACACCTGTGCATCTCATAGGGGGAGCAACCTACGACATCGTGAAACATTCGGAAGCAGCCATCGTTGTTTCCGGTACAGCCACCCTCGAAACTGCCCTCATCGGAACTCCGCAGGTGGTGGTTTATGCCACTGCACCCCTCACATACCACATTGGTAAGTATATTGTAAAGGTCCGTTTCTTCTCCCTGCCCAATATCATCATGGAAAGAGCCATTGTGCAGGAACTCCTGCAGTTCGACCTGGCAAGCCGTATTTATGAGGAAATCGATAAGATACTCTACAATGCCGCTTACCGAAATGAGATGCTTGGAAACTACCAGCAAATGAAAGAACTGCTTGGTCCTCCTGGTGTGTCATCCCGTGTGGCCAGCAAAATAGTTGAGTTTACCCGGAATTTACCTGCATGAAAAGACTCCTGCCAGTTTTGTTGTTCCTTTTCACAGGCATCCACCCGGGATATGCCACAAAAGATATCCGGCTTGGTCTTTTCAGCAACAGTTCGGTACAATCCTATACCTTTTCGCCGGTAGCTTCCTGCTACCTGGTATATATTGACAGTGTTTTCACCGACAGTATACAGCCGGGAAAAATTCTGTATGCCAGCCTTCTGGGAGACGTGATTACGGTACGATCCATGCAACATGAACTCGGCAACGGAAAGGACATCCAGCTCAAAGCCTGCGACAGTGCTGCCTATTTTAACCTCCGGCCTGCATTCCCGGCACTGGCGGGACGTCTGTACGATGATAATCTTACACTGCATGCCGATATCAACCGGATACTTGCCGTAAACGAAGTGGATTTTGAATTATACATTGCAGGAGTTATTGAAACCGAAGGAGGCACCCGCGCACCTCTGGAATATTACAAGGCACAGGCTGTACTCTGCCGGACCTATGCGCTCCAGAATATTCAAAAACACCTCACAGAAGGGTTCAACCTGTGCGACGGAGTTCATTGCCAGGCTTACTTCAGCCGCAGTGACCATAATGATGAGATTTACCAGTCAGTAGTGTCAACTCACGGTGAGGTCGCACTTTATGCCGATACGCTTCTCATCACGGCTGCCTTTCATTCAAACTGCGGCGGAGTGACCCAGAACAGTGAGAATGAATGGGTAACTGCAGCACCTTACCTGCGATCAGTCCAGGATCCCTGGTGCAGGGAATCCAGGAATGCCCGGTGGCAGAAGACAATCCCACTGGATGAATGGAGAAGGTACACGGGTGCAAACGGCATACACGCCGCGGATAAGCTGGCACCCGAAGCATTCCGTTTTATCCAGCACAGCAGGAAGGAATATTACCTGGTGGAGACGGATTCCATCCCTGTGAAAAAAATACGGGCCGACTGGATGCTTAAATCCGGCTTTTTCTCGGTGAGTTGTACCAGCGATGACAAAATAGTAATCGATGGACGTGGATACGGGCACGGCATCGGACTTTGCCAGGAAGGAGCCATGGCAATGGCTAAGAAAGGATTCAACTATCGCGAAATACTGCAATTTTACTATACGAATATTACGATAAGGAAAATTGGAGAAGAAAGGTAAGTGGTAAGTGGTAAGTGGTGAGTGGTGAGTGGTGAGTGGCAGTGGCAGTGGCAGTGGCAGTGGGGAGTTGAGAGTTGAGAGTTGAGAGTTGTGAGTGGTGAGTGGTGAGTGGCAGTGGCAGTGGCAGTGGCAGTGGCAGTGGCAGTTGGGAGTGATAAGTAGTAAGTAGTGAGTAGTGAGTGGCAGTGGCAGTGGCAGTGGCAGTGGCAGTGGGGAGTGGCAGTGGGGAGTGGCAGTGGGGAGTTGATAGTTATGATTGGTGAGTGGTGAGTGGTGAGTGGTGAGTGGTGAGTGGTAAGTTGAAAATTGAAAGTTGAAAGTTGAAAGTTGAAACTTGAAACTTGAAACTTGAAACTTGAACTTTGAACGCGGAACCCGGAACCCGCCTGTCCGCCGAAGCGATAGCACAGGCGGAGAACACAGAACCCGGAACACGGAACAGCCAGCCAAAATCCAACACCCAACATCCATAACCATTCACCTAATTTTGTTCTCTATATAAAATAAATTTATTTTTGCCCAGTTTAGAATACCAGCATGTTAACGCTCTATCTTAAAGAAGTAAAAGGATTTTTCAGCAACCTCATGGGTTACATTGTTGTTGCTGTGTTTATCACTGCCAGTAGCCTGTTCATGTGGGTTTTCCCGGGTGAGCTGAATATACTGGATGCAGGCTTTGCGAGCCTGGACACATTTTTTATTATGGCACCCTGGGTTTTCCTGTTCCTGGTACCAGCCATTACCATGCGACTTTTTGCTGAAGAATATAAATCGGGCACCATCGAACTGTTGCTTACCCGTCCCCTCACCGTTCTACAGGTAGTACTGGCCAAGTACCTGGCAGCTGTGAGCCTTGTTCTGATCTCGCTCCTGCCCGCACTCATCAGTTTTTTCTCGGTATACCTGCTGGGCAGTCCCCCCGGAAATTTGGATATGGGTGGCAGTATGGGATCTTTTACCGGATTGTTCTTCCTGGCTTCGGTTTATGCAGCCATCGGGCTATTCTGCTCATCACTCACTGACAACCAGATTATCGGTTTTCTCATCGCCATTGTTCTGAGTTTCTTCGTATATATAGGCTTTGAAAGCATCAGCAGCCTGTTCAGTGATCCCTCCACGGAAGACCTGGTGAGGCTTCTGGGAATCAACGAACACTACAAATCGATGAGCAGGGGTGTGCTCGATTCACGTGATATGGCCTATTTTATAGGGCTTATTGCTCTGTTTGTCCTGGGCACCCGCATGGTGGTTGAACGCAGAAAACGATAATTCCTGCCCTCGTATGAAAAAGAAAGATCCGTCATCCCCAACCGATACAGGAATACAAACTGCTCCTGCTGCTCCTGCCACTCCTTCTCAAACAACTCCTTATTCTTACACTTCCTTTCTCCTTACAGCCCTGATTATCGTTCTCCTGATGATCATCTCCCATACGTTTTTCTTCCGGGTGGATCTCACCACAGAAAAAAGATATACGCTCTCACCGGTTACAAAAGAAACCATGAAACAGTTGCCTGACATGGTTTTTGTCAAAATCTACCTGGAAGGGGATCTTCCTCTCGAATTTCTGAAGATGCAAACCCGTATTCGTGAGATGCTGGATGAATTCAGGGTATATGCCGGGGAGAATCTACAGTACCAGTTTGTCAATCCATCGGAGAGTACTGATGAAAAAGTGCGCAATAAGTTGTATGCAGAGTTGTATGATAAGGGACTTCGTGTAACCAACCTTCAGGACAAGGATGAAGAAGGCGGGTTAATCGAAAAGATAATTTTTCCGGGTGCTCTCATCAGCTATAAAAATACGGAAATTGCGCTCAACCTGTTGGAGAACAACCCGGGTCTGAGCCCGGAAGAGAACCTGAATAACTCGGAGCAATTGCTGGAATATAATTTTATCAGCACCATCCGTACTATTACCTCAGACAGTACCATGTCAGTGGCATTCATTGAAGGGCACGGAGAACTCGATGAATACCAGACAGCAGATATTACAAAGGAATTGTCCCGTTTTTTCCAGGTTGACCGCGGCATGATCAATGGGAAAGCGGGTATACTCGACAGGTACCATGCAGTGATTATTGCCAAACCTGTCCTGCCTTTCAGCGAAGCCGACAAGTTTGTTCTTGACCAGTATATCATGCAGGGTGGACGGGTACTCTGGTTCCTCGATCCGGTGATGGTGAGTATGGACAGCCTGATAGGCGGCACTACCCTGGCTTTTATAGGCAGCACCAACCTGGAAGATCAGCTTTTTCGTTATGGAGTGCGGCTCAACCCAAACCTGCTGGAGGATATCCAATGTGCCCTGATCCCGGTGAACACCGCTCCCGCAGGTGAACAGAGTCGTTTCACACCTGCTCCCTGGCTCTATTATCCCCTGCTTACACCAGCCGCCTCCCATCCATCAACGCGAAATATCAACATGGTCCGGTCGGAGTTTGCCAGTTCAATCGATACCCTGTCGAATGGCATGAATACCCGGAAAACTGTACTCCTTAGAAGTTCTCAATACACCAGGCTTGTGAATGCGCCCGTGATGATAAGCCTCGACCAGTTACGGCAGCGTCCTCCCAGGAAAGAATTTAACAAGTCGTATGAGGCAGTGGCTGTACTTATGGAAGGTGTGTTTGAATCGGTATTCCGCAACCGGATGCTCAGCAACCTGGGTGTGACAGGCAGTTTTGAGTTCATGGAAAAGAGCAAGCCGGCTTCCATGCTGGTTGTTGCCGATGGAGATATCATACGTAATGATGTGCGCGAATCGGCCCGCGGGCCACTGATTTCGCCGGTGGGACTGGATCGTTATTCGAACCAGGTGTTCGGTAACCGCGACTTTATTGTGAATACGCTCAATTACATGACCGATGGCTCCGGACTGATAAATCTCCGCAGCAAGGAATTCAAATTACGCCTCCTCGACAAGGAACGGATACGCAAGGAAAGGCTTAAATGGCAGTTGATCAACACCGCACTGCCTGTGATTTCCATTGTACTTGCCGGACTGCTGATGGCCTTTGTTCAACATCGAAGGTATGCACGCAGCAAATCATGAAAAACAAATGGCTTGTAATACTGGCTTTTATCCTGTCGGGGATTTCCCTCTTCGCAATTCTCAGGAATAAAAACACCACTCTCCGGAAAAACGAGTCGCAGGTCGGATTTGCCGATCCTGAAAAAATCAGTTCATTTACCCTCTCAGCGGCAGGCAAGACACTCCGTTTCGAAAGGCTGGATCAACAATGGTTCCTGAATGACAGTTTCCCTGTAAAACCAGGGCTTGCCGGCACCTTCATTAAAACGCTTTCCACACTGCAGGTGAAAGCCCCGCTTTCGCGCAAACAGGGCATCGGCCTGGCCGATTCCGTAAGGCAGGCAGGAGTTGAAGTCAGCTTTTATAATGGTAAATCCTGTGTGCGGACCTATTCTCTAAGGAGCAGGGCGGGCAATCCGGGAACTATCCTGCTTCCAAAGGGGAGCAGCAGGCTGGTGCTGGTGGAGATCCCCGGGTTCAGCGGTGAACCGGCTCATATCCTCCGTATGAATGAAGATTACTGGAAAGACCAGGTAATTCTGAACCTGCCCCTGTCACAAATGGCAAGCCTGATGGTCAGGGAAGCCGGGACCGGAAATGGGTTTCTGCTTTTCAGAACAGGTGCTGACAAGGAATGGCAGGTTACGGGCTATCCCGACAGCCTTCATACCAGCCCGGTTGACCCGATTGTACTGGGCGATTTGCTCCGCAACCTGGGAAGAGTACCTTATTTACAATGCATTGCGGACAATAATACGAGTGCTGCGGACAGTATCGGGCAGTTGCAGCCCGGCTATCTTATCCGGACATGCAGATTTGATGGCAAAACGGAACAACTGCTCATATACCCGCGCCCCATGCCTGCCGGAAAGAACAGGAAGGTTGCGACCGATCCGGACCTGGCCTGGGCCTGGCTCGAAAACAGCCGGCAACTGGTGTTGGTAAAATATACCGACCTCGACAATTTTCTTCTTAATTCTGAGGACCTTACAAAGCATTAAAAAGTTACTAACAGTACCATCCCGGGTACGGCTTTTTTTTGTAATATTGGCTTCCTGAGAGAACATCCTGAACATTGGATAAAGGCTAAGAAAACCAACTAAATATACAACCATGAAATTTGTTGTTTCCAGCAATCTGCTGCTAACCCACCTTCAGGCCATCAGCCGGGTAATCAGTTCTAAAAACACCCTGCCAATCCTGGATAATTTTCTTTTCGAATTATCTGACAAGAAGTTACAGATTACTGCATCCGACCTCGAGTCGACCATGATTACCCAGGTGGCACTGGACAATACCTCCGACAAGGGGAACATTGCCATCCCGGCGAAAATTTTGCTTGAGATTCTTAAGGAATTTTCGGATCAGCCCCTCACCTTCGACATCAATACCAATACCCTTGGAATTGTAATTCATTCCACCACCGGTAAATTCACGATCATGGGTCAGAACGGAGGCGATTTCCCTCAGCTGCCCAACATCAAAAAGGATAAGAAATCAGGCGTGCAGCTTAAGACTGATATTCTGCTCACCGGTATTCACAAAACGCTGTTTGCCACTGCCGACGATGAATTACGTCCTGTGATGAATGGTATTTTTGTTGAAATGGGTACAGATGATATCACCTTTGTTGCCAGCGATGCTCACAAACTGGTGCGTTACAAACGTTCGGATGTTAAGCCCGGCGTTGCTTCTGCCTTTATCCTCCCAAAGAAACCTGCAGGCCTGCTCAAGAATATCCTCGTCCGTGGGGATCACGAAGTGATGATGGAATTCGACGACAAGAACGCTTCCTTTACCATGCCCGGATTTCAGTTGATCTGCCGGCTGGTGGAAGGCAGCTATCCAAACTACAATGCGGTGATTCCTCCCAACAACCCCAACAAGCTGATGGTTGACAGGGTTGAGTTCTACAACTCCCTTCGCCGTGTATCCCTGTTTGCCAGCCAGGCCAGCAGTCTTGTTAAACTCTCGCTCACCGGAAACAAGGTAGTGATCTCGGCACAGGATATCGATTTTTCCATTTCTGCAAATGAAACCCTCAGTTGTACCTACGAGGGTGACGAGATGGAAATTGGCTTCAAAGCCACCTTCTTCCTGGAGATCCTTTCGAACCTTGCCTCGCAGGATGTGGTGGTTGAGATGTCCGATCCCACCCGTGCCGGACTCATCCTGCCCCTGCAGAAGGACATTGAGAGCGAAGATGTGCTGATGCTGCTCATGCCCATGATGATCGGTTCCTGAAAAAGTTCGATATAAATTAAATTAGACCTGACAGCCTGTGCTGTCGGGTTTTTTTTCCTCTTCACATGGACCTGAACTTAAAAAATCCACTTGTATTTTTTGATCTGGAAACTACCGGGATGAATATTGCCCGCGATCGGATCGTGGAAATTTCAATTCTCAAAATTCATCCGAATGGTAAGGAGGAAAAGAAGACCTGGCGGGTGAATCCGCAGATGCCCATCGAACCCTCTGCAACAGCCGTGCATGGAATCAGCCTGGAAGATCTCAAGGATGCCCCTACCTTTAATGAACTGGCCAAAAATCTGGCCCGGGAACTGGAAGGATGCGACCTGGCGGGTTTCAACCTGAACAAGTTCGACCTGCCCCTGTTGGTGGAAGAGTTCCTGCGTGCCGGTGTTGAATTCCTTCCGCACAAGCGAAGGATTATTGATGTGCATGTCATTTTTCAGAAGATGGAACAGCGCACGCTTTCTGCGGCCTATCGTTTTTATTGCCAGAAGGAACTTACAAATGCCCATTCTGCCGAAGCCGACACCCTGGCAACCTATGAAGTTCTAAAGGCTCAGCTCGACCGTTATGAGGGAACCACATTCAAGGACCAGGCAGGTACGGTAAGTACACCGGTAATCAACGATATGGACCAGCTCTCCAAATTCTCCTCCCATACCAACAATGCTGACTATGCCGGAAGGATCGTTTTTGACGATAAAGGAAATGAGTGTTTTAATTTCGGAAAGTACAAGGGAATGAAGGTTGAGGAAGTTTTTGAGAAAGATCCTTCCTATTATTCGTGGATGCAGAACGGCGATTTTCCGCTGTATACCAAGAATCTGCTTACCGCGATTAAGTTACGTAAAATGAAAAAATAAACTCCAAGCCGCTAGACCATGAAGATCATCTGCATCGGAAGAAACTACATCGATCATGCAAAGGAACTCAAAAATCCTGTTCCGAAAGAACCGGTATTCTTCATGAAGCCAGATACTTCGCTGCTGATAAATAATAAACCCTTTTTCTATCCCACCTTCACTTCCGACCTGCATCATGAGGTAGAACTGGTAGTGCAGATCAACAAGGTTGGAAAAACCATTGATAAAAAATTTGCACACCGGTATTATAAGGAGATTGGAATCGGTATTGATTTTACAGCCCGTGATCTGCAACAGAAGGCCAAGGAAAAAGGTCTCCCGTGGGAAATAGCAAAAGCATTCGAGGGTTCCGCCCCTGTCAGCAAATTCATTCCGATAAGTAGCCTGGATAATCCGGAGAACATACCCTTTCACCTGGATATTAACGGAACCACAGTACAGACGGGGCAAAGTGCAGATATGATCTTCACTATCGATGAAATCATCAGCTATGTTTCACGATTTTTCCCGCTGAAAACCGGAGATCTTATATTCACCGGTACCCCGGCAGGAGTAGGTCCCGTTCAGGTGAACGACAGGTTGCAGGCCTACATCGGCGATAAACTAATGCTGGACTTCAAGGTTAAATAAATATTTACGGCAGGCTTGCCTTGAACTGACCATATCGTTCGACAAAGGTCTCACCGTTTTTGCCACCAAGGGATTCCCATTCATCATTGATTGCCTGAACCCGGTTTCCCGGGTCGGGATGCGTGCTCAGGAAGGCAGGAGTACCCGAATGCAATCCCATCTTTACAAAGAAATCGCCAAGAGCAGGTGCATGGTAATCGGTTTTGTACATATACTGAACCGCATAGTTATCGGCTTCGTATTCAGCATTCCGGCTAAACTTCAGAGCTGTAAGCCCCCCGGCAATCTGCCCCAGCATGATTTCCATATCGGAAGCGTCTTTACCTAAAACGATACTAATCAGACCCTGTATTCCATAAGCCTTTGTAAGCTGATCGGTTGAATGCCTGCGATCAACATGCGCCATCTCATGCGCGAGTACACCTGCCAGCTGAGCCTCATTATCGAGGTATTTGATGATACCGGTATATACATAAATGTACCCGCCCGGACAGGCAAAAGCATTTAAAACAGTATCATTATGAATGAGATACACTTCCCAGGCAAAATCATCTTTATGTTTCAGCAAACCAGTATTCAGAATGGCATCCTTAATGCGGTTAATATGCGTATAGGCTGTTGAATAAGTCGTGGACGACACAAGAGGGTAGGTTGCAGGATCAGCGGCTATCTGAGCCTTGAGCTGCTCACCCAGCTCTATGTCTTTCGACAGGGGAAACACATTGATGCCACCATCGTCGGAGCAGGAGGAAAATGACAAAATTGCCAGCAGCAAGCCTGCATAATGAAGGGTTCTAATTTTTTTCATGGATCAGAAATTTTTTATCGGATTTATCCATATCACCTGCAAAGATAAGCGGATTATAAAAATGTAATGCCCTTCCGGTATGGAGATTAATAGATACATTCCCCATGGAAGAGTAAAAAATACGTTTATTATAAAAGGAGCTAAATTATTGTAATTCAAATTCTTAATCCGCCTGTCATTCGAAATTGTTAATAACTAGTAGCGGGTTGTAAATACAAGTCCCTCCCAGGGATACTCATAAATCCGTATAATTGTGCTGGTTAATTCGAACCCCCAAAAACAGATCCCTTCTATGGGTGAATTTGCTGAAAAACCGATAATGCTTGTGGACGATTCATCAGTGAATAACATGCTGATGCAAAATATACTTGAAGAGGCCGGGTATTCAACCCTATCTTTTTCCGATCCCCATGATGCCCTGATACACCTGCGTAAACAACAGCCGGGACTTATCATCCTTGATATCATGATGCCCGGGGCAGATGGATACGAGATGCTGGAGTATATCAAAAAGTCATCTGAAACACAGGGAATCCCTGTGATCATGTTAACAGCACGCAATAACCAGCGTGACCGTCAGCGCTCATTCGAACTGGGAGCAATCGATTACATCACTAAACCCATCGACATTGATGATGTGCTGGCGAGGGTTACGGAGGCGATGAAGAACTAGATTTGCGATTTGCGATTTGCGATTTGCGGGTTGCGAGTTCCGGGTTCCGAGTTCCGGGTTCCGGGTTCAAAGTTCCGGGTTCAAAGTTCCGGGTTCAGGGTTCAGGGCAGAAGATTATTTTCCTTAAATCCAATAAACCGTCTGCAATTTAGCACGCGGAACCCTAACCATTATTTCAGTTTGCTTAATGCTTCTTTCATCTGGGTTAATGCCTTCACGAGTTTTTCGTCGGAGGTGGCATAGGAGATGCGGAGACAACGGTCATCACCAAAGGCAGAGCCGGGAACGGCAGCAATAAATCCTTTTTCGAGCAGGTAAAGACAGATGTCATCCGAATTACGGATTACGGTGGATCCGTCGGACTTCCCGTAAAAAGAACTTACATCCGGGAATACGTAAAATGCCCCGTCGGGTACGCTGAGTTTAACCCCGGGAATGTCCTGGACCATTTTGGTAACCAGGTCGCGGCGACGGTGAAACACCTTGCGCATACCTTCCACCACGGACGGATCGCTGTCGAGTGCAGCAATGGATGCACGCTGTGCAATGGAAGACGGACCGGTAGTTACCTGTCCCTGCAGGTTGGTACAGGCCTTGCTAATCCAGGCAGGGGCAGCGAGATATCCGATACGCCAGCCGGTCATAGCATATGCTTTGGAGACGCCATTTACGGTCACCACCCGGTCTTTCAGAAAATCAAACTGGGCCATGCTCTCATGTTTTCCAACGAAGTTGATGTGTTCATAGATCTCATCCGAGATAATAAACACCTGGGGGTGACGTTTCAGTACCTCAGCCAGGCCCTTCATCTCTTCATGGCTATATACGCTCCCGGTAGGATTCGAGGGAGAGCAGAGTATAAGTGCCTTTGTCTTTGGTGTGATGGCTTTTTCAAGTTCATCAGGTTTCATCTTGAAATTATTCTCCAGCCCGGTTTTAACCACCACCGGTGTACCCTCTGCAAGTTTTACAAGGTCGGTATAAGACACCCAGTAAGGAGCAGGCACGATCACTTCATCTCCATTGTCGATGAGACAAAGGATGGCATTGGCTATGGAATGCTTGGCCCCGTTGGAGACCACGACTTCCTCAGGCTTGTAATCGAGATTGTTTTCGCGTTTAAGTTTGCGGACAATGGCCTCTTTAAGGTCTTTGTAACCGGGGACAGGTGAATAGAAGGAATAATTATTGTCAATAGCTTTCTTGGCAGCCTCTTTTACATGATCCGGCGTATTGAAGTCGGGTTCTCCCACGCTCAGGTTGATCACATCAATTCCCCGGGCTTGTAAATCCTGGGTTTTTTGATT
This sequence comes from Bacteroidales bacterium, assembly GCA_046329925.1. Lineage (GTDB taxonomy): Bacteria > Bacteroidota > Bacteroidia > Bacteroidales > JAAYUG01 > JAXLTS01. The sequence goes on from JAXLTS010000027.1 coordinate 43,233, forward strand.
CATGGCCACGGTGGCCGAGGGGTTCAGTTGCTGCAAACGTCTTGAAAGCTTTTCCATAGGTCGGTTTTGAATTATGCTGGCAGTAAAAATAAGGGATTATTCAGAAAATGCTTAAGTTTGTTAAAGGAATTTATCCCTGAAAATCACTATGAACGAGTTGCTGGAAATCCTGAAATATACCCTTCCCTCATTGATCCTGTTTTTAACGGTGTTTGTGCTATTCAGGATGTTTCTTAAAAATGAGGAGAATATCCGTAAATCAGCGCGATCGATCAAGAATTTCCGTTTTACCACCCCGATGAAACTGCAGGCTTATGAGCGGGCAGTGTTATTGCTTGAGCGTATCTCGCCCGAATCCATTATCCTGAGGGTAAACCGGCCCGGCATGACTGCCCGCCAGATGCAACAGGAACTCATCAGTACAGTGAGAGCGGAGTTTGAGCATAACCTGTCCCAGCAAATATACATGTCACCTCAAGCCTGGGAAATGGTGAAATCCGCCAAAAGCAACCTCATCAAACTTATAAATACCTGTGCAGAAAACGTCGAACCGGAAACCCCTTCCTTCAACCTGAGCAAGGCGATTCTCGAATCGGTCATGGAGATGGGTGAACATCCCACCTCCCAGGCACTTGATTTTATCAAGAAAGAAGCCGCGACGTATTTGGTGTAAATGGATGTTGGCTATTGGCTGTTGGCTGTTGGCTGTTGGCTGTTGGCTGTTGGCTGTTGGCTGTTGGCTGTTGGCTGTTGGATGTTGGCCCCCTCAACCGGACACTTTTCACCAATCCCATTGCGCAATGAAACATAACCGCTACGCGGTATAAGGCATTCCGGTGTATTTGAGCTACGGAGTTGAACCGCTACGCGGTACCGGAAATTCGCGATGGTTGCTACCACGGAGACCCCAGACACAGGAATTGAATCGATACCCGTTACGTTGCATTCATAATGGCTGCTACTGCCATCCAGATTTCCAATAACCAGGGCCTGAGTTCTGTCCTTCAAATCCCCCCTATTTAATCAGATCTACAGACCGTTTAATAAACTTGCTCGGTTCCTCTTCTTTAAGCAGTCAATTGGTCAGGAGTGCCATGTCGAAGGCAGAGTGGGTGGTGTGTATGTTTGCCGGAATATTCTCAAATTTCCGGGACTCATTTAAAGTCCTGCAATCGCAACAAGGTTCAGGTGATGTCAGACTGGCCGGACTATTTTTGTAATGATTTTAAATAGGCTTCCGGGGTCAGAATGGACAAATCACTCTCCCGAAAGTCTTTAGTATTTCTTGTTATAATTAGCTTTATCCTGTTATCAGATTTGGCAGTCTCATGCTGGATGGAATCTTCAAAATCCTTGAAATTTGAATTCAAAGAATTAATAATTGAGCTCTTTGTAATATCAAAAATATCTACAATCTGCGCAAGTTGGGATAGTTTTGAAATTACTTTCTGATGAGAAGAGAATTTCTTAAGTATATAGTAACTATTTGCTATGGTAAGGGCAGAAACGCAAACTCTTATATTCCCATATTCCGACAGAGTAAGAATCACAGCGGCATGGTCAGAGAATGGTTTTCTATCTGTAAGGAAGTCAATAATGACATCAGTATCAACAAATACCCGCTGCATTACTTAGAATGTTTATTTATAAGTAAATCAGTCAGTTCTGCTCTGTAATCGAAATCTTTTGGAACTTTGAAGCTTCCCATCAGGGACTTAACCCTCGGACTAATATCAAGATCACCTTTATCCGCTGAAGTTAAGTTCTTAAGATAGTTCTCAACGAGATCAGAGAGACTTCGGCCGGAAGTTTTTGCGTATTTCTTAGCCTTACTAATTACTTGCTTATCAATAGTAAGCGTGAGTTTGGTATCCATATACGTATATTTCAATATGCAAATATACGTAATATTTCAATTTAGCGGATATTTTTTCGGACTCCCTCCAGGTCTGCATTTCGATAATTAGGGTTATGCATTACATTCGGAATGGGCCAACCTGTATCCAGTTACCCTACTTTATCAGATCTACCGAGCGTTTAATAAACTTGCTCAGCTCCTCTCCTTTCAGCATTCCGTTTGCCAGGAGAGCCAGGTCGATAAGTTGCTTTACCAGGGCATGGTCCTTTCCATAAGCCTTGAGAATACCCGATTTCTTTTCTTCCAGTTCATGCACTTTCTTCTCAGCCTCTTCCAGACGGTCCTTATCTGACACTGGGATTTCATCCTCTTTCTTCCCCTCATTCAGTTTGTTCAGTTCTTCCTCCTCCTTCTTCAGGGGCTTCAATGCTTCCGTTATTTCCTTCAATTCTGCGCCGAGTTTTTGTTCTTTCTCATCGGCAATCTTAGAAATAACAGGATGGTTGGCATTCACCACCAGGCTATAATTGTCGGGCATTTCACCGTAGAAACTCATTCCTCCGCCCATGGCAGCCATGTCCTTCATCCTGCGCATGAACTCATTCTGGGTGATAAGCACAGGCTGATCCGTTTCGGGCAGGTTTTCGAATACAACCATGAAATGATCTTTTTCGGGTAACTGGCCACGGAAAACCTGCGCCAGGTCATCCTGCTGCCATTGTTCCAGGCGGGAGGTACGGGATTCTTCTTTCTGGATCAGTTTATCGACCACGTCGGAGTCAACCCGCACGAAACGTGAATCTTTGAGCTTCTGCTCGAGGTGATTCATGTAATGCACATCCAACTGACCATCCATGAGCAATACATCGTAACCACGCGAGCGGGCAGCATCGATGAAGCTGTACTGATCCTCGGGTCTGGTCGTATAAAGGTATATCAGTTGTTTGTTCCTGTCGGTCTGGTTCTCCTTTATGAGTGTCTCATATTCTTCGGCCGTGAAATATTTCCCTTCGGTATTTTTGAAAAGGGAAAATTTGCCTGCCTTCTCGGCAAACTTTTCTTCGGTAATCACGCCGTATTCAATGAACAGTTTCAGGTCATCCCACTTCTTTTCGAAGGTGGCCCTGTCGCTGTTGAAAATTTCCTGTAAACGGTCCGATACCTTTTTGGTAATATGAGCAGAAATCTTTTTCACATTCGAATCGCTCTGCAGGTAGCTCCTGGAAACGTTAAGCGGGATATCGGGTGAGTCGATCACTCCGTGCAGCAGGGTGAGAAAATCCGGGACGATCCCTTCCACGGAGTCCGTAACAAATACCTGGTTGCAATAGAGCTGAATTTTATTTTTCTGGATCTCAATATTTTTCTTAATACGGGGAAAATAGAGAATACCGGTGAGGTTAAAGGGATAATCGACATTCAGGTGTATCCAAAAAAGCGGTTCTTCGGCCATGGGATACAACTCGCGATAAAAGGCCTTGTAGTCCTCATCTTTCAGCTCAGCAGGCTTTTTTGTCCAGGCTGGCTTTGTATTGTTGATGATTTTATCCTTGCCGGTATCCACCTGTTTTCCGTCTTTCCACTCCTGTTCCTTTCCAAAAGCAACCTCCACCGGAAGAAACTTACAGTACCTGGTAAGAATATCACGAATGCGGTTTTCCTCGGTGAATTCTTTCGATTCATCATCGATATGCAGTATAATATCGGTTCCCCGGCTGCTTTTTTCAGTTTCTTCGATCTGGTATTCAGGACTTCCGTCGCAGGTCCAGCGGACTGCCGGGGTATCCTCACGCCAGGAACGGGTTATTATCTCTACCTTTTCTGAGACCATGAAGGAGGGTAAAATCCAAGTCCGAAATGCCCGATGATGCCATTTGCCTGGTTCTTATATTTTTCCAGGAATTCCCCGGCACTTGAAAATGCAATCTGGTTGATATACTTTTCAACTTCCTCCCTGCTCATCCCGATGCCGGCATCGGATACGGTAAGCGTTTTCTTCTTCGTATCGAGATTTACACGGATAGTAAGATCTCCCAGTTCACCCTTGTATTCGCCCAGTGAGGCCAGTGTTTTCAGTTTCTGGGTTGCGTCTACGGCATTGGAGATCAGTTCACGCAGGAAGATTTCATGATCTGAATAGAGGAATTTCTTGATGATGGGGAAGATGTTCTCGGTCGAAACCCCTATCGTTCCTTTTTGCATATCTGGCAGATTTTAATGTTTGATTTTTCAGTTCAGGCAATTTCAAACCCTGTGCCAGCCGTTTTCATCTGACAGATCGTCAGATTTTGAAGTGAAAATGCCTGTGAATGTCACATCTGCACAGGGAGGCAGTCATTAAGGACCACTGCAACTATTCTGTTTTCACCTGTACTTCCGGTACATAGATCCATTTTCCTTTTTCGAAGCGGTAACCATCGATGGAGAGGTCGGGGCCATAAAATTTATAATTTCCTTCCATTCCAGGCTGAATGGGTGACAAATGATCGAACAGGATCATTTCCATGCGGGGTTCCCAGGTAAGGCCCATAACAGCCTGGGATGCATATTCGAATACCACCCGGTTCATAACCTGTCCTTTGGGATCGGTAAATACCGGCAATCCAAAAAAAGGCTGGCCCGTTTCATCAAACCACAGGCAGTCGATAATTTTTTTCCCGGAGAGCATATTGTTCATGTCAGTTGCCAGGAAGGTGTAAAGATCACGGCCTTCCACCCTGTTCTGTAAAATTTTATATATCAGGCAACCATACCAGTTTGAGGGATTGGAGACCAGAACACCTGCATTTTTATCGAGTGTTCCCAGGTCATCCAGTCTGTATAGTTTCATTTCTTTGTTACGTTCGATATGCTGGATAAAACCGTAGTACCTGTATGTAATCGCGCTGGTAACAAGGTTCCAGGTATAAATGCGTATCTTATTGTCAGGGGATGTTACCTTCCCAAGCTGGCGCAGTGAATCTAAGGGGTAGCTGAATGAAGCCGGATCGGTAAGTACCCGCGAGAGCAACAGGGCGATGCTGTCGTTGATCCTGAATTTTTCCTCATCAGTCTGTGCCAGTTTTGCCTGCCTGAACATGGCCTGCAGGTCCAGTTCACGAGAGGACAGGTCTCTTACCTGCTGGCCTTCGGAATAATAGAAGGGCAAGGCAAGGAGAGTAATCAGAAGTAACAGGAAATACCTCATGGGTGGATCAGGTTTATCTGAACAGGAGATAAAACTAATCTCTCCTGTTTTTGTTATCTATGCGGAACAAAAATAGAACCAATTTTGAATCTACCCTCTTTCTTCGAACGAATCCTGTGGCGCAGGCTGATGCTGGGGCTGTTCCTCGGTGCCCTGGCCGGATTTGCCTACTGGTATTTTGTGGGTTGTGCTTCCGGAACCTGCCCCATCAAGAGTAATCCCTGGCTGATGACCGGGTATGGAATGTTGTTCGGAGGGGTCCTTCTATTCAAACAAAAGAAGGAAACACAAGCGGATTAATCCAGTGCTTCCAGAATTATTTTCGCTGCCAGTTTTATTTCCTCCGGGGAGATGATGAGCGGGGGAGCAATACGCAATGCGGTATCACAGAACAAAAACCAATCGGTGATAAGTCCGAGCTGCAGGCATTTTTTAATAGTATCCTGGACTTTGGCAGCCGATCCAAGCTCCACTGCCATCAGTAATCCGGCACTCCTTATCTCCTGTACCGCCGGGTGAACAAGTGTTTCCCTGAAGATCTGTTCCTTCTCAGGAACGCTTTCAAATATCCTGGTGCTGCAAATCTCCTGCAGACTGGCAAGGCCGGCTGCGCAGCAAACGGGGTGACCGCCAAAGGTAGTGATATGTCCGAGGGCCGGATCCTGGGCCAGGCTCTGCATTATTTCCCGGGATGCCACAAAAGCACCCAGGGGCATGCCGCCGCCAAAAGCCTTGGCTACCAAAAGGATATCCGGAACAACCCCGGAATTTTCGAAGGCAAAGAGCTTACCGGTACGGCCCAGCCCGGATTGTATCTCATCGAAGATGAGCAGGCAGCCCATTTCGTCGCAGCGCAAGCGTAAGGCTTTCAGATATTCCGGCTCTGCCACCCTTACTCCTGCCTCGCCCTGAACCGGTTCGATAATCACCGCAGCAGTTTTCCGGGTCACCAGTTCCAATTCGTCAGTTTTGTTCAGGTGTATCTGGCGTACCCCGGGCAGGAGGGGGCGAAAAGGCTGCTTGAGTGTTTCCTCTCCCATCACACTGAGGGCTCCATGGGTACTGCCATGGTATGCCTGTTTAAGGCAGACCAGTTCAGTGCGATGGGTGTATCTTTTAGCAAGTTTCAGGGCCCCTTCGACGGCCTCGGCCCCTGAGTTGACGAAATAGACCGAGTTGAGCGAGGGAGGCAGAAGGGAACACAGCAGTGCGGCCAGTTTCACCTGGGGTGCCTGTACCATTTCACCATAAACCAGCAGGTGAAGATAATTGGCTGCTTGCTCCTGAATGGCTTTAATAACTTGCGGATGCCCGTGGCCCAGGTTGCTTACCGAGATCCCGGAGATCAGATCGAGGTATTTCTGCCCTCCGGGTCCATAAAGAAATATACCCTCTGCATGTTCAATCTCTATACCCAGCGGAGCAGGTGATGTCTGCGCAACGTGGCAGAAGAAAAGACTTCGCAGGGGTTCCATGGAGGAAAGTTTCGCAATGAGTAAAAGCAGCTAATAAGACCCGGGTGTTATATCAGGGACCGGGCCGGAGGACCAACACGAGAATTAATTACTTGATCATCAGATTGATATCGCCCATCAATTTATCTTTATAGCTTTTACCGATGGGGATGGACTTATGGCCATCTTCGGTCTTGATGATGATGGCATTGTCCTCGATGAAATTGATGCTGCTGGTATTCACGATATATGACCGGTGAACCCTGGTAAACTTCTGATTAGGAAGTTTCATCTCGATGGCTTTCATCGTAAAATGGATGGTGTACTTATCGGCGTAGGTATTGAAGATCACGTAATTCTCGAGGGCCTCAATCCAAAGGATATCATCGTATTTGAGGCGTACAAGGGTGGAGTTTTTCTTGATAAAGATCTCTTCGCGCCCCATGCTTTCGATCTTGTTACGGGTACCTCTGTTGGTAACCCTATCGATCGCCTTGTAGAACCTTGCATACGTAACAGGTTTCAGCAGGTAATCTGTAACATCATATTCGAATGCATTCAGAGCATACTTTTCCTTAGAGGAGATAATGATAACCTGCGGGGCATTTCTGAGGGAGTCAAGCATATCAATGCCAGTCATTTCCGGCATTTCGATGTCCAGGAAAATCAGATCGACAGTGTCGGGGTTATTCCGCAGAAAATTAACAGCTTCGACCGCGCTGGTAAATGAACCAACATGCTCCAGGGTGTCCGTTTTCTTAACGTATTCCTCAATAATCCTCAGCGATAACTTGTCATCATCAACAATGATACAATTCATACAGTATTAGTCGGTTAATCAGGGTCGTTAATCTATGCAATTATTCGCTTGGTCAAAGGTAATTAAATTTTCAACACTTTCAAAAATACCCAGCGCATTGATTTTAAATTCTTTAACGCAAAATTTCCCCGGAGGTTACCCTTTGGAAGAAAGAAAATCCCGGGTTATACGTTCGCCATCGGAAATTGTGCCTTTTACCCACTCTGTTTCAAGCAGTAACTGTTCTTCCATTGTTAATTTCCAGTTGATATCTGAATTTCTTAAACGGCTGGTAAGTTCGTGAAGGATAATACCTGCGGTGACCGAAATATTGAAACTCTCGGTAAACCCAAACATGGGGACTGCCAGGTATTCATCGGCCTGCTCAATCAGGCTTGTGCTCAGACCGGTTAGTTCCGTACCAAAGAGCAGGGCTGTTTTACCTGCAAAAAGGTCAAAGTCGGGCAACATCACTCCCCGGGAATGAGGGGTGGTGGCTACTATCCTGTATCCGGCTGTGCGAAGGGCTTCGAGGGCTGCGAGTTCGTTTCGCACCCCTGGTTCCCGGTATTCATGGAGGCTTAACCACTTGGAGGCGCCCAAAGCTACCTCCGGATTGACCTGGAGGCGGTTTCTGTTTTCGATGGCATGTACATCCTGTATTCCAAGGCAATCGCAGGTGCGAAGCACAGCGCTTGCATTATGCGTCTGAAAAATATCTTCCAGCACCACCGTGATATAGCGGGTTCTTTGCTGTACAACTTCATGTATCCGGTCGTAGCGGCGTTCGGTGATAAAACCACGGAGATAATTGAGAAGTTCTGTATCTGCCATAATTCGAAAATGAAATCAAACGTAAAGAAAAAAATGAAATTTGTGAATTTGTGTTTGTCGGGATGAGCGGCCGCTCATCCCGACATCCGATAGACATAATATCCGCCTTCGCTAAAGCTTCGGCGGATGAGACATTTCATTATATTTGTGCTTTAAAACATTTGGCATGGGATACTCATTTTCCAAAACAAAAATTGTAGCCACAATTGGTCCAGCCTGTTCTTCGAAAGAGGTATTGCGTGAGATGTTCCGGGAAGGGGTGGATGTATGCCGCCTCAACTTTTCACACAGCAAGCATGAGGAGCATAAACAGGTAATTGATATCATCAGGGAAATAAATGCCGAGTTGGGCACGAATGTGGCGATCCTGGCCGATTTACAGGGTCCCAAGTTGCGCATCGGTGAGGTGGAGAATAATTCGATCATGCTTGAAGAGGGCGCTGAGATTGATTTTGTAACCACCAGTCCGTTCATTGGGAACAGCAGCAGGTTGTACATGAGTTACCTTGAATTCCCGAGGGATGTGAACGCCGGTGATCTCATACTTATCGATGATGGCAAATTGAAACTGGAGGCACTTTCTTCGAATGGAAAAGATACGGTTCGTGCAAGGGTAGTGAACGGGGGTGTTCTTTCCTCCAAGAAAGGGGTGAACCTGCCGAACACAAAAGTATCTCTGCCGAGTCTCACCGGGAAAGATCGTGAGGATGCCCGCTTTGCTCTTTCGCAGGATGTAGACTGGCTGGCACTGTCTTTTGTTCGTCGTGCCACCGATATCCTCGACCTGAAGGAATTGATGAAGGCTGAGAAAAAACATGCAGGCATCATAGCAAAAATTGAAAAACCCGAGGCTCTGGATGAGATAGACCAGATCATTGACATGGCTAACGGGATTATGGTGGCACGCGGTGATCTGGGGGTGGAAGTCCCTTACGACCGGGTACCGCTCATCCAGAAAATGCTTGTAAAAAAATGCGTGCAGCAGGCCAAACCGGTAATCATTGCCACACAGATGATGGAGAGTATGATCACGAATTTCAGGCCTACACGCGCCGAAGCCAATGATGTGGCCAATGCTGTACTCGACGGAGCCGATGCGCTGATGCTCAGTGGTGAAACTTCTGTAGGAAAGTTCCCTGCGGGGGTGATCCGTGCCATGCAACAGATCATCACCTACACCGAAGAAAACGCCTATAAGTTTAACAGGCAGCATACGCCCCCCGAATTTTCCCGCACCTTCCTCCCCGACTCCATCTGTGCCAATGCATGTGCCATGGCAGCGCAATCACAGGCCCGAACCATAGTAACCTTTACCTTTTCGGGCTATACGGCAATGCGTATTGCCTCACACAGGCCGAATGCAACAATCTTTGCCTTCACAAGGAATGAGCCCCTTTTACATAAGCTGTCGCTGGTCTGGGGTGTCCGGGCCTTCTATTATGACAACTCAACCGAGATCGACCAATCCATCAAGGATACCACAGATTTTCTCAAAAAGAAAGAGATCATAGCCGACAATGAAGTGATCATACATGTAGGCAGTACCCCAATTAATGCACGCGGGCAGACAAACATGATCAAGCTCAGTTATGCCTGAAGCTTTTCAAAATCCCGCCAGTATCTATCCAGCATGAGCTCTCCTGCATTGCAAATACTTACCAGGGTTGAAGATCGTTGGCTTCAGATCCTTTACCTGCACGACCGGGAAATTTTTTCAGGTATACATCTCCCCTCCCATGATCATACCCATCACCTCAGGGTTTGGCAGTTTGCACGAGAACTGGTGATGGTCTGGGAAGAATCAGGAAGGCGTTTCAGCATGGAGGAAATCGAATTACTTATCCTGGCGGTTTTTTTTCACGATACGGGCATGAGCCGCACACAGCAATCCAGGCATGGATTGGTGAGCAGGGAATTTTGTGAGGCTTTCCTGCAGGAAAATAAACTTTCCGCGATGGCCGGGAAAGCAGAACTGCTGGATGCCATCGAGCAGCATGACAATAAGGACTATGGTCTTACCCACCGTGATCCAACGGGTCTGCTCACTCTCCTCAACCTGGCAGATGATCTCGATGCCTT
>JAXLTS010000028.1:0-53413 GCA_046329925.1 Bacteroidales bacterium
TGAAGGAAGCGCAGGGGGCGCGCAAACTTATGAAAGCACAGATGAAGCATTCCATGTCGAAAAAAGATCATGCCCGGGTTGTTAAGCATAATAAAAAAGCCGTAATGGACCAGCAGAAAATGATGATGCGGCGCCGGATGCGCAGGTAATTAATTATGCGTTTAATGAGCCTAAAGACTATGAAAAAAATACTTCCCGTCATGTTTCTTACAGTTGTCAGTCTTAACAGCCTGGCACAAAAAGCTACCGACGATTATATTAAGGCAGGCAATAATTTCCAGGAATCCGGTAAATTACCTGAGGCAATTGATGCTTATGGTAAAGCCATTAAGCAGGATCCCAACAGCCCGGAAGTGTATTATTTGCGTGGAAATGCCTATTTTGATCTGCAGCAATATGAGAAAGCCATTGGTGACTACGAACATTGCCTGGCGATCGCTCCTGCCAGTATCGATGCCTTATATAACAAGGGGAATGCGCTTTTCGAACTAAATAAATTTGAACAGGCTATCGTGGATTTTTCAGCGGTGATAGCCCTTGATTCCCTGTATTTCGATGCGCTGTTTGATCGGGGTAACACCTATTTTTTAATGGGGCGGTATGAATCTGCTGTATCAGATTTTTCAGCTGCCTTGAAAATGGCTCCTTTGGACGATTTTGGCTGGTACGACCTGGGAAATACCTGGTTCAAACTGGGCAATTTCAGTATGGCTGTCGAAAACTATACCCACGCAATTCAACTCGATCAGGGAAACCCCGACTATTTCTTTAACAGGGCCATAGCGTATTTCAATCTGGAAAAGAATGCTGAAGGATGCGAAGACCTCAAAAAGGCGGCTTCATTGGGGGATGAGGATGCGAAAAATTACCAGGATATCTTCTGTAATTTCTGATATTTCCTCTTACAAACAGAACCTGCTTACCAGGACAACATATATCCTGCGCTACCTGTAAAATAGAATATCCAGTCATTCCCCAGAATCTCCGGTTGATTGAAGGGTTTCAGGAAATTAGCTGAAACTGTCAATATCCAGTTTCCTGCCGTCATCGTTACAGGAAGGGACAGGTTGAGACTGGAAACCGCGAACTTCTTTTCTGTTTCAAGCATATCTTCAATTTCTGCCCTTGACATATTTTGGCGTACATGGTAATAATAGATGAATCTCCAGGGATGGTTCCTGTATTGCTGGAGAAGGTAGTCATTATAAAACTGAAGCCTGCCCATCATCAGGTCTGCTGCCGGTAGCACCGACAGGCTTGTATTTCCTGACCGGGAGGTGAACAAATCGAACTGGAAAATGTGTTGAAGGTCGAGGAGAATCTCCGGTTCAGCACCGAACATCACAATTCCCGAAACCGAAGGATTTAGGTACCGGCCTTCGAATCCGGCCTCAATCCCGGCCTGGTCTGTAAATTGGGAGCGTATTCCGGATGAATTTGAGCTGTAAAAAGAATGCATATAGGTTCCATAGGCATAAATCTTTTTACCAAAATATTGTTTATACCCTATTGAAATATCTGTTTCATATGTAACCTCTTTCAGACTGTCATCAGAGTTTTTTATGGCATACTGCTGAAAATTCAGATCAAGATTGAAGGGTGTAGTATAGGTAATTGTACCTGAGATGGACGGCTGATCAACCTCACTCTCAAAAGTGCCGAATGTGCCCGTTTTACTGAAATACGAAGCCTGCATATATAAGGTATTCAGTTTTAACCGTGGATCTTCGGCAGGCTTCCCCTGAGCGGCCAGTTTACTGGGAAAAAGAACCACAATAAAGAGCATGCTGCGAACGAGGAACCAGTAGATTACTTTCGGAATATTCCACCAAACACTCCCTGCGCATCCGGTGGGGCAGCAAAGTGAATTGAAGTGGCCTGGCTGGAACATGTGTTTTGTGGAACCCATAGAGGAATCTGATTATTGCTTGTTTGACACCACTGGTAATGAAAGGTTTAGATTCATCAGTAGATTTTTTCCGGATTCAATAGCTTTCTTTTTTATTTTCAGTCAAATATAGGAATTCCCTGAAGGCGTGAATCGGATTTCTTTCTCTATCATTGTATGATTTAAATGACCAGATAATCATTTGATAATAATTATGGGGCCGCCGAGGTCCAAAATTCTCGTAAAATTCCAACATTTGTAAAACTATTCACCACATGGGCATGAGATTCTCTTTCCGCACACTCCTTGCTTCACTGCTCCCGGTTGACTGGGCTGTATTTGCCTATATTCTCCTTACTGCCGTTTTGAATATCGCCTTCTATAACCGGGTTCCCGGAGGACCCTCACACCTGTTGGTAAGACTTGCTGTTGTTCTTATTGCAGTGGCTCTTATCTGGCTTTCTGCCACCACCCCTTCCAGATTGCTCAGATTTATGCGATATTTTTACCCCCTTGCTACGCTGGCATATTTTTATGGAGAGACATATTTTTATCATAGCCTTTTCTTCCCTTATTTTGATGGTCTGATAATGCAGGTTGACCAGGCCATCTTCGGTTTCCAGCCGAGCCTGGAGTTCTCAAGGGTTTTTCATTGGACCTGGCTGAACGAACTGATGAACTTTGCCTATTTCTTTTATTATATCATGATATTCGGTGTTTGTTTTGCTGTTTATCGATACAATTCTTTGAATTTTAACCGGTGCATCTTTGCGGTGATGCAGTCATTCTTCATATACTACCTTGTTTTTATCTTGTTTCCCGTAATGGGCCCGCAATTCTGGTTTCCGGAACCCCTTAACAAATTGGCAGATGCCGGCATCTTCAGGGAACTGGTTAAATTTGCACAGGAAGTGGGTGAATACCCAACAGGGGCTTTCCCCAGTTCTCATGTTGCCATGTCTGTAATCCTTTGTATTATTACCTATAAATACGTTATCCAATTGTTCCCATTTGCGCTGGCCATTGCAATGTTGCTCACGCTTTCTGCAGTGTACATCAAGGCACATTATGCCAGTGATATTATCGGAGGCATAATCACAGCACCGTTTATTTACTGGTTGAGTACCCTGGTCTATGATGCAATAGCCAATCGGTATAGATTGAATTAGTTAGAATATGAAGGGTAAGAACATTTCTTTCAAAATCCACTGGCGTACCCGGTTGATAATTTAATATTTGCCAGTTATTCAGTCTGTTAATAATTGTTTTTATTTTCTTTGCTTGTCTTTTAGCGGTGTGAAAGGCAGAGTTACTTTCATTTGTGAAATTTTCGGATATCTTTGTCAGGACAAACCAATCAACCAGTCTTTAAATTCTTTATTTCATGAGTGTTGAAGTAAGAGAGATTAAAGGTAGAGGCGACCTGCGAACCTTCATTTACCTGCCTGAGAAAATACACAAAGATCATCCCAATTGGGTTCATCCTCTTTACATGGATGAATGGTTGTATTTTGATCCGCGAAAAAACAAATCGTTTTCATATTGTGACAGTTTTCTCGCTCTCGCCTGGCAGGATGGAAAGCCTGTTGGAAGGATTATGGGACTCATCAATCATAAGTACAATGAGACCCACCACGAAAAAAATGCCCGTTTTTGCTTTCTCGAATGTTACAAGGATATTGCCATTGCCCGTAAATTAATTGAATATACGGAGAACTGGGCCCGTGCGAAGGGAATGGAAAAACTAATCGGACCACTTGGGTTTTCCGATAAGGACCCGCAAGGTATGATGATCGAAGGCTTTCAGGAACGTGTGGTTATAGCTACAAATTTTAATTTTCCCTGGATGGTCGAGTTCCTTGAGAAACTTGGGTACCTCAAAGAAATAGATCTCGTTTCCTACAAGATTCATATGCCGGATGAAATTCCCGAGTTTCACAAGAAAGTGTTCCAGCGCGCTGTGTTGAACAATGGGTACAAACTCATCGAGTTTCATAAGCGCAGCAAGATGAAACCATGGATTGTTCCCATTTTTAGTCTGATCAATGAGACCTATGCGCATATTTATGGATTTGCACCCATGACGGAAAAGGAGATGCATGAGTTTTCGAGCCGTTATCTGCCCATACTCAATCCGGAATATGTTAAAGTTATTACCGATCAGGAGGGGCAGGTTATTTCATTTGTAATCAGTATGCCGGAGATCAGCGAGGGTATCCGTCGTGCCAGAGGCAGGTTGTTTCCCTTTGGATTTATTCATATACTTCTTGAAGCCCGGCGTACAAAGATGCTCACCATGTTACTGGGTGCTATAAAAGAACCCTATCGCGGAAAAGGACTTGACTCTCTCATGGGAATCAAAATTCTTGAATCAGCAATGAAAGAAAAGATGGAGTTTATAGACAGCCACCTGGTCCTTGAAAATAATACCCGTATGAGAGCTGAGTATGAACGGATGAATGGTGTTGTGCATAAACGTTACAGAATATTCCGGAAGGCTCTGATCTGATCTCCTGTTTGTGAGAAAATACTTTTCTTCGGTCAGTGTGCTCGCTATAACTGCCTGTCTGCTTTGGTCTACAGCGTTTGTTGGTGTCAAAACAGGGCTTCGGTACAGCACCCCGCTTAATTTTGCCGGAATGCGGTTTATGATATCAGGTCTGATGATCCTGATATTCACTGGTGGTTTTCGTTCTTATCTGGCAGCTTTTCGGTCACACAGAAGTTTTATACTCAGGGTCAGTTTTTTTCAAACTTTTTTAATCTACGCTCTTTTTTACCTTGGCTTATCCATGGCCCCTGCTTCCATCGCTGCAATGATCAACGGATCTTCCCCTCTTTTCGTGGCGATACTGGCACACTTCCTGGTGCAGGATGAAAAATTCAATTCCAGAAAACTTGGAATTATTATTCTCGGGCTGACGGGAGTAGGCCTCATTGTCCTGAGTCGGGGTATTCAGGATATGGGTAGCAATAAGGAACTTATAGGTGTTTTCCTGCTTATCCTGGCTAACCTGTCCGGAAGCTATGGGAATATTCTGGTTTCAAGGTCGGATCGCCCCATCAATCCGCTCATCCTTACCGGATTACAAATATTCATCGGGGGCTTCACCTTGTTTTTGGTGTCCATCCCCGTGGAGGGAGCTCACTTCCCCACAGGTCCGGTTAATTACTGGCTGCTGTTATTCTATCTCGGCTTTCTCTCTGCTGCTGCCTTCTCCATCTGGTTCACCCTTCTAAGTCGCCCCGGGGTGAAAGTTTCTGGCCTGAATATCTGGAAATTTCTTATTCCACTTTGCGGAGCGCTGCTTGGCTGGATTCTCCTTCCTGCAGAAAAACCAGAACCCTTGCCCTTGCTGGGAATGTTGCTCATATGCATAGCATTGGTTTGGATGAACTGGAAATTACCTGGCAAAGTGAGGTTGAAATTACTGGATTGAATCGTATCTTTATGTTTACGGGAGTGATCCGGGATACACATGCCGGTTTTAGATGAAGAATGGCCAACCAATTGTGCAAAAAATATGAAAGTAATTGGAAAAAATTTACTGATAATCCTGTTGTTTGTTCCCTCAGGACTAGCCGGGCAGGTACCCGATGCTTTCCAGTATTGGAAAATGGAGCATGATTCAGTTTATTTATCTCTTCAGGCAAGACAAAATTCGGGGGATACCCTTAACCTGACAGAGTTAAATTTTTTAACCGACTACAAGGCCAGGTTACTGGATTCTTTTAACAGGTTGCCGGATAAGGAAAAAGCATTGTACTACCAGAACCGCAATGACTGGTCAAGGAATGAACCAGGGGAACCTCTACCGCAAAAGGATGATGAGATGGCTGACCAGGGGGATCGCAGTGCCTACATACAGCACCTGTGGTATTCCGGATATTACGGTTTGTATTATGGGGGTGCTGCGAATTTCCTCTTTGGCCTGGATGGTCCGGGGGCTGCCGGGGTTCCCTTTCTCACAGCCGGGGTGTGCACACTCATCCCCATGCTTACATTGGAGAATAAAAAGGTTACCACTAATTCCCTGCTGCTTGCCGGACATGGTAAGTTGGTCGGGGCTTTTCACGGAGCAGCATTGGGATTCCTGATAATGGGCGATAATAGTTCATCCGCATCCCAAAAACTTAAAGTTGCCATGGCCCTGGGTTCCAGCATTGGCCTCGGGCATCTTGGATTTAAGCTTGGTGAGCGGGAATCTCTCAGCCAGGGACAAGTTGCGCTGTACAGGCACTATGGTCTGTTAATGCCGTTGGAAGGGATTGCCGTGTCAGCTGCATTGGAAGTAGATAATCCAAGAGTATTTAGTGCCTTCATCCTGGGCTTTGGTGCAGCCGGATATCTTATGGCTGATAAGGTCGGGAGAATGCATGATTATTCGCGGGGAGATGTTATCGGGATGAAAACGCTCACCTTGTTGAATTCCTGGCTTGGGTTCGGGATAATGGCAAATATCGCGGAAAATAACGGAGATTTTAAACCAGCTCATGCCTTGATCCCCGCCACTCTGGCCATGGGTGGAACCCTGCTTGGTCAGATGATGTATAAGGACATCCATCTGGGGGCCCAACAGGGGCGATATACACTGTACGGAGCAGCCGGTGGAGCACTCATAGGGCTTGGTTTAACTGTTATGGCTCAACCAGAAAGCATTACACCGTATTACGTTGTACCTTATATTACTGGTCTGACAAGCTATCTCCTCTTCAACAGAAAATTTATTGTGGAAAATAATACTCGGCGATTGCTTGATCAGGGGATGAACAGATGGAACTTTGATTTCAGTCCTCAGAATTTTTATTATGCAAAAAAAATGGGAAGAACCCAATTAATGAATCCTTCCCTTTATCCTACACCCCCGCTGTTTACAGCTACACTGAGGTTCTGAGCCCTCAATGCTGAATCGTCATCAGCCTGCTGGCTCGTTGGCCTCCGGCATCAAGTTTGAGCAGGTACATCCCGTCAGGTAATTGCTGTCCACCGGAATCGGTGCCATCCCAGAAAATTTGTTGTCTGCCAGGTTCCATCTGTCCGCTGAATAAAATGCTTACCGTACGACCCTGCAAATCATACACAGTTAGGTTGACATGGCATTTCTGGACAACTGAAAAATAAATACTGGTGGTAAGGCTGAATGGATTAGGAAAATTCTGTTCAAGCAGGAGTTGTGCAGCCTCAGGGCCTCCTTCTGCTATAACATGAACCTCCTCGTACGATCCGTTTTTCTCGCCGGGTGTTCCGTGGGGACTGGGGGATGACTTCCAACTCGCAGGAAGGGAATTATCATACTCAGGAGAGATAAGTTCCAGGCTTGCCCCTGTTCCATTGGCCTCAACCGGCCAGGGAAGTACTGAGGAATACATCACCGAGTCCACCAGTATACTGTCGCCTGAATACAACCGAACACAATCTGCACCACTCCCGAGTCCGAATACAAAATCACCGGTAGGAATACCTTTTGTCGGGAACGCGTTGGTATACTTATTCCGCTCACGACTCAACACCAGGTATTCTTTAGGGTAAATGTATGTTCCGTTTGGTATAACAAAGCGATGCAGATTATCTGCGTCTTTCAGTATCCAGTTTGAAATATCGATGGTATAGTCACCCTTGTTAAAAAGCTCAACCCAGTCTTCGGGATCAAAATCCGGCGGACTGTTGTAGTTTATTTCATTTATTACCACATCTGAAAGGTTTGTCTCATCTTTTTCGAAAACAGCACGAAGCAAATCCTTCTTAGTAAGGTTGACAAAAGTGGACATCGCATTGGGGTTGGTAACCGGGCCTTCCCAGCGAACAAAACGGTATCCGGGGTTGGGGCGTGCAGTGATCGGAACAGATACCCCGTAAAAATAAACTCCCCTCCAGGGAAAGGAAGAAAGCCTGAGGGAATTCAGTTGAATAACACCACCCCGGACAACGGAGGACTCAAGTGTAAGCGTGTCATATCCCGTGAGCGAGAACTGTGCCTTGATAAAGGCGGTCATGTACTTATTCCTGTTTCGGCCAAAGGATCTCATATTATTTACATTGGACAACCAGTTTTGGTAAGAACCATTCCAGCGTTCCATGTGAAAACCCATCTCTGATTTTATTTCTCCCTGCATCCAGTCAATCCGGCCTAAAATGTTCTGGTAGGTGAAATTGGAATTCATCATGTCTGCAAAACGGTTGATGAAATTCTTTTTAAACTCAGGATTCTCCACCATTTTCCGGAACAGGAAGGTAGACCAGGGTGGATTGGGCCATCCCGGACCATTTTCTTCTAATGCAAAGGAGAGAGTATTGTTTGAATACCCGCCAATGAAGCCAAAGCCAAAGTCAGTATCATACAGTATCCAGCGCCATTTCCCATTTGGTACCCTGGGTCTCCAGTATTTGATATTGTTACCGGGCCAGTCGGTATTATTAAAATAGATCTGAGATAGCTGGTAATCGATATAATTGTTCATATCGACCCAGTTTTTCACAGAATCATAATTGGCTTTCGTAGAGAGTAAATGATCGTTCAGAAAGCTGAGCAATGCATTGTAGTTATTCGCATCCCCTACGATCGCGTTACCGCTGGTCTCCAGCAGATCCAACTGCAGTGGATCCACCCCATGGTGAGCTGCCAGGTAATGTTCATTTATTTTCTCACGCATTTCCATAACACCCCAGTATGCTCCGTTGATGTAAACAGAAACGGGCCGGTAAGCCATCCGATCTACCGCTGTACCATCCAGCAGACTATGCATCATTGCATCGCGGAACATCGTATTATTAAAATCATTCCCGGAGTTCCGGAGAAGGATATTCTGGTATTCTTTGTAAGGCAGGTTAGAGAAGAATGGGTATTTGAAGGAGGAGTACCCATACTCATTGCGGGCAAAGAATGCAAGCGATTTCTGAGGATTCATCCTGCTCCATGCCCCTGCTATTTTAACACCGGCATCTGCCTCGAAAACATGAGTGCCGTTTTTTTCAAATAACTCGAAATGGATTGGTTTCTCCCAGTCCTGCCAGAAATTTGCTCCCGAATGAGGATCAGGACCGGCCCAATTGGGACCATCTACATAAATCCCGGTGTTCCAATCGAAAAAATTGGGCGGATTGGTCGCCAGTGAGACGGTAGTGAGGATGGGTTTCGGATCGCGTATGATGTAAGTATTTGTAAAATACCTGCCGGGAATTTTTTCAGGACCGGTAATGGCTGCCCTTATTACGGTGGTGGCATCGAGTTGTAATTCCGTTGTATAAACTGAACTTCCCGGCCCAGGATCAGAGCCATCGGTGGTGTACCAGATAGTATCCTGTTCTCCGGCTCCGGAGAGCGAAACTGTGACCGGTCCGGTAAAAAAGCCTCCCGCCTGGGAGAAAACCGGACTGGCAAAGGAGGTGACGAGATATCCCTTGGTATTATTGTGCTTTCCGGGGGTCGGTTCGGCAAAATAATATTTTGAATCTGTGCCATCGGGTTGCAAGCCATAGGAAATATCGCGTGGCAGACTTCCAAAAATAATACTGTCAACCAGGGTTCCCTGCGGAGATGTGAGAATCAGGGTATCGCCGGAGGAACTCAGTTTAAAGTTGGTATGCAGGTTGGCAGCCGGAAGGGTAAAGAAGGAAGGCGTTCCCCGTGGATTTTCCTGAAGTGTTGAATATCCAAGAGTGAGGAAGGGTAAACCGCTCAAATCGGAGGAGGTGGATCCAGCATTGTGAATTTCGAATGCAAAAATATTTTCTCCCGTAAGAAGGTATTTTACCAGCGAATCCAAGTTATATATGTCCGGGGCGCGACCCTGCCACATTTCAGCTTCATGTCCGGTGGCCGTGCCGTTCCAGGGTGTAACCGATCCCGGGCTGCCAAGATTGACACGGGTAAGTTCATGGCCATTTAAATAGGCTATAAAACCATCATCATAATCCATATGAAGGACCATTCTCCTGACCACAGAAGCATCGGCGACAGTAAAGGATTTCCTGCAGTATACTGTTATGGTTCCACTGGGTACTTTTGTAGTATCGTTACTCTCACCATTATTATCATATCCAAAACTACTTTTCCCCGGGGTCCACGAGAGATCATCAAACCCGGATATTGTCCAATTATTTACAGTGCCTGTTGGTACCAGATATCGAAATGTATCACCGGCCGTAATTATGGTCTCCCAGCTCAGAAGTGCTGATTTACGATCCTTATCGGAAGCAAAGAGATAAATGAATTGCCCGGGGTCCAACGATACATCCGGAAAAATCCATTGAAACGGCTCAGATGGTTTATCGGTAAGCCCATAACCTGAAAGATGCACTACACTGTCAGAAAAATTATATAGCTCCAGCCAGTCTGAACCCTCCCCGTCTTCATCCAGAATCGTTTGTGTATTCTGGCTCATTACCTCATTGATTCGTACCTGCGCAACCAGGGATTGTGTCCCCGTTAATCCTGAAAAAACAAGCAGAAATGCGGCGAATAGAAAGAATTTCAAGTGGAATGTGTGATTTTTCATGAATAAGTCCTCATAATAAGCGGCCTGACTTCCTTAAAAAAGAATCCCCGAAGATACAAAAAGCATAACAGCAGATAGTTCCTTGATTAAGATTATACGAAGATTGGGTTCTTTTGGTTATTAATATTATAATATAGTTATAAAGAAATGTAATACAGATTAATAAAATAATAAAACGTAATAAAAAATAAAATATAGTTATAAATATGTAAAAAAATTATAAATAATTATAAAACAATAATATATAGGTTATTAAAATAAATGCATTAATTTTTCAATATGAAAGGGAAGCTCGCCCGGGGGAACCTATCTTACAGAATTAGTTTTGCCAGGCCAGGAGGTTAGATAACAGGATTGAAGGGTAATATCGCAGGGATGTATGAAATACTGACCAGGGAATCAGGACTGGCTGGCTGAATTAGTTTCAGAAATTTGAATATGCTTGCCTGTATAAGATGGATATTTGTTTTATAAAATGTCCAGGTACCATGTTAAAGGTTAGCACAGAACCTTTAACACGGAACCCGGAACCCGGAACCTGGAACCCGGAACCTGGAACCCGGAACCCGGAACCCGGAACATTAATCTTTATTCATTCCCCCACAACTGGTTTCCTGCTCCTTTTTCTTCCCGCCATTCGTGTCTCCATTTGTGTATATCAGCCGGGCCAATGGCAGGCATGGCCTTGCGTTCCTCTTTTGTGAATGAGCGGGGCAGGGGCGCTGCTTTATCCAGGTACCAGTAGGCCACTGAGGCCAGGTCGAGTGTAAGATTATTGTTGTGTCCATGTTCAATGGTAAACCGGCAGGACTTATCAAAATAGAAAGGGTCGGCTACCATAAAACGGTATAAATGAGTTCTGCCAAGCCAGCCGGTCTCCCCATTCACCCTGGGATACCCGAAGTAGGGGTGGTCATACAGTTCCTTTGGACACCAGGAGGTATTGAAAAAATCCTCTGTCCCCGTTCCCACGATGCCGGGCAACGTATCTCCATCAATGAAGACCATTTCATCCCCTTCACCATACCACATGGTGGATGGATTGTTTACATAGTAATTCACCCCAACAAATTGACCTTTTCCCTTGATATCAGCGAATAAATAATTATTTTTTCCGTCGGGATTATTACCTGTTTTCCCAAGAGTGCTCCATTCATTTTCCCCGTCGGGCAGTGCCCTGGTCAGTTCATGATTATACCAGGCATGAAAGCGGCCCATATTTTTTGGCAGGGCTGTCATCTCGGTATAATCGATATTGTAATAGAAGGCGTCGATGGTTCTTCCTGCCTGGTTTTCAATCTCAATTTTCGCACCATTGGAAAAAGGCATGGCAAAATAACTCACATACGATTTTCCCCAACCGGGTGACACTGCCAGCGGGGCGGTTATGAAATTGTAGTTTTCTTCCCATCCATTCCCGAAAAAGGGACCAATTGGAGCTTCCACAGATGGAAACTGGTTTCCATCCCAGTACATGCGCAGGATAATATCATTCCTGCTTAGTTGTGCCCCCTCGGGAGCAATGGTAATCCAGATGTGGGTAATTACTCCTGCCCCCTTCACCTCCATCAGTGTCATCTTTTCCCCGTCTTTGATACCATGACGTGTATCATCATTTCCGCCGGTTCGATCCCAGCTTCCAACCCGTTTTGATTTCACACCCTGTTTTATCTGTGCAAGGGTATAAAGGTCGCTGCCGGTATCCTGGGCGTAGAGGCCCGCTGCAAGCAGCAAAAGTACTGAAATTGAAAAAAGCCGATTCATAGGGATTTTGTTAAAGGTTAAAAAACAGATTTGATTTCCGTTATAGTAATACCGAATAGCTTTTCAGTGATGCGACTCAGAGAAGCTTCGTCTCCTTCCAGGTGAAAGATGCGCTGCTCATGCTGAAGTGTCTTCCCGGAACTCAGGGCAGCAGCCGGAGAGGAGGTTTCAAGTTCATAAAAAGGTCCCATCTGGCTGCCATCTTCGAGTGGACCGTCGTTGTAAGAATTGAGGGCATCTCCTCTGAAAGGATTATCCTGTGCACCCCATTTGGAATTAACATATTCAGCCTGACTTTCCGGAAGGGCACACCAGAGAAGCGTTAAACTTTTCGAGTCTGCGTCGTAACTTCCTGACCATGCTGTAGCCCGTGCCTGTGACAATCCTATTTTACTACGGTGTTTACCATCGGCCCGGAACCAGATCATTCCATCGGATATCTTTAAACGGTCAGAAGGAACTTTCCCGAAATAATCATCCGAAACCACCGGTCCGGCCTCCTGATCGTTTCCTTTTCTAAAAGGAATGAAGACGGTGACCTCCGGCGAGCATACCATCATGGAAAGCATCCAGATTGAAGGCATACCGGTTTTCTTGTTCCATTCTGCTGAGCCTTCGTTTGTAAGGGAATTCACGGATCGGTATGCTACCGCCTTGATTTCAGGCGGAACATCCATACCCAGGGAGGAGGCTGTTTCACCGGCATCCAGCAACTTGATTTCGCGGTCAATCCGCAATTTGAACAAACTGCCGGAGTAGTTGGTGAGTTCAAACGAACGGGTAAGTTCAATGGAATTACCCGTAGCGTTTTTCACCTGGAATGCTTCTGTATCCAATTCTTCAGGTACAAACCAGTTAGTGTATTCCTGCAGGGTTCCTGGTTTGAAGTAGAGCGAGAAGGGTCCTCCTTCAGGCCCGAGCCAGATTCGCTCCTCACCACCAAATGCGTTGATGTGTTCTGCAGGTTTTCCAGAACTGATCAATCCATAGTTGATCCAGCCAAAACTGTGCCCTGATAATCCCGAGGCCGAACTGGTGAGTACCCGTCCCTGCCAGCAGGGTGCAACCATTATCTTCGCTTCCGAACCTGAATCTGTCAACTCGATGGTTTTGATTCCATGTTCCTGTAAAAAACGCAGATCGTACCCATAACTGCCTTGCCTGAGATTGATGCTATCCATGTTACTCTGATTTTTAGAAGATCCACTGTCATGGCAACCGCTGGCACAAAATGCCAGCAGGGCTGCAAGCAGGGTAAATGATCCTGTTGAGGTTTTCATATTCAGAAAATTATTTATACAAGGGGCCATAAGTGTTACATGCTCTGTAATCCGAGCCTTCCGGGCTCATTCCGAACGCTGACCAGGCAGATGGACGGAAAATTTTATTCTCAGCCACATTGTGCATACATACCGGGATACGTAACATGGAGGCCAGTGTAATCAGGTCGGCCCCTACATGCCCGTAACAAAAGGCGCCATGATTGGCACCCCAGTTGGCCATAACCGAATATACATCACGAAAAGCTCCCTGCCCGGTAAGTACAGGTGCGAACCAGGTAGTGGGCCAGGTAGGATCGGTGCGTTCATTCAATTTTTTATGGACCTCAGCTGGCAGATCGACGGTGTACCCTTCTGCAATCTGTAGCACAGGACCGAGGCCCTCAATAATATTAACCCTCGACATGGTAACCGGCATATTCCCCTTGGACAGGAAACAGGATGAATAGCCACCGCCTCTGAAGTATTCATAGTTGGCAGTGGGCCAGCTGGTGGCATCCAGACATTTTTGTGCCTCCTGCGTACTGATCTCCCAGAAGGGTTTCATGGCAGGCTTGCCATCTTTGGTTTGTTCACCGCTCCCATCCAGGGAGGATGAACCTGAATTAATGAGGTGAATGATCCCGTTGGCTGCAGCACCCTGAAGGGTATGCCCTGTAATGCGCTTAACCGCGTCCGGACTCCAGTAGGTACGTACGTCCGAAAATACCTGTGCACTGTTGGAGAGCAGGTGACCAAACATCATGGCAACTCCGTTGAGAGAGTCATTTTCAGTAGCTACCAGGAAGGACTGCCGGATCCCGTTCCAGTCGAACGAAGAGTTGAGAATTGCCTCCGGAAAGTCTGCATTGGGAAAATAATCGGTCCATTGGCGCTGGCCCTGGAAACCGCTCACCAATGCATTATGCCCCAATGATTCTTCCTTAAACCCGATTTTTTCCAGGGCAGGATTGCCAATCATCAGGTCGCGGATAATGAGTGTCATTTTAACTACGGTTTCCCATATCTCATCCATCTCACTCCTGCTTTTTTTATTGGCTTCCTTATTCAGGTCAACCCCTTCCCTGCAATTGGCTTTGGTCCATTCAAGCGCCTTTCTGAATTCTTCACGGTCATATATTTCAAGGTCCATGCGGCGGATGAACTCACTCATATCCACAAATTCATTGCGCATTCCCAGATATCTTCTGAAAAAAGAGGGATCGACAATGGAACCTGCAATACCCATCGACACGGAGCCCAGGGATAAATATGATTTTCCGCGCATGGTCGCAACTGCCAGGCCAGCCTTCGCAAACCGCAAAAGTTTTTCCTGGACATCAGCTGGGATACTTGTATCCGAAGAATCCTGAACATCTTTCCCATAGATACTGAAGGCAGGCAGTCCCATTTGGTTATGCCCTGCCAGTGCGGCAGCCAGATAAACTGCTCCGGGTCGCTCGGTACCGTTGAATCCCCAGATAGCTTTGGGAATCATCGGATTCATATCGATGGTTTCGCTTCCGTAGCACCAGCACTTGGTCACACTCAGGGAAACTCCGACACCTTCTTTTTCAAATTTGGCTGCTGCCATGGCAGCTTCAGCCACTCCACCAATGCACTGGTCGGCAATGATACACTCAACTGTGCTGCCATCGGGATGACGAAGGTTCTTACTCAGAAATTCTGCCACATTGCGGGCCATCTCCATGGTTGGTTCTTCAAGTGATTCGCGCACACCATCCCGCCTTCCGTCGATGAGTGGACGAATCCCTATTTTGGGATTTGCTCCAATAAAACGTTGTTTTGTCATGGTATTGGTTTATTTAGATTGTACATTTATTCGGTTCCTGTAATAAAAATTCAGAATCAAAGTGATCCCCTACGTATAAAACGTGTAGGGATGTATTTCCGGATTTTCTTTCCCCCGCTAACAAAATGAGCTGCCTCAGTTCCCATGCGTGCAAAATCGGTTGAGATAACGGTCATTCCTTCATCTATCACCTCGTAAAGCGGCATGTCGTTATATACCAGAATACCCAGATCGGTGCCAGGGACAAATTTTTTTTCGCGCACAGCCTTCAATACCATTACCACTTCCCGGGGCCTGAATACAAAAAACATACAGCCTCTTTTAATATCGTTTTTACCAAGCTGCTGAATGATTTTAACCGGGAGATGCTGTTTTCTGCAGAAGGATGTAAATGCGTTAACCGTTTCAGCCGGATGCTCCGAATGTTCAGGATAGAATACCACCATCTCATGATATTTCTTGAGAAGGGGCAGAGCCTTCTTAAAACAGACCAAAGCCGAATCTTCAAAATCCTGCCCGATAAAGGAATATTTCTCCATCTCCAGTTGGCCCCAGTCGAGTAATAAAAGCTTATGGGGGTCTATCCGGCGAAGCTCTTCGGCAATTTTCCCGTTGTCGGGATTCATGATCACATAGGCACTGTATTTCCCAATACTATTGAGAATGAGTGTTCTGAAAACTTCATAATTGTAATGATGAAATGCCAGGTCCACTTCATATTTCCCGGGCAGGTTCCGGATAAATGAGTGGTAAAGCTCGTCTTTATAGGGACTGTAGGAATCCAGTAACAGGAAAACCCGTTCCGGAACATTGTTAACATAGTATCCTTTGGTAGGAGTGGAGGCCAGTATTTTTCTTTTTTTCAGACTGGCATATGCCTTGAAGACCGTATCCCGTGACACTCCCAGACTCCTGCTGCAGGCGTTAATGGATGGTACGGTGTCACCGGCCTTATACACACCCGATTCAATCTGCCGGTGCAGGGATTCCACCACCTGCTGTACTTTTGAGGAGGATACGGTTTCAACCGGGACCTTTGGCTTATTCATCGGTGTTTTATACTGTGCTGTGCTATGCTGAATCAAAAGTAAAACAAAATTCCATAAAATAGCCCATAGGAAGAATTTATTATTGGAATTCAGAAATTAGACTGAACAGACTTATTATCAAGAGCATGATTACCAACCCTGACTGCGGTTTCAGCTATAGTGGGATCGTCTGCCACGTGTTTTGCAACAATACCACCTGTTCCCGGTACCCACATCGTTTTAAAAGTTTGCTCGTTTCTTCAAACCCGGATGTGATTTCCTCCGGTTTGTGGGCGTCGGAATTCATAATTATGCCTATGCCATGCCGGAAAGCCTCCCGGATGAAAGCCTCGGAAGGGTAGGGTTCTGAAAACCCTCCTTTATATACACCTCTGGTGTTTATCTCCATCAGACTGCCCGATTGTTGCAGTATTTCCAGGGTATTCGCCATTTCCTCCATGTACCATTTCTCTTCTGGGTCAAACTGGCAATTATCACGGTTGTGCATCCTTATTTTATCGATATGCGCCACAATATCCGGTGGGGAGGTGATTAACATTTCACGAACCAGGTGAAAATACCTTTTTACAGCTACTATAATATCCTCCTTCCATATCTGACTGAGCCCTCTTCTAAATTCATCAGGTCTTCCGTCGATATTGCAGGGAGTCCCATCCGGAAAATAATCCACATAATGAACTGAACCAATTGTGTAGTTGAGCTTCCTACCCAGATTTTTAAAGTGATTTACAGATGAATGCCCGGGTATATAATCAATCTCAAGGCCGGCATATAATTCTATCCGATCTTTAAACTCCTCTTTGAGATCAGAAATGGTTGCAAAATATTTTTCAAGATTTTCAGGGCGCATGCACCAGTTCTGTGCGAATGGAATTGGGGCATGACAGGAAAAACCATAGGCTGTCATACCCCTTTCAATTGCCGAATGTACATAATCAACCGGTTTGGAAGAACCATCTGAATAAAAAGTATGACTGTGAAAATTGGTGAGCATAGAATAATTTCCGGCAAAGGTACTCATTCGGACTGAACACGCTATTTTTAAGTGCAAGTTCCTGTTAGGCGCAAAAATTTTTATGAGCACGGAGGATCCTTAAAAGGTATTCACCGAAGGAGCGTGGGGAAAGGGAAAAAGATAAAAGACAAAAGGAATAGGATGAAGGTTAGATATGCCCACAATTTGTTTTTTCATCTTCCTTTGCGAATTCTAAGATAAAAGCAAGTTTTTAGGCAAAATTTTGAGCATAAAATGTGCTATAAGGAGTTTGTCTCTTAACAACAGCAAATGTGCGGCTTACAAGCTTATAGCAGATGGCATTCATAACTAGTTGGTGGTCTTTGCCTTCAGCGATCTTCCGTTGATAATAATTTCTTATCTCCGGATCATGCCTATAAGCCGAATTAGCTCCATTGTAGAGTAATGTTTTCATTCTCTTGTTTGCCAAATGGCTAACACGACTTTTACTGCTTATAGAAGTTCCTGATGCGTGTTCGAAAGGTGCTATTCCTGAATAACACGCATATTTACGTGCATTTTCAAATGCAGTGAAATTATTGGTAGTAACCAGCATAAAGGCAGCTATTACAAAGCCAATTCCTTTCACGGAGGTTGCCAGTTGATAATTTTTCTTCAATTCCTCATCAGATTGTATTATCGTAAGCACTTCCTTTTCAACATTCTTAATGCGTTCCTCTAAATCGGCAATCTGTCCCTTTATATCCTCTGAAATGGATCGTAATCCACTTATCCGTTGATATTGTTCATGGCTTTTCAAGCTATTCTTTAAAGAAGTAATGAACCTGGTGAGTTGCTCCCTATAGGTCAGTAATTGCTTTACCTGGATCAATAATGCAGAAGGGAGTATAAATGGTTCAAGTTTGGCTTTTTGTGTAAAGGCATAGTCTGCAATCCTGCGTGCATCAATTTTATCATTCTTTCCACGGGTAGTGCCTAAGCTTCGTTTGATTTTCAAGCCAGGTTCCACTGTGTAATCATATCCCATCTGGGTGAACCAGGCAAATAGCAAGAGTCCATATACACCAGTATGTTCCATGCAGAACACACAGTCTTCAGGTTTAATTTTCTTTTTTTCGAGCCATTCATGGATTTTGTCAAACCCATTAAAGCTGTTTTCAATCTTAAAATCTTCAAATTGCCCGTAGGACGTTTCCTGGATTAAAGCCAGATCCAATGACTCTTTTGAGATGTCAATGCCGATGAATGCTTTTTTGTTTGTAAATTTGTTCATAATACAGAGTTTTAATACCGGAATGGGTTGCCCTGCTACGACCTTTAATAAGCCTTATGCTTAACATTCTAAATGGCACTGCAACCTTTGGGGAGCCAAGGACTAATACGCAAAATGATTCTGAAATCAGGCCTTCGCATAGTTCACCTTGGCTCCCTCCGGTTTTAGGTTATTAACAATAAGCTAAATTATTAACTCCCCCTAGAACCCCCTTTATTAACATCATTAACATACATTTATTAAATAGAAATAGCTCCGCTAATCTAAAGGTACTTTGCGGTTAAAATTTTTTCTTCGCGGTCAATTTTTTTAAATCAAAACATGCCGCATCTCCAACACCTGCATTAGCGAATTTATTTTACCTTTAAGCGTTCAATAACCATTATCCCATGAAAAAAATACTACTCTCTGCCCTGGCTTTTATTCCTTGCCTGCTTTTCGCGCAACAGGGAAAAGTCTTCGATAATCTTACTGTTCCCAGTAAGATTCTTAAAATGGACCGCAAATATGCAGTGTACCTTCCTCCGGATTATGAGACATCACAGCGCAGTTACCCTGTACTTTACCTGCTGCATGGTGCAGGCGATGACCAGACTGGCTGGGTGCAGTTTGGTGAGGTACTTCGGATCGCTGATGAAGCCATAAAAAGTGGTAAAGCAACTCCCATGATCATCGTGATGCCTGATGCCAATACCGGTAAGATGGGCTATTTTAACAGTCTTAAGAAAGATTGGAACTACGAGGATTTCTTTTTCCAGGAATTCATGCCCGCAATCGAGAAAACCTACCGGATAAAAGCTGACAAGCGCTATCGTGCTATTTCCGGACTTTCGATGGGCGGCGGAGGTACTTTTGTGTACAGCCTGCATCATCCCGAGTTATTCTCTTCTGCCTGTCCGCTTAGTGCTTATGCCGGCCCGCTCAGTATGGAGGAGACCTTGCAATTTCTGGTCAGACGTGAGGAAGCAGCAAAGGATACGAACGGACTGGCTGCCTATTACTACTCACACAGTGTGCTTGAACTTATCCGGAGTACCCCAAAAGAGAAGATCAGTTCAGTTCGCTGGTACATTGATTGCGGAGACGATGATTTTCTTTTTGAGGGGAATTCGTTGGTACATATTGCCTTACGCAAAAAGGAAGTGCCTCATGAATTCCGGATCAGGGATGGTGCGCATAACTGGACCTACTGGCGGGAATCTTTGCCTGAGGTACTGCAATTTGTCTCCATGGCATTTCATCAATACTAGGCTTGTTGCTATGGGGTAAGGGCCAGGTCGTTTGTATATCTTGAAACTGTTATGTCCGGCCTTATGAAAATAAATAACGCTTCACCTGCTTTACGGGGTTTTCCGCTTTATGCTCTAACCCTGCTCAGGATAGTGATCGGATGGCATTTCCTTTTCGAGGGATTTTCGAAACTTTATACCCCGGGATGGACATCTGCCGATTATCTGCAACTTTCGAGCTGGATATTTTCTGATTTTTTCCATTGGATGGCCAATACTCCGTCAGTACTTGCCCTGGCTGATTTTCTGGTCACATGGGGACTGATCGTTATTGGAATTTCGCTTTTTCTGGGCATTTTCGAACGCCTGGTAACCCTGGGCGGTATGGTCCTGCTGGCCATGTTCTGGTTTGCGAATCCACCGCTCACCGGAAAGGATTTTGGAATAGTAACCGAAGGGAATTACCTGCTGATCGATAAAAATGTTGTTGAGTTTTTTGCACTGCTTGTATTGGTTATATTCCCTACGGGTCGTAGCCTCGGTCTTGCACACCTTTTAAAGAAATACAGGCAGCCTGTGGTGGATGGTAACAAAGCAGTCTCCCAGGTTCCTCCTGTTAAACCTGTACCAGTTCCGGTTACGGAAGGTATCGATCGCAGAACCGTGTTGAGAGGACTCACCGGCCTGCCCTTTCTGGGGGTGTTCGGGCTGGCATTCCTGAAGAGAAAGGAATGGGAAAGCTATGAGGAGAAAAACCTGGTTGACGCAGTCACCGGAGCCAGTGCGCGTTCATTTTCGGCAGCCGGATTGAAGGAACTGAAAGGGACTATTCCCATGGCGAAAATTAAAGATATTCCTTTCAGCCGGCTCATCCTGGGAGGAAACCTTCTGTCAGGCTGGGCTCACAGCCGCGACCTCATCTATGTTTCCCAGTTGGTGAAGGCGTATCACCAGAAGGATAAAATATTTGGAACACTGCTCCTGGCCGAGAAATGCGGTATCAATACCTTGCTCACCAATCCCATCCTGTGCTCACTTATTGATGAATACTGGAGACGGGGTATCGGGAAAATACAGTTTATCTCAGATTGCGCCGGCCTGGAATACGGCCCGCAGGGACAGCCTTCACCCATGGAGTTTCAGAAATATCTCGATAAGGTTAAAAGGGCTATTGATACCGGCGCGGTTGCATGTTATATCCAGGGTGAAACAGCAGACTATTACATGGAACATGGTAAGCCCGATGCCATTCAGAAAGTAATGGACCTGGTTAAGCAAAACGGCTTACTGGCCGGAATTGGTGCACATAAAATTGAAACCGTAAAAGCTTGTGTGGAAGCCGGTTTTGAAACCGATTTCTGGATGAAGACTCTCCATCATCATAACTATTGGTCAGCTAATAACCCGGAATGGCACGACAATATGTTCTGCTTCAAACCTGATGAGACTATTTCATACATGAGTACCCTGCCTCAGCCATTTATTGCTTTTAAAGTAATGGCTGCCGGGGCTATTCATCCCAAAGACGGATTCCGTTATGCATTTGAAAATGGCGCCGATTTTGTCTGTGCAGGGATGTATGATTTCCAAATGATCGAAGATGTGAACATTGCCTGTGAGATTTTAGGGAGCGACATTAAACGCAACAGGCCCTGGAGGGCGTGATACAGAATTCAGGGTTCTATCCAGAGCACCGAATTGCCAGTCCCGTATTCATTCTCCTGCCAGAGTTTGTTTCCGGGATCAAGTATCCATTCACCGTCGACAATGAATTTGTAGGTATATTTCCCTGGTGCAAGGTAAACCGGGCAAATCCAATTACCGTCCTGTTTATAAAGGTTGTATCCGGAGCGGTTCCAGTTGTTGAAACTGCCGCTTACCATTACCTCCCGCGCTGTCTGAAACCCCTTCAAAACAAAGGTGTGATTGGGATGAAATGCCAGTATTGAATTTTTATAGTCGTCTTTTCCGGTACTGCATGGATTGTCAGGATCTGTGATCCACTGCCCGTCGACAATGAACTTGTATTCATGTGTACCGGCGGGTAGTATATACCTCAGCTCCCAGCCGTCCTTTGTTTTTTCCATGAGTAATTCATCGGTACGCCAGCGGTTGAATGTACCGGTAAGGACCACCTGTCTTGCCTGGGAAAAACCACTCAGCCGGAATAAATAGCTGTCACCTATGCCCACTACGGAGTTCATGTTCCCGTTGGAATCAGGCCGTTTGTCAGGATTGGCAGGATCGGTAATCCATTCCTGGTCCACGATAAATTTGTAAAAATGGGTCCCTTCGGGAAGGTAAGCAGGAAGTTCCCAACCGTGCTGTGTTTTATTCATATTCAGACTGAAGGGCCTCCAGTCGTTAAAATTTCCTGCCAGAAATACCTTTTTTGCTTTTACATTCCCGTCCAGCATAAACAAATGGTTAGGGCAGAATACGATGGAATTGAATCCACGCTGATCATTCCGCTCACGCAGCCTGTTTCCGGGATCTTCGGTCCAGCGCCCATCAATAATATACTTATAGGCGTATTTCCCGGGAGGCAGCTTCAACCGGATTACCCATCCGGAGTCGGTTCGTGTGAGCGGGGTATCCATCGTACTCCAGCCATTGAAAGTACCTGAGATCATCACCGACCTTGCCTGCCTGAAACCTGGCAGGTAAAAGGAGGCCTCACCCGATTTGTATCTGAAGACGAAAGGGTTATTGAATTTGTTGATTCCGAATGATGAGGCAGGGGCCTGAACCGGCAATGAGGATACTGCCGAATTCATCTTCTGCAATTCATATAGGTTCTGTATGCCGGTTTGCTCAAGCAGTTTGGATAGTTCTATGGTGTTTATATCTATCTGCTTTACTTCCCATAGATTGCTGTCTGTAGCCTCTGGTTTGATGCCGGCAAAGACCTTCAGAAGGACCAGGCTGTCAATCTCAAAGTTCTGCGCAAACTCCCGGCGCTGGGATTCATTCCAGCCCAGGTTAATCCGGAAAATGATTTTTCCGTTCTCCACCCTGCATTCGCCCTGGGAATATGAATTTCCCGGACGAAAGAGCAGGATCACAAGAAGGATAATATAAATGGTTTTCCGGGTCATAAAGTTCTGGTTACATCAATAAATGCAGGAATTTATTTGTTCATTTCTACATAAGTTTCTTTATAAAATTTGATACCCATGGTCTGATCGGCAAAATTAATGCAAAGGCAGCACTTTTGCAGAAAGGGATATCCGAGCATGCCGTCAATATGATATCCATAGGCTTCATTGAGCGGGTCCAGGTTCGCAATGATGGTGCGCATATCCTGAATTTTTCTTCCACCAATGTCACATTCCTTCATGCTACCTGAAAGAACTTCGTTTTTTCCCCTGCCTGTACCCCTGAGGGTTGTTTTGCCGGTAATGGCGATTGTATTAAGCACGACATCAGGGTTCCGGCTGTTGATTACATTGGTTTCTGCGCCGGTATCCAGGCAAAACCTGATCTTCTTCTGAGCTATACTACCCTGCATGAACAGGATGTTCTGTGAAAAATCAACCTGGAGAATCATATCCTGACTTTGGGCATCCACCAGCCCTTTATTTTTTTTTCCTTTTTCCTTTTGAGGTATCAACAGTAATTGTGCATTCCGGGCATCGATAATCAAGGTGAAGGACTTGAACAGTTCAAAATTCACAAGGCCGAGTATTCTCACATTCCGGTTATTTTCCAGATGACTCAGGTCAGCCATATGGGTTGTGACTTTTTTGAATTCAAGTTCTGAGACCAGTATGCTGCCTACAGTAATAGTTTTTACTTCCCCTGCAGAACCTGTAATACCTGCAGTCTGTGGAAGTGTCCGTGCACTGTAATTTCGAAAGTAAACCTGATTAAGAATGATTTCGGAGGTGCCTGTATCGAAAACGAGGTAGCCTGAGATACTGTCGATACGGCATTCCAGCAACATTAAATTCCCTGAAAAACGCAAAGGGATCATGATGGGTATTTCACCTTCAGGCACAAGAATCATTTTTGTCTCTGACCCTGAGAGTTTTATATCGTGAGCATTGTTGTAAAGTACAGGCAGGGATCCGGGACCAGCAACTGGATTTTGCAGGTTGAACAGCAGCAGGAGTATGACAGTCAGTTTATAGCGCATGCATTCTGTCAGGTATGTATCAATGGAGAACTGGTTCCCGATCCGGGGATTAAAGATACTGAAAACAATATTTCTATGATGGATTTTCCTGACGGTAGTTTACAATTGGCTTTTTTGACATTCCCAATTTATGGGAAATGACCTGTATTTCGATTAATTTTAGAACTTAAGAAATTACTGTATATATGAAAACTGCTGCCTTGTATAGCCGGGGTATCTTACTGGTCCTGCTTGTAGTAATAAGTATTTTCCCCTCCTGCAAAATTGAAGATGATTTCGACAGCCTTGATCTGTTGGAAAAATTAAATCGTCTCGATGGAGTCACTGCTTCGGAAATAACACCGCCTGCAGGCTATGCGCGGGCCTTTCAGTTGGATGTGAGGCAGCCGGTTGATCACCAGCACCCCGGGGCAGGCAGTTTTACCCAGCGGGTGTATCTTTCGCATACCGGTGAAGAAATGCCGGTCGTCTTTGCACCAAACGGCTACAGAGCTTCAGCATCTGGCATCCAGGAAATTGCAAAGGTCCTTCAAACAAACTGCCTGCATGTGACCCACCGGTACTTTTATGATTCCCGTCCTGATCCTCTTAATTGGCAGTACCTTACAATTGCCCAGGCTGCGGCAGACCATCACCGGATTGTGCAATTATTGAAAAGAATCTATAAAGGAAAATGGATCAGTAGCGGAGCCAGCAAAAGCGGGCTTACAGCGCTTTTTCACAAACGGTTTTACCCTGCAGATGTAGATGCTACAATCGCCTATGTGGCACCTTTTATTTTTGGTCCGAAGGATGAAAAGTTTCCGGCTTACCTTGCCTCGATCGGGGGTGGTGACTGTTTCAGCAAGCTTCAGCAGGTGCAGGTTTATGTGTTGAGGCACCGTGAGGAAATGCTTGCCTACCTTGAGGGAGTGATGAGTGCCGATCAGTATAGCTATTCGATGGACCATGAGCTGATCCTGGAGTTGCATATCATGGATTATCCCTTTACCTTCTGGCAGTATTATGATTATGATTGTGCCTTTATTCCGGATACCGTTTCGATCACGCCACAGGAGATATTCAACCATTACACCGGTATCGTACCTTTAAATTCATTTTCGGATGAGAACCTGGATTATTATGAGCCCTTTGTATACCAGTCTGTAACGGAATTAGGGGCACCAGGCTATCAAACCGATTACCTGGCGCCCTATCTGAAAAAAATTGATCCGAATGATGCAGGCAATCCGAATTATCAGTTACTGGCACCCGCAGGCACAGGCTTAACATTTAATTATTCAACCATACCCGAAATATACAACTGGTTGAAGGAGCAGGGTGACCACATCATTTATATTTATGGAAAAAACGATCCCTGGTCTGCCGGGGCTATTGAACTGAACGAAGGAGCGGATGCATTATTTTTCATGCAGGAAGGAGCCAATCACCGGGTGAAAATTTCGGATCTGGATAATCCCGGTCTCGTTTACAGCAAGCTGGAAGAATGGCTGGGAATAACTATAACTGGTAAGAAGTCGGATTTGGTGAATACCTCACAGATAGGTTTCCGGTTGGATGTGAATTCAAACCAATGGATTGGTGATAAGAGGGACAAGTGAATATTATTCCGGCATAAATATTTTTATCTTACCAGGTTTCTGAATGATCGTGATATCTGGCGGGCCTTTGCTGCCACGCAGCAGCAAATGCGGAAAAAGTATGATCCATATTACTGGGCTGCCTTTGTGTTAATGGAATAAAATCATGGTATCCAAAGACTAGTATTCTTCAAAATACTCAAACGCATCGATAATATCCAGGTAAACCCCATCAAATCCTGCCGCAAGAATTTTATCCAGGTAGGCAGTGGATGATCCGTAAATAATGCTTTTCCAGCCGGGGTCCCAATAGCGTACCTTGTAGTTTCCTTCCCAATCAGGGTTCTCTGCATCCAGCCAGGCCGGGCGCTCGCTGTTCCAGGAACTTTGCCAGTAGAAGCGGTAGTCCTCAGCCTCCCCGATACTCATATAGCAGATCACCAGCCGGGAACCGCCGTTGGCTTTGGCTCTTAGGCTCTCCACATCGGCTGCCTTCAGCGCGTTTTCTTCATAGAACAGATCGATGATCAATGCATCATAGTTGCTTGCTCCAATCTGTGTAATCATCTCTTCTTTGGATCCATAAGAACCCGGATCGATGAGGTAAAGGAAATTTTTTGCCTCTGACAGGCTATTGATAACATTGCCATTCTCATTGAATGGATGGAGAGGATAATCGGGGATAAGGTTGAGATCCCTTTCCGGTGCGGCATAGGAGGTGAACTGATGCATTGCGTTCTGACTGTAGGAATCATCCATCTTCGTATGGGTACTGCAATAATCGGTAACGAGGACCTCCACCCCGTTCGCTTCGCAAATGTCCAGGTACCCGAGCATATATGTACGTTCATCCACCGGTGTTGCCTTGTCATCATTGTCGTAGCCATAAAAGAGATCCTCACGTCCCACTCCGTCGATGGTATCCAGGTATGCTGCTGCCAGAGAACCATCCCCTTCTCCGTTTTGAGTCACCAATTCCTGTCCGTTCTGAGGGATGATTATGAACTGTGGATTTGAAGATTTTGCATACCCACTGATTTCTGCAACAAAATTTCTCATTTCCTGCCGGAAGTCCATTCCTTCAGGAAGCGGTCGTTTGTCAGCCTCACTTGTGCAGGAAATAAATGTAAGACCGGATGACAGACCGAGCAGAATAAATATCCTGTAGCAACGAGTTAACCAGGAATTTTCCATAGATGTGAGAATATAGCAATGAAGGTATATTATTTTAACTCATCGTGCACGTAATGGGTATTGTCATTCATACAGGGCTAAACGAGGTCAAACCAGCCTTCTTTGTCCATTTCTCACCGGATACCTAAAGGAGAACAACCAGCAAACCAGTCCATGAAATATTTTAACAGTTAAATAACTTTCTTTATAAATCGAGCGTAAGAATATAATAATCAAATACATAAATAAAAATTGAATACAATTGAATGAATTTATGTTGCTTTGTTAAAATTTTAATTTAGTGATAGATAACGTCAATTTTGTTGTACATTTATATGTGTGTTCTCCTTACCGGAGGAAAATTTGTATAACCTCCGTTAATTAGTTTAGACGTTCGAAGTGTCTGTTCATCCAATGGCTTAGACGACATTTTTTTGGTCTGCAAAATGGAATTTCTTCAACATAGTGAGTAATAATCAAAGTTCCACAGCCATGAAATCAGGAACCATCATTACAGTCGCCCTGGTACTATTTATATGTGTGAATGTTGGGTTTTCGCAAAGTGGTGAAAGTCGCACGAAGTTGGTCACCATAGGGAATATGAAAAAGAAGGTATCTGAATTGGTCCCTTCGTTTTCAATTGATCAGGTAGGGTTTTCGGACGCAAATTTGAACCATTCCCTTGACACAAGGGAGGAAGGTACCATTTTTTTCACCATAAGTAATACGGGAACTGTTCCCTTGGATGGCTTTAAAATAATTGTTACCGGAGACATTTCTGCTAAAGAAATCCAGGTTTCAGGAACAAACTACTCAAATCAATTACCGGTTGATGATTCGGTTTGCATTAAGATTCCTATCAGGGCCAACGAAAGGCTTAAGGAAGGGACTGCTAAATTAATCATTCGGGTAAATGATCTAAAAAGTGACAGTTTCAGAACTGCAGAGATTCTTATTCCTACAAGGGGTAACGAATCATTTCCTGTTGTTGAATGGTTGAATCCCCTGGAAGACTCAATCAGGACAGATTATCCAATAATAGAAATCTCCTGGTTACTGAAATCAAAAACTCCGGTAAAAGGATTGAAGATTTTTGTAAATGAAGAAATTCCGGATGATAAGATCACATTTGATATTTTACCAACTGAAATTCCTAATGAATACCGCATTAGTAGAAAAGTTACCCTGAATGAAGGTGAAAACCTGATTAAGATGGTGGTTCAGAATAGCGTTGAAACAACCACTTCGGAGCCCAGGGCAATAAATTACACCATATTAAAAATCGATCAGGGTTACCAGGAAAAACGATTGGCTTTGGTTATTGGCAATGCAGATTATGTTCATGCAAATGCACTGGCTAATCCGGTAAATGATGCAAAAGCTGTTAAGACAGTTCTGCAATCACTTGGATTCAAGGTGATGAGCTACTATGATGCAGATCAGAAAACGATGAAAAAGGCCATTGATGAATTTGGAACTGAATTGGAAAGTTATACCGTAGGATTATTTTATTATGCAGGGCATGGTATACAGGTAAGAGGAAATAATTTTCTGATCCCGGTTGATGCTAATCTGCTTGTGGAGCAGGATGTAGAATATGATTGTATTGATGCCGGAAGGTTGTTGGGTAAGATGGAAGCAGCCGGAAGTATTACAAATATAGTTATTCTGGATGCTTGCAGGAATAATCCTTTCGAACGTTCATGGGCTGGAAGAAGCAGTTCACAAGGCGGTGGACTGGCATTTATGAATGCGCCCTCAGGATCAATTGTGGCATATGCAACATCACCGGGGAAAACAGCATCGGATGGGACTGGTAAAAATGGACTTTACACCGAGGCATTATTAAAATACATGCAAATACCTGGCTTGTCGATAGAAGAATTTTTCAAAAATGTACGGGGAATGGTTGAACAGAAATCTGAAAAATTGCAGACACCCTGGGAGGTCACATCACTTAAGGGAAGCTTCTATTTTAAAATTAAATGATTTCACTTTGAGAAACCCCGACTTAACAAAATAATCCCCATGAGAACATTTATGTTATTTCTAACAGGTGTTTTCCTTGGCTGGCAGCCGACTTCGGCGCAAACCAAGGCAACCATCGAAAATGTTGATTTTCAGTTGGAAAATAATATGATAACTGTAAATTATGATATTAAAGGAAGTTCTCATCTGGAAGTATTTAGAATTGACCTGAAATTTGTGACGAATACAAACGAGGTAATAGTGCCGGTTAACATTAAAGGAGATGTCGGTGCGCCGGTTTTAGGAGGGAATAATAAAAAAATTTATTGGGATGTTGTAGCAGATCAAATTGAAATATCAGGAACATTACGAGCCATTGTAACGATCATGAATTCGGAATTTTTTTATGGAGGCCCTTCCAATGCATTGCTGTCAACATTGGTTCCCGGGTTGGGAGGATACTTTGTCGGGAAGAATAAGATCAGACCGGTTATTACAACAGTTTCCGCAGCCGGGCTCATTAGCTATGGTATATATCAGAAAAGGCTTTCAAATTCTTACTACCGGGATTATAAAACTGGCACGGATCCTTCTGATATTTCGAGTGATTACGAAAAGGCAAACAAGGCTCAGCATAACTACTATATTTCCACCCGCGTGGGTGCAGCTATCTGGATTACGGATATAGCCTGGGTTGCTTACAAGGGTTTCCAAAATAAAAAGAAAGCGCAAAACAGTACCTTGTTTGTAAATAATGCAAGTTTGGGAGTTGGCTTTTTGAATAATGGTGTGATTTTTAAATATGCCTTGAGTTTTTAGTCTGATCGATTTGTATGACAAAATCAATATTTGTATGAGACGCACGGTGAATGTTCTGATTTTTTTAGCAGGTTTTTTTCTTGCTTCCTGCGAGAAGTATAACCTAGAAAGAATCAATCCCCTGGATCCTGCTATACACAAATCTACATTTTCGGTACAGACATTAACCGTTACTGAACTTTCCTCTTTCTATGCAATTGTTGGTGGCATTGTAACATCAAATTTGGGAACCGAAATCACTGAAAGGGGAATCTTTTATGGAATTTCCCAGAAGCCGGAAAAGGACGGGAAGAAGGTGATAATTGGCAGTGGAATAGGCTCTTTCAGCCTTCCGGTACGGGATTTGGTTTCCAACAATACATATTATGTCAAAGCATATGCTACAAGTAATGAAGATACAGTGTACGGCGAACAGCTAAGCTTTGTTACCACCCTAAACCCGGAACAGGTAGCCTACTGGAATTTTGAAAATAACTGTAATGATCAGATAGGAATATTTAACCCAATAACCAATGGGGTAATTGATGTAAATTATTCTGTTTCGCATAGCGTTTCTTCTGGGCTGGCTGCCTATTTCAACGGCGCTACCAGTCTGGTTGAAATTGGATATGGAAATGATCTTATGAATACCACCGATTTTACAATTAGTTTCTGGGTCAGACAGAACCCCACCAAAGTAGATCAGTTCGTATTGGGACTGGCAGGTTGGTATGGATTTCATTTCGAGATTGCAAACTGGGATTCGGGCTCATGTAAGTTTGGAGCAAATTATAGTATTTCGGATGGTACTACAGGTTCTCAGGATTTGGTTTTTAACGGAGATGGACTAACCAAGGATAATGGAGGATGGAAAGGGTGTACTTTTTCCAAGGATTTGAATGGTCAGGGTGGAGTATCTCCCATACTTACAAATAAATGGGCGCATATCGTTTGCATTTATAACAGCAATTCAAACACCACCTCCTTGTATATAAATGGCATGAAAGTTAAGGAGCAGGACTATGACCTTTATGATGAGCCATTTCCTGATATCACTGGTCTCAAATATAAAGGGCAACCTAATAACAAGCAGTTGGCTTTTGGTTTTATACAGGATAAGAATTATCCGACAATTCCGAACGATTGGGCAGATTACAGTTTGCCCGGAAATTCTCATTTTCTGGGTTTTTTGGATGACGTCAGGATTTTCCATTCGGCATTTACAGAATCTGAAGTTTCCAGGCTTTATAGTATAGAAAACCAATAGATCAAATGGGGATTCACATTTCGGGAAGGAATTTCACGAAAAGTAACCCATTGTTCTTTCAGATGAAATTGTAATTCATTGGAAAACTACCGGGCCTTGCTCCCCACGAGGGTTCCCCTGCAAATTATTGCCAGGCAGGCAGAGACATATTTTGGTAACTTCCTGTGTGGGGAATTTCCATAAAACGAAAGACGCTGCATAGCAGCGTCTTTCGTTTGTGGAGCCGCGGGGAGTCGAACCCCGGTCCAAACAGGGAACCCATATGTTTTCTACATGCTTATCTCATTATTGGTTTTCGAAAAGTAACTGGCAATGAGCAGCCGATCACTCCCTTAGTTTCTGTTCTCCTTGCACAGCCTTAGAAACATCAGCTCTGCCAGCCCTGCATTTCTGGTGCCTCCTTATCGAACGCCGCTGGGCCGGGCTTTCGGGAAACAACTCGTTCAGATACCTTGTACCTGAGAATGCTTAACCTACTGTACTTCGATTAAGCGGCGAGTGCGTAATTGTTTTCGCCAATTATTGGTTTGTAACCGGTATTTACGAGCGGATTACAGGCTCGGCATGCTTACATACCTGCTCATCCTGCTGTCAAAACCAGGTCAGCCCCGAATGTAAGACTACAAATATACGACTATTCTGCCAATTTCCGCGATTTCTCCTGCAAGGATGGAGTAGATGCTTTGAGGCAGCCATGTCCGAGACCCTGTTTTGGAGGTGGTATTAAAATGACTTTTATCAAAAATCACCCAACATGCCCAATCCTTTCAGGATAGGAATCTCGTGAGACCCGGCAACTGCCGGATCTGCGTGTCCCTTTCTCCCCGGAACAATGCCGCAGGCTCATGCAGAAATTTCCCTTTTCAGAGGTTCTTGTTCAGCCATCACCATTCCGATCCTTTACCGATTCAGAGTACCTTAGCCAGGGGATCAGGCTTAGTGAAGATTTGTCTGCCTGCGATATTATCCTGGGTATTAAGGAAGTCGATCCGGATGCCCTTCTCGAAAACAAAAGTTACCTGTTCTTTGCTCATGTCGGGAAGCAACAGCCACATAACCGCCATCTTCTGCAAGCCCTGCTGAAAAAGAAAAATACACTCATCGATTATGAGTACCTTACCGATGAACATCATAACAGGGTGGTGGCTTTTGGACGTTGGGCAGGTATTGTAGGGGCATACAATGCAATAAGAGGTTGGGGACTGCGTAACCAGCTCTTCGATCTCAAGCCGGCCTGGCAATGTTATGATTATAAGCAATTACTTGACCAGCTTTCGGAAATTCACCCGGGACCATTGCGGATTTTGCTCACAGGGGAAGGACGAGTAGCCTCCGGGGTGAAGGAAATACTTTCCGGTATGAATGTGCCGGGAGTCACACCAGAGGAATTTAAGGAGAACTCAGTATCAGGACCTGTATACTGCCAACTGGGACCGCAGCATTATACTTCCCACAGTCAGGGAAAGGCTTTTAATTTCAATGAATTTATTAAGGATCCTTCTTGTTTCAGGTCAGCGATGCATAAGTACCTTCCTTTTACGGATATGCTCATTGCCGGACATTTCTGGGATCCAAGATCACCAGTATTTTTTAGCGACTGGGAAGTTGCTGCAGCTGATTTCAGACTTTCCTTTATTGCGGATATTAGCTGTGATATCGGGGGCCCCATACCGCTCACGCTGCGTGCCTCGACCATCCGTTCACCCTTTTATGATGTTGATCGCTTTACACTCACGGAAAAGCAAGCCTTTACAAACCCTGCGCATATAACTGTAATGGCGGTGGATAACCTGCCCGCCGAACTCCCGCGCGACGCCTCCAGTGATTTTGGAGAAGCCCTGATTGAAAAAGTCGTCGATGGGTTCTTTAGCAACGCCAGTGCAATGATGGATCGGGCAACAATCGTCAGGGCGGGAAACCTCACTCCAGGGTTCAGCTACCTGGCCGATTTTGCAGCAGGCAGAACTGAATAAATAAATCATGATTCGGGAAAACCCGTTGTATCAATAATCCAGCTTCTGATGCCGGAATACAGGTTCTCCCATTGAGAATTCTGTCTGCCCGGTTTTATCCCTGTCCCTCCAAATCAACCTTTCCAATTAACTGGGAATTAACAATTTTTAAGAATTGTAAGAGTCAGTATTATAAAGATTTAAGGGAGCAGGTTCCCAGGGGGAAATATTTTCGGAATTTCATACTCTTTTGCAATTCCATTTTCGTAAATTTCGATCGCTACTAACCTAAACTTGCTCTTTGATGGATTGTCAATTTTGTAATGTTTGCGGTTTTTTCCAGAAATATAATGCCTCACGTAATCTGGTTTACCGCGGATTCATTCTCCGCTATTGCAGGGGGAATGAAAAGGAACACTGCATGAGGCTGGATTACCAGAATTACTTTGGGGTATATCCGGCCGATGACATTGT
Organism: Bacteroidales bacterium; assembly: GCA_046329925.1. Taxonomy (GTDB): domain Bacteria; phylum Bacteroidota; class Bacteroidia; order Bacteroidales; family JAAYUG01; genus JAXLTS01. Next base: position 33,098 of record JAXLTS010000028.1, read on the forward strand.
TCCCAGCGGCCAGTTTTTACAGGTCTGGTAACATAAAATAAGGCTTTGTGGTAATATCACCTGCAGCTTCCCTGCAGGAGGGAAAGATTATTGGCTGCTGCAAACGGAGGATTAAGAATCCTGGGCTTATACTCTGTGGAAAATTATCTGATGTTCTTCAGGGACGCGATCCTTCCTTCAGGGTCATCTGATTTGAAAATATAGGTTCCGCTCACCAGTATATCCACTCCTGCGGCCAACAGGGCAGGCGCAGTTGTATCGTCAACGCCCCCGTCCACTTCTATAAGTGCTTTACTGCCAGTGTGGGCAATGAGCGATTTCATCTCCCGGACCTTCTCAATTGAATGGGGGATGAATTGCTGACCACCATAACCAGGATTAACAGTCATTATTAATACCAAATCGATATCTTTCAGGATATCCCTGAGCTGATGAACAGGAGTATGCGGATTTATTGCTACTCCTGCTTTCATACCCAGGTAATGAATATGCTGGACAGTCCTGTGCAGATGGAGGCAGGCCTCATAATGCACGGTAAGTATGTTGGCTCCGCAGTCACTGAACCGCTCGATATGCCGATTTGGCTCTGTGATCATCAGGTGTACATCAAGTGGTTTGGCAGAGATTGCGGCAATCTGCTGGATTATTGGAAATCCAAAAGTGAGGTTGGGAACAAAAACACCATCCATAATATCCAGGTGCAACCAATCTGCCTGGCTGCGGTTAACGACGGCGACCGCTTCCCCCAGCTTAAGGAAATCAGCATTCAGTATCGATGGAGATAGAAGATGACTCATAGCGAAATTAGTTTCCTTGAATTAACACCTGTCGTTTCTGGCAGCAGGAGTTACAAAGGTAAGCTTTCCTCCAGAATATTAGTCAGTCACCAGACTCTCTCAAACTTAATATTGTCCTGTATCAGTTATTGAGGATGCCTCCTTGCGTGCCTTCTCCCTGAAAATGCCAGGGGTTATACCGGTAAATTTCTTAAACCACCTGTTCATCGAGACAACAGAATTGAATCCCGCCATCAAAGCTACCGAATCAAGCGAGAATTGCTGGTTGGCGGGATCCTCCAAAAGCCTTTGCGCCTCTTTAACCCGGTAACCATTCACAAAGGTTGAAAAGTTGATGCCGAATTCCTCGTTTATCAATTGAGAAACATATGTCCTGTTGGTTTTCAATCGTGTGCACAGATCCCATATCTCCAGGTCGGGATTGCAGTATGGTTTTTCGACCTTGAAATAATGCAGAAGCTCCTCTTTGAGCCTGCCGGGTGCTGATTTTGATGCAGAAATGGCCTGGACGGGAGGCTCTTCTGTGGCAGACTCAGGAAAAATCCTTCGCTGACGTGCTCCGATAATTCCAATGGCCCCGTAGAAAAAGGTAAAGATGCTGAAGGTAACATAAATATACCTGTTGTCGGTATTGAGCGTTTTTGTCGGAACAAAATTTACCGCAATAGCTGCCAGCACAGGTAATATAAAGAGAAAATTATAGACGAAAAGCCAATTAAGCTTGATATTGGCTGTATTGGAGAAGTACTCGTCAAGATGTTCCTTATGGTGCAGAATAAGGACCAGAGCCAGTGTGAAATAGAGTAAAGCCTGAAAAAGGTGGATTATTTTTCCTGTCTTGAATACGGTGTGGATACCCTGCATCCAGAAGTTATCGATGAAAAGGCCGTTCATATATTCCGACAGGTAATACAATCGTTCAGATTCCTGTAAAAAGGAATAAAAAACCATTGACAGTACAAGGGTAAGTGCAGCCGGCAAAAAATGCCACATCTGGCTGAACTTTACTTTGCGACCCTTGGTAACCGACCATACGTAGAGATAGAAGAGCGGATGAAAAACCAGTAACAGAGACATAAATACTCCGTCAGCATATTGGTATACCTGAAAATTTCTGGTTTGGTAAAGGGCAATTACTCCAAAAAAGATTCCCGACAAAACCAGAAACAGCCCGAGGAGTAATTTGGACTGGTTCCCTTTCCATGGAAATAGAAACAAATTAATACCTGCAAAAAGGGAAACAAAAACCGGCGCAAGCAGGATAACTTCTTTCATTTTAACAACGCTTGAATGCGCCGAAAAGGTAGTTTTTTTTCAAGTTTTATACAAATTGAAGGCAGTTTTTACCTTTTGATGGTATCTCAAATACATTATTCATTAACTTATAGCATTTCAATGTGATCCTGAAGGGTGGAGGGGTGGATCATACGGAAAAAACTTACATTTTTTTCCTGCTTAACTATTTAAGCATCAGGGAGTGATTTCAGGTTAAAATGAAGTAAATTTAATCTTCAGAAAATCCTGGTATTAACTAAAAAATATCTTCATGAAAAGGCATTTTATTGCTGTGTTGCTGGCTTGTATGGCCATAACCGGAACTGCCCAGGTTCCGCAGGCGTTAAAATATCAGTCTGTAATCCGTGATGCCTCAGGCAATCCAATAATAAACCAGCTGGTTTCACTTCGTTTGTCTGTATTGCAGAAAACTGAATCAGGCCCTTCGGTGTATTCCGAATTAATTAACAAGATGAGTTCTCCGGAGGGTCTTTTACAAGCGGAGGTAGGATTGGGAGATCCCATCAGTTTTAAAAGCATTGACTGGGCAGATGGCCCTTATTATATGAAAGTGGAACTGGACCCGGCCGGTGGAACATCCTATCAGCTGGCAGGGATAAGCCAGATTATGAGTGTTCCTTATGCATTTATGGCAGGAAATGCCGATTACCATGCATCAATGGTTGTAAGAACAGATCCGGAACACCCGGCTGATTCCGCTTTGTTTATTATCAGGGACCGGAATGGTGAACCGGTTTTCGCGGTTTACGAAAATGGGGTGGAAGTTACTGTTGATGAACCACTGGCTAAAGGTGGCCGGGGGGGATTTGCAGTGTCGGGACGTGGTCCCGGAAAGGGACTTCTCAACCCTATTCTACAGGTTGATCAGGATAGTTTCAGAGTATACCTGAATGATTCGGGAAAGGGCGGAAGAGGAGGATTTGCCGTTGGGTCACGTGCAGCAGGAAAGGATTATGCCGTTTCTCATTTTATGCAACTCACCCCTGAAAATTATTTTATAGGAGAGGAGAGTGGTAGCAATATTTCTTCGGGGATGTATAATTCATTTCTGGGATACAGAGCAGGTTATGGAAGCACCACTGCAAGTAATAATGTTTTTCTGGGGTACCTGGCCGGGCAGAACAATATTTCAGGAAGTTCGAATGTATTCCTGGGAACAAACTGCGGAATAAATAATATTTCAGGCGGACGTAATGCATTTATCGGGAACGAGTGCGGGTTTTCCAATAAATATGGAGGTGACAATGTATTTGTAGGAAATTCCTGTGGTTCATCAAACATTGATGGCAGTGGAAATGTATTCCTGGGAGTGAGTGCCGGGTATAAAAATACCTCCGGCTTTGCAAACAATTTTTTTGGAGATAATGCAGGGTATTCAAATACTGAAGGGACCAACAATACTTTCATCGGGTCAAGTGCCGGGTATAGCAATGAACTAACGAGTGGGCATATATTTATCGGAGTGCAGGCCGGCTACGCCCATACCACCGGCTGGCAGAATATCTATATCGGGAACCAGTCTGCCAGGAACCTGGTAAACGGGGCGAACAATGTGGTTTTTGGCACGCTCGCGGGGAGTGAAAAAACTGCCGGGGATGTGAATGTGCTCATCGGAGCCTATGCAGGTCAGAATGGCGGTACAGGCAGCAACAATGTGTACCTGGGGCCACATGCAGGCAGGAATGCAACGGGTTCGTTCAATGTTTTTATCGGGTCGTCTGCAGGCTATGATGAGGCGGGTTCGGGGAAGTTGTATATCGCCAACAGTGAAGCTGGAGCACCTCTTGTATTTGGTGATTTTACTGCCGGGCAACTGGTTATTAATGGGATAGCCTCGGATAATACATCCTCCAGGAATTTATTTGTAAATGGATCTGCTGGTGGAAAATATGGTTGGTTCAATGACAGTGATGCCAGGCTTAAGACGAACATTGAAACTGTTCCGGATGCGATTAAGAAAGTTATGCGACTCCGCGGAGTTAATTTTACCTGGCTTAATCCGGATGCCGGGATGGAAGGAAAACAACTTGGATTTATTGCCCAGGAGGTGTTTCCGGTTTTGCCCGAAGTTGTACAGCTTAACAATGATCATTATACAATGGAATATGCGGCCATTTCAGCACTGCTGGTTGAAGCCGTCAAGGAGCAGCAGCAACAGATAGCTTTGCAGGCAAGCAAAATCGCGGCTCAGGAGGTTGAGATTGCTCGGCTGAAACAAATGGAAGAGCAAATTCAGAACCTCATTAAAATTGTTGGCAAAGGGGAATAAAACATCTTTCTTGTGTGGTGATACAACCAGGGAATGTTAGCCTGAGGTAGTTGTAAACAAATTTTATCCCAGATAAGGTTTCAGATTCCGACACCTGGGAGTCTGTTTAAGCCTTTTTATGGCTTTCTCCTTGATCTGCCTTACCCGTTCACGCGTAAGCTGAAACGATTCCCCGATCTCCTCCAGGGTAAAGGGCATCCTGCCGTCGAGGCCGAAGTACATTTTAATAATATCGGCTTCCCGCTGGGAGAGTGTAGAGAGTACCCGTTCTATTTCCCTGCGCAGTGAATCGGTAAGAAGTCCTTTGTCGGGGCTGGGAGACTCCATATTGGTCATCACATCGTACATGTTTCCTTCCTCCTCATTTCCCAGGGGAGCATCCATCGATACATGCCTGCCGGATGTGCGGATGGCGTCCTTCACATCCCCGGGAGCCAGTTCCAGAGCCTGTGCAATTTCGAGGATGGTTGGTTCGCGTTCGAACTTTTGTTCCAGTGCCGCAAAGGTTCGGTTAATCTTATTGATAGAACCGATCTTGTTCAGGGGTAACCGCACAATGCGGGCTTGTTCGGCCAGGGCTTGCAGGATCGACTGGCGGATCCACCATACAGCATAGGAGATGAACTTGAAACCACGTGTTTCGTCGAAACGCTGACTGGCCTTTATAAGGCCCAGGTTTCCCTCATTGATGAGATCGGGTAGGCTAAGTCCCTGGTTCTGGTATTGCTTTGCAACCGAGACCACAAAGCGCAGGTTGGATTTTACCAGCCTGTTGAGCGCTTCAGCATCCCCGCTCCGGATCCGGCGTGCCAGCTCAACTTCATCATCGGCGTTTAAGAGGTCAACTCGCCCGATCTCATGGAGGTATTTGTCCAGGGAGGGTGTTTCCCGGTTGGTTACCTGTTTGGTGATCTTGAGCTGTCTCATTGCAGGTGGTGGTGAATTCGTATTTCCCCGTTGCTGACTCGGGATGATAGCAAACCCTGTCCCTGCACACAGTAAGGCTGTTAAAAAAATCAGGCAGCGCTTACTTTTTCACTTTTCGCAGCAGACTAAGGTAGTTAAAAAAATAACTCTTCGCTATTATTTTTTCCTTTCCCGGGGATGAGGATTTTTGCCAATTCTCAGTAATTAATTGAGTTTTGAATCATTTTGGCGAAACGAATGATTCGTTTATTTAAAAAGAATCCCTACAATTTTGTTTTTTGATCGATTAAATACTATCATTGCAAAGAATTTCCGTCCCATTATATCCTGTTTCCATCCGATTTTACTTTTACCTCCCTGTGTAGCGATTATTCTTTCCTGCCCAACCAATCAATGTTTTTGCTGTTTCTGAGCATTCCTCGTGTTTGAAAATAACTAATTTATGTACGACATTTTAGAACTGAACAAAAAGCTTTTACCTGAGCTGCGCGACATCGCCAAAGATTTACGTATTAAACGGGTCGAATCACTCCGTAAACAGGACCTTATTTATAAGATACTGGATCAGCAGGCGATTCTGGCCAATGAAAACAAAAATAAGAATGAAAAGGGTTTTGTACCCCGCGAACCCTTTCAGCCATCCGAACCTCCGGAACGCCCAATGGTTCCGAGGCCTGCTCCTAACCAGGGCAATACATCGGTGAATCCACCCCAGGGCCAGCAGTCACAGCACCAAAACCAGCAGCAGCCACAGCAGGGAAATCAGGGTGATATGAAACGAAGGGGGCGTAAACCCAAGGACCAGTACAGGCACAATCAACCCAGACCTTCCTTTCCTGCCAATCAGGGCCAGGGGAACCCTGGTCAACGGGATGAATCAAGACCTGTTGTTCCACCCCAGGGCCAAACATTCCAGGCAAAAAACAACATGCGCGATAAGGACGAGATGTTCCTGAACCTGAATGAGAAAGAAGATTACGAACCATTGCTCCCCAGCGAGCCGACGGTAGATAACAGTACTCCCTCAGAGCATACTCCCGTAACTGATGAGGTACAAGCCGCACCCCGGGAAAGAGAAGAACACGAGGAACGTGAACAACATGAAGAACGTGAGGATCGTGACAACCAGGAAAACCGGGAAAACCGGGATAATCGTGATAATCGCGACAACAGGTTCAGGAAGTTCAATGAAAAGAAACCCTACGAACCTCCCTATGATTTTGAAGGCGCTATCGTAAATTCAGGTGTACTTGAGATCATGTCGGATGGTTACGGTTTTCTCCGCTCCCCCGATTATAACTACCTGAGTTCTCCCGATGATATTTATGTTTCACAATCCCAGATAAAACTGTTCGGACTTAAAACCGGTGATACCATACGCGGTACCGTTCGCCCTCCAAGAGAAGGTGAAAAATATTTTCCCCTGGTGAAGATCGATGAGATCAATGGTCGTACCCCCGATTTTATCCGCGACCGTGTGCCCTTTGACTTCCTCACTCCGCTTTTCCCGGAAGAAAAATTCAGCCTGGTAGGACCGGGCAGCAATAACCTTTCCGTGCGGGTGGTGGATATGTTTGCCCCGATAGGTAAAGGTCAGCGCGGACTGATAGTTGCTCAGCCCAAGACTGGTAAGACCATGCTGCTCAAGGACGTAGCAAATGCAATTGCAGCAAATCACCCGGAGGTTTACCTGATGATTTTGCTCATTGATGAACGCCCGGAAGAAGTAACCGATATGGCACGCAGCGTGAATGCCGAAGTAATTGCATCCACATTTGACGAACCTGCCGAACGCCATTGCCGTGTTGCAAATATCGTTCTTGAAAAAGCCAAACGACTGGTGGAATGCGGCCATGACGTAATGATCCTCCTGGATTCCATCACCTGTCTTGCCCGGGCATTCAATACCATTGCACCAGCTTCGGGTAAGGTGCTCTCCGGTGGTGTCGATTCAAATGCCCTACAGAAACCGAAGCGATTCTTCGGCGCAGCGCGTAATATCGAGAACGGCGGTTCACTTACCATCCTGGCTACCGCCCTTACAGATACCGGGTCCAAAATGGATGAAGTGATTTTTGAGGAGTTCAAGGGAACTGGTAATATGGAACTCCAGCTCGATCGTAAACTTGCCAACAAACGCGTTTGGCCTGCTGTGGATATCAATGCTTCCAGCACCCGCCGTGAAGAACTCCTGCTTGATAAGGAATTCCTCAACAGGATATGGATTTTACGTAATTACCTCAGCGATATGAATTCGATCGAATCCATGGAATTTATGCGCGACCGTCTTGCCCGGACCCAGTCGAACGAAGAATTCCTGGTTTCGATGAACAGCGAATAGCATGATTTGATCCCCTCAATGCGATTGCACTGCAGGGTTTCAAAGACTTATGAAGCCTGATGACATAAATCATCAGGCTTCAGTAGTTTTTATACTTGCCTTTCTCTTAAATTCGCATGGCTTTTATACCGCACTTATTTGGAATGCTTCTGAATAAGCGCTTTACAGAATACCCATCCTGGATAATTATTATCTTTGATGCTTCAATTGAAATTTCTTAAAGCACTGTTTATTAAATACTTAATAATCTAATCATGGCAAAAGATTCGAAATTTGTTACCTGTGATGGCAATTACGCTGCATCGCATGTGGCATATATGTTTAGCGAGGTTGCAGCGATTTATCCTATCACACCCTCCTCTACCATGGCTGAAAACGTTGATGAATGGGCAGCCCATGGACGCAAAAATATTTTTGGTGACCCGGTAAAAGTTGTTGAAATGCAGAGTGAAGGTGGTGCTTCAGGTGCAGTGCATGGTTCACTGCAGGCAGGAGCGCTCACTACCACCTATACCGCTTCCCAGGGATTGCTTCTGATGATCCCCAATATGTACAAGATCGCAGGTGAATTGCTGCCTGCAGTTTTCCATGTATCAGCCCGTTCACTCGCTGCCCAGGCTCTCTCAATTTTCGGTGACCACAGCGATGTTATGGCAGCCCGGCAGACCGGCTTTGCATTGCTCGCAACAGGAAGTGTGCAGGAAATTATGGACATAGCTCCTGTAGCCCACCTGGTAGCCATTAAATCACGGGTGCCATTTATGCACTTTTTCGATGGTTTCAGAACCTCACATGAGATTCAGAAAGTTGAAGTCGTTGATCAGAATGCTCTGGCAGGACTTGTCGATTATACTGCCCTCCAGGAATTCCGCGACAGGGCACTCAATCCCGAACATGCAGTAACCCGCGGAACTGCACAGAATCCTGACATTTATTTTCAGACCCGCGAGGCTGCCAACCGTTTCTATGATGCAGTACCGGACCTGGTCGAAGCAAGCATGCAGGAAATGAAAAAGATCACCGGGCGCGAATACCACCCCTTCACCTATTATGGTCATAAGGAAGCCGAGAATATCCTGATTGCAATGGGTTCCATTACCGAAACCATCAAGGAAGTGATCGACTATAAGATCAGTCTGGGTGAAAAGGTAGGGCTTATATCCGTGCATCTCTACCGTCCTTTCTCACACAAATATTTTCTGAAGGTGTTGCCTTCAACTGTAAAGCGCATTTGTGTGCTCGACCGTACCAAAGAGCCCGGAGCAGGTGGCGAACCTCTCTACCTCGACATAGTGGAAGTATTCAATCATTTGCAGAATAAACCGCTTATCGTCGGTGGCCGGTATGGATTGAGTTCCAAGGATACCACCCCCTCCCAGGTGATTTCCATTTTTGATAACCTGAAAATGAAAGAACCCAAAAATGGGTTTACCGTTGGTATCGTGGATGATGTTACCTTTAAATCTCTGCCAATTCTTCCCGAAGTGAGCGTAGTGTCGAAGGGTACATTCGAAGCAAAATTTTACGGACTGGGTTCTGATGGTACAGTTGGTGCAAACAAAAATTCTATCAAGATTATTGGTGAAGCCACAGAAAAATACGCCCAGGCTTATTTTGCCTATGACTCCAAAAAATCGGGTGGAGTAACAACTTCACATCTGCGGTTTGGTGATTCACCTATTCGTGCGCCTTACCTGGTAATCAGCCCTGACTTTGTTGCCTGCCATGTGCCGGCATACCTGGAAAAATATGATATGCTGCGCGGTATAAAGAAAGGCGGCACTTTCCTCCTGAACTCAATCTGGGATGCAGAGGAAACTAAAAAGCGTTTGCCCGATCATATGAAAAAACAACTGGCTGAGCAGGAAATAAAATTCTATATTCTGAATGCCACCATGATTGCCGAGGAGATTGGTCTGGGTAATCGTACAAACACGATCATGCAAAGTGCATTTTTCAAAATCTCCGGTGTTATTCCTTACCAGGTGGCAGTCGAAGATATGAAAAAAGCGATTGTTAAGTCCTTCGGTATGAAGGGCGAGGAAATCGTAAAAATGAATCAGGCAGCTGTTGAACGCGGTGGAGATGTGGAGCTGGTTGCCATTCCAGCAGAATGGAAGAATCTGAAACCGGTTTCTGCTGAGCCTGATAATACGGTTCCTGATTTTGTCAGAAACGTTGTTATGCCAATCAACTCGATGAAGGGCGATGACCTTCCGGTGAGTGCATTCCTGGGAAGAGAAGATGGTACTTTCCCTGCCGGAACAACCGCTTATGAGAAGAGGGGAATTGCAGTGAATGTTCCCGAATGGCAGGCCGATAATTGTATACAGTGTAATCAGTGTGCCTACGTTTGCCCGCATGCCGCCATCCGTCCTTTCCTGCTTAATGAACAGGAAACTGCAGGTCTTCCTGCCGGAACCGTTGTCCGTAAAGCCAATGGCAAGGCGCTGGAAGGGTTGAACTTCAAGATTCAGGTGAGCACACTCGATTGTACCGGTTGCGGAAATTGCGCTGATGTGTGTCCTTCCAAGGTTAAATCGCTTGTAATGAAACCCCTGGAATCGCAAAATGCCGAGATCGAACGTTGGAACTATTTTGCTTCCAAGGTTACCTATAAAGATACGCTGCTCCCGAAGGAAGCTGCTATCAAGAATACACAGTTTGCCCAGCCCCTCTTTGAATTCTCGGGAGCCTGTGCAGGTTGTGGAGAGACTCCTTATATTAAGCTCGTTACCCAATTGTTCGGTGAACGGATGATGGTTGCCAATGCCACAGGATGTAGCTCTATTTATGGCGGTTCTGCTCCTTCAACCCCTTACACCATTGGTCAGAACGGGAAGGGTGTAGCCTGGGCCAATTCTCTTTTCGAGGACAATGCCGAATATGGTTTCGGTCTTGCCCTGGGTACCAGTAAACTTCGCGAACGTATTGCCGAAAATATGGGCAGGGCAATTTCCGAAGGAAAGATTCTGGATGCAACCAGGGAGGCATTCAGCGAATGGCTGGCCGGAATGAAAAATGCGGAACTATCCGTCAAGGCATCTGAAAAAGTACTCGAAGTTCTTAAGAATGAGAAGAATCCTGTAAAGGAAGAAATTCTGAAGCTCAAACAGTACCTCGTAAAGAAATCTCAGTGGATCTTTGGTGGTGACGGCTGGGCTTATGATATCGGTTATGGTGGTCTCGACCATGTGCTCGCATCGGGTGAAGATGTAAATGTACTTGTACTGGATACAGAGGTATACTCCAATACCGGAGGCCAGGCCTCAAAATCAACCCCTGTGGGTGCAGTAGCTAAATTTGCTGCCTCCGGAAAGAAAATCCGTAAAAAAGACCTTGGTATGATGGCCATGTCCTATGGCTATGTATATGTTGCCCAGGTTGCAATGGGTGCCAGCCAGGCTCAGTACCTCAAGGCATTACGCGAAGCGGAAGCCTATCCAGGACCAAGTCTGATTATCGCTTACTCCCCCTGTATCAACCACGGTATCCGCAGTGGAATGGGAAAAACCCAGGCGCAGCAGGAGATTGCCGTGCGGGCAGGTTATTGGACCATGTACAGGTATAATCCTGCACTGGAAGCACAGGGACAGAATCCCTTTTCCATTGACAGCAAGGAACCCAATTTTGAAGAATTCCAGGAGTTCCTCAATAGTGAGATCCGGTATACCTCACTCAAAAAAGCTTTCCCCGCTGAAGCAGCCGAACTCTTTAAGGCTGCCGAGGAGAATGCCCGCTGGAGGTACAACTCCTACAAGAGGCTGGCTGCACTTGACTATGCAGTAAAGGCTTGATATTGAGCGACACTCCTTAAGGAGAATAAATTAAGAAATTCGCAAGTTGCTGGCAGGTTGCCAGCACTTGCGAATACTTTGTTTTAGGTCGGGACTTACAGTTATTTGACAGAATGAACCCGGAACAAATCTTTTTTCGGATTGTTTAGGCAGTATGAGCAGAATAATGGCATTCGATGTCGGGAAAAAAAGAATCGGTATTGCCGTAACCGATCCTCTCCGCATTATTGCCACAGCTCTCGCAACAATAGATACTCCTTCGGTATGGAAATTTCTGGCTGGTTATCTTGCAAATGAAGAGGTTGAATCTTTTGTGGTAGGCTGGCCTCTGCAAATGAATAATCAACCTTCTGAAGCAAGCAAATTTATCGCGGGCTTCATCGATAAGTTGCGGAAGACTTATCCTGATAAAAAAATAGACCTTACCGATGAGCGTTTTACCTCCCGAATAGCCCAGGATGCCATCCTGGAGGGTGGGGTAAAAAAAATGAAACGCAGGGACAAAGGACTTACCGACCAGGTAAGTGCCGTGATTATCCTGCAATCGTGGATGGAAAAAGAAAGTATTCAGAAAACCAGGGAATAAATTTATGTTTTTGCCAATTTATGTTTACGGACAACCGGTTCTGCGTAAAAAAGCCGTGGATATTAGTCCGGATTACGAGAACCTGCAGAGTTTCATCCAGGATATGTTCGAAACCATGGATAAGGCCGATGGAATTGGTCTTGCAGCACCACAGGTTGGCAAGTCGGTTCGTCTTTTTGTAATTGACAGCACACCGCTGGTAAAGGACGACAATAATGTTGTTCCTTTCCGCAAGGTTTTTATCAATGCCAGAATTACAGAACGGTCCGGGGAACCGCTGGTTTACAACGAAGGATGCCTGAGCCTGCCCAATATCCATGAGGACGTGGAAAGACCCTCGGTAGTCACAATTGAGTATGTTGATGAAAACTTCGTACCCTTCAGAGAAACTTATGATGGTGTGGTTGCCAGAATTATTCAGCATGAATATGATCATATCGAAGGGGTGCTTTTCATCGATCATATTTCTGCCCTGCGACGCAAAATGCTGTCAGGAAAACTCACTGCCATTGCGAAAGGGAAAATGGAGGTAAGGTACCGGATCAGGATTGCTAAATAGATTTCACATTTGTTTACTTAATTGATCAATTTTATCCTGCGCCATCAACGGAAACCGTTAATGGCGCTGCCGGTTAATAAAATCACTTTCCTGTGTTCATTAACAGTTTGATTCTTCAACAAAATAGAATACCTTTAACAAAGAGGAATCCGACTCTGGTATTCATCTTGGTAATTGACTGAAAATTAAATAAATAAATTATTTAAATCTGCCAATATGTTGGGTAATTTAAGAATCACTGTTCGCCTGTACCTGCTACTTGGGTTGCTGGGATTGGTTCTGATCATAATATCAGCAGTCAATATTTCCGGAATCCAACGGGTCAATAACAACATGGATCATATTTACAGGGGTGGGGTTATTCCGATTGAACACCTGAAACTGATATCGGATGCCTATAACCTCGATTTTGTAAATCCTGTTGTAAAAACGAACCTTTACCTGCTCTCCTGGCGGGATGCCACTGTGGCCATGCAACGGGCCGATACCACTATTCAGAGCCATTGGCGGGCACTCGAAGCAATGGAAAAAGATCCTACTGAAACCCGCATTTTCAAGGAGGCTTCGGATGCAAAAAGTGTTGCTGAACGGATGTTTCGCACTTGTCTCGAAACCATTTCCGGTGAGAAGGACAGCCTGGCACAGATTAAAATCCAACTTATCGTTGAGAACGAACTTTATGAGAGCGTTGAACCATTTACTGCCAAAATAAATGAGTTGATCCATTATGAAATGGAGAGTTCCGATAAATTAAATGAGGGAGGAAAGGCCGTTTATAAAAGTTCGCTTACAATGACCATCCTTTTTGTGCTGCTGGCCATCATTGGGGGTGGCTTTTTCGGCATGGCCATAGTTGCGAGGGTGCGCCAGAGTATTAACGAGGTGAACCAGGTGGTTGAAGAGATCGCGGATGGAAATCTGGCCATAAAAATCGAATCGTCGGGGAATGATGAAATGAGCCTTGTCCTGACCAATCTCCGGAATATGACCGACCGGCTCAAAGAAATAATAGCCAACATTCTTGACGGGTCTGCCAGTATAGCCCAGGCTGCTGCCCAGATGAATGAATCCTCACAGCAACTTTCCCGCGGAGCGAACGAACAGGCCTCGGCTGCAGAGGAACTCTCCTCTTCCATGGAGGAGATGGTTGCCAATATTCAGCAGAACGCCGAAAATGCGAGCCAGACAGAAAAAATGAGTCGTACCGCTGCTAATGCAACGCGTGCCGGGGCAGATTCTGCCGTGAAATCAGCCGAATCAATGGAGGAAATTGCGCAGAAAATCGGTATTATCGGAGATATAGCCTTCCAGACAAACATTCTTGCACTGAATGCCGCGGTTGAAGCTGCACGCGCAGGGGACCACGGAAAAGGATTTGCCGTAGTGGCAGCCGAGGTCCGTAAACTGGCCGAACGCTCCAAGGCGGCCGCCGATCAGATAAACAGCGTTTCAGCCTCGGGTGTGAGATCGCCCGAAATGCCGGTGGGCAGTTGCAAAAAATTGCTTCCGGAAATTGAAAAAACAGCTCAATTAGTGGCGGAGATATCTTCTGCCAGCCAGGAGCAAAACTCCGGGGCAGACCAGATCAATAACGCCCTGCAGCAACTGAATCAGATTACCCAGATGAATGCCTCCACCTCCGAAGAAATGGCAACAAGCGCCGAGAGCTTACCAGCCAGTCGGAACAACTCCGTGAATTGGTCTCCTTCTTTAAAATTTAACGATACTACCGCAGCTTACTATAAATGCAGAGAGCGCAAAGATTCATTTTCCATGAATTCTTTGCGCTCTCTGGCTTAATGATAAGCTGCCCGTTCTTTATACGAGCGTATTTTTCTGAAGCAAATCCTCTGATTTCAGCAGCAGGTCAACATACTGGGCTCTCTTGTATACAAAGGGGTCTCTGGTATTTACCCTGGCCAGCTTCCCGCGGGAAAGCATCCAGATTGGCGTACTTCTTCTGGTCCATCCAACTGTTTAACCTCTTCAAGCATTTGTGTGATTACATCAATTTTCGACCGGTAGAGGGCACTAACCACCTGTACCGCAGCAGAACCAGCCAGGATAAGCTTTACCACATCCTCACCACTGTGAATACCTGAATTTGCACAGATATCAGCCTTGATCTGCTTGTAAAGCAAGCCTGCAAAACGGATCGACTGCCGGTTGTCCTCACTGCTGCTCAGATTCCATGGGGTACTATGCTCTTCCGTTTCAATATTGATATCAGGCTGGAATACCCGGTTAAATAGCACAAACCCTGCCACTCCTGTCTTATCCATTTGTGCAATGACGTTCAGCGGGTTCGTGTAAGCCGGACTAAGCTTCACACTTACCGGAATCTTAACTGTTTTAATGATCTCCCGGAGAATTTCCAGTTGTCCTGCTTCAATTGCAGAAGCATCCTTGCCTGAATCCTGCGGTACCGCGTAGAAATTCAATTCCAGGGCGTCTATTCCGGTTTCCGCAAGTAGTTTCGCATATTCAACCCAGGATTCCTTATATACGGCATTCAGACTACCGATTAGCGGGATATTCACTTGTTTACGGGCTTCACGAAGTTCCACCAGGTAGGTCTCCGGACCGGCATGTTCCATGGAGGGAAACAATTTCAACATTTCAGCATGCCGTTCATTGAACGAATCAAGTTCATCGCTGAACTGGGCCTGTTCAAGCTGGATCTGCTCTTCGAAGAGTGACTTGTAAACAATGGCAGATGCACCGGCTTGTTCAGCTTTCTTTAAATAATCATTTTTAAGTACCAGGTTGGAGGCACCTACAATGATGGGATTCTTAAGCTTAAGTCCCATGTAACGGGTTGACAGATCAGCCATAAGAGTTAGTGTTTGTAGTTGTTGTTTAACATTAGTAACAAGAGATTAAAAATTTTGTTCAGGATTTTCTTCCAAATCTTCTGCAGTTTTTTACCGGAAGGGGTATTAACAGTTGATAAAGCTATCCCCATTGGTGTATCCCGGGAAAAGAAAATGATTGATTTCATGTAAATCCGGCTTTTTGAATGATGAAGTGATTGAGTATTGTTTTACAAACCGGTACCTGTACCTGATAAATACTGGAGGATGCATTTAAACTTGTATGAAGAACTGAGGCGGTTGCCATTCGTAAGGATACTGTTTCCTTTTTTGGCAGGTATAATCTGCTGTTTACTTTTTGTCCCGGTACCGGCAGAAATTTTGCTGTATGCAGTTTTGTTTTTCTTCGTTCTGGCTGTCCTGATATACCTGTATTTTAACAAGAGTCAGACCTCCCGAAAATGGCCGGTTGCCATCATATTCCAATTGTTCCTGGTGGCGTTCGGCTGGTGCTATACTGGCATTGGCAGGGAACGGGTACTGCCTGACCTGGCCGATTCAGTACCCGGAAGGTATATCGTTGAGATCAGGGAGGTATCTGCAAACCCGCAGGGAGGATACCGTGTGGTTGGAAGATTAAAATACCGGTTTACACCGCAAGGATGGTCACACGATCATCGTCTCCTTCTCCTTACCATTCCGGGTGATGCGGATTTTGAACCCCTAAGCGGACAATGGATAACAATTAAAGGTAAGATACTGCAGGTCCCTGCCCCCACAAACCCGGGTGAGTTTAATTACCGTGACTACCTGCTGAACAGGGGAATAATAGGAAAAATCAGTTTGAATGCTTTGGAAACGTCTCTGCTTAAACAATCGAAAACAAATGACCTGAAAACCTTTTCGGAAAATCTGCGGAATTTCCTGCTAAAGCAATTCCGGAATTACAGGATAACAGGGGACGAGTATGCCGTGCTTTCGGCTTTGGTATTAGGATATCGTTCTTCCGTGCAGGATGAACTGATGCAAGCCTATTCTGTCTCCGGAGCCATGCATGTATTGAGCGTTTCGGGTCTGCATGTGGGCATTATTTACCTCATGGTTGAATACCTGCTCCGTCTCCTCCGAAAACGTAAATCATACCGCTTGCTGCGCATTATCACAGGCCTTACTTTCCTTTGGTTTTATGCATTTGTAACCGGTTGCTCCCCGCCTGTTCTCAGGGCTACGGTCATGTTCAGTTTTTTGCTGATCGGTACATCCCTCAACCGCCCGGGTATCGGATTGAATTCCCTGGCGGCCTCGGCATTCTTCATATTATTATTAAACCCGATGTTTATTAGGGATATAGGATTCCAGCTATCCTATACTGCCGTAGCCTTTATTATGATCCTCCACAAGCCTCTTTATTCCCTGTTATCCTTCAGGTATTCATGGGCAGATAAAATATGGTCGCTCACGGCCCTGTCACTGGTAGCACAGGCCGGGACCTTTCCCCTGGGTTTTCTTTATTTTCACCAGTTTCCAAATTATTTTCTGCTTACAAACCTGGTGGTTGTTCCCCTTTCCGGGCTTATCCTGTATGCTTCCATGGCATTTCTTTTTCTCTGCTGGATTCCTTTTCTTTCTGATGGACTTGCTTTTTGCATCAAATGGATGGTACGACTTCTAAATGAGTCTGTTCTGCTGGTTGAGCAAATCCCTTTTTCAGCTATAACGCGGATTCCGCAGGACATACCCGGACTTATCATTTTGTACGGGATTGTTCTTTCTCTGGCTGCCGGCCTCATCAGGCGGCAGTATTCATGGCTTCTGATCTCGATGTTTTTCTGTACATTATTCATTTCTCGCTCCCTGTTCCGCCAATATGTTGTTCATACACAGGAGCAGCTGACTGTGTATAATATTCCCGGAAAAACTGCGGTGGATCTAGTGGTTGGTCGAAAGTGCACTTTCCTTTCAGGCTCCGGCCTGCACGGGAATCCCTGGTTGGTGAAGATGAAAGCCGAACCCTACCGGATAAGCAGAAGTTTTCGGCAAGAAAAGGAGGTTATTTTGGACTCACTCGATGAACAGGCAGTTTTAACCGGGAATGTCTTTGTTAAAAAAATCCGGGATGGAGTTACTTATTCCCGGGTTCAAGAAAACAGTATTGTTTTCCTGAGGAACCCAAGCTATCATTTGAAGATACAGGAAGGAATCCCATTCAGGATCGATTACCTGGTGATAGGAGGAAAATCTGTCTACGGTTTTTCAGACATTTTGCTTGCACTTAAGCCCGGCAAAGTAATTTCGGATAGTTCAGTTCCGGTATGGCTTGACAGGAAATTATCCCAGACTGCCCGAAAAGCTGGTTACACGTATTACAGTGTTCGTGACAAAGGAGCTTTCATTGAAAATTTAGATATCAGGCAGGCGGATTCCTTCCCTTAATATTTCAGGCTCATCCCCGGTGCAGTCTATAACGGTGGAAGGAGTAAGATTTCCGAATCCGCCATCAATAACCAGGTCCACCAGGTTTCCGAATTTTTCATGTATTAATTCAGGATCGGTGGTATATTCGATTATCTCATCTTCGTCATGCACAGAGGTTGTCAGCATTGGATGACCCAGTTTTTTAACTATCTCCAGGATGATTGGATTGTCGGGAACACGAATACCGATGGTCTTTTTTTTGCCTTTAAAGATCCGGGGTATATTATGACTGGCTGAAAGAATAAAGGTGAATGGGCCCGGTAAATTTTTCTTCATGAGTTTGAAGACGGGGTTGGTGACACCCGTGGTATATTCAGACAGGTGACTCAGGTCTGCGAAAATAAAGGAGAAATCGGCCTTCTCGAGCTTAATACCCTTGATCTGTGCAACCCGCTCCACCGCTTTGTGTTGGTAAATATCACATCCGATGCCATAAACCGTGTCGGTGGGAAAAATAATAACTCCACCCCGGTTGAGAATGTCAAGTACTTTTTCAATCTCACGTGTATTCGGATTTTGCGGATATATCTTGATGAGCATCGCCCGGAAAATAAAGGGGTAAAATTATAAAAATCATCCGGATCATTGGTATTGAAGGGGAAATACCCTGTTCTTCCGGGTTTCCCGATGGATTGATGCTGTCAGATCCATCCACGAAATCAGAAAGGAAAGGGTGTACCGTCTTATCTCTCCTGGTTCTCAGGGTCGGGTTTGTTCCAGTATGCCTCATTATCATCGGTTTCTTCTTCATCGGGCAGGGGAAGTGGTTCCTCTGCAGGACCAAGGTGGCGGTAAACGAAAGCCAGCACAAATCCGGTGATAGCGCCGAAAAGATGCCCTTCCCAGGAAATGGACTGGTCATATGGAAATATTCCCCAGATGAGCCCGCCATAAAGAAAGACAACCAGCAACGAGATAGCCATGAGCCTTGGATAACGCCTGAATACTCCGCTGAAAAAGAGAAAAGAGGCAAGACTGTAAATAAGACCACTGGCTCCGATGTGCCATACCCCTGTGCGTGCTCCAAGCCATACCATGGAACCTCCGATAAGCCAGGATAGCAGCAAGACAGAGGCCGCTACTTCCCGGTAAAAATAAAACACAGCCCAGGAAAGGAGTAATAAGGGAAACGAATTGTCAAGCAGATGATGCAGGTTGCCATGAACCAGTGGCATGGTAAGAATCCCCGGAAGTCCTTCCCATCTGCGGGGCATGATACCCATCCGGGTATAGTCAGCCTTTGAAGCCCACTCAATCCCCCATACGCACCAGATGAGCAATAAAAGGCATAAGGGGAGAAATATGGTCCGGAAAATGACGGCGTTCTTTTTCATTTCCTGAAATTAGAATCGCGATAACTACATTTTTAATGGATATCTGATAAATTATTGTTTTATTAGTGATTGTCAATAAGTGATTTAGTAGATTTGAACAAAGATAATGTATTAAACGATACCATTCGTTGAGATGAATTCCAGGGACCAGTTGCCGGAAATACTTGGCAGGTACAAGAACAGCGATTTTGTTGTTCAGCAAAAGGTCCGGTTTACCTTTTATCTCAATCTTGCGCTCATTATATGCCTGTTCCTCCTGATTATTACTACCGGATTCATCCAAATTAACAGTACTGTTTACAATGGTTTCTATTTTCCGGTTCTTCTGCCCGAAGCTTCAGTTCTTCTTCTGTTTTGTTTTTGCTTATTCCTGCTCATCAGGGGCCATTACGGATGGGCCGCCAACCTCCTGCTGGGCTCTGCCATGTGTGCCGTCTGGATTGTTATACTGGTTGATAAGGGTGAAGCGATCTTGCGCATGGATACAATTGCAATCCTGCTTGCCCTGTTACCAATGGCTGCATTGCTGCTGAGAAGCAGAAGATACAGTATTTTTATTTATGGTGCTGTTAACATTGTCGTCCTGTATATTTTCACCAGGATGCTTTTGCATCAGGGAGTAATTTCAGCATCTGAAGCTAATGATTATCTGATTGATACGGGCATTGCTATCGTGTTCATATCCATCCTTGCATACAATATCTTCATGGTTAACAAGCGATCGCTCGACAGGGCCGTGAATGATATTTATGAAAGAGAACAGGCGGAAAAGGCATTGCGCCAAAGTGAGGAACTGTTCCGGTCGCTCATCGAATTTGCTCCCTGCATTATGGTACTAACCGAACTGGATGGTCGGGTAATAATTGTTAACAAGGCATTCACAGATGCCACGGGTTATACAAAGGAAGATATATTCCGGACGCTTACCCGCGATGCTTCGGTAGGACTGTTTGACAGCTCCGGTGGGCCTTTTCGTTCCCAGATAATTGACAAAGGGATTGTTGAGAACATGGAAATAGCTTTGCAGGCAAAGAACGGGAAACACATCGAACTGTACATTTCCGGCAAGATAATCCGGCTGGGTGACCGGGAGGTTATCCTAAGCGCAGCATTGGATATTAC
>JAXLTS010000029.1:0-50398 GCA_046329925.1 Bacteroidales bacterium
CTTTTCACCGATCCAGATGTTATCGAAGGCAAATCCTTCATTCTGGCTGAGGCTTGAACCATCGGACCCGTAAACAATGCGCAGACGCACATTGGGCTTCCCTGCCAGGTCGAGCCAGTGGCGGGCGGTAACCCAGCCTGCATCAGGTACACCGCCGGACCAGCCAATGGTTTTATTGTCGGGGAAACCAAGAATCTGGAATTCAGTGTACCAGTTAACAGCCTCATTGGTTGTACCTATGGTATTCCATTCCAATCCTTCCGGGTCGGTGGAATACTGAAGCATAGCCCCGTCGCGTTGATTACTCAACGATCGCCAGATATCAAGAGAGATCATTGGATTCTTCATTTTACTGAAATCGAAGCAGGGACCAGATACCGCTGTCTGCTCGGCCTGTTTCCGACTGGTAATTTTGGTATACCAGGCATTGATCCCACTGGCTGCATAGTTGAGTCCAGTATTATCCGGTGTTCCAAACGTCCAGCTGTTGATCGTGGCTGTGTCGGGGATAATTTCAGCGAACCAACCGTTCTTCCCGTTCTCGAAATCGGAATAATACTCATCTTCCAGGAGGATCGTGGGTCGCAGGTTGATGGTATCCCGGCGGGTGAAACGGCAGCCGAAGTTGGTTTTATAAAGGAGATCCACGCGATGTGAAGCCAGGGTGCTGAATATGATGTCCCTGGTTTTGCCTTTATAAACAATGGAATCAACGGTGCCAGGTGTAAATACACTCCAGGTGAAGGAGGTGTCGTTGGTTTCCGATTCGCTTCCGCTGCCGGAGTTTACGGCAAAGCGGATGCTTTCTCCGGGCTGGAAGCAAACATTGTCCCAGCTGAAGTTTGCCTCCTTGGGAATCATACCGATACGGATTACCCTTGTCACACTGGCCAGACAGCCATTGTGTTCAGGTTTCGAAACAGCCGACAGGGTGACGGTTTTATTTCCTGCCGCCTCTGTTTTCTTCAGGTTCCAACGATACAGATGGCCCGGTTCAAAATCGGACGATTTGTTATCCGTTACATTGGCGTAATTGTCACCAAAACTCCATTCCCAGTCCTGCACCAGATCTGGTTTGTTGGTGGTATTCCGGAACCAGGTGAAATCATCCGGGTCACCGGTAATGCAGCTGTCCTGTAGTGTGAAGTTAACTTTAGGTACCTCGAATACCTGAAGGTCCTTGCTGATGGTCGTAGTACATTGTGCTGCTGTGGTACCCACATACTGATAATAGACAGGATGTGTCCCCGCAGCGACGGAATCGGGATAAAACCTGTATCCATCGATGGCATTACCGGTAACTCCACTTCCATAGAAACGAATATTTGTTCGCTCAGTACCTGACAGTTTGATATATGGTTCAGCCGGGTCTTCCTGGCAGAGCCTGGTATTCAATTCACTGTCGAACGAGAAATCTTTGGGTCCCTCAACAGTGATTTTTTCGGCAATATTCAGCGTTTTTGTTCCGATGGTATAATTGTAATAGAGGCTATCACTGCCCACAATGAGTGAGGGATTAATCTTCACAGCATCCGGATCAGGACCATCGGGTGATAAGGCAAGCGGATAGTTCTTCAGGCTGAACCAACCATCGTAACCGGAACTATTGGTACCGGACACTTTCGCCTCCGTTTCCGTGGAGCAATAGATACTCCTTCCCTTATTGAAAGTAATACTGGCTTGTCCTGCAAGGATTATTACCTGAGCAGTATCATAATTGCTGCACTGATTCACATCGGTGTACCGGTAAACGATCTCAATGGTGTCAGCTGACACAGGATAGAATAAGTTAGTCTGTGTGTTCACATAGGGACCGTAGAACACACCACCGGTTTTTGTGCCGGTGAGGGGCACAGCATTATTCGATACGGCATACACGGGATTCAAACCGGTGATGGCAACGCCTGTCGGCAACGGATGAACGGTAAGGGTAACAGAACCGGTGATTTTCACATTCGGAGAACCAACCCTGAATGGCCCGTTGATCAATGAATCTATTGTGTAGGTGCCGGCTTCTGAGGTATTGAATACAAAAACACTTTGGTTGGTGGAATAATTGGCAAAGAAATTTCCATCTCTCAGGACCCGCAGTTGGTACCCAAACTCTGCGTTACCTGTGAGCACCACCGTCATTGGCGCCATCGAACCATCGGCACAGATGTTTGAAATGCCGAAAAGTGTGGCAGAGGTGCTTGGTGATTCATAAACATCGAGGTCGTTGGGTTGCTGGATGGCACCTTTTGTGCTGTCGACCATCTGCTTGGGGACGGTCCAGGAGAACCGGGAGGCTTCGTTGATCTCGAATGCCATCGTTCCCGGGAGATCGATTTTCAGAATGGTATCATTCATTCTCCAGACTGCCTTGTTGGTGTCGTTGGGGGCATTGCCTGTTTTGTAAGCAAGCAGATCAGTTACCAGTTTTTCGATCTGGTTCGTAGATCCGGCTTTGAATGCCAGCCCACTGAGGAGGGTTGCTACCGTATCAGGTTTGTAGTAACCACTTGAATAACTACTTGCTTTCCAGGTGGCTCCGTGCAGTGTAAGGAAGAGATCCTCGTCTCCAAGCTTAATGCTGTTCTCGGAGATCGAACTGGGTGTAAGGGTTGCCTTTTCTATAGTGGCAGGAACAACCAGGGAGGAAGAAACAGGTGCAATCGCATCCTTGAATGCACTGGTGTCAATGGAGATGGTGAGTGACTTGTTCAGGTCGAAGTCAGTGCCGTCCCAGTTCAATACGATATCAAATCCGGATGCAGTGATGCCGGTAATGGATCCAAGCGATACATGGGCATCGATTACTGCGGTGCCACTCAGGGTAACATGGCCTGTCACCTTATCCGGACTGTGCTGGAAGGATCCGCCAGTTATTCCAACATGAATTTTCTCTCCCTTCAGTCGTTTTTCCATCCCGAAAGTAGCACGCGCAGTGGAGTAGCTGAGTTGAATGGATTCCATATCGTCGAAAGCCGTAAGGGTCACGCTGTCTTTCAGGACAGGGTTTCCAGGATATGGATCCTTGTACCCGGCAGGAGCAACTGCTACACGTAATTTCAGGTTGGAGTCGAAATCTGTTCCATTCCAGGCGAGGGCCAGTTTAAATGACTGGCGGGTAATGGCAGACACTGATTTTTTCGTAACCCCATAATTCAATGCGCTGCCTGACAAGGATACATTCGCTGCCAGCGTGGAGGGATTGAAGGTGCCTCCGGTAATGCTCACGACCAGCGTATCCTGGTTCAGGGTAGCCTCCTGCCCGTTGGTGCCTGGATTGGGCGCCCAAGCTGCAGTGATTGATTCAGCATCATTTATTGCAGGGTAAATACAGGATGGATTGTACGTATTCCCGTTGTGCTGCACCAGGGCTGTGGGGTGGATTACAATATTTCCGGTGATGTCGGTATCAAAGTCTTCCACCGAGTTCCCCCGCAGGAAAACGTTTACCTGGTTTTTATTTATCCAGTTTGCAGATTGTATAAGCACTCCCAATGGCTGTCCGGTAAGCTTGATGGTATTTGTATCAACCAATGCAAGGGCAAACGTATCCTCCTGTACGGTTAGCGTATAGAATTTCCCATTTTGCAGGCCTTCCGGCATACTTCCATTATCGGTTACGGTAAATACAGGATTCTCATAAACTGCAGTGAAGGTGAATCCGGTATTCGTAGTAAGGATGGATGGCAGGGTACCTGCGGGATCCAGCACATCGATGGCAGGAACCGTTAAAGCCACATGGGTGAAACTGGTGTCGTAGTCCTTGGTACGGTTACCCACCAGGGCAATGGTGGCGGTGGTGTTCCCGGTGCGTGTAACGGTTCCCTGGCTCACTCCCTGGGGCAGGTTACCAAGTTCCCAACTACCGGTGAGCGGATTTGCAAAGGTACCCCCGGCAAGGCTTACATTCACCAATACTCCGTTTTCCGCACCTTCGGTAGCTGATCCTGATATGGAAATATGTTCCTGGTCGTCATTAGCCTGGAAGGTAAAGCCATAATTGTCGGTAAGCACCGGAGCAGTTCCGGCTGTATCATCAATGGTGGTGAGGGGCACGGTGACGCTCAGGTTGGTGAGGTTACCATCATAGTCGTAGCTGCGGTCACCCGTAAGAGCAATGGTAGCGAGCGTGTCACTGGCACGTGTTATAGTTCCTTTTAAAACTCCATCAGGCAGGTTATCGACCTGCCAGGTCCCGCTGAGCGGGTTTTTAAATGTGCCACCCGTGATGGATACGCTGATGGTAGCCAGATGCTCCGATCCTTCATTGGCTGTACCGGAGATGCTGATCACCTCCTGATCGTCGGTGGCATTGAAAGTAAAGCCGGAAGCGGTAAGTTGAGGTGCCTGGCCGGCAGCATCACTCACATCGATCTGCGGAACGGTGAGAACCAGGTTGGTGATGGATACGTCATAATCCCTGGTACGATCACCCACCAGCGGAATATACGCACTGTCCTCATCCACCCTTATCGGTGTCCCCAGGCTTACATTCTGGGGTCGGTTGGTTGCTGTCCAGGTACCGGTGAAAGTGTTTTTAAAGGTACCACCTGTGAGTTTAACACCGATCACACCCAGGTGTTCTGAACCCTCATTGGCGCTGCCGCTGATCTGGATAACTTCCTTGTCATCGTTTGCAGTAAATGTAAATCCTGTTCCATTGGAGAGCACATTGGCTCCATCGGCATCCTCATAGCCGGAGGCAAGCAGGGTGACGACCATGCCGGTGATATTTGCATCGTAATCGACAGTGCGGTTTCCGGACAGGATCAATTGTACCTGAGTATCGCTGATGCGGTTGATGGAACCGATGGAAACACCCGCAGGCTCGTTCGTAAGGTCGAAATCGTTTTTATCCAGGTCGGGAAGGGTTTTAAACTGGCCACCGGAAAGGTTAACTGTAATCACAGCACCGTTCTCACTCCCTTCGGCTGCGGAACCGGAAATTGTAATGGTTTCCGCATCCTTGTTTGCCAAAAAAGTAAACCCAGTGGATGCAATGCGGTCTCCTCCGCCGGTATTGGAATCATCGTACCCGGTTGCGTGGAGAGTAACCTGAAGGTCGGTAATGTCCTGGTCATAATCCAGGGTACTGTTCCCAGTAAGGTATATCCAGGCAGTAGTATCATCCTTTCGGACTACTGTTCCTGGAGAAATGCCCTCATGCGGGCTGGGAATATAAAAATCGGAAGCAGATAAACCCGAACGGAAGGTTCCTCCAACAATTTTAACAATCACATAGTCTCCGTCTTCAGCACCTTCGCTGGCACTTCCGTACAGGTTGATATCTTCGGCATCATTTACAAAATTGAAAGCAAAAGAACTAGTGGCATTAATAGCAACATTGGAGGTGTTATCATCGAAAGCTGAAGTATCAATGGTAACGGAGGGAGTTCCCGGATTTGAATCATAGTCCCTGGTACGGTTACTGCCAAAATTAATGTGTGCAACGGTTGAGTTTTGCCATGTAACAGAAAGAACAGTAACTCCCTGGGGGAGGTTTGAGATAGTAAAATCGCTGGTATAAAGCGGGTTTTGAAAGGTTCCTCCCGATAGAGTGAGGATTGCATGACCGGAAGACTCGTTACCTTCAGTAACGCTTCCGGAGAGGGCAGCCGTTTCGGCATCGACCACGGCTGTAAAAACAAATCCATCCGAATCAGTGAGTCCCGAATCTCCCGATGAATCATAAAATCCCGAAGGTTTAACTGTGACGGATAATCCGGTAATATTACTGTCATAATCCTTATCCCGGTTTCCTGATAGCACGAGATGTACCTCGGAATCACTGATCCTGGTCACTGAACCAATCGTTACACCGGAGGGGAGGCCTTTAACATCAAAATCGGAAGTGGTCACCGGATCCCTGAAATCGGCATTAGTAATGGTTACTTTAATATATTTTCCGTTCTCGGAACCCTCTGTTACGGTCTGCCCGTCAAGTGAGATAGCAATACTTTCGGTGCTGCTGGTGGCAGTAAAGGTAAAACCGGTACTGGCTGAGAGGTCGGAATCGGAAGTGTTATCATTAAAACCCGAGGTGTCCAATGTGACCGAAAGATTTTTATTAATATCATAATCCCATCGGGCATCCCCACTTAGAGTTAACTCCGCCACTGTGGAACTTGTTCGGTCCACTGAACCCAGCGTAACTCCCTGGGGTTGATTGGAAATTGAAAAATCTCCCAGATTAAGGGGATCCTGAAAGGTTCCGTTTGCCAGGGTAACGGTTACTATGCTTCCACCCTCGTTTCCTTCGGCGGCCGATCCGGTGAGGGTTATAGACTCCGCATCATCGCTGGCCGTAAAGGTAAAGGCGTTATTGGAGGTGAGACTGGTTGTGGAATTATGCACAAATTCACCTGGGTTGGCTCGCACACCGGCTACCTTGCTCACGTCGTAGTCAACAGTGCGGACATTCAGTGAGATCGTCGCATGGGTATTATCTGTCCGGCTCACAGCGGAAATGGATACTCCCGCCGGTGCACCAACCAAAAACCAGTTAGTCTTTACAAGCGGGTCGTCGAACACATCATTTGTAAGCGTTACGGCAATATTTTTCGTATTCTCACTACCTTCATTTACATTGTCGGTGGATATGGAAATACTCTCGATAAGGGCATGGAGCGTCAGATCCGAGAATATATCTGCAGTATATGTTGTCTGGCTGTTTTTTACTTTCAGGCTGTACGTCAGGTCAGAATCGTAATCATTAAGGGTTGAATTCAGGTAAAAATAGGCGTGGGTATCGTCAACCCTTACAACTGATCCAGGTTTAACCGATATTCCGGAGGTCGTGATCGACCATTCAGATGTGGTTAAGGGGTCTTCAAAGGTTGCCCCTGAAAGGGTGACATCGATTTGTGTGGTGGTTTCCTGTCCTTCAGAAACCGTGCTTGTAAAGCTGATGGTCTGTGCTCCTGCAAAAAGAGCCGGGAACAAAAGAGCAAGGCTAAGGATGTATTTCAGTCCTCTCATATTGGGTAGGGTATAGAGTTAAAAACTGGCAGGAAGAACTTACTGTAGTTCCCCTTTTGCATTCAATTTAATCAGACTCACCATGCTGTTATTGTCGAGCAGGTTGGAGCCTGTAATGATAAAGCCTCCGTCGGAAGTGATCTCAAAGGCACCGGCTTCCTGCACGCTGTTATCGCCGAGGATGATGGTGCCGTTTTCAAGAACTTTACCATCGCGGTCGCAGAGGTAGATGACGACGTCACTATTTTCTGCCTTGGTTCGTGTGGCAAGCAGGGCAATCCGGCCATCGTTCAGCATGCGAACAGATTTACCTTCAACGATCTCATTGGGTTCCCCAATTTTCTTTTCCAACTTTATACTAATTTGGGATGTACCGTCATCATAAAGTTTTTTAATCAATGCCTTATTTTTGCCATCGCTTCCTTTAGCTACCCCGCAGAGGAGGATGGTATCGGGCTCCAGGATGCAGGATCCAAAGGCTTTCTGGTAATTCCCCTTTTCAGGAGGTGAAATTGACTCCAGAGATGTACTTTCAGTTGAAAATGCCACCATCACCCACGCCGTGTTGATCGTGTCGTTCGAAACCTGCCCATACAGCCAGGTTCCTCCCTGGAACTCCTGTATGTCGGATATGCTGTTGAGGTATCCGGCGGTTCCTGATTTCTCTGCTTCATTGACGGATCCATTTTCAGCATCCTCCAGGGTGAGGAGAAGCGGGCCGTTGTTAGTGACACCCCCTACAAGAATTTTGCCCTGGGAAGAGATGATGACCGAGTTGCCGTTTTGATTTCCCGCCATTGCGATCACCTTAGTCCACAAGGTATTTCCATCCTGATCAAGGCGGATAACAATTACGTCTGTCTCCAGGCTCAGGGTATCGGTGCAGGTTCCTGCAATCACGAACCCTCTGTCGCTGGTAAGTGCCAGGGAATTTCCTTCATCATCCAGTTTGCTTCCAAAGGTGATAGGATCTCTGCGAAGATTTCCTGATTTATCGACCAACAGAAAGAGAATGTCTTTATCGGCTTTCTGAGTCCCATCTCCGGTGGTGGTTGTCCCCACCACGGCATAACCCTTTCCGGGTACTTCTTTTACATCCCGGCCATAATCTTCATATAAGTTCCCGTAATATTTCACAAAAGAATCTTCCTGTTCAGGACTGATCTTTACCTTCTCGCTGCAGGAAGCGAGTACAA
Source organism: Bacteroidales bacterium (assembly GCA_046329925.1). Taxonomy (GTDB): domain Bacteria; phylum Bacteroidota; class Bacteroidia; order Bacteroidales; family JAAYUG01; genus JAXLTS01. The sequence continues at coordinate 8,166 of JAXLTS010000029.1, forward strand.
GCAAAAGCCCGGCGGAAATAATGGATGCGTATTTTTTCATGGCGGGCCGGTTATTTCTTTTTCGTTGGTTTATAGAAGGAGTAGCTGTAACCGATGTTGAACACCATTTTATTAATTCTGAAATTATCGCTCAGGAAATAAAACCTGTCGCGTAATTCCGGAAATCCGTACAGGCCATTCCGGTCGAGCTGACTTGTGATACCCGGGTGGTACTGAATCTCGGCGAAGACATACCCATGCGGGATTTTATATTTTACCCCTGCACCGACAAGTGCACTCATGTCAAATTTCTTCCTCATGGAAGAAATATCCACGGCTGAACCTGTTACCGGATTGTGAACATTGTTCGTATACGTTCGCGTGGCATCAAGTTTATCCCCCAGGGCCAGTGAAGGGATCAATCCCGCACGGGCATACAGCAGATTCTTGCCAAATGGATACAGGGCATACTGCACCGAAACCGGGAAACGGAGCCTGGTTTGCGTTTCAATGGCCTCTGTTTTCTGGATTTCGTTTCCTTCAAATGTGAATACATCGGTAGTAAGAAAACTTACCTGCGAATACAACACATCCACTTCAAGTTCATATTTTTCGGAGAGGTAGGTATTGATCTTAAGTCCGCCCTGGTAGCTTAAGCCGGTGGGTTCGTAGGTGCGGGCGTTATGATTCAGGTCGAAGGTGCTGTTGCTCTCGGTTACAAAAAACTGGGGCCGGCTGAATCCTCCCACCAGCCCTATGCTGATGATGGGTAAGGTCCGGTACGAATTGAAGAGGTAGGTAAATTCGCGTGAGTCTGTCGGGATAATTTCATATTCCGGATATCTTTTCAGAAAAGCGAGCATCGATGAATCGGCTTTTTCCTGTTCGTCATCTGAGAGATAACAAAGGATAAGGAGTTTATAGGCATCCTGCCGTTCCTGCTTTGAAAATCCTTTTTCGAGGCAGCCGGCTATCATACCCGGGATCTTTTCCACCTGTCCGAGTGAATATTGTTTCTGTGCTTCCTTCAGAATGAATGAGCAGGACTGATCCTGTGCCTCCGTATGGATGCCTGAAATGAAGACTACCATGGAAGGCAATATAATCCTCAAAAGAAATTTTCTTATCATAATCAGACTTATTGATTATTCACTGCAATTCCGAATCCGGGAGCCTTGCAGGTTTTTTCATATTCGATGTCGGAACCAACATAGGTTTTCCATTCATCCGTGCTCATGTTGCGTCCTATCCTGTATTGCAACTGGTCGGCAATGGTTTCGGAGGCAGAGGGTCTTATCACCAACCGGTCTTCCTCATTGCTGCCGGTAAGGAACATCCTTCCGTCGGCACTGAAGGCTATGCTGATTACATATCCTCCGTTGTCGCGCAGTACCACCGGTGGATTACTGTAGTCGCTCATATCCCACAGACGTACGGAGGCATCATAGCTTACCGATCCCAGCAGGGCGTTATCCGGACTGAAAGCCAGGTCCTGCACACGGGCAGTATGTCCGCGCAGAGTGGCCAGGATTGTATTTTTTTCAAGATCCCAAATTTTTATAACGCCCAGTTTATCTCCGGTGGCAAGCCATTTGCCATTGTTCCCAAAGGCAAGCGAAATAACCTCGTTGTTTTTTTCACTAACCAGAATTTTCTTTGACATACTGTCCCGCAGGTTCCAGAAGATCACGTCTCCATCGCGGGTGGCAGAAGCCAGGATGTTTCCGTCGGGCGAGAGCATCAGCCTGTTTAGCCGTGATCCGAGAGGAATGTTAAGTTTCGGGGTGAGAGTCCGGATATCCCATTGTACCAGGGCATTGTCGGCTCCGCTCGAAAACAGGGATCTGCTGTCGAAACTAAAGGCCAGGCAGCGGTTATTTCTGGAAATCGTTTTAATTACCTGAGGAAGGCTGCCGGGAGTTCGCAAATCGAAAAGCTGAATTCCAACTCCATCGGTAGCACATGCCAGCCAGTTCCCATCCGGGCTGATGGCCAGGGCCTCATTAAGTGCTTTATTCTCGGTTACAACCTCAAATTTTCTGGAAGTGTCCGCCAGGTCCCACCGCAACAATTTTCCATCGGTGCTGGAGGTAATAATGATGTTTTTCCCGGGAAGAAAAAGTACAGACTGAACCTTGTCGTTGTGACCTTTGAGTACGTTGAATCCCACTGAATTCAAGCCCTTGTAGGCATCGTACAGGCCCTGGTAGATATCTGCCTGGCGAACCGGTCCTTCATATTTTCTATTGAAGAGGTACGCCTGATATGCAACCAATCCCTTCAGGTTCTGGTCGTCGTTAATCTGCAGCGATTTAACCGACATCGATTGGGCAATGGAAAGCATCCTGCGTTTAAAGGCCTCCTCACTGTTTCGCTTTGCTATATCGGATTGCTCGTTTGCTTTCTTTTCGTTTGCCTGTGCAAGCAGTCTCTGTTGCTCGGCTTCACGTTGCTTATCGTTGGCACGTTTTTGTTCCCTGATAGCCTGGTCGGCACTGGCGATAGCCCTTTGCCGCTGTTCTTCAGCAGTCATGCGGGCGGTATCGGCTTCCAGTTTTCGTTGCTCAGCGGTAACCAGGGCTTCACGGGCTATCTGTTCCTGTTCACGGGCTACCGTTGCATTGGAGTCGGCCCGCACCTTGGCTTCTCTGGCCTGGGCCTCCTGTTTAAGGGCTTCGGCACGCAACATCTGGCTGTACACGGTAAGACCGAGGGCAATGATGGCTGCCGAGCCCAGCACCAGGGCAAACATCCTGGTGCGCCTCAGCTGGCGTTTCTGAAGCCGCAGTTTATGTTCTTCTTCCTTGTTAAACTCTTCCTGGCTGGTAGAGAGAAATACCATGGTCCGTTCGAAAGCCGGATTGTATCGCTGAGCCCAGGTAAGAGATGGATGCTGCTTTTCCTTCCAGTTGATGGCGAGCTGAAGATCCGGTGGCCGCCAGAGGCTTCCTTTACCCGACTGATGCTGGGCTGCGGCTTCCGAAAGACGGTGGTACATCTGCACCGCAGTGGCTTCCTCCTCAACCCATACTTTCAGACGGTTCCAGATACGCATCAGGCTCTCGTGCGATACGTCGATGATGGTTTCGGGCGACAGAGGTACCAGTGCCGGAGCTAAAAAGGAACGGCCCGGACTCCGGAATTTCTCTACTACGGCAATGACCTTGTCAGGCGTGGTGCCGGCGATGGCAGCAATTACCTGAACTCTGGTAGGGTGACGGATTCCTCGGTTGTCGGTTCCTTTCTCCGTGAGTGTTTTAAAGAGGCTCTCACAAATGGTTTTCCCTTCGTCATCGAGTTCATCATAGGCTTCATTGGCATGTTCGGACAGTGCCCGTTCCATTTTGCCGATAGCCTCATAATCCGAGATGGCAATTGGTCTTGAGTAATCACCCCGTGACAGCCAGTATTCCCAGGTGCGCATCAGGGCGTGCTGGAGGATGGGAAGCTGGTCGGGATTATTACCGATCTCCTGGAGGAGTTTATCGGTGAGCGCGGCTTCAATCGTTGCACCTCCCACACCTACAGGTCCTGTGATGGCCGATGCGAGGTCGTTTCGCGACATCCGCGGGATAAGGTAATTACTCTTGTTAATGAGACTGGTGAGATTTTGAAACTGGGAACAGTCACCGATGAAGTCGGAGCGCATGGTGAGAACCATGTAAAACGGGATTTCCTGTTTCCTTACTGCCTCAACCAGCAGATCAACGAAGAGCAGCGTATCGCCAGAATGCCCTGAACCTGCAGAGCCTTCAGCATACCGGAAAATTTCTTCAAACTGGTCTACAACGAGGAGGATGCTCTCGGATCCGGATTTTAAAAGGGGTTTCAGAACCGAGGTGATATTGCCTGTTTCGTTTTTCCAGGCAGTGGTAATGTTCTCCGGGGAGAGCTGTTCTTCCTGTCCTATTGCAAAGTTAAGATGGATGGCACCGGCAAGGTTTCCCAGGGGATCATTCCCCGGGTGTGTGGTAATTACTTTCCAGCTTTTTCCTGCCTCCTGGATATTTCCCTGTTGAATATGCGAAACAAGTCCGCAATAGATCAGCGATGATTTCCCACTGCCTGATGCCCCGATAAGAGCCACAAAATGATTGGCCGACAACTGTTTCAGGATAGCTTCACCCTGCTTTTCCCGGCCAAAGAAGAGGTGGCTTTCTGCCGGGGTAAATGGGCGCAGACCTGGAAATGGATTGGCTGGTGGTTGGTTTTCGGTAGCTTGCTTCTGGTTAGGGCTGGAGGACATTTTAACTTGGTTTTTCTCAGGTAATACGGATTCCGATTACGAGGATATCATCAACCTGTTCATTTTTTCCTTTCCAGGTATCGTGAACATCCTGCAGTTTTTGCTTCTGCTCCTCCATCGGCAGGCTGGAGATTTCGGCCAGAAGGTTGCGGAACCTCTTGATCAGGTATTTTTTATTTTCAGTTCCTCCAAACTGATCCACATAGCCATCAGAGAATACATAGATCAAATCTCCTGTCTGGAGTTCTAGCTGGTGATGCGTAAAGGGCGGGAGGGAATCGTCGATAAAGGCCCCGATCGGGAATTTATCGGCAGGAAGTAAAATCAGTTCCCCGTTCCGGTAAACGAATGCGGAATTGAATGCTCCTGCAAATTCAAGTTTTTTCTCAACGGTATCGATGGTACATAGAGCGACATCCATTCCATCCCGGATAGATTTTTCAGAACGGGATTGACGCAGGGTAGTCGTTACTCCATGATTTAGCGCATCCAATATATCGGCAGGCCTGGTATGGCCCAGCACATTCACCGCATAGTTCAGCTGGTTGTTTCCCACAATCGACATAAAAGCTCCGGGTACGCCATGACCTGTGCAATCCACAGCCGCCACGATAATCTTGTCATTGGTCCCTGCAAGCCAGTAAAAATCACCACTAACAATATCCTTCGGCAAATACAGGATGAACGATTCGGGTATCAGTTTGCGAACGTGTTCATCGGGAGGCAATATTGCATTCTGTATGCGCTTGGCATAGATAATGCTGTCGGTGATATGCTTTTTCTGGGCTTCGATTTCAACATAGGCACTTTGAAGATTTTCGTTGATCTCGGCCAGGATTACATTCTGACTTTCGATGGCATCCCTTTGTGCTTCGATCTCCTCTTTCTGATGTTGTATCTGTGCTGTACGTTCCTTTACTTTTTCTTCCAGCTCATAGTAATAACTTTCCAGCTGTTCGATCATGATATTGAACTTCTGGGAGAGAGTGGATATTTCATTGTTTCCTATTACATCGGCCCGTTCTTTCAGATGGCCATCGGTGATCCTGATCACATTGTGTACCAGTTTTTTAATGGGGTCGGTTATAACCCGGGTTTTGCGGTAGATCAGGATGATTACAGCCACTACCGTTCCGGTAAATATGGCCAGGAATTTAATGAGTTCCCGCATCAGGATGTCCCGCTCAACCGACCGGTCGGTAATAATTCGTACCACTCCGCTCTTGTAAAGATTGGTATTCTGCCGGTCGATATAGATGTAATCATACTGGGTAAAACCACCACTGGCACGATCGATGATAGTCTTTTTCTCTTTCTTTTTAAACACCGATTTCAGTATCGGAACATGAGCCGGAATGATCTTTGCGTCAGGGTTCAGTGAGAAGGACTTGTCAGCGCCCAGAAACAAATCAACGGATACAATGCCCTGTTTTTTCCTGGCAAGGGTATTCATCCTGTTCCTGATAAATTCAATTATTTCATCACCCTGTCCTGAATAGGCTCCCAATTCGATAATATATTTGCCGTCGTTTGTGGGTTGATAGGTGTATTTTTTCAGTCGTTTGGTTGAACCTTCGATCGCAATACGTTCACTCACAAATTTCTTATCTGCAAAAACCTTGAGGAGGAGCTGTTTGTGCTCTTCCCCGTAATCGAACAGGTTCCTGTTCTGATCATTGGAAAAGGTAGTGTTGATGATTACACCATTGGTATTGATTAGGTAAATATCCTCCTTCGAAGGATCCATCCCGAGCTCCTTTCTGATTTTCGACAAATCAGCGCTTAAGGCATTATCTGTGTTTTTGAAATAGGAGTTAACAAGGCGGTCACTTAATTTGGCCATCCGGGTGTCGAGTTCTTTTTCCACCAGGCCCAGGGCGACATCCTGAAATTCCAGCACATTTAAAATTTCATCGGTGATGATCTGGTTTTGTGTTTCTATTCCGCCAACAAGAATATTACGGGTATGTGTATAATTGATAATCCCAAGCAGGATCAACGCCAGGAATGCCGGAACGACCACATTAAAAATCAACTGTCTGAAAATGGTTGTCTGTTTGGGCATAGGTGTTAATTATGAAGGGATGTTTGAGGTTTCGGGTGTGGGTTCCTTCACTGCGAAAATTTGTGCCAGGAATGGTTCATCGAACAGCATCTCGGCTAGGTCCTCTTCTGCCAGTATGGCAAGCAGAGAATTATCTTCCAGAGCCGGGTTCCCGGTAACAATTTTACTATTTTGAAGGGGCATAAGAACAGCACCTGCCTTGAAGGATAATTTCTCCTCACCGCTTGTTTCTTCATAATTACCCCTCACCACGACAACCAGGTTTTTTCTTGTAATAAGCAAGTTTTCAAGAGTGGACCTGTTGTCATTGGAACAGATATAATCATTCATCCCGGATGCCAGTTTTAATAGCTGGTTCCAGTCAAGATTCCTGAGTTCGTCACATTTTCTCAAGGCTACCATCAATGAGATAATTGATGCTTGTAGTTTATCCTTACTTATACGTAAAAACCTGTCCTTAAGTTCGGAATTTCCTGCCTGATTTAAACGGGAAAATACATTTTCAAGAACATCAGCATCGATTGATGCAAGGGTAAGGGCTGCTGTTTCTGCCAGGGCTTTATTTTCGTTGAAAAGCTGGGCTATCAGATCCTCAGAGGCGGCAGGATTCTTCAGCTGGGCGATTGAATGTATGGCCATGAGCCGGGTGGCCGGTCCCACTTCATTGTTACTTTTGTTTATAATAGTCTTCAGGAGGCTCCAGGTGTGATATTTTTCCACCGGGTATTCCTCCTGGAGCAGGCGAAGTTTTTCGTTAAGGTTGTTATCCTCGAGTAATGGGAAAAGCAGGTGTTTCAGTTCATCGGAGATGAACAGATCCAGTAATTCCAGGGCATATCCGATCCCTTCACGCGTACCCGATTCAAGGTTTTCCTTTACGAGCATTACCGATTTCTCGTCGTATAGCAGGGCCAGGAGGTTCATCGCCGTTTCGTACAACTGGTGAGCCTCCTCCTCGAGTGCGCTTTTAAGCAGGACAAGACGTTCTCCCTCAATAAGGCTTGCCCGGGCGGCGGTATTCCAGGCCAGGAGCGCCAGGAAATCCTGAAGGACCTTATTTACCAGCCGTTCCTGCTCCGGGGCCAGGGAAGGTTTTAGCCTGCGCAGGGCAGAAATGGTTTCCTTAACCAGGTTCCTGTTAAATGAACCCAGCTTGGAAAGCAGAAACCTGGACGAAGCAGATCCTCCAATATCGGCCATCAGCCTGATTATACGCAGGAGGACTTTTTCCTCGAGCCCTGTTTTTTTAAAGAATACCTCGAGAGGTTCCAACACAGGCTCGCCCATGGCAAGGAGGGCCTGGTAGGCCCAGGGGTAGACCGAGGGATGCGCCAGTTGTTCGATAATGAATGGCGCTAGTTCTATCACGCGGTCCTGACCTGCAGTTTGAATAGCAGCCTTCCTTACGGTTGTATCATTGTCGCGCAACAGGATCCTCAGAAAACGGATTTTATCAGAACCCGACTGACCCCGGAGGTAGAAGGCACATGAAACACGATGCACCGGATCGGGGGAGTATACAAGCACGGAGGGTTCGTCAGTGTACCTTGCAGGTTCAGACTTGCCTGTCAGTTTTTCATGCAGGGCAGGAGATATCCTTGTTGTCAGCGACAATACAAAGGATTTTGACACATTGCTGCCTTTTTCATATAGTTCTGTAAGAAAAGCAGGAAGAGAAAAAATTTCAGATCTGAACCCTTTCCGGTCATATGCGGCAAGCGATGACTGGAGGGAATTACGGTATTCACGGTGTAGCCGGAATGCGGTAAATGCCCAGAGAATAAGTATCAGTCCAAGTATATACACGAAGTGTATGGTAGTGACAAAAGGCAGACTTACCAGTCCGGCGAGGGCGAGCCCTGAGCCAAAGGCCGATATCTCATTGATGGTACCATCTACTCCTGCCTGTACCGAATAACGGATATTCGAACCGAGGGACTGGTACAGTACCTTGAATGAAGGTGCTTCGATTGAATCGCGGAGTATCTTGGAAAACAGTTTGGTTAAAGAAACAATGAGGAAGAACAGCATGAATCCCGAGGATGCCGCAGTAAATCCACCCAGTTGCCCGAGCAGGATGGAAGCCAGCGTGAAGAGGCCCAGGAGCAATGGAGACAACGCCAGGATTACCTTCAAACCATAGGTCTTGATTAATCTTCCGTATACAAAGGTTTTTACCAGCAGGCTTACGATCATCATGGTACCGGTAAATGCCCCCAGGAACTTGGCGAGACTGGTGGTATCCGGATAGTTCTCCTTGGTGACCGTAACGAAAGTGTAATGCACGAAAAAGGTTGCAGCCACGGAAAATCCGACAAACAGGGAGAGGAAAAGAACATACCGGTTTCGGATCATTGTAAGGAAAGAATTCTCCCGCCGATCTTCTTTTGTATCTGTTTCCTGCACCTGCGCCGGGAAACCAAAGCGCCTGTTAATTATCAGTTGAAGCAGCATGCCTGCGAAAATACTGGCGGCACTTATAAGCAGGAGATCTCTGGTTTTGTATCCGATCGACAGTATCAGAGTGGCTCCATAACTGCTAAGGATAATACCAATGATTTGTCCTGAATCGATAAGTCCAAAAATTCTTTTTCCCTGCCGCAGGGTGAACATACGTCCCACACCGCCCCAGAATCCAAGTCCTGCCAGGATATTCAGGGGCCCGAAAAAGATAAACAGGACAAATACGATGATTTTGTCTTTCACAAATAAAAACCCGGACCAGATCACAAAGGAAAGGAGGGCGATCGAAAGGAGGTTGAAGGCAGCAAACAAGCTGAACTTCATCCGCACCTGCAGCCGGGTGTACAGGCTGGTGAACAGGATCCCCACCACACCCGATACGATGTATGCTTTCGGGATGAATGTAGCCGGGTAAACATCGAGAAACAGGGCATGAGCCGCCACATCGAGTGCCCCGTAAAAAAGGCCGATAAAAACAGACTGAATCAGAAACAGGAATACCCGTGAAGATTCCTCTTTCTCTATATTCAGCATCTTATAAACTGACAAAGCCAAGCTATTCCGGTATTTCTGGACCAATCTAACAAAGTTACCGATTTGGCTTCATAATTCAAAGCGATTCCGCTAGTTTGAAGGGAATTAACGCAGTATGACAGCTAATCAAAGGAAATAGGAGAAATTAAATATTTTATAATCAGAAAGTTATATTCTGTAAAGTGGCATAATTATTTTTATCCGGACCTCCCGGATGAAGGCAGGTGGGTTATGATACGTTGTGCGAGATCATAGGGGTTGGGACAGTCGGCATCGAGGATTACAGAGGCCTGACTGTAATAAGGTTCTCTTTTTTCGAGTGTGTCAGTAATAAATTTCAGCAATTCCTCATCCGATTTTCCTCTCAGCAAGGGCCGGTTTTGGGTATGGTTTCGTAGCCGCAGAAAAATTTTTTCCGGTTTCAGGGACAGGTAAACCGTTATGGCACGGGTATTCATTAATTTCATATTATCTGCATGGCAAGCTGTTCCACCTCCTGAAGAGATGACCTGCTGGTCGCCACGCAGAACTTCGCGTAGGGTGGATTGTTCGAGTTCCCTGAAAAATTGTTCACCTTCCTGCTCAAATATTCCGGCTATGGTTTTTCCGGCCCTGGCTTCGATAAGTTGGTCGAGGTCGCAAAAACTCATTTTGAGTTGCTGTGCAATCATTTTCCCGGCAGTGGATTTACCGCATCCCATGAAGCCTATGAGCACTATATTCATAGGGGCTCTACTTGTTGGATTTATCGCCAAAGCCAAGGCTCATCTGGGTATCACCCTCTTCTCCTGAGCTGTCGGTTTCGGCAGCCTCAGTGAGCATCTGCTGGGTCGGGGGTGCAGGCAGGGGCTCTATTTCGTTAATCTGGTCGATCTTATAGGTGGTAATCCGTTTTCCCTTTGCCTTAAATCCTTTAACCCCGATAAAGGCTTCCACATCGATCACCTCATTCATACGTTGCTTGTCCCTTCCGCCAAATTTAATTTCAATCCGGGGGCGCTGATGTTCAGAGATGAGCACCACACGGGAGTCTTCGTGCTCATCGATAAATTTCTGGAGTTTATCACTGGGTTCGGAATGGAAACGTTTCAGGTAATAGAGACGCTGTTCTGCATCGTAGTATACTACTGAAAAAAGTTTTCCCGGAACATTTTTTTCCACCAGAATAGCATCATCTTCAAAGTGGTTGCTCAGGTCGAAATTGGATAACCTGCAATTCCCCGAGCGGGTCATCACCAGGATACGGTCGGCTGCCATGAATTCACCCAGAAAGTTACCCCGTTCTTCCGTATTCAGACGGTTCACTTCCGGATCGTACCAGATACGTGTACCTCCGAGGGTTGAAGCTCCGCGTTCCTTCATTACTATCTTGTGGATGGCAAATCGCGAAAGGACATTTCCCATGGAACTTTTCCCCCGGATCTCGAGGGTGGAAAAGTCGAATTCAAAAACCAGGTTTCGCAGGCGGGGTCGCGGATTCAGGAATACTTTGATGGTTTCGGCTTCCCCGTTGGGATTTACACTCATATAGAGAATCCGGGAGTCTGCGGTACCCTTGGTAATGGCATATTCCTTGTCGCGTGTAAGACCTGTAATGGCGCAGCGTTTGATCATGTTGTACCCGTTCCGGCCGTCACGGTATACCACATTGTAAATGGTACGCGTGTCGTTCCGGTTAAAAACGGCCACATGGATGATGTCTTTACCGACGAACGATTTTTCCGAGATTTTAGAGATCAGGTAAGTACCGTCACGACGAATAACGATCACATCATCTATATCGCTGCAATCGCTCACATACTCATCTTTTTTAAGCCCGGTACCGACAAATCCCTCCTCGCGGTTCACATACAATTTTTCATTGGCGATGACAACGCGTGCTGCCTCAATGGACTCAAAGCTCCGAAGTTCAGTTTTCCGGGCCCACTGGCTTCCATATTTCTTTTTTATCTGTCTGAAATAATTGATGGTGTACTGGACAATACCGGCAAGGTTGCTTTTCACTTCTTCCAGTTCAGCTTTCAGACCTTTCATGATTTCGTCTGCTTTTTTTGCATCGAATTTGGTGATGCGCTTGATCCGGATCTCCGTGAGTTTAACGATATCCTCCGTTGTGACCGGCCGGTAGAACTGTTTTTTGTATGGTTTAAGACCTTTGGCAATGGTTTCGATCACACTCTCCCAGGTCTCGCAGGTTTCGATGTCATGGTAAATACGTTTCTCGATGAATATTTTCTCAAGTGAAGAAAAAAGCAGTTCTTCCATGAGTTCATTTTCCCTGATCTCCAATTCCTGTTTCAGGAGTGCGACAGTTCTGTCGGTGGATATCTTCAGCATCTCGGAAACGCCCAGAAAGCGGGGATGATTATCATCCACCACACAGCAGTTTACTGAAACAGGAATTTCACAATCGGTGAAGGCATAGAGCGCATCGATTGTTTTGTCCAGTTCGGTACCCGGCGCGAGTTGAATGAGAATTTCTACCGTATCACTGGTGTTGTCGTCGATCTTTTTGATTCTTATTTTGCCTTTTTCATTAGCCTTGATGATGGAGTCGATCAGGCTGCCGGTGGTCTGTCCGAACGGCAGTTCTGTTATGGAAAGGGTTTTACTGTCAACTTTGTTGATGCGTGCCCTTACCCGAACAGTACCCCCGCGCAGTCCGTCGTTGTACCTGGAACAGTCGGCCAGACCGCCGGATGGGAAGTCGGGGTATAGTGTAAATGGTTTTCCGCGCAGGTATTCGATAGATGCCTCGATCAGTTCGTTGAAGTTATGCGGTAATATTTTGGAGGCAAGGCCAACGGCGATGCCTTCAACGCCCTGGGCAAGCAGGAGAGGAAATTTCACCGGGAGGGTGAGTGGTTCCTTGTTTCTGCCGTCGTAGGACAATTTCCATTCGGTAGTTTTGGGATTAAAAACTACTTCGAGGGCAAATTTGGAAAGGCGGGCCTCTATATATCGCGGAGCAGCAGCATTATCTCCGGTGAGGATGTTTCCCCAGTTTCCCTGCATGTCGATGAGTAAGTCCTTCTGCCCGAGTTGCACCAGTGCGTCACCGATGGAGGCATCTCCATGCGGGTGAAATTGCATGGTATGCCCGATGATGTTGGCTACTTTGTTGTATCGCCCGTCGTCCATCCGTCGCATGGAATGGAGTATCCGGCGCTGAACAGGCTTCAGCCCGTCGTAGAGATGAGGTACTGCACGTTCGAGAATTACATAAGAAGCATAGTCCAGAAACCAGTCCTTATACATCCCTTTCAGGTGCATCACCCTGTGCAGCTGGTCCCCTTCTGCTTCCGGTTTCTGTGATTCCATTCCTCCGGCTATGTTGATATCGTCAATGTCCATTTCGCTGAATAATCAAATCATTTCAATCAGAAAGGGTCAGGCAGTTTTTTCCAGCAAATCCTCCTCGATTCGGAGGTTGTCGATAATGAAATTCTGCCTGTCGGGTGTGTTCTTACCCATATAAAAATCGAGTAGTTCATTTATCACATCTTCGCGGGTAATGCGAACAGGCTCGAGCCGCATCTCCTTCCCGATAAAGTGTTTGAACTCATCCGGTGATATCTCGCCCAGTCCTTTGAAACGCGTGATCTCCGGGTTGGTTCCCAGCGTTTTGACAGCCCGCTCACGTTCCAGGTCGTTATAGCAGTATACTGTTTTTACCTTGTTACGTACGCGGAAAAGTGGAGTCTGGAGAATATATACATGGCCCTTTCTTACCAGGTCAGGAAAAAACTGCAGGAAGAAAGTGAGAAGCAGAAGGCGGATGTGCATACCGTCCACATCGGCATCGGTGGCGATTACAACCTGGTTGTAGCGAAGGTTTTCGATTCCGTCTTCAATATTGAGAGCAGCCTGAAGCAGGTTAAACTCCTCGTTTTCGTAAACAATTTTTTTTGTAAGCCCGTAGGTGTTCAGTGGTTTTCCTTTCAGGCTGAAAACAGCCTGGGTCCCCACATCACGGCTTTTAGTGATACTACCGCTGGCAGAATCACCTTCTGTGATAAATATAGTCGACTCGAGCCGCTTTTCATCATCGGTATTGAGGTGAATGCGGCAGTCGCGCAGCTTCCGGTTGTGCAGGCTCACTTTTTTTGCACGTTCCCTGGCGAGTTTCTGTATGCTTGAAATAGCCTTACGTTCCTTTTCCGAATCCAGAATTTTCCTGAGCAGGGTATCGGCCAGTGAAGGATTCCTGTGCAGGAAATTATCGAGATTGGTTTTGATGAAATCAAGTACGAATTTGTTTACAGAGGGTCCATCGGGTCCCATGTCCTTACTTCCGAGTTTGGTCTTGGTTTGCGACTCAAAAACCGGTTCTTCAATTTTTACGCTGATGGCTGCAATCACTGAGGCACGTATATCTGCAGCATCAAAATCTTTTTTATAGAATTCACGAATGGTTTTTACAAATCCCTCGCGGAATGAGTTCAGGTGTGTGCCTCCCTGGTTTGTATGCTGTCCGTTAACAAAACTGTAATAATCTTCCCCATACTGATTTCCATGCGTAAAGGCAACTTCAATGTCCTCTCCCTTGAGATGAACAATGGGGTATAGTACTTCTGTCGAAATATTTTCGGTAAGAAGGTCGAGCAACCCGTTTTTGGAAAAGTAGCGGTTTCCATTATAATTGATTGTGAGCCCCGAATTCAGGTAAACATAATTTTTTACCATGGTCTCGACATACTCATTTATGAAATGGAAATTTCCAAAGAGCATATCATCGGGCATGAAGGACACAAGAGTGCCGTTTTTTTCCCTGGCACTGCTATCAGGACTATCCGTGATGAGCGTACCCTGGGAGAACTCCAGGCTCTTCATGCGTCCTTCGCGGAAGCTCTGGATGTGGAACTTGCTGGACAGGGCATTCACGGCCTTGATCCCTACCCCGTTGAGACCTACCGACTTTTTAAACACCTTGGAGTCGTACTTGGCACCGGTATTCATTTTTGAAACTACATCGGCCAGTTTTCCGAGGGGAATGCCACGGCCATAGTCACGGATGCGCACCAGTTTATCGGTGATGGTAAGTTCAATTTCGGTTCCGAAGCCCATCATGTATTCATCCACGGCATTGTCCAGCACTTCCTTGATAAGTACATAAATCCCATCATCCTGTGAGGATCCATCGCCCAGCTTCCCGATATACATCCCGGGACGGCGACGGATGTGTTCCTTCCAGTCAAGGGTTTTAATGCTGTCTTCTGTATAGGCTGCAGTCATAGTTTTTTCAGGTTTTCCTCATCTTCCCGGAATTTCCGGATGAATCTCCGATTATAATCTCCTCAGCCACTGAATTTATCCTTGGAAAGGATGAAATAAGCGGCAATATCAGGGATTCCGGCAGATATTACTTTTCTGTGCAACAAAAGTATCAAAAGGGATGATGAAAGGAAGGGAAAAGGGAATTTCTAATTATTAACAGAATTGTTCATAACTGTTTTTAAAGCCAAGAATACCAATACGATCCGGCTTGTTAACAGCTTAGATACAGATAGCCCGCACAAGCATGCTCACCGTATAGTCTTCCAGATAGGATCCGCTGCTGTCAAATCCCCACTTCCACTGTTCCTTATGGGGTGAATCAGGCCAGTCGGGCAGAATAAGCTTTGTTTCAACCGCTGCACCGTTTTTTACGGGCTGACGGTATTCGGTGAAATCAGTAATGAGGCAGGCAGGTCCTGTATTTTTAAGCAAATCCAGGTGATCTTGCTGTATTTTCCGGCGAAAAGGTAAGATTTGCCCTGGTTTGAGATGGGTGTGGTCCTGAAGATAGTCAGTCAGCATTCCGTCGAGCTGGCTCAGGAGGTTTACAGAAATAAGGTGTGTTGATCCCGGGTTTTCCCGGTTCGTTTTACCAAAAAGGTCCTGGAATGTTCTTTCAGGCTGAGGTTTAAGAACAAAAAGAGACTCAGGGCTGAGGGTCTTTCCCTGTTGTTTTACCAGTTCATACACACTGCTGAGATATCCTCCCGTAAGATCGGTTTCTACCCATCGGATGGGGCTATAGTTTCTGTATTTGTGTTTTACCTGGGGGGGATGAACGATGTCGGCCAGGTATACAATGCTGTATTTTTCCACCAGAAATTCAATGGGCACATCCAGCAACCACCCGCTGCCCAAAACGATCAGGTTCTGGTGCTCTGCCTGCCTGTTTACAAAATTCTCAATAAACTTTCTGGTTTTACCCAGGTGAACGTCCCAACCTTTATGCTCTCTCAGGTATCTGTTATACATGCCTTCCATATTCCGGAAGTAGTGCATCCGTCGCAGCATGCGTAACCGGGAGTCAAAAAATTTCATCGGGTGCCAGGCTAAATGGTTCGGGTATAATTATTGCATTTGGCCTGGTAAATGTAAGAAGCTTTTTGAGTCTGTGGTACTCTGATAGGGACGGATACCTGCAAACGATCAAGAAAGATAGTACCCGCCTGGTAACGGAATATGCAAGTACATTCCATTAAACAGCAAAATCCTGCCGGCAAACCCGGCAACAGGAAATTCACTTCCCCGGTTGACGCCCCGGGTATTATGAACTGTGGCTATCTCCAGGCACCAATAATTAACCCGGCCAGGCTGAGGTAAAGGGTAATGAAGCCTCCATTGATGAGCATATACCGAAGACTGCGTAATTCGAACAGTGATATTACCAGGAATGACAGGGTAGCCCAACCGAAACCTGCAAGAAATCCTGCAGTGAAGCCCCAGAGCCAGTCAGTCTTTTGATCACCCAGGAAAAAGGCCAGGTTATAGGACATGAACAGGGCAATAAAGAATGAAAGTATCATTGGTTTGAAACCGGCTTTTTTAGCTTTCTCAGGTGTTACACCTGTTTCAGCCATCCAAGCTTTCACAAACAAAAGCGGTGAATACCAGAGGCCACCTAATACCAGCATCAGAACCGAACTTGTCAGAACTGCCCAATGATTGATAATCATATTTTCCATGGGATCTTTTTTTTGTTGTACCTAAAACAACTACCTGCCCCGATAAGTTCACACGGCATTCGGTTGATCTGCGCTAACCAAAATAAATCCTCTGGCATGGTTCTTGTCATTCCATGGATGATTCCTTACCTTTGTCAGCGCCAATCAGGCCTTTTTTATTTAAGTAATTTATAATCAGATATATGAAGAGAATTGCGGTTTTTATAACCTTATCCATGGCCGTATTGGCGGTTTCGGCACAAAGCTCCCAGTCACGCGACACGATAGTCCGGATGGGAGGAAAAAAGATCATCACGGATGTAATCAATGTTACATCGATGGATGTTACTTACAAGGATCTGAAGACAGGGGACATAAAATCGATGGAGAGAAAACAGATTGAAAAAATTCTATATAAAAGCGGCAAGGTCGATATCTTCAACAAGCCTGTGCTCCAGATGATCGACGACAGTCAGTGGGAAGCAGTGCTGGTAACGGAAAAAAAGGAGGATGTGGATGGGATGTATGAGTATGGATTGATCACATCCAATGCTTCATCCGATGCAAGGAGCCCTAAGGCAGCCAAGAAAAGCGCTACTATCCGGCTGCAGAAAAAGGCAGCCAACATGGGGGCCAATGTGATTTTTGTCACCAAGGCACAGGCAAAGGGCGGTTATGGGGAAATACCAGGCTATGATATGGAGGGCATTGCATACGGATTTCAGCCTCCCAAAAAGACTGAGGAGGGGGCAGGAAAGGCCACCGACATAAAAAAGCCCAAGAAAAAATAAACAGGATTTATTTCAATCAGAATAATTCAGGAACCAGGTTAATTACAACCTGGTTTTCTTTTTCTGTAAATAAATTTTCCCTTAGGCATTGCATAAGGACTTCCTCCCGCAGCAGTTGTCCTTCCAGGGATAATTGAATTCTATCCAGCACAGGTTTCAGGATTCCTGTGGTGTTCATTTTCAATGAGGTAATTATTCCGTTCTTAACCTGTATGTTCAAACTGATCTCCTCCTTCTCAATCCGAACAGTTTTCTCCATGCTGTAATCAGGTGAGTATGCAAAGATCCAGTCCCAGGTACAGTATCGTTCTTGCATCAGTTTCTGAATTTTCTCCAAATCTTCATCACTGAAAGCATATTTTTTTCCATCTCCGGACGCATTGCTGATGAAATGAAACAGGTAGTTTTCAAAATCATGCATGCTCATGGGAACCGACAGATGCGGAAGGATGTTTGTTACCGGGCTTCGTTTTGATTTTACTGCTTTATCGGTATAGTTTCCTGCTGTCTGGATGGCCGCTCTGAGTGTTCCCAGTTCTGCACCGAAGAGCAGGGTACCATGATGAAGGGTACGTTGTCTAAAAACATGTTCAGCATTACCCGAGATTTTTTTTTCGCCGATTAATATGTCGTTGCGTTCGCCGATGTGCGTATTCACTCCTAGTGCGAGCAGACTATCGTTTACAGGGATTATGAAACGCCGGAAGTCAACAAGTGATCCCTCCTTGCCGTTCATGATAAAAGAGAAGTTCAGATTTCCTGAATCGTGATACACCGTGCCACCGCCAGTGAGTCTTCTTGCCACACGGATATTTTTATCCCGAACCACCCTGTAGTTTATTTCCGCCAGTGTATTCTGATGTTTACCTACTATAACGGAAGGGATGTCGGTGTATTGAAAGTAAAAATCCTCACTGAAGTTTTTCAGCAGGTATTCCTCTGCAGCGAGATTAAACCAGGGATCGGTATATGGGCTGCGGATCAGGAGCATGGTCAAACAGGCTGAGGCTTCGGGTCCCTGAGTAACAGCCTGGCCAGGTAGTAAACCCCAAGGGCAAGAAGCATTCCCCAGAGCATGCCGCAAAAGATATCTCCGGGGTAATGCACGCCAAGGTAAATCCGGGAGTATGACATAAGGGCAGCCCAGCCGAGGAGAGTGAGGCTAAACCATTTTCTGCGCACGAGTAGGGCCAGCAACAAAGCTATTCCAAATGTATTGGCTGCATGTGAGGAGATAAAGCCAAATTTTCCACCTTTATATCCATTCACGGTGTGCACCTGTCCTGTGAGTTGAGGGTTATGACTGGGGCGCAACCGTTGAACCGGATTTTTAAAAAAACGAACGGAGGTTTGATCGGTAATTGCCACCAGAAGGATAATGGCAACTATAGCCACCCAAATTTTTGTACGAAGTTTTTTCCACAATACAATCAAAAAAACAAGGTACAGGGGTGCCCATATCCATCCTTTGGTGAACCACCACATCAGTTGGTCGGCGCCAGGGCTGTGGAGTCCATTGAGAAAGAGAAATACGCGGGTGTCGAGTTGATTGAGCCAGTCGATCATTGGATGCCAGTAAGGGTTTTCCAGATGAGATCCTTCAGTTTGTCAATATTGAAACCGGTTACTGAAGAAACAAAGACACAGGGCAGGTCGGGCAGGTGTTTTTTCATTTCCCGGATGAGTTCATCATCGGCCAGGTCGCACTTGGTTACTGCCAGCAACCTTTTTTTGTCGAGCAACTCGGGGTTGTATTCTTCCAGTTCATGCAGCAACACCTCGTAACCTTTTTGAATATCGGGAGAGTCGGCCGGAATCATGAAAAGCAGTACGGAATTCCGTTCAATATGCCTCAGGAAACGGAGTCCCAGGCCTTTGCCTTCGGAGGCTCCCTCAATGATGCCCGGGATGTCAGCCATCACAAATGACCGGTTGTCGTAATAATTGACAATTCCAAGATTGGGAACAAGGGTTGTAAATGGATAATCGGCAATTTTTGGTTTGGCTGCCGATACCACCGAGAGCAATGTGGATTTGCCTGCATTGGGGAAACCCACCAGTCCCACATCTGCAAGTATTTTCAATTCCAGAACAATCCAGCACTCCTTGCCAGCTTCCCCGGGTTGTGAAAACCGTGGTGCCTGGTTGGTAGACGATTTGAAATGGTCATTACCCATTCCTCCGCGTCCTCCTGGGAGAAGTGTTCTTTCTTCCCCGTCTTCAGTAATCTCCAGAAGCACTTCGCCGGTATCAGGATCTTTGGCGATGGTACCGAGTGGAACTTCAAGGATCACATCCTTCCCGTCTGCTCCATGCTGCAGTGCGCCCCGGCCTGACTCACCGTCCTCGGCGAAAATATGCTTGCGGTATTTGAGGTGCAGCAGGGTCCACAGTTGGGTGTTCCCACGCAGGATGATATGTCCTCCGCGGCCTCCGTCACCTCCGTCGGGTCCCCCTTTCCGGGTTAGCTTGTTCCGGAGAAAATGGGTCGATCCGGGTCCGCCCTTACCGGAGCGGAAGAAGATCTTTACATAATCGATAAAATTTGAATCAGCCAAGGAGTTCCTGTTAATTGTTTTGGAGACCCGGTACCCGGGAGGGGTGGTTCAATGCATCCTCCCGGCACCAGGCTGTTCCTTCAGTTGCCTTTTTGAAGGCAATGACTATTTCAGCTTATCTATTTCTCCGGAAAGACGGCCGAAGATATCATCAATCGATCCAACGCCCTGGATAGCTTTGAATTTCTTTTGTTCATCATAATAACTTATCACGGGAGATGTTTCCTTATGATAAACACGGATACGGTTTTCGATGATCTCCGGGTTCTGATCGTCTGCCCGCCCGGAATCTTTTCCCCTGTTAAGTAGTCTCTTTACCAGTTCCTCGTGTGGAACCTCGAGCGCCAGCATCATGGTGATGCCGGTGTTTCTTGCAGAAAGCAGCTTATCAAGAGCCCCGGCCTGCGAAGTGGTACGTGGGAATCCATCAAAAATAAATCCCCTGGCGCCTTTGTTCTGGTCAAGCTTCAGACCGATCATATCGATTACCACCTGGTCAGGAACAAGTTCTCCCTTATCCATGTATTTCTTTGCCTCCAGCCCGAGGGGCGACTGGGCCTTCAGTTCGCCACGGAGTATATCCCCGGTGGAGAGATGTACCAACTGGTACTTTGCAATGAGTTTCTCGCTCTGAGTTCCTTTTCCTGATCCCGGAGGACCGAACAACACTAAATTCAACATAATAAAAAAGATTAACTGGTTAATTATATTTCAATATACACTTCATCCAGGTTGCGCCCAAGCCGATCATAATCAAGACCATATCCCACAATAAAACGGGAGGGTATTTCTATTCCCGCATAATCAGGTTTGAAGCCTGGTTTACATGCTTCGGGCTTAAAGAACATGGTAACGATCTTCAGGTCTGAGGGGTGGTATGATTTAACCTGGGAAAGGATGTGTTCAATGGTGATACCCGTATCGATGATGTCCTCCAGGATAACCACGGTGCGGTTGGCCAGGTTTTCGTTGATCCCGATCAGTTCGTGCGTCTCACCGGTTGATCCCGTAGAGGCATAGGAAGATATCTTGATAAAAGAAATTTCTGCAGGAATTTTCAGCTTGCGCATCAGGTCGGCGGCAAAGATAAAACTCCCGTTCAGCACAGCCAGGATAACGACGTCCTTCCCTTTCAGGTCCCGGTTGAGTGCCTTGGCAAGCTTCTCAACGGCACGTTTTATTTTTGCCTGGGAGATAAAAGGTCTGAATTCCTTGTCATGGATCCTGATTTTCTTCATTTCGGATACGATTGGGCTTTGACACCGCGAAATTACGAAAACTTGCTGAAGATCATGCATCTCCTTCCCGGCGGGTATGACTTTGTTTTGAGGGGTGAATGTCAGTATGTTACATCAGATTTTAAGCAAAGACCGGAATCCGGGATGAATTTTGGAGGTAGTAAATTTTTAGTTTATTTTTGAGAAGGAAAACAAAACACCCGGATGAAGCCAAGAGTAAGTATAATTATGGGGAGCACCACTGATTACCCCATCATGGAAGAAGCAGCCAAGGTTTTGAATGAGTTGAAGATTCCCTTCGAGGTGAACGCCTTGTCGGCTCACCGAACACCTGTTCAAACCCTTGATTTTGCAAAGAAGGCCTATGATCGTGGCATCAGGGTATTCATCGCAGGGGCAGGGGGTGCAGCTCATCTGCCTGGTGTTATTGCCGCCATGACGCCGGTGCCGGTCATCGGTGTGCCGATCAAATCATCCATTTCACTCGATGGATGGGATTCCATTCTTTCTATCCTGCAGATGCCTCCGGGTGTTCCCGTGGCCACCATGGCCATCAACGGTGCACGCAATGCAGGGATCTTTGCCGCCCAGATACTTGCCGCTGGCGATGAAGAGTTGATGCAGTCGATTCGTGAATTCAAGGCAGACCTCGAGAAAAAAATTTTGAAAGCCAACCAGGATCTATCACAAATCAGGTTTGAGTACAAGGTAGGCTGATCCTCAATGAAGGGGATTGGTTATACCTCCTGATATGAGTTGGTATATCCGATTGTTTCTTGCATGGGCCGGGATGGCCGGTGCAGTTAATTCCATTTGGGCCCAGGTTACGGGCTTTGGTTGCGGCAATTTGCTTCCTGCTGCCTATGCAAATTCCGGCTATCATGCGGGATCCAATCAGGCCCTGCATGCCTCTGAAAAGCTGGCTTATTTCTCTGCCAGTCACTGCAGTCTTTATGGTATCGCCGGGTTGTCTGGCAGCACCATTGAACTGGCATATCCTTTCCAGCCCGGGACCATGGCTTTCTCCTGCATTTCCTCCGGGTTCGCACATTACCGGGATTACCTCACCGGGCTTTCGTTTGCACGTGCATTCGGGAAAAAGGTAAGAGCCGGAGTTCAGCTCGATTATCTTCAGTCGCACGCGGCCGAACAGGCTGAAATTCTCCGGGCCGTCAGTTTTGAAGGAGGACTGGTAGCAGAGCCTGTCCGGAATTTCTACCTGGCATTTCACTTGGTAAATCCCCTGCAGAACAGGTATGCCGGTAGTGTATACCAGCATTTGCCGTCATTGCTCCGATTTGCAGCCGGCTACCGGCCGGGAGAGAAAGTGCTGCTGATAACTGAACTTGAAAAGGATGTACAGCTTTCCCCGGTGATCAAGGCCTCCGTGGATTTCGAACCTGCAGAGATTCTGCTTGTGAGGTATGGCATCAACAGTGTGCAGGGGCATTATCTTGGCTTTGTGATTACCCGGCGTCAGGCTCAGCTGGAGGCCGGGCTGCAGCGTCATCCCACGCTCGGGTATTCCGTCACCGGATCATTCTGCTGGCATTTTAAAAGCAGGAGGAGCATATGAAAACGCTGCTGGCAATCATTCTTCTGTTTATTTTCTCCACGCAAACCATTCTGCAAGGCCAGGAGCTTGTAACGGGAGCCGCTGCCCTTGCTGAACAGAACATCGAAGAAACTATTTCGCGTACTGATGAGGAAACCGGGTATAGCGAACTCACCGAGAAACTCGATGCGCTTAAGCACGATCAGGTTAATCTGAATGCAGCAACCCGTGAAGAATTGGAACAACTGGCCATACTGAATGATTTTCAGGTATTCAGTCTCCTGGATTACCGCAAGAATTTCGGGAATCTGGCCAGCCTGAATGAGTTATTGCTTGTTCCCGGTTTTACTGAAGAATCCATTGACCTGCTGCGACCTTATACAGTTACAGAAGAGCCGCCGCAATCTCTGCCATCTCTCCGGGAGGCACTGCAGCAGGGCAACTCGAGTCTTATGACCCGTGTGCAAAGGCCTCTCCAGCTTCTGGCAGGAGAACTGGATTCATCGGGATATCCCGGTATTCCAGCGCGAATCTATACCCGGTACGCCTATACCTATAGAAATACCATACGCGCCGGCTTTACGGCGGAAAAGGATGCCGGTGAAGCTTTTCCTTCGGGATCCGGTATCCGCCTTATGGATTTTCAGTCAGCATTTGTTCAACTTAAAAACCTGGGCAGTATCAAGTCGATGGTTGTCGGGGATTACAACCTGCGCTTCGGTCAGGGACTGGTCCTGTGGTCGGGCTACGCAGGAGGAAAAAATTCAGATGGAATCAGTATCCGGAAACGACAGGACGGTATTTCCCCATATACCTCCACCGATGAAAACCGTTTTTTCCGCGGAGCGGCCAGCACCCTGCAGGTGGATGACACGGAGTTTTCCTTTTTCTTTTCCATGAAGCCGGTGGATGCCAATATCGGCTATTTCGATTCCTTGTTAATGAAACCGGTCAGCTTCAGTTCTTTCCGCACAGATGGCCTGCACCTGAGTGAGCAGGATATGAGGGAAAAGGATGCTGTGGATGAGATGGTGGCCGGTGGAAACATCAGTGTAAACAAGTCAAACCTGCGCTGGGGTCTTACAGCAGTTCATACACGTTACAGCAGCACCCTGGTTCCATTCCGCGAAGGATACAGCCTGTTCAATCCGGGTGGGAACTCATTCACCACGGGGGGCATCGATTTCCAGTACCGCACCGGCACTGTTCTTTTTTTTGGCGAAGGAGGAGTGGCTTCCACGGGAGGATTCTCATTTCTGGCCGGTGCGCTGCTTCATCCATCCCCGGGCTTTACCCTTTCATTCCTGACCCGCAACATGGCACGCAAATTTACAGCCCTTTACGGGAGACCATTTTCTGAATCAGGAAAATGTAATAATGAACAGGGTATCTACACCGGCTTTCAGCTTCAGCTTCCTGCGCACCTGATCCTCTCCGGCTTTTACGACCTGTACAGATTTCCCTGGCTGAGATACAATGCCGACGCACCTTCGGGTGGAGAAGAATTGCTGGTTAAACTGAGCTGGAATCCTTCGCTCAGTTTGCAGATGCAGATGCGATACCGTTCGGAGAAAAACCAGGTGAACAGTGACCCGGAGAATGCAGGCATGCATCTACTGGGTGAAAGCCTGAGAAGATCCTTCAGGTATGCCGCACTCGTCCGGCTTAATGATGCCTGGCGCACACAGAGCCGGGTGGATATAAATATTCCCTCTTCAGGGGCTGGAACTGATCGCCCGGGTTACCTGCTCTCCCAGGATCTCAGCTGGAAACCCATGGAGACAAAGGTAGCACTGGCGCTCCGGTATGCGCTTTTTGACGTTGACTCTTATGAAAACAGGATTTATTCCTATGAAAGCGATCTGCTCTATGCCTTTTCGGTACCCTCTTTCTATGGACGCGGAACCCGGATATATGCACTTGTTTCATGTACCTTCTTCAAACGTATCGATCTCTGGTTGCGCATGGCCCGGACACAGGTAATGGATCGGCAAACCATGGGATCAGGAATGTCGATGATCGAAGGGAATAGAAGAACTGATGTGGGATTACAGTTGCGTATCCGGTTCTAGAAAAAATTAAAGATCACCTCTCGACCGCATGAGCTGAAAAAGATACGACTCAATATTTTCTCCCGGTCCCGGGGCCGGGGAGAGGAGCAGCTTCCCGTCAGGACCTATTACGAAATAGGTCGGGAAGGCTCTGATGTCATATTCCCTGAGTATGCTAATCTGGTCTCCGTAATGCAGGAAGGTCCAGGCATATCCATTCTGCGTAAGAAAATCCTGCATTTTTTTCAGGGAAGGATCAACCGAGATGGTTAGGATGGTAAGACGGTCAGCATGTTTTTCCTGCAAACGATTCAGCATCTCATATTCCTTCATGCAACTGTAGCTGAAACAATTGCAGAAGCCCATATAGATGTATTTCCCACGCAGATCGGATAGTTTCACTTTTTTCCCGTCTTTGTTCAGCAGCTCAAATGCAGGAGGCTCAAAACCGGGGAGCAGGCGCACTACTTTTTCCCTGATCAGCTTACCTGTATGCTGCATGTCCGGTATGGGAGAACTGCTGATAAGGGAATCGAGAATGGTAAGAAGAGCACTCCGGGGATATGTCATCCCGTAAAACTCATCATGGATATTTTTCAGGATCACCAGGCATCGCAGGCTATCATTGATCAATGTGGAATCCTGTCGCAGCAGGTTGTCCAGTTTGCGGTAACTTTTCTCGTGTAGAATTATGTCATTTATTTCTGATTTTTTCCGGGTACGGTCGAAATATTGAAAATAGGAATCGAAGACCCGGAGAAACAGTTCCATGTAAACAGGGTCGGTTGGACAGACAGGATTACCGGAGAAATAAGGAGTCGAAATAGTGCGTGCCTTAAACTGCCAGGCTGTATTTCGCAGCATCCCTGTTTTATAGTATAGGTAATGCCTGAAATAGGGATTGCTGTAGACTTCAAATTGTTTAGTAAGAACTGAAATGGTTGAATCTACCTGCTTATAATTATTCCGGTCGTAAAAATCCATTGCATAGTTTGCATAGATGGGTCCATATGCATCGTCGAAACGCGCTATCACTGCGTTAAGCGAGTTGGTATCGGCATCTGCGATTCCCAGCATTATTTCATCTTCCCTGAAATATGGATTCAACAGATCACCCTGGTCCAGGTCCCTGCGGGGTGGAAGTACGATGGAGTAACGCATGCCGGGTTGGGCATACAGGTATGCCATGGTTTTCCCCAGGTGAAAAAATACCAGGCGGGTATTTGCAAGGTCTATGGTAAGGGTAAAACTTCCGTCCTTTCCGGGAACTGTTCTGCCCAATTCTGACTCCGTTAGTGTAATGTAATTCTGGTAAGCACATAGGATCAGTTCCTGGCCTGCATATTCGGGCGATTTGCCTGAAAACACTACAGGTTTAGCCAGCAGGGGAGCAGGGATCAGGCAGCTTGCCAGGATGAAAATCAGGATGAAGCGGTTCATGTTACCCTTTGAGGTGCATTGCAGCCGGCAAAAATGGGGAAGCATTTCCACCGTTACGTATAATATCACGTACGATGGACGAATTTATTGCGCTGTGCTCGGGCAGGGTAAGTAAAAATATTGTTTCAATTTCGGGATGAAGGGCTTTGTTCACCTGTGCGATGGCCCGTTCGTATTCGAAGTCGGCTGCAGTACGAAGTCCTCGAAGTATAAAGGTGGCATTAATACTTCCACAATATGAAACAGTAAGACCCCGGTAGGTGTCTACGCTTACCTGGGGGTCGGAGGCAAATACCTCCCGTATCCACTGCATTTTTTTATCAAGGGGGAAATAACTGTCTTTCTGGACATTTTGTCCTACGGCGATCACAATGCGGTCAAACATGGGGAAGGCTCTGCGGACGATCGATTCGTGCCCGATTGTAAAGGGATCGAAGGAGCCGGGGAATACTGCAATACGTTCCATAATTTACCGGGGTGTTAGCCTGTAGTGCATTTAACTGCATATGCCACCCGCGGAAAATCCGGGGTGGCAGGGATGCCTGTGTGTGAGAGTTGCGTGTGTATTTCAGTGCAAGTTAATCAATATTCCTCAATTTGCATTCCTCCGAAAACGACCTCTGCCTTAATCCGAAGGTGCGCACTGTCGGGCCGGTAGGCAGAACTTTCGTATTTATTGCTGCCGAAGGAATTCATATTCCCGTTAGGCATTTGTACTCCTGCAAAAGCTGAATTCGCTTCAATCTTAACAGGCAGACCCTTGCTGATCTTGAGTACTGATGCACCAAATACCGTGTGAATCTCCATGTATTCAGTTTCGTTTCCCTTCAGCTGGTAATCGCGAAGATCATAAACTGCCTTCCCGAATACACAGTTGTATTCTCCTGCAGCCATGCTGTCCGATTTCCATTTTTTCTCGCCGAAAACCACATCATGTTTGTTTCCTTCGGTGGTGACAAAACCTGTATGAATATTCCCGAACATAATCCGGAGGCCGATCCATACAAAGAAAAAGGCTACTAATACCTTTATTACAGGAAAATCGATATTGAATAATATTTTGATTACGATTCCTGCGCCGATGAGGATAAAGAAGATCCCCATAAACATTCCTGCTCCCATTTTCATAGTTTTTAAAGTTTGAAGAACGAGTGTTGAATTTTGAAACGAAAATAGATCATGATACCCGGGCGCCCAACAATTTTCCGGTAATCACCCGAAATATGCCGGTGAAACGGCGGGCTAAAAGGTTAGACATTATTTTTATTTCAGGGAGTTGACTTTTATCTAACACTGCCATACCTTTACCCCATGGAACCAATCAGAGTAAAGGAGTCAAATCCGGAAGAGCCAGGTGGATTAGCACAGGTAGGTGTTTATAATAAAGCCGGGGATCTTGTTTACCATCAACGGTCCGGTATACCTATACATGCTGTGACGGATATTACCGCGCTTAACAGTCTCCCGTCAGGGGAGTACTATGTAATCATCCAGGATTCCAGCAATGTTATTACTGAGAAACTGGTGGTGAAATGATCCCGGGGGGTCAGGCTTTCTTACCAGCTTTATTATTCACTTTTTCAGCCAGTAGGGCATGCTCAAGTACCTCCAGGATGTTATTTACATACCTGAATTTCAGTCCTTTGAGGTAGAGGTCGTTAATTTCCGCAATATCCTTTTTATTTTCAGCCGAGAGTAGTATCTCGCTTATCCCGGCACGTTTTGCAGCCAGTATTTTTTCCTTGATCCCGCCTACAGGCAATACACGGCCAACCAGGGTTATCTCCCCGGTCATAGCCAGGTTTTTACGAACCTTGCGACGGGTAATTGCCGATGTTAGTGAAGTAGCCATGGTGATACCTGCTGAAGGGCCATCTTTGGGAATTGCTCCTTCGGGAACATGAACATGGATATCGTGATTTCCGAAGAAATCGGCTGGTATATTCAGTTCTGCAGCATGTGCCTTCAGGTATTCGAGGGCAATGGCTGCTGATTCTTTCATCACGTCTCCCAGGTTCCCGGTGAGGGTAAGTTTACCTTTCCCCTTGCTCAGGCTGGTTTCCACGTAGAGTATTTCCCCGCCCACTGCAGTCCAGGCGAGCCCGGTTACCACACCGGCATACTCATTGCCCAGGTATTTTTCTTTGAGGTAGCGGGGTGCTCCCAGGATTTTTTCCATGAAGGCCACATCGGGCTTTTTCGGAAATTTCTCCCCGCTGGCAATTTTACGGGCGAGGCTGCGGCAAATCTTCGCGAGGGTTTTATCTAGTTCCCTCACCCCTGATTCGCGCGTATAATTTTCGATGATAAATTCGATTATCTCGGGCCTGAATTCCACCTGGGTCTTTTTCACCCCATGGGCCTCAAGTTGCTTTGGAATGAGATGACGGCGGGCAATTTCAATCTTTTCCTCAACGATATACCCGCTTACCTCGATCATCTCCATCCGGTCGCGCAGAGCAGGCTGGATGGTAGCGGTTGTATTGGCAGTGGCGATGAACATGGCCTTGGACAGGTCATATTCCATTTCAAGGTAATTGTCGTAAAAAGCATTATTCTGTTCCGGATCGAGAACTTCAAGCAGGGCAGAGGAAGGATCTCCGCGAAGGTCCTGTCCGACCTTGTCGATCTCATCGAGCACAAATACGGGATTGGATGATTTGGCCTTTTTGATGTTCTGGATGATACGGCCTGGCATGGCTCCGATATATGTTTTCCGGTGTCCCCGAATCTCTGCCTCGTCATGTAATCCGCCCAGTGACATCCTGACATATTTCCTGCCGAGTGCACGTGCAATGGACTTACCCAGGGATGTTTTTCCAACGCCTGGAGGACCATACAGGCAAAGGATGGGTGATTTGAGATCTCCCTTAAGCTTGAGCACGGCCAGGTGTTCCAGAATGCGTTCCTTCACTTTTTCCAATCCGAAGTGATCTTCTTCCAGGATCATCTCAGCGCGTTTGAGATCGAAGTTATCCTGGGTGTATTCATTCCAGGGGATCTCGAGGAGGTTCTGCAGGTAGTTGATCTGAACGGAGTATTCCGCTGCAGCGGGATTAAAGCGCTGGAGTTTCTCCAGTTCTTTTTCGAATGTTGCCGCTATCTCCTTGGTCCATTGCTTTTTGGAAGCTTTCTGTCGCATCTCTTCCACTTCCTGCTCCAGGGGATTGCCGCCCAGTTCATTCTGGATGGTCTTCATCTGCTGGTGCAGCAGGAACTCCCGCTGTTGCTGGTCGAGTTCGGTTTTCACCTTGCTCTGGATATCATTCTTCAGTTCAAGCATCTGCACCTGCCGGGTTAAAAATTCGAGCAGCCGGTGGGCGCGTTTTTTCAGATCGCTCATCTCCAGGAGTCTTTGTTTTTCCTGGGTTTCGAGTTCACTGTTCGAACTGATGAAATTGATGAGGAAGGAAGAACTCTCGATATTTTTCACTGCAAAAGAGGCTTCCGGGGGAATATTGGTAGATAGCTGGATAATCCGCAGGGAGACATCCTTGAGGGAACTCACCAGTGCCTGGTATTCCGGGTTGTTGCGCGTGGGATGGGTGTCCTTGAGTTCATGGATCCTTGCAATGATGTATGGATCTTCCGAAACTATATCGTCGATTGCAAAACGCTTTTTCCCCTGAATGATCACAGAAGTGCCACCATCAGGCATTTCCAGTATCTTAACGATCTGGGCGATGGTGCCTACCTTGTAAAGATCAGCGCTTCCGGGTTCCTCGGCAGAGGCGTCTTTTTGTGCCACCGTGCCGATAATCCGGTCCTTCTTGTAGAAATCACGGATCAGTTTGATGCTTTTCTCCCTTCCGACAGTAATAGGGAGAACCACACCGGGAAACAATACGGTGTTCCTCAACGGGAGGATGGGCAAGGTTTCGGGTACGTGTGTTTTTCCAAGTACATGCTCATCCTCATCCGCAATGAGCGGAATAAAATCTGAATTCTCATCGACCGATCCGGATAGGATGATCCCTCTAAAACGACTATCTATGCTATCATTCATGCTTGTTCAAACTCCTCCCTGCCCTGACAATATGGCGTGCTTCTGTTAAACGGTTCTCTGTAAACAATGTTTTACCCTATAGACAAACCTTGTGCCATCCCGAAAGTTCAATTAAATGAGGAGATTACTAAAAGTTACGGTTCCTGGCCGTGATTTTGTGAACCTCCCGGAGTATACCCTTGTCGGACTCGGTAAGGGGCATTTTTCTTCTTTCCATCATCAACTGAACCATTTCCAGGGCTTTTTCCAGCCTGAACTCAGTGAATCCCTGCGGACCACCCCAGGTGAAAGAGGGAATGAAAGTCCTCGGGAAGCCACTGCCAAAAATGTTGCAGCATACCCCTGCCACCGTAGCTGTGTTGAACATGGTATTGATGCCACAACGGGAATGATCGCCCATGATGAGTCCGCAAAATTGTAAGCCCGTGGGGATGAACTTTCCGGCAGGCTCATTCCAGATTTTTATTTCCTCATAGGTATTTTTCAGGTTGGAAGCATTGGTGTCGGCCCCGATATTAACCCATTCCCCTATTACTGCATTTCCGAGAAAACCATCATGCGCCTTATTGGAATAGCCAAAAAACACACTGTTGGAAATTTCTCCTCCTACCTTGCAGAAAGGACCAATGGTTGTCGGGCCATAAATACGCGTTCCCATTTTCACCACCGAACCTTCCATGAGCGCAAATGGTCCCCTGATGAGGCTACCCTCCATTATTTCAGCGCCTTTACCAATGTATATGGGTCCTGTGGAAGAATTCAGGTGTGCATACTCCACCTTTGCACCCTCTTCAACAAAAATATTTTTCCCTGCTGAAGTATTGGTTTCACTCAAACGGGCAGAGTTTTTTCCGGCGATGAGGAGATGAAAATCGAGTTCCATGGCTTTGCCATTGAGACGGAAGATTTCCCAGGGATGAGTGATGCGGGCTACCGGGCCTTTGAATTCCTTCTCAACAGGGCTTTTAAACCGGCCTTCTGCGAAATCCCTTACTGCCCAGGAGGGAGCCCATCCGGCAAGAACAACACCTTCCGAGACCAGCGTCTCTTTCTCCCCCAGCTTTTTAATGGCATCCACCAGGGCTTTGTCGGGTAGCACCGATGCATTCACCATCAGGTTTGTCGATTCCAGCACGGCAGGATATTTGCCTGCAAGGTATTCCTGCGTGAAAACCGAGCATTCCACACCAAGCCGGATCTCCCACTTCTCCCGCATGGTAAAGATCCCCGCCCTGATCTCCGAAACAGGCCTGGTGTAAGTGAGAGGTAACAAATTATACCAACTCTGGTCATCAAACAGGATTACGTTCATGAAGGTGTTATTTTATACACATTGCACACAATCAGCCTCTTCCGGCTTGCGAAGGTAAACGCAGGCTGTAATCAAATATAAAAAAAAACTCCGGACATCGATCCGGAGTTTTCTATATCTGACTCTTCAGTTTACTTTTTCTTCTTGTCCATATGGTCTTTGTACCGGTTCATAAACTTATCAACACGACCAGCGGTGTCAACCAGTTTCATCTTACCTGTATAATAAGGATGGGAAGTATTGGAAATCTCCAGTTTGATCAAAGGATATTCCACACCTTCAACTTCAATGGTTTCCCGGGTGGCAGCAGTTGATTTGCTGATGAAAGTCGTATTGTTCGACATGTCCTTGAAAGCCACAAGACGATAATTCTTGGGATGAATGTCTTTTTTCATGACGCTATAATTAATTCAATCGGTTGTTTTCATTCAAAACGGACTGCAAAATTATACAAAGATGCGAGATAAACAAAAGGCTCTGATAATTAATACAATCTTTTACCTCAAAAAATTCTGCAGGCCTTGGATTTTCTGTACTGACAGGTAATTATCCGGGCTATCCGGAAGGGGCCGGATAAGATGGCTCTATTTGTGTAAAAGACAGATAATCAGATAAATATAAAATATTGAAATTATGAAGATGTTTTTACGTGAAACTGGCTGATATTGAACTTGTCGACCAGTTCTGTCTGGTTGGCCATGAAGCGTTCCACCGGTTTCTCAGGGTCGAAATGCATGCGGAGGGTGATATGTATCTTGGCCAGGTCAGCACCCAGACTTTCGTAGATAGACCTCATCTTGGGATTGAATTCTCCTACCCATGAGAGTTCTATTTCCCTGTAATGCAGGTGCCCGGGGCTAAAGAATACCTTTTCGAGTTGTTTGAAAATGCCCGATTCGATCCCGGAATTCTGGAAGCGGGGGATTACCCCGGCGGCAATGGCCCTGACCCGGGTAATTTTTTTGGTTTTCAGGTAATACAGAAACCGGATGAGATTCCATGGGGTCAGTTTACCGTTCATTTCCCGGAGTATCTGGTTCACATCCGGCATGAGAATAAAAAAGGCGATCGGCTCATCGTCATGATAGGCGAACCAGATCAGTTTTTCATCGATCACGGCCTTCGCCTTTTGCAGGGAAGCCCTCATGGTTTCGGGCTGAAGAGGGATAAAATCCTCCTTGAATTTTGCCCAGGCTTCATTATAGACTTTTACTACATCTGCAATAAATTTTTCTGATTCCCTGAACCGGAAATGCCTGAAGCTGAACCCGGGCCGGTTTAAAACCCTTCCGGCGATTTTCCATACACGTTCAGGAAAGGGTTTACGGATATTCAGGTGGTAGCTGTACTGCCTGTAATATTCTGTAAATCCATATTGTGCAAAAAGTTCCTGGTAATACGGGAAATTATAAGGCATACCAAAGCCGGGATGGGTGAATCCTTCAATAAGCAATCCCCAGTTGTTGTCGTTCGGTCCCGGATTAACCGGTGCATCCATGGCCTGCATGCCATTACTCATGAGCCATGAGCGTGCGGCATCCAACAGGATCGTGGCTGCAGGCTGGCTGTCGATGCACTCGAAAAATCCCGTGCCACCTGTAGGTTGTGGTTCCCTTGCCGCATGGGAACGGCTGTAGAATGCTGCAATGCGTCCAATGGCTTGTCCCTGTTCCGAAAACAAAACCCACCGGCAACAGTCGCCATCCCCGAGGAAGGGATTGGTGTCCCTGTGAAAAAGCACTTCGAGATCGTTTTCCAGGGGACAAACCCAATGCGGGTCGTTACGGTACAAGTGGAGCGGAACCTGGTGAAAGGCTTTAACACCCCGTTTGTCTGTAACCTGGAGGAGTTTCATGTTCTGGATCTTTTTCAGTCGATTCCGAACCAGCTGTCGAGGAAATTATTTCCACAGGGATTGTGCTCCTTGTGAAAGAACTCGTTTTTGCGCGGATTATAAATGTAGTGACTGCGGAGTTCTGCAATATTCTCAATTATTTCGCGGAGTGCAACTGTAAAGGCGAGAACTTCAGCGTCGGTGGTGGTGGGATGCATCGACCAGCGAACCCATCCGGGCTTTTTGGACAGGTCACCCGAATTGATGAGTTCGGTAATTTCGTGCGATTTTTCGAATCCTACCTGCAGGAGGTAATGACCGTAGGTTCCGGCGCAGGCGCATCCTCCGCGTACCTGGATCCCGAATTTATCATTGAGTAACCTTACCAGCAGGTTAAAGTGGATATCGGTATGATAAAAAGAAATGATACTCAGCCTGTTTTTATCGTTCCCGGCCAGGATGCGGATCCCGGGGATGTTTTCAAGTTCCCTGAAGGTGAGGGCTACCAGTTCTTCTTCGCGGGCAGCCATTTTATCAACGCCCATTTTCTCCTTGAGCCTGATGGCCAGGGCAGCCCTGATAGCCTGCAGAAATCCGGGTGTTCCCCCATCCTCCCTGATTTCGATATCATCCACATATTTATACATCCCCCAGGGATTGGTCCAGTCGACTGTTCCGCCTCCTGGCTGATCTGGAACCCTGCAGTGGTAAAGGCTTCGATCGAATACCAGCACGCCGGAGGAACCGGGTCCACCCAGGAATTTATGGGGAGAGAAGTAGATTGCATCAAGTTTTTCCATCGGATCGGCCGGATGCATATCAATATCCACATACGGGGCAGAGGCGGCAAAGTCGATAAAGGCAATTCCCCCGTATTCATGCATTATGCGTGCGAGTTCATAATAAGGAGGCTGTAAGCCTGTAACATTGGAACATGCCGTAAAGGCTCCGATTTTGAAAGGGCGGTCGCTGTACAATTCAAGTTGTCTGCGCAGTTCTGCCGGATTCACAAGGAGATTTTCGTCCGGTTCCAGAATCACCACATCGGCCAGGGTCTCGTACCAGGAGGTATGGTTGGAGTGATGTTCCATGTGGGTGATGAAGACTACAGGACGGTGTTCATCGGCAATATGTGAAGGAGCTGAGGAGTTGTACTTCAGCCCCAGGATACGCTGAAACTTGTTCACCACCGTGGTCATGCCCGATCCCTGGGTGATGATCACATCCTCCTTTCCTGCATTCACATGTTTCTTAATGAGCTGCTGTGCATGATGGTAGGCATACGTCATTCGGCTGCCCGTTTCGGTAGTCTCCGTATGTGTATTGGCGACGAATGGTCCGAACTCGTGTGCGATTTTTTCTTCAATTGGGGCATACAATCGCCCGCTGGCTGTCCAGTCGCCATAAATGATACCTTGCTCCCCGAAGGGTGAGGCAAAGCGGGTATTCACCCCGATAATCTTTTCCCGGAAGCGGCCGAAGTATTTTTCCAATTCACCGGATGCCATGTATCATTTGTTTATCTGATGCCCTGCAAAAATAATTTCTTTCCGGTATCAGGCTTGCTTTATTGTTTCTAAACAATATGATTTTAGTCATTTTATGGCTACAGGAGAATTCGGGAGACGGATCAACCCTGTCCGGAAGTCTGGGCAGAGACCGGGACTAATACACCTGTATCACCCGGTGGTCGATAAGCATGAACAGGAGTATTGTCAGCAGGGACCAGGTGAGGTGCAGCCTCCAGGGCATATAAAGGGAAGGTTTGATATGGAGCACAAAATGATTGTATGCAATAAGCACCAGTTTTTCAATGACAAAGACAATGGCTGTTGCCAAGGGAACCCCTTCCAGTCCATAGATATGGAGCAGGTACAGGCTCAGTGCAATATTGGCGATGATAGCCGCAATTGAGACAAGCATCACCACCCGTGTATGCCGGAGCCCTATGAGGATGGTCTGCGGGAAAATAAGCCTGCTGATTATGAGTAGCAGGTAAATCATAAAGATGTCCGACGCTCGGCGGAACTCCGGGTTGAACACATGAATGAAAATCCAGTTGCTGAAGAACAGCAGGGCCATGGTCACAGGGAAGAGGGAGTTGATGAGCCGGAGCGATTTTTTTCGGATACGCTCGAGTACCTCTGCCAGGTTCGGATTAAGGGAGAACTCAGGAATCATGGCCGAATGCATCCCCTGGGCAAGCATTACCACCAGCGGTAATTCCTTGGCCCCATAACGGAAATAGGCAAAATCTTTCGCCTTGAAGTGGTTGGATACGATGATGCCGTCAATATACTGGGCGGATCCGCTCAGCAGCGTACTCACGATAAGCGGCCATCCCAGCGCGAGATGAGCTTTCATGAACTCCCAGGAGAAATGAAAGTCAGCATATCGCCGTAAGAGAATGATCAGCCAGATGACCCTTGGCAGGGTGCCAATGATGAGGCCGAGGAAGGCTTCTTTTACTCCCATTCCCATAAAAACAGGTATGCTTACCCCCAGCAGGATAACCAGATGACTCAGGCCCCCGTAGAAAATGACATGCCTTGACTTATTCTTGAGGATATAGATGTATTCGATGAGGTTTGGCGGGTTGCTGATGAAAATGTACAGGAGCAGGAGACCATAGTAGGGCACCTCCTTAACATCGCGGAACACCCGCAGGTTTTCCTTCAGGCTGAATCCCAGTATTACGATGAGCAGACTGAATACGGTGAGTAAAATAAAGGCATTCCAGATTTCCGGGGAGCGTGCATCCGGATCTTTCTTTTCGCCCGGGAAGGTTTTATTGCTGTTGTAGAGGGAAAGAAATGACTGTATGATACCCGTTACCCAGAAGAAGCTTACAACTCCCGCCAGGAACATCATGATCTCAAATTCTCCGATTTCCTTTGGTGAGAATTTTTTTGTGAGTACAATACTGATGATGAGGAAGGTAGTAAAACGAAGGAGGTTATAGAGCTGCAGGCTCGAAATGTTGTTTACATATTTTCCAATGCGAAAAAGCAAGCGGATGGAGATTTTGGGCGGTAAAGATATTTAAAATTATGCCTAATTCACGGTTATTGAGGAATGTAATCCGGTTTTGAGTAAGTGGGAAAACTTAAATGAGAGATTAATATAGCACGCAACTCAGGTATTGATGAATGCCACGAAGGCTCAAAGAAACTAAGATTCACGAACTGAGGTATTAGTGGGCTTTTAAGCTGGATTGGCATTTGTGGCAGTCAATTTAGATTATCAACACTAAACCAGCCTATGATATTATTGAGTAGGATGTATCAGGCAGCAGAAAGGTTGCTTCAAGGCCCCGATCGGATAATTATGAATAGCTGATGAAATTGTAAACCCCCTGGCAGGGAGAGGCAAAGAGGAATGAGGGATCCGGATTTGTAATGAAAAAATATTTTATATCTTTGCACTCCCAAATGGTGGATGTAGCTCAGTTGGTTAGAGCGCTAGATTGTGGCTCTAGAGGTCGCCGGTTCGAGCCCGGTCTTTCACCCGGAGAGGAGTTGGTTTACCAGCTCCTCTTTTTGTTTCAGGCTTTTTGTTCAGGGAACTATAGTCTTTCATGCTCAGATGAAGCTGCCTGAAAAAAAGACTGCCGGTCCCGCTGGACCGGCAGTTTTCGCATTGCTGTTTAACTAACCTGTATAAAACCAAAACCGTTTCAGAAGTTCAGCATCCAGGCCTCAAGGGCTACCTGGGTTTCACAGAGTACATCCTTTTCGCAATCCAGGGTAAAGGGAGCATCGGTCATCCAGTTTTCAAGGACCACAGTCTCTTCGGAGCTGGGCTCGAGTGATTCCATGAAGACTTTGCTGTCCTTCATCCAGTCTTCAACCTTTACAACCATCTCAGTATCTGCTGAACTGGCAAGGGTGAAGGGAGTGGTCATCCATGCTTCCAGTGCGGGAGCGGCTTCCTGACTTACGTAGGAAATTACCTTGTTGGTATTAAGCGTGGTGTTACTGTCATTCCCTGTAGCCATTACATTGGCAGAAAGGGTGAGCAGAGCTGCAAGAGCGAGGGTGAGTGTGAGATTCGTTTTCATTTTCTGTTATTTTATTAGTTATGGCATACATCCAACAATACGCGTGCCAAACAATATAAAAAGCTATAAAACAGATAGATAGAAAACATTTTCACTTCATGGACCTGTGAAAATGAACGGTTTCAGGACAATTCATGTACGGAAACGTACAAAGCAGACAAAAGGTCTGAAAATATGACGAGCGGGCTCCTGCATACCATATAATAAAGGGATAGCCAAAAGCCATACCGCTAAACAAGCGATAAACCTTTTGGCTATCTGCGCAGATTGTTTTCTGAATTTCGGTTACCCGGAGGCGCCGAGTTTTCAGGGATATTATTCGCGGAGCTTTTCTTCCTTGATCCCAGGTAAGGATTCTGCGGCCCAGCCAGCGCATTTAGGGACATAGCCTTTATAAGTTGAAGCGCTTTCAGATTAGCCGGATCGAACAGAAGGAAGCAATCGTATGTTTTGCCGTTATCGGGTCGTAGATGGTACCATTTCCCACTGTTTGGTCTCCTCGTTAGGTAAGTCCCTTGGGAATAAGGAGGCCCCAAACTTTTTCACCTCTTTTGGAGGCGCTCAGGTTATTAATTATCTTTCTCTTTTCCTTCTCGGTTTCAATCAAGGCACGCTTTCAATAATACTTACCGTCTGTTGCCTTAAAAACCCTTACCTGCGAAGTTTTTTTGGCGGTGAGATACCTCGACGATTTTATCGGCTGCGGCCTGGAGAGGCCATGACTTCGAGAAGAAACAAGCTGACCGGGAATAGACTTATTTTTCAGCAGGATGGATTTAAAATTCACCCGTAAAATTGCTCTTTTTTTATTCCGGCCAATCGGCGCTCATAAATCCTGTATGGATGTGGAAGTCATTTCCGGGGTCGGGGGACCGGGCTCCTCGCTTTTCAGAATCCATACACTCGGATCTATCTCCGGGTAGAAAGTATCAGCTTCAAAGGACTTTTTAATCCAGGTGATGCTGTATAGACGGTCGGCCGGGGAACGCAAGCACGCGCAAATCATACCTCCACCGATTATAAAATTTTCGGTATGCGAGATCTGCCGGGCTTATGGCTTCATCGATGGAATAGGCCATGTGGCAGCCGGTCATTCCCGGGGCGGTCGCTGATAACGATGTTCTTACGGTCTTTCAGGGGACGGACGGGGAGTGATTCATGGGTTCATCTGCCCATGATCCGCGGATGCCCGGCCGTAATCCGCTTAAAACGTTTCAGATCATCGAAGATGCCAGAGGCTGGTTATTCGGAGCCGATGGCATGGTTTTCGGCAATGGCATTAATAATTGCGATGGGTTTTTCCGGTTATATAATCCATGTCTAAGCGGCTATATCCTTTGATTCAGGGTGAGGATCATATCCTTCGGGGGTGAAATCCCCGTACTTTAAGTACAAAAAGGCCGGATACCCCGGGTTTCAGGAGGAGGCGCGGGAGATCAGGGCTCCCGGCTCAACTGCGGGCGGGCCTGATCGAGGTGGTTCGATAAAGGTGTGCATCCCCGAGCGTATGTATAAACTCACCGGGTTTCAGGCCGGTAACCCGTGCCATCATCAGGGTCAGGATGCTGTAGGGGAGCAATATTGAAGGGTACCCAGAAACACATCTGCACTGCGCTGGTACATCTGGCAGGAAAGCTCCCCGTTCGCCACATAGGCAAGGATATGACAGGGGCAGGGCCATCTTATCCAGTTCGCCCGTTATTCAGGCACTCACTATATGACGGCGTGAATCGGGATTTTCTGAATGGACTCAACCAGCCTGCCGCTGATCAATATGCTTTCCGTCGGGTGCCGGCCACAGACGCCACTGGTAACCATACACTGGTCCGAGATTCCCGTCTTTGTCGGCCCATTCATCCCAGATGGTCACCCCGTTCTCCGCAGATGGCGGGTGGTTTCTGGCACGATGAACCACAGCAGTTCATGGAGGATGGATTTAAGATGCAGCTTTTTGGTGGTCGGCGAAATCCTTCCCGCAGGTCGAAGAGCATCTGGTACCCGAAGGTACTCAGGGTGCTGTCAGTGCAGTCGGACTTTTCGACGCCTGTTTTCAATATGTGGTCCAGCAGGTTAAGATATTGGATCAGATTCATTTTTGCGCGCTGTAAATGTGAAACTGCAGGAATCACCTAATTATTTTTTAAACATTAAACCAACAGAACTGGGTTTTTGGTATGTAAAATTTAATTTTGGTATTTATTTTAAATGAACATATGTTCATTATATTTGCAACGAAGATTATGCCGGGAACCAGGAAAATACGTCAGATACAGCGGGCGCCTGCCTATCAGGGGCATATGCCACGTGGAATGCGAGCAGGGACAGCTTCGGAGGTGGTTTTATTCATGGAGAATACGGGCAATTCAGTGCTCGATTACGACTGTTAGCTCAGGCTGAGCTGCAGCATTGATGGGTGTTTCGAGACCCACCTGACCCGGATTTACGAGAGTGCCCGCCGGAAAATGGCACGTATGCTGGTGGAGCCCGCAAACTCAGTTTTGGAGAAGGTCAGGCAGTACTGAAAAATTGACTGGTACACCTGTTCCGCCTGCCAGCAAAATGAAGTTTACCCTCCTGCGTCTGCCGGGAGTTTTGCCCGGTTTGCGGTAACCGGAAGATAACGGGGGAGGATCGCATATGATCCTGGCTTTTGCACTCAGGGAAGATCATGTGGATTCTTTAATTGATCCGGGATTCGGGCGTTGTTCATGCTTTGGGTTTTATGACAGTGAAACTTCAGAATGTCGTTTTGTGAATAATATCTCCGGTAAAGACCCATTCGAAGCAGGAATTCGTGCAGCAGAACTTGTCAGCCAGCCGGATGTTCGCCTGGTGATTGCCGGAAGATTCGGGCTGCGGGCCATGCAGTATTTCAATGACCGGCAAATTCAGATGGTAGTACCTGCTCAGAATATGAAGATGATTGATGTAGTAACAATTTATAACAGGAGAAAATAACTATGAAAATTGTAACACCGGCCCTGGAGAATGGACATATTAACGGGCATTTCGGGCACAGCGATTTATTCACCATATTTACAACGGATGAATCAGGCGTGATAGTTACGCAGGAAAAAATTGCCGCACCGGACGGTTGCGGGTGCAAATCGAACCTGGTTGAATCCTTTGCCCAAATGGGGGTAAGCATCTGTCTGGCGGGCAATATGGGTCCGGGTGCAGTAGCAAAATTCCAGCGTTTCGGAATCAATGTGGTTCGCGGCTGTTCAGGCGATGCAGCAGAAAATGTAAAGGCATACCTGGCCGGAAAACTTAATGATTCGGGAGAGAATTGTGATCATCATGGTCATCACCATCATGCGGATGGTCATCAATGTAATCATCATTCCTGAACAAGAATGGATTGTACCAATTGTAGTTCCAAAACCTGCCGTTCGGTTGAAGCCTGCAAGAGTACAGGCTTTGATACGAATGCGGTACAGGAGGAATACCATCATGAGGAGAACCAGCAGGTTGTAAGGGCTGCAGCAGTTCTTGTGGATAACGGCCGGGCCGGTACTTTAAACCGGCTTCAGGAGGTAATTGAATTTATCCGGCTGATGGGCTATAAAAAGCCCGGCCTGGCATACTGCTATGGCATGGAAAAAGATGCACTGAAGATGAAAGGATATTTCAGGCAGGAGGGCCTAAAACTCACATCGGTTTCCTGCACGGTGGGAGGCCTGGCGCAGGACGAACTGAATGGGAACAGTTGTATTCACAAGGTATCCTGTAATCCGTTAGGACAGGCGAAGCAACTGAAAGAGGAGGGGGTCGACTTCGTAATTATCATGGGAATCTGCCTGGGGCATGATGTACTTCTGCACCGCAACCTGGATGTGGATTTCACCACTTTTGTGGTAAAGGACCGGGTATTGGGGCATAATCCACTTTCCGCACTCGGGAGTTAGCTGTCAGCCCTTTATCCTTTTGCACTAATCTGCCGGAGCAGGTCTTCTTTCAGGATGGTTATCCTTCGGCTGTCAATTTCAATGATCCCGGCAGTATGAAATTCCGCAAGGATACGGCTCATGTTTTCACGCGAGGTTCCTATATAATCGGCCAGTTCATTGCGTGAGACGGGCAGATTGAAAGAGTTGCTTCTGTAAATATCCTTTGCGAAGAAAAGCAGGGCATCCGCACAGCGGCCGTTCACCTGTTTCTGAGCCTGGTTGGTGCAGGAGATAAATTGCATCAATTCAATACGACTCAGGTCCAGGATTAACTGGTAGGCAAAATCACCGTTTGAGTGCACCAGTTGCTGAAAAACCCTTGCATCGATAAAACATACAGACGTTTTCTCCAGTGCAGTAGCCGAGAAATGGTTCACTTTATCACCAAAATTGCTTGGCAGGCATAAGTACATCGGGGCTTTGGCAATACGGAGAATCTTTTCCCTGCTGGGCCCCATCATATGGACCTTCACCAGCCCGGTTTTTACATATACAACATTGGAGGAGAGACTGTTCTGTTTGAAGATGATGTCGTCAGCCTCAAATTCCACCTGGGAACAGTGGGTTCCCATAACTTCCAGTTCCGCCGGATTAAGTTTTCCGGCAGCCTTCGATTTCAGAGAACATAGCAGGCAGGGAGAATCGGGCATGGAACAGTTACTAATGCGCGACTAAGGTAACATTTTTCTTAAAATGTGATATTTATCACAGAATGTTGTGTTAAACATCACCGGCAGAGCCCTGATCCATTCCGGG
This sequence comes from Bacteroidales bacterium, assembly GCA_046329925.1. GTDB lineage: Bacteria > Bacteroidota > Bacteroidia > Bacteroidales > JAAYUG01 > JAXLTS01. The sequence goes on from JAXLTS010000029.1 coordinate 49,942, forward strand.
GGAGAGAATACATTTGTCTGACGCTGCTGGGCAGAGTGAAAAGCGGAGGTTTTGCCGGGAAAATGTATAGAGGCTTCACCCGGATAGTTAATCAGGATAGTTTGTGATACATACTTTAACTATGTGTGCAGGAAAAAAAACGAAGGTGCGTCCGGCTGTTACCATGGATCTTCGTGGTACTCCCTTTACCGGCCAGTTAGAGTTTCTTGAAAAATTAAGCTCGCTTGCAAAACAGGGCGATGCCATTGAGGTACTAACCTGTGATGAGAATACCCTGCATGAAGATTCCGGTTGGCTAAGAAACATACGTTATACCCTGCACCGGGTACACCGGGAACATGGTTATTACCGGATGATCATCAAACCTGTCGTACTGCCTGCCTAAAAAATACCAGCATGATAATAAATAATCCCAAATGCTTTCCCATCATCATTCAAGCCAGGATGCATGGCGGGT
>JAXLTS010000003.1:0-217476 GCA_046329925.1 Bacteroidales bacterium
TTAATGAAGTTTTTTCGGAATTTTCACTCCCGGTGAATGAGAATGGTCTGGAAAAATTAAATAAAGAAAATATCCCTGCAATCTTCCCGGGGGTCCTTCACTACAAAGGCACTTACCAGTTCTGGTATTTCGGAGGTGATTTTTCAGAGGTAAAAATGCCCTATGCTACATACAAATTGAAGGGATGGGATGCATTTAATCTCTTCAGATCTTCCTCTGCGGATAATCAGCGTGCTTTTGTATGGAAATATTTTATTCCTTTGACCTCAAAAATATTTACTGACATCAAGTGAGTTTCTGAAATCTCAAATCCTGTCTGTATTTGCAAATAGAATCAGAATCCATCGCGAGTTTAAAGTTGAAAATGACACAAAGGGCATACAATCTGGATTATCTGTTGGAGATTTCAGGAGGTGATGAAGCTTTCGTTCACCGGATGATTACCGAATTTATGTCTGTCGCACCCGGTACATTGCATTCAATCAGGGAACAGGTTTCCAACATGGATTACCAGAAGGTGAAAATGCTGATCCATCAGTTTGGACCCCAGCTTGATTATCTGGGTTTGTCAGGGAGCAGAAGAATGGCGGATCAGATTGAATCACTTTGTAAAACCCAGGGAGATTGGAATATAATAGCTAGTCTGCTGAATGAAATTGATAACGCTGCAAAAGAAGCCTTACAGGAACTCGCTATCGATTTTAATGTGAGGAGTAAACAAACCGAAAATTAGTAATACATAACTATAAAAAGGTCGAATGAAGATTTTAATTTGTGAGGATGACAGCATGACCCTGATGGCTCTGGAACACAGGCTTACTCAGGAGGGATATGAAGTGCTGACTGCTGCTGACGGAAACGAGGCGAAAAAGTTTCTTAAAGCCGGTATGGTGGACTTTCTGTTAACGGATCTTTATATGCCCGCAGTTGATGGCCTGGAATTAATCAGTTATCTGCGTAGTGAATTGAAACTTAATATCCCGGTAATAATGCTTACACGCGTTGGATCTGAAGATACAATCCTGAAAGCATTTGAATTGGGCGCGGATGATTATATTACAAAACCTTTCAGCCCCTCGGAATTATCACTGAGGATTAAACGGGCAGTAATGAAAAATGGCTGAATACTCAGCCATTTTTATATAAACTGCCTTGGCAGCTTAAATCCGAATATATTTTTATCTCATCCGCAGGATCCGCCGCAACCGCAGCTTCCGCACTCACCATCACCGCACTCATCTTCATGCGAATGAGAGTGCCCGTGTCCATGCACATGCCCGTGAGCAAGTTCCTCCTCAGTAGCCTCGCGGATATCCGTAACTGAACCGGAGAAAAACAGATTGTCTCCTGCAAGCGGATGATTAAAATCCATCTTTACGGCTTCATTACCAATCTCTTTCACAACACCATTGAGCCGTCTTCCTTCCTGATCCCTCATGGGGATAGTATTGCCTACCTGCACCAATTCCTCATCCAGAGCACCATCCACCATGAAAACCTCAAGTGGTACATCAACTATCGCCTGTTCATTTACATGCCCATAAGCATCAGTGGCTTCCAAAAGAAAACCAAAGCGGTCTCCTGTTTTAAGCCCGTTTAACTGAGCCTCAAAACGAGGTAATAAATTGCCTGATCCTGCAATATAGGTAAGAGGGTTCTCAGCTGTTACAACCTCGATTACTTCACCCTGCTGGGAATCCTTCCTGAGCTCGTAAACCAGTGAGACTACTTTTTTATCTTCTATAACCATCTCGCTTTTGTTTTTATTTTAAGGCCGCAAGGTATATTATTTTATCCTATTGACATGGTTTTATTTAAAAATTTCACCAATACGTAATGATTTGTAAATCAATTAGTTAATTCCTTATTGGAGAATTTGCGCCATTCTCTGGTATAAACAACTGCAAAGAGCCCTTGTTCAGTTTATCAGAAAATAAATCCGAACCTGAAAAGTGGATTGGAATTGGGTGAATCTAACGTTTCATTCAAATTGTAGAGTAATAACAATTGGATAGCTGCCCTTTCTCCCACAGGGATCTTCCAGCCTCCGCCAATATAAATATTATTGAGCCAGACCTGGGATCTGCTTTGCGAAATGTACTGATTAAGAGCCTCATATTCTGAATAGGCCATCAGGGCACCCTGCATGGGCAAACCTGTCAGTTTGTTTATATCCGGTATTATATCGTACGACAAAAAAGCTCGCCCTCCATAGATCGATGCCTGAACTATATCAGAAGGTGTGATTTTTTCCCGGTAATACTCATAGGTAATTCCTGTGCCCGCTGAAAAGCGCGGTGTTAAACGATAACCAACCAGCGGTGAAATATTTATGCTTGTTATGGTACCAAACATCAGGTCAAAGTTGCCACCGAAGAAAAATTTTCTGGGAGCTGACTCCTGTTCCTGTGCGGAAAGATTTATCAATGGTAACAGGAAGATAACCAAATAAATGAATCGCCTGGTACGATGGATTTCCATAAAGACAAACGAAAATTATTAATTTAGACCTTGCAAATATATGCTTTTTCTGTACCTGCATATAACCTTCAGGATGCTTAATTACCAATTAATTCCATGGAAAACATAGTAATAACCGGAGCTGGAAATGGAATCGGATTTTCCTTGTGTAAAATATTTTTAGAGGAATATCCTGATTCCCGGATCCTTGCTGTATCGCGGAATTGCGATAGGCTCCATTTTTTACAGGATCAGTATCCGAACCGGCTTTTTATCCTTTCGTTTGATCTGCTTCAGATTTTTAACAACCCGGATATCGTCTCCAATGCTGTAAAAGTTAATCTGGGCACTTTGAATATCCTTGTAAATAACGCGGGAAAATTATATAAACAGAGCCTGGAACATAGCCGGATCGGGGATGTAAGGGAAATGTTTGATATAAATGCCCTTGCTCCGGGCTTCCTGGTCAGCAGCTTAATTCCTGTGTTTGAACAGACAAGGAGGAGCCATATTCTAAATATCGGAAGCATGGGTGGATTGCAGGGTACTGCCAAATATCCCGGGATGATCTATTACAGCGCTTCCAAGGCTGCTCTTACCGTTCTTACTGAATGTCTTGCGGAAGAATTGAAAGATTATCCCGTATCAGTGAATTGTATCGCACCGGGAGCGGTACAGACCGAAATGCTGGAAAGGGCATTCCCGGGTTACCAGGCCCCGGTAACTGCCGACGAAATAGCACGCTTTATTGCTGGTTTTGCCGTGAATGCGGGAAAACTCATGACAGGTAAAATAATACCGGTAGCCCTTTCTGTCCCTTAAATTATGAGCCTGACACTGTTCCTTCCCTGGAGGATGATTCCTGCTTGAAATCTGACTCTGTGTAAACCGCCGGATAAGCGACTTATTCAGGCATTGCAAACTGGATCATATTGGATTCATTGTATTCCTTGCATTCCAGTTCGCCCCGGAGAACCCTTAATCCATTCATGGCCAGGGCATGCATTTCATCTTCGCCCGGATAAATAACCACAGGTGCAATAAAGGATACCATCTTTTTAATGTATTCCACAAGCGCCGTATTATGCGCAATACCACCGGTTAAGATGATTGTGTCGACCTCTCCTTTTAGCACAGATGACATAGCCCCGATAGCCTTTCCAACCTGGTAAGCCATAGCATTCTGAATGAGCATGGCCCTGGCATTACCATCGGCTGCCAGCATCTCTATCTCATAGGCATTATTGGTGCCAAACCAGGCCATCAATCCTCCCTCGCCTGTAATTAGCTTCTTTATGTCGTTATACGAATATTCTCCGCTGAAGCAAAGTTTTGCAAGTGTCCCGGCAGGGAGGGTCCCGGCTCTCTCTGGCGACAAGGGCCCTTCACCATCCAATGCCTGGTTTACATCAATTACCTTTCCCTTCTCATGTGCTCCGATGGATATTCCCCCACCCAGGTGGGCAATCACCAGATTCATCTCTTCATATTGCCTGTTTACCAACCTTGCATATGCACGCCCTACCGCCTTGTGATTGAGAGCATGAAAAATGGAAACACGGCTGAATTTAGGATGCCCTGTGATTCGGGCAACATCTTCCAGTTCATCCACTACCACTGGGTCCGCAATAAAAGCCCGGGCATTCGGCAATGATTTTGCTATATCATCGGCTATCAATCCGCCCAGATTACTTGCATGCTCACCCAATACACCCTTCCGAAGATCCTCCTTCATCCGCTCATTGACACTGTACACACCCGACTTGATCGGGTGCAACAGCCCACCTCGGCCGACAACGGCTTCAATCTGACTCAGGTCAATCTCCGCATGTTTTAGCTCATGCAGGATAATCTCCTTTCTGTATTCGTACTGATCTGTTATGGTATTGAATTGCTTAAGCTCTTCCCCGGGGTGACGTACATTCTTCAGAAAAACAACACGGGTATTGAGGTATACAGCAATTTTTGTGGACGTGGAGCCGGGATTAATAGCCAGTATGTGCTTATCCATAGTACAGGTATTAAGGATTAGTCGAGAGCAGCAGCAAGGACTATCGACATATACTTGCTCTCCTCACTGTCCGATCGGAAGTTAGTACTATCGGTGCACTTGCTCCGGTAATAATAGCTGCAGTAATCCCACCGGCAAAGAAAATCAGGCTTTTATACAACATGTTTCCGGCATCCAGGTCCGGAGCAAGCAAAAGATCAGCATCTCCGGCAACTTCACTTTGAATGCCCTTATGTTCTGCTGCTTCCTTCGAAATGGCATTGTCGAGTGCCAGCGGACCGTCAATCAGACAACCTTTGATCTGTCCACGCTTCTGCATCATACTCAACATCGCGGCATGTACTGTGGATTCTATTTTCGGATTAACGACTTCTACAGGTGATATAATAGCCACTTTAGGCACTTCAAGACCTAATCGATGCATGATGTCAACCGCATTCAACAGAATTTCTGTCTTTTCATTGAAATCCGGGCTGATATTCATCGCTGCATCCGTTATCCCCAGAAGTTTTGGGTAGCTGGGTACATCAAATAAGGCAAAATGACTCAGAGTGCCACTTTTCTTTAACCCTTTTTCCTTATCCAGCACGGCCTTGAGCAGGGGGCCTGTACCTACAAATCCTTTCATGAGAATCTCCGCCTCACCCTTCTTAATTAGTTCGACGGCTTTCTCTGCCGAAACAGATGGATTTGATTCATCAACTATCCGGATCTTGTTCCCTGAAAAATTTATTTCCTTGAAAATAGCCTCAATCTTACTCTTGTTTCCAACCAGAACAGGTTCAATAATGCCTGTTTTCACCGCTTCACGAATTGAAAGAAGAACAGCCTTGTCTTCCGCAGCTGCCACGGCAATACGTTTCACAGATTTCCCCTTGACCCGTTCAAGAAGGCTGTTCAGCGGTTTTTCCAGTTGCTTCATGACATATATGAATTAAAAAAGGCAGGAGTGTTTTGATGAAACACTGCCTGCCCTGTTCCCTATAATTTACCTGCGTTGTGATTCTATAATTGTTTTGGTATCCTGTGCTATAACCAGTTCCTCGTTGGTAGGCATAACCACAACCTTAACTTTTGAGTTTGCTTTGCTTATAAGGCAGGCTTTTCCTCGTAATCCGTGGTTAACTTCCCTGTCCAGTTCAATCCCCAGAAACTCCATTTCCGAGCAGATTGACTCCCGGGTGGAATCGGCATTCTCGCCTATTCCGCCAGTAAATACCAGGATATCCACCCCGTTCATTGCTGCAATATATGATCCTATGTATTTCTTAATACGATAATCATACATTTGCAATCCCAGTTTCGCGCGCTCATTTCCTTTATGGGCAGCATCTTCAATTTCACGCATATCTGAGGAAATGCCCGTTACTCCAAGCATTCCGCTATGCTTATTAATCAGCGTGTTCACTGCTTTATATCCAATTTCTTCCTTGTCCATGATAAAGGTGATCACTCCCAGATCCAGGTCACCGGCACGCGTTCCCATAATCAATCCTTCAACAGGGGTAAGCCCCATGCTGGTATCAACAGATTTGCCATGCATAATGGCAGCCATAGAGGCTCCATTCCCCAAATGACAGGTAATAATTTTCTGCTCTGCAAATGGAACGCCAAGAAATTCACATGCCTTTTCAGCAACAAAGCGGTGACTAGTACCATGAAATCCGTACCGGCGGATGCCATACTTCTCATATAGTGAGAATGGAATGGCATACATGTAAGCATGCCTTGGCATACTCTGATGGAATGCCGTGTCGAATACCCCTACCTGCGGTACAGACGGCAACAGAGTCTGCATTGCATAGATACCCTTGAGATTCGGAGGATTATGGAGCGGCGCAAGTTCAATGCATTTTTCCATTTCCTGGATCATCTCATCGGTAATCAATACGCTGGAATTGAATTTTTCACCTCCATGAACCACCCTGTGACCAACCGCTTCAATCTCTTCAATCGATTTAATGCACCCGTGTTTTTTGCTTGTTAAAACACCCAGGACATATTCAATCCCTGTTTGATGGTCAATGATTTCTCCCTCAAAAAGAACTTTTTCTCCATTCTTCTTTTCCAGTTTCAGAAATGATCCTTTCAGCCCAACTTTTTCGACAATACCCTTTGCAATGACTTCCTCATTGGTCATTTCAAAAAGCTGAAATTTAATTGACGAACTGCCGCAATTTAAGACAAGTATTTTCATTTGTTATTCATGTGCTTCGTAAGTGGAAATTGATTTTTTCCGGCCATTTTCATCATATTCATAGAACCCCTTATGGTTCTTCTTACCAAGCTGGTTGGCACGTACCAGCTTTTTAAGAATTGGTGATGGTTTGTACCGCATATCTCCAAATTCCCTGTAGAGATTTTCCATCCACCGTTCAACCTTGTCAAGTCCCACACGGTCAGCCATTTCAAATGGACCATACGCCAGGCCAAGTCCCTCGCGCATCACAAGATCAATGTCTTCGCGTTTTCCTACACCCTCCATGAGCATTTCACAGGCCTCATTAAACAAAACAGAAAACAGTCTTACACTTATAAGACCCGGAGATTCTTCCACCTGCACCACTCTCTTCCCAAGCATCCTCACAAACTTGATGGTGGCCTCATAAACTTCCGTCGATGTATACAGGCCTTTCACAATTTCAACTATTCTTGATTCCTTGGCAGTTGTAAGAATGTGAAGACTCACACAGCGTTCCTTATAATCAAGTTCCGAAGAAAGTTCAGTTACGATGAGAGTCGTCGAATTGGTAGCAATGATACATTCTGGCGACACATGACGCTCTATGCTTTTAAAAACGCCCTTTCGGATATCAATACTCAGGTCACGGGTCCTTGAAAGAATAGCTTCAATCACAATATCGCAGTCCTTCAGATCATCATATTTAAATGAACCTTTTATGCGTGAAAGGATTGCCCTCTTGTCACTTGGAGTCATCCCCCAGTGGGCAATCTGCCGGTCAAGTTCCTTCTCAATTTCGCATAGGGCATCATTGATTCGCTCTTCACTAACCTCAATAAAAATGATATCCATCCCTGCAGCACTAACCAGAATGGCAATGCTCTGACCAACCGTACCACATCCGACAACCCCAACCTTCGAAAACTGGTTCTTGGGTTTATCCTTTTTGCTTAATCCAAATTGTTCTATCTGTTCTACAAGTAATTCTCCCATAATAGTGTCTTTTTCAATTAGAGACCTGCTGCCTGGTTGGCAGTAATCGCTACAACGTTTACAATATCACTTACCGAACAACCCCTGGATAAATCATTGATGGGGGCAGCCATACCCTGCAATACCGGCCCGATGGCTTCAGCATGCGCCATACGCTGAACCAGCTTATACGCTATGTTTCCCGATTGAAGATCAGGAAAAATGAGAACATTGGCCTTCCCGGCAATGGCAGAGCCTGGAGCTTTGCTCTTGCCTACCGACTCAATAATGGCGGCATCTGCCTGCATCTCACCATCTATCTGAAGGCTTGGATCCATTTCGCGCGCAATGCGGGTGGCATTTACTACCTTATCAACAAGCTCGTGTTTTGCACTGCCTTTGGTGGAAAAGCTGAGCATGGCAATACGCGGTTCAAAACCGGCCAGGGCCCGGGTTGTTTTGGCTGTTGTAACAGCAATTTCAGCAAGCTCCCTGTCAGTGGGATTGGGATGCACTGCACAGTCAGCAAAAACAATTAATCCGTCATTACCGAAAACTTTGTCAGGAACTATCATGATAAAGGCCCCTGAGACAACCGTAATCCCCGGTAAGGTCTTAACAAACTGAAAAGCAGGTCTCAGCACATCACCCGTGGCATTCATCGCTCCCGCAACTTCACCGTCTGCATCACCTGCTTTAATAATCAGGGTTCCAAGGTAAAGAGGATCTTCAATCAACCTGGATGCTTCTTCCCTGGTAAGTCCCTTATTCTTGCGTAGCTCCACCATGAGTTCAATATACTTGTCCTTTTTCTCATGATGCAGGGGATTCACAATAGTGGCTCTGTCAAGATTTTTCAGCCCGAATTCCTTCGCTTTCATATTGATCTTCGCAGGATCACCCAACAATATAACCTGTGCAAGCCGCTCACTGATAATCTCATCTGCAGCTTTGAGAGTCCTGTCTTCCAACCCCTCGGGGAGAACGATACGCTTATTATATTTTCGGGCCCTTTCCTTGATTTGATTTAATAAGTCCATTATAATCAGCTTTTTATGAAAAATGAAATAATTGCTTAAAGTTACTTAAAAAAACCATCGCTAATGCTCTAGTACCAATGATTTAAATCATTTTTGATAAAATCATCAACATCTCCGTTAGAACTTTTTTCAGGCTGGACTAAGACAGGTGGTATAGAACATAATATCAAATAAAACTTTTTGGTTTTACTAGTGTTATAATCACTGTAAAATCCATTTGTTAAATGGGTTAATCCGGAAAAAACATTCTCTTTGACCTTTGAAAAATGAAACAAATTGTGGGTAATATTACACAAAACGATTTTGGTAATTAGAGACAAACGCCTTGATAATAAGGCTAATATTTATAACAATATATATACCAACGGATATGAATATCGAAATGATTTTTGACAGGCTTTGGATGCACTACGCTGCCCAAAATCCTTCTGCAAGGAAGATTAAGGCCTTGTTCATGGCTCAGGGCGAAGAGGTAATGAACGACCATGTCGCATTCAGAACCTTTGACTATCCTGAAGTTGGGATTGACAGGATTGCCCGGCTTTTTCTTTCAATCGGATATGAACCCAGGGCCGAATATGAATTTACCGAGAAAAACCTTCGTGCCAGGCACTACGAGCATAAAACAGATAAATCAGCACCCCGGGTTTTTATCAGCGAACTCATTACTCAAAGATTCAGTCCATTCCTCCGGGAACTGGCTCTTGAATGTGTCCGGAATATCCCACCCGATGTTCTGAATTCGGATGAGTTGCTTTTTTCGGGTAACCAATGGGGAATTCCTTCCATTGAATCATACAACAAACTCAGAGCAGAATCTGAATACGCAGCCTGGGTCTATGTCTTTGGATTCAGAGCAAACCATTTTACTGTAAGTGTGAACTCCCTTAAAAAATTTTCGGCACTTGCTCAGGTCAATGCGTTCCTCAAGGAAAATGGTTTTTTGCTCAATACTGCCGGGGGTGAGATCAAGGGAACATCTGCTGACCTGCTGGAACAATCCAGCACCATGGCTGACATTGTTCCGATACATTTCATGGAAGGCGTTTTCGATATTCCTTCCTGTTATTATGAGTTTGCCATGCGGCATCAGGATGCCAATGGCCAGCTTTTTTCCGGTTTCATCGAAAAGTCTGCCAACAGGATATTTGAATCAACAGATTTTTACAATAAATAAAGGAGGCCTCCAAAAAATTCTGTTTTCTCCCTCATCATCTTGTCATTTAGGGCTGTTTTGCCAGCGCTCCCCAATAGTGCGTTCTGGCAGACGGGCAGGTGTGAATTAAAAAAAGCGGGTATTGAGTGATTCCTTTGTTAAAATTTCCTTTTTTCACGACCTATAAAACAATACCTGGGTAAAGTCATATACCTGCCAGTTGCATGTTATAAAACATTTCTATCTTTGTTCCGGGACCCGACAGTCCCGGAATTGTTTTTTATTCATTTCACTGATGAACTCTGAAATAGTCCCATTTGATCTCTTGCGGAATCAACTTGAAGGAGACCTCTATCTGGATTATCCTACATTATTGATGTATGCAACTGATGCCTCTGCATATCGTGAAGAACCGTTGGTTGTAACAAGACCCAAATCCCCAACTGACATAAAAAAAATCATCGGCTTTGCTGCAGAACATAAGCTGCCGGTAATCCCGCGTGCCGCCGGGACATCACTGGCAGGACAGGTAGTGGGCCGTGGAATTGTTGTGGATATCTCAAAATATTTCAACAAGGTACTGGAACTGAATGTAAAAGAGTCCTGGGTTCGTGTACAGCCAGGTGTTGTCCTGGATGAACTCAACCTGTACCTGAAGCCACATGGCCTCTTCTTTGGCCCGGAGACTTCTACGTCAAACCGCTGCATGATAGGCGGAATGCTGGGTAACAATGCTTGTGGCGCACATTCCCTTATTTATGGCAGTACACGGGATCATACCCTGGCAGTTAAAGGATTCCTGAGCGATGGTAGTGAAGTACTGTTTGAAGCTGTATCAACCGATGATTTTCAAAAAAAATGTGACCTGGAATCCCGGGAAGGCTCTATATACAGACATCTAAGGGATACACTCAATCAGTCTGAAATTGCTGAGGAAATAAAAAAGGAATATCCTGATTCCAGGATTAAAAGAAGAAATACCGGATATGCCATTGATGTTTTATTGGAACAAAAACCCTTTAATCAGAATGGCCCGGACTTCAATTTGGCGAAATTTGTTGCTGGTTCCGAGGGGACCTTACTCTTTGCCACTGAGATTACATTAAACCTGGTGCCTCTTCCCCCAAGGGAAAAAGGATTGATCTGCGCTCACTTCCAAACCCTGGAAGAAGCCATGGCCGGCAATTTAATAGCACTGAAGTATCATCCTGGAGCAATAGAACTGATCGACAAGGTAATCCTTGAATGTACCAAGGAAAATATTACTCAACGGCGTAACCGCTTCTTCCTTCAGGGAGATCCGGAAGCAGTTCTGGTAATAGAATTTGCACGCGATTCAATGCAGGAAATTAAGGAAATCCATCAATCACTGGTGGACGAACTGAAAAGAAACAACCTGGGCTTTCATTACCCGCTGCTTACAGGTCCGGATATCAATAAGGTATGGGCACTCCGAAAGTCAGGTCTGGGGCTGCTTTCAAATGTTCCAGGGGATGCAAAACCTGTTTCGCTTATTGAAGATACCGCTGTACACCCCGAAAATCTTCCGGGTTACATTGCAGATATCAAGGACATGCTTGCCCGGTATAAGCTGGATTGCGTATTCCATGCACACATTGCCACCGGTGAACTTCACCTCCGGCCCGTCTTAAACCTCAAGGACCCTGCCGATGTGGAACTATTCAGAAAAGTGGCTTTCGATACTGCCAGACTGGTTAAGAAATACCGGGGATCACTCAGCGGAGAACACGGTGATGGCCGCCTCAGAGGAGAATTTATTCCTTTCATGATAGGTGAGCGGAATTACAGGCTTCTGGAACAGTTAAAAAAAGTGTGGGACCCACAGAATCTATTCAACCCGGGAAAAATAACTTCCACACCACCGATGGATCAGTTCCTTCGTTATGAGCCGGGGAAATATTTAACTGAACCGGAAACCATCTTTGACTTTTCGGAAAACAAAGGTTTTATCAGGTCCATCGAGAAGTGTAACGGATCCGGGGATTGCCGTAAATCAGTGGCAATTGGCGGAACTATGTGTCCCAGTTATATGGCTACCCGGGATGAAAAGACCACTACACGGGCCAGGGCAAATATCCTCCGGGAATATATCTCTTTTTCAGAAAAAAAGAATCCCTTCGATCACAGGGAGGTTTATGATATTCTTGATCTATGCCTCTCATGCAAAGCCTGTAAGTCAGAATGCCCGTCGAATGTCGATATGGCGAAACTGAAAGCAGAGTTCCTTCAGCATTATTACGATGCTAATGGAATTTCATTGCGCACAAGATTGATTGCATATATCACCTGGATCAACAGGATAGGAATGGTTTTCCCGGGAATTTTTAATTGGGCCATCACAAACAGGTTAATTGCAGGCTCATTCAAACGGATGATTGGGTTTGCTGCGGAACGGAATATTCCAACTCTTCATAAACAAAGCCTTCGCTCCTGGGCTAAGAAAAACCTCGAGAATTTTAACATTCTGCTGCCAGCGTCAGCACCAACAGTCAATATTTTTGTTGATGAATTTACCGATCTCAATGATACACCCATTGGTATAAAAGCCATTCAGCTTCTGAATCGCCTGGGATACCGGGTGCAACTCCCTGTCCATGGGGAAAGCGGCCGGACCTACCTCTCAAAGGGACTTATCCGAACTGCAAAAAAAAGAGCTCTGCGGAATGTGATGGCACTGAAGGATTATGTATCGGAAACCTGTCCCCTTGTGGGAATTGAACCTTCAGCCATCCTTGCTTTTCGGGATGAATATCCCGACCTGTTAAGGGGAACGCAGAAAGAAAATGCACGCGAATTGGCAAAACATGCCCTGATGTTTGAAGAATTTCTGGCCCGCGAAATTGATAAGGGAAATGTCCGGAAGGAATTGTTCACCCGTGAGTCCCGTAATATCAGGTTACACGGCCATTGCCAGCAGAAAGCTGTTGCATCCACCGATCCGGCAATCAAGGTTCTTTCATTTCCGGAAAATTTTACAGTGTCTGAAATACCTTCCGGATGTTGTGGAATGGCCGGCTCCTTCGGATATGAAAAGGAGCATTTTGACCTATCCATGCAGGTAGGTGAACTCGTACTCTTCCCTGAAATCAGGAAAACATCGGCTGATACCATTATTGCAGCATCGGGTACCAGTTGCCGCCACCAGATTAAAGATGGAACCGGTAGAAAAGGCCTGCACCCTGTCGAAATCCTTTTTGATGCTCTCGCCTGAGATATCCGGAACAGCTTTTCCTTGAATTTGCCAGATTATTTATACTAAGCTTAGCTTTCAAGCATAACGGGCAAAACAATTCCCGCCCTTTGCAGTGAACCATTCTCCATTTTCTGCATGCACTGATCCCACTGCAATCTTCCTCATTCCCCTCCATCACCCAACGAATCCAGCTTCCGTTATCCACCCTCATCAGCCTCACACCCCAACTCCCAACTCCCCACTGCCACTGCCACTGCCACTTCCAATCCCCACTCTCAACTCTCCACTCTCAACTCTCAATTCTCAACTCACTAGCTACCACTTACCTCTTCCCACTCCCCTCACACCTTCACCTCTTCACCCTCTGTCTTGGCTACCACCACCGCACCGCAAGTATCACCGAGCACATTCACCAGGGTGCGGAACATATCCAGTGGGCGATCGATGGGTAACACCAGTGCAACCCCTTCCAGCGGAAGACCTGCAGAAGAAAGAACAATGGTCATTGTTACAAGACCGGCCATCGGTATCCCGGCTGCCCCAACTGCGGCGAGCAGGGCTGTGAGCACCATGATGCACTGTTGCCCGAGTGTAAGATGTATCGCATAAACCTGGGCGATAAAAAGAGCGGCCGCAATCTCATATAGAGCAGTGCCGTTCATATTGATGGTGGCTCCCAGTGGAAGCGTGAAACTACATATCTTTCTGGATACTCCGCAGTTTTGTTCCACTGTACTCATGGTGAGCGGAAGTGTGGCATTGGAGGAGGAAGTGGAAAATGCAGTGATCAGTACCTGGCTGATTGCCTTGTAATGCCGAATAGGATTGACCCTGAAAAGGGAAAGTATGAAAGGCAAACTAATTCCACTTTGGATAAACAAACCCAGCAAGACCACACCAAAATATGCTCCAAGCCGCGAAAGTAACTCCACCAGATCTGACTGTTGTGCAACCTGTTTGGAAACAATGCCAAAGATTCCAAGCGGAGCAAAGGCTATTACAAACATGGTAATTCTCATCATGACTTCCGAACCGGCTTCAAAAAATGCAAGCATGCTCTTTTTTGATTCCTCCCGGATCTTACCTATAAACACCCCGAACAAAATAGCAAAGAGTATAACCTGAAGGGTGTTGCTATTCGCAAAGGCCTGGAAAATATTATCAGGCACAATATTTATAAGTATATCCCTGATGCTGGTTGACTGATTGAATTTTCCGGCTGTTGACTGGTCAATAGTAAGCTGTGCTCCGACTCCAGGGGAAAATAAGTTCATCAGAAGAAGCCCGGTAAGAATAGCAAGGATGGTGGTTCCAATATAAAAGGCCATCGTTTTCAAACCAATTCGCCCAAGGTTATCACCGGATCCAATACTCGCCACTCCATAAATAATCGAAAAAAGGATCAGGGGAACAACTACCATTTTTAGTGCACGAAGAAAAATATCGCCCATCCAGCTAACCCACTCGTAGTTTTCCTTAAAGAAAATTCCATACAACACACCCAGTATGAGGGCAGCCAGTATTTGCCAGTGTAAGCCTATTTTCTTCATTATGAATGTGATAGTTTAATTGATAGATGCCAGCTTAGAAGTACCCTTTTTATATAGGCATTGATTATCTGATACTTATAGGTAAAATAGCCAGGAGCATTCTACCAGGTTCAATTTTTAAAAAAAGTGAAAATAGAGAATTGAATCGACTCGTCAAAATCCACTAAAAGGATTGGTAATTCAACATCCTGAGCATATCAATGCAGATTTTTCATGGCGTAAAATGGGATTATTCCATCTGATACCGGGGAGGAATTTATATACGCGCTTCTGGAGAGCTTAAAATTTTGGAACTCCTGACATCATAAACCGAAAAACTATATCAGGATAAAAATCGTCAGAACAATTTCAATAGGGTGGAAAGATGGTTACTTTATTATGTTAAGTAAAAATATTCGGAAGTAATAAACAAAAAAGGAGAAAGGATAATTAATCGGGTTTATAAAAAACAGCTTAAGGGGATTTGTCTCCAAACTTCAAGGGTCGGAACCAGGTTAACAGGAAGTAGAAATTATTGCATGAGGCATGGAGGGTTTCCTGAGAATCTTCCAGGAGAACCATTTTTAAGGGGAATTCCCTAAGAAATAACAAATTCACATAATTCACATCATTAAACAGGCGAATTCACATATGACACCTTAAACATAATTAAAAGATCATGTAGTTCACATAAAGACACAATATAACTATCCTTTTCAAACAAAATTTATAATATTGAATTGAAAAGATTCATTTATGTAAAATAAAATGTAAGTGTAATATATATAACATAATATCAGATATTTATGAAGATTATATAATCTTTTATTTAAAGCACATCCCCGTTATAATAACAAATTCGTCGTGAAAAGTTCATTTAATGCCATTTATATATTGGAAAACCAGATAGTTATATCAATTACTTCATTTAAATATAGAAGATGGGTGAAGACAAGTTTAAAATACCTCTTCCATAAGCTTAGAATTTCTCTTTTACAGGCTGTTTTAGAGGTTATTTGTGCAGCATCGGTCTTGATAGCCTGATCTGCCGTTTTTATGCATAATGCAGCCTTAAAAAATTGTATTAAAGGATGCGCGTTATTGGAATAGTAACAATCAATCAACTGCTATTGATCAAATACAGGCCTATTCCACATTATTTCCAATTGCGGAATGTCTTGTTTTAGGATGGTTTAAAAGATTCTCACTTTCCTGAATTTCTTACCAGGATCAACTTGATCCGGGTCGGATAAGGGTTATACAAATGTGTACTGTAAAAAGTTCCATATGTATACAATAGTAGTTAAAATGTGAATTACATTTGTTTATTATATAATTCAACTATGTGAATCGCAATATGGGGCCTGTTTTCGCATAAACCAGACTATTTGAACTCCAGGCACTACCCTTATTAAAATACCTCCTTAAATTGATTGATATGAAAGATCGGATTATTCGCTTTATGACAGCTGAAGGATTAAGTTCCTCAAAACTGGCAGATGAAATCGGTGTCCAGCGGTCAAGTGTCTCCCACCTCCTTGGAGGTCGGAATAATCCAAGTTATGAGTTCATCCATAAAATGTTGTCCCGGTTTCCGCGTCTGAACGCAGAATGGCTTATACTGGGAACCGGCCAGATGTATAAGGATATGTTCCAGTCCGAATTGTTCAGCCAGCCTCAGTCTCAGCCTAAGTCTGAAATGAAGGAGTCGGTGGCTCCGCATGTTGAAATTGAACCCTTCCTGCCTGAAGAAACTCCTGTTAACACTCCACCCCAGGCTGCCGCAGCGATTGTAACTTCTTCCACTGAAGCTGAAAAACCTGAAAAAAAAACCAATGATCAGACAGCCATACAAATGATCCTGGTATATGCCGATAACACCTTCCGGGTTTTTTCCCTGGCTGAATAAAACACCCGGTTTTGCCATTTTTATGTCATTTTAAGCCCACTTTGAGGGCTTGGTGTGATTCTGTTCCATTTCGTATCTTTGCACAAAAATTTTCATGTATAAATTCATCATTCGCCCTCTCTTTTTCCTAATAAATCCTGAATCAATCCACCATTTCCTGATATTTATAATCCGCTGGGGTTTCCGGATCCCGGGGGTGAGGCTTTTTGTTAAAAAGACATACACTATTAAGGATCCCCGGCTGGAACGTAAAGTCTTCGGAATCAGCTTCCCTTCGCCGGTTGGCTTTGCTGCGGGTTTTGACAAAAACGCCGAAATCTATAATGACTTTGCTGCCTTCGGTTTCGGATTTATCGAGATCGGAACGCTTACTCCGAGAGCGCAATCCGGAAATCCTAGACCACGCTTATTCCGGGTAACAGCCGACAATGCCCTGATAAACAGGATGGGATTTAATAATGTGGGAGTCGGACAAGCCGTAAAGAACCTCCGGAAAAGAGAGCCCCGGGTGATCATTGGGGGGAATATCGGGAAAAATACAAATACCCCAAATGAACAGGCTGTGGATGATTATGCATTCTGCTTCAATGCTTTATATGACTATGTCGACTATTTCGCAGTGAATGTTAGTTGCCCGAATATTACCGACCTTACCGAGTTGCAGGATAAGGACAACCTGCTTTCAATACTTTCCAGGCTGATCGGGCTCAGAAAAACAAAACCCACGCGCAAACCGGTATTGCTGAAAATCTCGCCCGATCTAAACTGGCAACAGATTGATGATGTGCTTGAAATTTGCGGATCCCTTGAAATTGATGGGATTGTCGCCACAAATACCACTATCCGCCGGGAAAACCTTACAATTGGCATCGATGAAATCGGAACGATCGGCAGGGGAGGGCTCAGCGGATCCCCGCTCACCCAAAGGTCCACAGAGATAATCCGTTATATAAACCAGAAAACAGAGGGAAAACTTCCAATCATAGGAGTGGGGGGAATTATGTCAGTGGAAGATGCTCTCGAAAAACTCGACGCCGGTGCATCACTTATCCAGGTCTATACAGGCTATATTTATGAAGGTCCGGGTTTCGTAAAACGGATAAACAAGACCTTACTCAGACGTAGTTAATATCGTGTTATTAAATAATTTTTGTTTACACAGGAACCTTCTTCAATCCTGAGGTCTGACTCCCTGTGTTTACATGCGAATATAGGCTTGATTACATTTTGCAACCATATTCGCAAATCACAAATAATACCCTAATATTCTTTATTTCAGTAATTTACGGTCTGGTTCAATTCGACAACATTTTAAATTGACCAAATGACAAGATTATTCTCCGGAATTAGCCCCTTTACCTGATTTCCGGTCCAGTGAATATCTGTTTTTTAAACCCCGACTTTAGGGCACACTTCTCTGGAATCAAACGCTTTCTTTAGTAGGACCGGCAAGATATTTCTCTTCACTCCTCACTCTTCACTCTTTACTCTTTACTCTTTCACTCTCCACTCTTTACTCTCCACTCTCCACTCTTTACTCTTTCTTCAACCCCTTCTTCGCCTCCTTATCATGTTTTATCACTTTGGCCTCCAGGTAAAAGATAATCTCCTCCGCAATGTTTTTAGCCTGGTCGCCCACGCGCTCCAACCGTTTAACCACATTGAGCATGTATAACAGAGTTGAAACATCATCCTTTCCTTCAGTAATATAGGCGGTGAATGCCTTATTGGCTCCCTTATTGATCTGATCCATAGCTTCATCCTTACCGAATACGCTCACGGCCAGTTTGTTATTGTCGAGTTCAAATGCCCTGCACACATCGTGCAGCATGGTGGACGAATCTTTAAACATGACCCGCAAACCGATTCTGTCTATCAGGTTTGGATCAACGGGACCCGGAAGATGTTCTGTAACCGCGGCTATGCTTTTTGCATAATCGCCAATACGTTCAAGGTTGTAACTAATCTTGAGTACTGACAGCACAAAACGCAGATCCACCGCCACCGGTGTGAACAACGCCAGGATGTTCTCGCAGTCGATCGTGATGCCCAGTTCCATGGCATCAACCCGCTTCTCATTCGCCCGCACTTCACGGGCCAGGTTTTTATCCCCGAAAAGAAGTGCCTCTTCAGCCTTACTCAACTGGTTTATAACAAGTTTGAACATCTCAAGGGTATTCCGCCTCACCCTGGACAACTCATGGTCCAGGTGGGTGGGAGTATTTGCATGTTCCGGAATGTATTGATCCTGATTGGTATTCATAAATTTTCTTTTGTGTTAAATGCTGGACTAACCGAACCGGCCGGTGATGTAATTCTGGGTTTTGGGATTTATAGGATTGGTAAATATTTTGATTGTTGTGTCATGTTCAATGAGTTCACCAAGGTAAAAAAATGCTGTGAAATCGCTTACCCTGGAGGCTTGTTGCATATTATGGGTCACAATGATGATGGTATATTTTTCCTTCAGTTGAAAAATGAGTTCTTCAATTTTTGCGGTAGAGATCGGATCAAGTGCTGAGGCAGGCTCATCCATCAGCAGCACAGAGGGCTCTATGGCCAGCGACCTGGCAATACACAGGCGCTGTTGCTGGCCCCCGGACAATGCCATAGCCGATTTCTTCAGATTGTCTTTCACCTCATCCCATAAGGCTGATTTTTTCAGAGATTCAACAACTTTTTCTTCAATGAAGTTTTTATCCCGCACACCGTTTACCCGAAGGCCATAAGCCACATTTTCAAAAATTGACTTGGGAAAGGGATTAGGCTTTTGGAAAACCATACCTACCTTTTTTCTCAAATCATCAATTTCCACATTGCGTGCATAGATATCTTCCCCGTCTACCTGAACCTGCCCTTCAATCCTTACATGATCAATCAAATCATTCATACGGTTGAAAACCCTAATAAATGTAGATTTTCCGCATCCTGACGGACCGATAAGGGCGGTAACGGTGTTCTTTTCAGCCTTGAAATTGATATTTTTCAGGGCTTGAACACTTCCGTAGAAGAGGTTCAGATTTTGTGCTTCAATACTTAACATATACTACTTTCATTGGTTACCGGGAACGATTTCTTTTGGAAATTGAACTCCGGAGTGCATTTGCCATTAGATTAAAGATCAGTACCAGTGCCACCAGCACGAAGGCTGTTCCATAGGCCATGGGACGCGATTCCTCCATATTGGTTCCGCTGGTTGTTAATACGTACAGGTGGTAGGGGAGGGCCATAGCCTGATCAAACAGACTGCCGGGCAACCTTGGAAGAAAATAGGCCGCGACTGTAAAAAGGATGGGAGCAGTCTCTCCACTTACCCTCCCCATTGAAAGGATCAGCCCGGTAAGAATATTAGGCGCTGCCACCGGAAGTACTACCCTGCGGATCGTTTCGAGCTGCGTTGCTCCAAGAGCATAGCTCCCAATCCTTAATGAGTTGTCCACTGACTTAAGTGCTTCTTCTGTGGTCCTGATGATTACAGGAAGTACCAGCAAGCCCAGGGTGAGTGAGCCTGCCAGGATGGAATCTCCAAATTCAAGTTCATTAACAAATAATGCCATTCCGAATAATCCGAATACGATGGACGGGATCCCTGCCAGGTTATTGGTCATCATATGGACAAATCGCTTCAGCCAGCCATCTTTCAGGTACTCGTTCAGGAAGATCCCGGAAAGCACCCCCACTGGAAATGCAAATAACATACTTCCTGCTACCAGGCACAGGGTTCCGATGATGGCGGGGTAAATTCCACCTGCAGTCATCCCTTCATCAGGCATGGCTGTGAGAAATTCCCAGTTGATCACCCCGATCCCCTTGACAATGATGAATCCGAGAATAAGAAAAAGCATAAGGACTACCGTGAAGGAGATGATCCGGAAGGTTCCAAAAGCCAGTATTTCGGAGATTTTCTTGTTCATACAAATGCATTAAATCCTGCCGGATACCCTTCGCAGATTAATAAATTCAACACTCAGGTTTATTAAGAAAGTGATCAGGAACAGGATGATTCCAAGTGCAAAAAGTGCCTGATAATGGGTCCCTCCGAATGGTGCTTCTCCAAGCTCAGCCGCAATAGTGGCCGGAATGGTGCGTACCGGCTCAAGTAATCCATGCGGGATGGTTGAAGCATTCCCGGTTACCATCAATACAGCCATGGTTTCTCCAACAGCCCGGCCAATTCCCAAAATTGAAGCCGCGGAGATGCCGGAAAGCGAATAGGGTATGATTACCTTTTTCATCGTCTGCCATCTGCTCGCCCCCAACGCGAGACTGGCCTCCTTAAGGGTTAAGGGTGTCGAACGGATAGCATCCTCAGAAATGGTTATGATGGTAGGAAGAGCCATAATTGCAAGGACAATACTCCCTGCCAGTGCTGTCTCCCCCACAGGAAGTCCAAACACTTTCTGAACCATGGGTACAATCACAATCAGGCCAAAAAAGCCAAATACAACGGAAGGAATTCCGGCCAGCAATTCAATTGTTGGCTTCAGCATATTCCGGAGTCTTGAGCTTGCTATTTCGGCCATGTAAATGGCTGTTGCCAGTCCAAGTGGAAGGGCAATGAATATTGCTCCCAGACTTACCCAAAGCGTACCAAGAATGATGGGCAGGATTCCAAAACTGGCCACAGGCTGGGTAGTGGGGTACCAGTACTTCCCTGTAATAAACTCTGACACTTTCAACTTCTTCACCTCTATCATATGCCCACTGAATTCACTGTTGATATAGGTTTCAGGCAAAAATGCGATGATGTCCTTCTCCCGCCTGATAAGTTCATTAAGCTTCACAGGTAAATATTCAAAATCCGCACCCAGCTCATCTTCTGTGAAATAATTCCCGATCTCATCCATCGAAAAAAGGTGGATGGAATCCGGCTGCCCTCCAACCTCTGACCAGTTGGTGATGTCCTGATTGAATATCTTACCAATCTCCGTCGGACTAAGACTCTTTACCGGATTATCCGCATTAACGGCTATCATGTAGCCGTTTTCCAGGGGCGACCGGTTGAACAATCCAATCCCTTCCCTGAAAAGGTATAAAATGATAGCAAGGACGGTAATGCTGGTTATCGTGCTGCTTGAAAAAAGCACCATGCGTACCGCCTTTTCCAATATTTTTTTTTGCTTTTTCTGCACATGAAAATATTTTATCCCGATATGTGCCTGGTTTAATCCTGTAACTGATGCCATAAAACTCCTGTCCAAACATCATTTCCGTTAGCTTTAGCTAACGGAAATGATGTGTCTTGGTGACCTCTTTTCTTCAATTGAAGCATTTCAGTTTTACTTCAATGGAACATACCCTTCTTCATGCACCACTTTCTGTCCCTCAGCCGAGAGGATATAACTTATAAAAGGGGAAATTGTTTTTTCCACCGATGTGTTGTAGTACAGGTAAAGTGGCCTGGTTATAGGGTATGTTTTGTTTTTGGCGTTTTCTTCCGAAGGAGCTACATATGTTTTCCCCTTGTCATAGGAAACTTTGATTGACTTAACACCCTTTTCCAGGTAGGCAAGTCCTATATAGCCTATGGCTCCTTCAGTCTGCTTTACCGATTGAACGATCGCCCCCGTGGCTGGCATAAGTAATACACCGGGAGCAAAGTTTTTTTTCTGTAAAACATGTTCCTTGAAAAATTCAAAAGTTCCGGAGCTCGATTCCCTAGAATAAACAACAATAGTAAGATCCTTACCACCCACCTGTTTCCAGTTGGTTATCTTTCCTGTATAGATCTGTTCAATCTGCTCACGGGTGAGCTGGCTTACAGGATTACCAGGGTGAACTATTACCGAAAGAGCATCGTTTGCAAATATCACTTCCTTGAATGGTTTGCCGGCCTCCTGCATTTTCAGTTTCTCATCCATTTTCATTTTTCGCGAGGACATGGCTACATCCGTGGTCCCGCCAAGCAGTGCTGCCAGACCAACTCCCGAACCCCCACCGATCACACTGATGGAGAAATTAGGGTTTGTCTTCATTTGATTCTCTGCCATCTTTTGCAGAAGGGGAAGGCAGGTATCACTGCCCTTGATCTTGAAGGAAATCTTCTGTCCATTGAGAATACTCATTGAGAGGACAGATACCAATAAGAATAATGTTGTTTTTTTCATAGCTTTTTTATTTCAAAACTACCTGTTGAATAAAACTCAGGCATTAAGTGATAGTTAAATAATTATGAAGTTGATACTCAGAATTTGTACTGAACACGAAATGTGAAAACATTGTCCTTGAGATCGTTGGTATAACCTGCAAGTTTTGTTGATTCGTTTTTCACCATGTCATAGTATAAGGAGAACTTCACATTCGAATCGAATTTGTAGATATATCCAATCCCGATGGTTGAGTACATCACATCCGAACTTCCTAGCTTTCCATAGCTTCCTCCAATGCCGGTAACATCAATTTCTTTGCCCTGAACTGCCGTATTGGGATCATAAAAATCGTACTTCGCCACCAGCTGGTGCTTGGTTTCACCGATATTCTGGGTAAGGTATACAACTGCACCTGCAAACTTCCTGAGTACTGCCGATGAATTCGGAGTGGTACTGCTTACCTTTCCCGTGGTAAGATTGGCAGTAGTAGTTGTTTTTTCGACAGGCTGACTCCCGGGACTGACATTGGAACTGAGGGTTCCCGGCTGGGTTCCTGTTAAGTACTCTCCCCGGAGAGTTGTCATCCCAAGCGGGGATTCAAAATTCAATTGAAGATCTGCCCCCAGGTACTCCCTTTTTACGATCTCAGGTTCGCTTGTGGAATCCTTTGCAAATGCCATGATCCCCGATCCCGCATCAACAAGGTTTGAGTAGTGGAAGTTGTCACCGTTTCGCCAGCCACCCTTGTAGTAGGAGAGACCAAATCCGTATTTGAATACTTCTGTTTTATTAGTCCGGTTGATACTCAGGTGACCAATGAAATCTTTCTGTGAATCAAAATCAGAAGCAACGCCTGTCCCGTTGAACAGTCCGGCTTCCAGCTTAAACCAGTTGTACGATGATGTTTTGGGAGGCTGAAATGTAAGCATCATACCGGCATCACGCTCACCCGGAAATAAGGTCTGGTAAATCCTTGAACGCTCCGGACTTTCCCGCTGACTGGATGAATATACGATCTCGTGCCCGAATGGCCGGTTGAACAACCCTCCTGTGAGGCTGAATGCCCTGGTCCAGGGATCGGTTACAATCCCATAGGCATCCTTGGCAGCAAGTCCTTTTTCCGTTAAGTCAAGTTGAAGTACAAACTGGCTGCTTTGGCCACCATAGGCAAACTTAACACGCCCGCGCCGCACATTAAACCGCTGATTACTGTTGGCCGGGAAATTTCCGCCTGCAAAACTTGATATTCCTGCTGTATCTGCATACTGATACTGGGCCTGGATATACCCCGATACCTTGAGCTTCTTATATAAGGAAATATCCTGGTTTAATTGTTCAATGATAGGGTAGAGGGTGTCTCCGGCTGCACTTTCCTGTGCTTTTACCCGTACTGAAAAGCTAAGTACAAGTGCTAAAACAATAATTGGTTTGTGCGACATATTCATGCTATTTGGTTTGATGCAAAGAAATAGCCTGAATATTACCTGCGGGTTAAACCGACTTTAAGGTATTCTTAAAATTTCAGGAAATCACGAAGACTGTCTTAACCTTTAGTTAACAATGCGATCCCGGTTTGCTATATATGTCGGTTAAGAGGAAATTTCAGTTGATTCTGCCGGGATTAGTTCACCCCTGCATTGGCCTCCATATCCGCTCATGATCCCGGCTGAACTAAATAAAAAATGCCGCTTACGCGGCAATATCTTGTGATCCAGCTGGGATTAGTTCACTCCCGCATCCTGGCCTCCATGTCCGCTCATGATCCCGGCTGAATAAAATAAAAAATGCCGCTAACGCGGCAAATACTTTGTGATCCAGCTGGGATTCGAACCCAGGACCCCATCCTTAAAAGGGATGTGCTCTACCTGCTGAGCTACTGAATCAGAATGTTCTGAAAAACGGAGTGCAAATGTATAAACTATCTTGTTAAAATCAAAATAAAAATGGAATGCACTGTCCTCCAGATAATAGGGAATCCTGCCCGGCCCATCCTGATTTCTTCCCTTGCATTTCAGGCAGTTCCATCCCCCCATATCTCACAATGGACAGGTATACGCACCTTTGCCCGTTTAATTTCCTCCTTACAGGCCCCGGGCCGGACTTTCCAAAGGGCCTTTCAGCCTCATTTTGACTTTCAAAATAAAAACCCTACTATTGTAGCAATGCAGTGCTTTATTGTTCATTCGAATTGATTAAAATCATAAAAAAAATCAGCTGCCCCGAAAAGGCCTGATTCAAATTGCACATATATTTGACCCCCATATTTTAAAGATTTCAACCATATGCAGACCAAGCTACAGGAATTGACCGAAAAGATCTACCGGGAAGGTCTTGAGAAAGGCAATGAGGAAGCTTCAATGATTATCAGCCAGGCCCATGCCCAGGCGAAGGATATTATTGCAAAAGCAAAAGCGGAAGAACAAAAGATATTGGCGGAAGCAAGCCGTAAAGCAAAAGAAATTCGGGACAACGCCGAATCTGAACTACGCATCGCCATGCGCCAGGCATTGAATTCCCTCAAACAACAGGTTGCGGAACTCATTAATGCAAAGGTGATGGAATCCTCCGTGAGAGGCCTGTCCAGCGAACCTGCCTTCATGAAGGAACTGATTCTTTCCATCGCTAAAAACTGGTCTGCAGGGTCCTCCGGTACAGTCGACCTTACTGTTATTCTGCCTGCTGGCCGTGAAAAAGAACTGCAGGAATATTTCCTTTCAGGGGCCGAAAAAACAATGAAGTCAGGACTGGAACTGAAATTTGACACCCGACTGAAATCGGGCTTCGAAATTAGCCCTGCCAATGGTTTCCTACAGGATCAGCTTCACCGATGAGGTGTTTGAATCCTTTTTTAAGAGAATATCTCCGTCCCAGGATCATGGATTATCTCTTTGGCAAATGATGCTCAGGCAGGAATACCACTACCTGATCGCAGGTCTGCCTGAATTGCAGTTCGACGAAGGGAAAGTCACTTCCACCCTGCTTGCTTTCAGGGAGGAATTGAAGCAGCATCTGTCTGCCTCCGATTACCTGAGTGTACACAGGCTCTTCCTGCCATATGACAATGCAAACCTGGTTGGTTACCTTGTTTCAGGCCTGGAAAATTTTGATCCGCTTGGAAACTACACCCCCGACAGCTTTGCAGAACAGGTTAACAGAATAAAATCTATTCTTCCGCAGAAACCCGTTTTGGAGCCTTACCTGGTAAAATTCATCACCAACTGGCTTTCGGAAGAATCAGGCAGTAATTCCGTAAATCCCGGCTTGGCCCTTACCACCGAGTATTACAACGAAAACATCGCTGCTGCCTCGGGCTTCCTCAAAGAATGGCTCATCTTCAACAGAAATATTAAAAACATTATCACTGCATTACTTTGCAGAAACATAGCTGGACCCCGCTCCACAAATGATAGGAGAGGAGGGCATTGTTTCCCCCTTGATCCGTGGAAATGCAAGGGACTTTGGCCTTTCCACCGAACTGGATTATGTTGATCGCCTGGTTCAGATAAGCGAACATCCCGATCTGATGGAACGTGAACGCAGAATCGACCTCCTGCGCTGGGAATTCATTTCATCAAAAACAATTTTCATTATTTCGATATTGATGCAGTACTGGCTTATTTGCTCAGGCTGGAAATGGTGATTCGCTGGGCCAGGCTGGATAAAACTACCGGGGAGCAATTTTTCCGCACCCTGTTGAATAAACTCGGAAACTCATATGAGTTCCCGGAAGATTTTAAAAGAAGAAAGTAATAGTATTCGATATGTCAACTACTGGAAAGGTCAAAGGCATTATTGCCAACCTGGTAATTGTGAAGGTTAACGGACCTGTATCTCAGAACGAGATCTGCTACATCAACCTGGATGGAGTTCCCCTGATGGCGGAGGTTATTAAAATCCTCGGTGACCAGGCATACGTGCAGGTGTTTGAAAGTACCCGCGGATTGAAAGTGGGTGCAGATGTTGAATTCCGGGGACATATGCTCGAAGTTACCCTGGGACCTGGTATCCTTTCAAGGAATTACGACGGGCTGCAAAATGACCTGGACCGCATGACAGGGGTTTTCCTTAAAAGAGGTGAGTATACTCCCGCACTGGATGAAAAAAGGATCTATCATTTTGTCCCCCTTGCAAAACCTGGTGATACAGTTGCTGCAGGCTCCTGGCTTGGAGAGGTAAAAGAAAACTGGATGCCCCATAAGATCATGGTGCCCTTTAAGATGGAAGGCAGCTATACAGTTAAATCAGTGGCTGCGGAAGGCGATTATACCATCGAACAACAAATTGCCGTGCTCACCGATAAAGACGGAAATGATCATAAGGTGACTATGGTCCAGAAATGGCCTGTGAAAATCCCTATCAGGGCTTACCGCGAAAAGCCCCGCCCATACAGGCTGCTCGAGACCGGTGTCAGGGTTATCGACACGCTGAACCCCATCGTGGAAGGCGGAACAGGATTCGTACCTGGCCCCTTTGGTTGTGGAAAAACGGTGCTTCAGCATGCTCTCTCCAAGCAGGCCGAGGCCGATATGGTAATCGTTGCAGCCTGCGGGGAACGTGCCAATGAGGTGGTTGAACTGTTTACCGAATTTCCTGAACTCCTCGACCCTCGCACCGGACGTCACCTGATGGAACGAACCACCATCATCGCCAATACCTCCAACATGCCGGTGGCTGCCCGTGAAGCCTCTGTATATACTGCCATGACCCTGGCCGAATATTATCGTTCAACAGATCGCCCAAAATCCTTCTCTTGCCGACTCTACCTCCCGCTGGGCAGGCACTCCGTGAGATGTCAAACAGGATGGAGGAACTCCCGGCCCGGATGCATTCCCCATGGACCTGCCTGCAATTATTTCCAATTTCTACGCCGGGCAGGCTTTGTGATCCTGAATAACGACCAGACCGGATCCATTACCTTCATCGGTACAGTATCCCCTGCAGGTGGTAACCTCAAGGAACCTGTTACCGAATCAACAAAAAAGCCGCCCGCTGCTTCTACGCTCTTTCCCAGCAACGGGCCGATCAAAGCGTTACCCAGCTATAGACCCCATCGACAGCTATTCAAAATATATTGAGTACCAGGAGGTACAGGAGTTCCTTGCCAGGCACATCGCACCGGATTGGCTCGAAAATGTGATCCTGGCTAAAGACATTCTCCTGCGCGGGAAAGAAGCATCTGAACAGATCAATATTCTGGGTGACGACGGTGTTCCGGTTGAATACCACGAACGTTTCTGGAAATCCGAAATCATCGATTTCATTATTCTTCAACAGGATGCCTTCGACAAAACTGATTCCTCCACACCCCTCAAACGGCAGGAATATATGCTGAAAAAAGTACTGTCTATCTACCATACACCTTAGCTTTGAGTCCTTTGATGAGGTTGGCAGTTACTTTAAGAGGATCATTAACAACCTAAAACAGATGAACTATTCTGAATTTGAATCAGGACAGTTCAGAAAATATGAAGAAGAATTGGTTGCAATTGTCAACGAAGAAAAGTTGCATAATGGAAAGAAAGCCTTTCAAAGAATATATCTAGGGTTACCAGATTTCCGAAGGCAACCTGCTCCTTGCGGGCTACAGGTGTTGGTTATTAGAACTGGCCCTGATACATGGCCGTCTGGGCCAGGTGGTGAAAATCGTGGATGAGAATGTTACTCTTCAGGTTTTCAGCGGTACTGAAGGAATTCCCACAAATGCAGAAGTGATATTCATGGGCCATCCGCCCACACTGAAAGTGGGAGACGACCTGGCAGGACGCTTTCTCGATGCATTCGGAAACCCGCTCGATGGCGGTGCTGATATCCTGGGAGAGGAACGGCAGATCGGCGGACCATCTGTGAATCCCGTTCGAAGAAAACAGCCCTCCGAACTGATCCCGACTGGTATTGCAGGTATCGACCTGAACAACTCCCTGGTAACCGGTCAGAAAATTCCTTTCTTCGCTGACCCCGATCAGCCTTTTAACCAGGTGATGGCACTCGTGGCCCTCCGCGCAAAAGCTGATAAAATCATCCTTGGAGGGATGGGTCTATCGAATGATGACTACCTGTTCTTTAAAAATGTATTCGAAAATGCCGGTGCCCTCGATCGTATTATCAGCTTTGTAAATACCACAGAAAACCCGCCGGTCGAACGATTGCTGGTTCCTGATATGGCACTCACTGCTGCCGAATATTTTGCTAACGACTGCAAGCAGAAAGTTCTTGTGCTCCTTACTGACATGACGCTCTATGCCGACGCCCTGTCAATCGTTTCAAACCGCATGGACCAGATACCTTCAAAAGACAGTATGCCCGGTTCACTCTATTCCGACCTGGCAAAAATCTACGAAAAAGCCGTGCAGTTTCCTGAGGGCGGATCAATTACAATTATTGCCGTTACAACTCTTTCAGGGGGCGATATTACCCATGCTATCCCTGATAATACAGGGTATATAACCGAAGGTCAGCTCTTCCTCCGCCGCGATACCGACATCGGAAAGGTAATCGTGGATCCATTCCGCTCCCTCTCACGACTGAAACAGCTGGTAATCGGGAAGCAAACCCGCGAAGACCACCCACAGGTGATGAATGCTGCAATCCGGCTCTACGCTGACGCAGCCAATGCACGTACCAAACTCGAAAACGGCTTCGACCTCACCGACTATGATGAACGCGCCCTTCGCTTTGCCAAAGAATATTCCAATAGCCTCCTTGCCATTGATGTGAACGTGGATACCACCACCATGCTCACCATCGCCTGGAGTCTGTTTAAAAAACACTTCAGCCAGACAGAAGTGGGTATCAAAAATGAATTTGTACAAAAATACTGGCCTAAAGACTGAACTATTTAGCTGAGCATTCATGGCCATCAAATTTCAGTATAATAAAACAGCCCTCCAGGGATTGAGCAAACAGCTCAAGGTGCGCCAGCGTGCCCTGCCCACCCTGCAGAATAAGGAGTCGGCCCTTCGTATGGAAGTTAAAAGGGCCAAAGACCATGTTACCAAACTTGAACTTCAACTGGAAGATCATATCCGTGAATATGACAATATGGCCCGGCTCTGGAATGAATTTGATGCTTCCCTCGTTAAGATCGAAGATGTTCAGCTATCCGTTAAAAAAATTGCAGGGGTTAAAACACCGGTACTAAACAGGATTATCTTCTCAACCTCCTCATTCAACCTGGTGGAGAAACCCTTCTGGTACCTCGATGGGATTGCCATTGTGAAACAACTTGCCACGATAGGGATCGAAAAAGAATTCTTCCGCATTAAGATGGACCTGCTCGACTACGCCCGGAAGAAAACGACTCAGAAGGTTAACCTGTATGAAAAGGTCCAGATTCCTGGGTATGAGGATGCGATCCGTAAAATAAAACGATTTATGGAGGATGAGGAAAACCTGTCAAAATCCGCCCAGAAAATCGTAAAGAAACGCCAGCAGGAACAGGAGGTACAGCCATGATAACTCCGATGAAAAAATATTCTTTTCTGGTTTACCACCGGGAATACCTCACCTTCCTGGATGAAATACGGAAAATCGGGGTCCTGGATATCGAGGAGACCAGCACTGATACAAACGAACGGATCCAGGAAAACCTGAGACTTAAAGCCCAGTTGATTGATATATCAAGGACCCTGGCAAAAAAAACACATGGCAGACCTGAGAATCCTTCTAACCGCGATCTGAAGGAAATTCTTAATGAATATAAAAACCTCGTTGCCGAAGAAGAACAGGTTAAACAAAAATCAGCTGCTCTTGGGAAAACCATTCGCGATTTCGAACCCTGGGGTGAGTTTTCCCCTGAACAGATAAGGAAACTAAGACATTTTGATATTCATGTACATCTCTATACCTGTCCGTCCAGCCGGATGAAAAAAGAATGGGCTGAGGATTATTGTATTGAGATCATCAATGAATTGAATTCACAAGTCTATTTTGCCCTGGTTGCCCGGGAAGATGGATCACTATCCATTGATGCAGACCCGGTACAGTTGCCCGCTTCCTCCCTGGACTCCATGCGTCAGACCATGCAGGAATATAACGACAGGCTGGCAGAGATTTCCACCCGGATCGGGGAAATGGCTGTTGAAGATTTGCCTGTAATCCAGGCTTTCATCAGAAAAATTGACGCAGAAAACCACTACGAATCAGTGCTCATTAACACTAGTCGTGAAGCAGGTGAAAAACTGATGGTACTGCATGGATTTATTCCTGTGAAAGAGGAGCCTGTACTCGATAAATACCTCGATCAGGCAGGAATAGTCTATTTTAAAAGCGACCCGAAACCCGGTGATAAAGTCCCCGTTATCCTCCGGAACAATCGTTTCTCCAAGCTCTTTGAACCCATTGCGAAGATCTATATGTTGCCATCGTACTGGGAACTGGACCTTACTCCGTATTTTGCACCTTTTTACATGCTCTTTTTCGGTTTCTGCTTCGGGGACTTCGGTTATAGCCTGCTGTATATTACGATCCTGCTTATCGCCCTGCGGTATGTTAAAAATCCTGATTTCAGGCCATTGATTTTTCTGGGAATGTTTCTTTCACTGGGTGGAATCATTTTCGGAATACTGGGTGGCACGATTTTCGGCGCATCAATTGGTGACATGAACATCCCCTTCCTGAAGGGATTCATGGAACAGAAGGGCATTCATTTTCTAACAATCCAGGAAAGTATGATCCTCTCTTTTATACTGGGAGGAATTCAAATGTTATTCGGAATGGCCCTGAAAGCAAGAAATATAGCCAAGTTGGAGTGGATGGCGGGCTTCCGTGCCGGTATTGGGTTGGATTTTGTTGGCCGGTATCATCACTGGTAAATGCCCTCTTGGCTGACTCTACCAGATTCCATTTGCAAAATACCGGCTACTGGATCGTATTCGCAGTAAGCCTGTTTATGATTCTCTTCCTGAATTCCCCGGTAAAAACCCTTTTGTGAACCTGGGTGCAGGCCTTTGGAATTCCTATAACATGGTTGTTGGAGTCATCGGTGACCTCTTGTCCTATGTGCGTCTTTTCGCCCTTGGGATGGCTGGTGAGTATGTATGCTGGGAAGTTCTTTTCCAGCCAGCAATATTGGCTCAATTTGCGCTGATATTCCATATGTAGGCTGGTTACTGGCACTGGTTGTGCTCATCGCCGGCCGCTGAATAAGCTCTATATTCATGTCCACCATCGGTTCTTTTGTACATCCGCTCAGGTTGACCTTTGGCCGATTTATAAAAATGCCGGATTACGCAGGGGCAGAAAAGTCTCAGCCATTTAAAAACTAAATGTTAAACACTTCTAATATTTTCGGATTATGGGTCCCATTCTGTTAGCCTATTTTGGCGTTGGTCTTATGGTTGCACTTTCAGGAATAGGCAGCGCCTGGGGCGTTGCAATCACTGGGAATGCAACGGAGGGTGCTTTGAAAAAGAACCCTGATGCATTCGGAAGCTATCTTACCCTGAGCGCACTCCCTGGCTCACAGGGATTGTATGGCTTTATTGGTTTTATCATGATCCAGATGGTATCTGGCGTTATGAATGCAGAAATAACCTGGTTTCAGGCGGCTGCCGTTATGGGTGGATCAATCGCCACTGGTGCGGTTTGCCTTGTTTCTGCAATCCATCAGGCCAGGATCTGCGCTAATGGCATTGCCGGCATCGGTTCAGGCCATGACGTGTTCGGTAAAACACTTATCCTTGCAGCTTTTCCGGAATTGTACGCCATCCTTTCACTGGTTGTAACAATTCTTATCGCAATCAGCCTCGGGTAACAAGGCGGGGTGATATCCTTCGGGACCTTAGGGGCAGCGCATGAGTTGTCCCTATAGTCCTTCACACCTTTACATCTTCACATATGAATCACCCCCGTGGATTTGCCTCCGACAATAACGCCCCGGTCCATCCGGAGATTATCGCCGCCATCGAGAATGCCAATAAAGATCATTGCATTGCTTATGGCGATGACGCTTATACCACTGCCGGTGCGAAAAAACTCGCAGAATTGTTTGGCAATAATCCATCGGTATATTTTGTTTTCACCGGTACTGCTGCCAATGTGCTTGGATTATCAACAACAGCAGCCTCCTATAATGCTGTTATTTGTGCCGAAACAGCTCATATCAATGTGGATGAATGCGCAGCCCCGGAACATTTCATCGGCTGCAAATTATTAAGTCTGGCAACCCCGGATGGAAAACTTACCCCTGATCTTGTTTCCAGACATATGCATGGTTTCGGATTTGAACACCATGCTCAGCCTAAGGTAATTTCTGTTACACAGGCTACCGAGATGGGAACGGTTTATACCTGCAGCGAACTGGCTGCCCTGGCGGACTTTGCCCACCGGTCCGGCTTGCTCCTGCATGTTGATGGGGCGAGAATTGCCAATGCCGCCGTCTCTCTCGGATGCAGCTTTAAAGAGATGATCACAGATACAGGGGTGGATATCCTTTCATTCGGTGGGACGAAAAACGGCCTGATGTACGGTGAGGCCATTGTTTTTCTTAAACCCGGACTGGATACCCATTTTAAATATTTGCGGAAACAGGGCATGCAACTGGCTTCAAAAATGCGGTATATAGGGGCACAGTTCGATGCTTACCTCTCAGGAGACCTTTGGAAACGGAATGCCTTACATGCGAATAATATGGCCAGGCTGCTCGAGCAGGAGGTAAGATCGGTTAAAGGAGTAACTGTTACTCAGAAAGTTCAGGCAAATGGCGTATTTGCCCGTGTTCCGGCCGATGTTATTACCCCTCTCCGGGAGGAATATTTCTTTTATACCTGGGATGAGCCAACTTCTGAAGTTCGCTGGATGTGCTCCTTCGATACCACCGAAGAGGACGTTCGTGGCTTTGCCTCCGTGTTGAGGAAGCTGGTTCAATAATGAAATACATCCTGCTTTTGCTGGGAACATTTTCCTTATCTTTGGCCCGGTTGTAAGACTTTTTGAGAATGACTCAGACTTTACGCCCCCTGGCAGTTGTTGCTGGTTTTGTACTCTTCCTTTTCGCAATGTATTCCTGCATTGGCGATGATGCCTGCAAATCCAACAGGGTGGTGGGGCTTAATATCAGCTTTCTTACCCCTGGAACTTCAAAACCGCATGATACCATTATCAAAAACCTGAGTCTTTATGGGATTGGAAATAGTTATCTCATGAGGGATACAACGGTTTCTGGTCTCAGCCTTACTCTCGATGCAACTTCCGACAGCATCACCCTGGTGATGGTAACGGAGAAAGGCAACGATACCCTTCTGGTCAGGTATTCCCGTGAAGTTTATTTGCTTTCGGTGGAATGCGGATTCATTACCCGCTATCACCTTAAAAATATTGCTATTTCAGGTGTCTCAGCCGATTCTGCAGTAATAGAAAACCCCTTAGTAGTTCCTGATGGTCCGGAGAATATCAGCATCTATTATTAGCCTGCTTTCCCTTGCAGTATGCACAGTCCAGTCACAGGAAGCAAAATATTTGCGGCTCGGCCTGGACCTGATTCCACCTGTTTCTTCTTTTTTTCTGGATGGAAGACGAGGCCTTGAGGCCCAGGCTGACCTTGAGTTTAAAAAGAATTACTTTCTGGTGGTGGAACCCGGGTTCCTTTCAGCATCCTATTCCGATTCCACTTTCAGTTATAAGAGTCATGGGAATTATCTGCGCCTGGGGATCGAAAAAAACTTTCTCCAAAACCCTAAATTCAAAGGGAACGAAGTGATTACCATTGGTCTCAGGTACGGTATTTCACATATGCAGAACTCTGCCTCCGACATACTTATCCCGGCATCCTATTGGAATCAGATGCCAAACTGGATATCTGTCCCCGAACAATCTTTCTGGACTCATTGGATCGAAGTAAAAGCAGGAATAAAGGCCGAACTTGTGAAAAACCTGTTTATTGGCTGGTCCATCGCAGGCCGGGTAATGCTTAAGTCCGGACATACAGCCAATATGACTCCATACCTTATCCCCGGCTTTGGCCGCGGAGACCGGAAAACTAACGCCGGTTTTAATTATTATATCGCATACAGAATCCCTTTCTCAAAAAGGCAGGAATTGAATGGAAAGCCCTGAGGGAAAACTGGTCTGCCTGTGCATGTCCGTGTATGATTCGGAAATAATCGCAGCAATTGAAAATCATGATGTGGCTTCAGTAGCCGATGTGAGCAGGTATACTGCTGCTGGCACAGGCTGCGGAAGATGTAAATCCGGAATTCAGGCTATCCTTGAAACCCAACAGCATAAACGAAATCCCGGCGAAGCTGATCCCCCCCTTCTAATCAGCAGTGCGAAATAACAGGTTACTGTCACCATAACTCAGAAAACGGAAGCCATGATCCAGGGCAAAGGCATAAATCTTCTTCCAGTCCTCACCGGTAAAGGCTGCAATAAGCATTAACAGCGTACTTCCCGGTTGGTGGAAATTGGTTATCAGTATATCGGTCATCCTGAACCTGTAGCCGGGCACAATCATGATCTGTGTAGATGCCTCCAGGATTCCTGAACCTCGTGCTTCCATCTGGTCCAGGATGGCCTGCAGACATTCATTCCTGCTGTAATTGCTCTCCTCCATTCCGCTCCACTGATCGATCTGAAAATCCCCGATTGATTTCTGACTCATTAGCAGTTTCCGGCCCAGATGATAGAGACTTTCCAGTGTCCTTACACTGGTTGTTCCCACAGCCACAATCGGTCCGGGATGCTTAAGCAATTTGCCTACCAGTTCCCTGGATACAAAAAAATGCTCATTGTGCATCTCATGTTCACTGATTAACCTGGCCTGAACAGGTTTAAAGGTCCCGGCCCCGACATGCAGACAAAGCCTCGCAGATTGGACACCGCGGGCACTGAGATTGTCCAGAATCCCCTGTGTAAAATGCAATCCTGCAGTGGGTGCTGCTACCGAACCATCCTGACGGGCATAAACTGTTTGATACCTTCCTTTATCCGATTCCTCCGCTGGTCTGTTCAGGTAAGGCGGGAGTGGCACTTCTCCTGCCGTTTCAAGTATCTCGGCAAAACTAACTGACGCTTCATCCCAACTAAATTTTATAAATGAACTTTCCCCATCATTCTCCAATCGCTCAGCATGTAAATTAATATGCATATTTCTGATAATGAGCGACATTGTAAGAATCCCCGACTTCCAGCGCTTGGAGTTTCCTACCAGGCATTTCCAACTGCAAAACTCCTGGGTACCAAGTGATAGGGCATAGTCGGATGGAATATGCGGCTCCAGGCAGAATATTTCAATCACAGCCCCGGTTCCTTTTTTAAACCTCAGCCTGGCCTGAATTACCCTGGTCTCATTGAAAACAAGCAGTGCAGTGGACGGTAAATGCTCACCTATTTGATTGAAAACACCCTCTTGTATATTTCCATCCTTATAAACAAGTAACCTGGAGGAAGACCTGTCTGCCAGTGGATATTGCGCGATCCTGTCTTCCGGCAGGTCATATACAAATTCTTTCGACTCGGTATTTGGAATTATAGGCATATTTCCAGAGAATTCAGTTCGGAGGGTGGCCCCCGGTTTTGAAAACAGCAAAACTACACTAAAAAGATTAGTTTTGCACCTCTAGAAAGGTAAACCATGAATAGCTTTAAACCAGGGGATAAGGTACGCTTCCTGAATGACGTGGGAGAGGGGATTGTGAAGTATATCAGGGGTGACAAAGTATTCGTCGAAACTCCTGATGGTTTCGAGATTCCTGTTAAACCAAATGAACTGGTTGCAGGAAGGGATATGTTCCCCGGTGAAGAAAACAGGAAGGAAAAACCTGCACCAGAGGCTAAATTGCCCTCGACGGTGACCAGAAAACAAAAACCTTCGGATAAACCGGTTAGTGAAAAAAAAATCAATCAATCTCCCCAGGACTCAGGGAAAATATTACTGGCCGTTGTTCCTACCAATCCCTTTGCTGTATCGGTTTCCGATTTTGAACTGTACCTGATAAACGATTCCGACTGGGATGTTTATTACACTCTTTCATCTCTCGCAAACAGGCAGTTGCTACCCCTGGGAGACGGGAAAATGGAGGCCGGGACCAAAATCCGGATTGATATCCTGTCCCAGACCAGGATAAGTAAGGAATCACTAAAGCTGCAATTGATTTTTCTGCGTGAGGGACTGCATCCCTTCAGGGAGCCAGTGGTAACGGATGTTCCTCTTCATCTTACGGCGTTCTACAAGCAAAAAGCTTTTTCCGAAAATGATTTCTTCGAGAATCCTGCATTCATCGAAACACTTGTTGATCTCAATCAGGAAAAAAAGGAAACCCTCATCAGCCTGGACGAATTGAAGCAACTGGTAAATGAGAAATCGACTACGCAGCTTGTACAGAAGTCCAAACCAAAGGAAAAGGAGGATGATCCCCAGCAGGTAGACCTGCATATCCATGAAATCATGGAGAATAGTACCGGCCTGAACCCTCAGGAAATTCTGAATATTCAGATGGCCCGATTCACTACCGCCCTCGATACTGCCATTGAGGCACGCCAGAAACGGATCATCTTTATTCACGGGATCGGGAATGGCCGCCTTAAATACGAGATCAGGAAAAAACTGGATACCGACTATTCAAATCTGCGTTATCAGGACGCTTCTTTCCAGGAATATGGCTTTGGTGCAACCCTGGTCTTCCTGCACTGATGCATCGGATAATTATGAATAAAGCCTTTTAATACCCTGGTTTTTTGTTTATAAGCAATTGTTTTATAGTGAGTTATTATCAACAATTCCCTGAAAATCGAATTTTCCCCGGCTGAAATAATCCATTCAGAGTGGGTAAAAACACCGATTTAACTATTTTTGGGGCAAACCAAAATTATTTCCGTATGAGTGTTCTGGTAAATAAAGACTCCCGCGTGATTGTGCAGGGTTTCACCGGCAGTGAAGGAACTTTCCATGCCGGTCAGATGATCGAGTACGGAACAAACGTGGTGGGAGGAGTCACTCCTGGAAAAGGGGGAACCTCACACCTTGGGAAACTAGTTTTTAACACCGTGGCTGATGCAGTACAAGCCACCCGGGCAAATGTATCAGTCATCTTTGTCCCTCCGTCCTTCGCTGCCGATGCAATAATGGAGGCAGCCGAGGCTGGAATAAGTGTTATCGTTGCAATCACCGAGGGTATACCCGTCGCCGATATGGTGCGTGTAAAGGCTTTCCTGGCAAGTAAAAAATCCAGGCTCATCGGTCCGAATTGCCCTGGAATTATTACTCCGGGAGAGGCAAAATAGGCATCATGCCCGGCTTCATCCACAAAAAGGGAACCATCGGGATCATCAGCCGCTCCGGAACCCTCACTTACGAAGCCGTTGACCAGATTACCAAGGCAGGCCTCGGACAATCCACCTGTATCGGTATTGGCGGAGATCCCATCATCGGGACACCAACTCTGGAAGCCGTTAAACTCCTCATGGAAGACCCTGATACCGAAGGAATCATAATGATCGGCGAAATTGGCGGAAGCATGGAATCGGATGCCGCCCGCTGGATCAAGGATCATGGCACCAAACCGGTTGTGGGATTTATCGCCGGACAAACCGCCCCGAAAGGCCGCAGGATGGGACATGCCGGTGCAATTATTGGTGGAAAGGATGATACTGCTGCCGCTAAAATGGCCATCATGCGCGAATGCGGAATTCATGTGGTCGATTCTCCCGCACGCATCGGAGCAACCATGCTCGAAGCTTTAAAAAAATAACCAATCACCTACAGCCTAAACCCCTACAGCCTAAATCCTCTAATCAACCAAACCCAAAATAAATTCACATGAAATTACTCGAAGGAAAAACTGCCCTGATAACCGGGGCCGCGAGAGGCATCGGAAAAGCCATTGCGTTGAAATATGCTGAAGAAGGCGCAAATATTGCCTTTACAGATTTATTTTATGACGATAATGCAAAGGCCGTTGAAGCATTGCTTCGTGAAAAGGGTGTCAAGGCCAAGGCCTATGCCTCCGATGCTTCTGACTTTGCCGATTCGGATAAAGTTGTAAACCAGGTGATCGAGGACTTCGGAAGAATTGATATCCTCGTCAACAATGCCGGGATTACCAAGGATACGCTTCTGATGCGCATGTCAGAAGAACAGTGGGATGCCGTAATAAACGTTAACCTTAAATCGGTTTTTAACTTTACAAAAGCCGTCCTGAAAAGCATGCTGAAGACCAAGTCGGGTTCAATAATCAACATGAGCTCTGTGGTTGGTGTGGGCGGGAATGCCGGTCAGGCCAACTATTCAGCCTCCAAGGCCGGAATCATCGGCTTCACCAAATCGGTGGCTCGCGAACTGGGTTCCCGCAATATCCGTTGCAATGCAGTGGCTCCCGGGTTCATCGTTACCGAAATGACAGCCAAACTGCCAGAGGAGGTACGGGCAGAATGGGTGAAGAAAATACCCCTGCAACGTGGTGGTACTCCTGAAGATGTTGCCAATGTGTGCACCTTCCTCGGCTCCGAACTGTCTTCCTATGTGAGCGGACAGGTTATCAATGTTTGCGGTGCCATGCAGACCTAACTGAAATTCATTTATGTGAAAAAGGCTGC
Organism: Bacteroidales bacterium; assembly: GCA_046329925.1. Taxonomy (GTDB): domain Bacteria; phylum Bacteroidota; class Bacteroidia; order Bacteroidales; family JAAYUG01; genus JAXLTS01. The sequence goes on from JAXLTS010000003.1 coordinate 39,093, forward strand.
TCCCTCCCGGTTGCAGCCTTTTTTATTTTTGTATCAATTTCGTTCCTCCTCCAATCACACCCTCAGCCACTCTCCACTCTCCACTCTCCACTCTCCACTTACTACTTACTACTTACCACTCTCCACTCTCCACTCTCAACTCCCAACTCCCAACTCCCACACCCCACCTTACACCTTACACCACTCACCACTTACCACTCACCACTTACCACTCACCACTCACCACTTACCACTTACCACTCACCACTCTCCACTCTCCATCTACTTCTGCTTTATTGTTTCCAGCAGTGCTCTTGCAGCCTCCTCCGGACCTGTCCGCTCAAATCCCTGGATACCCAAACGGGTCCTGAACTGGCCAACAAAGACGCCTGCCTTGAAAAAGGCATCGAAATAACGTGCTGCAATCTTATCGTGTTCTTCTTTGTAGGAGGGAGGTCCGAATACATTGGCAAAGTAAGAATGTACAATCCCCGTTGAGGTGGTCGTACCCTTGCTCATCACAGCACCTGCCTCAAATGTCCTGATGGCAGATTCAGGATTTTCAAAACGGGAGATAATGGGATGGTCTTCGTCCACCAGTTCGTAATTATTGGCATAGAAGATATAATCAACTTTTGTCCCTTTCAACAGGTTTTTCAGCGTGGTTACAGGAAGAATGATCCGTGCATTCACCTGCGAAGGACTCATAATTATGGCCCGGTCTATCTGTCCCAGGGCATACCCGTCCTGCAGGTCATCGAGCCGGAGAAAAGCTCCGATCTCGGTTCCGTATCCAAGAATATCACCATCCTCATTGATCTCCAGTGAACCCATATCATCTGCGATGATCGTCATGTCTTTGAGCTCTTCCTTCCCGATAATGCGGAATGCTTCCAGTGACTCCGATTTTCCCGCACCGGTATCTCCGATGAATAGAATCGTCTTCCTTATATCTTTCAGCGATACCGTTACCAATGCACCATGGAAAGGCATTTTTCCGGCTCTGATCATGTAGGCATTGTGCAGGGTAAGTACCATCTTCTTCAGGTAACCAAAGTACCCGTATTCATCGGTGTTTGGGCAGGCTCCCATGAAAAATTTGTTCACCTGATCCTCAAAAAACACGGTATTGTACTTACTCAGGCTGGTGAGATCTTCATTGCAGCCATAAACAAAGGCAGCATCAGGAGTCCTGGTCAGATCCTCATCATCGGCAATCTCAAACAGATTACAACAGGCCATTCCCAGATCCAGGAAGTTATGATGGAAATATATCAGGATGATAAGCGGACCTACCTTGGCCGGGTAACAAATGAATTCGTCCTTATTGAGATGAATGATCTCCAACGGATTTCTGGCTATTTTGTCGAATTTTCCGCCACGTTTGTTTCGGGGCGGATTAAGGATCAACGGGGGATTCAGCAGTATCTGCCGTATTACGGGCACATCCTTCAATTTGGAATATTCCCCTGCCGGCAGCGGAATATTGAGTGGCAGGGCAATGGCTGCAACCTCTGCTCCCGCAGCAACCTGCCGGTATACCCGCGGATTTGAACCTGAAATATTTTTCTGAATTTCCCGGTAGGTCTTGCGCACCAGATGCGTAAGGTTCTCTATGCTCTCATTAAAGGACCGGTATGGCCTCTTATCCAGCATATCACCCTCCGAATTAAGGATGATGAACCGGTCATAAGTCCGCCAGAAATTATACAGGTATTCCACAAAATCATTCAGGTTTTCCGGACTTTGTACAAATGCCTGTGATTCTGGCACCTTACCATGCAAAAGCTGAATGGGCACTTTACATAAATAAACCAGGGTTTCGGTTAAATTTCCTATGCTTTTATAGTTGATCGGATTCCCGTCAAAAATGGAAAGGAGGGGTGAGCTTTTTCTCATCAACTCCTCAATGGCCTTGTTGATAACGGCTTCGAACAATTTACTGCGAAGTAGTTCTTCCGGCGTCTCGCATAACCTGCCCCGGATATCCAAAATCACTTTTTTATTGGAAATCCTGAATGTCTTATCTTCCAAATAGTTAGCCACAAATGAGATTTTTGGAGGTGGTAATAAAATATGTTATAGGACACAAAACTAATATCATTTTAGACATTATCAAGTTATTTTCACGGCTTTAATGCTTAATTCCATAGCTTCTTTCTTTCTGTTCAGGAATGGGAGAATCTCTTACTTTTACGGTCCCTGAAAAACCGAAATATTTCCCTGTGATGCATACGACTTTCTTTTTCATTCTGCTGGCAATCATCATCCTGAATTTTCTGCTCGATCGCTTCCTGGAATGGCTGAACGCCAGAAACTGGTCTCCCGAGCCCCCCAAAGGTCTGGAGGATGTATATGAACCGGAAAAATACCGTCAATCCCAGCTCTACCACCGTGAAAATGACCGCTTCGGCTGGCTGACTTCCTCCTTCAGTTTTCTGTTGATACTTGGTATGATTCTTTTTCAGGGCTTTGCCCTGGTCGATGCCTGGTGCCGCGGTATTAGTGAAGATCCTGTAATCCTTACCCTCCTGTTTTTTGGAATCCTGCTCCTGGCTTCCGATTTGCTCACCACCCCTTTCAGCCTTTACGACACCTTCGTCATCGAGCAGAAATATGAATTCAATAAAACAACACTGCCCACCTTTATCACCGATAAACTGAAATCCTGGTTCCTGGCAGTCTTGCTGGGTGCCCCCATCCTGGCTGCAGTGGTATGGTTATACCTGCATACAGGAACGGCTTTCTGGATCTGGACCTGGATACTGATTTCCCTGTTTACACTCTTCCTCACCTATTTTTACTCCAACCTGATCGTTCCCCTCTTTAACAAACAAACCCCACTTCCGGATGGAGAACTGAGGAACGCGATAACTGATCTCAGTCGGAAGACAGGCTTCGCCCTCAAGGATATTTTTGTAATCGATGGTTCGCGGCGCTCCAGTAAATCAAATGCATATTTCACGGGATTTGGAGCAAAAAAGAGAATTGTTTTGTACGATACCCTCATAGAACAGATGACAACCGGTGAAATAGTTGCAGTGCTTGCCCATGAGATTGGGCACTATAAACTGAAGCACACCATTACCGGATTAATCATTTCCATTCTGGAAACCGGATTGACCCTCTTCCTGCTGTCCCTGCTTGTAAACAATCCCGCCTTGTCGCGGGCCCTGGGTAGTGAAACGCCCTCATTCCACCTGGCACTCATCACCTTTGGTATCCTGTATGAGCCTGTTTCCTTGTTACTTGGACTGGCTGGTAACTGGTATTCCCGGAAAAATGAATATGCAGCAGACCGGTTCGCAGGGACCCATTATGCACCGGAAATGCTCGTATCTGCCCTGAAAAAACTTTCAGCAAAAAACTTTTCCAACCTGAATCCACACCCCCTTTATGTATTCTTCCATTATTCACACCCAACCCTCCTTCAGCGTTTGAATGCATTGGATGCCCTGAAATAACGATGAAACCAAGGCTTTAAATGGAAAGTACATAGAGGCTGCACCAGTTCAACCTTGGAATTTCATTTTTTTTTATACTTTTGTCCACCCGTTTGCTCCTGCCTCTTTAGCTCAGCTGGTTAGAGCGGCGGTTTCGTAAACCGCAGGTCGGGGGTTCAAATCCCCTGAGAGGCTCATCGATACCAACAACCCCTGTGGTTCAAAAAATGCGGGAATAGCTCAGTTGGTAGAGCATTAGCTTCCCAAGCTGAGGGTCGCGAGTTCGAGTCCCGTTTCCCGCTCAAAAGGTCCGGTAGATCGCCGAATTTTCTTTTTTCAGAACTCTCAACTCGAACCCGCGACCCCGCGCGTTCCAATGGAAACGTCGCGGGTTCGCGCACAAGGGCTGCACGACCATTTTCCTTGCTTGACAGTTTTCCTAAAGGTTGTTTGTTGATTTTTGCTGCTGCCTTCCTCGTTTCTCATGAGCGGGTTGTGTGCCTGCATCGTCGTAGCGAATAACTAGAGCTGTACGACCATTTTCCTTAAATGACAGTTTTTCCTAAATGTTATTTGTTGATTTTTGCTGCTGCAGCCTCGTTCTCATGAGCAGGTTGTGCGCCTGCCTGGTGGGTAGCGAATAACTAAGCGAAGCGTTCTCATGAGCGTAAGGAGTACGGAGTTGTTTTTTTATATTTTAAAATAAAAACATGTTCGAAAAATTCCCGACCCTTATATTGATCCTTCTTTCATCCGGATTATTTTCGCAGGAGCTGGTTACTAAACAGAAAGTTAACCTTGAAAAATTTTTTACCGAAAAAAGGGAGGCTTACCCGGTAATTAATGGAAACAACGTATCCCTGTACCTCACCGATCCGAATTCAATCAGTAGGTTGAGTTTTGATCTTGAGTTGAACCAACAGACTATCTATACCTGGAGATTACCAGATGGCCCATATGACTTGATATTGGGCGGGAGACATACTCCAACCAATGAAATACTTTTTTTCAGTGATAATAAAAGAAGAAAGCTTGGAAGCATTGTCTTTCCTGCTGATGGGGCTTCGTTACTCGTAAAAAACATAGATCTTGACCTGAAAAATGAGGCGTTTATAGAGTCGTTCAATCATGGGGATAACTTTATCATGCTTACCGTAATTAAGCAGACAAACATTTTGAGAATATATTCGTTCACTAACCCGGTGGACTATACTGTCAAAGACATCAACTTCTTCGATTTCAGGTTTGACAGCGGGGAGCAATACCTGTCCGACGCCTTGACCTAAAGGGCAATCCAGCCCATAATTTTGAGTTTATTACTTACGACCAGCCTCATGGTATTAACATGGTTTCCCTTTTTTAATAAGTTATATGTCGATGACAGAATCTCGTTCTTACATTCGATTCCAAACCTAATAAAACGATTTTGCTGTCCATCAATCTTTCAGGATTTGAATGGAAAATAAAGGAATTCAGCCATCCCGTCATTACTTGTGGACAATTTGCAAATCCTGCAAAAACAAATTCTTTCTATCTGGATAAAGTGCTGTACCAGTTCTATGGATGTAATGGACAGTTTGTTCTTCGGGGAATTAATTCGGAGACGGATAGTATTATCAAAGAATACCTCGGATTTAAAGGAGTTGAGGTGAGTTTCATGAATTCCCCGGTGATAAAGGAAGGTGAATCTAATGTTTTTCCTGCATTAATTGGCGGAGATTTCAGACGCAAGGAAGTTGAGAAAATGAATGGGTTTTATAGAAATCTGGGTTCCGGTCGATTGGGTGTGGATGTTTACAGCAGAAAAAATGAGCTCGAACTGATGATCGGGACTTTTATTGAAACCACCGGTGGGGGAGGTGCACCGATGATGATGGGCCAGCAATCATTTACCGTCCGGCCACCTGCTTATACAGGTGTAGGACCCCAGACAATAAAGTGGGTCCCCCAACTATGACTTCTGCCTTTCAGAGTTATAAAGTTACACAGGCAACTTACTTTAAATCAGACTGGAAAAAAACACGCTTATACCATCTGGAAGGACCTGCATTGCCTAATGCCTTCGATAAAATGATTGAATTCATGAATGAAAAAGGATGGGAGAAAAAAGTGGGGTAAATATCTTTAAAATCAGGGGTGATTTCTTTTAGGATATTATTTTCTCAGGGATTATATCTATCGTTTTATTGACTGATACCTTTCACCTTTCACCTTTCACCTTTTACCTTTTACCTTACACCTTTTTCACTTACACCTTTTACCTTACATTTACCACTTACCCCATCGCTCACCACTCACCACTCATTACTCTCTACTGCTACTGCCACTGCTACTTTCACTGCTACTGCTATACTGCACTGGTCCCCCTTAAACAACCCCTTTTGCCGTTTCCTTAATCAACTCCCATGCTGCCTCCACATGCCTTCTCTCCACATTCGTCTGCCCGATAAGCATCCGGAGAGTAAACTTTTGACAAAACTTTGTGTGGAAGATGTGTGATTTCTTTACTTTTATTTAATTTATTCAATAAATTATTATTCAATGTATTAATTTCATCTTCCTTAAGTAATTGTTTAGGTCTGTACCGGAAACACAGCAGATCCAGTGTGCGGGGAGCAAGGCTCAAAACCGGGTTCCCTGCTGATCTGCTCCTCCAGCCAGCTTGCCAGTGAAATATGTTCCCGCAATCTGGCCTGTAATCCCGATACACCATAATACCGCAAAACAAACCAGAGCTTCAGGGCCCGGAACCTTCTGCGACAACTGCACACAGTCGCAGTAGTCGTTTACCTGTCCCTGGGTGGCCGTACGCAGATATTCGGGCAGGATCTCGAAGGTGCGGGTAAGGGCATGCCTGTCGCGGATAAAATAGGCTGAGCAGTCAAAATTGGTAAATAGCCATTTATGCGGGTTAAATACAAAACTGTCAGCTCCTTCAATGCCTTTTATCATCCAGCGGTATTCAGGCAGAAGCAGCGCAGAACCTGCAAAAGCCGCATCAACATGCAACCACAGATCATGTTGCCGGCATATTGCAGCAATCTCCGCCAGCGGGTCGATAGCGGTTGACCCGGTGGTGCCTAAGGCAGCAACAACACATGGGCCTGAATCCGCCTTCAGATCCTTTTTGATGCATTCATCAAGCACACTGGGGATCATCCGGTATGTGTCGTCTACAGCCACTTTTACCGGAGTTATTCCGACCCAGACCCGCTATCTTTACTGCTTTTTCAACCGAAGAATGGGCCTCCGAGGAACAATAAACCCGAAAATTCTCATTTCGGAAACCATGCTCATTGATGCTGTAGTTGCTGTACTTTTCACGGGCCGATAAAATGGCCGCAAGGGTGGATGAACTGGCACTGTCCTGTATAACTCCATCCCAACCCTCAGGAAGCCCGGTGAGTTTCCGAAGCCATTCCATCATCTTCTCCTCCAGCTCGGCCGCGGCAGGAGATGTTTCCCATTTCATGCACTGCGCACCGAGTGCTGCTGTAAGCATCTCGGCTATAACCGATGGAATACTGTTGTTGGCTGGAAAATAGGCGAAAGAAATTCGGACTCTGCCAGTGCGATATCCCCGGCAGAATGATTTCCTATCTTTCAGCATCTCCTCTATGCTTTCACTTTCCACCGGGGCCTGCCCGAGAATCCTGGACTTGATCTCTTTTGAGCTTTACCTGTGATTTTACCGGAAAGTGCTCAACTCCCTGTATAATAGTTGCTAATCTCCTCCAGGGCCTGCTGCCCCCACAAAATGATTTCTTCAGCCTGATTCATTATTGATTATCCAGATATTTAAATTGGTCTATTAAATTTCATCCTTAAGATATTTTAACTGACTTCAGGCTTAGTTTTTCCCCCTGCCCCCAGCCCAAAAACACTCCACCAAAACCCCAAACCTTCCACCTTTTACCCTACACCACTTACCATTAACCACTTACCACTTACCACTCACCCTTCACATTCCATCCTTCACCTTCCACCTTTTACCTTCCACCTTCCACCTTTTACCCTACACCACTTACCATTAACCGCCACCACTCACCCTTCACCTTCCACCCTTCACCTTCCACCACCCACCACTTACCTAATACTATTTTGCTCACTCTTTACCTTCCACCTTTTGCCTTATACCCTTCACCATACACCACTTACCACTCACCACTCTCAACTCCCAACTGCCACTGCCACTGCCACTCTCAACTCCCACACCCCACCTTTCACCCTTCACCTTCCACCTTTCACCACTTACCACTTACCACTCACCCCTCACCTCTCACCTCATCTCTCACTTCAATTTATTCTCCAAAAAGAAACTTTGTGTTCCGTTCCATGGCTTACCTACAATGTCCACATCCCCGTCACCATCTACATCAGCTGCCTTGGCATCATGACAGTCCACATCCGTGAGGATCTCGTGCTTGGTCCATTGGCCGGCCTTTCCATCGGTATTTTCATAAATGAAACAGCGTTTATGAAAGTCTTTTGTTTTAGAACTGCCTCCGACAAAGACGTCCAGGTCACCGTCCCCGTCAAAGTCAGCAACAGCAAGAGATTGGATGTCTTGCAGGGTGGAGGGGTCGATCGTTTTCAGAAACCAGTTTAGGGCTTTCTGATCCATCCGCACCTCATAAACCACTTTGCAGTCGGGGTAGAATGACTCTGCCTGGATAATATCCGGCTTCTTGTCACCGTCGATATCGGCAACCCAGGATTTGCTGCAATTGGGAAACTTCGGGTCGAGGTGTGCCAGCTTCAGGTTCTTACGTTCAACCCAGTTGCTGCCATTATCCTGGTTTTCAAACCATGCATTGGTCCGCACGATGTCCAGGTCTCCGTCATTGTCAAGGTCTCCGATGCCCATCGGACCGATACCACTTCGAACGCCTTCTCCGATTTCGGTTCCCTTCCAGTTCTTCATCGGGTTTCCTGAAAAATTATACCAGAACAATCCGGCTTCATCACTCATCATAACTATATCCATCTTCCCATCCTTGTTAATGTCTCCGGAAATGCATTCCTGCGCTATGATAGCTTTGTTCGGGTACCTTGTCCATGCCTTTTCTTTGTCCCCGGGGTTTCTGTACCAGGTGGATCCGCTTACCTGGTCAATCCATCCATCTCCATCGACGTCAATGGCTATTCCGCCGGTTTCAGCACCTGGTGTGATTCCTATAAAGTGTTTAATCCATAGATCTGCCTGCTGGTACTCGAACCACCACACGGTGTCGGATGTCCCTATAAGCCAGTCCTGATCTCCATCCTTGTCCACATCGGCCAGCGAGGTCTGCCCGGCCAACTCTTTGGTTTCGCCTAGTTTATGATACGTGAAGCCCGGGAATTGCGCCTGTATGGCAAGTGGCAGAAGGATTCCCGCGATAAACAGGGGTCGGAAATGTTTCATAGAAAATTTTTTAGAGTACTCAAAAATACGATTTTGTAACTATCCCGGAAATGAGAACAATATCTTCCTTCAAATTCACAAGTATGACAGGTCATTACCCGGCAAAAAAAAAGGGTGCCTTATCGGGCACCCTGAAGTTCTTCGCTTACAGGTATAGAGAGAGTTTCCTAGTATCTGTTCCGGCCATATCCTTCTCCGTCGCGTCGGTCACGGTTGAAATTTCCGCGCGGACGATCGTTGGTACGGGGACGAGCCTCGTTAACGGTGATGGTCCTGGAAAGAAATTCGGTGTCATGCAGCGCTTCGATAGCTTCGTGAGCGGCATTGTCATCGGCCATTTCAACAAAAGCAAAACCCCTGGAACGACCAGTCATTTTGTCTTTGATAATGTTTACCGAGCGAACTTCTCCGTAATTCGTGAAAAGGTCAACCAATTCGTGATCCTTAGCCTGGTGGCTTAAATTTCCGACATAAATTGTCATGGTGAATGTAAATTAGATGGATAATCGTTTATTAGCCAGCCCAGACAGAAAACCAAGGTGAATTGCCACGGATCAGAAAACTGTTTGGACTGTACTAAATTGCAGGCAAATATATGGATATTCTCCACCTTTCAATGAATTTGCCAAAATAATTCCACGGGGGAGGTGGAAGTCCTGCCTGAAACAAAGGCGGAAATTGCCGGCTTGGGCCCTGTAATCAACGAAATTTAGCATCTTTGCGCTTTCATTTCAATTTTTTCCCCTGAAGTATGGTTTTGCTCTCTGTTGAAGGCCTGGAATGCAGTTTTGGTGAAAAGGTGCTGTTCTCAGGACTGAAATTTGCCGTTGAAAAAGGGGAGAAGCTCGCCCTGGTGGCGCCCAATGGTACCGGGAAATCATCCCTGCTGAGGATATTGGCCGGAATCGATGCTCCCGTCCAGGGACGGGTTGTTGTAAGCCAGGACCTTCGGATTGGATACCTGGAACAGGACCCGGTATTTCCGCCCGATGAAACTGTGGAGGGTACCATCGCCCGGGTTAATGCAGGGATCCATTCGAAAATCCGGGAATATGAGGAACTGATGGCAATGAGCCACGAAACTATCTCTCCAGCTGTATCTGAGAGAATTGCGAACCTGGCACACGAACTGGAGGAACTGAATGCCTGGGATTTTGACCGCAGAATTGTACAGTTGCTATCGGTATTTGAAGTCCCTCAGGGCAACAGGCTCATCAGCAGCCTCTCGGGAGGACAACGTAAACGGCTGGCAATGGCAACCTGCCTGGGTCTCTCACCCGACCTGCTCCTGCTCGACGAACCTACCAACCACCTCGACATTGCCATGACCGAATGGCTGGAGAAATACCTCTCTGGTACCTCGGTAAGCCTCCTGATGGTAACACACGACCGGTATTTTCTCGACCGGGTCTGTACCGGGATTCTTGAACTGAATGAAGGCAAGCTCTTTGAATGGAAAGGAAACTATAGTTATTTCCTGGAAAAAAGAAGCTTGCTGGACGAAACAATCCAGGCTGAAACAGAAAAAGCGCGCAATCTGCTCAGGAAAGAACTCGACTGGATGCGCCGTATGCCTAAGGCCCGGTCCACCAAAGCCAAATCGAGGATAGATGCTTTTTACGAACTCAAAGAAAAAGCCAGCCGCAGGCCCGTGATGCGCGAAATGAAACTCGAGATGGGAATGGCCCGCCTGGGCAGCCAGATCCTCGAAGTGAAAGGCATTTCCAAGGCATTCGGACAGGTACGGATACTCGATGATTTCAGTTATACCTTCAGCCGTGGTGAACGAATTGGGATTATCGGGCCTAATGGAGTGGGGAAAACAACCCTGCTCAACCTCTTCACCCTGGCCGAACCTGCCGACAAGGGAACAATCTCGGTGGGGGAGACCATCCGGTACGGATACTACAAACAGGAAGGAATCAGGCTGGCAGATGACAAGCGGGTTATTGAGGTATTGAAGGATGTTGCCGAATTCATCGAACTGGGGAATGGGAAAACACTCTCTGCCTCGCAGCTTCTGCTTTATTTCATGTTTACTCCCGAACAGCAGTATACCTTCGTGTCAAAACTCAGTGGTGGCGAGAGGAGACGCCTGCATTTGCTGATGGTGCTCATGCAGAATCCCAACTTCCTGATCCTCGATGAACCCACCAACGACCTGGATCTGTTCACCATGAACCGACTGGAGGAATTCCTGAGCGAATTCGGGGGTTGCCTGCTCATCGTCTCGCACGACAGGTATTTTATGGACAAGCTGGTGGATCAGTTGTTCATCATGCAGGGCAATGGCCAGATCTCCGGCTTTACCGGTACCTATACCGAATACCGCGAGTTTCTGGACCTGCAGGAATCAGAAGCCGGGGAAAAGGAAATGGCCGGAGACCCGCAACCGGCTGCTAATACACGCATACAACCTGCTGCAGGGAAAAGAAAACTTACCTACCGGGAAAAACTTGAATTCGAAACCCTCGATAAGGAAATACCCCAACTGGAGCAGGAGAAAGCTGGCTTGGTTGATTCACTACATCAGTTGGGATCGGACTTCGAAAAGATCAGCGCTGCCACCTCACGAATAGAAGAAATCACCCGGCTTCTTGATGCCAAATCACATCGCTGGCTCGAACTTTCGGAATTTATATAATGATTTTTCCAGGCTCTTCAATTCCCGTCTCGCCAATCGCCAATCGCCAAACGCCAACGTAACCGCAAATCGCAAATCGCACCCAAATCTCTCTTTTCAGTTCTCCCTCCTCCGAATAATAAATCTTATAAACTTCTCCCGTCGGCTTCAACGCCTTTCTCTATGGGCTCGCGGTTCCCATGCACGTATATATGGAAGTTCCGGTCGAGTTTGAGCTACTCTTTAAACACGCGCGATTGCTTCTTTACAGCTGGTGAGGAAATCTCAAACTCGGAGGAGAGATTGAAATCGGAGGCATCCTCGTAGGTTTTTTTATACCCTCAAAGGAACGGATGACCTCCGGACTATTGAAGACATCCTGTTTAAACTCCTCCTCGTTGACCGTTTCCATTCGACTTGAAATACTCGATAGACCGGTTGAGGTAATCAATTCATTAGTCGGTTCTGGTAACCTCAAACTCCTCGGGTAGCACATCGCTCACGAAGCGACCGGCCAGGGTAAGAAAATTCTGGTATGATGAAAGGCACTCAAAGGATCACCAGAAAGCTTCATTGTCACGCCAGTAAGAGGACCCGTCGGCCTTGCCGCCTTTTCCCACAACAAGATTTTAGATAGCCATTCTCCCTGCATTGTATTCAGTACCAGGCATGCCTTATCGGGCCTTTCGGCAGGAAATCCGTAACTCAGCTAATGCTTGCCTTTTTCCCTCTGATGGCGGCAGAGAAAAGATGAAAGTTGTTCCATTTTATATATGCCGATACCACCTAATTTTTCCCCATCCAGGATCAGGTCATCGAGCATGGCCACCAGGAAATACCCTCCTTGGTTTTACAGCAGATTGCACGGACAATTCAAAAGCTACGCCATTTCCACGATACGGAGAGAGGCTGCCTCCGAAAAAGTTCTGTAACTCCTTGATATTTCCATTTTCGTTGCCACCGGCAGCATCTTTTTCGAAAAACTGTAGTACTCCGGCTGATTAAAGGATGAAGATAGGATAACAGACCTTGTCTGTGTTCTTTCATTTTCCGAAAGATCCGGTTCTGAACCGGAATACTGGCAAGGCTCATCCAGCGACTTGCTGCCAAGCTGATGAATGAATATGAGAAATACGGGCGCTGGTGAAATCAATCATGTGAAAATATTTTGTGTAAAGAAACCAAAAAATATTCCGGGTTCAATGTTCCGGGTTCAATATTAGTTGAATGTTAATAGTTTGCTATTGGCTGCTTGTTTTAACCGTTAGCTTTAGCTAACGGCCGACAGCCAATGGCAAATTTCCAATTGCTGTTGCAAATAACCCTTTAACTTTTTAGTTCACAGCCAACGGCCAGTACCCAATAACTTTCTTTTTAACCTTTTACCTTTAGCCAGGAATGCCTCGAAGACTCAAAGACTCAAAGGCTCTGGGCGATGTATGGACTGCGGCCTTGGTGCACCTTGAGCCTTTGGGTCTTTGTGGCGTTCATTTACCATTCTTTAGGACAACTTGCATTTTAATATTGTCTCATAATTAATATTATGTTAAGTAATATATATAAAAAAACAGGAGGCTGCTCCTGTTTTATTCTATTATTGGTGCCTGGGCCAGCCAACAGCCCTTTCTATAATTTCAAGACGCTGTTTGATCTCTTCCATCTTGTCAGTCATCTTCAGACGGTAATAATGTTCAATGCTTCAAGAACAGACTACTGCCTGGTCCAAGTTCTGCAGCTTTCTCCATCATGGGAACTACATTCTCCAGTTCCTTATAGGCAGCGTTGATCTTTCTGCTCATAAATCTTATTGTCTTTCTCAAGAACAGCTTCATCGATCATTTTCAGCTCCGGTTGTAATGCAAAGCAGCAAAGTTAAATGTAGGCTCAAAATATGCCGGATCCATATCCATGGCTTTCTGGTAGGCTGCCTTGGCACCGTCAAAATTGTTCAGTTTATCATAAAGAGTACCTTCCACAAAGTACAGGGTCTTGTTATTGGGATCCTGCTCTTGGCTAATTTGGAGGTAATCCAGCAAGCCTTGATTCTCCTTTCAGGTACACCACCAGGAAGATTACCAGGGTTCCATTTCTTTTCAATGAAGTAATACCATCCTTAACAACTTGTCCCTTGGCCGAATCGCCGGTTACAGGTAAGCTTCCAGAAGCTGATACATGGCGGCATCTTCAAGCTTCAATGCACGGGCCATCTCAAGATATTTGATGGCAGAACTGTAACTTTGAACGGTTGGCACAGAAACCGGCATAGTACCATATAGACGGCATCCGTTTGTTGATCATGGGTAAGGCATTAACCTCAACGGCATTTTTGAAGTTCACCCTACGTAGAATTTGTGACTAAGGGTTTCATCCTGGTTTCATCAGCTCCGTGAACCTTCGTAGTACTCTGAAATCCCTTCCTTCTGGTACTGTTCTGCCAGTTCTGTAAATTTCTCCAGCAGTTTCTTGGCCATTTTCCCTTCTGTATCCACTCCTGCATTTCAGAAAAGCCTCGTATGCCTTGTCAAGAGAGGGCGTTCTACAATATATCTTGTCTGATTCCAATTGGCCAGTTTCGTTGTTTTCGAAGATGAGATCGTAGCCGTCATATAGCTATGGCTTTTCCTGCTTGGTTCCGTTCGAGCTCAGCAGTTTCAATTGATTTGGGCTCACCAAACATACTCTTGGCAAGAAACCTATCCGACCAATGGCAATGAACACCATTCAATCATACACAGTCTGCATGAGCTCTCCGCGGCTGAACCATGTTTTAGAGCTATTGATTTTGGGATCCTGAAGGTCAGCATCGCTCTTAGTAACTTTTTTCTGAAACTGCTCAAAGTTAAAGGAGACGGTTGTTGATGGTGGTGGCTCGTCCCTGAGCCGTTAACAGCACGAAGAAGCAGGTAATGAGTGAAAAATGCAATCCGTTTCATAAAAATGTACGATTGGTAAATACTTGTTTCGTCATTCAAAAATCCGGCCAAAATTAAGAATTATGGCCGGATTTATGTAAGTCATTGGGCTATTTATTTATTGCCTCTCCCCTGCTTATTCAGCAGCCTCAGATCCTTCGGCACCCTCAGCCATCTCGCGTTCCAGGGTTCCCTGACTGTTCCTCCTCCTCGTCATCGCCTTCCCGGTACCAATAGTTACTGCAGCAATTGAATCTGCTTTTCTCAGGTTTATCAGCTTCACTCCCTGAGTTGCTCTGCCGGTAACCCGAAGTTCCGGAAACAGCAGTACGGATCGTTAGTCAGATTTAGCTGAAGTACAATCATAAGACTTGATCATCAATAACTTTTTATGGCAATTAAAGCCCTGAGCCAGTAATTTTGATAGCTTTACGCTCCTTTCCAATTCCCGGTTGGTCACCCGGTAATCGTCCAGGTCGGAACGTTTTCCAAAACCTTTTCAGAAACAACGAGGATGGTTACCTCCTTATTGTCTGTACAGACCATACCAATAACCTCATTATCCTGGCATCACTGAGCCTGATACCCCTTACACCGGCAGCAGTACGGCCCATAGACTATTTCGGGGAAACGGATGGCAAGACCTGTGCGGACCGCCAGCGGATGTCGTGCTGCCTGCTGGTTAAATTGGCAGCCAAAGCAGCTTATCTCCTTCCCGGATATTGATCGCGTTGATCCCGTTCTGCCGGGGTGTGAATAAGCCTCCAGCGTGGTCTTCTTGATTACTCCCCTGCTGCGCACAGCACTATATAGTGGTTATTCACATATTCCTCGTCATTCAGATTCCTTACGTTGATGCAGGCACGGATGGTATCCTCAGATTCAGGTTGAGCAGGTTCTGAATGGCCCTGCCCTTGGAATCTTTTTGCTCCTCTCGGAATATCATATACTTCAGCCAGAAACATCGTCCTTTCTCTGTAAAGAAAAGCATGGTATTGCATGGTGGCACTTCCGAAGAGGTATTCCATCCTCCTCGCGGGTATCACTACCCTTTTGCTTCCCTTGCTCTCCCCGGCTTCAGGCCTGGAAATCAGACAAAAGGTACGCTTGATATACCCCATATGCGAAAGGGTGATCACCACATCATCGTTGGCATAAAATCTTCCGGGTTGAACCTCGGCATCAGGCACAATCTCCGTCCGGCGTACATCATTGTACTTGCTCTTTACCTCGAGCAGTTCATCCTTGATAATCTGCATGCGCAGAGGCTCTTCGCTGAGCACCCGGTTGAGGTAGGCAATCAGTTTTACCAGTTCGGCATGCTCCTCGCGGATCTTGTCGCGCTCAAGGCCGGTAAGGCGCTGCAGACGCAGTTCCAGGATGGCCTTTGCCTGTAGTTCCGACAACCCGAACTGGCTCATCAGTCCGTCTTTGGCTATCTCGGGATTGGCCGAAGACCGGATCAGCTTGATTACTTCATCCAGGTGATCAAGGGCAATGAGCAAGCCCTCGAGGATATGTTTCTTCTTCTCGGCCTGGTCCAGGTCAAATTGTGCCCGGCGAACCACAACTTCATGCCGGTGTTTAACAAAATAATGGATGAGCTGCTTCAGGTTCAGGACCCGGGGCCTGCCGGCAACAAGAGCAATGTTATTTACACTGAATGAGGTCTGTAGCTGTGTGTATTTCAATAAATTGTTTAATACCACATTAGCCACGGCTTCCTTCTTGAGAATGATCACAATCCGTAAGCCATTCCGGTCCGATTCATCATTGATATAGGAGATCCCCTCAATTTTCTTTTCATTGATCAGGGCTGCTGTTTTCTGAATGAGTTCAGCCTTGTTTACCAGGTAGGGTATTTCAGTAACTACAATCCGGGTGCGACCGGTGGAGGTGGTTTCGATCTCAGTGCGCGCACGCACAACTATCCTGCCTCTCCCCGTTTCAAAGGCCTCCCTGATTCCTTTATGCCCATAAATGAAGCCGCCGGTCGGAAAATCCGGACCCTTAATATAAGGAAGCAATTCCTCGACGGTGATTTCATTATTGTCAATATAGGCAATGGTGGCATCAACCACCTCGCCCAGGTTGTGCGGAGGCATGTTGGTTGCCATACCTACGGCAATCCCCGAGGCTCCGTTAACCAGTAATACCGGTATGCGTGTGGGAAGTACCGTGGGCTCCTCCAGTGAATCATCAAAATTGAGCCGGAAATCAACAGTGTTCTTGTCAATATCAGCCAATGTTTCCTCTGCAATCTTCTGCAGGCGGGCCTCGGTATACCTCATGGCTGCAGGACTGTCCCCGTCAACCGATCCGAAGTTACCCTGCCCGTCTACCAGTGGATAACGCAGTGACCACGGCTGGGCCATACGAACCATGGCCTCATATACCGATGAATCACCATGCGGATGGTACTTACCCAATACCTCCCCGACAATCCTGGCTGATTTCTTATGAGCTTTGTTGGCTAACAAACCAAGTTCCGACATCCCGAATAAAACACGGCGGTGAACAGGTTTCAATCCGTCCCGTACATCAGGCAACGCGCGGGAAATAATAACCGACATCGAATAATCGATGTAGGCGGTTTTCATCTCCTCTTCGATGTTTACCTGTACTATCTTTTCACCTTCATTCATATATACCTGATAATAAATAAGATACTTCTGTCAGTATCGACTTTTTTGCAACCCGTGAAAATAGCAAATTAAACGGATCTTCAAGAGCCGGAACTCCTTATTTTTTCAACCCTTCATACACAGTTTAATTCATTATAAACCAGTTTTTTATAACTATTCTAAATCGAGTATTAACACCCTTTCCAAAACCTCTTCTCCACCCCCGTCCCAAAGCCCTCTAACCCTATATCCATTTGCGACCAAACTCCTAACCCCCTGGCCCTAAACCCTTACTCTCACCTCTCACAACTCAACGCTCAAACTCCTAACTCTCAACTCTTAACTCTTAACTCTCAACTCTCAACTTTCAACTCTCAAACTCTTAACTTTTAACTCTCAACTTTTAACTCTCAAACTCTCAACTTTTAACTCTCAAACTCTCTACCCGTAACCCACAACCCTCAACCCTCAACCCACAAATCACGAATCGCAAATCGTGAATCGCAAATCGCAAATCACAAATCTTCCCGCCTCTTCCAGCATTTTAAGAAGTTATTAACACCCTCCCTCTCCGGCTCTCATTCATTTTTTGGCTATATTTGCATATTCACCCGATTCAACGATTCAAAGGCATTTTATGGATTCAAGGTTCTCACAACGTATCAAGGATGTTCTTACCTATAGCCGCGAGGAAGCTCTCCGGCTGGGTAATTCTTATATCGGTCCCGAACACCTCTTTCTGGGTATTCTGCGCGACGGCGAAGGAATGGCAATTGATATTCTGGTGAACCTGGGCGCAGACCTTTATGAAATGAAGAAGTCTGTGGAGAAGGAAGTGCACCCTGATGGAACTGCACAGGCCTCGGAAGCCGATAACCTGCCCCTGCTCAAGACCTCCGAACGGATTATGAAACTGGTTTATCTCGAAGCAAAAGCCTTCAATAACCCGACTATCGATACAGGACATCTCCTGCTCGCCATTTTAAAGGATGAAACCGGAATCCCTGCCCGTGTGATGCACGAACTCGAGATCACTTACCAGGTAGTCAAGGAGGAGATGCAGCATCTGCAGATCGAAGCCAGTTCCGATTTTGGAAATGAAGATGATGATGATAAACCACCATATGGTCAGCAAAAGCCCAATCCCGGCAGCGGAGCTGCACCCAAATCCAGTTCGGATACACCGGTACTCGACAATTTCGGGGTCGATCTCACCAAATCTGCCGAGGAAGGAAAGCTGGATCCCATCATCGGTCGTGAGCGTGAAATAGAACGCCTGGCGCAGATTCTGAGCCGCCGGAAGAAAAACAATCCTATCCTTATAGGTGAGCCTGGTGTTGGTAAATCAGCCATCGTGGAAGGTCTGGCCCTGCGGATCGTGAAAAGGAAGGTCTCACGTGTACTGTTTGGAAAGCGCGTGGTTACTCTCGACCTGGCTTCCATTGTTGCAGGCACCAAATACCGCGGACAGTTTGAGGAACGTATGAAAGCCATCCTCAACGAACTGCAGAAAACTCCCAATGTGATCCTCTTCATCGACGAGATACATACCATCGTTGGCGCAGGTGGTGCCTCAGGTTCACTCGATGCGGCAAATATGCTGAAACCCGCCCTGGCACGGGGAGAAATTCAATGCATCGGTGCCACAACTCTCGATGAGTACCGTCAGTATATTGAAAAGGACGGAGCCCTGGAACGGCGTTTCCAGAAGGTGATGGTGGAGCCCACCTCCCCCGAGGAAACCATGGAAATCCTCAATAATGTGAAGGAACGCTATGAGGACCACCACAATGTCATTTATACTCCCGAAGCCATCGAGGCTTGCGTGAAACTAACGCTGCGCTATATCAGCGACCGTCATCTGCCCGATAAGGCTATCGATGCACTCGATGAATCCGGCTCCCGCGTTCATATCTCCAATATCCGGGTCCCGGAGAAAGTGGTCTCCCTCGAAAAAATGATCGAGGAAACCAAAAAGGAAAAGGTGAAAGCGGTGAAGAATCAGAACTTCGAAAAGGCGGCAAGCTTCCGCGATCGCGAGAAGCAGCTGCTCGAAGAACTGGAAGGCGAAAAACAAAAGTGGGAAAAGGAACTCAGTAAAAACAGGGAGATTGTGGATGCTGAAAAAGTAGCCGAAGTAGTGGCTATGATGACCGGAGTACCTGTACAACGCATCGCGCAGGCCGAAGGTACCCGCCTGCTCAAGATGATGGAGGAGCTGAAGGAAAAGGTGATCGGACAGGATGAGGCCATTGAAAAGGTGGTGAAATCAATTCAGCGTAACCGAGCTGGTCTGAAAGATCCCAACAAACCCATCGGTACCTTTATCTTCCTCGGTCCTACCGGTGTTGGTAAAACACAGCTTGCCAAAATTCTTGCAAAATATCTGTTCGACTCTGTCGATAACCTTATCCGCATCGACATGAGCGAATACATGGAGAAATTCTCTGTGTCCCGCCTGGTGGGAGCTCCTCCGGGATATGTGGGATATGAGGAAGGCGGACAACTTACTGAAAAAGTTCGTCGCAAACCCTACAGCGTTGTGCTTCTCGATGAAATTGAAAAAGCACACCCCGATGTATTCCATCTCCTCTTACAGGTGCTCGACGAAGGCCAGCTCACCGATAGCCTCGGACGACGGGTGGATTTCAGAAACTCCATCATCATCATGACTTCCAATATCGGTACCCGTCAGTTAAAGGATTTTGGACAGGGTGTCGGATTTAATACCTCCACCAAAGCCGCCCAGGCCAATGAGTACGCTAAGGGAGTAATACAGAATGCCCTTAAGAAAACTTTTGCTCCGGAATTTCTGAATCGTATCGATGATGTTGTCCTCTTCAATACCCTTACACGGGAAGATATTTACAAAATCATCGATATCGAACTCGCCGGATTGTATGAACGCATCAATAACCTCGGATACAAGATCAGACTGTCCAACGAGGCCAAGGATTTCCTCATCGAAAAGGGCTACGATATTCAGTTCGGTGCGCGTCCGCTAAAACGCGCCATCCAGAAATATCTCGAAGATGCCATGGCTGAGGTGATCATCAAAGCCGTCATCAAGGAAGGTGATACCATCCGCATCGATTTCGACAAGGAAAAAGAAGATGTGAAAATTGATGTATTACAGGGTGAATCGGAAGAACTGCGCGAAGGCGCCGGGAAAAGCTAGCCCTGTTCTCTCAGGCTTCCGCGTATAAATCAAAATCTTCAGCCCGGGTTATTTGCACCTCTGCAAACATCCCGGGTTCGAATTTTTTACTACCCTTTCCACCCGCCTTCGCTGCGCTACGGACGGGCAAGCTGCTACTGCCACTGCTACTGCCACTGCTACTGCTACTGCCACTGCTACTCCCCCTGCTACTGCCACTGCTACTCCCCCTGCTACTGCCACTGCTACTGCCACTCTTAATCAAAACTTCATTATCCACCTCCGGTGAATCGAACTCTGTTCTCCCAACCAGGTAATCCCCTTCTTTCCGGTCAACCAGTACCGGCATGCTTTTTCCCACAAAGCCCTCATTGATTTCCCGTGAGATCTTACGCTGTTCTTCCATCAGCCTGGAGGCCCTTTCCTGTTTTAATTTTTCCGGGATGTTGTCGGTATAATGCTTCCAGCCATAGGTGTCCTCCTCATGACTGTACGTGAAAACCCCTAGACGTTCAAAGCGGACTTCCTTTACAAAGTCGAGCAGTTCCTTAAAATCCGTTTTTTCTTCCCCCGGGTGACCGGTTAAAATGCTTGTGCGCAGGGCAATGCCGGGTACCTCCCGGCGAAGTTTTTCAATCAGTTGCAGACTTGTTTTTCTCGTGCTCCCTCGCCGCATCAACTTCAGCATCTTATCACTGATGTGCTGGAACGGGATATCCAGGTACCGGCAGATTTTGGGATTGTCACGCATCAGCGGAATCACATCGGCAGGAAAACCGGCCGGATATGCATAATGGAGCCTTATCCATTCAATACCGGCGATACCTGACAACTGCTCCAGCAGATTTCCCAGTTGTTTCTTCCCGTACATATCCTTACCATAAGAACTCAGGTCCTGAGCAATCAGGATGAGTTCACGGGCTCCCTGCGAACTCAGGTGCTCCGCTTCATGCACCAGTTCCGGTATGGATTTGGATTGATGTGTTCCGCGGATCAGCGGTATGGCACAGAAGGCACACTTACGGTCGCATCCTTCCGATACCTTAAGATAAGCATAATGGTCAGGTCTGGAAAGGGTCCGTTCACCAGTCAGGTCTTTCCGGTAATCCAATCCCAGTGATTTGACAATGGTATCGAGATCATTCACCCCGAAATACTGATCCACCTCCGGAATCTCAACCTGCAGATCTTTCTTGTAACGCTCTGCCAAGCATCCCATCACAAAAACCCGGTCCAGTTCCCCGGCCTCCCGTGCCCTGATAGCCTGCAGGATGGTGTCCACACTCTCCTGCTTGGCATCCCTGATAAACCCGCAGGTATTGATGATCAGGGTTCTTGCAGTTGAGTTGTCGCTGTCGTAATCCACCTCTATCCTGTTTGCCTCTATCTGCCTGGCAAGATATTGGCTGTCCACTAAGTTCTTCGAACACCCGAGCGTGACAATGTGTATCCTGTCTGGTTTTTTCCCCTTCGTCTTCATGATAAAAATCTAATGGTGATGGATGTTCTCTATTACAAGAACTTTGAACCCGGAACCCGGAACCCGGAACCCGGAACCTGGATTTCTAACTAACTCATGCCGCTCAGGACCGAACGCGGAACCTGGAACCCGGAACCCGGAACATAAATCCTACTTCTCCCTGAACAACGAATCAACAAATTCTTTCCGGTTAAAAACCTGGAGGTCGGTCATTTTTTCACCCACCCCGATATATCGGACAGGGATCTTAAACTGATCGGAAATTCCGATTACCACTCCTCCTCTGGCGGTGCCGTCCAGTTTGGTAAGACAAAGTGCTGTAACCTCGGTAGCCAGCGTAAATTGCCGGGCTTGCTCAAAAGCATTTTGCCCGGTTGAGCCATCCAGGATCAGCAGAACCTCATGTGGAGCATCGGGAATCACTTTCTGCATGACCTTTTTAATCTTGGTCAGCTCATTCATCAGGTTAATCTTATTGTGCAGGCGTCCGGCAGTGTCAATAATCACGACATCTGCATTCGCGGCTTTGGCTGAGGTAACGGCATCGAAGGCCACCGAGGCCGGATCGGATCCCATCTGCTGTTTCACGATGGGAACTCCGGTGCGTTGTGCCCAGATAGTGAGCTGGTCCACAGCAGCAGCCCTGAAAGTGTCGGCTGCTCCCAGCACCACGTTTTTTCCGGCTTGTTTAAAATGCCAGGCCAGTTTCCCAATCGTCGTTGTCTTGCCTACTCCGTTCACGCCAACCACCATGATAACCCAGGGTTTTGCAGGGAGCGGAATAGAGAAATCGAAGTCGTTGCCGCTATCCTGCTCAGTGAGCAGGGCAATAATTTCCTCACGAAGAATATTGTTCAGCTCCCCGGTATTCAAATAATGCTCCCGTGAAACCCGTTTGCTTATCCGGTCAATAATCCGGAGGGTGGTCTCCACCCCTACATCAGACGAAATAAGGATCTCTTCCAACTCATCCAGGACACTGTCGTCGACTCTGGATTTGCCAACAACAGCGCGGGTAAGCTTCTGAAAGACACTTTCCCTGGTTTTATCCAGACCCTTGTTAAGTGAATCCTTTTCCTCCCTGCTGAAAATACCCATGATTGATTGTATAAAAAGAAAGCCTTCTTTTTGCAAAGAAAGCTTTCCATGAATTCGGTGATGTCAGATTATTTCTGAGAGAAAAAATCCTTTACATGCTCCTTATGGACAATTTCTTCCTGGAAAGAATACCTGCCTTCATTCGATTTTACCATCTTGATAACACGGGTATATTCCTTTCCTGTTCCGGATTTCAGCGTTGCTACTACTTTCTTTGCCATGGTTCAGGAGTTATTTGATTTCTTTGTGAACGGTATACTTCTTCAGTACCGGGTTGTATTTCTTAATTTCCAAGCGATCGGGAGTATTCTTCCGGTTCTTGGTGGTAATATACCTGGACATGCCGGGCATACCACTCTCTTTATGCTCTGTGCACTCCAGTATTACCTGGATTCTGTTACCTTTCTTTGCCATCTGTGGTATGTGTTATCTTTATTTCAAAAATCCTTTGGACTTGGCTTCCTCAATGGCCGCTTTAAGTCCGTTTTTGCTGATGATGCGAATCCCGGCAGCAGAAACTTTCAGGCTTATCCAACGATTTTCATCTTCAAGAAAAAAACGCTTGGTAAACAGGTTAGGATGAAAAATCCGTTTAGTCCTCCGCTTGGAATGGGAAACATTATTTCCCACCATCGCATGTTTTCCGGTTATCTGACAAATCTGTGACATTGTATTTTTCCTTTTTTCAAACGCAGCGCAAAAGTCTGCTTTTTTTTCCAAATTATCAAACTATTGCCCTCTTTTTTTGATACACTTTCCCCGATTCCATTGAATAAGCTCTTCAAATAATCAATCTATTACTTTATATAAACTATGTAATGTATTGTATTACAAATTTATAAAAACTTAATCAATAAACAGTCGGAATTGGTTAAGGGCGGCATGTACTGCCCTTGTAACGGTGCGTCCCCGGTCCTCACCGAAATTGTACAGGATAGCCTCCGTATGCCTCCCATCCGATACTGCAATCCAGGTGGTACCTACTGGTTTTTCGGGCGTTCCGCCATCGGGCCCCGCAATGCCTGAACTGGCAATGGAAAAGTCGGCCCCGGTTATGCGCAGCACCCCTTCTGCCATGGCACTCACAACCTCTCGGCTTACAGCCCCATATTTCTCTATTAACAGGGGATCCACCCCAAGGACCTTTATTTTTATCTCATTGGAATATGCTACTATGCTTCCTTTATAGTAACGCGAGCTTCCGGGGACAGAGGTGATGGCTGCGGCGATGGCCCCGCCTGTGCAACTCTCCGCCGTGGCCAGCTGTTTCCCTTTTTGAACCAGGAGTTTGCCGGTAACTTCCTCAAGCCTGTCATTATCGTATCCGTAGATAGCCCTGCCCAGGATGGTCTCCAGTTTGTGCACCTGGGACTCCATCAACGGTACCAGGGTATCCCTATCATCGCTCCGACCCGTTAGTCTTAACCTTACAAGTCCGGGTGAGGGCAGGTAGGCAAGACTGATCATCGCCGGGAGCTCTGCCTCGAAAACACTGAGTTTTTCTGAGAGATGGGACTCGGCTATTCCTTGGGTAAGAACCGTCTTATGCAGGATTACCGGCAGCGAATAGCGTGATTTTAACCTCGGGAGAACCTCTTCTGTGATGATGGTTTTCATCTCAAATGGCACTCCGGGCATAAAAATAAAAACAGTGGCGTCCTTCTCCAACCACAAGGCCGGAGCTGTTCCGGTACGGTTATGCACAACCTGTGCAAGAGCCGGTACCAGCGCTTGTTGACGGTTCTTCTCATTCATTGCTACACCTCGCGCTGCCAGCAACTTCTCAAGGTGCTCCAAAACCAGATCATCCATTACAAGACTGGTGTCAAAAAAACTGCATATGGCCGGTTTTGTTATATCATCACTTGTGGGACCCAGCCCACCCGTTACCAGCACTAACCCCGATTCCTGCCCGCAATGCTGCAATGCATGGACTATTTCGCGTTCCTTGTCCTGAACGGATAGGATACGACTTACATGAATTCCTATTGAACTTAACTGCTGACCAATAAAGGCGGAGTTGGTATCAACTACCTGGCCAATCAGAATCTCATCCCCGATGGTGATAACCGATGCTTCCATAATATAAGGAGAAAAGGGCCAAAGGTATAAATGCCCGCGGATTCCTGCCAGTTTATTGGTCCCTTTTATGCCGGATGACTTTTATCTGGTCAATAGATCAATTCCAAAAAAAAGAGACCATCTCTTTAACGAGACGGCCTCTTTACGCTGAAAGGGTAAAATTCAATTCCAACTCCTGCTCACTCCAACGGCACCGCAACAACCCTTCAATCAACCCCGACCTTGCACAACTACACTCTTTCCACTGTCAGACTGAATTCTACCGCTTTTCAATCACCCTTTATTACCTATACTAACTAACCTGAAAACCCTTTTTCTGTTTTGGACGATACAAAGATAAGGTCCTTATTGGCCTCAATCCGGATTCTTCAGGTGATCTTTATTAAATACAGGTGGTGATTGTTATCACTTTCAATTCTTGGCTTCAGTTCTTGCCCCTACCATTAGGAATTCATTTACAACAACTTCCGTAACATAATGCTTGGTCCCTTCCTTGTCATCAAACTTGCGGTGAACCAATTTACCCTCAATGGCTATTTCGCTGCCCTTCTTGAGGTATTTCCCCACGGTTTTGGAGAGAGGTCCCCAGACTACCAGGTTGTGCCACTGGGTTTCAGTTACTTTCTTACCTTCCGTGTTTTTGTAAGTCTCTGAGGTAGCCAGCGACATTTTTGCCATGCTCCGGCCGCTTTCCAATTCCTTAACTTCGGGATCTGCTCCAAGATTCCCGATCAGATAAACCCGATTTCTCAAACTGTTCATAATGATAGGTTTTAGGTAATAAATGGTTTTTCCCCAGGAAGATTTTCCTGTACCCGTTAATGCTGGTTACAGGTATTTTATCGTAAACATTAATCGATTATAAACGTTTATAAATGATTATGTATTATATTTACAGATATATAGCCAGTTTATTATTTTATGTAAATTAGATATATGCATATGGAACGTTTGTGTCCCGATTGCAATTCCCCCATTTTCGGGAGGAGAGACCGCAAATTTTGTTCTGACGCCTGCCGGACGAATTATCATAACATCCGTCTTCGGGAAAAAATGCCACTGGTCCGAAAAGTAAATACGATTTTGCTTCGTAACAGGAAAATCCTGGAATCCTTCCTGAGTCATGGCAAATCAACCGTTTCCCAATCGGAACTTTTGGCTTCAGGTTATTCACTGTTCTGGAACACAGGACAGAGCCGGTCTTCAGGAACTCCCTGCGTAAGCCTGGTGTATGAATATTCACTGGAGGAGTTGCCCGACGGGCAATTTAAAATTTGCCGGTCGGACTGGCTGTGGAATAGCCTGCAGATTGCCCCGGAATGATTTGCTCATTTTTTAATGGATACAGTTCTATTTTTGTACATTTCGAACTCTGTCGCGATGAATAATTTTCTATTAACCGGAACAGGTCGTATTGGAAGTTTTTTATCATTTGTATCTGCAAATAAATTTGAATATCGCGTGTATTGCGGTGAAACCATGGCTTCATCTTTTGCAATTGGTGCTGGCCTTCCTCACAACTGAAAATATCTTCCGTACATCATGAGAATTTTCCGGATTCCTTCCTTAAAAAACCTGAAACAAGCTCTGCCTTACCTGGCATTCATTTTTCTGCTTTTGATCCTGTATGCATGGTACGATTACGCTCATATCATAAAACAGCCACCTCAGTCGGTACACCGCTGGCGTCAGGCTGATTGTGCATCGCTTACGCTGAATTACTACCAGCACGGGATGGAATTTTTCAAGCCCCGTGTGCATAATCTCACCTCAGATGGCGGTACCAGTCCATATTCGTGCCCCGCTGAAGTGCCCGTCCTGTATTACTTTACAGCAGGGCTTTATAAGATTTTCGGACCGGATGATTCAATCCTCCGTGCTGTTAACCTGCTGCTTTTTTCCCTGGGCATTTTCCACCTTTTTCTGTTGTTCAGACTGGTACTGAAACAGGCCTGGTTCTGGCCCCTGGCCTTATCCTTTTTTTTCGCTTCCTCCCCTCTCCTGGCCTATTATGCCAATAATTACCTGAGTGACATTACGGCTCTGTCCTTTGCCTGGATGGCAGCATATTATTTCTTTCGGTATGTGGAAAACCGCAGCCTGTATGCATTTTATACTTCAGCATTCCTCATGCTGATGGCTGCCTTCTGCAAGATTACAGCCTTGTTGTTTCCTGTTGCTTTAATTGCTGTTCTGGTACTTGAGAGTACGGGCCTGATCAGATTTTCCGGTACCGAACGCACCTTTCACAAGCCCTGGCTGCAGTTCCTGGTCCTTTCCGGCATTCTCCTTCTTCTTGCATGTTGGGTCTTATATGCCAAATGGTTCAATCATCAGCATGCCAGTTTGTATTTCTCAACGATGGTACGCCCCTACTGGTCGTTGCCTGAAAGGATAATCACAGCCAGCTGGAATAACATCAGGAACGTTTGGTTAACAACCTGGTTCAGCATCCCTGCCTGGTCTTTCTTCCTGGTATCACTCATCGTACCGGTCTTTTTTTTCCGCAAAGCCGGTAAGTTGATTCCCGCACTGGCCATACTGCTCCTGGTTGGTGTGGTATCTTTCTTCCTGCTTGAATTCATGTTCTTTATGGATCATGATTACTATGCAATCAACCTGTATATTTTGCCGGTTTTCTCCCTGCTGGCCCTGTTTAAATTCATAGGCACTGTCCGGCCTGGACTTCTTTCGTCCTGGATATTTAAAGGCCTTGTCATGCTGATAGTGGTTTTCTCGGCCAACGAATCAAGAAAATTGCTGGAAGAAAGGTATTCGGAGGAAGTGTCGGGAATGCTGGCGAGAGCTGATTATCTCACGGTCAGGCCATGGCTTGAAAAAGCCGGTATTAAAAGCGGGGACCCGGTTATTGCCCTGCCCGGGTTCGACCATTCAGCACTCTACCTGCTTAACCAGCCCGGATGGACAGAGTATTTTGAATGGACCAGTACTCCCGGAATAGGTTTTTACCATAACAGGGACAGTGCCGGCATTGCCAGGTCAATAAAGCATGGGGCCAGGTTTCTGCTGGTTTACGGGAATGAAGAATTGTTCTCAAGGCCTTATCTTGCTCCTTTTACAAATGATCTGGCGGGGATCTATAAAAATATCTGGATATTCAGGCTGAACAGTAAGGATACAAATTTTGTGATGAAACCGGGGAAACTCATGCAGTCCTTTTACTGGAACCTCGAAAAGACCACCCCGGACGGAGCTGACTTCCTGGATAGCCTTGGTCTGATAGTATCAGGGAATGCCGCAGCCCGTTCAGCAACCTTTTCCACATCGGGTAAATACTCCATACGTTTACAGGGCAAGGATCCCTATGGTCTCACAACCGTTTTCAGCAAGGTAGCAGCCGGGGAATATTTTAAAGTATCTGTTCTGAGAAAATCCGCTTCCATTCAAATGCCGGAATCATCGGATCTGCCAGGGATGCCAGTGAATTTATTATTCCAAAACTTCCGTGATTCCTGATGAAGGTGGATGGGAACTCCTTCAGACAGAGTTTTCTGTTCCTTTTAAAATGGATGCCCGTGATTTGCTCATTTATATCTATTCTCCGGACAGTTCGGAGGTGTTCTTTGATGATCTGCGCATCAGCCGCTTCGGATCACCTCTGCACAACCTGCATCCCCCCTTCTGGATCAAATAATTGTTCACAATCTGACACCTGACACCTCAGAACTCTCAATACCCCATAGACAAATAACTATCGCGGGGACAGCACCAATTCCTGCGTACAATACTCCAACTCCTGCTTCTGCCACCCCCCTTCACTACCACTGCCACTGCCACTGCCACTGCTATACCACTCACCACTCACCACTCACTACTCACAACTTTCCACTCTCCACTCACCACTCTCCACTCTCCACTCTCTACTCTCTACTCTCCCCTCACCACTCACCCCTCACCACTCACCACTTACCCCTTACCACTCCTCCTCACTCTTCTTCACCAGTTCCTTAGTGCTGAGCAGCCCGCAGGCAGCATAGATATCCTGTCCTCGTGACGCTCTTACAGTGGTCAGTATCCCCTTGGCATTGAGTTTCTCCTTGAACATCAGGACGGCAGGATCAGTTGAGGCCCGCAAAGGTGTATCGGGAATAGGATGAAAACGGATCAGGTTGATTCTGCAGCGCAAGCCATTTAAAAGTCTTGCCAGTTCATTAACATGCCTGGGTGTATCGTTAAGCCCTCCGAACAGGATATACTCAAAAGAAATGCGCCTTTGTTTACCGAGATCGAATTTCTTTAAGGTTGAAACTACCTCCTTTACCGGGAAAACCGTCTGTATGGGCATCAGCCTGCGGCGTTCATCATCAAACGGGGTATGCAGACTTACAGCCAGGTGGCATTGCGATTTCTCCAGGAAGGTTACCATGGCGGGAATGACTCCGATGGTAGACACGGTAATCCTGCGCGGACTCATCGCATAGCCCCAGTCGGAAGTAAGAATCTCCAGGCTTGCCAGCACGGCCTCCAGGTTGTCCATGGGTTCTCCCATCCCCATGTATACCAGGTTTGTTACCCTGTGATATTCGGGAATGCTCCGGTACTGGTTGAGGATCTCGCCTGCACTAAGATTTCCCTGAAATCCCTGTTTGCCGGTCATGCAGAACAAACAACCCATCTTACAACCCACCTGCGAAGACACACAAACGGTGGCCCTGTCTTCATCAGGGATGTAGGCTGTTTCAATAAACTTACCCGGCAGTCCCGGAAATAAATACTTACGGGTACCGTCCGTCGAAACCTGCACCTTCACTGCTGGTTGCAGGCCATATTCAAAGCGTTCGCCCAGTTTCCTTCGCACATCCTTCGATAAATTACTCATCTCCTCTATCGAGGATATATCCTTTTTATAAAGCCAATCGGTAATCTGCTTAAGGGTATAGGAAGGCAGCCCCAGGTCCCTGACGAGAAGGGCAAGTTCATTTTGTGTCTTTCCGTATAGTTTTTCTTTCATCTCAGAAATAAATTTCGGCCATGATATGGTCAAAAGGGATGCCCTGTTCCATCAATACCTGCCTTACATCCACTACCATTTCGGCACTGCCGCAAAGATATTAGAAACGATTGTATGGGAGCGGCGACCTGTTCCTGAGATATTCAGTGACTCTCCCCTGGTATACTCCGCTGGCTGCTTCCTTGAGCAGCAACGTTTATACCGGTCACTAAGCAAATCCATCAGTTGGTTCTGCTCATAAAAACCCTGCAACCGCGGCTGCTGTGGATCAACCTTCTTCTCCCGGATACCAGAAAGTACCATGGAAAGAAAAGGCGCACCCTGTCCCGGTGGCAATCCAGGTAACCGGACCTTTCACGCAAACAAAAGAGCCGAACGGATCCGAAATAACAGATGATCGCCCGGCTCCGTCCGCCATCACAGGGGTTAACACCAGACCTTCCGGCTTCAAATCATATAGAATTTGCATCTGTCTTCATCCTTTCCGCTGGCTATACTGTACATTCTCGCAGGGATATCCTCACGGGCAGTGACCATAAGCACCTGCCCCGGGATAAACTCAAATTTCTTTTCAACCCGGTAAGGTACGTACCTTGAGTAAGTTCCAGATTACTGGTAACTAACATTTCTATACATTTCGTTGACGGTACCACGATTGGTCCATAATTCTTATCTGATAAATTAGTCCCTTAAGAAACCTGCATTCATGAATTTTGTTTTGTCATCTGTCAATTGTATATGGCTGCCTTGTCACTGAATTATTTGAATCTCTGTGCAGTACCTCTGAAATGAAGACTTGGCATGGACTTTGGCATATTGTATTGCATTGAAAAATGTCGTACTTTAACAGGCAAATTGAGGTGGATATGTCTGAACAAGTTACGGAGAAAATCCATTTTCTGCTTCCGGTCGATTATTCTGAAGCATCCCGCCAGGCGGCAGTGTATGCCATCAAACTGGCCATCCGCCTTAATGCATCCGTCGAATTCCTGCATGTTTACTATTCTCCCTCTCTCGATCTGCTCGAAGTTCCTAATTCCAATTTCAGTGGAAACCAGGCAGATCCGGAAGCAATCGGAAATATTGAGGCGAATGAGAAGAACATAATGGACGGATTCGTGAATGAAATCCTGACGAAGAACGGTTTTGAAATTCAGGTTAGCAAAACTGTAATACCCGGTATTCCGGAGGATGAGATCGTGGATTACATCCGGGCAAAGATGCCAAACCTGGTTTTAATGGGCACCAGGGGCAAGAATGTTCAGAAAGTAGCCATTTTCGGGAGTGTTACCGTTTCGGTGATGGATCGAATAAAGGTTCCCCTGTTGGTAATCCCTGAACATTACAAAACAGGAGCCCAGGATGAGGCAGATAAGATTGCCTATGTAACGAGTTTTGATAACGCCGATTTCTCATCCATTGACCACCTGATGAAGCTTTTAGCCCCCCTGGCAGATATCCGTCTAAACTGCCTCCACATAGAATCGGCTCCCGGAAATACCTGGGATTCCATTAAACTGGGTGGTCTGGCGGACTATATACAGAAAAAATATAAACAGGAGCTCGTTAAATGTTCCTCCCTCAGTGAGAAGAATCTGCTGCCCGACCTGGATGCCTATATTGCTGAGCATAAGGTTAATGTAATAGCCATGACGGCCCAGCGAAAAGGCCTGATCAGCAAGCTTTTTTCTTCCGACATTTCCCGCAAGCTGTTATATCATACAACTATACCTCTGTTGATATTCCATCCCTGATCCGTCCTGTATTTCCCGCATTCACCAGGAAGTCTCTGGAGGGATGCACATTTAAACTCTGCAGACTTGGCAACTAAAAAGCACTTGCACAAAGCCGGTCACCGGAAATCCCCGGTTTTTCCAAAAAAACGAATCGGGTTCAGTTGCTTTTCATTTGCCTGTCTCCTCTTTGTATTAATGGCCACCTCTGTGCAATGCAATACCACATCCAGAAAACCCATGAATTATGATTATTCCGAAACCGGAGGAGACTCTGTCTTTGTCCGGAAACCCGCAGTGGCAGGGAGTTTTTACCCTTCCAGCCCGGCAGAACTGAAGAGTTTCATCAGATCGGCTTCCCTCGCAGGCGTTCAGCGTAGTTCTAACCTCCTCGTACGGGCACTCATCGTCCCCCATGCCGGATATGTATTCTCTGGAGGAGTAGCGGCCTCAGCATATAATCAATTGGATGATAGTACTATATATAAAAGAATCTTTATCATTGGTTCAAGTCACAGGGCTGCTTTTGAGGGAGCTTCTGTTTTCTGTCATGGAAACTACAGTACCCCACTGGGAATTGTAAAGGTAGACCTTGAAACATCACGGCAACTGGTTGAGGAAAACCCCGGTACCTTCATCGACATGCCGGATGTGCAATTGGCAGAACATAGCCTGGAGGTGCAACTGCCCTTCCTGCAGGAGAAATATGGCAGTAGGCTGCTTATTGTACCTGTTCTCATTGGCAGCCATAAGTACAACGATTGTTATAAGATAGCCCAGGGGCTCCGGAAATGGTTCACACCCGAAAACCTCTTTGTCATATCAACAGATTTCTCACATTATCCTTCCTATAAAGACGCCATTATCACCGATAAGGAAACCGCTAAAGCCTTATGTTCCAATTCTATAAGAGATTTTCTGGAGACCATCGAAACGCACGACCGCTCACTGGTTCCCGGCCTCGCCACCAGCATTTGCGGATGGACTTCAGCTCTGACCTTACTAAACCTGACTGCCGGGAACAAGGACCTTGATTTTGATAATCTTCAATATAAGAACTCCGGTGACTCCCCCTACGGTGATAAGGAGAAAGTAGTTGGTTATGAGGCTATTAAAATTGTCTCACGCTCCATTACCACTTCAGCCCTGCCATCAGTGGAAAAGACAGTTTCACAGCCATCAGGAACAGAATTCAGGTTTTCTGCTGAAGAGAAGAAAGTATTGCTGGATATTTCAAGGGAAACCCTTACCCGCTTCGTCAGGAAAGGTTCCGTTCCACCGGTGGATACAGCAGATCTCCCCGGCAGGCTTAAAAACCAGTTGGGAGCCTTTGTTACTCTGCGTAAGAAAGGAGAATTGCGTGGATGCATCGGACAGTTCAATCCGCAGGAACCACTTTGGAACCTGGTGCAGAATATGACTGTTGCCTCCGCCAGCCGGGATACACGCTTTACTCGGGTTGCAGTGGAAGAACTGAAGGATATTTCGATAGAAATTTCTGTACTGTCACCTCTGAAGCGCATAAACTCGACAGATGAAATCGTATTGGGCAGGGATGGGATTTACATCAGAAAAGGTTCATTATCAGGTACATTCCTGCCACAGGTAGCTACTGAAACTGGCTGGAAACTGGAGGAGTTCCTGGGACACTGTGCCCGGGACAAGGCCGGAATTGGATGGGACGGGTGGAAAACGGCTGAATTATACACATACGAAGCCCTGATTCTGGAGGAAGAGGGTTCTGCAAATCACTGAGCCTGTGGATACCACGTACAGCCTGGTACCTGTTGCCCTTATCGTACTCCTTGCATACTGCCTGAGTGCCTGGTTTGTATATGAACAAATACTTAGCAGAAAGCAGCATAATGATCTGTGGAATACAGTTTTATTGATTTGTTTTATTCTTGCTGCCGGCCTGGGCGTACTCCTGGCGGTTAATATCAGGTACAAGCTTGAAATCCAATCGATAAAGGCAGTCACCGGGATACACGTGGAAGCCGGAATAGTGCTTTTCCTGGTAGCTTTGATGCATATTCTGACCCGCAGATCTCATTTTTTCAGGTTATTCAAGGGAAGAGAACCGGAAGAAGATTCTGCCGTCCGAATCCCAAATCAGCCGGCGGCTTTCCCTAATCCGCGACTGCCCGCGTTTATGCTGGGACTCACCTCCATTATCACCCAGTTATTGTTTCTTCGCCAGTTTTTTGATTTTTTCGGCAGCAATGAACTGGTCATTGGTCTGATCCTTGCCAGTTGGATGCTCTTTACTGCGCTTGGAAACTGGGCTGGAAGCCGGTTACCGCCAAATCGATTTTCCGGCAGGCATTTGTTTATCACCCTGGGAGGCTTGCCATTTTTTGTCCTGGCTGCGTCCTACCCCCTAAAAAACTTTTTCTTCCTGAGTGGTCTGGAGACAGGACCATGGGAGATTCTTCTGTTTACCGTCATCCTGCTTCCGTTCTGTTTTCTTTCAGGATTGCTGTTCGCTTTGCTTACCGGGAAGACTGATCCGGATGCCGCGGACCGCCCGGTCAGAGTCTATTCCATCGAAGCCGCCGGCTTCGCCACAGGAGGTATTCTCTTCAGCCTCCTCGCCTATATGGCTGTACCCGGACTCAGTCTGGCAGCTATTCTTTTCCCATTAAACTATTGGACTGTACATAAAAATAATTCAAAAACCGGGAAATTACATTTTTTAAGAAGTCCGCTTTTTTTAAATCTTATCCTGGTGATTGTTATTGTCTTCTGTAATCCCGACCGTTTTTTTGCGAGGTTTCTATTCCCCGGGCAGGAATTGCTTAAATCAGTCGAAACACCATATGGTCGTTTGTCCCTCCTTCGCGACAACGGACAAATAAGTTCCTTTTCAGGTGGAATGCCACTGTATTCAGCAGGAAATGAAGCCATTTGCGAAGAAATCATTCATTATTCATTTATTCAATCTTCGCATATAAAGCGGGTAATGCTTGTATCCTTTGATCCTCAATGTATTGCAAGTGAAATTGCCCAGTACGGGGTACCCGAGGTCGTATATTTTTCGACCAACCCCTGGCTCCTGGATTTCCTGCCGGACAGCCTTTCAGTCCCTGCTGACGGGAATTTCCATTGTCCCCGCATGGATATCGTTCGTTTCCTGTCCACCGATACTTCCCGGTTCGATGCCATACTGCTTAGTCTCCCCGCTCCTGCAACAGTATATTTGAATAAGTATTATGCCGATGAATTCATCGGCCTTTTAAAGAAACGGCTGAACCCGGGAGGAATCATTACATGGTTACTGCCAACAGCCATGAACTATCAAAGTTCCACCGCACTGGATTTGAATTCCTGCGTGCATGCCGCTATACAAAGGCATTTTAGAAGTGTTTTACTGGTTCCGGGGATACAGTTGTATTTTATTGCCGGGGATTCTGCCCTGACCTCAGCCATTGCTGCAGAAGTCGACCGGCGGGGGATTAAGGCCGATTATGTGAATTCTTACTATATCGATGATGGACTGCTGCAAATGAGGATTAATGAAGCAGAGGCAGGAATTCGCCAGGACAGTAATACTAACTCCCTCTGGAGACCGGTAGGATATTATAATTCACTTCGGCTCTGGCTGGATCAGCATCGCACCGGCTTGCTGCTTTTAGTAACCCTGTTGCTTTTTTTGGTAATCCCATTTCTGGTAATGAGGTCAAGGGAGATCACGGGACTTTTTGTAATTGGTTTTGCAGCGGCCTCACTGGAATACCTGGTGATGGTTGGCTACCAGTTGGCTTTTGGTGACCTGGCTGCCAACTCAGGTATCCTCATCGCCATATATATGTTCGGAACCGCGCTGGGGGCATCGGGGGTAAAAAAGATTCCTCTTTCACCTGCCAGCTGGATTATTTGTGTTGCTTTCGCGGGACTCCTGACTCTTCTGATCCCCTTTGTTTTGTTCCGGCTGAATATTTTTACAGGCCACCGGCTGCTGCTCTTTACCTGCTTCCTCCTGCTTCAGCTGATTGTGGCTTTGTATGCTGGTGCGATGTACGCACTAGCTCTTATGTTCACCGGTCAACAGAACAGAATTCATCCTGCAAAACTATATGTCGCCGACCTGCTGGGTGCAACAAGCGGAATGCTGGCAATTGCCATACTGGCATTTCCACTGGCCGGTCTGATGAATACCGGCATGATGCTTACAGCTTTGGTCCTCCTGTTTCTCATAAAATCAGTCCTCCGGAAATAACCGGGTGAATACCCCATCCGCCGTATGATTTTTATCAGTTTTAAAAGGGACGCTGATCCGGAATAAACTGGAAACCTCTTTAATTATAAGGATTTGTATGCACGGGAACCGGTCTGTCCGACAGCGCCGGCGATTTTCACATGTTAATGTTCAGGGGCCACTATTTTCCCTATTGATATTCTGTTTACATTTGACCTCCAATCCGGATTTTCAATATGCAGTGTTTCCGCGGTATAATTACATTCCAACCCAAACTGGCATCATGCTGGTTGCTGGTTGTCTTTTTGTTCCTGGCATTTCATATTCAGGCTCAGGACAAGGCTGTTGTTGTTGAAATGAACATTCCTGATTCTCTGGATGGGCTGTACGGAGCCGACCCGACTGTCTTTAACGGGCAGGTTTATGTGAATCCTAACCCTGGTGCCAGGGGAACGCCCTTTCTTTTTGATGAGACTTTTCAATCTGGAAGTGTTACCATCCGGGGCAAGGAATACACACCTCTCCTCCTCCGCTTCGATACCTTTGGTCAATGGATTGTTGTCAGGTATGAGAACCGTTTCGGTGGAATGCGGGAGCTAAAAATGTCTGATGCCTGGATAGAGCATTTTACCCTTGGTGACCGGTTCTTCACCCGTTACTCCATGCCCGACGGGAAAAGGATTTATCTTCAGTTATTAGGAACAGGCAACAGGAAGATAGGAATCTACTGGAGCAAAGAATTGCTTTTCAATGCCACCAATATAAATCCGGGGTATTATTTCTCCCCCGATAAAAAAGCTGTTTACCTTGTTTGGGAAAATGAACTGCGAAAATTTAAAAACAACAAGAGTTTTCTGAAATTGTTTCCGAAGGAAGAGCAGGAAAAACTGGCTACCTACCTTTCAAAGAACAGTATAGATATCCGTAAGGCAAGTGAGAAAACACTCCTGCAATTGATAAATTATTGTAATACCCTGAAATAGTTTGAGAGCCCGTACCCTGATATTTCTCTCCTGCATGTCATTGCCACTATTTGCGCAGCAGGCAGGCAGAATACCCCGAATAACAATTTCTGTTTCCGATGTTCCCTTCACAGATTTTGCGAGAGAGGTGGAGCAGTTGTCGGGAATGCATGTATTCTTCAGTACGGAATGGACCCGGGATGTGCGGGTTAACTTGTCTGTGAAAGATTGTCCGGCCGATTCGGTTATCATGCGCGCGCTTCCTCCTTCCAATTTGCGCGTGGTGTTATGGAACGGGGCCCTTTTGATGATGCAGGGCGAAAACCTGCTTTCCAGGCTTCCCCATTACGACACTGAAACCACAATTACCGAAAATGCTGATGGAATCTCTGCTGAAGAAACAGAAGCCGAGGAAAGATATTTGTCGGGAAGGAAACCCGGTGTGCTTGAATCCATAACCATTGGAGAAATTTCTGCCAGGAAAAACGGAACGCCCGTGAGGATAAAAGGCAGGATTAATGAAAAGGAAACCGGTGAACCCTTACCGGGTGCAACCATGTATATACAGGAAACGGGGGCAGGCACCGTATCCGATGTGGCCGGAAATCTTTTTATTTCACTCAAGCCGGGCATTTATACGGCCCAATTTGAGTGTCTCGGGATGGAGAAAAAAATGATACAATTCCAGGTTTTTTCCGAGGGCTCATTTTCACTTGAAATAGGCAAATCGGTAATTCCGATACAGGAGATTGTGGTTAAAGGCGGAGTGAGGAAAAACATTACTGTGTCCGATCCGGGAATGGAAAAAATCAAT
Organism: Bacteroidales bacterium; assembly: GCA_046329925.1. GTDB lineage: Bacteria > Bacteroidota > Bacteroidia > Bacteroidales > JAAYUG01 > JAXLTS01. The sequence continues at coordinate 76,577 of JAXLTS010000003.1, forward strand.
ATCAAATCTGTGAAGGAACTCCCGGTAATGCTGGGTGACAGGGATATTCTGAAGATATCGGAAATGCTCCCCGGTATTGTTTCTGTTGGTGAGGGTTCGGCCGGGCTGAACGTCCGCGGAGGCAGTGCGGATCAGAATATGTTCTACATCAACAAGGTCCCGGTGTACAATACCTCTCACCTGTTTGGTTTTTTCTCGGCATTCAATTCCGACATCATTAAGGATTTCTCTATTTATAAGGGCCATGTGCCTGCACAGTACGGCGGAAGATTATCCTCTGTATTCAATATAATAACCCGCCAGGGTAACCGCAGGCAATTTATGGCCCGCGGTGGTGTTAATCCCGTTACCGCAAACCTCTCAATCGAAGCACCTATTAAAAAGGATGCCTGTACCATGATGCTCAGCGCACGCTCCTCTTACTCCGACTGGATCCTTGGCCGGTTGGACGATCCTCTTATAAGGAACAGCCGTGCTTCATTCTACGATCTCACAGGGTCCATTACCTGGGATATGAGTTCAAAAGACCAGGTTTCCTTATTTTATTATGGCAGTTCGGACAATTTCAAACTCTCGGATATTAACAGTTATGGCTATACCAATAACGGTTCCTCGCTGAACTGGCGCCATCAATACTCCAATTATTTCAAAGGTGAAATTGCACTTATCAGTTCGGAATACTCATTTACCACGAGCGATACAAAGTCGAAGAGCATCGCCTATCAGCATACCTATAAAATAGGCCACTATGAAGCCCGGGCCGACTTTTCCTGGAGAACCGGTACCAGGAATACTATTGAGACCGGCGTTGGAAGTATTTTCTACAACCTCAATCGTGGCGAGGTAAAACCTTATAATGAGGAATCACTGCGAATACCGGTAAACCTGGGAGAAGAAAAAGGAATTGAATCCTCCGCCTACCTGGCCGATACCTGGGATCCTTTTCGCTGGCTCAGTGCCAATATTGGAATACGCTATGTCTTCTTCGCACCGGTAGGTCCGAGAGATGTATACCTCTATAATCCTGCTCTTCCCATGCTCGCAGATAATATTACCGATACGTTGAAGTATGGAACTAACGAACCTGTCAGGAAGTATTCTGGTCCGGAAATCAGGGCTGCATTAAATTTCAAACTTACCCGAAGCACTTCCCTGAAACTCTCCTTTAACCAGATGCAGCAGTATATGTTCATGCTGAGCAATACCATTGCACTAGCACCCAATTCACAGTGGAAACTCGCTGACTACTACCTCAAACCCTCTCGCAGTAACCAGGCCTCGGCAGGTATCTTTCAGGAGATTGCCAGCAAGGGCTGGGAGATTTCCGCTGAAGTTTTCGCAAAGGAAACGGAGTTCTATACCGAGTTTAAAGATGGAGCCGACTTTATTGCTTCTCCTTTGGTTGAAACTTCTGTATTACAGGGAAACCAGTCAGCATACGGTATTGAAGCCATGATCCGCAAGGAAGGCGGTAAGCTGGACGGATGGCTTGCATATACCTGGTCCAGGTCAATTGTGACAGTGAAGGGCAGGAAAGTATGGGACCAGATAAATGAAGGGAAACCATATCCGGCGAATTTCGATATCCCTCATGCCTTTACAGCGGTTGGCAGCTATCATTTCACCCGCCGGTTTACCCTGGCATCGAATATTACCTACCAGACCGGCCGACCGATTACCTACCCCAAATCGATTTACCTGATTAACGGGATTTCATATCTTGACTATTCTACCAGGAATGAATACCGCATTCCTGATTATTTCAGAATAGACCTTTCGCTCACAGTAGAGGGAAACCTGGTAAAGAAGAAAAAAGTCCACAGTTCCTGGATGGTTAATGTTTATAACCTTACCGGACGTAAAAATGCATACTCGGTCTTCTTTGATGCAAAAGAAGGCGTTATTTTAGGGAATAAATACTCGGTGATCGGAATTCCCCTTGTTATGGCAACCTGGCAATTTAAATTTGGAAACTATGCGGCAGATTAAGTGGGGTTTCCTCCTTATATTCCTGATTATTTTTCTACAGTCCTGCCTGGAACCTTATTTTCCTGAACTTCCGGATGATGAAGTAAACACCATCGTTATTTTCGGCGGGATCAGTGACAAGGGTGGATATAACTACCTCCAGGTATCACTTGCAACCAATATTAGCCAGCCTGAATATTTTCCTGTTACCGGCTGCACCGGATATGTGGCAGATGAATCGGGAAAAAAATGGAACATTGAAAGTACAGGTGAGGGAAATTACAGGGTATACATCGCTAAGGAAAATCTTGTACCCGGTAGAAAATATAAACTGTATATGAAGTCGCCACTGGGCGTAGAATTCGAATCTGAGGAGGAGATGATGCCCGCATCATCCCAACTTGACTCAATTTATTATAAATGGGAAACACATCAAACAAGCATTCCTGAAGTTTCTCCGACAGGTCTCCAGTTTTATGCTGATATGAAAGGCGGACCTGATGATGCAAAGTATTATCGCTGGATAGTTCAGGAATCCTGGGAATATCACTCTCCCTACCCCATCGATTATTATTATGATGGCTCATCCAAATCGATTAAAAGGATGTTTCCACCGGATTATTCCAAGATGATTTGCTATTCAACAGTGGATATGCCGAAAATCTTTACAATGAAGACCGCCAACCTTGCAGAAAATAAGTACGAGGGCTTTTCCCTGCATTTTATTCCGAACACTGATGAGAAACTCCTTTATGCCTATTCAGTAATGGTTAAACAGGTTGCCTTGTCGGAAAAAGCATACCAGTATTGGGAATACCTGCGGCAAAATGTGGAAGATCAAAGCGGTTTGTACCAAAAGCAACCCCTGCAGATTCAGGGCAATATCCATGCTCTGAATGCCTATGACAGCACCCTGGTAACTCCTTCCTCCACCAGTGGTGACTCCGCCAGTTCAAGAACATATTCTTCCAAAAGGGTGCTTGGATTCTTTACCGTTTCTTCAGAAAAAGAGGCACGCATTACACTTAACAATATCCCCGATCTGGAGGTGGATCTTTCCAATTATTGCCGGCCATGGGTTCCAAAATCAGGTGGTATAGGCCCTTACCTGAAGGCTGTCGGATGGGGGAAAATTATTTACATGGTTGGTCCCGACAGCCTGGCCGATGAATCCTGCTTCGATTGCAGGCTTCGCGGTGGTACCACCGTTAAACCTGCCTTTCTCCCCTGACCTATGCGAAAATCCCTCTTTCTGATTTTATCCCTCCTGCTGCCACATGCTGTAGTTCAAACAGCCGGTGCACAGAACAACTTCCCGCAAACCCGGGATTCTGTGAGAGTCTATACTGACAGATTTCTCTATATTAGTGGGGAAAACATACAGTTTACTGCTTTTGGGATAGAGAATGAAGAACTGCACACCGGACCTGTAAGCCGCATTCTTTACACAGAATTGATTTCTCCTTCCGGAATAAAACATGCCGAAGGAAAATACTTTACAGAGGGAAACAGGTGGAGCGGTTCACTCTCAATCCCTTCAAATCTGATATCCGGATTATACTACCTCAAATCATACACTAAAATGATGAGGAACATCGGCCCGGCCGTCTACTCGTATATTCCTTTGAAAGTTATCAATCCCAACCGTGCAGAGGTTTTAAATAACAGGAATCAATCCGCCGGAAACCTGTCTTTATTATCAGAATCTTCTCTCCCAAATGATCAACTAGCCCCAATTATCATTGAATGTAATGACACGCTGTTGAACACCCGTGACAGTTTGCAGTTGCGCATTTCATCCGTTAACATTCCCGTTCGTGAAAAAGTCAGCCTTTGTCTGGCTGTTGTCCCAATTGAGTCTGGTACAGGCAACCAGATTAACAGTAAACCCGTTATTGAGAATTTTCAACCTGTTGCCGGATTTTTGCCGGAGACCCGCGGTTTGAGCCTTTCAGGACTGGTCAAAGACCAGTCATCCGGACTGCCGATTCCATCAGACCGTGTGCATCTGTCCATCATGGGGAAGGTGAAGGACTATCTCTCGGTTATGACAGACTCTGCAGGACGCTTCTATTTCCCTCTTCCCCCGCTCGAGGGAAAAAGGGATGTCTTCATTTTCGCAGAAGATAAAGATGGCAGACAGGCTGTAATCCAGGTAGACAATGACTTTTGCAGCGAGCGAATCCAACTCCCCTCCTCTCCCTTCGGACTCACAGAACAGGAGGAGGGCAAGGCGCTCGAGCTGGCCAGGAATTTACAAATTATACGAAATTATAAGCTTGCTGATAGTCCGACGGAAGTGAACCTACCGGGTGATACACTCTCCTTCTATGGCTCGCCCAGCACCATAATAAACCTCGATAAATATATTCAGCTGCCTTCCCTGGAAGAATATATCAATGAATTTCTTCCCGAGGTGAGAATCAGAAAACAGGACGGCAAAAAGCACTTTATGATCTTTGGTGCCCACAGTGAATTGAGCATTTACCCGCCACTTGTGCTTATCGACTGGATCTCTGTCCCTGAGGCTTCCAAGATTCTGGCAATTGCTCCCGAACGTATATCACGGATAGAAATAGTGAACACACCCTATATAAAAGGCGACATGATATACGGAGGTATTGTGAGTATCGTCTCCCGAAAACGCGATTTTGCAGGGATTGATCTCACCTCTTCAGGCCTTTTTATCCGGTTTATGTTTCTTGAAACCGCCTTGCCACCCGCCACTGTACCCGAAACGACTCCCAATATTCCGGTAGTGAAAAACACACTCTATTGGGAACCAAGCCTGGTCCTCAATCCTGGCAAAACCCTCGGACGTAAAATTATGATGGGTGATACTCCCGGGAAATACCGCATAATCTGCAGGGGCATTACCTCCGGTGGAAAAGAAGTATATGGTTCCTGCAATTTCACTGTTGCCGGGTTACGGTCCGGAGAGTGATTCAAATCATTGGATACAGGTGCTATAACCCCTGTCTTTTCCGGTCTCAGTTGCATCCTTTCCAAATACCTTTGCCGGTGTAAACCATACACCTGCATGAGGACCACGGCGTTCAAACCGGGAAAGATAACCCACAAGGTAATTTTGATTTTCATCGTCATGATCCTGATGATGGTTACCATATTCCTGTTGATGCAGGCCACTCTCAGAAAACAGAATCTGGAACTTCTTGCTGCCCTGAAGACCCAGTTTATTAAAAATGCTGAGTACAATCTGTCTGTCCGGGAGGATGTAGCTCGTCTTTATCTCCATGACAACACCGCCTGGGATGAACTCGTAAGCAGCATCCAACGAGGTGATACCGCATGGATTCGTATTAATATTGGCATCTTCTCGGGCAGTTATAATTTCAGCAATTTATACATATTCTCCCCTGGGTCTGATTTACTGTACCACCAATCTTCGCTGCAGGTTTCCCATTCGGAGGAATTTCCTTTTCCCACAGATTCTATTCCATTTATTTTCAAGGATACCCAGTTTGTACGGTTTTTCTGGTATAACAATGGTTCCCTCACGGAATATATTGGTGCCACAGTAGTTCCCTCAGCAAATATTCTGGATCGGAAATCAAAACCTTTTGGATATTTTTTTGTCACAAAGCCCTGGGATAGCACCTATTTAAGCTCTCTGGAAAAATCAACTGAGGCTACTGTTTTTATTACTACCGCGATGAACTCCCCGGTGGTTACAGATGCAGGCGACATGCATACCCGGATTCTCCTTCCCGGATATCATAGGAAAATGGAGGCGGTCCTCAATTTTGTGAAGCATCAGGAAACGCTTACTATGACATTGAAAAGAAGCAGGCTGGTTTTTGTTGTGCTTATGACTGGTCTGTTTTTTAGCCTGATCCTGATTTGGCTGTTTATTCACCACCAGATCAGCAAACCGGTTGCCACCCTGGCCGATTCCCTTGAAAATCTTGACAATAAGGGACTTGATCTCTTAAGCCGACGCGATGATGAATTGAGCCTCCTTGCTGTTCGGGTAAAGGAAAATATTGAACTACGAAAAAAATTAGGCGAGGAATTAGCGGAGAAAACAATCCGGCAGAAGCAACTTCACGAGTTGAACGTAACCAAGGATAGGATATTTTCCATCATTGGTCACGATCTTGTTGGGCCCTTTAATACAATTTCAGGTTTTTCCGAATTACTCGAAAATACTGCAAATTCAAGTAATCCTGCCAAGGTGAAAGAATTCGCCAGAATGATTCGTACAACCTCGAGAGATGCATATCATATTCTGGAAACCCTGCTAACCTGGGGCCGGATGCAAACAGGAATGATTCAATATAAGCCCGAAAATATTGATGTAAATGAATTGCTCCGCGACAGTATTATCTTGGCAAGGAGCCAGGCCAAACTCAAAAATATTCATCTGACTTTTAAGGAAAGCCAGTCAGCGATAGCCTATGCCGATTATAATATGATACATACGGTCATCAGGAACCTGCTGTCGAATGCGATCAAGTTCACCGCTCCTGATGGAACAGTTGAATTACGTACCTTTGAAAGAGGAAATGGGCTGTGCATTGAAGTACGTGATTCCGGTGTTGGGATGACTCCGGAAAAATTACGCAATCTGTTTGTTCCGGAAAAGTCGGAGTCATCGAGAGGCACTGCCAATGAGAAGGGTACCGGATTAGGCCTTATCCTCTGTGCAGAACTGGTTCGGAAAAACCTTGGGGAGATATGGGTTGAAAGTGAAGAATGTAAAGGCACCTCCTTCTTCATTACTCTTCCGGTATCCTGAAGTATACGTTGAAAACTGACGGGCGGATCAGCAAAACCTATGCTGCCACCCACCTCCGCTGCCACTGCTACTGCCACTGCCACTGCCACTGCCACTGCCACTCACTCCTCACTCCTCACTCCTCACCACTAACCACTCACCACTCACCTCTCATCTTTTCTTTTTTCCTACCTTTGCCTCCATGTTTCCAGGAAACGAAGATACCATTGTTGCCATAAGCACCCCTCCGGGGAATGGAGCCATAGCCGTTATAAGGCTTAGCGGAGTGCATAGCATTGAACTCGCCGGAAAGTTTTTTCATCCGGCCACTCCAGGCAAACTGTTATCGGCTCAGGAGGCAAACACCATTCATTTTGGGAGAATTGCAGAGGGTGAGCGGGTGATAGATGAGGTACTGGTGAGCCTGTTCAAAGCACCACACTCCTATACAGGGGAAGATGTAATAGAAATTTCCTGCCATGGTTCGCTCTTTATCCAGCAGGAGTTGTTACAGCTGTTCATCCGTTCCGGGGCACGCCTGGCTTTGCCCGGGGAGTTTACACGACGGGCATTCCTGCACGGCAAGATGGATCTGTCACAGGCTGAGGCTGTGGCCGACCTGATTGCTTCCTCCTCCGAAGCCTCCCATCGTATCGCTATCGGTCAGATGCGCGGTGGCTTTTCGGGTTCCCTGGCCCGGTTGCGTTCCAAACTGCTCAATTTCATTTCACTCATTGAACTGGAATTGGATTTCTCTGAGGAGGATGTGGAGTTTGCCGACCGGAGACAACTCATAGATTTAATGACCAATGTTCAGGAACAGGTGAACAGGCTGCTTTCCTCATTCAGCACGGGGAATGCGATAAAAAATGGCATCCCGGTTGTGATTGCAGGTCTGCCGAATGTAGGGAAATCGACCCTGCTGAATGTGCTGTTCAATGAAGAAAAGGCCATTGTGTCGGAAATTCCCGGTACCACCCGCGATGCCATCGAAGACGTGCTGCACATCCAGGGGTACCTGTTCAGGATCATCGATACAGCCGGGCTCCGGCAAACAAAGGATGTAATTGAAACCATCGGGATTAAAAAAACACGCGAACGACTCTCCATAGCCCGGATCATACTGCTGGTAGCCGATATTACCATGGCAGGTGAGGAACTGAACAGGGAACTGAACGTATTGCCGGGAGATGGTTCCGCAGTGGTGATACTGCTCGCGAACAAGGCAGACAAACTTCAGCCCGGTGATCTTCAGTCCAGACTGCATGAATTGTCTGTACTTACCGGAAAACCTGTTCTTCCCTTCTCTGCCAAAACCGGATTCAACCTCGATAAACTGAAAACGCTCCTGGTGGAAAGCGTGAAAAAGGACCTTACTGACTCCTCAGTGACCATCACAAATGCCCGGCATTATGAAGCACTGCTGCGGGCGGACGAGGCCGTAACCAGGGTGATGGAGGGCCTTTCTTCAAATGTTTCCGGTGAATTACTCGCCCAGGATATTCGTGAAATACTGCACTACCTCGGCGAAATCACCGGCGAGATCACAAATGATGAGATACTGGGGAATATTTTTAGGAATTTCTGTATCGGAAAGTGAGTGAGACTATTGATTCAGAAGCGCCAGCGCACTGAATCAATTTTGTCGAACTCATCCTGAGGCCTTAGCCGAAGGATCTCCAGGGTGGCTTCGACTCCGCTCAGTCACCGGGCATTCCTGATGCCGGTGGCTGAGCGGAGTCGAAGCACCGTAGTCGAAGGCACCATTTCAAAAAAAAAATCAGTACTTTTCAGAAAAATATCATATCTATGAGATCCCGTTTCTTCCTCATCAGCCTCACCTTTCTCTCCCTGTCTCTATCAGCCCAGACCGGCAAGGAATTCGCCAAACAGGGTGATACAAAATTCAGTGCTGGTGATTATAAGGGTGCTGCTGCACTATACACCAAAGCCATCGAAAAAGAACCTGCCCTTATCGCTGCCTGGTTCAACCGGGGTATGGCCAAAACCAACCTGCAGGATTATAATGGAGCTATTGCTGACCTCTCCAAGGTTATTGAACTGGATCCCAAATCCGCCCCGGCCTATGCTGGCAGAGGATCTGCCAAAAACCGCCTGCAGGATTGGAACGGTGCCATAGCCGACTTTTCCAGGGCCATAGAACTGGATCCCAAATTGGCTGATGCCTGGTACAACCGTGGATTTGCCAAAAACAGCCTTCGCGATTTTGCCGGGGCAATCACAGACTTCCGTAAAGCTTCCGAACTGAACCCTGCATCCTTCGAATCCTTTATTGGGTTGGGTGTGGCCCTGCTATCCACGGATGATTTCAATGAGGCGCTCAAGGCATTTACCAAAGCAACAGATGTAAACCCGTCTTCGGCTGAAGCCTGGTATAACCGGGGCTATGCCAGGGACCGGACGGGCGACTTTGCAGCTGCGGTTGCCGATTATTCGAAATCACTCGAAATTGATGCTTCTCAGCCACAGGTGCTTTATAACCGGGGCCTGGCCAGAAACAACCTCCGTGATTTCGAGAATGCCATTGCCGACTTTGCCGCTTCGCTGGAACTCGATCCCTCGAACGCCGACGCCCACTACAGCATGGGATTTGCAAAGCATGAGTTAAAAGACTATGACGGGGCTATCGCCTGCTATACCAAAACAATTGCGCTAAATCCAAATGCCGCCGACGTATATTACAACAGGGGCTACTCCAAAGAACTAAAGAAGGATATCAAAGGTGCCCTGGCCGACTATTCCATGTCGGTGAAGATCGACCCGACATTTTCGGACGGATACTATGCAGAAGGCATCATGTACAACGAACTCAAAGACTACAAGGGAGCCCTTGCAAGTCTGAAGAAAGCCGTTGAACTGAACCCGGATTTTGCCGATGGCTGGTGCAGCCTGGGCATCGCCAGGATCAACCTCTCGATGAAGGAGGAAGGCTGCAAGGACCTCAAAAAGGCCCTTGGAATGGGAAGTAAGGAAGCTGCAGAGGTCCTGAAGAAATACTGTGAATAACCACCATGGTTTGTCAGTGTAGAAGAAAATGAAGGTTGATTCCTACCTGATAGGATTCCTTCCCACCATAAAAAAAGTACGGATCAACCAGCAACTGGTCATCCACACATATATTGGGGTTGACGTAAAAACCAATATCTGATACCCCAATCCTGACAAAACTGGGATAAAAATTATTGTTTTTAAGAATTCCAAATCCCATTCCCGCTTGAAAAACAGGCAGACCTGATGGAAACTGAGCATGGTACATGGATTCAAAAAAGTATTTGTCCTGCCTGCCAATTCGCATTTTTAATCGTGGGAGAACGGGACTGTTTTTCAAATTACTCTCATAATCAGCATAGTTTAGACCAACTCCTGCACCAATCCACTTTCCGGAGAAGGTATAGTAGGGACTGAAACCGAGAGCAATTCTGGAGCTATAATTGATGCGGTAAACATCTGCTCCAAATTGATGAAAGTGATTCAATTTGTCCTGCAAATTATAGGAAACGGAAGCACCTCCTGCGGAATACTCGGAATAACCTCCACAGATAGTCGGTTCACTACCCGTCATTCCGCCTGCTCCAACCATAAAATAGTTCCCGATAGTTTTCAGGCTGTCTCCGGCTACCTCCACTTTTTGAGCGGAGAAGAGAAATACTGAAAGGAAGAGCCAAATGGCCATCCTGACTTTTTTCCGATGCGTAAGCAGATAGAAAAAATAAACTGTTGCAGCAATGATTAATGTTGTAGCAAGAACTGTGCAGATAATCAATTCAAAAGGAGAAAACCATTGGATGAGCAGTGCTATCGCCAGGAGGACTCCGCTGGAAACAAGCAATGATCTGGATTGCAGTTCCTCCAAGGGCCATTGGCGGTTCTCCTCTAAATGCTTTCCTGATTCAATAAACCAGATCAATACGGGCAGCACCAGAAATAAACCTGCAAAAATCCATTGTACCGGATGCAAAAATGATCCAGATTCCTGTGGAGCCCGCATAAATTCCCCTAAAAAACGCAACCCGCCGTACATGGCTACAGAGGCAAGGAACAGGCTCAATCCGTTACGCATTAACTTTTTTCTCTGGATAAACAGGAGTGCAAGTACGATAAGTATTCCGCTGATAATCTCATAAAGCTGGGTTGGATGCACCGGTAAGGACCAGACAGAGCCTGCAGGCAGGAGTCCTGCGTTCATCTGGTCCTGAAAGGCCGGGAAGTTGGCGGAATAGGAAATACCCCAGCCTGTACCGGTTGGAATTCCGTAACAACATCCACCCAGAAGGCATCCTGTCCGTGCAATTATCAGGCGAAGAAGCCACCCATAGGCAAGAATTTCGTACAACCCATTTCTAAACCTCAAAAAGCTGGTTGAAAGAGAAAAACCGATAAATCCGAAAATAAGGTAGCCGAGAAGCCTTTTTTCCTGTGTTGCAGGGAAAATAAAGTGCTGGACAATTTGTTTCCAATCATCTGGAGAAAAGGCCATAAGTCTGCCCCCGATCATTGCGCTGAGGGAGGTGGTGGCTAAAATGGCAAAACAAGGAAAAAGGGGATAATGCCTGCGTTTTGCAATGAAGATAACCAAACAGAAAACTGCAAAAAAAGACCCTGTGTAAAACAATCGTGGTACGTCTGCCCCTTCGAATGCCGAAATATGAATCATACTGGAATTAATTCAATACGTTCTGATTACTCCAACACAGGTACTCTACCGGTTTAAAGGTAGTACTTAATTGTGAAATATGAATTCCATATGAAACTATGCAGATTAACTGCCTTTATGCCGGTATCAGAAATGGCTGCTCCCGTCCCAGCAATGCGTACAGAGCTTTTCTTTCGGCATGCCAATGGCTGTTACCAGGTCTTCCAGTTTCTGATACTTCAGTGAAGTAAGATCCAGGTCTTTTCTGATCTGCTCAACCATTTCGGCATATTTCCCGTTGGTGGAACTGGAGTAAGCCTTGTAGTCAACATCTTCAGTCCCTTCCATTTTCTTAATAGCCTTTCGGGTAGCCAGGTCAAGACTGGAACGGGAACGGCTGAAATTGAGATATTCACAGGGATAGGTAAGTGGCGGACAGGCAATCCGCATATGGATTTCCTTTATACCCCCTGCATGCAGGTGCTTCACATTATCCTTCAGTTGTGTTCCGCGTACAATGGAATCATCCAGAAAAACACCGCATTTTCCCTGAATCACCGCCCTGTTGGGGATGAGTTTCATCCGGGCCACCAGGTCGCGTGTTTCCTGGTTCTGTGGCATAAAACTCCTCGGCCAGGTGGGTGTATACTTGGCATATGGCCTTTTTAGTGGAATACGCTTTTCATTGCTGTACCCAATGGCGTGCCCGATCCCCGAATCAGGTATGCCGGCTACAAAATCTGCTGCTACGTTGTCATATCGGGCAAGTGCTGCACCACACCTGTAGCGGGTATCGTCGACGTTGATGTTTTCGTAAATTGAAGGTGGATACCCATAATATACCCATAAAAATGTGCAAATCTGCATCTTGTCACCTGGCTTCCGCAACTGGGAGTATCCATCATTTGTGATCTCGACGATTTCTCCGGGTCCCAGATAATAAACTGTTTCAAAGTCCAGGTTTGGAAAAGCGCTGGTCTCAAAGGTAACACCATAGCTGTCCTTTTTCTTGCCGATGATGACAGGGGTCCTGCCAAGTTTATCGCGTGCAGCAATGATACTGCCCTTTTCAGTGAGCAGAAGAATGGAACAGGATCCTTTTACCTTGTCAAAAACATTGCTTATTCCGGAAACAAAATCATCACAGTCAGAAATGAGCTTCGATACAAGTTCCGTAGGATTTACACTTCCCTGGCTCGTTTCGGAAAATGATCTACGTTGATCCATGCATTGTCTTTCCAGCTCATCCACATTCACAATTTTAGACACCGTAGCCACTGCAAAGCGTCCGAGATGCGAATTGACAACAATGGGTTGTGCCTCGTTATCACTGATTACTCCTATTCCTGAATTGCCGGAAAAGCCCTTAATATCCGGATCGAATTTGTTTCGGAAATAGCCGTCTTCCAGACTGTGAATGGCCCTCTGGAAGCCCAAACCGGCGGAAAAAAAGGCCATCCCGGCCCGTTTGGTCCCCAGGTGGGAATGATAGTCGGTTCCATAGAATACATCCATGACACAGTCACGTTTGGAGACACTTCCGAAAAATCCGCTCATAAATCCTTTTATTTATTTTAGTAATTAAGCTGATACTACCTGCATCCAACATTTGTCTGGTTTTTGTTAATCAACCAGCGAACATTTTGCACACATCCTGTTGCATGCGCTGGATTTCCCTCGTAAATTCAAATTATCCTACACGAATATTTTTTCGCATTTTCCGGGTCATTCCCAATTTTGAATAAAAATCAGATTTTGCATGTAACTTGTAAAAAATCATATTTTCTAACAAATTTCAGCACAAAATGCACTTATTTATGTCGCAAGTTATGGATTACATTCATTTTGCGGCATGAAAACAGCTCTAAAGCCGTAAATTTTACAAAAAACTTATAAACAGAAAAAAATTACAAAATTGACTACATAGGCCCTGGAATAGAGAATATTGAATTCAAAATCACTTCATACCATCATTCTCCACCGGCAGTAATATTTTGAATGATTAAAAGCTCGCATAATGAAAGAGGCTGGATGCTAGGATTTTCAGTAAACCTTCCGGTTTCATTGAAAAGCCATGGAGCAGCAATAAAATACCTGCCGGAGTTAGCGGTAAGATCAAGTATATTATCTTTAAACAAACAATCCGTCATCTTAAAACCAAGGCAATGAAACACCCGACCTACTCCAATCCCAACCGGTATACCAGCCGAACCCCAAGAATAGTAGCCTTATTCCTTTTTCTGATTGTCTTTGGTATTCATCCGGCAGATGCAAAATTGACATTGCAGGAAATCCGTACTGCTTCGAAAAACATTATTGTGGCTTATTTTACCAGTGATACACTGAATGTAAACGAAATTGACATCAGCAAGCCGGAGCAATGGAAAGTTAACGAAAAACCTGTCTCAGCGGCTTATCTATACGCTACCAGGGCTAATGCCTGCGATCATCATGTATACCTTGAAGTTCCGGAACTTACCGAAGGAAAAAAATATGAACTGAGCACTCCCTATGGTAATATGAAATTCAGATTTGTTTCGCGTGAAATATATTGCGAATCAATCAAGACCAATCAGGCAGGTTACAGCGCCCTTTCCAGGGTCAGGTATGCAAATTTCACGATCTGGCTGGGGACAGGCGGAAGCAGGAAGATCGAAGGGAAGCTGCCTTCATACGAAGTATTCCATCTTACCACAGGAAAGAAAATAGCTGCTGGAATCTTTGAAGAGATTGGTTTGGACAGTTCAGCCGGCGGGGTGGTTTATAGGATGGATCTGGCCAGTGTACCTGAAGGCGGACCATATAAAATTGCGGTCAAAGGGTATGGTTGCTCCTATCCCTTTGGAGTGGGCGGTGAGTTTATGAGAAGAACAGCCTATACTATTTTCCGCGGACAATATTATCAGCGCTGTGGCTGTCCGATTGACAGTCCCGGTATCCGGCAAAAGCCCTGCCATACCCTGGTTTATGATACGGATGGCCCTATCGGGGAAGCTAATATTGTTGTGAAAGGCACTGAACCTGCCTTCCGCTGTTATGGCGGATACCACGATGCCGGAGATGCAGACCGCAGGGCCTACCATATTGCCAATCCTATGGTGAATCTGATGATCTATGAGGCCTTTCCGTCAATCTTCACTGACGGGCAATTCGACCTGCCTGGGAAATTTGATTCATCCTATAATATAAAAGGTAAGGCAAATGGTATCCCCGATATTCTTGACGAAGCCGACTGGGGTACACTCATCTGGGAATACCTTCAGAATGATGATGGAAGCATCCATTTTGGTACTGAAACAAAGGGCTATCCCGATCCATTTGCTGCACCGTTGGATCAGGATATGAAAATGTATGGCACTGTAAAGGTGGATAACCGCGCAACCTGCCCTGCTGCCGGGCTATTCCTGCACCTTGCCCGGCTGCTGCAACCCTGGAATCCTGAATATGCTGAGGTGTTGATTCTCCGCGCAGAGAAGGCATTTCAGGCTGGTTCGGAAAAGATGGCTGATCCGGAAAAACTATACTATTATATCCAAAAATACCTGATTACAGGAAGTCCTGATGACCACCAGAAAATTAAAGAATTGTACCAAATCGCCGGGAACCTGAAGGATAATCTATTCGGAACGGTGGGCTATTCACTGAATGATAAAACCTTTGATAACCCTGCCTATTTCTTTTCATACCTGGCTGATTCGCGTATGCCAAAGGATCCAGCCATCCTGGAGTTTTTGCGCACAGCCCTCCGGGAGGCAGCCGACAGGAATATTGAGGAGTTGCGCAGGCATGCCTTTCCGGTTGGAAATAATCCGGCATCCGGCGGCTGGGGACACAATGTACGTCAAAACCATTATGCCACGGCTCCTCTCCTTTGGTGGTCACTGACCAAAGAACAGAAATATATCGATGCCGCCTCCGAGCTAATGGATTACAAGATGGGCCTCAACCCGGTTGGAATATGTTATGTAACGGGATTGGGCTTTGAACAGGTCCACAATCCGCATGACCGTGAAAGCGCCTATACCATTGGCAAAGGGTGGGGACCCAAATCGGGTATTACTGTCTTTGGTCCTGGCATTCCGGGAAGAAGAGGAGGCCCGGCCACGGTGATACCGGGGATTCGGGATCTGAGTAAGGAACGTCAGTACGTCGATGACCTCAATGTTATTTCCTTCAACGAATTTACAATATTCGAAACAATGGCACATGATGCCTGGTATACCGTTCTTGCAAACGGGGGAAAATGGAATGGTGTGAATCCTTACCAGCAAAAGAAATAAGATTTGTTCCCGGATTTGATAATTATTATTTGAAGCTATGAAACGAAACAAGATTCTCTGGTGGGCCCTGGGAGTAGGGTTCCTGGTCCTGATTGCCGCTGCCATGTATATCTTGCCGCTTTTTCGTTTTTTTATGGCCAGCGAAGAGATAAAATTGAATGATAACCTTTATGTCATCACCGGCGCTGGAAATAGTGGTATCCTTATTACTGAAAAAGCTATCGTGGTCATTGATACAAAAATGGGTTCGGCTGCCGAAAAACTTGCTGACCGGGCAAAAGAACTGGCAGGAAACAAACCTGTTGTTGTAATCAACACGCATCTGCACGGAGACCATGTAAAAGGAAATTACCTGTATCCGGGATCGGAAATTTTTATGGGAGCCTACGATACCCTGTTCCTGAGGAAGGAGGTTGAGGAAGAAAATCTGCCGGTATTTCTGGTGGAAGACAGTGTAACGCTTGACATGGGGGATGAACTGCTTGTTCTTCGGAACATGGGAAGTGCTCATACTTATGCTGATCTGGTGGTTTATCTTCCATATCACCAGATTTTGTTTACGGGTGACCTGGTGCTAAACAAGGTAAACCCTCCCCTTTTCAAAAACGCAGGTGCTTCTGTTGATGGATGGATAAACGTTCTTCAGATCCTTGATGAAAATTATCATCCACTCACAGTGATTCCCGGACATGGAAACCCCGGCGGTACTGAACTAATTGACAACCTGCTCGGATATTTTAACGATATGAAATCGGCCGCGAAAGATCCTCAAAGGAAAAAGGAACTGATGGCAAAATATGATGATTGGTTCAAAAATCCACTGATGGCCTCGCCTTCAAAAACCATCGATTTTATTCTGAACGAGCAGAAAAAATAAGGAGAAACACAACCTCCAGATCCGGCAACTATTTACCTCCTAACACGGAACACGCCTGCCCGAACCTGCGCAGCAGGGGCGGGGAACATTACTTCATATTATGATAAACATTGTTCACATCTTCATCCTCCTCAAGTCTGCCTAACAGCTTATCCAGTTCTGCAACCTGGGCCTCATTCAGTTCCTTTGTTTCTGTCGGTATCCACTCAAATTCAGCAGAGACAATTTCATAATGATTCTCTTCAAAATATTTCTGGAGAGATCCAAAGGATTCAAATTCGCCGTAAATAATTACTGCATCTTCCTCGCCAAATACCTCCTGTGCCCCGAAATCAATGAGCTCCAGTTCAAGGTCTTCAATGCCGGTGCCGCTTTTTGTTTTCACCTTGAAGATACACTTGTGCTCGAACATGAATGAAACAGATCCGGAAGTACCAAGAGTTCCACCGAATTTATTAAAAATGCTACGTACATTTCCGACAGTCCTCGTGGTATTATCGGTGGCTGTTTCAACCAGGATAGCGATACCATAAGGTCCGTATCCTTCATAAATAACCTCTTTGTAATCTGCCTGATCCTTGGATGAAGCCTTTTTGATGGCCCTCTCCACATTCTCCTTCGGCATGTTGGCAGCCTTTGCATTCTGGATAAGCACCCGTAAGCGGGGATTATTGGCCGGTTCGGGACCACCTGATTTTACTGCAATGGCAATGTCCTTACCCAGTTTGGTAAAGGTCTTTGCCATATTACCCCAACGTTTAAGCTTCCGTGCTTTTCTGAATTCAAATGCCCTGCCCATAATTATTGTTCAAAGTTCAATGTTCAATGTTCAAAGTTGTTGTTATAGTATTTTTTTTCCTTATACCATCCACTCTCCACTCTCCACTCTCCACTCTCCACTCTCACAACGCCCACCTTCCACCACTCACCACTCTTAACTCTTAAATCTTCACTCTTCACTCTCTACTCACCATTCACCACTTACCACTTACCACTCTCCACTCTTAACTCTTAACTCTTAACTCTTAACTCTTAACTCTTAACTCTTAACTCTTCACTCTCTACTCACCATTCACCACTAACCACTTACCACTTACCACTCACCACTCACCACTCACCACTCTCCACTCTTAACTCTTAACTCTTAACTCTTAACTCCTCTCCTCTACTCTTCACTCACCACGATCTTCTCAATCTTATCGCCCCCTCTTATCTTATCAATCACATCAAGGCCTTCCACCACCTTGCCGAAACAGGTATGATTTCGATCCAGATGTTTGGTATTCTGACGGTTATGACAGATAAAGAATTGTGATCCACCGGTATCGCGCCCTGCATGTGCCATGGATAGTACCCCCCTGTCATGGTACTGGTTATCGCCTGTGAGCTCACATTTGATGGTATATCCCGGTCCGCCGGATCCGGTGCCGTGAGGACAGCCTCCCTGTATAACAAAGTCAGGAATTACCCGATGAAAAGTAAGTCCGTTATAGAAGCCCTGCTTTGATAATTTAATAAAATTTGCGACTGTACCGGGAGCATCCTTTTCAAAGAACTCCACCTTCATCATGCCTTTAACAGTATGTATTTCAGCTGTCTTCATATCATTTTTCAATTAGGTTCATCTGTAATTTACGATGGAACAAAATTAGGCTAATTTATCTACCGAGCAAAAGTAGCGGCTATAATCTCCTTTTTTAGGCTGAAACTGAAGGAAAGCACTATTTTTGACCAGTCAGCAAGATCGAAGATGCTTGGATCCAGTAAACAGGGAATTGATTGCATTACCAGGATGAACCGGTTGGGCAGGGCTGGTGAACCCTTTGTCTTTATTCTGGATTTTGAAGGGAATAAACCGCTTGTTCTCACTGTAAGTGAGGCCGAACAGGAAGGTATTCACCTGGTATTGCCTGGTTTGGCTATCAACAAGTCGCGGGTGGAAAATTTTGTAATGCCCTCCCTCCGCAAGGTTCCAATTCCGTTTGAAAAATACCTGGAAGCCTTTGAAATGGTGATGATGAACCTGAGAAGGGGAAACAGCTACCTGGTGAACCTTACCTTTCCAACCTGGATTGAGATGGATTCCTCACTGGATTATCTGTTTGCAGGATCCTCGGCTCCATACAAGCTTCTATTTAAAAATGACTTTTTGGTCTTCTCCCCTGAACCCTTTGTGCGGATTTCGAACGGACATATCTCTTCCTTCCCCATGAAGGGTACAATCCGTAGTTCAGTTCCCGATGCCGGGAGTCTGATTCTGGCAAATGCCAAAGAGGCTGCGGAACATGCCACCATAGTTGATCTTATCCGTAATGACCTCAGCATGGTTGCAAAGGAAGTTATTGTAAAACGCTACAGGTATCTCGAGGAAATTCGAACAAACGGGGAAAACCTGCTACAGGTTAGTTCGGAAGTTTCAGGGATTCTCCCGTCTGATTACCGTGAACACATAGGTGATATCCTGGCAGCATTGCTCCCGGCGGGATCTGTAACAGGTGCTCCCAAGGAAAAAACCGTGGAAATCATCATTCAGGCAGAACAGCAACCACGTGGATATTATACGGGAATCTTCGGGCATTTCGATGGTGACAAGTTGGAGAGTGCCGTAATGATCAGGTATATTGAACAAATACGGGGAGAATTCCAATACCGGAGCGGAGGCGGAATTACTTCGAACAGCATAGCTGAAGATGAATACCGTGAAATGATCGATAAAGTTTATGTACCGGTTTCTTGAGACTATCAGGATAGAGGATGGGCAGATCTGTAATGCAGATCTCCACCAGGAACGTATGGACCGGAGCAGGTATGAGTTGTTGGGAATCAGTGATCCACTACCCCTCGAAAAAGAAATTACCAGTGAGGTGGAACAACTCAGGGGGATTTGGAAATGCAGACTTGTATATTCATGTACAACTCTTGAAATGTCCCTCACACCTTATGTTCCCAGGCGAATAAACAGTTTGCGGCTGATAACTGACAATCAGATTGAGTATACCTATAAATGGGAAGACCGGTCAAAGCTCATGCAATGCTTCAGTTTGCGTGGTGCCTGCGATGAAATTATCCTGGTGAAAAACGGATTCATTACCGATACCTCCTACAGCAACCTTGCTTTTTTTGATGGCAAGGACTGGGTAACCCCGGCAAATCCTTTGCTGAATGGGGTTCGCAGACAGGCTTTAATAAGACAAAGAAAAATAAAGACGGCAGATATTGCACCTGCAGAATTGAGTAAGTATAAAAAACTGAGTCTGATCAACGCCATGCTCGATCTGGGTGAAGTGGAAGTGCCATGTACCTCGGTATATACCTGATCCGGAGCCGGCTCAATGTTTTAATGCATCCTCCAGTATCCTTTGCGTGACCTCAGCAAATGAATATCCTGCCTTCTCACAGGCTGCATAGAATCCGGCACCTGGGCTGATGCAAGGATTTGCATTGATCTCCAGGATATACAATCTCCCCCGGGAATCCATCCTGAAATCGATACGCACATACCCGTTCAGTTTGAAAACATCCCAGCAGCGAAGGGCCAGCGATCTGAGTTCAGAGGAGAGAGCGCTTTCCTCCTGTTCATCAACGAAACAACGGATTGTATTTTTACTTTCAAAACTCTCATCCACCCATTTGGCCCTGTATCCTATTATCCTGGGCTTGTCCTTCGGAAAATCCCGGAAGAGTATCTCTGCCAGAGGCAACACCTCGGGGCCCTTGCCGGAGCAGAGAACCGAAATATTGAACTCACGTCCCTCTATGTATTCTTCAATAAAGGAGTGCCGCGGACTCATCGATTCATACCCGGGAACCCGGCTTATCTCCTTTCCCCTGAAAACATGATCTTCGTCAAATCCGAGAGAGCCATCTTCCAGTTTAGGCTTTACCAGGTAAGTTCTGCCGGGATCGAGCTGCTGAATTTCGTTCAGTTCAAACCAGGGAGCGGTAGGAAGACCGTTGCTCTTCATCCAGCTTTTTGCCAGGGTCTTACTCGTGGTTAGAAACATACTCTCCGTGCGTACTCCTGTATATGGAATCTTCAGATAATTCAGAACCGCCGGTGCGAAGTACAGCAATTCTCCATGATTGGCAATGCTTTCGGTGAGATTCATCACAATACCGGGCTTTTCCTTCCCGAGAAGCCCGATGAATTTGTTAAGGTCAAAATCAATTGGGATGCGACAGGTCTCATAACCCAATGACCGGATCGATTCTTCAGAAAGATTCACCTGGTCGAGAATATCCAATTCATCGGGCAGTGCACCGGGTGAAGGCTCGTTATATATAATACCGATCTTTCCTTTGCTCATCTCACTGCAGCCTTGTGATGGCTGATTCAAGTATCATCTCAATAAGTTCCTGGTAGGAGATCCCATTCATTCGGGATAGCATCGGCAGGTCAGAATGCACAGGGTGTAAGCCTGCCAGAGGATTCACCTCGATAAAATTCGGAACGCCGTTTTCATCAAGCCTGATATCAATCCTTCCTCCGTCGCGGCAGCCCAGCACATCCCAAACTCCGAGCGCCAGCTTAAAGCATGCTTCACTCACGGCTTTTTCAGGCACTGAATACCGCATGTACTGCTCGTAATTCTCTTTGTTTTCCAGGCTATAGATGGACTGGTCGTGGTCTGTTACGAAATGTACTTCCATTATACCCGTGGTACGCGCCTTACTTCCGGTGCCAACAACCCCAACTGTAAATTCTCTTCCAGGAAGGTAGGTTTCAATCAGGACGGGCTGGTTAAACGTCCGGAGCAGGTCAGAACAAACATCCTGAAGTTCTTCCTCCGAGGATATTTTGGATTTTCCGCTTATACCCTTGCCCGTTCCTTCAGCCACAGGTTTGGCAAACAGCGGGTATGGCAGATGTATCTCCTGCAACTGGTCCAGGCTGCGAAGTTCAAAAAAATCTGCTGTCGGTAGACCTGCATCGCGGATTATCCTTTTCGTAAATGCCTTTTGCAGGGTGAGGGCAAGCACCAGTCCATCCGAAAAAACATAGGGGATATCATATGCGTCAAGGAGTGATGGTACCTGGGCTTCACGTGCGAGACCATGAAGTCCTTCCGCGATATTGAATACCAGATCCCAGCGTTCTCCTGTAGCCAGGGCTTCCACCAGTCTTCTTACATGCCCTATCCTTACAGGGTTATGGCCGGCATTGCGGACGGCCTCTTCCAGGGCCAGGATGGTATCTTCCTTATCGAACTCGGCTGTCTCTTCATGCGAGTATCCTTCGCGGAGGTAATCCTCGCGCAGGTCGTAGGTAAGCCCTACTTTCAGCATTTTTCCTTTCACGGTGTATCGGTGATGGTATCAGGGTAGCTGTATGTTTTTCCCTCGTAGTTATGCAGGAAGAGGTTTGTTTCATCCCTGCCGGAAACATAATCCGGTAATAATGGAATTTTTCCTCCCCCGCCGGGTGCATCGATAACATAGGTTGGAACAGCATATCCCGTTGTGAATCCACGCAGGCCGCGGATGATCTCCAATCCTTTCTTAACAGGAGTCCTGAAATGTCCTGAACCAAGAATCGGATCACACTGATATAAATAATAGGGCCTGACCCTGAAACGCAGAAGTCCCTGCATGAGTTCTTTCATGGTGGGCACATTATCATTGATTCCGCGTAAGAGCACGGTCTGACTTCCGAGCGGAATTCCGGCATCAGCCAGAAGCCCGCAGGCTGCCTTTACCTCAGGAGTAAGTTCTGCCGGGTGAGTGAAATGTATACTCAGGTAAAGCGGATGGAATTGCTTCAGCATATTTACGAATCCCTTGGTGATGCGCTGGGGCAGTACTGCCGGGACCTTGGTGCCTATACGTATGATCTCCACATGCGGTATGGCCCTGAGTCGCGCCAGCAGGTATTCCAGTTTCTCCTCGCTCATGGTTAAGGGATCACCTCCCGAGAGGAGCACATCCCGGATCTCCGGATGTGATTCTATGTATTGAAAAGCCGGATCAAAATCCTTCAGGCTGAAATGCGACTTGTCTTCCTTGGCTACCATATGCGAACGGGTACAATACCTGCAATAGGTACTGCAAAAACCGGTAGTAAGAAACAGCACCCGGTCGGGGTACCGGTGAACCAGATTCTTAACCGGGCTGTCACCGTTTTCGTGAAGTGGATCGGAGGACTCCCCGGGATATACTTTATATTCTCCGGCTGTTGGAACCACCGATTTATACAAGGGGTCCGACGGGTTGGAGAAATCGATCAGGCTGGCATAATAAGGAGTGATCCTCAGAGGAAGGTTGTCCCTGTTTACCGGAAATTCCTGGTCGGGCCTTAAGAACCCGGGCAGGTTTTCAAGCTGCGAAAAGTTTCTGTAGCTGTTGCGGATCTGCCAGCGCCAGTCATTCCACTCGGAATCCGTAACGGACGGGAGATATTTTTGCCGGAATGCCAGCGTTTTCTGATTGATTTCCGGAGTGGTGCCGGCGGCTCTCCGGGGGGCTTTTAGCCGGCTTTTTCGTTCAGGTTCCCTTTTACCGGGAGGCTCATCTTCGATGGCCTCTACCTCAGTTATATGTGAGGCGTCCAGGGCATTTTCTCCCATAACAGATGCAAATGGTTTTTTTTGGTTGTTCAGAAAAATTTAAATCAGGAACAAACATAAAACATCCACAGACCATTAGGATATTAACACACTGGTGATTTATCAACAGAAAAATGCCTCCCTTTGTTAATTACTTCAGGCAGCAAGCTCTGAATATGCCATAAACATTGAATTCATGTTCCTTTGAAAATCCCTCATCCCCTAAAAACCGGAAAAGATTTTTTTGCCCCGGGCTGGAATTTTTTTCGGGGTCCCCATCAGATTCTATCATTGTTCCTACCCTGAATGGACTGAATCCGGGTCTGCCCAAAACCAAAAATTGTATCTTTGGCGCTTAAACAAAACACATGATTCAACAACATTCAGGAGAATTTGCAGCCTTACTCGTGGCCCTGTTCTGGACGATTACAGCCCTCTCATTTGAGTCAGCAAGCACCAGGGTTGGTTCATTATCAGTAAACATAATACGTCTGGTAATAGGACTGACTTTCTTAACCTTCTTCAACTGGATTTACCGCGGACTACCCTTCCCCACTGATGCAAGTCAGTACAATTGGTTCTGGCTGGGGCTTTCTGCCCTGGTGGGTTTTGTAATGGGGGACCTCTTCCTCTTTGAATCCTATACTATTGTTGGTTCCTGGTTTGCCATGCTTATCATGACCATGGCGCCTCCCCTTGCCGCATTGTTTGGCTGGATGCTGCTTGGCGAGCACCTTACCATCCTCAACCTGGCAGGCATGTTACTCACCTTTTCAGGAATCGCACTCGCCATGTTCAGTAAAAAAGAGGAGAGTGAAAAATTCACAATCAATAAACCCATCAAGGGAATCCTGTTTGCCTTTCTCGGGGCTGTCGGGCAGGGACTTGGTATTGTACTTAGCAAAAAGGGAATGGGAAACCTCGATCCCTTTGCAGCGACTCAGATCAGAATCATGACAGCAATTGCAGGCTTTTCAATCGTGATAAGCATTGCCGGAAGATGGAACTCTATCAGGCAGGCACTGAGTCATAGAAAGGGAATGGCCTTTATAACCCTTGGATCCTTTTTCGGTCCTTTCCTGGGTGTTTCCTTCTCCCTGATGGCGGTTAAATACACCTCAGCCGGGGTAGCTTCCACCATCATGGCGATGGTACCTATATTTATTATACCACCCAGTATCCTGCTGTTCAAGCACAAAGTTACCAGGCGAGAAGTGATTGGAGCCATCATCAGTGTTGCCGGGGTGGCGCTGTTCTTTCTTTAGTTCCTGTTGAAAGGAAGATGAAGACAAATAAAAATATACCGGATCTTGCCGCGCAGCTCATGGCCGAGATGGGACGCATCAACATGAACATCGTTGTTAATGCAATAGGAGAAGATCAGGATTACTTTGCATCCCTGGTGAAACTTGTCATTACCGGACAACACCCGGTGAATATGCGTGCCGCCTGGGCCATGACTATCTGCCTGGAGAACCACCCCGAATGGATAAATCCGCATCTTCCGGCTTTAATGAAAATTCTGCCTCTTCCGGCTCATCCCGGCATCCGGAGATGTATACTGAGAAGCCTGCTGGATACTGAGCCAGCTGCCAGGTGGGACGGTTACCTGATGCAGCATTGTTTTGACTGGTTGCTTTCGCCTTCCGAAACCATAGCAACCAAAGCATACAGCATGCAGATACTTTACCGGATATCCAAACGTCATCCGGATATACGGCATGAACTGGCGGAGGCAATTGAAACGCTTATCCCGGATGGCTCAGCAGGACTAAAAAGCTGCGGCCAGAAAATCCTTAAGCAACTTAACCGGGACCGGAAAACCCAATCCTGAAAATGATCTATTTGGATGGTTCCCAGTAACACACCTTGGGCGAACTGATCTTGCCGTTCGTCTTCAAATCCTTCATAGCCTTATCGACAACCTTCTTGTCAAGTCCTGACAGGTCTGCTATTTCAGTTGCTTTAAGAGCTTTCCCTGCTTTCTTAAGGGTATCCAGAACCTTTGCTGATGCGTCCATAGTTTTTTATTTCAAATTAATAACTTTTTTTTCAATGTTGAAATGGTACTGCCAGCCTATTCAATTTCCATGAATCTTGTTTTTCCCGGAATTCTCCCAGGCTTTATGTACCGTATGCAGGAGGTGGAGGTCATCATCCCCCAGCAACATAATCCTTTCCAGAATACGGGGATATACTATCGACTCCTCATCCAGCCCAAAACTTGCGAGCATGTCGCGTATCTTGTTCCGGATGGCTTTCAGGGAACCTTCCTCCGGAATCCGCAGCTGCGGTGCGTTGATCCGTTGAACAGCAGATAATTCCCATGCATAAAGCATCACCGCCTGGGCGAGATTCAGTGATGGGTAGCTCCCTGCCATCGGCACCGTACTAAGCAGGTCACATAATTCCATTTCTTCATTCCGTAAACCTGATTCTTCCCTGCCGAATACAATAGCCGCCCTGCGTACAGTTTCTCTCTTGATTTCCAGTATGGCAGGCAGTTCGCGGGGAGTGTGAAAATCATTCTTAACCCGCCGGTTTTTGGCTGTGGTACCTATCACAAAATCAACATCCGTAAGAGCTTGTTCAAAATCGGTATATATCCGGGCAGCATGCAGGATGTCGTTGGCCCCGTGAGCAAGCATCAATGCCTCAGTCGACAGGTGATCGCAGGGATTAACTAACCTCATTTCCGTGAATCCCATGGTTTTCATTGCCCTGGCTGCAGCCCCTACATTTCCCGGTACAGCAGGTGATACCAGGATAAAGACCAGTTCCATGTTTTTTCTTGCAAGATAGGGGAAAATTAGTTCAGCTTTGCAACCCCGGCAACCAGGTATCTGCCGGGAACCCTTAGGCTTGAAGGTAGGGATGATATACGCGGGCACCAGAAAGCCGGTAAAAAAACTAATTTCGCACAACAATTTAATCCAATGGCCAGAGTCGATCTTGGAATCGGAATCCGGGAATTTTTGGAGGAAGCCCAACGGCTTCCTGTGCTGGACGTACGGACCCCTGCAGAATTTGCACATGGACACATCCCGGGAGCCCTGAGCTTTCCTCTGTTTGAAAACGAGGAACGGGCCAGAATCGGAACCCTCTACAACCATGCAGGATCCGATGCTGCCGTTTTGCTGGGATTGGAGATCATTGGTCCCAGACTCCGCGAATATGCTGAAAAGGCAAGAAACCTGACACCTTCCGGCAACGCCTTGCTCTATTGCTGGAGAGGTGGTATGCGCAGTAACAGCCTGGCCTGGCTTCTGAATACCTCCGGCATGCACTGCCAAACGCTTCAGGGAGGATATAAATCATACAGGAATTTCCTGCTTGCCAAACTCGCTGATCCATACAGGTATATTATTGTCGGAGGCATGACCGGATGCGGCAAAACAGATATCATACGGTAATTAACGCGACAGGGAGAACAGGTTCTTGACCTGGAAGAACTTGCTTCCCATAAGGGTTCAGCCTTCGGGGCCGTGGGGATGGATGACCAGCCCTCTCAGGAGCAATTTGAAAACGAACTTTTTTACTACCGGGAACAACTTGATCCTGACCGCACGGTCTGGTTGGAGGACGAGAGCGTACGTATTGGCCGGCTTTTTATCCCGGCACCATTATTTGCACGCATGGAGCAGGCTCCCGTGATTCTTGTGAGCTCTGCCACCGAAAACCGTATACAGCGACTGGTGCGCGATTATTCCATGGCCAACCCGGAAGCCCTGAGCCTGATATTCACCGGCCTGAAAAAGAGACTGGGTGAAGAACGCATGCAGGAAGCCCTGAAATTTGTCAGCGCCGGCAATTACAGTGAGGCTGCAAAGATTGCCCTGCACCATTATGATAAGGTATATGCCCGGCAACTCCTGGAAAAAAAGGAACGGGTAATATGTAGTTATAATTTGGATAATAAAGATTTGACTGGTAATGTTTTAGAATTGATAAACTTAAGAAGCACCATAAATTTTTCAATATAATACCGAAACTAATACATTAAAAATTCCGACTCATGTCAGATCAGTTACGTTTAACACAGTTCAGCCCGGGTGCCGGATGCGGATGCAAGATATCACCGGCACAGTTAAGGGAAATCCTTTCCTTTTCAGAAAAAGCATCGGTACCTCCTTCCCTGCTGGTCGGAAATGAAGAAAATGATGATGCAGCTGTCCTGGACCTTGGGAATGGCACTGCATTGATCAGTACAACAGACTTTTTCACCCCTATTGTTGACGATCCGTATGATTTCGGACGGATAGCAGCCACCAATGCCATCAGCGATGTGTATGCCATGGCCGGAACACCTTTGCTGGCAATTGCCATTCTGGGCT
The DNA here is from genome assembly GCA_046329925.1 of Bacteroidales bacterium. Taxonomy (GTDB): domain Bacteria; phylum Bacteroidota; class Bacteroidia; order Bacteroidales; family JAAYUG01; genus JAXLTS01. The sequence goes on from JAXLTS010000003.1 coordinate 103,970, forward strand.
GGCCTCTCGAAAAGCTACCGGCATCCGTTGCAAATCAGGTACTGGAAGGGGCACGGGCGGTTTGCAGGGATGCAGGTATTCCGCTGGCTGGCGGCCATAGCATCGATATTTCCGATCCCGTTTTCGGATTGGCTGTTACCGGACAGGTCAACCTGGGTAATCTGCGTAAAAACTCCACAGCTGAACCCGGGAACAGTATTTACCTTACGAAACCCCTGGGAGTGGGTATAATCACAACGGCTGAAAAAAGAGGACTCGCCGCAGAACCGCACCGGATGGAGGCAATCCGTCTCATGACCCGGCTTAACCGGGAAGGTATCTTGCTGGGGAAACTAGATTCTGTAAAAGCATTAACTGATGTTACAGGCTTCGGCCTGGCCGGACACCTCCTTGAAATGTGCGAGGGCAGCAGGTGTAATGCAAGAATATCAATGAGTTCCTTGCCCCTGTTCCCCGAACTGGATCATTATATTACCCTTGGTACGATCCCGGGAGGCACCAACCGTAACATTAAAAGCTACGGGCATAAAATCGCCAAACTGGATTCCCGCCAGAAAAACATTTTGTGTGACCCTCAAACAAGCGGGGGACTCCTTATCGCTGTCGATATTGGCAAGGAAACAGATTTTGAGGGAATCCTGAAAGAAAACGGGTTCGAAGCTTGCCGGATAGGAGAATTTCTTCCCGCAGATGATTCCGGAATAAGAGTGCATATTGCTGATTAATAACCCATTATTTGTTTCTGATTGGTAACTGCCTCCTGCACCCGCCTGCAGTAACCATTTCTTCAGCCTTGCGTCTAACCCGAAAAAGGTGCTATGAAATCTGTATCTCTGCTGATAATTTTTATTTCCATGACAGCAAGACTGTCAGCGCAGGACTGGAAAAGTTTTTCGCAGGATAGCCTCATAATCCTTTACAACTGCCCCGTACCCGAACTCCGGGATTATGCGGGTTTTATAACGGAATCAGCAGCCCGGACAGAATCGTTTTTCGGAAAACCATTTAAAGAGAATTTTTTTGTCAGGATTCACGGAAACCGGAACTCTTTCGATGAACAACTGGCTCAGGACTGGCATGAACCAAACCGGTCCGAATGCTGGATGGTTGCATCCGGATCAGCACCAGGCATGGATTTACTTTGCCGGCCACCTGGGATTCGTTGGCCTGTGAGCACAAACAGGCTGATCACGCAGCAACAAGGGAGCTCATTCACCATGAGTTAATACATGTTTATCACGGGCAATGGAACAAAAGTCCCGATTTCAACGCTACCAAAGGCCTGGATTGGTTCATTGAGACTGGCAACCTATGCCTCCGGTCAACTGGACAGCAGCCGGAGGTCGCAGGTATCGAATTGATCCGGCTCAAGTAAGGTCCCCGCAAGCCTTGATCTTTTCTGGACCGGTCAGCCCGGTATGCCTTATCGGCTGCCCTGGTTGAATTCATCGACAAGGGCTATGGCCGGGAGATGATTCTTGATCTTCTCAATTTTACTACAAAATCAGAAGTCCTTGAAAAAATGAAAATTACAGAAGATAATCTAATCATGAACTTTATCACCGGTTGGCCTGTACCGGAGACCCTCAAATTGAAGAGTACCCACTGACTCAAATTTGTCTCAAATCACCTGCCCCCGCAGTAAATTTCAACTTATCCCTTACCTTTGGCCGGAGAGAACAAGGCTATGGGATTTGAATGTCCAAATTATTCGGAGGGAAGATGCTACCTGCAGGAGGATGGATCCTGTACCCCTACCCGGGGAAATTGCATCCTTAAAGGCCGGTTCCGCACCTTCCAGTCATTTGAAGGGAATGAACCCGCAGGATCTGATATACCTGGCAGGGATCAGCCGTCTCCCGACCCCGATTCCCAACCTCCTTCTCAAAGTTAAATTTTTCATTTACCTGGAAAATGTAAATAAATGAATAATAGGATTTTATTACTTGCAGTATTTATATTTTTATCTTTTCGTTCTATTGGAATTCAGGGACAAGACCAGCAGAATGCCGATAAAGTCCGTGAAATTGTAAGCCAGGTTCAGGCAAGTCTTGCCCCCGACAAGCGAACAGCCATTTGCGAAATAAGCATCCATTCCTCACCCGATGGCATCCTTGTTCTCAAAGGCAAATGTTCAGTAAAAGAAATAAAGACCAGCCTCCAATCCAGTCTGCAGAAGGCAGGGATTGCATGGAAGGACAGTATTAACCTGCTGCCTGATCCGGAATTGAAGCCCTACGCCCTGGTAAGGCTATCGGTAGCAAATCTCAGGTCTGCACCTTCACATGCTGCCGAACTTGCTACCCAGGCCCTTCTGGGGTCACCCTTGCTGGTGCTGGAGGCTAAGGAGGAATGGTACAGGGTACAAACCCCTGATAACTATATTGCCTGGGTGGACCAGGGCGGGATCAGCCTGTTAAAGGCTTCTGATTTTGAGAAATGGAGAGCCTCAAAGAGATTAATTTTCCTTGAAAACTACGGATCAGTTTACAGGGAAGCCAGTAAATCCTCTCCCCTGGTTTCCGACCTGGTTGCCGGAGATATCCTGGAGTATTCCCGGCTGGAAAAGGGCTTTTACGAAATCAGTTTTCCTGATGGGCGGACTGGGTTTGTTCCGGCCGCTGAATGCAGGGATTTTGGTCAATGGATGACACAACCCGATCCCTCACCTGAAGACCTTATAAAAACCGCTTACCGGTTTTCCGGCCTGCCCTATCTCTGGGGCGGCACCTCCATGAAAGGTGTTGATTGCAGCGGATTTACAAAGAGTTGCTGGTTCCTGAACGGGATCATCATTCAACGTGATGCCTCCCAGCAGGTCTTATACGGCAAAGAAATTCCACTCAGGGATGCCGGTACCAGCGTTCAGCCTGGCGACCTGCTCTTTTATGGAACAAGTGGATCGAATAAATCACGCGACAAAATAACTCATGTGGCGATGGTGGTTGACAGGGCAACTTACATCCATGCCTCCGGGTTTGTAAGGCCCGGGAACATGCCTGAGACCTTCAACCCTGCCTCAGCCCCTGGCACTTTTTGGTATTCACGAAATCAGAAGATACCTCAGTTCCAATCGGAGAAAATGGTATCATCCGTGTAGGACAACATCCCCTTTATACACCTAAAAAATAAGTTCATATGAGATCGGGACGAAGGGATTTTCTCAAAACTGCTGCTCTTGCAGGCAGTCTCTCATTGGTTCAAGGCACTCCTGTTCTTGCACAGCCTGGTGGCCGGGTTTCAGGTAAAAAGCTCATGTTCCGGTTCCGTCCCTATGAATTACAGCTCAGACATACCTTCACCCTGGCCGGGAGTTCGAGGACTACAACGCCTGTAATGCTTACAGAGCTTGAATTTGACGGGGTCATTGGTTATGGGGAAGCTTCCATGCCACCCTACCTGGGTGAATCACATGCATCGGCCACTGCATTCCTGAGCCAGCTAAAGCTGGAACAGTTCGGCGATCCCTTTCGCACAGATGAGATCCTTCAGTACGTTGACCAACTTGCAGCTGGAAATCCTGCTGCAAAAGCCTCTGTGGATATTGCACTCCATGACCTGCAGGGAAAGTTGCTTAAACAACCGCTCTACCGGATATGGGGTCTCAGCCCTGAAAAAACACCCTGTACCTCCTTTACGATCGGGATCGATACCGAAGAGGTTGTGAGGCAGAAAGTCAGGGAAGCAGAAGGATTCAGAATACTTAAAGTGAAACTGGGCAGGGACAATGACCGTGAAATGATAAGCACTATCCGATCGGTTACCGATGTGCCTTTGTGTGTGGATGTCAACCAGGGATGGAAAGAGAAGGAAGCAGCGCTCGAAATGGTTTACTGGCTGAAAGAACAGGGTATCGTATTTGTGGAACAACCCCTGGCAAAGGAGCGGATTGATGATACTGCCTGGCTCACGGAACGAAGCCCCTTGCCCATCATTGCCGATGAATTCATCCAGCGGCTGGCTGATGTTAAAAAAGCCTGGCAGGTTTATTCCGGTATCAACATAAAATTAATGAAATGTACGGGACTCCGTGAGGCCATGCAAATGATACAAACAGCGCGGGGACTGGGAATGAAGGTTATGTTGGGCTGTATGACCGAGACTTCCTGTGCGGTATCGGCAGCAGCTCAGTTGTCTCCCCGGGTTGACTGGGCGGACCTGGACGGCAACCTGCTTATAAGCAATGATTTGTATAAAGGAGTACTGGTCTCCGCGGGAAAGTTAATCCTGCCGGAAGATCCGGGCATCGGAATTGTGAAATCGGGCAATCCAGAAAAGTAATCCCTCTGTTAATAATACAGATACCGTTTAATTTTCAGGGTAGGTGTCTTTTCAAATGGATTCGGAACGAGTTCAATGCCCTGGAGACGTGCATACTTGCTTACTTTAGAGTTGACATACTGAAGTATTTCATCACGCACATAATCCATTTTAATATGCATGAAACTCATTGCCTCGTCTTTCATATGGGCAAACTGAGCATGCAAACTTTCCGTATCGATATGCACCAGGGCAACCAGTTTTCCTTTTTTCAAAACAACTAATGATTCAATTACATACCGTAAATTGTTTATCACGGATTCAATGTCCTCCGGATAGATGTTTTCCCCGGATGATGAAAGAATCATGGTCTTTGACCTTCCCCTGATAAAGAGATTTTTATTTTTATCCAAACTACCAAGGTCGCCGGTTCTGAACCAGCCATCATCGGTAAAAACTTCCCGTGTCAATTCCGGCTCCTTGTAATACCCTTTCATGACGTTGTCCCCTTTAACATGGATCTCCCCTATCCCGGTTTTAGGATCTGCAGCATGCAGTCTTATCTGGACACCCTTCATGACAGGGCCTGTGGACTGGTGTTTAGTCTGGCTGGGATTTGCACCTGCAACCATGGGTGAGGTTTCTGTTAGTCCATATCCGATGGCATAGGGAAAGCGAGCTTCACGCAAAAACCTCTCCACGGTCGGATCGAGTTTGGCACCTCCGATTCCATAAAAACGAACACGACCTCCAAAAGTTTTCTTCAGCTTCTTCCCGGCCAGGAAATGCAATACTTTCCGCACAGGTGCAAGGCTGTAGAGAGAACGGATTATAAGTCCTGAGGTGAATTTTGGAAGAACCTGGCCCCGGAAAATTTTTTCCACGATCATCGGTACGGTTAACATGGTGGTTGGTCTGATTTCCTGCAGTACCGGCAGCAAAACGGCAGCTGTCGGTGGTTTTTTAAGATAGTATACAGAGGCACCCTGTCTTACAGGAAGAATCAATCCAAGCGTGTTTTCATAGGTATGGGAAAGGGGCAGTACGGAAAGGAAGATATCATGCTCATTTACCGCCTGTATCGAAAGGACATTTTCTGCGTTTGATGCAAGGTTTTTATGCGTCAGCATCACCCCTTTTGAACGGCCTGTAGTCCCTGAAGTATAAATGATGGAAGCAAGATCATCCTCAAGGACCTCTTCCGGCACATACAGCAATTCATTTTCCTTCTGCGGTGCCAGCGATTTACGTAATGAAAGATCATCCGTGCGTATTATGACCTGAACGAAGGGCATAGGCAGGCCATCCACCTTGCTCTCCATACGTTCCGAAAGAAATAACATTTTTGACTCCGAGTGATCGAGGATGTTTCTTACCTCCTCCACAGAAAAATCAGGCAGAATAGGAACTGCCACTGCACCCATGGTTGTAATGGCAAAATAGGCTATACCCCATTCTGGCATGTTCTGGCTGTAAATGGCTACCCTGTCGCCCTTCCTGACGCCATAACCTACAATTCGTTTCTGTAACTCCGATACCCTTACACCAAGGTCCCGGTAGCTTAGTTCTTTTTCCCCTGCAAATCCCAGGGCCTTATTTTCACTGTACTCCGTAATGCTACGGTTGAAAAGGTATGAAAGCGTAAGTCTGGTCGAAGTTTCCATTGGTATTCTCCCCGGTTATTCGTTGTTTTTTAACCTTTGGTCGGTGACGACCTGTGCGCGGCAAAGGTAGTAATAATATGCATCCGCTGGGAGAATGACACCATTTACCAGTTAACAGGCATTGTTTTTTTGTAAATTAATCAACTGGAAGCGAACATTTTTAGTCCGGGTGATGAAAAAATCTGGCAAACAGAAGAAAAAATCGAAACTACAGGACAATGCTGTTGTTCTCTTTTAACTGTTTGAGGAACAGAATACGAACCTTCAGACTCCTGTTGAGTGAGGCCTTTTCGAGGAACGGTTCGGCCAGAGCGGGCTGTTCGAGGTAGTAGAGGCACATGCCGGTATAGTAGTTCAGATCCTCATCATCAGAGCGCTTTTTAAGCAAGGGCTGAAACAAATCAAGGGCTTCCTGGTAATCTCCGTTCATAAATAAGGAATCAGCCTTTTCAAATGCAATCAGCTCAGTGGCCGGGAGACTGTTTTTCTTAATACCTGCAGGCGGAATTCCGGCATTGATAACTGTTCCCTGTAAAAGTATTCCGGCGATCAGAATGATATGCTGTGTTTTCATGAGTAAACCCTTTTCATGAAAGTATACCCTTCCCTGTCCCATTTGGTTCTATCATTTACACCAATGGCTGTACTTCATTGACCAACGAAAAGATTTATCTTTCAGACAAATAGTCTGATTATTAGATTAAATGAGATTATCTAACCCTTGTAGGCCAGGATCTGATTCCGGAGAATCAAAATCCTAAATTTTGTCAATTTTTGATGCCAGGATAAAATCATTTTCAGACAAGCCGTTGATGGCATGAGTCCAGATTTCGATAGTCAGTTTTCCATAGGATATGTGCAGGTCGGGATGGTGTCCTTCAGATTCTGCAAGGGCTGCAATCTTGTTCACCATATTAAGTGTATGCCGGAAATTCACGAAGTGCATCACATTTTCGAGGTGATTGTGGGAATTCAGATACCACCCGTTGGAGAGTTTTTTCAGAAATTTTTGTGCTGAGGATGTATCGAGTGTATCCACATTTCCTTCACAGGGTTTGCATTTCAGGCTGCTGAGCTCATCGGTTTTCATAAACGGGAATTATGCGAACAATATTCATAATACATGTTTCCAGGCGCGGTAGGAAGAACGAACAAGCGGGCCGCTTTCTACGATGGCGAAACCCATTTTCAGACCCACCTGCCTGTATTCTTCAAATACTTCCGGCTTCACATACTCCACCACCGGGGCATGATAGGCTGAGGGACTCAGGTACTGGCCAATGGTGAGTACCCTTACTCCGGCGATTATAAGGTCATTCATGGTTTTTTCAACTTCATGGCTGGTCTCACCAAGCCCAACCATGAGTCCTGATTTTGTGGTTATTCCGGATGATGCAATGAAAGCCAGGTTATCCAGGCTGCGGCGATAACGGGCCAGGTCTCTTATCCGGGGTGTAAGCCTCCAGACGGTTTCGATATTGTGGGAAATAACCTCAGGATTTTCCAGGATAATCGGATTGATCAATTCCGTGCGACCCAGGAAATCAGGAATAAGGACTTCCATGGTAGTATGAGGATTCCGTTGTCTGATCGCACGTATCGTCCTTACCCAGGCCTCCGAGCCTCCATCAGGCAGATCATCACGAGTAACTGAGGTGATAACACAATGCTTCAGTTGAAGGGAGGCTATAGCATCAGCCACCCGGCCCGGTTCCTCTTCATCCACCGGGTCAGGCCGGGCAGTGGAAACAAAACAGAACCTGCAGTGCCGGGTACATTTTTCACCCAGGATCATAAAGGTAGCTGTGCCTGCACTCCAGCATTCGCCCTTATTCGGACAATTACCGCTGCTGCAGATCGTGTGGAGGGAATGGCTGTCAATGAGATTTTTAACACGCGAATAATTCACCCCGACAGGCAAAGGAACCTTCATCCAGCGCGGAAGTCTTACCGGTGGATGCAGTTCTTTGGTATATATGTTTTCCTGATGCATGGACTATTTACAGAAAAAGAAACAAATATAAGATATAAAGATATTATTATACTATAAAAAAGAACTGATTAGTAATTCAGCTCATAACAGACTTATAAACAAGATAAAACAATTGATTGTAGATCCTCCTGGTTTAAGATTACCGGATTGTTTTTTTGGTCTGTTCGGGATACGATTTCACGTATCATACCCGGTTGAATACCGAAGGAGGAAAGAGGTGGAAGATGAAACCGGGAAGTCCAGGCAGAGAAACTGTCATTGAACTCTTTACCGGAACTTTTGCCTGGCGGGCCCTCATTAAAAACAGCGGATAGTTTTTCAAATTTGCCTAAAACAGGATCCGCTTCTCCATTACTGCGTAGTTTAGTATAGCTTGCCAGGTGGCAGGGGGTCATAAGCAGGCCACAAACAATCCCGTGGGGGATCTGAGTCATGGCGCCGATCACCGAGGCAAATCCATGGACTGTTCCAAGTCCTGCATTGGCAAGACATATACCTGATATGTATGCTGCATAACTAAGTTCCTGCCGGGCCCCGATATCTGTCGGGCAGAGCATCACCCGGGGCAGAAATTTCACAATCGAATTGATTGCAGGCAGAGCCAGGGCATCTGTAAAGGGTGTTGCCCGGGTTGACAGATACGCTTCCATGAGTTGAGTAAGGGCATCCAGGCCGCTGGCAAGGGTTACCTCGTTCGGGCAGGAGATCGCAAGCAAGGGATCAAGGATGGCTATTTCCGGTATAAAATTATCATGTCGCAGGGATCGTTTGAATCCATGCAAACCGATTTCAGATAGAACGGCATTTTTAGTAGCCTCGCTCCCGGTTCCGGCTGTTGTTGGAACAGCTATAAAGGGGAGCTTTTGCCCATTGTGTATTTCAGAACCCACCCCTTCAAGGAACAGTCTTACATCTTTGCCGGAAGGCAGCATGGCAGACAATGCTTTCCCGGCATCCAGCGTACTGCCACCTCCAATGGCCATGACAAGCCCGGGTAGAAAACTCCGGTGTTCCTCCACGATAGCATTGATCAATGAAGGAGAAGGTTCACCGGGGATGAATGATTCCCGGAATTCGATTTTCTCTTCCCTGAAAGACGCAATAAGTCTGGTATAATGGCTGCTAGCCCTAAAAGATTGTTTACCGGTAACCAGCAGTAATTTTTTACCGAAACGCCCGGCGAGGCTTGTAGCTGATTCAAGCGATCCCGGGCCGACCAGTAGTTCGGGCAGACGTGTTATCCGGAAGGCACTCACCAGCTGGAGGGATCGGTGGGTTCAATAATACTATGCCGTATTCCCCTTCTGGGCTCAGCCATCCAGGGCTCCACCAGCGTTTTCCATTCCTGGTAATGAGCAGTTTTCCTGTGTTCCTCGAGGGCATTTTCCGAATCCCAAACCTCATATAACATAAACCGGCATGGATCTTCGACTTGCCGCAGAATGTCAAAGCGGTGGTTGCCAGCTTCGCTTCTGGAACCAATATGGTTTTTGCGTGTTATTTGAATAAAGGGTTCGAGGAATTCCTCCTTTACCCTGATGTGAATACAACTTGCAAACATATATTTGATTTATCGGTACACGGTATACTGCGAATATACACTATTGCCCGCAAATCATTCATCCATCGCTTTCCTGCCCTATGTCAGCTTTTCCCTGAATGCTTTCCTGAATTTATCCAGTTTTGGGGCAATCACATAGCGGCAATAGGGGGCTGACTGATTTTCCGAGTAATAATTTTTGTGATAGTCTTCAGCGGGATAGAAGGCCGAGAAGGGAGTAATTTCAGTGACTACCGGGTTAGGAAAAATACGCTCATTCCCGAGCCGGGTCTTGTATGCTTCAGCTGTTTTCTTCTGTTCATCAGAATGATAAAAAATCGCCGAACGGTATTGCGTTCCAACATCATTTCCCTGCCGGTTGAGGCTGGTGGGGTCATGCACCTCCAAAAACATCCAGCAGATCAGGAAACTTGCCAATTACATTGTCCAGGTCAAAGATAGTCTAGCAGACCACTTCCATGACCGGTGGTACCTTCACAGACTTCCCTGTAAGCCGGGTTTTTAATACTTGTTACCCGAATATCCGGGAGTTACTTTAATAACTCCTTTTAACTCACGAAATACGGCTTCTGTACACCAGAAACAACCAGTGCCAAAGGTGGCAGTATCCTGGGTGGTTTGGATATTCATAGGTTCCGGGATTTTGCTTTCCTGACGGGAACAAGACCCTGAAAGGCTTATACCGGCAAAAAAGACAGTGAGGACAATCCGTTGCATACTGGACTTTACCAATAAACAAGCTTCACCGGATATTGTTTGATCAGGGTACCTGTGGGCCCTGGTTTATTTGTGAAAAATAATCCTTCATCGGTTCAAAATAGTACTCGAGCCACCCCTGCTTCAGATCCTCAGCCATACCATCAGGGATATGGGTTTGCGACAGGGTAAACCTGGTATCATTCCCTGCTTTTTCAAAACGGAGATCCAATTCAGAAGCCGGACTTTCAGGCGGAAAATCAGTTGTTCTCCAGGCTTGAATGATGCGACTGCAGGGTTCAACCAGGAGATTCCGCCCTGTTATATACCCTTCAGCCAGATGAAAAGTGCCCTCAGTGAAAGGTTCAATTCGTGCATCTGCCCCCGTAAATTCGGCATGCTGGCTTGCATCCAGCCATGCATTGAAGATAATTTCCGGTGACCCGGGTAGAACTACTGAAAGCTGGACTGATTCCATATTTCCCTTTTTGATTGATTTATTGCCATATGAATCAGGATCAAAAATACGACATAAAACCTTAAGAGAATATGGGAAGATAGATGCTAGACAGCACTACCTGCAGCGGGTATACCTTTATTCACACTGGGAATTCTTTCAATGATTCCATGGAATTTCCTGCCGACTATTAGGGTCATAATTAATGCTCTGTCCCGAATAAATCACCGAATATCTTCCCGGGTGCAACAGGCCGCCCCTTTACGAGACATACTCCGTAAACTTTTGCCGATGCAGCCAGTTTATTGCCATTGGATGTGCGTATTTCCTGCTCAAACAAAACACGGACATTTCCTTCTTTCTTCATCAGAACACTTACGGTGAATTCATCCCTGCTTCGAAGCGGAAGCTTGTAATCTATTTCGATCCGTGAAACGATCAGGTCAGTACCTTCTGCATGCAGTCCGGCAAAATCGATCGAGAGGCTCTGAAGATATTCATGTCGGGCATGTTCCAGATAATGCTGATAATTAGCATTATTCACAATACCCTGAAGGTCACACTCATAATCCCTTACTTTGAAATGCAGTTGGAACAAAGCCATCTTTTTATTGCAAAGTAAACAAAAAGCCTGGCCAGATCAAACTCAAACTGAGCAGGCCTATTTTTGGTTACTTCCATAGAATGAGCCTCTTCCACTATAAACGGGAGCAGGTTTATTTTAAGATGATCGGATATAAGTTGAATTTATCAGTAAAATGTATATTTTTGTTAGACCGATGTAAAACCATCTTCGCATGGATAGCTTAAAGATCCAGAAATCCAATCAGACTCCCCAGATTACCCTTGAGCCGGGCTATATCGAAATATCCGGCCGTTCGATTCCTGAGGATCCTGTTGCCTTTTACAGGCCTGTAATGGAATGGCTGGTAAAATATGGTAAAGAAACAGCTCCCAATACCGTTATCAATCTCAAATTTGAATACATCAATACCAGTTCCTCAAAGGCACTTCATAATATTCTGAAGGTCTTGAATGATTCGTATGATGACCAGCATAAAATGGTGCTGAACTGGTACTATGAGGTTGGTGATGACGACATGTATGAACTTGGGCAGTTTTTTCAGCCCTATCTGCGCATTCCTATCAATTTCATTGAGACGGAAGAATAATACCTGAGTCTTTTCACCTGTTTCAATTTCAATTCCCTGGCTGTAACCGTGTTGCAGTTAACACTCCTTTTATTTTTGTGAGTCGTGCAATAAGAATATCCAGGTGCGACTTGTCCTTCACCAGTACTTTCATGGTCCCTTCATAAAGACCGTCGGATGATTCGATCGAAATAGACCTCATGTTCACCTTTAGATCTTTTGAAATTACATCCGATAACCTGCTTACAACGCCCATCTCATCCACTCCGGTAATTTTGATGGTTGTTTCAAAATAGGCAGAAGCATCGGTTTTTGCCCAGCGGGCTTTAACCACCCGGTATCCAAAGCGATCAAGAAGCTGCCTGGCATTTGGGCAATTGATTCTGTGGATTTTGATTCCCTCCGTTACCGTAACGAATCCGAATATCTCATCCCCAAAAATCGGAGTACAGCATTTGGCAAGTTTGTAGTCAAGATTGGCCACCTGCTCATCGATGATCAGGTAATCTTCCTGTTTACCGGTCTGGCTGGGGGTATAGACTTCCGAGGAGGTAACAGTGGGCGTTTCAGGCAAGTTCTCGGTAATCCTGTAATTGTTGTTCGGGTACAATGAGCAGGTTCTTCAGTTCAGCCAGGTCAATGGCTTCAGTAGCCACACGGCAAAAAAGATCAACGGAGGTCTTGTAGTGGTTCAGGAGCAGGCGAATTGTATCATCATTGTATTCCAGTTTCCAGTTTTTCAGCCGGCGTCTTACAATTTCTTTACCATTTTCTGCCTCCCTAAGCATTTCCTCCTTCAGGGAAAGCCTGATTCTTGCTTTTGCTTTGGTGGTTACAACATATTCGAGCCAATCAAGTTTTGGTTTCTGATTTTTTGAGGTCAGCACTTCGATTTTGTCACCATTGGAGAGAACATAACGGATTGGCACATTTTTACCATTCACGCGTGCTCCAACACAATTCGAGCCTACCTGGGTATGTATATCGAAGGCAAAATCAAGAACCGTGGCTCCTCTGGGGTATTTTTTCAAATCTCCTTTAGGTGTAAAGACAAAGACTTCTTTATCATACAGGTTGAGTTTGAATTCATCAACAAGGTTAGCCTGGTCCTGGTCGGTGGTTTCGAGTACCTCCCGCACCCTGCTGAGCCAGTCGTTTACACCCTTATCATCACGCAGCCCCTTATATTTGTAGTGTGCAGCAAAGCCTTTTTCGGCTATTTCATCCATGCGCCTGGTTCTTATCTGCACTTCCACCCAGGTTCCTCCCGGACCGATTACGGTAGTGTGCAAACTCTCATATCCATTTGTTTTGGGAATGGATATCCAGTCTCGTAATCTCTGGGGATTGGGCTGATAGAGATCTGTAACCAGTGAATACACGCGCCAGCAATCAGATTTCTCACTTTTCATTTCTGAATCAACAATGATGCGAATGGCGAATACATCATAGACTTCTTCGAAATCGACATTCTGCTTGCGCATCTTATTCCAGATGGACCAGATTCCCTTGGTACGGCTCTTTACTTCAAATTTGAACCCCTGTTCGGTAAGAGATTTCTCGATAGGGGTGGTGAACTCTTTGATGAAGCGGTTTCGTTTGCGCGCTGATTCCTTCAGTTTTGTTTCTATATCCACATAGTTTTCCGGATCAGTGTACCTGAGACCGAGGTCTTCGAGTTCTGATTTCAGATTGTACAGACCAAGCCGATGTGCCAACGGAGCATACAGGTTAAATGCTTCCCAGGATGCTTTGATCTGGATGGCTCTTTCTGCCTCCTCCAGGGTACGCATCAGGAAAAGTCTTTCGGCCAGTTTGATCAGAATAACACGAACATCCGTAGCCAGGCTGATAATCAGTTGTCGGAATGTTTCTGCCTGGGAGGAAGAAGTTTGCGGGTGTCAATTCCGGCAATGCGCACAGGCCTTCAATCAGTTCTGCCGGCTTTGCGCTGAATTCCTTCCTGACCAGTTCGCCGGAGATAATTCCCTTTTCAACCGGTGCATGGAGCATGGCCGCCAAAACGGAGGTAATCCCCAGTCCACTTCCTCAGCCACAATGGATGCCGGATAAAGCATGGAATCTATTATTTTCCCGCGTTCAACCGGGTCATCCATCTTTTCATTCAGGGCCGCTGCACTTATTTTTAATACTTTCCTGGCCAGTTTGAGCTCTTCTGCTGCTACCTGCCCGTTGAGCAGATGCAACAAACCTGTACTGGCAAGTCTGTGCATGCGAAAGCTGGAGTGGTTGCGAAGGCATCCGGATAATATAAAACGTTAATAATTACTAAAAAACAAATAAAGAAAAAATCCTTGCTTCCGGGGCAAGGGATTGGATTTTCTTTACGAGACAGGTGTGTTTACCTGAAACTGATTCCTAGCCCTGCCGTAGCGATGGAATAATTGGCATACGTGTAATCAAAGTTAATATGTATTACAGCCAATTTGAATTTCATGCCAATATTTAAGCGGGGTTTTGTAATTGAGCCATCTTTACCGCCAATGGAAATATCAATGGGATCTTCCGCTGCCGTAACATCAACATTCTGGGTGCCTGTATTGAAGGTTGCCAATGGATAGTTTCCATTCAATTTCAGATCGGTTTTTGAGGAAGAAATACCTACGCCGCCGTAGAATGTCACAACAGGGATGTCGGCAGAAACGAGGAGGTTAACCGTCCAGTTGGAGGCTCCCAGCTCCATTTTCTGATTATCCCAGGTTGTTGCAGGGAGTGTGGAGGTAGTAATACCGATATCTGCAGGTGTGAGGGCGATATTTGCCCCGGTCATCATTTTGTGTACCCTCCCATCAAGGATAAATTGAGGAATGGCACTCGCTTAATGAACGGGATATACTGTTTCAGTTCATGTTTGATCCCTACACCCCAAAGTCCGAATTCACCTGGCATTTCCCAGGTTCAGTGTTGGAACGTAGCGGCCCATGATCTCGAGTACCCTTTACCAGACCGATGCCCAATTTAAACATAGGGGCGGGAATAAAGCCGGCACCCAATCCTTGCGGACTCTTATAACTTGCCAGTGGTACATTGTTTCCACCATTTTGGTAAACATAACTTACTGTGGGCCCGGGTCATTTTTTCCTGCCAGAGTTGGAGCGGTTGCAGATGAGAAACTCCGTGAAACATTGGTTGGTAAAGCGGAATATGCCAAAGATGTTATATCAGATGATTTTGATGCATCCAGGAATAAATGCAACACTCGTAGTGGCAGTGATGTCAAAACCTAACAGATTGTGTGCCTTGGCTGAACTGTACCAGCCGGCAGATAAATTGGCACCCAGTGCATTGCCAAATGGTTCCAGGTATGCCTCCAGCAATTTCTCGGCATCGGCAGCACCTCCGGCCATGAAGGTTCCAACCTCTTTAAGTTGTCCTGAAACAGGAATCGCCAGGATTCCTGATAAAGCGAGTAAAAAGATTGCTTTTTTCATTTTCATGATAACTAAATTGAAAGTAAAAACTGTTAACAATCAGCCGCTGCTTCCTAAATGGGCGGCCCCACACACAAAATTAAAAATAAAATCCTAACTTGCCCGGTTATTAAGAATTAATTTAAATTAAATGTCCACGCGCCAGCCCCTTGCTGATCGTATGCGTCCGAAGGATCTTTCGGGATATGTGGGGCAAAAGCACCTGATTGGAGAAAATGCTATCCTGCGACGGAATATTGATTCAGGCTATGTTCACTCCTTCATTCTCTGGGGACCTCCCGGGGTGGGAAAGACAACCCTGGCCAGGATTATTGCAAACCAGTTGCAGCGGCCCTTTCACCAGTTGAGCGCGGTTCATTCCGGAGTGAAAGATATCAGGGAGACCGTGGAAAAGGCCAGAAATCAAAGGTTCTTCAACAGTCCGGCTCCTATCCTGTTTATCGATGAAATACATCGTTTCAGCAAGTCGCAGCAGGATTCACTCCTGTCTGCCGTGGAAGAAGGCACGGTGGTTTTGATCGGTGCAACCACCGAGAATCCTTCTTTTGAGGTAATATCTCCTCTTCTCTCCCGCTGCCAGGTTTACCTTTTAAAATCACTCGGTAAGGAAGAACTGCTGGAAATTGTTGAACATGCACTTACCCAGGATACAGATCTTAAAAAGCTGAATATAAAGGTGGATGAATATGATGCATTGCTCCGGTATTCAGGCGGTGATGCACGAAAACTTCTCAATATCCTGGAGATTGTTACCTCCACAACGGAGCCGGGGGAGGGTGAATTGCACATTACTAATCAGCTCGTCACAGACAGTATACAGGAAAAGCTTGCCTTGTATGACAAACAGGGAGAGCAACACTACGACATCATTTCAGCCTTCATTAAATCCATGCGTGGAAGCGATCCGAATGCGGCTGTTTACTGGCTTGCACGGATGCTGGAGGGTGGTGAGGACATCCTGTTTATTGCCCGCAGAATGGTTATCCTTGCTGCGGAAGACATCGGATTGGCAAATCCCAATGCGCTGCTCCTGGCAACCAGTTGTTTTCAGGCAGTTCATCAGGTGGGAATGCCCGAGGCCAGGATAATACTTTCGGAAACCGCTCTGTATCTTGCCACAAGCCCTAAGAGCAATTCTTCCTACCTGGCCATCGATGCAGCGATAGCACTCGTGCGCAGTGAAGGCGATCTGAGTGTGCCACTCAATATCAGGAATGCACCCACCGGCCTGATGAAAGATCTTGGATACGGGAAAGACTATAAGTATGCCCATGATTTTGAAGGTAACTTTGTAGATCAGGACTTTCTGCCGGGAGAGATAAGAGGTAAAATCCTTTATGCCCCTCAGGAAAATCCGAGGGAAAAAGAAATTCTTTCTCAACTGAAAAAAATCTGGAATAACCGATATCGCTATGAGTAATAAAAATGTGTTAAAAGACCTGGAACTGTTGAAGTACAGGGAATCAGGGAATTTTTTTCTTTTAGCCGGGCCCTGTGTCGTGGAGGATGAGAAGCTATGTATGACGGTGGCTGAAAAGGTGGTATCCATCTGTCAGCGTCTTGAAATACCTTATATTTTCAAAGCATCCTACAGGAAGGCAAATCGATCACGGGCTGATTCCTTTACGGGCATCGGTGACAGGAAAGCACTGGAGATCCTGGCCGAAGTGAGAAAACAGTTCGGGGTACCTGTTGTTACTGATATTCACACTGAGCAGGAGGCCGCAATGGCTGCAGAATATGTGGACGTCCTTCAGATTCCGGCCTTCCTTTGCAGGCAAACAGAATTGCTCACAGCAGCTGCCCGCACTGGAAAATATGTAAACATCAAAAAAGGTCAGTTCCTGGCACCGGATTCAATGAAGTTCGCAGCAGGAAAAGTCTCAGAAGCGGGAAACAACAGGATTATGCTTACCGAGCGTGGCACCATGTTCGGTTACCAGGATCTGATTGTGGATTATCGCGGGATTGGAGAAATGCAGGCGACGGGATATCCTGTTGTTCTTGATATAACACATTCATTGCAGCAACCCAATCAGTCCGCAGGAGTAAGTGGTGGCAGGCCCGAACTTATCGGGACCATTGCCAAAGCCGGTATAGCTGTGGGAGTAGACGGGATTTTTTGTGAGACGCATCCCGATCCTTCAAAGGCAAAATCAGACGGTGCGAATATGCTTCGGCTGGACCTGCTGGAAGGGCTTTTGGAAAGGCTTACGGCTCTCAGAAAGACGGTGAATTCATTTGAGTAAATGATAAACAAAGAGGCTGTTGAATTCAACAGCCTCTCTTTTTTTCAGTCCGTCTGTAAGCCAGGTTCTGTATTCCCGTAACCGGGAATTTCTGTCATTTATCTGATCGGCCTACCCCTCCCGGCGACCGCTGTGCAGTACCAGGGCGAGCAACCCTGTTTCCCCGGACGAACCAGGGAGACCGGGATGTACATGGCCTTTCAACCCATCGGAGTGACTGCATTCCGGTGTTGCCACCGGAACCGGTAGGCTCTTACCCCACCTTTTCACCCTTGTCACGAAAACCGTGACGGTCATTTTCTGTTCAACTCCGATACCCTTGCAGGTATCTCCTTTTCAGGAGTATGGCGCTCTGCGTTGCCCGGACTTTCCTCTCCCGTAAAACGGAAGCGACAGAACAACAAACTGAGGAACAAAGGTACGAAGATTCAGTACCAAAGTCAATAACAATCATCCCGATTTGCCTCCAGGCATCCTCAGAAGGTAAATACCCGGGCATATGACAGGAAAACAGTATTCGCATTATCTTTGAAGAACAAACAATGATTCTCATGGCTGGCAGGAGAGAATTCATAAAAAAGGGTCTCTGCACTGGTTGCGCTATTCTTGCAGGGACTTACCCGCCCAACAACTTGTTTGGTGCTGCCTCCCTGGTAAACAATGATGAATTATGGCAATGGAGTCGCGAAGCTATCTATTGGGAAGAAACTCCACGCGGTGTAAAATGCCTGGTATGCCCGAACGAATGCACCCTCAAGCCAGGAGAAACAAGTCAATGTCATAACCGGATCAGTTATAAGGGAAAACTCTATTCAATTGCCTACGGGAATCCTTGCGCGGTACATGTGGATCCGATGGAGAAGAAACCTTTGTTTCATTTCTTCCCGGGTAGCACAGTCTTTTCAATTGCTACTGCAGGCTGCAATTTCGCATGTCTCAACTGTCAGAACTGGACCATTTCGCAGGTAGGGCCAAAGGAAACAAAGAATTATGACCTGCCTCCTGCCAAGCTTGTAACTGCCTGTAATTCTAACAACTGCAAGTCAATTGCTTTCACTTATTCTGAACCGACAACCTTTTTTGAATACATGATCGATTCGGCAAAGCTGCTTAAAAAGGCAGGGGTACGTATTACTGTTCATTCCAATGGGTACATAAATGAAAAGCCGCTGCTGGATCTTTGTAATTACCTGGATGCTGCAAACATTGATCTTAAATCATTCAGCGAACAGACTTATCTGAAGCTGAGCGGTGGAAAACTTGAACCGGTTTTGCGAACACTTAAAACCATTCATAATCAGGGCGTGTGGCTCGAAATCACCAGCCTGCTTGTCCCCGGATGGACAGATGATATGCAGGTGATTTCCACCCAGTGCAAGTGGCTGGTCGATAATGGTTTTTCAGAGGTACCCCTGCATTTCAGCCGTTTTATGCCGCAATACAAGCTCAGTCAGATTGCACCAACACCCCTGAATACCCTCATCAATGCAAGAGAAACAGCCATGAAGCATGGTTTGAAATATGTGTATATCGGGAATGTAGCAGGAACAGATGCTGAAAACACCATTTGCCCGCAATGCAAAGCAATTGTGGTAGAAAGAAGAGGTTATAAAGTTCTGAATCTGCGCATAACGAAAGGCAGATGCAATTCCTGCAATACACCAATTGCCGGTGTATGGGAATAAGCAGAACCGGAATCTGTTTCATTACGCTATTGCGTGGTGTTTCAGATCACCTGAAAAATGCGGGCACCTGCTTTAAAATAGCCATAAACACTTGACTTTCGACCCTTCTTATTGTATATTTACATCAGTAATAAGCGTTCTTTCTTTAAATTATTGCCGCATTAATTTATAAGCGCAAAGCTCAACGATTCAGAACCATCAGGGTTAAGCTCATGGGTTTCCAAATCAGGCCGCAAGAATTGCAGTTTGCTGCCAGCGGAAGATTGAAGAACCTGGCACCCTAAGCCTGCTATTAGGGGCTTTGACGTACTAAATTAATGCGGTTTTTTTTTTGCCCTAAGAATCCAGCAGGTAGGGCGTTACCTGGTATACGCAATAGTTAAGCCAGTTTGAATAAAACAGGTTGGCATGACTTCGCCACTGCACCATGGGTGGTTTTGAGGGGTCATTGTCCGGAAAATAATTTCGTGGAATCTCAATTGGCAGTCCCTTGGATTTGTCGCGCAGGTATTCCTGTTGCAGTGTAAGAGAATCATATTCAGAATGCCCTGTAACAAATATGCGTTTACCGTCCTTTGTCCCGACAATATAAACTCCTGCCTCCTCCGATTCGGAAATAATATCCAGATCATGAACCTTTTCTATATCTGTCCTGCGTATCTCCGTATGCCTGCTGTGAGGTGCAAGAAACTGGTCATCGAACCCGCGTACAATAGGTAACCTGGGGTCATTCACAAAATGCCGGAACACACCAAACATTTTTTTGGGTAGCTGATATTTGGGGATGCCATAGAAATAGTAAAGGCTTGCTTGTGCAGCCCAGCAAATAAACAGAGTCGATGTTACATGGGTGGCAGACCAGTCCATGATTTCAGTGAGTTCCTTCCAGTAGTCCACATCTTCAAATTCCAGTTGCTCTACAGGAGCACCAGTGATTATAAGGCCATCAAAACGACGGTTCCTGATCTGCTCAAAGGTTTTATAAAATGTGGTAAGATGCTCCTCCGGAGTGTTCTTGCTTGTATGCGTCCGGGTATGCAGCAGCACCAGTTCTATTTGCAGCGGATTGTTCGCCAGCATACGCAGCAGGTGAGTTTCAGTAGTAATTTTAACCGGCATCAGGTTTAGGATGACAATCTGTAAGGGCCGGATATCCTGATGTACGGCTCTTGTCTCCTGCATAATGAAAATGTTTTCCTCCCGGAGCTGACTAATGGAAGGAAGACTGTCGGGAATATTGAGTGGCATAAGTTCGCAATTAATGATTAGCTTAATCGGATTCGGCGAAGATAATACATAAAATTGTTTCGGGTTCCGGGTTCCGGGTTCCGGGTTCTTGGTTTGGGGGGTGGTGGTGGTTGGAGCTTGTCTGGCGAGGAAAAAAGTGGATTGATTTTGTTTCAAACGAATTAATTAAAGTAAAGATAGGTGAAACCTGGAAACCCGATCCAAAAATACGTATTGATAATCAGCAATATGCAATAATGTTATATAAATTGATAATTTTGGCAAGCAATTTGGATGCACTAGATCAAAACCATTAAACAATGGGAATTATGAAAACAAAAATCCTGGTAACCGTGTTAATGCTGACTACCGTTGCTGCATTTGCACAATCCGAGAGAAGGGAAGGTTCCAGCAATACAAACGGAAGAAGCCGTAACCAGACGGTAGAAGAAAAGAAAAAGACTACAGATCAGTCTGTAAAAACCGAAAATAAAGCCAGGAGCAGTTCCTCTGAGAACCAGCGGACAGTAAGGGAAACGCCAAACAGAACCGGCGGGACCGGATCGAATTCACATGAGGTTTCAAAATCGAATGAACGTGGCAATAATCCCGATGTAAGAACAAATGGGAATAATTCGAGAGTAAATAACGGAAATTCGGAAAACCGCAGGAGTGAAAATGCCGGTGAGGTGAAAACGGAAAACAGGAGAGATGCAAATAACTACGGGAGGACCGTTTCATCCGGCAGAACAGAAACTGACAATAGTAATCGGAATGGGAACCAGCAACGTGAGAATGGCGGAGAAGGCAGACGGGTCCAGAATCAGGGTAGTAATGATCAGGGTGGCAACAGAAATGCAAATGTTGGCCGTACTGAGAATCCTCCCCGGGATCGCAACAACGGGACTGTCACTACCACGAACAGAAATGCCCAGGTCGATTCAAGAGTAAGCGAGAGAAGGTATGCATCGAGCAATCATACCCGGGTTGAAACTCATCGCAATGTATATGTAAATCCTCCCCGGCCTGTCGAATACAGAAGGGTGCACGAACCTTACCGCAGACCAGTATATGTAGACATCTACTGGACTGCAGGAATCCGCGACGAGTACTACGGTTGGTATCCTGAATACCGCCACTGGAACAGGGATATCGGCACCAGGATCGAAACCATATCAGCATACGACGCATATGACTTTATCGGAGATGTGGCAAGGGTTTACGGAAAGATTTACGACGTAGATTACAATTACCAGAATGACGAATACTACTTCTACTTCGGTTCCTACTATCCTTACCAGGATTTCAGCGCAGTGGTTCCTGGCTGGGTTGCCAGAGAGTTCAGCCACAAGCCCAGGCGATTCTTCCTCGGACGGCATGTCTCGGTTACCGGTCTGATCACCATCTATGACGATCGCCCCGAGATACTGGTCCGCAGACCGGGTCAAATAGACAGATACTATTAATAAACTACTGAAATAAAAAAAGAGAGAGCCGGATTCCGGCTCTCTCTTTTTTTATTTCAAATTGACCATAATGCGCTTGACCAGATCAGATACCTGATTTTGCGTTTCCTCATCAAGGTCAGTCCATTTTACCTTGCGTTCAGCAACACGGTTGTAAAAATCCATTGCCAGCATGGTACCTGAAAGGTCATTCAGGCTGATATATTCCGAATTGGTTTCTGTGATCCCTGTTCGTTTCTGAAGGATGTGATTTTTAAAATCAATGGTAGTAAAAAGATCAACCACACAACGATTATTCTCAACACTCAGGAGCTTGCGGGAGGCAAGATGATCATCATTCCCGCAGAGATTGATCTTAAGCTCATTCCGGATAATATTCCCTTCATCATTGTCGTTGGACAGCACAATGAAATCAAGTTTCCAGCCCATCAGCAAATTTGCCAGCACAGGAACTCCAGCAGGGCCGTTTGCAGGCAAAAAAGCAACCTGTTCAGCCACATCAAGAAGCCTGAAAAAAGCATTCATGTAATAATATTCGGCAATATTCTCAACAATTATATTATTCTTCTTCTGAATGAACTCATGGTCAGTAACCCGTGAGCCCATCAGCGAGTATATCGGGGAAAGTGTATCGGCGGAGGCACGCGCCAGGGATTTGGCATCTATCACAATAGACTCACTGGCCTCATCTTCCTCGATGGCACGCTGAACCGCAAGAATCCTGTAAATCTTATTTGTATCGATAAGATGAGGAGAGTGCGTGGAATAAATGATCATCAGTTCGTCCTTGAGGTCCTCGAATACCTTTAAAACATCTTCCTGGGCCCTGGCATGCAGGCTCAATCCAGGCTCGTCAATAAGCATTATACGCCTTGCCTTCGATGTTTTTGCAGTGGCTTTGACTTCAAGGTAGAAGGATAGAAACCATCGTACACCTCTGCTTCTCTGCTTAGGATATAGCCTTTCCCTCTCATCTTTGATCCAGAACTCAAGATAGGGTTTACCCTTTTTTTCAGGGTGTGTAATATCATAATGTTCCAGTTCAAACTGAATCCTGATTTTGTTGTTCCTTCCAACATTCTGGCTCCAGTAATCCTGGAAGTTTACTGACAGTTCCCCGTTCAGATTCTCAATCTTCTGCTTGAGAATGCGGTTATTCTGTTGTCCGAAAAATGAAGCATCAACACCTGCGATGATCAGTAAATTGCGGACGGCCTTATAGCCTTCTGCATGGGTGTTTTCCATCAACAAATCTTCCAGATCGATCCGGTTTGGAAGCAAGCTGCTGAAGTCTTCGAAAAATTCGAAATTCGGGAGCATTTTCATGCAGTGATAAGCGGCTTCTTCCGGTGTACCAAGTTCCATCAAAATGGTAGTATCCCGTGCTGATTCAGCCCTGGCCTGGTCCGTAGGCATTCCCATGATTATATTTCGAAGCAACTTTGTACTGTAAACGAGTTCCTGCCGGGCCATTGTTAATGGGGGCTGCAAGCTGCTGATTTTTGCCTGTGCCTGGTCCACTTTAGGGAGAAGTTCCTTCAGTTCGCGGGGAAGTGTAGTGAGAGCGAGCTTATTTTTCAGTTGTTTCCAGCTATCGGATGCCAGACCCATTTGTTTGCGTGCATTCTCAAACTTTTCAATTGTTTCGGTAAATGTGCGTGCATAGAAAGACTTCTCACTCAACTGCTTATGTTGAGGCTGAAACTCATTGAGCTGTTTTTCAATCGTAGAGATATGGAGCATTAACTGGCTTTTCTCCATGGCCGAACGATCGAGCTCAACGTTTATCTTTTCTTTTCTTGCATTGTCGTTTGCCTTGCCCGCACTCATCTGCAAGTCGTTAATCCGTTTGGCAAGCTGTTCCTGTTTTTTTCTTTCTTTATCAAGTTCTTTCTTCAGACTGATCAGGCGGGCACCCATTTCCCTTTCCTCCCGCAGAATGGCTTCTGCAGCAATCCGAATCTCTTCCAGTTCCAATTTAAAACGGGTGATGTGTTGCTCATATACTTTATCCAGTTTTTCTCCACCCAGCCTGATATACGAGGTTTTATCTGGGTTCCAGAAGCGTGTAAGTTCCAGTTGCATCTCATTTTTTACCACCTCGGCTACTTCGGAAGGAAGTCCCAAAAAGAACTGCTGTACATCATCTTCTTTTTTGTCAAGGCTGAACAGGCATGTTACCACCGGCATTGACAGGTCGCTCCGGAGCATGTCATCAGTAATATCCCCGGTATAGAAACTATAAATTCCTTCCAGAATAGATGTTTTCCCTGATTCATTCTGTCCAATAAGTACAGAAATATTATCGCCCGAAAGGAAATTTAGTCCTGAATCGATTACAGATCTGAAGTTTTGTATCCGGAATGCTATGAGTTTCATACAGGAATAATTGCTTAAAGTTTCTTTTTATGACCTGACAATGGAGCGAATCCAACGGCCAGGATATCATCGACCTGGGGAAGATCGTTTTGCCAGGTAAGCAGCGTTTGTTCCAGGATATCTTTTTGTTGTTCCAGCGGATATCCGGCATGAGCGATTATAAGATTCTTCAGAGGTGTGGGCTTGAATTTCTTTCGGGAGTCCCCGCCGAACTGGTCTATATAGCCGTCGGTAAAAAGGTAGGCCTTGTCTCCCTCTTCCAGTTTTATCCGTTGATTCGAAAAGGATTTTTCGATTCCGGCGCTTATCCCAATGGGCATTTTATCACCTTTAAATTCCAGAAGAGTTCCTTCGCGCACAAGATAAAGCGGGTTATTTGCACCGGCAAATTGCATTTCATGCCGTTCCTTATCAATCATGCACAAAGCAATATCCATACCGTCCTTCTGTTCATCCCATTCACCAGTCTGATGCAGGGCTTTCATTACCCTTTCACGCAATTGGTTAAGGATACCGGCAGCATTGGAAAAGCATCCCCGGCCAATTATCTCATTCAGAAAAGAGATTCCCATCACGCTCATAAAGCCCCCTGGGACACCATGGCCTGTGCAATCTGCAACTGCAAGAACCAGAAGTTCTTTCCACCGGCTCAACCAATAAAAATCTCCGCTTACAATGTCCTTGGGTTTATAATAAATAAAATAATCCGGCAGTAGTTTTCGGAACAGATCCGGTGAGGGAAGCATCGCCTTCTGGATGTAAGCAGCATAGTTGATGCTATCAGTCAGTTCTGCTTTCTGACGCTCAAGCATCCTGGTGGTCTCCAGGTATTTTTCTTCCATTTTATCCCGGCTTGCCATAGCGCTTGCTTACCTTCCAATTCGGGTTAAATATACGGATAAATAGCTATTTTATCACAGTTGCAGGTATGTACGTCAAAGCGGGATGCTTAATCCTCAGTACCAGGTAGAAACTAATACCATTTGTATATTTTCAGGCCAATTCCAAAAAGAACCATGCCGAACGCAGCAAGAATGAGTGAAGGGATATAAACCTGCGACAGGCCTGCTCCCTCAATAAAAACACTGCGCATGCTATCGGCCAGCAAGGTAAGGGGAAGCAGCCTGATAATCGAAACGGCAGCTTCCGGGAAATTATGATAACTGAAGAATATTCCGGAAAGGACCATCATAGGCATAACGATAAAATTAATTATACCGGTACCAATCCTGGTATTCTCGACTCTCGCAGAGAGCAAAATAGACAATCCTCCGAACGCAATATTACCCGAAATAAAAACAAGGGCCAGGGCTGTCAGGCTGCCTTGCACCGAGATATCAAAATAGAAATGTGCAAATAAGAACAGGATAAGGGCTTCAGTCAATCCAAGTGTAAAACGGGCTAAAAACAGGGAGACCAGAAATTCAGATCTCTTCATAGGGGTTGCCACCATCCTTCTGAGCAGTTTCTTTACCCGCATTTCGATCAATCCATAACAGATTCCCCATATCATGGAGTTCATTAAACCCATCGCGATCAGCCCCGGGAGCAGAAAGTCGATATACCTGGTTCCCACCATCCGAAGTGGTTTTATGGTACCGGATGTTTCAACTATAGTCCCATTTCCAATTATGGAGGATAGCATCATATACCCGAGTTTGGCTTCAGGGCTTCTGGGATCGAGATGATAATCAAGAGTGCTGTCGGTTTCCACCAGAATTAGGCTAATCTGGCCCCGTTTCAGCATAAGAATGGCAGAATCCCAGGAAGCTGCAGTGAACCGGAAAGTGGTTTTCCCCAGAATTGAATCTGGAATTTCTTTTGTAAATACTTGTTTTCCATCCCTGTTAACTTCAGCTTTCGCTGTATTGAGTATATTATTTAACTGATTTTCCTGCGAAGGTTTTAAACCGACCAGAGCGATATCCTGAACAACCTGCGGCTCCCTGGTAAAGGCCACACCCAGTACCCAGGCCATCAGCACCGGGAATATTATGGACCAGAATAAAATTCCGGGTTCACGGATGAACTCCCTGAAATGTATAAGGGTTAACTGGTACAATGAGTTTCTCATGCTTCATCATCAAATTTTCTCCCGGTAAGGTCAATGAAGAGATCTTCCAGCGTGTATTTTCTGCATTCAAGGGAAGATATCCCGATTTCCTTGGTGTCCAGGTATTTCAGGACAGCGGGTAATGCCTGTACATTGTTATCAACCACCAGATGTATCTTTCCCTGTCGCTCCTCCCTTGCCGTCCGAACCGCAGGTATTTTCTGAAAATCACCCGGATCAACCTGTGAGGATGTTATAAACTCGATTATTTCCCCTTTGTCCTGCTTTATCAGGAGTTCGTTCAGAGTACCCTGGGTTAGTATTTTACCATGGTCCATAATCAGGATGCGTTCACACAGGAAGGATGCCTCCTCCATGTAATGGGTGGTGAGGATCAATGTTGTTCCTTCCATTCTCCTGAGATTGATCAGAATATCCCATATTTCTCTTCGTGAAGCAGGATCGAGCCCTGTGGTGGGTTCATCGAGCAGGAGCAGTTTTGGGGAATTCAGCAATGCCACACCTAGCGCAAGCCGTTGTCTTTGACCGCCTGAAAGGTTTACTACGTATGATTTGGCTTTATCTGTAAGACCGACAGTTTCGAGAATTTCCAACAGTCTTTTCTTTCCGAGTCCATAAAAGGAGGCGAACAAGGCGAGTGTTTCCCTTGCAGTGAGTTTTTCAATAAAACGGGTTTCCTGAAGAGAAATCCCGATCTCACGATGCAGCATCCCCTGGTGATTATGCCAGCCATGACCCAGTACTCTGATACTTCCTTGTGTTGGTTGCTGCAGTCCTTCCACCATTTCAACCAGGGTGGTCTTCCCGGCCCCGTTAGGTCCAAGAAGGGCCAGATATTCACCCCTGTGAATGGTCAGACTGATGTTATCAACAGCAGTGACATCCTTAAATCGTTTGGAAACACCAATAAGTTCAATGGCTGGATTTACAGGCCCGTTAGAATTCATCAGAAATCCGGATTTACCAAATTAACAGTAATGCACAAACAATGTTCAGGCAAACAAGGCGGGTTACCTGCTCAGGGAGTGACCTTCATTAAAATCACATCGCTGCCGGTATCTGGTGAGCGGTCAGTCAGCAGCAGCAGGAATCCGCCACCGGGTACAGGGACAAAATCGGCAAGTCCTAATTCACTTCCGCCAGAAAGGCTTAGCTCCCTGGTAAGTAATCCGGTTTCGGATATTTTCACAATGCTGATCTTACCTCCCAGTGTGCCGCCAAGCCAAATTTCACCTGCAGATCCCTGCCTTGATGCAGCCATGTGAAAACCCCTGATGTCAGGAAATATTTTTTCGGTTGTTTTCTTACCTGACTTGCTCAACCGGATGCTTTTCAGTTGACCTGTTGGGGTAATACCAGCCATCAGCTGTTCACCTGAAGGTGTAAGCGAAACGGCGATAACACTGTCCTTGTTCTCCGGAAAATATTCCATTACCAGGTAACCAGCATGGTCTGTTTTCATATTCCAATGTCCGCCTGCCATGTAAAACTCCCCTGCTTGTCCTGCAGCAATTCCATTTACCATGCCGGTTAAAGTATAATTTCTAGTCCATACATTCTTTCCGTTTTCTCTGCAAAGCCCCAGCCAGTATTTGGGTTGTCCTGCCGAATCGAGCGTATACCCTGAAAGGAGCATCTCCTTATCATTCAAAAGAAGAAACTGATTAACATCCATGGAGGCTATTGTCCGGTCATAATACCGGAAGCCATCCGTATTTACTTTTCCAATCCATCCCTGTATAAGCGCCTGGCCAATATCCACAATTGAATACCCGCCGAAGAAAATATCACCCGTTTTGGACAATTGAAGTATTGAAGCGTGGCTTCCCTGGTTTGCCGGGTACGGTTTATTCCATATCAGTTTACCATCGGGTGTAAGTTTCATTATCCAGGCTTCCTGAAATCCTGATTCCCCGGCAGATGATGAGCCCGAACAGATCACCTCACCCTGGGATCCCAGAGCCAATCCCCCGGGAAGATCATTATTTCCTGAAAAATCGAATGCCCTGGACCAGCTGATGTTTCCTGCAACTTCAATACGGGCCGCGGAGAGATACCTTCCAGCCAGAGCATTTGCACGAAGGTTGAAAACATCAACAAACTGCTCACCCTCGGGATAGTTTTTAATAAAATCAGTATATGCCTCAAAACTGTTTACCTGCTTTGCCTTTTCATAAACCAGTTGTCGTTTCAGTTTGAGGGCTGCCGGCGCCTGAACGGCATCGGGATAATCATTGATAAAGGCCACAAGTGCTTCTATCGTATTAGCTTTTTTGGCGGCATTGAAAGCCAGTTCATTTCTGAGACGGATTGCTTCCTCTACCTGAGGAGCATTGGGATAGCCTTTAATGAATTTATTGATCGCATCGATGGTCCCTGCGTTTTTTGCGAGATCGAAAGCTAACTTATCACGAAGTTCAATGGCTTGCGGAACCTGAGCTGCATCGGGAAACTGACGCATAAATTGTTCAAATCCCTCAATGCTGTTTACCTCGAGGGCTTTTCCAAACTCGAGATAATTTCTTATATGCAGCACATTCTCATAAAATTTGGAATTGGGAAATTTTGTAATAAAATCATTTACCATTGCCAGGTCCTTTTCTTCCCTGACATATTTTATCAACTTATTCTCAATGACCTTGTACAGGTTGTCGAACTTCTGTTTCACTGGAAAACTTGATTTATGGATTTCCATATTGAACAGAAATTCATTCAGTATTTCCTTATCCTTATCAACCAGCTTTGAAAAATTCTGGTCGGCAAGTATTGCATGCTGCCAGGCAAGAAAATAGTTATGAGCGGGGAATGAATCAGCGGAGAACACAACCGCCAGGCCCACATTGGTATTGACATCTTCGCCGTTCACTGCCTTTAGTTTTTTAAGCATTTCCAGGGCCTTATCGTATTCTCCTTTTTCGATATTGCGGAAAGCTCTCTCGGCAGATTGACCAAACAAATGAGTTGAGGGTATTAAGAATCCCAATATGATTGAGCTGAGAAGTAGTATATATTTTTTCATCATTAATTGATTTTGGGTTAATGGTTGAGGAAACTTCCTGTCTGCTGTTTTCATTGGTGTTTGTGTATGCGCAGACAAGTTTGTTTCACAACCTTTATTTATTTCCTTATCAGGGCAAACTCCACCCTGCGGTTCTGGGCCTTTCCCGGATCCGTGGTGTTGGTATCGATTGGACGGGATTCTCCATAACCTACAGATTGAAGGTGGGTGATATCGATTCCCTGTGAGACCAGGTAATCTACTACTGCCTTTGCCCTGCCATCCGACAATTTACGGTTATACTCCTCCGAACCATCGGAATCGGTATGCCCTGATATCTCAATCAGGCCAATATTAGCCTCCTTCATAAAAATTACAACCTTGTTCAGCTCGGGGAAAGATGCAGGTAACAAGGTTGTTTTGTTGAATTCAAAAAATATATTTTCGAGAACAATGGAGGACCCTTCCTCAATGTTTTTCAAACCAGCCAGAAACTCATCCTCCGGCAGTTTAGGTTCAATGAAAGTGATGGTTCCCGTTGCCGTACAGTTGAATTGGTCTTTCACACGGTACGTATACTTACCGGCGGGCAGGTTAGAAAGCTGAGTGTCTTTTGATTTATTGGACCATTCAATAAAATAGGGAGGTGTACCTCCGCTCACATCGATACTGATCTTGCCGTCATTCACAATTTTCGTGACTCTTCCGGTGAAAGGATTCTTGCCCCCGGTATAGGAGGTGTCCTTGAGTGCCACCACGAGGCTTTGATTTACACAGGGACAGTCGGTACAGTTTTCAAGAGGCCGGATCACCACTTCATCGAAGTAATAATAGGCATAGGCTTTATTTCTTGCGTTTTTGGTATTTTTATTGGTAACAACATAATTGGTAGTCTGATAATTTCTGAAATTTCCGATAATAAAAAACTGCTCCCCGCCATTGGCAGTATAAACCATGCACAACTGCTTCCATTCCTGGGTATTGTCAAGGAAGAGGCCAGGGAGATTATTCATTTGGGGGATTCCACCCAGGGCTCTGTTAATTTCGCTTTTCTGCTGTGTATTATAAAAGGCCAGGCTGACCATATCCACCGTAAACCGTGAGCCTGAGGCAAGTTTAATCCAATAGCTGACGCAGTATTTTTGCCCCTTTTCAAGTGGTTTGGAGAGCCTGCCCTGGATATACTCGCGATATTCATCATCAGTTCCGGACAGGATGGCACCAACGTAACCATTACCCTCGTATGGTTCGCTCGTACCGGCAAAATTAGTAGGAACCCCGGCATCACCGGCACTGCAGCGATTGAAATAATCCGGCGAGCCATTCGTCGGATAGGACCAGTCTGGCACGAGTACGCGGCTGGATTCGGATTGAATGTGGCTTACCGGGCATTTTACAAAACGCTCAAAACCAGGGTTGAAAACCAGGTTTTTATTTTGTGCATTGGTTCCTCCCGTGTATGAGGTTATCAGAATGAACAAGCTGATAACCCGGAAAATCAATTTGTTAACCTGTATCATCGGTTGCTTGATAAATGACTTAAAAATGTGATCCTGTTATGCTTGGGATACCGGCGGGTTGGAATCGGTGAATGCCCTCTCCCATTTGTAAAAATAGCAAATTGAAAGCTCTCTGGCTGGAAATTTTGAATTTTTATGGTTGTCAGGACAAGGAGCAGATGTAAATCGTATATTAGGGCAATTTTTAAAGAACAAACCTAACAAACTACTAACTATGGCTGAGACAAGGAAACAAGACATGAGGCTGGTGATCGTCATCGCCGCTATTGCTGCCACGGGTGGCCTGCTTTTCGGATTTGACACAGGAGTAATATCAGGTGCAATTCCATTTTTTCAGGAAAAGTTCAAAATTGGGAATGATTGGGTTGAGATAATAACAACTGCCGGACTGATTGGTGCAGTCCTTGGTGCAATGTTCAGTGGCCGGATTACAGACATAATCGGACGTAAGAAGGTAATCCTTGCATCTGCGGTAATATTTGCCATTGGTGCAATCTGGTCGGGAATTGCTCCCACTGCAGGCATGTTGCTGGTAGCACGTTTTTTTATAGGAATAGCCATTGGCGTTTCATCTTTTGCCGTACCTCTCTATATTGCGGAGATATCCCCCACCAAATCAAGGGGGACACTTGTAAGTATGTTTCAGCTCCTCATAACAATCGGTATCATGGTTTCCTACCTCAGCGATTCCATTTTTGCGGTTCCCCAATCGGATCCCGGATATGTTGACTGCTGGAGGCCAATGTTTTATGTAGG
This sequence comes from Bacteroidales bacterium, assembly GCA_046329925.1. Taxonomy (GTDB): domain Bacteria; phylum Bacteroidota; class Bacteroidia; order Bacteroidales; family JAAYUG01; genus JAXLTS01. Next base: position 135,558 of record JAXLTS010000003.1, read on the forward strand.
AGTTATCCCGGCGATCATCATGTTCGTTGGTATGATCTTTCTCCCGGAAACTCCGCGCTGGCTCATCAGTAAGGGATATGAAGACAAGTGCCGGAAGGTATTGGAGAAGGTTGAAGAACCAGAATTGGTTGAAGAAGTAATTTCCAAAATGAAAGTTGAATTGCAGGCTGATTCACAGAATAAGGTAAAATGGACGGAGATTTTTAAAAAGTGGTTATTCGTACCTCTTATTATCGCTGTAGGAATAATGTTTGTTCAGCAATTTACGGGCATAAATACCATTATTTATTACAGTCCCAAGATTTTTCTGATGTCAGGCTTTGCAGATGCTCAGGCCGCCGTATGGGCCTCAGTGAGTGTAGGTGTTGTGAATGTTGCATTCACGATCCTGTCGCTCTTCATGATTGATAAACTTGGTCGTGAAAACTCTATTTCATTGGTTTAACGGGTTTGGTGGTCTCTTTACTCGCCATGGGTACCTGTTTTGCACTGCAATCAACGCTCGGGGACTCAATTAAGTGGGTTACCATTTCTCTAGTTTGGGTATATATTGCATTCTTTGCCATAAGCCTTGGGCCTCTTGGCTGGTTGATCATTTCAGAAATTTTCCCGTTAAGCGTACGTGGGATCGGGTCAAGTATAGGTGCACTGTCCAACTGGCTGTTTAACGGAGTGGTTGCTTTCACCTTCTTTAAAATTGTGAAGGGATTGACCTTGCCCGATTCCAATATTATCCTAAATGGAGAGGACCTTGGAAATCCTGCAGGGGCTTTTTACCTGTATGCTCTGGTAGGAATACTTGGGCTGGTTTGGGGTTACTTCTTCATACCTGAGACCAAAAACATCACCCTGGAGAAAATTGAAGACCATTGGAGGCAAGGCAAAAAGCCAAAAGACCTCAAATAATCCCATTTAAAACCCGGTCTATCACCGGGTTTTTTCATTTGATCACTGTTTAAAAAAATATTATCATTTGTTTGTGGTCAATTGAATTTTACAGTTATACTTGCATAAAAAACAGAGTTATTACAATGGCTAAGGATAGTAAAGCCAGGAAGTCCAAAAAGGATGCACCAAAGGCAAAAACCAAAGTTGTTAAGAAGCCTGAGGTAAAGAAGGGTGGAAGCAAATCTTCAGCCAAGGCTGTTGCTGCGAAAAAGAAGTCAGTGCCTGCCAGGGCTGTAAAATCGCCGGTTAAGCATTCCGGTACTGCCAAACCAGCCTCTAAAACTGTAAAGAAGGCTGTGGCTCCTGTGAAATCCAAAAAGCCTGCTGTTCCGGTTAAAAAGACCAAACCAGCCAAGGCCGAACCGGCAAAGAAAGTTCAGGCAAAAGCAAAAACACCTGTTAAGCCTGTTCCGGCAAAGAAAGTATCCGCAAAAACGGTTCCTGTTAAGAAAGAGGTGAAGCATGCGGTTCCCGAAATAAAAAAACAGCATACAAAGCCCCTTCCTGTTAAAAAAGAATCAAAACCCAAGGCCATTGCGGAGAGCCATAAAGTTGCCTCAAAACCAATACCTGCAGCAAATAAGAAGGAAGCCGCAAAACCAGTACCTCCTCCCAGGGACCAGAAAAAACATACTCCTTCGAGTACTCCCAAACCTGCTCCGGTAAAAGTTTCCTCCGGAAAGGAACAGATTCCTTCCAAGAGTGCACCCGTATCAAAACCTGTATCAGGCAGCAGTGGATCCGGTTCTCAACCCAAACGGAAACTTGTGGTGAGTTTTATTAACCTGAAGGATGAACTTCTCGACGCGTTTAAAAAGAAATACCCTCTCGGATATCACGACCATGTTATCAAGGTAAATGCACCGAACGATAAGGTCTTTTATGCCGTTACACTTGATACAGCCGATGCCAGCTATCTCGTTAAAGTAGACGTAAAGATTGATACCCTGGATGAGGACGAATTCACCGAACCTACCTATGGGGAAGATGGAGAAATATCAAGCAACAACAGTGAAGACGAAAGCTTCAGCAGTAATGAGGAAGACTTCGATTCAGTCCCTGAGGAAGAAGAATAGTCCTGTTTCTCCGGGAATATGAAAATAAATGAGCCGTTAATCAGATGATTAACGGCTCTTGTTTTAATGAATAGTACAGTTGATATGTCAGAATAAACCGGTTAGAAACACTTTAGTATATAATCACCAACTTCTTTTGTACCTGTTCCGTTCTCAGCATTTATATCGGAGGTGACAATACCCGCCTGAAGTGTTTTTTCAACTGCGGTGCGGATTTCTGCTGCTGCTGCAGGAAGATTGAAATAATCCATCATCATTGCAACCGATAAAATGGTTCCCATCGGGTTCGCCAGGTTTTTGCCTGCAGCCTGCGGCCAGGATCCATGAATCGGTTCGAAAAGTGCCGAACCCGAACCTACAGAGGCTGAGGGTAAGAGTCCTATGGAACCGGTAATTACAGAGGCTTCATCGGTTAAAATATCACCGAACATATTTTCTGTAAGTATAACATCAAACCAGGCCGGGTTCTGGATAATCTTCATGGAAGCCGCATCAACAAACAAATAATCCACCTCAACATCAGGATAATCCGGAACCATTCCTCTTACTACATCACGCCACAGCCTTGAAGTTTCCAGGACATTGGCCTTATCAACAAGGGTAAGATGTTTTTTGCGCGAACGTGCTGCGACAAACGCATGTTTTGCGATGCGGCTTATTTCTTCACGTGAGTAAACACAATTGTCGTAAGCTTTCTGGCCATCCGCGCTCCTGCCTTTCTCCCCGAAATAGATACCTCCTGTGAGTTCACGGTATACAATAAAATCCACGTTCGCAAGCAGCGAATCCTTAAGAGGTGAAATGGGGTTAAGAACCGGGTATGTTGCTATTGGTCGAATATTGGCAAACAATCCCAATGTTTTGCGAATCTTAAGTAAACCCTGTTCCGGGCGAACCTTTGCATTGGGATCATTATCAAAACGGGGATGTCCAACTGCACCAAGCAGCACTGCATCAGCCTCCCTGCAGATGGCGATGGTTTCATCGGGCAAAGGATTCCCGGTGGCATCAATGGCAACCGCCCCTATCAATCCTTCTTTCAGTTCCAGGGAAATACCATGTTTTGAAGCTGATTTCTCCAGTACAAGGAGTGCCTGTTTCACAACCTCCGGACCAATCCCATCACCGGGTAGTACAGCTATTTTCTTAAGATTCATGTTAATATCGCTTAGATTGTTCTTCGTATTTTTCAATTTTGTTCCGGATACTCAGCAGATAATCAATATCATCCAATCCATTGAGCAGGCAATGTCTTTTATAGGAGTTAATCTCGAATGACTCCGATTTACCCGTACTGTTGATTGTAAATTTCTGCAACTGGAGGTCGGCAGTAAAACTTGCCTTGGGATCCTTATCAATTATGGCAAATATCTCACCCAGGAATTCACTGGAAACCTGTATGGGCAGCAATCCATTGTTCAGGGAGTTGTTCTTGAATATATCAGCAAAAAAACTCGAAACCACAACCTTGAATCCATAGTCAGATATCGCCCAGGCTGCATGTTCCCGGCTGGAACCACTTCCGAAATTTTTCCCTGCTACCAGAATCGACCCGGAATACCTGGATGAATTGAGCACGAAATCGGATATGGGGGCATTGTTTTTATCATACCGCCAATCGTAAAACAGGTTCTTTCCGAACCCCTCCCGGGTTGTTGCCTTGAGGAAGCGAGCAGGAATAATCTGATCTGTATCGACATTCTCAACAGGCAGAGGGACAGCAGGTGATACGATGGTTACAAATTTATCGGATGGCATGGTGTTCAGGTATTAAAAGTCAAGATTCAAGACAATTCGCGTGGGTCGGTAATAATTCCAGTAAGCGCTGCAGCGGCTGCAGTGGCGGGGCTTGCAAGAAATGTTCTCGCTCCGGGACCCTGACGCCCCTCGAAATTTCGGTTGGAGGTGGAAACCGCGTATTTTCCTTCGGGTATTTTATCATCGTTCATAGCCAGACAGGCACTGCAACCTGGTTGCCGAAGCCTGAAACCAGCTGCTTCGAGGGTAGCGGCTATGCCTTCCTCGATGGCCTGCTTCTCCACTTGTCTTGAACCTGGTACTATCCAGGCGATGACATGATCTGCCTTTTTCTTTCCTTTCACCAGCGAGGCCAGTTCACGCAGATCTTCGATACGGCCGTTAGTACAACTGCCAACAAATACATAATCTATACGACGCCCTTTCATCAGGCTGCCAGGTTCCAGATCCATGTATTTAAGCGACTTATAGAAAGTAAGGCGTTCAGTTTCCGGCAGGTCTTTACCGTCTGGAATAGCATGCGAAATTTTCACACCCATCCCGGGATTGGTTCCATAAGTGATCATGGGCTCTATATTGGCCGCATCAAAGCTGATCTCCCGGTCAAACACTGCATCATTGTCAGTAAACAGTGTTTTCCAGTAAGCCAATGCCCGTTCAAGTTCTTCTCCCTCGGGTGCAAATTTCTTTCCCCTGATATAATCGAAGGTAGTTTCGTCAGGGGCAATGAGTCCGCCCCTCGCTCCCATCTCAATGCTCATATTACAAACTGTCATTCTTCCCTCCATACTGAGGTTCCTGAAAGCTTCACCGGCATATTCAATAAAATATCCGGTACCGCCACTGGCAGATATTTCAGCTATAATATACAGTATCAGGTCCTTTGCTCCCACCCCTTTTGGCAATTTACCATTCACGGTGATGCGCATCTTCCGGGGCTTTGGTTGCATTATACACTGCGAGGCAAGAACCATTTCCACTTCACTGGTACCGATTCCGAAGGCTACTGCGCCAAAAGCACCATGGGTTGACGTGTGACTGTCGCCACAAACGATTGTCATACCGGGCAGGGTGAGGCCCAGTTCAGGGCCAATTACATGCACGATGCCCTGGTAGGGATGGTTGAGGCCATACAGGGTAATCCCGTATTTCTCACAGTTTTCGGTGAGTTTACTAACCTGAAGCCGGGATAACTCATCCCTGATAGGCAAATGCTGATCCAGGGTAGGAACATTATGGTCCGGAGTAGCCACAACCTTTGAGGGCCGGAATACAGGGACTCCCCGTTTACCTATGCCAGAAAAAGCCTGGGGACTCGTTACTTCATGAATGAGGTGACGATCGATATAAACCACATCCGGGCCATCTTTTACGTGCTCCACCACATGGCTGTCCCATATTTTATCAAACAAAGTCTTGCCCATCTGCGAGTTATTTTACATTAATACAATATGATATGGCATCGATGAATGCTTCCACGCTGGCAGTTACAATATCAGTGCTGGCGCTGAAACCATAGTACATCACTCCTTTATAGGAAATCTGAACATGGACCTTACCAAGATCTTCGCTACCGCGGGTAATAGCCTGAATCAGGAATTCCTCCAGCCGGATCTTTTTCTTTATGATTTTTTTCACTGCTGTGAAAGAGGCATCGATAGGACCATTCCCGGTTGCCGTTTCGGTAACGGGAACTCCAAATAAATTGAGACGGACAGTTGCCACAGGGATTGAATTTTTCCCGCACACTACTGTAAGGGCATCCAGTTTGATACTCCTGTCAGCACGTTCCTCCACGCCTGCCAGGGCCATCAGGTCTTCATCTGTAATATCTTTTTTCTTGTCGGCAAGCTCAAGAAACTGATGATAAAGTTCATCAACATGCTTCTTTGAAAACTTGAATCCCAGTTTATCCAGACGGTGTTTCAGTGCTGCTCTGCCGCTGCGGGCTGTGAGAACAATGGATGATTCGCTGATTCCAACATCTTTCGGATCGATGATCTCATAATTTTCACGATGTTTCAATACACCATCCTGGTGAATTCCTGAGGAATGTGCGAAGGCATTTCTTCCTACAATGGCTTTGTTTGGCTGCACAGGCATACGCATCAGTGTTGAAACAAGCCGGCTGGTGGAAAAGATTTTCTTTGAATTGATATTTGTATGACAATTAATGTCTTTGCGACTCTTCAGGATCATAGCAACCTCCTCCAGGGAAGTATTTCCTGCCCGTTCACCTATTCCGTTAATGGTCACTTCTACCTGGCGTGCACCGTTGAGGACACCTGCTACTGTATTGGCGGTGGCCATTCCAAGATCGTTATGACAATGGGTTGAGATAACGGCTTTATGGATACCCTTCACATTTTCCATCAGGTACCTGATCTTTTTGCCATATTCTTCAGGTAGTGTATAACCTGTTGTATCCGGAATATTGACGACAGTGGCACCCGCCTTAATAACAGCCTCAATTACCCTGGCCAGGTATTCATTTTCGGTACGGCCGGCATCTTCTGCATAGAATTCGATATCGTTTACCAGTTTCTTGGCATATTTAACTGCTTCAACCCCACGTTCAATAATTTCCTCGGGGGTGGAGTTGAATTTGTATTTTATATGGTACATCGAAGTGCCAATTCCAGTGTGAATTCTGGGGTGCTTCGCGTGCTCCAACGCTTTTGCCGCAGCATCGATATCAGCCTTCACTGCACGTGTAAGGGCACAAATAACAGGTTCCGATACAGCTTTTGAAATTTCAACTACTGAATTGAAATCACCCGGACTGGAAATGGGAAAGCCTGCTTCAATTACATCAACACCCAGCTCCTCAAGGGCCCTTGCCACTTCGATTTTTTCAATAGTGTTTAACTGGCAACCAGGCACCTGTTCCCCATCCCGGAGTGTGGTGTCAAATACAAAAATTTTGTTTGAAGACATACAGTTTGGTTTTGGGTCCGAAATTCATTTTCAGGCTTCCTGAAAACAACTTCCAGCCATGTTACCTGCAAAAAAAGGAAATAAAAATGAAATATGCTATAAAGCATGTTTAATTTTAAAGGGATTGCAGTATTTAATTGCCTTTAATGCACTGGATATCTGAAGAAAAGAAAAACGAGGTTCCATCATTTGAAATGGAACCCCGTTTTTTTGGTGATACAGGAATTTAGCCAGCGAGTAACTTGAATCAGGCAAATGCCTTTTAAAAATTATTCACGAATAAGGACAATCTTTGCCTGTTGTATGCCCGAATCGGTCCTCATCCTTATATGATAAACTCCTTCCGGCAAACCGTTAAGATTCAATTTAATGGATGAAAAAGAGGGATCAAATTCCTGGGTTTTTACCAGAGCACCAGTAAGTGAATAGATTTCGATTCCTCCTGCAGAAAGTGTCCCTGTTAAGCGAACTTCAAGCATGCCTGAAGTGGGATTTGGGAACACCAGAAGTTTATCCGGAGCCCCCTTGTATTGGCTGCTGGAAGCACCGTTATCTTTCAGGATTCCAGAGTTGACAATCTTGTAATTTGCATTCTCCACGGAGGCATTCAGGCTGGTAATTGAAATATCATAAACTTCCAGCATAGACAAACCTGTAACTTCCACTCTGATGTAGTAGTCCCCTTCAGGAACACCTGCAAATTGATAAAAGCCAGCATCATCGGTTGTGGTATATTTTATTACCTGTTCACCACCGGCTTTTTTGGAACGGCCGATCAGAATTACACCAGCTGATTTAACCGGATTTCCCAATGTGGATTTCTTTACAGATTCATCAGTAACAGTACCCCTGATGGTACCGGGCCCAACTACAGGGGCAATATATTTCACCGTGATATTAAGTTCCGATTCGGTCGCAGTGGCAGCATCGAGGGTGAGTGAATTTTCCCAAAGGTTATTTCCGCCTGAGTAAGTAGGAATATAGTCAGGGTATAAGCCTGCATCCGGTACGGCAAGAACAATAAAACCACCAACTGGTGCTTCAGCAAAAGAATAGTTTCCATCCGAAATCACAGCTGTATCGAGAATAACGGATCTTTTATCTGCATTATTGGAGAACAGGATCGCCTGTCCTGATGTAATGAGACCTCCGTCCTTGTCAAACACTTTTCCAGAAACAGGTATGGATAACCTTGCCATGAAGACGATACTGTTCATTCCATCCGAACTAAGTAAAGTACTTCCAACAGGAACCTCTGTTCCCTGCAGGGAACCAATCACATATAAGTATCCGGATGCATTTGTGCCAAGTTGGAAAACCGAAGCCTGGTCAGAATAGTTTGGAATAAGGGTTGCCTTCCATAAGATTTTTCCTGCAGCGTCCATTTTCCGGATAACAAAGCCGGAACTACCTCCTGTAACGAGGGTATCTGCGCTTGAATAAGTAGCCGTGCTGTTTACAACCTGGGAATAATAGAAGGATGACAGCGGATCAGTACTTACGTATCCGGGATAATCGGAGAAGGTGGTTCCCCAGGAGTCTGTCCAGCTAACCACTCCTGCACTGTTAATCTTTGCAAGCAGCACATCAGTTGAAAGATCAGAGGCATGATTTGTTATTACCCCGGTTCCAAAATCTGTCGAGATCCCCTGAAATGGGGCAGTAACACTAACACCTCCGTCTGGTGACAGCACCACTGCCGGAGAACTGCCTGTATACTGGTTTGCCAGTGCCAGACTTGTTTGCCATAGCGGAGCCCAGAGAGAGGAATATTTATTGATAAAAAGAAAAAATGTAGTATCCAGTTTTGTTAACCCCGGGATATCCTGGCTGCTATACCAGCCTGAAAGGATAAGTGAGCCATCCACGGATACATCAAGACCATTGACGGTTTCATCTTTTAATCCACCAAAGGATGTGATTGAAACTGCCTTCCCGTCTTTGTCAAAAAGGGCCAGAAAAACATCCCGGGTTCCAGGATTATGGTTATTTGCCACCAGGCTTCCAAGTTTTCGGTATGCACCCTGAAAATCACCTGTTACGGCCAGGTTACCATCTTTATCAACCGAACAACGTACGTCGTAAATATAATCAGTCCCTGAATTATCACCGCTGTCACGAACGGCCCAAAGTGCTTTCCCGTTAGCATCCATCTTTGCAACATAAAATGATTGCTGATAGGCTGCACCCGTAAGAACTACACCATCGCCAAAATCAAGTGTATCACTACCATTGCTTCCTGCCAGGTAGATATTATTGCCGCGGTCAACAATAAGATTATCGACAAAATAATATCCGTTCAATGGTGATGCCATTTTTTTTGTGAATACGCGTTGTCCGTTCTTGTCATACCGGATCAGCAGGTTATTATGTCCATATCCCATCGGAAAACTAATGATATCCTTATCATCCAATACCAGGTCTACGGCACCCATTTCGCCCATCACTGATACCAGGATAATGAGGTTTCCATTATCATCGGTTGTATATTTCCCGATATTGGCACCACCCATCATGGTAGCAACCGCCATCTTCCTCAACCAAACCAACTTACCCAAGGCATCAAGCTTAATAATATAACTGTGAGTTCCGTTCAGGGTGTCAACAGAAATCTGATTATCATTGTAAAACAGGGCACTGTCGGAGGAGGACAGGAAAACAAAGGTGTTCCCCTTTGAATCACTGCATGACCCACCAAAATTGGTATAGGCGGCTGATGAAAACTTCTTCACATCGAACCAGTTGGGATTCACTTGACCTGTAGCGGCATGAACTGCGAACAGACTAATAACCAACAAGAAAATAAACCTTTTCATCTTTCAGAAATTAATATTTTAACAATTTAATCCGGTATTTCAGATTATCACTTCCATAAACTTGCTCAGAACCATGCTTATGATATGATTTCTGGACAAATCAGATTCGAAAATAGATATTTAGAGATTCGCTAATACGAAACATTAAAAATATTCCAGTATACTGTTTCCAATGATGATGAATTGCCTTTCTTAAAAGACTAAACTGCCGGGCGGGCTTAAATCATTAAATTCTCAGGGTACACGGAATCCAATAACCAAAATATCATCTACCTGATCAAGAGACCCCTTCCAGTCTTCCAGGGCTTTTTCGAATAATAGTTTCTGTTCGGACATTGGTTTGGGAGCTTCCTGTGTTACCAGCCGTTTAAATGGTTTTGTCTTGAATTTACCACCAGCAGGACCGCCAAACTGGTCAGCAAATCCATCGGAGAAAATATAACAGGAATCGCCTGACTGTAATTGAATTTCATTGTTTGTAAAAAATTTCTCCTCACCGACGTAAATGCCAATAGGCATCCCATCGGCCTTATATTCTATTAGTTCACCGTTGCGAACCAGGTAAAAGGGATTGTTGGCCCCGGCATATTGCAGCATTTTTGTGTCAAAATCGTATACGACCAACGCTATATCCATTCCATCTTTGGCTTCATTCTCCTTCCCTGTTTGCGAGAGAGTAACTTTTACATTGTGTCTCAGATTATTCAGAATTTCGGAAGCAACAAACACGTCTTCTTTGTTTACAATCTCATTGAGCAATGATACACCGAGCATACTCATAAAGGCTCCCGGTACTCCATGACCAGTGCAGTCGGCGGCAGTAACAACGAGTTTTTCGCCTTTACGGGCCATCCAGTAGAAGTCACCGCTTACAATATCACGAGGTCTGAAAAGTATGAAATGCTCCGGAAGAATCTGGCGTGCTAATTCATCACTCGGGAGAATTGCATTCTGAATGCGTTTTGCATAGTGAATACTGTCGGTAATTTCCTTTTTCTGGAAACCGATCTGATCGCGCTGCTGGGTTGCAATATCGCGTTGCCGTTCGATTTCGTCGCGCTGGGCAAGTATCTCCTGCTGTTGTTCCCTGAGTTCGTCGTTAATATGTTCAATTTCTTCCTTCTGACGGGCAATTTCTGCAGTTCTGCGCTTCACTTCATCTTCCAGCACTTTCTTGTCATGCTGCAGTTTCCGCTCCCTGTAACGAACGTAGGAAAATAAAATAAAAACCACAAGCAATACATAAAACATATATGCCCAGATGGTTCTGTAAAAGGGAGGTTTTACCTGGAATGAAAAAGCTACAGGCTCCGAAACCCATATTCCGTCATTATTGGCAGCTCTCACAAAAAATGTGTAATGACCATTGGGAAGCTTCTTGCATTCATAACTTGTCTGCGAGGTAGGTTCCGACCAGTTGTCGTCATATCCTTCCAGGAAATACTGGTATTTTACCTTTTCAGGGATTGTCAGATGGATACCAATGCATTCGAATGTAAATGTATTGTTGCTGTATGGCAGTTTTAACCCGGCAGGCAGGTTGGTTCCAGAATCGATGCTGTCGCAGTATTCAGCCAGTCTGAAAGAGTTGTCCTGGAAACGAAGCTTGGTTATATAGGTAAAGGGAGGAGTTTTACTTATTGAATCACTTGAAGGATTATATGATACCAGACCACTTACCGTTCCAAACCATATTTTGCCTGAAGGTGCAATTGCTACAGAATTTGTATTGTTTTCAAGAGGCGTAAATCCGTCGGAGACCCCATAATACATGATTTCCCCGGTAATAACATTCAGCCTGTTGAGACCTTTTTCGGATCCCAGCCAGAGATTACCATTTCCTGAATAAACAAGTGAGAATATGGTATTGGAAATAAGTCCCTGATCGCGGGTATATACCTTTTCAAGGCGGATAATTCCGGAACTATCACGGAATTGCGCCAGTCCGCCTTCCGTTCCCACCCATATCTTTCCGTGCTCATCGGTGGTAATACCGGTGCACACGAGTGCGGGCAATCCGTTATCGGTAGTAAAATGAAGTGTACCTGAGGGTGATTTAATATACACACCATTCACTGTGGCAAACCAGGTAACATTGTCCTTTGAGTGCCATATATTTCTTACCTGTATTGGTTCAATAGCGGCTTCAAACCTGTATTTTCTGCTGGACTTGTCGAAAATAAAGGCCCCGTTTTCAGTAGATAACCAAAGGGAATCTCCCGGGGCATCAGCGATCGAAAGAATTCCATTGTCCAAATCATACAATCTGTCACCCTTTGGCAAATTGATTTTATTGAATGAAAAACCATTATAAAAATTCAGGGAAGCCCAATAGCCTGTCCATATTTTCTGTTCCTTATCCTGGAACAGGCTAAGAATCTTCGCGTCATTGAAAACTTTTGGTTTTGAGAAATCCCTGAACCAGGTAAGACTGTTATAATTTCCAACCATTACCGATCCATCAGCAAGACATTCCACGGAGAGAATATTATTATCCGGGAGTCCTTCAGTTGTAGTATATAATTCAAATATGCCCTTCCCAAACATCGAAACCCCGCCGAGTGTACCAATCCACACATTGCCGAAGGTATCCGTAAAAAGGTCCTGAACCTGGTCATTGATAAGGTTATTACCAGTATTAACCATCCGAAGTTCGCCGGGTTTACCAAAAATTACACCGGAATTAAAGGTTTGACACCATATCTGGCCTTTACGATCCTCAATGATTTCAAGCACTGCATCATTACCGATTATCTGGCTGGCATACCTTGTGAATTTTTTTCCGTCAAAGCAACTAATACCCCCCTGGTACTGGCTGCACCATATATTTCCCTTACTGTCACGGTAAAGCGAGAGTATGGTGTTATCACCCAGGCCATCCTGTCTGGTATATTTCTTCACCAGTTTGTAGTCTTTGAATACGAAGATTCCTCCTCCCTGCGTCGCGATCCAGATAAGGCCATCAGCCCCCTCAGCAATATCCCGTACGGTATTTTCACGTCTGCCGCCTACCAGGTAAGCCAGATCTTCGGTAATTGGTGTCAATTTCCCGCCCAAAAAACATGCGGCACCGGATTGTGTGCCAATCCACATCCTTCCTTTTGAGTCCTTCATCACATCCTGAATCACCAGTGAAGGTAGCTGGTCGGCGAGGGTTATATTCCTGATTACTGTATCCCGACCTATAATGGATATCCCTGCAGTGGTTACACACCAGATGTTTCCCTCGGCATCCTCGCTTAATTTAAGCACGGTATTGTCCAGAAGACCCTGTTGTTTGGTAAAGGACTTTAGCTTATTGCGATAAAAGGAAGCCACACCACCGTTGGTTGCAATCCATATCCGTCCTTGTGAATCCTCAAACAACTGATTTACCGAATTATCAGGTAGTCCCTGGGCTGTGCTGAAGTTCTGGAAATTTTTACCATCGAAGCGGGCAGCGCCCACCTGTGTTGCAAGCCAGAGATAGCCTTTGCTGTCCTGGATAATATTGGCAACCGTGTTCTGAGGCAATCCTTCCTTGATGGTATAATTACGGAAATGCAGTTTCTGCCCGAACACGAGGGGTGACAGGAACAGCACGGAAACAATTAACAGGTTAGCCCTGTGGGACATAGGCGATCTACCAATCAGATTGATCGAATAGTAAATATAAATAAATTCTCCCTATGCCGAAAAATGCCGTAATAAAATGTTATATAAACCTCATTACCAGCCGTAGCCCATGCCAGGAACAGTACATGCAGGCCGGCAACTGCCAGTCCGGACAGACTGAATCAGGTAAATAATTCTTCTGATATTAACAGGTTATCGGAATTCTGATTTAAGTTGCTTGCACCAGTCTGTAATCCGCTGATCATTTAAATGATGTTGATTTTCGAAATCGATCCCCAGTCCGCAGAATTTGCCGTCCCTGAGGGCTTGATTTCGAAGGTATACCCTTCGATTGTGGTATATCCTATTATTAAGGCACCACGTGATCTTGCTGAGCCTGGCCATGATGCCTACAGCATCAAGAAAATTTCAGGTAGTTTTTTCGGTTTCAAACCGAAGATTGCAACCTTAATCCCTTTGAGATCCATATCCTCGAGGGCAGGAACGAATTCATCCCAGTAATTGGGGAGTTCCCGTCAAACCAGGAACACCCAGCATCAGGTTCTTATCCTCCAAAACTTCTCTGAAACCAACTCTGCATTTTGCAATTCTATTTCACCCTGGCCAAACTGGGCCGCAATTTTCTCAGCAATTTTAGTTGGGTTCATGGGTAAGCAAGCTATAGAATAATCCTATTTTGTCCATGTGTTTGCTTGCTTAGTAATTCAACAATTCCAGGGCGGCCTTTTCAATTTTCCGCATTCGGAAGGATTGCTCTTTCCAGGATACGGTTGAACTGACAGGGGTATAGGCCGAACTAACTCTTTTTTACCGCATCAAGATATTCGAAGGCTTCTGCAGCGATCAGGCTGCAAGCTCACTGCCAAATCCACCAAAACTTTGTCCTCATGCACGATAAGCAACTTATTTGTTTTCTTCACTGAGTTGAAGATAGATTCCTTTATCCAATGGATTCAATGAACGTAAGTCAATCACTTCCCCAATGATCCACCGGTTTCATTTATATATTTTGTCGGCCACATCAAGGCAGAGCGGGGGTAGTTTCCCCAGTAAGAATTGTCAGATCCTTCTCTTCTTCGGATACGGCCTTTCCGAACGGGACTTCAAAATCATCCGCAACCGGAGTGGCGGTACGTGGGGCATTGTAAAGTGATTTTGTTCATGAAAACGGTGATGCCTCTGGAACGTATAGCGGTGCGCAACAATCCTGCGGCATCGTTCAAATGAAGGATAAACAACGCGCACTCCGGGAAAGTGGTAAGAGCACCTTCGATTGTTCGGGAATGATACAATCCTCCGCCGATGTAACCACCAGAGGCAAGTCTTACCACTATATTATGACTCCCGTTTTCCAGTAATCACAACGCACTGAGTTAACGGGGGTTTTACAAGCCGGAACAACAAGAAAAATGGGATAATTGACAATTTCTCGGAACACACCTGATAAAATTACTTTAGTACGGTACGGTTTTTTACCGAAAATTGATGAGGAAATTACAACGGCACGAATACGTTTCATGCCCACCGAAATTTTTTTTTGTTTCTTTGGTTACGTTGAATATTCCGCCCTTGTCTCGTTGGCTACATCCTGTCCTTCCAGGAATGAGTCGGGTTGGCCCGGAATTCCGCCTTCAGTGTTTCATTTATGGCTTCGATCAGTTTTTGGGTTCGAATTTTCCATGAATACCTTGAGGATATTTGACAGAAACATACGGCTCGGCAATGACGAAATCATTCACAGATTCAGGAGGGATCCGAGCAGCCATGGCCAGCTTGTGAGCTTTCTTCACTTCTTCCTTTACCCTTCTCAATTTCCTGTAATTCAGCCTTCGGTAACCGATTGTACCGCAGCAAAGCCGTGTCGGTATTTCGCCAGAGGGTCATATTCAGAAACATAATTAAGCTCAATTGCCGCGGTATAACCTATGACGATCCGAATTTGAATGCGAATGGCGAACGCCAATTTGTTTCCGCGCCGGGCATCCGTTCTCGATGATCCATGCTTTCGCTTCGGCAAGGGTATTCATCGAGTCGAATACATCCTTGCCGTTGCACTGGAAATATTCTGAGGGTTTTTAAGCCTGGTACCATTGACACTTTGCGATTGGCAGTCTGTTCCACTTGGGCACTGAAATACCATGCTGCTATCCTGGAAAACAAAAAGGAGACCGGGAGTTTTTCGCGGGTCGCCCAGTTAATGGCTTCATAAACATATCCTTCAGAAACAGAGGATTCGCCTTGTGAAGAGATGGCGACCCCTCCTGATTTATAATATTTCATGGCTCTGCAACTCCACTGCGTGCAAGGTATGGTTGCCTGTGGCGGATGATACATTGTGAATATTCCAGGCGGGTTTAGCAAAGGGTTGGACATATGCCGGCCTCCGCCCGCAACATCAGTGTCTTTGGATATACCATTCAGGATTACCTCTCAGCCGTAAGACCTGCTGATACCGGTAGTCATCATATCCCTGTAATACGGAACAGATGATCATTTTCCTTCGAAGACCTGGCCTATTGCCAGCTGAATGCCGTCATGCCCGGCGAAAGGGGCATGGTAGGACCAGCCAGCTCCGTTTGCTAATTGGGAGCCCTGTCGTCCAGGGCACGTCCCAGACTTAACAGGTAAGTCCATTTTGAAAGCGTTTCCTTTTCAGTTACTTTAATTGAATATTGCTTTGAACTGCTCTATAAATTGTAATTTGACAACTTAAATAATCCTTTTGGGGTCTGCATTTTCCAGGTAATCGGCAATTCTTTTCAGAAATGCACCACCAAGGGCACCGTCAATTACCCGATGATCATAGGTGAGTGACAGAAACATCTTATGACGTATGGCAATCACGTCTCCCGAGGGGGTTTCAAGCACAGCCGGTTTCTTCTCTATGGTCCCTACCGCCAGTATGGCAGCCTGCGGCTGATTAATGATCGGAGTTCCTATCAGGTTACGGAAAGTCCCGAAATTAGTAATGGAGAAGGTTCCCCCCTGAATATCATCGGGTCCGAGCTTTCCTTTTCTGGCGGTGTCTGCCAGGCGGTTTATCTCCAGCGAGAGTCCCAGCAGGCTCTTCTGGTCTGCACTTTTTACAACAGGAACTATTAGATTACCATCGGGCAATGCCACGGCGATTCCAATATTTATATTCTTTCGAACAATGATTTTATACCCGTCCACGGAGACATTAACCCTTGGAAAATCCCTGAGGGCCCTTGCAACAGCTTCAGTTACAGCGGGCATAAAGGTCAACTTCTGTTTTTCACGTTTTTCGAAATCATCCTTCACCCGGTTTCTCCACATGACCAACTCAGTCACATCGGCTTCCAGTATATTGGTTACATGCGGGGCAGTGTGCTTTGACATCACCATGTGGTCAGCTATAAACTTGCGGATCCTGTCCATCTCAATGATCTCATCGCCTTCCATTGAAACTACAGGCTGTCGAGGCTTCTCACTGCGCAGGTCGGCAACAATCCGGTCCTCTGAATGTACCTTAGCCGGAGAGGAGTGCTTCGACGAAAGATAGGCAAGAAGGTCTTGTTTACGTACCCTTCCGTTGGTCCCTGAACCCTGAATACTGGCAAGTTCATCACCGCTGATGCTCTCCTTTCGGGCAATAGTCTTTACGAGAGGCGAGTAAAAACGATCATCGGTGATTTCAACCTGTTTTGTTTCGTGAGAAGTTGCTTCCTGCAGAACTGTACTGACTTCAGGCTTTCCCTGTTCCGCCACAGGTAGGACAGCAGATCCTCCGGTATCTATTACGGCGATTACTTTCCCAACCGGAACCAGATCATTCACTTTGTACAACACTTTCGTGACGATTCCTTCCACCGGGGAGGGAATCTCAGAATCCACCTTGTCCGTGGCTATTTCCAACAGTGAAGTATCCTCCTCTACCTTATCACCTTCCTTAACAAACCATTTGGTGATGGTAGCTTCTTCAACACTTTCTGCCCATTTTGGGCATTTTAATTTCAAACTGAGCCATACATTGCTTCCTTAAAAATGCTGCAAAATGATATGGTGTTTGAATATTTTACTTTGATCTAATTATAAAATAAGATGCAAATTAAAGGAAATGCTCTATCCACAAGCCTTTTATATTTTTCTTCTAAATAATAACAAGAGAAAAATGTAATTGTTCAAGCATAGGACAGCAAGAAGAACAAAAACTGCAGAGAAATCAAAAAATGGAGTATTTCACTCCTGAGAACTCGATTTTATAGATCAGCGGGTTTCCGTGTGTTCCGATTTGTCAGGCAACCTATGCTTCGAAACCTGCATCCTAAACTTCAATATCGGGAAACGTGCCTGGACGAGAAGGCTGTTCAGTGCAAATCCTCGGGTCCCAGGGGACAATAATGATATGATGTAAGCCTCAGTTGCAGTATGAGCGATGTAAGAATATGATCTGTCCTTTCAAGGTCGTGTACGGGATAGGGATATGGGTTTTTCCGGCTTCTGCGGATCAGTTTTTTGTTCAGATCAAACATTTTCGAGAAACTGGGATGAAATGGAGGATCGGCATAGAATAGATAAAGTTGATCGGGCTTAAGCTCGATACAAGCTTCAGGCGGGACGGGCTTCGTACCCAGTCCAAGAACAAGGGCCGCTTTTCTTTTCCGGGATAAATCGAATGTTCAAGCATCGGTCCTCGATCACCACTTCGATAACAGGGAGGGTCGAAATAGGTTGGTGGAGTGGTAACAAAATATACAAGCAACTTTCCTTCCCTGTACAGGTCATTTTTAAGGAAAGACTTGATTACAGCTGAATACCACGGTCGGCTCATGGATGAATAATCGATGAGTATTCGGAATTCCTCCCCATTGGCATCCCGGATCAGCTCGCCGATCATTTCCTCAATGGCTGATGTATCATCACTCCGGTATCTTCTGGTTTCAACGCCAAAAACATCAGCAGATTCAAAGTAATTATCAGCTTGAAACAGGGTGTCGGCATCATCAAAAAGGAGGAGAATTTTACGCCGGACATTTGCCTGGATCCTGTTTAAAAGCCAGTTCCAGCGCTCGTGGGCACAATAGCTGAGGATCATTACATCATAGCGCGAGGAGACCAACTCATCCAGGTCGATCTGGCGGCTGCTGGAAATATCCATCCGATGTTTTGGTTAGGTTTTCCTTTATACGGTGCTCAGGGAGAAAAGTTAATCTCCGAGGTCAAAATAAGCATTACCGGAACGAGCTGTACTGGATAATTGTCCTGGTGAAGGACAGGGGATATCATTACCAGCAAGTATGGAATCCATTACTTTCGGATGGTTCTCACCAGTTGACGGATATGCTCCGGGCCGGTTCCACAACAGCCTCCGATTGCAGAGGCTCCGGCACGAATAAGCTCGGGTACTGCCGCAGCCATTTCGAGGGGTGATTCAGGAAAAACAGTTTTGCCTTCCCTTATCACCGGTAACCCGGCATTGGCCTGAATGAGAATAGGAACCTCAGGTGAAACAGACCGGAAGGATTTAACAATATCAATCATTCCACCTATCCCGTTGCCACAGTTGGCTCCCAGAATGGTCGCCCCTCCATTGATAAGTTCCTGGGCAACATCCATGGGGGAATATCCCATCATGGAGCGATATTCACCTGAAATCATTTTTTCAAAAGTAAAACTGCAGACAATCTCGCAGCTTGTATTCTCGCGGATAGCGCGGATAGCGATGAGTGCCTCTTCCAGGTCAGACATGGTCTCAGCAATCAGGGCATCGGCTCCTCCCCTTTCAAGGGCTGCAGCCTGAAGGGCGTATGCTTCATACATTTCTGCGGCTGTGATATCGCCTGTGAGAATCAGCTTGCCTGTGGGCCCCATTGATCCAAGCACAATCACCTTGTCACCGGCAGCGTCACGCGACAAGCGTGCGGCTGCCTCATTTATTTCTGAAGCTCTGTCGTGCAACTTATAATGAGCGAGTTTAACAGGGCTACCCCCGAAACTGTTTGTTTCGATGATATCTGCCCCGGCTTCCACATAGGCTTGCGCAATACTGAGAACTTCCGAAGGATGAGTAAGATTCCACAATTCAGGGCATTCCCCTGCAGCTAATCCTTTGGCCTGTAACAGCGTTCCCCAGGCTCCATCGCCGACAGGAATCCTTCCCTGGCTGATTATTTCCTGTATCCGGTTCTTTCTACCCATGATGAAATTTTTTACAATACAAAGGTATCATTCGCTTCATGAATGAGAAAGCACCAGAAAAAAAACAGAAACAAAATTCAAAAATCGCAACCTGTTGAATCACAAGATCGGTTGGGCGGATATATGCCGGAGGGGTTTGAGGGGAGTACGATCAAGCAGGTCGATCCCGGGCCACTGGGTGATTGAATCCAGTGCAAAATTCATTGTCGATTCGATGGCAGTATGGATCCCGGCGTGCCTTGAAGCACTGGAATTGATGAAGACCACCCAATTCGAATTGTCGTTTCTGCGCATCACATGAGCCACTGTGCCGGCCATGGTGCCGGTTCGCCACCAGTTATCTTCGTCATCCCTTCCTCTCCAGCCCAGAAGACTGTTAAATGCCGAAGAGGGTGTAGTCATTTCCTTAATTGAGGCAGCCGAAAGAATATCCGGACTTTCCGGGTATCCATCAATTGCAAGAAGGAACTTCATCATTTCAGGTGATGAAGCAATCCACCCCCCTGCGGCTCCGAGAAGACTAATGTCAATACCGCCGTTACAGCGCTGTACCGATTGACCCGATCCATCAATAGCAAGGCAGTAACCATACCTTGGAGGTTCATAATAAGAAACCTCATTCCAGAGGTGCTCGTATGGGAAACTTTTACCAATATGCATATCATATATGCCAATGGGGAAAAGAATCCGCTGCTGCACATATTCTTCGTAATCCATACCCGACAATTTCTCGATTACTTTCCCAAGGATGATATATCCAAGGTTGGAGTATGAATACCGGGTACCGGGTGTATAGGAAAGCGGATATGACAGTGAAAATCGAATTAAGGCATCTGTATTAAGCGGAGGTTTGACACCTGTAACCTGTGCAACCTGCAAGGTATTGAACACCGGATCACCATATCTGCGTCCAAATCCGGAGGTATGATTCAGCAGCTGCCGTACAGAAATCCGTTCCAGCCTTTTATCCCTGTATTTAAGGTAGGCGGAATCGTTAAGTAATCCATTGGTACCAAAAACTTTATCATCCAGCCTGATGGTGCCCTCCTCCACCATTTTCATGATGGCAACCGCTGTGATCAGTTTTGAAACACTGGCTATCCGGAAAAGATGTCCCGGAGTTACCTCCTCACCCTTTTCCCTGTCGGCATATCCTACACCGTGTGCATACACCAGACGCCCTTCAACTGCCACAGCAACGGAGGCTCCATTGAGATGATAGCGTTTTAGCATATTCTCCATGGAGCTTGTAAGAACCTGAGCCTCGGAGAAATCAGATTCAATATTGCGAATTTTCCAGGAAACAGGCACCGGGGCATCATTCCCACCACCGGGAATCTCAGTACCACCGGCCTCCAGGAAGCTGAAAAGGTGAGAGGGTGTACCTATGTTGCTCTCCCATAAAAAGAAGGCAAGACAGAGGGTGAC
This sequence comes from Bacteroidales bacterium, assembly GCA_046329925.1. Taxonomy (GTDB): domain Bacteria; phylum Bacteroidota; class Bacteroidia; order Bacteroidales; family JAAYUG01; genus JAXLTS01. The sequence goes on from JAXLTS010000003.1 coordinate 156,295, forward strand.
CTTTATGAAATTCCTTATCAGTTTTTTATTTAGAATCATTATAAAGAATCCTGAACGCTGCAAACTTAGGCATTTTTTGATTTAATATACAGCTAAAAGCCCGGTTGCACCAGCCTAAGATAAATTTTAAATCTATAAATTGCTAAATATCAACAAATTACCCTGTTGATTATTTTCAGGCAAATACAGGAAAAACAAGGCAAGACCTATTTTATACCGGTTGATTCTTTGGGCCGGGTAAATTGAAACAGCGGTTTATGGAGAATTACCTTCCGAACTGCCAGGGGCGAATTAATAATCATATAGAACTCCTCGATTTGGCTTATGAATCTGGTTTTTACCGAATCTTCAAGGTAAGGAAGAGTCATAACCAGGTAAAGGAGCTCTTTTTTCTTCCCGTTAAAGAAGCGGATGGTTTCCTTCAGTTCCTTACGGGAATTGAATTCTCCCTTGAATGTACGGTCAGGTTTTAAAGTTGAATTTCGCTCAACGCCAGGTATTTTGTAGGGGATATTAAGCATCCCGGCCCAGTCAAAATCGAAAGGAACCGGAATAGGTGCGCTGTATTTGTCAGGTTTAATGAGCTTGACATTGTGTAAAATGGATACTGCCCAGTCATTGTTTGAGATCATGTATTCGAAGAAGCACAATCGTTTATAGGCTTCCTGGTCCAACTGGGAGGGGTTTGCTTCCTTGTCTTTAGTGGCTTTTACCTTTAGTCTTTTTTCAAGATGTTTGGTATTTTCAAGGAAGAATCCATACTTGTTCATGCTTGTAAATGAACTACCGGTATTTATATAAGTAAAAAGCACAGGTCGGACTTTGTAAGCATAGGGCGAAATCCTTGCGTACATTTCATAAATCAGGTATTCCCCCCATATGTACTGAATAAACTGGGGAGTGGCCGTTTTGCAATGAGTCACCATCTGAATACTTCCCTGGCCTTTAAAAAGTGCTGTGTCCGGGAAATTCTTAAAATCCAGCAACAGAGGTGGAAAATCACAATTCTCGGGGCGACGTCTGAAGCGCCCCCTGGTAGCTATCTCCACCTGGGAACTAACACGCCTGTTATAATTATCAAGGTATGATATCCTTGCATCGCGGGTTAGTTTTTCTCCATGCATATCCCAAAGAAGGGAATCAAAGTTTGTTTCAATGGTGAAAAACAAAAGATTGGAGGCAGCAAAAATATCATTTGCTCTTTCCTTCGGCTGTGCTTCCGCATTTAACAATGCGAAAAGAGCAATAAGCAGAATACAGAAATATTTATACATGTTGACTTTTCTTCCATTGTAAAAATAGAAGAATTGCCGTAAAAAACCAGTTTTCCTGCATTTTGGGTCAATTCGGAAAACCGGAAGGATTGAAATCTATTGGAGGCGATCCTTAAAGGGAAGGAAGGACATAAAATCGCAATGGTGTACAATATATGCTTCCGTGCTGCGCTTCATATGGTCACCTTCACCGGCATGTGCCGCGATAATATGGCACACCTCGGGAGGAAGCCCGCACGCCTCGGCTAATGAAACGCCGGAAAACGGATGACGAAGGTATTTCCCGTATTTTCCCTGTACAGCTGCTCCGTCTTTCAATTCATATTCCAGCAGTTTACCTACATCTGCGAGTATTGCCCCGGAAATCAGGACGTCTATATTTACAGGCAGGTCTGCCTTAAAAAATTCCTGCATCTTTTTTCCACAGGCATAGGCCATATGCACAACTGCCCGTTTATGCTGCATAAACGTCACTTTGAGACCGGGTACCAGTAAGGTAAACGGTATTTCACCAAGGTCTTCAACTGTGAGAACACTTTTCGAAAGCGCGAGAGCCCAGGTAGCAGCTGTCTTTTCCCTGAGGCCCGTATCGCCTATCCATTCCAGTTCCGGCCATAGCCGGAATACTTCTCCCAGGTCCATATATAGAAATTATTAGGTGAATGTTAAAAAGTGCGGTATCTGATCAGAGTGCGGAGATAATCGCATCTGCCATTGCTTCAGTCGATGCGGCCCCCTGTTTAATTACATCCGGCGATCCTTTCATCATTTTCATATCATAGGTCCTGACAATTCCATGTTCAATTACGTTTGCCACAGCCTTTCGTATTCTGGCAGAAATTGATCCTTCGCCAATGTGGTCAAGCATCATGCAGGCGGCCTCAATCATTGCAATCGGATTAACGATTGAAACATCATAGCCGGCATATTTTGGGGCAGAACCATGTGTGGGTTCGAAAACAGCTACCTCTTCACCCAGGTTTGCACTGGCTGCAAAACCCAATCCACCGATAAGACCTGCAAATCCGTCAGAGACAATGTCCCCGAACATATTACCGGCAACTATCACTCCATAATCCTCAGGGTTCTTTGTAAGCCACATCATCTGGGCATCGATGTTTGTATCCCACAACTGGATATCCTGGAACTCCGATTTCTGCATTTGCCTGGCAAGTTTCAGCATCATCCCTGAAGTCTCCCTTATGACATTTGGCTTCTCACACACCGTAACGGATTTGTATTTTCCCTTTCTTGCAAATTCAAAGGCTGCCCGTACGATCCTCTCCGTGGCTTTCCGTGAAAATATCCTTGAAGAAATAGCAAGTTCTTCTCTCGGCACTCCACCAAATCCTTCCCTGAATTTAGGATGGGTCATAAATGCATTGTAGACCTGGTCGGGAGGATTGGTCCATTCAACGCCGCTATACAGACACTCAGTGTTCTGTCGGAATATAACCACATCGACGAGAGGTTCCTGCACTGAACCATCGCTTGTACGCTTTATGAAATTCAGTGGGTTTCCCTTATAGGTTTTGCAAGGGCGGATACAAATGTCAAGGTTGAATTTCTGCCTGAGCCCGACAATAGGACTTGCATAAACAAATCCTTTATCCCTTAGCGCCGGTGATAATTCATTTATTGCATCATCTTTTGGCTTGGAGGTTATTGCACCAAACAGGGCTACCTTATGTTCTTTAAGAAGGGCTATGGTTCGGTCAGGCAGCGGATTCCCCTCAGTACACCAATATTTCCAGCCGATATCTCCATGCACATATTCAGCATTGAAACCTGCTGCATCCAAAACACGGATGGCCTGACGGAGTACTACCTCTCCAATCCCATCACCGGGAAGAGTAACAATTTTACGGGGAGCCATGGAAAAAGATTGATTGATTATGCAACCAAAGGTAGAAGTTTTCCATTCAATGCTTCGGCCTGAATGATTGTTATATAACAGCAGGTAGATACTTTGGGACCAGCCTGAAGCATGAGGTGTATGTTGCAAGATATGCCAGGAATATGCAGGCTTCCCGGAAAATAATCCTAAGTTTGACCTCTTTAAAACCAATTCAACATGGGCATACTTAGCCAGCTGAAACCAGTAACAATCTGGAACTACTTTGAAGAAATATGCGGCATTCCGCGTGCTTCGAAAAAAGAAGAAAAGATTCGCGAATTTCTAATTGCCTTCGGAAAAAAGAATACGCTGGAAACCAGGGTTGACAAGGGTGGTAATGTTCTGATAATAAAACCACCTTATCCCGGTTACGAAAAGAAGGAGACGGTTGTGCTGCAGTGTCATATTGATATGGTATGTGAAAAAAACAGCAGTTCAACACATAACTTCGATACGGATCCGATAAAGCCGGTCATCAGGGATGGCTGGGTAAGGGCTGAAGGTACTACACTCGGCGCCGACAATGGCATTGGCGTTGCTGCAATGATTGCCATCCTGGCTGATCCCGGCCTGGAACACGGTCCTGTTGAATGCCTCTTCACAGTAGATGAGGAAACTGGTCTTACAGGTGCACAGATGCTGGAAGCCGGCTTTATTACCGGGAAATACTTATTGAATCTGGATTCCGAGGATGAAGGAGAACTGTGTATCGGCTGTGCCGGTGGAATTGACACAGTGGCAACATTAACACCTGAATATGAAGTACCGGCCAGGGGATTCAGCCCATATACCCTTTCCGTGACTGGCCTGTCGGGAGGACATTCAGGGGAAGATATCAACAATGGATTAGGCAATTCAATCAAGCTGATAACCAGGATACTCCGGGAAGGTAGCCGAAGGTACGGTATACGGATAGCTCAGCTCAGGGGAGGAAACCTCCGAAATGCCATTGCAAGGGAAGCCTTTGCGGAAATCCTGATTCCTGTGAATCAATTAGCCGCCTTCAAAGAGATGGCAGATCGTCTCTATGCCACCTTCCGGAAAGAATTTAATAAGCGGGAAGAAAATATGAAGATAGAACTGGTCCCGGGGAATGAGTTAAAGCAGGTATTTGTCCAATCGTTCCAGGATCGGTTATTGGATGCATTGTATGCATGTCCGCACGGTGTTAAGTCCATGAGCCGGGAGATACCCGGACTGGTAGAGACCTCCACCAATCTGGCCTCAGTAAAGATTGCAGATAATGGAAAATATGTGATTTCCACCAGCCAGCGCAGCGCCAAAAACGATGCAAAGCATGACATAGCCGTGCAGGTGGAATGTGTTTTCAGCCTGGCAGGGGCAGAGGTGGAACATTCAACCGGATACCCGGGCTGGGAACCAAATCCCTCCTCGGAAATTATCCGTACTGCAAGGACAACCTATGTAAGGCTATTCGGAAAGGAACCTGAACTCAAAGCGATACATGCCGGATTGGAATGCGGTCTTTTCCTTGAAAAATATCCGCATCTTGATATGGTATCCTTCGGCCCAACGATCAAATCTCCGCATTCACCAGATGAAAGGGTTGAGATAAAGACAGTTGAGATTTTCTGGGACTATCTCCTGGCTGTATTGAAAGACATTCCTCAAAAATAGCCGGCTTATTCGATTGGAATAAAATCCGCCTTGCTTACCGCACAGACCGGGCATCTCCAATTGTCGGGAATATCCTCAAATGGTGTACCCGGAGGTATTCCGCTATCGGGATCACCCTCCTCCGGATCATAGACAAAGCCGCATACTATGCATCGATATTTTTTCATAATGAACAACTTTCATTTTCCTCATAAGACCTGGAACAGATAAAATATTCCGGATTCTTACCCGGCAATAGCAACTGCAGTTCCATACCTGCAAAGATGGGAAATAAATCCTTTGCCTGCTTGAAAAAGCACTTTTGGAGTGAGTTTCAGGAGATTTCAGATCGACTTCAATGACAAATTTTTCTGTATAAAACCAACCGTTCATATTTTTAATATCTTTAGAAATTCTTAACACTGACAGATTCCCGGGTAGAAGTGGACAAACTGCTGGAAGACATAATAGGTACCTATGAAACCATAGGTCTGAAGGAGGCGGAGAAAGTCAAATTATTTGACAGATCGGACAGAAAATATATTTTCAGTCTGGAATACCTGTATCCTGTGCTGGAAGCCCTCCAGCCTTATTACCAGGTGCTTGAAGCAGGTTCATATCTGAACCAGCCATATTTCAGTATATACTACGATACGGAAGAATTTTCCATGTTTCTGGCACATCATAATAACCGTCCCAGACGCGTAAAAATGAGGATCAGGGAGTATAAAAGTACAGGAGTATCCTTCCTTGAAGTAAAACAGAAAACCAGGCTGGGTCAGACTGTTAAATCGCGTGAGAAGGCAGCTTCTATGAACGATATGATTGATGAAGCCCATGCTGCCTTCATACAGGAAAAAACTCCCTTTACGCGTGAACAGCTGCATGCACAGTTAATCACGCAGTTTAACAGAATCACCCTGATATCGAAAGAGCGACCGGAACGTATGACGCTTGATACGCAGCTTTCATTTACATACAGGGGGCGAACACTCGATCTCCCGCAACTGGTGATTGCCGAGCTGAAACGAGAATCGTCACGTGCTGTTTCCCGGTTTCCGGGAGAAATGAAAAAGCATGGCATTCGGCCGCTTTCCGTTTCCAAGTACTGCCTGGGGATGGCCCTTCTTAACCCTGAAATCAAGCACAACCTCTTTAATCCAAAACTTGCAAAAGTTCAAAAAATAACTCAAACACTGTACCATGATTCCCTGTGTAGCTGAATTATTCGGAATAGAGCTGATCAACCAGGCAGCATTCCTGGAACTGTTGATCCGGCTGACTTTTAACCTCCTCTGCATTATTGTGATTATCCGGTATATTTATTATCCGATAGCTAAAAGCAAGGAGTACTTCTTCTCGTTTCTGCTCACAAGTACCATCGTCTTCCTCCTTTGTTTCCTGTTGGGAAATGTGAAATTGCAGATAGGTGTGGCTCTGGGACTTTTTGCCATCTTCGGTATTATCAGGTACCGCACAACCACCATGCCGATTAAGGAAATGACCTACCTCTTTGTTGTAATCGGGGTTGCAGTTATCAACTCTCTTTCAAATAAAAAGGTAAGTTATGCAGAGCTCCTTGTCACCAATATAATTATTATAGCTATTGCCTATTTTGGTGAACGCTTCTGGCTGCATCGTCATGAGTCGCGCAAGGTAATTGTATATGAAAAACTCGAAATGCTCAAGCCAGAGCATAAGGAAGAATTGCTTAAGGATCTTAGCGCAAGAACAGGATTAACAATTACCCATTTTGAAATCGGAGACATTGATCTGCTGCGGGAATTAGCAAAGATCCGTATCTGGTACCAGGATGATCATTACTATAACTTCCAGCGCGACGATGGTATTTGATGCGGAGTGTTTCAGGCTAGTTGTCTGACAGCATCGATCACGGTGCCATCCACCCATTTGATGGCAGCAACGATATTCTCTTTAAAGCGGGGCTTTTGCGGTACACCACAGATTTGCTCCGCTTCTTTTTTGAGGTCTTCCAAGGTTCGTAGCGGCAATCCCGTTCCTTTACAGGCATCGAGCAGATCGGTTCGCAGGGGATTTATGGCAATACCCCTTTCAGTGATTATTACATCTATAAGTTCTCCCGGTCCGCAGAGGGTGGTCACCCGGTCCACGATAACCGGGATCCTGTCACGGAACAATGGTAAGGGAAGAATGACCGTTTTTGAAAACAGGCAGTTTTGCCAGCCGCCAATGCCATGAAGCAGACAACCATCGGAATGTGTAACCACATTTGCATTAAAGTTCACATCTACTTCGGTGGCGCCCAGAATCACCACATCCACCAGCCCGGCAAAATTGCCCTTGGCATGGTAGTTATAACTGGTAAATGGGCTTGTCCAGGTATGCCTCGGATTGGATTCCATTGATCTTACTCCATGCAGGTCGAAGGTTTGGCCGTCGAGTATATAACCAATGAGCCCTTCTTCGAGCATCTGCACCAGGTATTTGTTGCTTCCTCCGCGTGCAAAAGCCGCCTTTATTCCCTTTTCCACCATTATTTTGCGGAAAAATTCACTCACGGCAAGAGCCGTACCCCCCGCCCCGGCCTGAAAGGAGAAGCCATCACGGATAATACCGGTTAACTCACAAAAACGGGCTGTGAGTTCAGCAATATAGAGACGATCAGGGCTTTTTGTAACCTGTGTGGTTCCTGAAACGATCTTCTCGGGGATACCGATCCGGTCCATTTGCACAACACAGTCCACATGATTTCCCTGTATCTGCCAGGGTACGCAGGGGAATGGTACCAGGTTGTCGGTAACTACAATCACCCGGGAAGCATATTGCGAATCGGCCAGGGCAAATCCGAGAGAGCCGCAGGCCGATGGGCCGCGTAATCCGTTGGCATTGCCGAAGCAATCTGCTTCGGGAGCACCGATCACGGCAATATCTATTTTCATTTCCCCATCCTGAATAGCCTGGTACCGGCCACCATGCGAGCGAAGCACACCCATTCCCTTCATCTTTCCTTCGGAGGTGAATCGTCCAAGCGGACCATTCATGCTGCCTTCGATGTGATGAATGGTGCCATCTTCCAGCAATGGTATCAGGCTTTTATGACAGGAGAAAGAAGCGGATGGGCACCAGCGTATATTTTTAACTCCCAGCTCCTTAACGGCATCAAACAATGCCTGGGCCACCAGGTCCCCCTCGCGGAAATGATGATGTGTGGAAAGTGTCATTCCATCTTTCAGGCCGCAATGGATCAAAGCATCCCGCAAGGAAGGAAACAGTTTATTCCCATCCTCCGGATAATCAGCATTACTTGGAACAGACGGAGCATATTTATTTCCTGTGGGTTTATACTTCCCGACCCCCTGGTAGGGGATCGTTTTCTCTCCGTTTATTTCCAGTGGAACTTCCCGTCCGGCTGCATTGGTAGTGGTGTTGCTCATAGGTTCTGCTGTTTGCAGCAATGTGAAAATGAATTAAGTCAGGTTGAAAATCCGGGCCAGTTCGAGGGTTTGCAGGGCACGTTTTACAACGGGAGGATCTATCATTTTATTTCCCAGTGATACCACCCCCAATCCTTTAGACTCAGCTTCCTGAAAAGCTTCCACGATCTTCTGAGCCCGCGTAATTTCATCAGGGGCAGGCATAAATCCTTTGCGGATCACTTCGATCTGACGGGGATGAATGCAGCCCATACCTTCAAACCCCAGTGCCTTTGATTTAACAGCTTGTTTCAACAACTCATCCATATCATCCACATCCGAAAAAACCGAGTCAATGGGCTGTATCCCGGCGGCTTTGCATGCATTCACCATTCGCTGGCGTGCCCAGATGCTCTCCTCCCCTTCTTTTGTCCTGCGCGTTCCAAGATCGGCTGTATAATCTTCCAGGCCAATGGCCATGGCAATAATATTTTTTGAAGCAGTAGCGATCTCAAAGGCCTTTTCAATACCGAGGGCACTTTCTATTATTGGCATCAGAAAGGGTCGCTGATCCAGCTGATATCCCTTACTCAGCTCCTCAATCCTATCTTCCAGCATACGTATCTGCTCCGCACTTTCACATTTTGGTACAAGAATTACATGTACATTATGTGGAATTATCCAGGGCAGATCAATCAATCCTTCCGGCACCTGGTTGATACGTACCATGCGCTCGGCACCATAGAAATCGAGCGCACAGAGGGCATTGCGCACCAGCACCCTGGCTTCAGCCTTTCTTGCAGGGGCAACGGAGTCTTCCAGATCCAGTATGATGCCATCGGGATTATGAATCCCGGCATTGATCATCAGTTTGGGGGTATTACCGGGCAGGTACAATCGCGTAAGACGGAAGCGGTCGCGTTTGGTTTTACTGAAGGATGCCGGGGTACGCTCAGGCAAATAATCCTTGGTTGATCCTGTGGCAGAACGCATCACTTGTTCTGTCCGGGCAGCCAGCACAAACGGAAGAGCACCGGAATCATCTATTAATATTTCTGCATGGCTTATGCCATAATAGGCTGCCATTTCCCGGGCCTGAGCCAGGATGGATTCGCCGTACAAATCCTTCACCCTGCTTTGCAGGTGTATGATCAGGCCTCCCTGATCCCTGGGCTCCAGTGATACCTGGCAGTCCGACCGCACATCCGTTCCGGCATTCCCGGCTGTAAAGAGACGTTTCTCCATGTCTCCCTGTATTTTATCGTAAAGATAGGGTTTGCAGGGGAAAGAGGTGGATACAAGGATATGTTTAATAATAGAACTTGTCGGGATGTCCGGCCGGACATCCCGACAGGACATAAAATGAAAAAAGCTGCCCGGATGGGCAGCTTTCTTAAATGATTTATAAGGAATATTATTCCTGTACTTTTACTGCAATAGAGCAGGTTCCGCTGTTACTGGCCGGAACAGATACTACCTTGATAAGGCCTTTTTTACCGCCTACCGTGGTAAAGCCATATACAGAACCATTAGCAACCTGAATTGCATCAGCGGTCGGGCTGGAGACATTTGCAGTGATCAGGGCATCATCCGTTGCTCCGTCAAACTGAGTGGCGGTTAATGTGGTAGTTGCAAATTTTGTAGAATTAAGAACTGAGAATGTGGTCTGGATCAAACCTCCACCAGCTGAATAAACACTCTTAATTCCGGAATTGGGTGCATAAAGACCAGCACCTGAAAGACCTGCTTCAGTTCCATAATAGAAAATAATATCAATAGCAGCTGCATGATCCTTCGCAACTCCGGAGGTGTAAACATCACCGGTGGCAGAAGCATAGAAACTTCCAGTTGCTGAACTACCACCACCAAGGGTTGCAGTCCATGACTTAATACCTCCGGCAGCAGCAGATGTCTGAATGACGATCGATTCGGAAGAAGTCTGGTCATCCTTGTCGGTTGCTGTAATTTTCAGGGTCATGTTTGCGGTAATATCGGTAAGAGTGAACCGGAAATTGTAATTCACATCATCTGTTGTTGTGATGTCACCGGATGAAAAACTCTCATAAGCAGCACCGATCTGAGTTTCACTGCCACCAACAACCTTAAAAAGAACAACTTTGTCAAGACCTGCATCAGCTACAATCTGACCTGTTACTGCGACAGAGGTAACGCCTGCACCAAGTACAATAGGACTGGCATCATCATAAGTAATGGCAGGAGGATTGTTTACAGTATCCTCACAGGCTGTAAAGGACAAACCACCCAGAATGAGTGCGGAGAGGGCAACAAGGAGATTGAATTTTTTCATAGCATTTTGGTATTTAAGTTTACAATTTATTTGAAGGTTAACAACAAATACAGGCAAAAGGTTTAATGCGGTATCAATTATCCTGAATCCACAGATTGCATGCTAAGGTACAAAAAGATTCATGGAAAACAAGGACGGGGATTCCAAATTCCATGCCAATCCTGAACAGCTTGACAAATTATCCTTATGAATTGATCGGTTCCGCCTATTCCTTGCTGCAGAACTCAGTAAGAACGCCACCCGTTGATTTTGGATGCAGAAAGCCAATAGAAAGCCCCTCAGCCCCTTTTCTTGTTGTTTGGTCAATAAGTTGTACTCCCTTGTTTCCTGCCTCAGCCAAGGCTGCGGAGGTATCGGGCATCGCATAGGCAATATGATGAATTCCAGGTCCTTTTTTTTCGATGAATTTGCCCACTGGCCCTTCCGGATCGGTAGATTCAAGCAATTCAATTTTGGTCTGACCTACCATAAAAAAGGCTGTTTTCACTTTCTGTTCGGGTACTTCTTCAATGGCATAACATTCCAGCCCCAGTACTTCTTCATAATACTTTCTGGCAGTTTCAATGCTTTCAACCGCAATTCCGATGTGTTCAATATGCGTAGGTTTCATATGCTGTGATTTTTTATGCAGGCAGCAAAAATAAACAATTCATTTATATGCGGCATCGGCAGGCCAATCCAAACGCAAAGTTTTATAACATGACGTTCCGATGCATTCTGAAGATATTGATTTTGAGATTACCAAAATGAATATCCCTGATTTGCTTATTATCAATAGGGAGGCAGTTGTGCAGATTTCACAGCATTATAAATAACCTGATGCACGGCAGGCCGCACATTCATATCGGAGAGCCTGGTGTTCTCTGCCGAGGGATAAACCCTGTTTGAAAGGAATACAAATACTACCCCATTGTTCGGGTCGGCCCAAACCATTGTCCCTGTGAATCCGGTATGTCCAAAACTGGCGGTTGAGGCGTCTTTGCAATGAGATCCGGGACCTTTTGAATCATCCAGCAATGGCTTATCGAACCCCAGTCCTCTCCTGTTTTCTGATTTCACAAATGGGGCTGTTGTAAATTGTTTGACCGTAGATTGTTTGAAAAAGCGGGTTCCTCCGTATTCCCCACCATTCAAATACAACTGCATCATCTTGGCCAGATCATTCGCATTCGAAAAAAGTCCGGCATGCCCAGCGACCCCTCCCAGCATGGCAGCACCCATGTCGTGTACGTGCCCCTGAACCAGTTGCCTGCGCCAGAAAATATCATTTTCAGTTGGTGCTACTGATTGGCTGTCAAATCTCAACAAGGGATTGAATCCAAGTTTAGCGGCTCCAAGCGGTCGATAGAAATTTTTCATCATATAGCTGTCGAGTGCCTGCCCGGTCTGTGCTTCCGCCATCTGCCACAGGAGCAAAAAACCCAGGTCGCTGTACAGGTATTCCTTTTTTTTCGCCAGGGGTGAATCATAGATTCTTCGGAATATGCTATCCCGCCAGGCATTATTGATCCAAAGGTGGTCCGCAACCTGGTATTTATATTGACCGGATGAATCAGCTTTATATATTCCGGGTTTATATCCAATCTGCCTGTACAGATAGAAGTTTCTATCAACCCTGAAAGGATATTCCTCTGAATATTTTTTTGACACAAGCATTTTACCCTTGCTCAATGGCTGCATGGTGGAAATATAAAAGGGTATCCATGCCTGAAGTCCGGCCTGGTGTGCAAGAATATCCTGCAACATGAGTTTCTCCTTATTGGTTTCCCTTGCTGCGGGGAGATATGTTCCCAGCTTTCCTTTCAGATCGATTTTCCCCTGATCAAACAGTTGCATCACTACCGGTAGTGTTGCGGTAATTTTGGTGAGCGAGGCAAGGTCGTAAATATCTGTCAGCTGCACGGGTTCAATACTGTCGTAGGTGTAATACCCGAATGCCTTCTGGTAAAATACGATTCCATCTTTTGCGGCCAGAACCTGGCAACCGGGGAAGGCTTCCTCCCTGATAGCCTGGTATACAAGGGAATCAATCAGGGCCAGTGTATCACTGCTGATTCCAATTTCTTCCGGCAACATATATCCAAGCCTGCTGCGCCTGGTAATTTCAATACCATCGCGTTCATGAAGGAAGGTATCCACTGAAACCGGTAATTTACCAATTGCCGGCTGTCCACCGAAATACACCTGGGCCAGCATTTCCCTTATTACAGGAATGTCTTCGTAACCAACCACAATCGAAGTAAGTTTTTCCCTGTTTTTCAGGAGGGAGATACTATATGGATTGGCTGTCAGGCCAAGAATTACATGATTAACACAAGCAAGTGAATCGATGAATCGCAGCACCGGTTGACGAAGACCAAAGTTTCTCGAAGCCCTGAGATCGGACCAGGTAAGCGTGAGCAGGATGGTATTGTACTTCTCCAGCTGACTGAACAAGATATCAAAACGGGAATTGCTGTCGAGGCGGTTGATAAAAAAGTCATCCACGGGAGCATAGCAATCCAGCAGGTTATCAAAGGCAGGATCAGGTTGATCACCAATTGTTACCGAAGCAATGCGAAGCGTATCAAGGTTTTTAACAGGCAAACTGTTATAAGGGTCATACACTACAGAAATAAGATCTCTTGCCAGTTTTCTGTTCAACAGGGTATATTCTGGTTTATGCAGGTCTTCCCAGATATTAACGAGATTTACAGGTTTATAATGGTCAAGACCGACCCAGGCTTTGGCCTGCAGCATTCTGCTGCAGCGGGAGTCGATGTCCTGAATGCTGAGGACTCCCCTCTCCACAGCTGCTTTAATGGAATCAATGGCAGTTTGAACATCGGCAGGCATAAGTAAAAGGTCATTCCCGGCAAGGAGCGCCTGTACATCAATGGATGTTACGCCGGTATACCCGCTCATGCCTTTCATATTCATCGCATCGGTCATGATAAGACCTTTAAATCCCATCTCATTGCGTAAAATTCCATTGAGAATATCAGGAGAGAGACTGGATGGGCGTCCCGGCATGGAATCCAGTTTTTGGAGATGCAGGTGCCCGGTCATGATACCCGAGATACCACCCTGAACCAGGTAGCGGAAGGGGAAGAATTCAATGCTGTCAAGCCGTTCCCGGTTGTGTGGGATAACAGGCAGTCCAAAATGTGAATCGCTGCCGGTATCCCCGTGTCCCGGGAAGTGTTTCCCCACGGCCATTACCCCTTTCTCCTGCATTCCAAGCATAAAGGCAAGCCCTTTAAGTGTAACATTCACACGGTTTTCACCAAAAGAACGTGTATTGATCACGGGATTTTGCGGGTTGTTATTGATATCCACATCCGGGGCATAATTCACATGTACCCCTATTCTTTTCAACTGATCGGCCACCTGCCTTCCGACTTCATAGATTAACTGGTTATTGCGCACGGCACCCAGGGAAATGGCATACGGATATTTTATGGTGCTGTCGAGCCGCATATCAAGACCCCATTCTGCGTCCATTGCAATTAAAAGGGGTACCCGCGACAAAGACTGAAAGTGATTTGTAAGTTCTGCCTGACGGACGGGTCCGCCCTTGAAAAATATAAGACCACCGATCCGGTATTTGCTGATCAGGTCTTCAATCCTTACAACTGCCTTTGGATCATTGTTGGAGTAGGCATCCACCATGATCAACTGTGCAATTTTTTCTTCAAGACTTAATGTTGCAATAACAGAATCGGCCCAGGCAGTGGAATTTTTAAGAAACGGAGGGTCGGTAACTTCACGTGGAAGTTCATTTTCGCCAGTAGCATATGATAATCCGGTACTTACGAGTACGGAAAAAAGAATTGCTAATCTTCGTAAAGCCATTGATGAAACCGGGTTTCCGCAAAGATAATTTTTTAACCTCCCCCTTTGCGGCTCACAGGCAGCGACTTGTTAACAGCGGCAGGCCGGAGATTGGCTATTTTTTACGCGGACTCAATTGCCGGTGCCGGAAACAATTGACAGTATGGTCGTTTACCATTCCGGCAGCCTGCATAAAGGAGTAGCAGATGGTGGAGCCTACAAATGAAAATCCTTCCTTTTTCAGGGCCTTGCTCATGGCATCGCTCTCCTTTGTACTTACCGGTATCTGTTTGGGATCAGCCCACTGATTGATAATTGTTTTGTGATTTACGAAGCCCCAGATATATTCAGAAAAACTACCATATTCGTGGGCAATCCTCACAAAATGCCCGGCATTCTTTATAGTGCTGCGGATCTTAAGTTCATTGCGCACAATTCCGGCATCTGAAAGGAGGGCTTGTATTTTCTTTTCGGAATATTTTGCCACTATTCCCGGTTCAAAATTGCTAAAGGCCTTTCTGAAATTTTCCCTTTTGTTGAGTATAGTAGACCAGCTAAGGCCGGCCTGAAAAGCATCCAAGACCATAAACTCAAAGATCTTCCGGTCATCATGTATGGGAACACCCCATTCTTCATCATGATATTGAATCATCAAAGGGTTGGATGCCGGCCAATTACAACGTTCCATCGGATTATTATTTGATGCGCCTCAAAAATACAATTTGCCAATGGAATAACGACAGGTCAATTACCGGGATTTAGTTCATAAGTGGCTGAACATGCCTGTTTTCCTGTGGAAGTGTTAGTGGAACACTGAATATGAATTTACTGCCAAGACCTTTCCAGCTTTGTACCCGAAGATTGCCTCCCAGTTTGCAGGCAAATTCCCTGCATAGTATAAGCCCCATGCCGGTTCCGGGTTCCTGCTCAGTTCCAGGCCTTGAGCTTATCACCCGCATCTGAAGAAGTTCCTCGGCAGTTTCCTGGTCCATTCCAATTCCGTTATCGGCTACAATAACTTCAACATAATCATTGGACAAGCTGGTTTTAACTTCCACCAGGCTGCCGCGATGACTGTATTTTATTGCATTACTGAGCAGATTGCGGATTACAAGTGCAAACATATCTTCATCAGTAATGATTTCTGCCTTACCGATCTTTTCTTTCGCCAGCATTATATTTTTGTTGGTTGCCAGGGGAATCATCTGATCGATCACACCATGAATCAGTGCAGAGAGTTCAGTCCGGATATATTTTGGATCAGAACTGACCATCTGGCTTTTTGACCAGTGAAGCAGGTTATCGAGCAGGGATACCCCTGATTCGGTCATTTTATTCAGGTCCTGCAGAACCTGTTTCAATTCGAATGAATCAAAATTCTCATAATTGTGCAGGATATAGGATGTAAAACTCAGAAGCGCATTCAGGGGGCTCCTCAGGTCATGGGAAATGGCAGAGAACAGGTTATTCTTGGTTTGGTTCAATTCAAGAAGCTTCTGTTCTGAGGATCTGATCATTTCTTCCTGATCCTTCTGAAGGGTAATATCTGTAAGTATTCCCGCCAGTTGCCGGAATGTTCCGTCTTCAAGCATGAGCGGAAATTGCCTTAACCAAAACCAGCGCAAATTGCCATCGGGCATCAGGAGACGGAACTGTTCATTCATGTACGGATGAGCATGAAAAGAGTCACTTGCGAACAGGACTTCCAGGCGCTTTCTGTCAGGCTGGTGAACCATGTTAACCAATTGACCGGCTTGTTCAAAGCTAAGTTCCGGTCTGTAAGCGAACAGTTTCCTGAGGGCTGGATTTGCATAATGAAAGCCCTGGATGGACCGGAGGTAAAAACCATCCGGACAGTAGGCTGCAAGCTGCAAAATATCATTTACTTCAGGCACAGGCGGGGTGGATAATTCCTCAGGGCTTCCCGATAATTGTTCCTCACCTTTCATTTTCTGCCTGTTATTTTGAACTCCGTACGCCTGTTCTTTGCCCTTCCTTCTTCTGTTGAATTGTCAGCTACAGGCATGGAGGATCCATAACCTTTGCTGCTGATGCGATCCTTTGTGATTCCGTTTTCCAGCAGGTATCCGGCTACCACGGCGGCCCGGTTTTCTGATAATTTACGGTTGAATTCATCCGTGCCGGTATTATCGGTATGCCCGCTTATCTCGATGCTGATAAGTGGATTTTTATTCAGGAACTCAAGGGTCTTTTTTAGTTCAACCAGTGATGCGGACTTCAGCGTAGCTGAATTGACTTCGAAGAAAATATTCCGTAAAATAACTTTTTCGCCAATTTTTACCGGCTTCAGGGGAATATTCAGGAAAAAGGGATTTACTGCTTCAAAAACCTCACTGAGGCTGAAATTCTCAGAATAGAAGAGATAACCATCCCTGGAAACATTCAGCGCATAATCCCGTTCAGATGGCAGTGTAACCAGAAATTCCCCGTTACCGGCATTCGAGGTTACATTGTTCCAAACTTTTCCTGTTGCCAGGTCGATTAGTTTGCAAGAAGCTTCGAGTGGCTTCTGGTTATCAGCGTCAGTTACCCGGCCTTTCAGATATGAAGAAGGTACAGGGCGGGCGTCTTTATACAGGTCGAAGGAAAAAATATCCATTCCTTGTTTCGGATCCCTGTTTGAGCCATAATAGGCCGTAAATCCCCTGGTGTTCACAATGAGCCCGTTCTCATCCCTGCATGTATTGATTGGATAACCAAGGTTAATGGCATGTGACCAGGAATTGTTCCCGCCAGAGGTAGTGCGGAAAATATCAAACCCTCCCATCCCGGGCCAGCCTTTGGAGGAGAAATAAAGTGTAAGATTGTCCTGATGAATAAAGGGAGATTCTTCGTCCCAGTCGGTATTTACACTGTCACCCAGGTTTACAGGTGTTTCCCAGGTTCCCTGCTCATTAAGGGTGGATGCCCATATGTCAAGTCCACCCAGGGTGCCGGGACGGTTTGATACAAAATACAGAGTTTTTCCATCAGCTGAGATACAGGGTTGCTTTTCGCTTGCTGAGGTGTTTACAGGTGCACCAAGGTTTTCAGGAAGACTCCATCCATCCCTGGTAAGGACAGAAACATAGATATCGCACATACCCATGCCGTCATCCCTGTTACAGGCCGTAAAAAACATTGCTTTCCCGTCCGCAGAAAGGCTTTGGGCACCTTCATTTCCCGCAGAGTTAAGCCTGTATCCATAGTTCTGGGCGGGAGACCATCCTTTTCCATTTCTCTCGGAATAAAAAAGATCTTCCTGCAGATTGCCTGGGGCAAATGGTTTTTCCGGATTTTTAAGTAGAAGACGGGTGAAGGCCAGAATATTTTCATCAGCCGATAAACTTGGCCAGTACTCATTCAGACTGGTATTGACACTGTCTCCCAGGTTAACCGGATTAAAAGGAACAGGACTTTTCAATGCGGTGAGTGCAAAGGCACAATCCCTGAATTGTTTTTCAGCTTCGCGAATTTTTATTGCAGGATTGCTCTTAAAGGAAAGGTATTTCCCATAGGCTTCATATGCCTCCTGGTACCGGCATTCGATCATCAGGGCTTCCCCCAGGTTATACCATCCTCCTGCGAATACATCCGGTTTAAGCGCAAGAGATTTCTGGTAGACTTCGATTGCCTTGTGTTTGTCCCCGGTTTCGATATAAATATCTCCCAGGAGAAAGCCTGCCTCATAAAAAGCAGGATCGGCTTTCAGTGCCTCGCCAAGGTTGCTAATCGCAAGCTTATAATCCCGGTCCTGGTATGCTTTCAGGCCTTCTTCGAGAAACCGCACGGCCTTTTTGGACGAACTGGAATAGCTAATCTGTGCCTGACAGGGAATGACTAATGTAAATAGAACCAGCACCAGGCTGCTCCTGAAGTTCATGATTTGGTTCAGTTTAGGGTATAATAATTTAAACGAATGAATGACAGAAAAGGTTTCCATGCCATAAAAAAGATTCTTTGGAACCCCATGCATGATCCATCAAGAATAACATCCTGCCGAATCAATTTATGACTGCCAAATTAAGGAATATGCATGAATTTATGGGCCTGAATGGATATGTTCCATTTCGGGTTTGCCTTAGCGTATTCGGTGATTTCCTGTATCATTTGCTGATGACGGCTCCATTCCGGTTGCAGGTATAACAAGCAACCAGGATACACCATGCCGGCATTTTTTTCGGCCCAATCGAAATCCGAAGCTGTTGAAATTATCACTTTCAGTTCACTGGCAGCGGAAAACAATTCCAGTTCCGGTGGCATGTTCTTCTTGGGAGAAAGGCAGATCCAGTCCCAGCTTCCTGATAATGGATAAGCGCCCGATGTTTCAAGAAAAGTACGGATACCCGCTTCTTTAAGCGCCTTCGTCAGAGGTCCCATGTTGTACATCAGCGGCTCACCGCCCGTAACAACAACTGCACGGGCCGGGTATTCCAGGGCCCTGGCAACAATATCCTTAATTTCCACCAATGGATGAATCCCGGGATTCCAGGAAAATTTGGTATCACACCAGCTGCAACCCACGTCGCATCCACCGATACGGATAAAATATGCGGGCTTGCCAACCTGATGACCTTCACCCTGTATGGTGTAGAAATCTTCCACCAGCGGGAGGCGGTTTCCCCTCGTCAAATTGTTTTGAATCTTCGGGTGTAAAAAGCATGCTGCGTATTATTGAACCGTAAAACTAAGATATTTTGAGTTTATTGAATTGCTATAAGTTCACCATATCCTGTTCTTCAGTTATTTCAGGTTGCTGAAACGATACCTGAACAAACTCTGAGGGATCACGGAGTTTTCTGAAGACAGGTACAGAATATCATCCGGCGCAATGGCAATTCCTTCTGTCTGAATGCCGTAAAGGGAATCACATATTATCTTTTCCAGGCCAGGATTGGTTTCGGATCGGATCTCATTCCAATTTGTAATGGAAATAAAAGGCTGATATTCATGGTATCCGCAAAAAATAACGGAACCTGTTTTAGAGTCTGAACTTGCACCGGTAAGCAATCCTTCTATTTTCAATGTATTGGACTGCAAGGCCAGGTGCAGCCCTGGCAGCGAAGGAAAGACAAAAACATTTGAACCCTCTTCCACCCAGTCCTTGGTAAAAACAAAAACAGTGTCATTGTAAACCAAAAAACTCTCAGCATCCCAGGGAGTTTTGAAGGGAGTGTATGTGAAATTCTCCTGGCTTGCATAGCTGAACTCAATTTTTTCGGACTGAACCCCGAAGGATCCATCGCGATGAAGGTTCTGAAGGGGGACACGGTAAATACAGAGATTATGCCGACTTCCATCGTTGTTGCCAATATCTCCCACAAACAGGTACTTGTCATCGATCGTCAGTTCCTCCCAGTCTTCATTGGTAGCATTCATTAGCCTTGCAGTCCTGAGAATATGTCCATCACCGGGATTGAATCCGAAAACAAGGGGTTCATTTCCGCTATAGTTTATTGTCCATAACAAACTATCGAACCAAACCAGACCGGAAGTTTCCTGCAATTCGTCAGGAAGAAAAAATGGCAACCTTTCGGGGCAGGTCAGGCTGTCATACAGCTTATTTTCCGAATAATCAGTATGATTGCTGCTCCAGGAAATGACTATAAGGACAAGCAACACCACTGAAAAAGGAAACCACCACCAGTTGCGGATCATTTAGTTTTTTCCAGTCTTAGTAATTTTAGCATCAGGTCGAATACATCGGTATTCTCCATAATACCCCGGAAAGCCTCACTACCGCTGCCATAGGCATAAAGAGGCACCATTATGCCTGTATGATCGGTTGTAGAGAAGCTCATTTTCACGGTCCCCTCCTTCAGGTTGCCATCCGTGAGTGATACTCCACCAGTTTCATGATCAGCAACAATAATTATCAGGGTACCCGGATGTTCATCGGCATATTTCATGCCGGCACCTACTGCTTTGTCAAAGTCAAGCAATTCAGTGATGATATATTCCTGGTCGTTGGCATGGCCACCCCAATCGATCTGAGAACCTTCCACCATAAGGAAAAAATTGTCAGCCTTCCTGCCTAAAATATCCAGGGCCAGGGAAGTGGATGCAGGGAGCATGTCTCCCCTGCCCTTCAGGACGGAGGGGTTATGTCCGCCTGCCGTAAGCCAGGCCAGCTTATAAGGTGATGATACGGAAGGGAACTGATTTGAATCGGGAACTTGATATCCTTTTTCCTTCAGTTCTGCAAGCAGGTCGCGACCATCGGCTCGTTTGGCAAAGTAGTTGCGTCCTCCACCTATAAAAACATCGATGGGTGTTTTCAGGAAATCTGCTGCTATGGCTTCGTTATCACCTCTTCCGGGCTGATGTGCGATGAAGGATGCCGGTGTGGCATGGGTTATGCTACTTGTAGATACAAGTCCGGTAGCATATCCTGCATCGGAGGCCAGCTCGAGAATTGTCTTGAGAGCCATGCCGGAGGAGTCAACACCGAGGTATCCGTTTTTTGTTTTTTTCCCGGTTGAATAGGCTGTTCCACCTGCGGCCGAATCAGTAATATAATCATCAATTGAATTTGTTTTAACCAGGGCAACGGTTGTGCCCGAAGTAATATGAAGTTGTCCGCTGTTTACTGCCAGGGCTGCTGAGACATCAGCCAGCCCCATCCCGTCACCAATAAACAGGATGATATTATTAACCTTCGGCAATTTATTCTTATCCTGTGAACAGGTAGAGAGCGTAAATGCAAAAAGGACTAAAAGAAGCAGCTTCAAAGAATTCTTAATCATGAGAGAACGGTTTTCGATTGATATGAATAATTAATTATTATCCTGCAAACCACAGTGCAGATATTCCAAAAAAGAAAATTTTTCGATTTCAAGTTTAATCTTTTGGTCTCCTTACCAGGTTTTTCAACCCGACATACACCAGCCGGACTAAAAGGAACAGACCGTAAAGGAGGAAAGATACCAGTATAATGACAGGCAACTGAGTGAAAAGTTCACTCCAGGAGGTATCAAACCGGACTATTGCCAGGCCATTCAAAATGTTTGCCAGCAGGAAGCATCCGCCAAGGAACCAGAGTTCCCGTTTTTTCTGTTTGGCTGTAAAGACTGTATCCTTCACGATGTATGGATTTTTAAGTTCATTGAAGAGAACATTTTTCAGGCCTTCGTAACCGGTGCGGCATATGGTATTTTGCAATCTTCAGGCCAGGCCACAACAGATCCTGTTTCCATAGCCTCATGACCTATCAGTGTTGCAACTCCGGCAAAGAATCCTTGTTCTGCAATACCTTTTACAGATTTTCCGTTGCGTACAGTTTGCACAAAGGCCTCCAGCTGCAGGTCCGATCCATCGGTCTGAGGGATATGATTTACCAGGAATGCACCCGGATCGTCATTTGGTGATTCGGGGATCCAGCTGGGTCCGCCGATTGGCACAGCTTCGAAGACCTTGTGTTCGATCTGGTTGATCAACTGAAGGATTCCCGGTGCAGGGGGCGGATTCTCGGAGAAGATTTTTCCCACCTCCATCTCGACCGTACCCAGGGGGCCCATCACCTGAACCTCCATCCCGTACTTCTTATTACTTATTAGTGAATCGTAAATAACCTTTACATCGCCCGGATAGCTGTAGATACAATTGACGCTGTCATATACTTCACGGCCATCCTTCCAGTAATTGATACAGCCGGTACCAATGGCAGACAAAGGATGTGCACCAAGCGCCCAATTGGCCACCTGCAGGTGGTGTGAGGCAAGTTCAGTCATCAATCCGCATGAATACTCCTTGTAAAGCCTCCAGTTGATACGCCTTTCGAGAGATGGATCAGGAACCTCCCTCCGCCAGTTGTTATTCCGATGCCAGAAGGCCCTTATTTGGGTAACGGGACCTATTTTCCCCGAGTGGATCCAATCCATCCCACGTAGGAACCGGAGATCGAACATGCGTTGATGGCCAATATGCAGAATCTTACCGGTATCATAATGGGTTTTCAGCATGGCCAGGCATTCAGCCGTGGTTTTTGCCATTGACTATTCGCAGAATACGTGCTTACCGGCTTTCAGTGAATCGATGGTGATCAATGCATGCAGATGAAGAGGAACTGTTACCAGTACAGCATCAATTTCTTTTATCTCAAGCAGTCTTCTGTAATCACTAAATATTTGGGCTTTCCCGCCTGTAATTTTCAAGGCATCCTGAAGGTGAGGGGCATAATCATCGCACAGCGCAGAAATTTCAACACCGGGCATATCCTTCAGGAATTCCATCAGGTACATTGCCCGCGAACCGGTACCAATAATACCAAGCCGGACCAATCCACCTGATTGAGTACTTTCACTGGCAGCGGCCCTTAGCGGTTCCAGCCAGGGGAGAGATGAAAGTACAAGTGAAGCACCGGTAAAGGCAGATAAGGCTTTTAGAAATTCCCGTCGGTTTTGCATACCTTGTCAGTTAGGAAATTAAATTTCAAATATACTGAATAACTTCATTGCGGGTTCCAATTGTGCAAAAACCCTGTCCGGATTGCCCGCAGAAGTATTTTTCCAAAGGAGAATACCCTGCGGAATTATTTAATTTTTTGTATTATTTTGCTCACAAATTTATGCTGATGGATCGGAAGATAGTTGTCGGACTTGCATCCTATGGTTTATCCGGGCAGGTATTTCATGCACCCCTGTTGCATGCACATGCCGGATTTCAGTTGAAAGCCATAGTGGAGCGACATAAGCAACTCAGCGTTGATCGCTATCCTTATGTAAAAATTGCTGATGACTTCATGAAACTTCTTGATGATCCTGATATTGAGCTTGTTGTTATTAACACACCTGATCACCTGCATTATACCATGGCCTTGGAAGCTCTCAGGGCAGGAAAGCATGTGATTGTTGAAAAACCGTTTGTCCTGCACTCGGCGGACGGGAACCATCTTATTGAAGAAGCCTCACGGCGGAACCTGATGCTTTCGGTATATCACAACCGTCGTTGGGATAATGGTTTCCTTACCATACGAAAAATTATTGAGGAGAACCTGCTTGGAAGAATTGTTGAATACGAGGCACATTTTGACCGTTACCGTAATTTTATTCAGGACAGTTGGAAAGAAGATCCTTCGCATGGTACCGAAAGCATTTTTAATCTGGGTTCCCACCTGATCGATCAGGCCCTTGTACTTTTCGGCATCCCCGATGGAGTATTTGCTGACATCCGATGCCAGCGGGAAGGGGCAAAGGTAAATGACGCCTTTGATCTCAGGTTTTTTTACCAGGACAAGAGGGTTTTACTCAAGTCGTCATACCTGGTAAAGGAGCCAGGACCGGCTTATTGTCTGAATGGTACAGAAGGCTCCTATGTGAAATTCGGTATCGATCCGCAGGAGGAATTGCTGAAGTCCGGGAGGTCTCCCGACGAGCCGGGTTTCGGGATAGAAAATCCCAAAAACTGGGGTATCATAAATTTTAACAATAACGGAAGAAGTATGCGGAGTCCGTATGAGACTGTGCCCGGAAACTACCTGTCGTTTTATTCAAATATATACGGACATCTTTGTTATGGTACCCCCCAGGAAGTTACTGCAACTATGGCTAACCAGGTAATTTGTCTCATCGAAGCCTGCCTTAAAAGCATGAAGGAACGCCGGATAGTTCAGCCTTCCTGCAAATAAAACCCCTTATCCATTCAACCGGACCTATTGCCAGTTTATCTTCCGGAAGGGCCGGTTCACCGATTAAAAATTCCGGTTTATTAACCCATGCCGTACTTTTGGTTCCAGGTAAAATCACAGCATGGAAACCACTCCCTACACACTCGTCCCACCACAGGAACATCCTGACACTTTTTATAAGGTTCTGGATCACCTGGCCATCGAGATTCAGGTTAAGGCATTTCTCAGCCTGGGCAATCTTCTAAGGACATACCAGGCACAGACGGCATCCGCCCATTCAGAGCCGGGCAGCCTGCAGGAATGCCTTACCGATGTTCTGGTATTTGGAGTCCTCTGGAATGAACATGCAGGCAGTTCTGTTGCCAGCAACCGGCCAGTACTTTTCCTTCTAAGACAATTGGAGATTCTGAGAAGCCGGTACCCTGGCCAGAGGAGGGTCATCGATCCGTTCAAGGGAAGATTGTTGAAATATATTTTAACAGACAAGAGGACACAGGCAATAAACGCTGATCCGAAACATCTCAGATTTTTCTTAAAATGGCTGCGTGCTACCGGTGAATACGAATATCAAGCCATAAGAGCAGAGCGCTGGATTACTTTCGTGCTAACGCAGGATGAAAAACAATCGAGGGATTGCCTGTACAAGGTCCTTGACTTTGCCGCATTTTTCAAACGCAGGGCAGGCGAAGTACTGCATCATTATACAACAGGTGTGGATAATTTTCTTGGAGCACATTCAGAGGTATACAGAAACCGCGAAGATTTTTTCTTTACCTCCCGTAATGAGGTAGAATATCATTTGAACCTTGTCGGAGGAGCACTCCTGAACAAGGCCATGCAGAAGTCTTTTTCAGCAACCCGGGAAAAAGTAATTATCCTGCCCGGTTGTATGCGAAAGTCTCTGGACTGCAAGGCCAGGCCCGGAAAATCTGGTTTTATATGTACTGCCTGTACCCCAACCTGCCCTGTTAACCTGGTGAATAAGAAATTATCCGGGAGACAGGCACAGGTGTTCATTGTCCCTCATTCAAGCGGTTACAAGAAGAGTGTCAACAGTCTCACGACAGAAACAACCGGGTATATAGGTGTGGCATGTGCCTTGAATCTTCTTGAAGGTGGTCTTTCTCTCATGGAAAGAAATATTCCGGCTCAATGCGTATACCTTGATAGTCCGGGATGCAGAAAACACTGGATGGGAACCGGAAAGTGCACACAAATAAACCTGCATCGTCTTGAATCACTCATGCAACAGGAAACAGAAAGTGAGCATGAATTTTTACAGATACAACGTACAGTTGCCTGAGATTTCAGAACACTATAAACCGTAGTAATACCAAGCCATCCGGCCTGTCAACATTGGTTTGAAAAACGAAATCTTTTTTACTGCTTCGACCAATTATCTGACAGTAGCGGAAAATTCATCGTACATCTTATTAGCCTCAGCTGAAGAAATTTCGACACCGGATACAATAATCATTCTGTGTTTGAACTGAAGAGATTGCCCGGGCTGCAGGGAGAATGTCTGTTTGGGTTCGGCAGGGTTAAATACCTGTTGACCGAGATTATTAATTGAAAACAGTCCGTAACCACGGGCATGGAAATGTGCCGGGGATCCGGGATTGGCTGGGTTATCCAATATAATCAGGGAAACTTTTTCCTGGTCTTTTTCACCTTTCAGCATCACCCATTTGTTCCTGGTACCCCAGACCGAATCGCCCTTCAAGCCACTGCTGCCAAAATACATGCCTGTTTTGCAGTCGTTGTTAACGGCCGGTACCGTTGTTGGATTACCATCGGCGTCGGTAAATATCTGAGGCTCATTGGAGGGCATTTCCAGACACTTATCCACACGAATAGCCCACAGGCCTTCTTTATTATCACCCAGTATTACAGTTGTATCAGCAGCCGTAAGGGTTGAAATCCGTGTAATGGTACGGGTACTGTCGTTGCCTGAAAAATGATAGATGACTTTCTCATTCAAAAGATTGGTCCCATCCAATCGGTGCCAACGGGCTGAGACTTCGAGCAATCCCTCATTCCCGTCGAAGTACATGGTATCGATTGACTTGTGCTGTACTACTCCATAATTTGACTTTTTATCAGCAGGAATTGCAAAGGAATTATTCCAGAAATCAATACCGTTAACATCGCCATAGTTAAACCAGATGCCAATATGATGCGGGTGATCGACTCGTTCTCCCAGACGCGGGAAGATTGGATAACCCCTGGTCACCGTTGTTCCGGAGGCAGTATTTACAGGGTAAAGGAAGGGCTTTGTTAAGGTATCGGCATACCAGTATGAGGTAAAAAGCAAATTACCGATGTAGATATCCACCCGCTGGAGGCTGTCAACACGCACAAACTTTACCTCCTGATCTGTGGCCGCTGACTTTCCGTTTTTGCACGAAAAGGTTGTGCAGGCCACTGCGAGAAAAAGGAGGGATGCAAGAATATATGATTTATTGGCCATTTCCTTAATATTTAAAAATCTTACCACCGGCAAGAACTTCCTGACTGGCTTCGTCGAATGTAGCTTTTTCTCCCGTGCGCAATGCGGCAGTAACCATAATATTGGCGATTGAATGATTATAAGCTGCACGCACATTTCCATTGGGTTCTTTTCTGTTTCTTACACTCTCATCCAGTTACGCATGTGGGCATTCGTCATGGGATCGGATCCGGTGTTGGCACCTGTAACTACAGAAGTTTCCGGTAGTTTCATTGCTTCGAGCAGGTTAGGCTGCATATTCATAGCCCGGGCTTCCTCAGCCTGCAATCCTCCATCGGGAGTGATAGTATTTTTGTCAAGGTTCAGCATGCCTGCATTGGAGAAATACAGTTCCTTGGTGCCTCCAAAGGAGTTTGTGAAACGGGATGAATATACCACCTGGAAACCTTTTTTACGGTCATCCGAAGGACCATAATCAAATACGGCGGTCATGGTATCGGCATTTTCTCTCCCGTCTTTCCAAAGATAGATCCCTCCATTTGCCGCAACAGAACGCGGATGAGAGAGACCAGTAAACCAATGTACTGTATCGATCTGGTGCGACATCCATTGTCCGGGAATACCCGAGGAATATGGCCAGAACAACCGGTACTCAAGGTAATGCCTGGGGTTCCAGGGTGCATCAGGCCTGTTTATCAGGAATCGTTTCCAGTCTGTATCCTGTTCCCGTATGGATGCAACCAGGTCTGGTCTGCGCCAGCGGCCAGGCTGATTCACGTTCCAACTCATTTCAACCATGAGGATTTCTCCGAATTTACCAGAACGGATATACTCATTTGCCGCAATATAATTTGCACCCGATCTGCGTTGTGATCCAATCTGAAATATTTTTCCTGACTCCTGTATGGCTTTCAGTGCATCCCGGTTGTCCTCCATCGTTTCGGCAAAGGGTTTCTCGACATACAGGTCGCGCCCGGCTTTAACTGCATCGATGGCATGCCGGGCATGCTGGAAATCAGCTGTACTGATGATCACTGCGTCAGTATCCTTTCGCTCGTAAAGTTCTTCATTATTACGAGCCAGGGCAACTTTTATTCCCTTGCCGTTAAAGAACTGTTCGGCATCTTCGCGTCTCTTGCTCCAGATGTCGGAAACGGCTGCAATTTCAAAGTTCAGTTCCTGCGACTGACTGAGAAATGCAGGCAGAAGCGAGGACCTGCAACGATCGGAGAAACCAATAATACCAACGCGGATCCGGTCATTTGATCCAATGATACGTCCATACGAAGAGGCATTAAATCCAAGGCCGCCAATGGCAATTCCAGCGGAGCCTGCAGCAACCGATTTAACAAAACGACGACGTGAATTATCCATAGTATAATTTTTTTGAATGAATATTTTATGCATTTCAGATTTCCCGAATTTTTATGCTTCTGAAGGATACCTCTGTTCCATGATCCTGCAGGAGTATATAACCTTCTTCCGCTTCACCGAAGTTTTTCCAGACTTTGTATTTGCTCCCCGAGACCAGTTTTCTGAATTCATCACTGCCCCTTTCATATTCCAAAACTTTAACCCCGTTCAGCCAGTGTTCAACATGGTTTCCCACAGAAAGAATCCTTGCCCGGTTCCACTCCCCCATGGTATTCACCCGTTTATTTTCTGCAGCAATGAGATCGTAGAGAGAAGCCAGGGTTCTACTGCCTTCGTGGTTACCCAGTTTGGCATCCGGGTGCAGGACATCGTCCAACAATTGGTACTCAAGTCCGATGGCTGATCCCTGGTTGTTTTCCGATTCAGTCACGAAATACTTAATCCCGCTGTTGGCTTTCGGGGAAAGGCGGAACTCCAGCTTAAGTTCAAAATCACTGTATTTATTCAGGGTAACAATATCTCCTCCGTTTATTGATTCTCCACCGGTGGCTGAATCAACGGTAAGCATGAAATCATGAACTCTCCAACCTTTTTCCGGAAATGTGGTTTTATAAGCACCGCGCCAGCCCGCAGTGGATACTCCGTCGAACAACAATTCCCACCCGGCTGATTTTTCAGTTTCAGAAAGTGTATTCGGGATCATATTGACCTGTTCAATACCCATATCGCCATAAAATGCGTAAAAAGGGATACTGTCAGTTAGAATCCGTATGTTCTTCCAGCGAACCTGCAACCCAAGCTTTGAGGAATCTTTCCCGATATCATGCACCTGCAGGGCGATGAAGCCTTTCCTGGTAAGAGAATCGACCAGCCAGGCAGCGGGAGTATCGTTCAGCCATGTTCTGATGGTGTCACCCAGGGCCTGAATTCGGATATGATTCCATTCTCCCTGCCTGAATGCTTCCCTTGCCAGTTTATTGTAGGCCAGGGGGCAGAGCCAGCCTCTCCTTGCCTCATCATATATTCCTCCTGTATATGACCTGGCGGAGGGATCGATCTCAACCTGGTATCCATGAACACGGCCATCCATTTGCTTTTGATCAGATACGCTCCTTATCTGGATGCCAGAGTTCAGAGATGAATCGACAAGAAAGTCCAGTTCAAGGATAAAATCCCCGTAAGATGCTGTGGTGGCAAGAAAACTGTTGGGACTTCCCATCACTGTTTTCCCAACTATTTCGCCATTTTCAACTGCAAAAGGGGCAGATCCGTTTACCAACTCCCAACCCTTCAGGTTTTTTCCATTACATAAATCTGTCCATGCCGATTTGTTTTTCTCCTGGCAGGAGAGTATGGATACAGGAACCAGGATAAGTGCGAGATATGTTTGGATTCTTTTCATTTGTTGTTTTTAATAAAACTCCGTGTACGTAAACGGACCTAAGTGCAAGTTATCAATAATATTCAAATCTGAAAAGAATTCCAGGATTTAATACCCCTTGTTTTTCCCTTTATCCATAGCAGGTATTCCCTTGCTCATCCATTCAGGCATTGGTTTGTCCTGCAGGTAATGGTCGTAGAATTGCATCATCCGGATACTAAGATCCATCATGTTGGCACGACGGGTCAGGTTATGCTGCTCATTGTTGTAGCTGAGCATCCAGCAGGGTTTTTGTAACCTGCGGAGCGCCATATACAGTTCGATTCCCTGGTACCATGGAACGGCACCATCTGCATCATTGTGCATGATCAGCAAGGGAGTATGAATGGTGTTTACGCTGAACAAAGGAGAGTTTTCGAGATACAGCAAAGGTTTATCCCACAGGGTCCCTCCTATCCTGCTTTGCGCCTCTTCGTACTGGAACATTCTGCTTTTTCCGCTTTCCCAGCGAATACCTCCGTATGCACTGGTCATATTACTCACAGGTGCACCGGCAATGGCGCATTTGAACAGGTCAGTGCGGGTAACCAGCCAGGCCACCTGGTAACCGCCCCAGCTCTGCCCATTCATACCCAGTCTGGTTTTGTCGATAAAAGGGAATTGTGCCAGCATAGCCATGGTACCACTTACTACGGCATCATATGCAGAGCGACCGGGATAACCGGTTTCGTATGTGATGTCCGGTACAAAAACAACATATCCGTTGCTTACACAATAAGGCCTGTTGATTGTGGAACGGGATGGAGACGGATTCGACCATGAATAAAGCAGATCGGAGTTCCGCTCATAAAAATATACCAGCATCGGATACGATTTTGATGTATCCAGGTTTTCAGGGAGATATAGAAGTCCTTCGAGTTTTTTTCCTGCAAAGGAAGACCATTGAACCAGTTTCACTGTTCCCCAGTAAAGACTATCCTTTAATGGATTTCCCCTGCTTATTTTTTTCAGCGATTTCAAATCAGAAAGGCTTACATGCAGGTCAGGAAATTCATTGAAATCCTCACGGGTCCAAAGAAATACTTCTGCCTTTTCAGCCTTTCCCCTGAAAGTAAATCTTTTGGAATCAATCAACAGATCAGCCGGTTCTGCCGGATGCAGGTCATTTAAGCCGGCAATGCCCAGTTGTTTATTTTCTTCATTGAAGACTGTAAACAATAACCGTTTCCCTTGCGATATATGATTTTCATCCGGGTCCGTGCGAAGGTATCTGTAAACCCGCTTGAATTTTCTTCCGGCCCCTGAGGTAAGATTTAAGGGCGGTTCCTTGCCGGATGGATCAAAACCCCAGATGTCATAGCGATCATAAAGGAATACCAACTGATCCTTTTCAGTCCAGCCCATAACTCCATAATCTGAAGCCGGAACCGGTAAATCGTTCAACTCATTATAAAAGGGTATTCCCAATGCTCCGGTTAGAGCAATAATTTTTCCATCCGGTATTGCACGGGTATACCAATTACTATCGGCCGGATCGTACCAAAGTGCATATTTCCCGGCTGGAGAAATCCGGACCGGTCCATCGAAAGCAGTTAATAACGGAGTACGCTTGCCATCCTTCATATTGAGTAAGGCATAGTCGCGGTCTTCCTCGCTCTTCCATGTTGTTGCCACCAGGTACGGATCAGCGGTAGATGCCAGAGCCCAGGGCCCCATTCCCTTGTATGGAAGAGCCACATCTTCCATGCTACTGTCAGCCAGAAGGATAATTTTTCCTGATCCTGTTTCAACCAGTGAAATCAAACTTTTCTTTTTATCACGATCCAGGTTGTATTTTTGTTGGGACTGGATCAGAGGATCATTCCAATGCCAGACATCGACTGAGGATTTTTCATCATCGGTAAGCGTATCTTTTTGTTCTGCCTCAGGCCTGTGAGAGTATCCGAAAAAAAGCCTTGATTCGTCCTCTGAGAACCAGGGTTTAAAATTTTCACTGCATACCCAACCGGTGGGGAGATCCTTACAATCCTTTTCTACCAATAGCTCCAGTTTGTTTTTTGCAAGATTGAATTTATAAAGTGAGTAAATTTTGGAATTTGCCGTGTCAGCGGAAAATAAAAAAGCCAGATGACTTCCGTTACCGGAAACCACCACAGATAAAGCCTTTCCAGGTCCGTTCAGAATCTCATGAGTACTCCCGGTAACCGGATCAAAAAAATCAACCCGGAAATGCTGCAAGCTATCTTCCACAGAAGATATCCATCCAAACACCGATTTATTTTCCCCTGCCGCAACTTCAGTAACTCTTTCAAACCGTTTACTGGATCCGGTAACCGGGTTAAACAACAACATGGGAGTTCCCTCCGGCTTGTCCTTTTTTAACATCGCCTTCCGGCTGCTGTCAACGATCGAAACACTGTCCTTTGGCTTCATTTCTGTAAGTTCCTTTTGAAGGGACAATGCCAGCCAGTTACCTTGTTTTTCGGGCAGGAGATAGGATTTTACCTGAGGCAGTTTCAAAAAAGAATCTTTTGCGAGAAGAATGATTCCGAGGCTATCTGCAGGCATTTCCTCCGGTTTCTTTTTTGCCAGCCTGGCTTTTCTTGTTTGCTGGTATCCTGGCTTAATCTTGAATACAAGGAATTCTTCAGTAGCAGCAAAGCGTGCGTCATATCCTCGTGGTACCGAATCGGTCTCACCGGTTACAACATTATAGATGAATAACCAGCCGTCCCCCTGCTGCGGATTTTTTTCATAACATACCCATTTCCCCTGTGCACTCAGTTGGGCTGATCTGATTTCATTCCAACTGTCATAATCGGCATGTGATATTGCTCTTTTTTGCTGGGCAGCAAGGTTGAATAAAGCTAACCATGAAAAAAATATAAGAAAATGGGTTAGACGAATGAACATGGCTGGAATAAGTTAGAAAAAAGATGGTTTCTGTTGTTTTTATGCCTAAAAATAGAAAAAAAACGCTAACAACCGGAAGTATCTGATATTTCACTGTGTGAGCCAAACAGGAAAATCCCCGGTAAAGAAGGGTGGAAATACCCAGACAGGAGTGTGCCAAAAGAATGACCCTTAAATTTTCCTGAGTCATCAAGAATATGTATGTTTGAAAGGCAATTACCTTAAAAATGAAGCTATGAACCGCCCCAAACTGAAACTCTGCTGCAGAGCAACCTTGATGATTCCCATGTTCCTGTCATCCTTCCTTATCATGGCCTGTTCAGGTAACCGGCAGGCAGCCGTGAATGAATCAGATCCCACAGGATTCAATAAACTTGATTCGCTGGTCCGTCCTGAAAACTTCATTGATACCGTTAACGGAAAAGCTACGGCTTTATTTGTGCTTAAAAATAGCCAGGGCCTCGTTGTTAAACTCACCAATTACGGAGCCAGGCTGGTATCGGTATTAATGCCGGATACTGCCGGAAAGTATGCCGATATTTGCTTAGGATACAATACTATATCTGCCTACCGGAAGGACCCTATGTTCCTGGGTTGCTCCGTTGGCCGGTATGCGAACAGAATTGCAAAAGGCAGTTTCACTCTGGAGGGGAAGAAATACAACCTCTTCGTAAATGACGGCCAGAACACTCTGCATGGCGGGAAAAAAGGATTTGACAAGGTTGTCTGGGATGCCCAACAAAATGGCAATGAAGTGGTTTTCAATTATGTATCTGCTGATATGGAAGAGGGGTACCCGGGCAATCTGACTGTAAGCATTCGCTATTTTCTTACAGATACAAACACGCTTGGTATAGAATACAAAGCTGTAACCGATAAAAAAACTTACGTCAATCTTACAAATCACTCCTACTTCAATCTTAATGGAGAAGGCTCAGGAGATATACTTTCCCATCAAATGCAGTTAAATGCAAGTCGTTTTCTGCCTGTTGATAACACCCTTATTCCAACCGGAATTCTGCAACCGGTTGAGAACACTCCTATGGACTTCAGAAGCCCCACTCCTATCGGTACCCGGATAAATGATTCATTTAGTCAACTTCTTGCAGGTAAAGGGTATGATCACTGCTGGGTTATTGAACCAGGCAATATGGCAGGTGTACCGGTGCTCACCGCCAGAGTTACTGATCCTGCATCAGGGCGAGGTCTGGAATTATGGACAACTGAACCGGGGGTACAGTTTTACAGTGGAAACTTTATGAACGGAAGAGTATCCGGGAAAGCCGGAAAACCATACCTTTTCAGACATGGTTTTGCCCTGGAACCTCAGCATTTTCCTGATTCGCCAAATCAACCCGCATTCCCGAACACCCTGCTCAAACCGGGAGAAGAATATCACCAGCTAAGCATATTCAATTTTTTCAATAAAGACTAAGGACAAGCTTACTAAACTGAAATACTCCCTGCATGGAGACAGAAGAACTAAGGAAAAAATTCACTGGAAATTTTCCGGACAACAGTCAAAGTCCCAGTTTATTTTTCACTCCGGGGCGAGTAAATCTCATTGGTGAGCATACGGATTATAATGGGGGGTAT
Source organism: Bacteroidales bacterium (assembly GCA_046329925.1). GTDB lineage: Bacteria > Bacteroidota > Bacteroidia > Bacteroidales > JAAYUG01 > JAXLTS01. Next base: position 189,937 of record JAXLTS010000003.1, read on the forward strand.
GTGTTTCCGTGTGCACTGAGTTTTGGAACCTACCTGGCAGTTGCCGTGAACGGGCTTGACAAATTCAGATTTGTTACAGGGAATTTTGAATTCAAGACTGAAATCAACCTGGCTGATGCCGGGAAAAAAATTGAAAAACATTGGGTGAATTATCCATTGGGAGTAATCAATCAGTTTTTATCCCTTAGTCTGAAGTTGCCGGGTATTGATTTTTATTATTTTGGTAATATTCCAAACGGAGCTGGCTTGTCATCCTCTGCATCCATTGAAGTCGTAACTGCTTTTGCACTTAATTCAATTTTAGCCTTTGGAATCCCGGTAATTGAACTGGTAAAGATGTGTCAAAAGGCAGAAAATCAATTTGTTGGAGTTAATTGTGGCATTATGGACCAGTTTGCAGTTGGCATGGGTAAAAGAGATCATGCAATTTACCTTGACTGCAGCAGTTTAGATTATAAACTGGTACCGGTAAAACTGAAGGGATATAAGCTTGTCATTTCAAACACCAATAAACGACGGGGACTGGCAGATTCGAAATACAACGAAAGGAGAGCTGAGTGCGACAAGGCTGTGGAATTCCTGTCCAAAGGAAAGGCAATTAACCTGCTCGGGGAACTCAATATGGAGGAGTTCGACCAGCTTTCGTATCTGATTCCGGATGGTATTGTGAAAAAACGCGCAAAGCATGTGGTCTCAGAAATTGCCCGTACCAACAAAGCTGTTGATTGTCTTCAGAGGGGAGACCTGGAAGAATTTGGCAGGTTGATGAATGCCTCACACGACAGTTTACGCCAGGATTATGAGGTGACTGGTGATGAACTGGATGCCCTGGTTGAAGAGGCTCGCAGGATACCTGGTGTTATTGGCAGCAGGATGACCGGGGCAGGATTTGGCGGATGCACGGTGAGTCTTGTTGCAGAATCCTCCATCCATCTATTCATTGACCAGGTTGGAAAAAATTACAACGAAAGAACTGGTTTAAAGGCGGATTTTTATGTGGCTGAAGTAGGTGATGGCGCTAAAGAATTGAGTTAAAATGGGAAATTGGGAAAGAAGATGGCACCCGTTACTGCAGGAATGGGTTATACTGGCAGCAACAACTGCTGACAGACCCTGGTCAGGCGCTGTTATCGAGGCTAAATCGAACGATGAACCAGTGCATGATCCAGGCTGTTACCTTTGTCCCGGGGTAACCAGAGCCTCCGGAGAAAAGAATCCTGATTACGTAAAAACATTTGCCTTTACAAATGATTTTGCATCGTTCTCCCTTGATGCGCCTGATGTTCACAGCGACGAAATTTTTGAAAGAACCGAACCTGTGCATGGCACCTGTCGTGTGATATGCTTTTCACCCCTGCATAATATTACCATGGCTGAGCTCGGGCAGGAGGAGATTGAAGACATTTATTCAGTATGGAGACAGGAATATGAAAATCTTTCGGCAGAATCCCGTATCAGACATGTACTTATTTTTGAGAACAAGGGGAAGGTAATCGGAGTCAGTAACCCTCACCCTCACGGACAAATTTATGCCACCGGATTTGTTCCGCGAATTGCAGAGCGACAACTGGAATCTTTTTCTGAATACTACAAAAGGCACCGGAGACACCTGCTGAGTGATATTCTTGAAAGAGAGATCAGTCAGCGCAAACGGGTAGTTCTTGAAAATGAATATTTTGTTGCATTCATTCCATTTTTTGCACGTTTTGTTTTTGAAACCTATATCGTACCCCGTCGCCATGTGTCGCGTATAACAGATCTCTCACCGGAGGAAATGATTGCGCTGGCAAGTATTCACCGTCAGTTGATCATCCGGTTCGATAACCTGTACAACATTTCCTTTCCGAATATCACCATGTTGCAGAATGCACCGACGGAAGGAAACTCAAATAACGATCTGTTTCATTTTCATGTGGAATTTTACCCTCCAATGCGCGCACCTGACAAACTAAAATACCTGGCAGGTTTCGAATCAGGCGGAGGAAATATAATCAATCCGGTTATGCCGGAGACGGCAGCAGCTATGTTGCGGGAAGTACGGGATACTCATTACAAAAGACAGCTCTGAACCTGATCATTGTTTGATCACGCGCACCGAATAACTGCGTCCTTCTTCAATTACCCGGAGCAGGTAACTGCCACTGCTCCATCCTGAAACATTCAGTTCATGGAAAGAAGACGAAGGAAATGCAGTGTAAACTATTGAACCAGCCGAATTAATCACATTCAATTCTCTTTTGTGGCCATCGTCCCTGAATGCTATTGTAAGGTAATCACCTGCAGGATTCGGGTATACCTCAATAAATGGTACAGAGGACTCTATTCTGTAAACAGTTTTATTTCCAAGCAACCAGTTATCCGGATCAAGTTGTACAGAATAAATTTTCCGCTTCAATGGAATCTGCAACCGAACCACGTTACTGTCAACCGGTATTTCAATAATGGTATCTCCTTTTGCAAAAATTATTTTCAACTGAAGAGGAAATTTAAACAAGGGGGTGGAAACCGAACTTGTCTGCTCGGACAGAGCCAGATGCAATACACCTGAAGATTGCGACCAGCCCAGGCTCAGAGAGGGATATCCCTTTCCGTAATACCATTCGTCAAAGAAATTTCTGAATGACTTGCCTGAATAATTCTCGAGAACATCCAAAAAATCTTCCGCAGTAGAAAATCCGTATGCATGGAGTTCCAGGTATCGTCTGAGTACCTGAAAAAACAGCTCGTCATTGCCCAGTTGATAACGGATCATATGGATAATGGCGGCGCCCTTTTTATAACTGAGATAACTACTGAAAATCCTGGATTCTAGATGGTCCTCATCCGGTGGAACAAATACACTGCCCTGCGGGACATTCATGGCTGCATGCTGGGCATTTCTCATCCATTCATCTGCTTTCACCTTTGAAACCAGGTTCTCAAGGGCCAGATATTCTGCATAAGAGGCAAAACCCTCATTCAGCCAGATATCATTCCATGAGGAGCAGGTAACCTGATCGCCAAACCACATGTGTGCCAGTTCATGAGCAACAAGGTTGAATCCGAAACTGCTGAGTGTGGTCATGGTCTGGTGTTCCATCCCTCCGCCAATCGGGGCCATGCAGTGCCCGTATTTCTCAGCCGGAAAGGGATAAGGGCCAAACAACTCAGAATAAAGGTTTATCAAAGCAGCTGTTTTATCTACATCAGCTTTCACGGCACCCGGCATATCCTTCCTGTTATACAGGTAATTCTGCACCAGGAGTGAGTCCCCTGATTCAGCCAGGAAAACATGAAAACTATAATCCAGATAATCCGCAATGCTGAATGAGATAAGGTAATAGGTGATGGGATACCTGGATTTCCAATGAAATACCCGGCTATTGTCCGGCAGGGTATCAATCCTTTCCAGAACCCCGTTGGAACCAGCTTTTAGTCCCGGTGGTACATGCAGTGTTACATCCAGCGAATCTATTTTATCATCCAGGGATTGTTTTACGGGAAACCAGTTTCTTGCTGAGAATGGCTCAGAGAGGGTCCAGGTGACTGGTATTTCCCAGGTGAAATCCCAGCCATTGGTAATCCCATCACCGTTTACCTGGTGCCGGCCATGGTAGAAAACTTCGACTGAAAGGAGGTCTGCCTCCGCTGCCGGGGGTGAAATTTCAATGGTGAGGCCTCTCCCATCGTGCAGGAAGTTGCCTGGATGATCGTTAAGAAGTACCGAATCGACTACATAACCATTTGAAAAATCCAGAAATAATGAATGGAGCGATTGTCGTGTCGGTTGAAGAAGGTAGAATGCAGAACCTTCAAGGTAGGCACTTGTGTCGGATGCACTCAAAGACAAATGCAGGTACCTGGTATTATATCCTGATGTATCCTGCCCCGGAGTGTAGTATGCCTTAGCCTGGAGAGAGAGGATGAACATCAGGCCTGCCAAAGCAGGAATAAGAATTCGAGTCTCAACCTGTCGTGAATTTACCTGCATTGATATCCCGCTTGAATTGATATATCAGATTCTTATTTCAGGTCAATCTGCCAGAAAGCAAATATACACAGGATAAGAATCATTTCTCATCCTGTCGTGCGTCGACAACGCAACGGAAACCAATGGTGGCATTGCGGTCAAATCCTTCAGACACCCTGAGAAGCATTTGTCTCTTATCGACAGGCTGCGGTCCACCATGGATGTACCACTCACTTGATTCGGGATTGAAAAAGGAACCTCCGCGAATTATCGTGAAATAGTAGGAGCCATTGTCGTATTCATCTGCTGTTAATTGCCATACATTGCCGACCATATCTTCCACCTGAAAGGGAGATTTCCCTTTAGGGAAGGCATCCACCGGGGTTGGTAATCCAAAAGAATTATTGCATTTGGTTGCATGAAACTCATTTCCCCAGGGCCACTTCCTGCCATCGGTTCCCTGGGCAGCATACTGCCATTCCATTTCAGATGGAAGCCGTTTACCGGCCCATTTTGCATAAGCCCGGGCATCTTCGGGACTCACCCATACAACCGGTGCGTTTGCCTGGCCCCGAAGGTATGTACCGTTCCTCCAATGGTGCAGGTAATTGAGTGTATCACCGGGCTTATAACCCGATTCGAGGATGAATTGCTCATACTGCTCATTTGTAACAGGATACTGATCCATGAAGAAACGGGGCATGGTAACCACCAGACTATCATATTGATAGGGATACGGAATGAAGGAATCATCCTGCCAGCACTTGTATATATATTTTCCGGCCGGGATCTCGACCATTCCTGAAGGTTTAAGAGAAACAGGCTCCGTTGATTGGCGTATTGTCCGTTGCTTAATCCAGCCTTCACCGGTCTGAACAATGCATTCATCGAGAAGTTCCTTCCCCATGAATGCCTGAATAAGTATGGGTCCTTCGTACCTCCCGAGTTTTTCTGTTATGCTGAAAGAGAAAGGAGCAGCGGCAAATTCCAGTGGATGTCCGTCGTAGGAAGGTTTCTCTTTCCAGACCAACACGCGGTTCCCATCCTGGATATTTACTTTTACCGTGTCAGAGCGAATTTCAGCCTTGATTAACTGCGGCAACATAGCTACACAGGAAAGTTCACCTTCCATGCGGGTACCCAGAAAACCTGAATTGAAAGGCGGAATAGCCGGGCTGAGCCAGTTTTCTCCATTCTTATTTATAACAGGTAATTCAACATGATCCCAAAGATTTACGAAATGATATCCGGATTTTGGATTTACCCTGAATAGCGGTGAAGTGTTCCCCCTGGTGTTGATCGAAAGAATAGTAAAAAGCGTCTTTTTTTCAGTAATCCACTGGTTTACCCAGATGCTATCGACCGGGGTATCCACCATGGGAATCCAGTCATCATTCAGAAACACGGAAGAATTTTCCCGTAGAATCCTGGTTGTCCTTGACAGGAATGAAAAATCCTCATCAACCCAATCTGGTCTTCCGGGTGCCATCGTATTTATTTCTGTGCCATACCCGTTAAAAAATGAAATAGCCGTTTCACGGTGGATACGGCCCTGGTTCAGTTGACAAACCCTGAAAATGGCAAAATCAGGACGGATAAGTTTATTGAGGTTAAGCGGAGGCTGGAAAAATATGGCATCATGTACGCGACCCGCGATAATTCCGGGCATATCACGGGGAACAGCCATCCCCTCGCTGTACATAATTACCCCGTCGCGCACACTATCAGCTGCTGCCTGTAATTCCCAGGATGAATTTCCACGGGTATCAAGAACCACTCCATCGGCATCGATTGCTTTAATAAGGGCTGCCATGCCTTCAAGGTGATTCAATGGCCGTGTTGAATTATCCCAGGGATTATATGATATGAAGAAGCGGGTACCATTAAACCTTGCGTAGTTCGCAAGCTCCTTCAGTTTGGGTAAACCGTAAGGCAAACTGCTGTACAGATCGAACTGATTGCGTTGATCCAGGCCCAGACGTGGCCATGTAGGCCAGAGTGCAAATACATCGTAACCGCCGAAGTACTTTTTCCCCTGTTCAAGGAATGTATAGAAATTGAATTTTTTGGTTTCGAGATCGTAGAAATTGTGATCCCAGGCAAACTGTATGGTCAGAATATATTTATCCCTGATCCATGCGAGGTCCTCGCGCTGATAGAGTGCATCATCAAACCGTATCAGGTCGAACAGGTAATGTTCATGAAATGCTTTCTTCAAGCCTGTTTGCCAGTTGCCGGAAAAAGTTTCCATGTACATTTTATATTGCACGATTGATCGGGTAGCAGCCGCGGATAGTTGCATATCGGCTTCTGATCGCACCTTCCATAGATAGCCTGACAGGTACGAGTACTTAGCATGATAATCCATTCCCGCCTCAAGAGATGCATAACCCAGGTCCCGAGCATTATCGGGAAGGGTGACATCAAGCGGGCCAAATCCCGGTCTGTAGAGTTTTGCCCTACCAACAGGTGGACCATCAGCAGTAATAAACACATAGTCCTTACTGTTTCCAAAGGGAAGAATATTGGAAATCTTCAGGCTATCGCTGCCCTCATTGCTGAACAGTAGTGTATATACCAAAAAATCCACTATTCCCGGAATCTTCAGGCAACTGATTTCCAAACCGCCTTCAATTTTTCCGGAAAAACAAACCCGGATTCAGGCCATTTACGATATCACTTCAGAATGAACCCATTGATCATTCAATTTGAAGGTAAAAAGCGGATTATCACCGGATGGATGGACTTCATTTTCTGATCTAGACAGGAAGGAATTTATCCGCAGGGGATTATCGTACCAAAATAATACTGTCAAGCTGCTGTGCACTGACGTGTATAAAACACATCAGAATCAGGAGTATGAACATCTGGAATCTAGTGCGGAACATGCAGAATTCGAGAATTATCAAATGATTGAAAAGCGGTAGATTGTTGTTGCTGCCCGCATGAACATGGCCAAGAACTTAAAAAAGAGTCACAGAAGTAAAGGGGATAATTACGTGAGTCAAGTGTCTGTACTTCAAGACATATTCCATAATGTTTTTTATATACGATGCCCCTCTTGCCTGGCCAGAGCCATTGAAATGGTTGGCGGTATATAATTGAATGGCTGGTTCAGAAGTTGTGATGGGTTTTCTCCCTGACTCGGATCTGAAGGCAACCTCTGCTCATCGTGGTTGGGACCCAATATAAAATTATGGTCATAGCCCCCTCAGCTTCATTGGCATCCCGACACTACTTTTTTCAATTTAGTGAAATCGGTGTTTTCTCCACAGATAAAATTTTGCCGGTAGATCGTGGCAGAATCATTCTCCGTCATGAAGTCTGCATCGAATCAAAAGTTCATGCTCAAGGATGTTGCGACGGGCACCTGTAAAGGTTAAAATAGCTGTGATTCGTAAGATTCAGGTAGGTAGGCACAGCTGGCAGATGCTTCATACGCCGTTGTCAATGCATTATTCTCATCTACCCGGTAAGTAACTTTGGTTTAGAATTCCCGGGAATCCTTCCTCCAGATGATCAGAGACATACGAAAAGCAAACTGAATTTTCCTGCCCATCCGGTACATCCAATATCTTCCATATTTTCTTGTTAAATCCGGAGATTCCCCCGTGCAGACAATTTGGGCCTTCATTTGCCTTCCACATTATAAGGTCTCCCCCCGATCTCAAAACTGGAATTATGTATCCGGTTTGCATATCAGCCGCAAATTACACCGATGTGGGAGGGATCAGCAAGATACCCCTCAGGATCATCAAAACCCAGGACCACATCATCTAAATTGCCTTTTTTATCCGGAGTAATAACTGACTGAACAGCAGCTCCAAGGGAAATCAGGTTAACTGAAAATCCTGCAGAATTAGACAGGCTTACCATTTCAATCAATTGATCGCCGGCTTTTAAAGGCCACTTCTTTTAATCATGAAGGTGATTTGCGCTTTTAACAGTGCCTAAAGCTAAAAAGCAGTGGTTCTCAAACCAGTATTGCTGCATATGGTAACAAACCGACACTGAAAACCTTCAATTCCAAAGTCGGGTCGCAGGAAGAATCACCTTCAACCCCGAGTGATTAAAGCAATTTAACAAATCGTAACCCTTTTAATAATCGCTATTTACCAGCAGTTCCTCCGGAAAAAACAGGGTTGAAAACAGGCTTCATTCATGCCGGCGGGCCGGCTGGAATCATTTTGTATGTTACGCAAACACGGACTCATGACCGGAATCCCTTACTCCAACACTCATCAACCTTTTGGCTCTGGCTGCCAGCATGAACCTGAAAGCATTGCCAGGACTTGGGATGAAGCAGATGGAAGCGTTCCTGAGCCAAAAACGCTTTTAAAGAAATTCCACTGAATTCCTTCAAAAAATACAAGTCCTTCCTTGAGAAACATCAGCAGGAGTGGAAAGAGAAATTTGAAGGATCATACAGGGATAATATTCCCCGAAGAAAGCTGGCGATGCGTATCGCCCGTGAGGTGGAGCAGGAACTTGACCTGCATGAACGATTGGTAGTTTATCTTTCGGTACTGGAATTTATCATTGCTGATTCGGAAGTTACTGACCGGGAAAGCGCCTTTCTCAAGGCCATTGCCGATACCTTTGCCATTTCTGAAGCAGAACAATCTCAAATCATTAATCTGGTGATGCATCATTGTTCGGATGCAGTCGTGCCCGGATCCTGCCTTATATATGAAGGAATGCAGGTTGATCCGACAGATGAACTGGAAGGCGCATGGGTTGACAGGCACCGGCCCCGGGCGGAACATGATTTGCAGAGGCGGGAAATTCCCGGATTTGAGGGTCAGCTCATCTTTCTGTTTCTACCTGTTAGCCATACCATTATAGCATACTACCTGGGACACCAGTATATTACAATTGCTGGAAAAACGTTGGATCCATTCCATCCGGTACTGTTTTCTGATGGCAACATCATCAAGGGCCGGGGATTTGATCCAATACATTTCCGTGAAGTAGCACGCTATTTTCTAAAGGAAAATGAATATTCCAGGATTGTTTTGGATGGATATGGCCTTGGATCAGTTGACAATGCAAATTCCGGGATCAAACAATTTAATTTTTGCGAAGAATCCGGGCATCTTGTTGGCGTGATAGGTTCTGCCGGTACAGGCAGGGAACATCTGATGAAAATTCTGGCAGGACTATTGAAGCCAGGCATGGGAAAGATAACTTTAAATGGCTACGATCTTTTCCAGGACCGTTTCAAGTTGCAGGGAGTGATAGGTTTTATTCCCTCACAGGATCTCCTTATAGACACACTTACAGTATTTGAAACCCTCCTTATTAATGCGGAATTGTGCCTTGCCGGTTATAACAGGGAGGATCTACTTCTGCTGGTAGATAAGACAATCAATGAACTGGGGCTCCAACCGGTGAAGAATTCGGTTGTAGGGAAACCCGGGGACCAGCATTTGAGTCGGTTACAAAGAAAGATGGTACACCTGGGACTTGAATTAATCAGGGATCCATCCATTCTGGTTATTGACGATCCGGTAAATGGTCTGTCCTCCTTTGAAACAGAGAGGGTCCTGGATGTTTTGAAAGAATTATCCATTCGTGGCAAATTGGTTATTGTGGGGATGGAACAGCCAGGTCCGGAATTTTTTAGAATGCTGGACAGGTTATGGATACTGGATCAGGGAGGTTATATGGTTTTCCAGGGAAATCCAACCGAGGCCCTCAATTATTTTAAGAAGAAAGCATTTATTTCCCAGGTTCGGGACAAGGAATGTAGGGTTTGCGGTATTATTGATACAGGTCAGATTACGGCCATACTTGAAGCCAGGATGCTTACCGGCAGTGGAAAAATGTCTGAACAACGCAAGAAAACACCAGCTGACTGGCATGAACTGTACCTGAAGGAAATTGAACCAGACCTCAACCGGATTGAAAGCAGAAGGGTAATTCCACGACATCTTTCTTCCGTACCAACAGAGTTGAACCAATTTTTACTCTTCGGAAAAAGAAATCTGATCTCCAGTTGGAGGAGTCGAAAGTTATTTCTCCTGTTGATCCTGGCCGCACCAATTACAGCCATAATAATTGCCTTTCTAACCCATTTTTCCACAGATCAGGGGTATTTTTTCAGCGAGAACAGGAGTTTGCCCCAGTATCTGTTCCTGAGTATCATTTCCACATTATTCATAGGATTATTAACCGGGATTTCAGGCCTGGACAAAGAACATTTACTTATTGAGCGCGAAAACAACCTGAATCTTAGCTGGTTCAGCTTTATCAATTCCAAGCTGGCAATTATTTTCCTGGTTTCTGCACTGCAAATTCTTCTGTTTGCTGCGGCAGGCAATTACCTGCTTGAAATCAGAGCCATGACACTGGTATATTGGATCGTTCTCTTCTCCCTGGCTTGCTTCGCCAATATATTGGCACTAAATCTATCCGCAGGCATCAGGACTAAATGGATCAATTACCTGTTAATCCCGGTAATATTGGTACCCCAGATTCTCTTCTGTGGAGCCATCATCCCATTCGATGACATGCCACCTGCACTTTCTGATAAAACACAGGTACCACTACTGGGCGATTTGGCAGCATCCCGATGGGCCTATGAAGCACTGGCAGTTTCCCAGTTCAGGGACAACCACTATGAGCGAAAAATCTTTTCAGCCGAACAGGCTATCAGCGATTTCAGTTTCAAATCATCATACCTCGTTCCACGCCTGCAAACTAAAGTTGAAGATGTGCGCAAACACCTGGGCGAATCCGGCTGGGAGGAGAGGAATGAACAAAATCTGATGATCGTCAGAAATGAGATCGAAGCCCTGAATGATTATGAGGGTGTCTTTCCATTTGAGTTCACGGACAGTTTATACTCCGGATCATTCTCTGACGAAATAGCCGATGAAACCCAGGGCTATCTTACTTACCTGAAGTTACAACTCTTCAATATGCGGGATGAAGCCAATGCCAGAAAGGATTCTATTCTCCTGGCACTGCAGGGGAGTGAACCTGCCAGCCAAATTCTGGCTCTGAAGAGCAAATACCATAATAATAAATTAGCCGATCTCGTATTGAGCCGTGGTGAAAATACCCGGGTTCTGGAACATGCTGGCAGGATAATCCAGAAAAAGGAACCTGTGTTTGTATACCCGCTTTCTGATATGGGACGTGCACATTTTTTTGCTCCGGTTAAAAAATTAAACGGACAATTCGTTGATACCTTGTGGTATAACCTGTCTATGATCTGGATTATGATATTTGTACTTTATCTTACCCTGCTTACCAATGCATTGAAACATCTGGTTCATTTCTTCTCCCGGCCCAAATTTTATGAATAATAAGGGAAAATCAGGATGCATTTTCTGTCAATGTTCAAATTCAGATTATCGGTACTTTAATAATTACAGTAATGGGTGATTAGAGCAATTCATTGGGATTGAACACTTGCCGGATTACCAAATGTTCAGTGCTCATTCAGCCGGGCAGCGCTAAAAAATCGGGATTAAATTGTATTTTTACTACCTTATAAATGATAAAAAGTTGAACCAGGCGGTCCAACTTCGAAAACCATAAACCTATGAAAAAGAAAGCATTTGATAAACAAGTTGACAAATTATTTCGCGAACATAAAGAACTGATCACCAGGAAAAACAAGGCAAATAAACATGGAAATGGTATATTCGATCGTTACAAATACCCTGTTTTAACGGCAGAACACACGCCCTTGTTCTGGCGGTATGACTTAAATCCGAAAACCAATCCTTACCTGATGACCAGGCTGGGGATCAATGTGGCCTTCAATGCAGGCGCCATGCTTTTCAAGGGTAAGTATACCATGGCAGTTCGGGTTGAGGGCTGGGACCGAAAATCATTCTTCGCCATTGCACAAAGTCCAAACGGAATAGATAACTGGCAGTTTTGGGATTATCCAATTTTAATGCCTGAAACCGGGAATCCTGATACCAACGTTTATGATATGCGGCTTACCCAGCATGAAGACGGTTGGATTTACGGGTTGTTCTGCACAGAAAGGAAAGACCCTTCCGCACCTGCGGGGGACACATCAGCCGCCATCGCAGCATGTGGAATTGCCCGCACCAGGGACCTGGTTAAGTGGGACCGCCTGCCCGATCTGCAAAGCAATAGCGGTCAACAACGGAATTGCGTATTGCATCCTGAATTCATTGATGGAAAATATGCAATTTATACCCGTCCCCAGGATGGGTTTATCCAGGTAGGCGGCGGTGGTGGCATTGGATTTGGTTTGACGGAAAGCATGGAAAATGCAGTGCTTCACAAAGAGGTGATCATTGAGAACAAGGAATATCATACTATTAAGGAATTGAAAAATGGTATGGGTCCCGGTCCGATCAAAACGGAAAAAGGATGGCTGCACCTGGCACATGGTGTACGTAATACTGCCGCCGGGCTCAGGTATGTGCTGTATCTCTTCCTGGCCGATCTTAAAAATCCGGAAAAGGTAATTAAACAGCCAGGAGGTTACTTTCTTGCTCCTGAAGGAGACGAACGGGTTGGTGATGTTTCCAATGTAGCCTTTTGCAATGGCTGGATTGTGAATGCCAACAAGGAAGTTTTTATTTACTATGCCTCGTCCGACACCAGAATGCATGTAGCCACAACTACCGTTGACAAGCTGCTGGATTATGTGTTGCATACCCCGGAAGAAGGTTTCCGTTCTGCTGCATCTGTAATGCAGAGGAATGCCCTGATTGAGAAGAACCTAAAACTCTTCAGAAAAAAATAATATCGATTTTCATTTTGTTTGCCCTATAACCGGCATACTGATACTATAAACCCAATAACCAAGTAATAGCATATGAAGTTTGGATATTTTGATGATCAGAAAAGGGAATATGTAATAACCGATCCAAAAACACCTTATCCCTGGATCAACTACCTCGGCTCGGAAGAGTTTTTCTCACTGCTTTCGAACACAGGCGGTGGTTACAGCTTCTTCAAAGATGCAAGGTTAAGGCGAATTACCCGCTACAGGTATAATAATATCCCCCTTGACTCCAATGGCAAGTATTTTTATATCAACGAAAACGGAACGGTATGGAATCCGGGATGGCAACCTGTTAAAAACGAACTGGATTCGTATACCTGCAGGCATGGCCTGGGGTACAGTGTAATTCACGGGGAAAAAAACGGGCTGTCAGCAGAACTTCTATGCTTTGTTCCGCTGAAGGATTATGTTGAAGTACAACGGTTGAGCTTCGAAAACACCAGCTCTGAAACCAAAAAATTCAAGTTATTCAGCTTTGTTGAGTTCTGCCTGTGGAATGCGCTGGATGACATGAGTAACTTTCAGCGTAACTTCAGCACCGGAGAGGTTGAAGTAAAAGACTCCGCAATCTATCATAAGACTGAATACAAGGAACGCCGCAACCATTATGCATTCAGTTCGGTGAATCAAAAGATCGCAGGATTTGACACGGACCGTGAATCGTTTCTCGGATTATACAACGGATTGGAAAAGCCTGATGTGGTATTCAATGGGAAATCGAGGAACAGCGTAGCGCACGGCTGGTCGCCTGTTTCATCATTTCAGCTTGACATTGAACTGAAACCGGGAGAGAAAAAAGACATTATCTTCCTTTTGGGATATGTAGAGAATCCAGAAACAGAAAAATGGGAAAGTAAGGGAGTAATCAATAAAAAACCTGCTGAACTACTCATAAAAAAATATGAGAACATTGATGGAGTAGAAAAAGCATTCGCAGAGTTGCGAAAATTCTGGTCGGACCTGCTCTCCATATTTGAAGTAAAGAGCCATGATCCTAAGCTGGACCGGATGGTAAACATTTGGAATCAGTATCAGTGCATGGTTACATTTAATATGTCCAGAAGTGCCTCCTATTTTGAATCAGGCATCGGCAGAGGTCTTGGATTCAGGGATTCCAACCAGGATCTGATCGGGTTTGTTCACCAGGCACCTGCCCGTGCCCGTCAGCGGATTATCGATATTGCCTCCACACAATTTGAAGATGGTGGAGCTTATCACCAGTACCAGCCACTTACCAAGCGTGGCAACAATGAGATCGGTGGTAACTTTAATGACGATCCACTCTGGCTGATCCTAGGTACTTCAGCCTACATCAAGGAAACTGGCGACTGGGGAATCCTGAATGAACAGGTTCCCTTCGACAATAATCCGGCAAATGCAGCCAGCCTGATGGAGCACCTTAAGAGGTCGTTCGATCATGTTATCAATAACCTGGGACCACATAAACTACCGCTGATTGGCCGCGCAGACTGGAACGATTGTCTCAACCTGAACTGCTTTTCGAAGAATCCGGATGAATCATTCCAGACAACTGAAAATCAAAAAGGCGGTGTTGCAGAATCCATTTTTATCGGAGGAATGTTTGTCCTTTATGGGGAAGAATATGCGCGTATTGCTGATTTTATGAAGAATGAGAAGGAAGCAGAACGCGCCCGCAAACATGTTGCCTCCATGAGGAAAGCCGTTGAGGAACACGGTTGGGATGGAAACTGGTTCCTGCGGGCATATGATTTCTATGGAAAGAAAGTAGGAAGCAATGAATGTGAAGAAGGAAAAATTTTCATTGAATCCCAGGGCTTCTGCATTATGGCCGGAATCGGTGTTAACGACGGAAAGGCGCTCAAGGCGCTCGATTCGGTGAAAAAATACCTTGATTGCCCCTATGGTATTGTGTTGAACAATCCTGCCTTCAGTTACTACCATGTTGAGAAGGGAGAGATCAGTACATACCCCCCGGGCTATAAAGAAAATGCGGGAATATTCTGTCATAACAATCCATGGATAATGATCGCTGAAACTCTTGTTGGACGAGGCGACAGAGCATTTGAATACTATTCAAAAATTGCCCCGTCCTACCTGGAAGAAATCAGCGATCTTCACAGGACTGAGCCATATATCTATTCCCAGATGATTGCCGGCAAGGACGCCTGGAAACCTGGGGAAGCCAAGAATTCCTGGCTTACCGGTACAGCAGCATGGAATATGTATGCTGTTTCGCAGTATATCCTTGGAATTCGTCCTGATTACCATGGCATTATTGTAGACCCCTGTATCCCCGGAGATTGGAAGGAATTTACGGTTAACAGGACTTACCGTGGAGCCCGGTATTCAATACATATAAATAACCCGCACGGAGTAATGAAGGGTGTTGCCCAGATCAGGGTAAACGGAACCATTGTTGAGGGTAACCTTATACCTGCAGGGGAAGCAGGGAAGGAATATAAGGTTGAAGTGATGATGGGTTATTGATAAACAGGCAACCGGTCATTCTTGTTCCCAGTTGCATCTATGAAAATGCCAGGAAGACCAGGTTCATACTTAACCTGGTCACGCTGGTGTTTGGGTTCATTATAGTAAGTCAGGAAGAGGTTAATGAGGAAATCTCAGGGAGAATCAGAGAAAATTCGTGCAACCAACAAACGTCATGAATTTAAAAATTCGAGACCTGGCGCTGATTTGCAACAGAAAGCCTGGCGTTTATAGGTCTGCTGGCAGGTTAATAATACCCATTTCGCTTATTTCATTACCAATAACAGTTACACCCTGCATATTGGATCCATCACCTGTGCCTGGTCCCAGTATTATAAATGACCAGTTGCCGGGTTGAATTCCGCGTACCAGAAATTCACCGTTCTCATCAGGGATTGTTCCAAGCGTATCCGATCCGCCTACCAATTGTACATAAATATTCCCGGAGGGTGGGTTTATAGTGCCGTGGATTGAACCTGTACCTGTTATTGTAAAAACACGTGACACCGGCTCCAGGGTGAACTGATTGTTGGGTTTACGGACTAATGAACGCGATGCATCCAAATCCACCCATATATCATAGACTTTATCAGCTTCAAGTTCAAGGGGCATCTCCATCCTGATCCCGTTCACCAGTACGGATGTTACGGATAAAGTATAATTTTTCCCTGCTTCCACCACCCGGTTGTCAGGTCCGGGAATCAGCCTGATCTGTGATAATTTTCCCGGAGAAAAAGTGCCAGTCGCAAGCAATGTATCCTTGCCATTCACATAGCTGAGCAGATCAAACGCTCCGCGGTTAGTAATGGTCAGGGACTTCCAACCCTTCTCTGTTTCCTTGGCTGATCTGTTTACTTCCACTGCCTGCAAGTCCAGGTAAACAGCATCCAGACCAAGTACCGGGGCATCAGTAAGGTATACATTCAAAACGGCACTCCCCTCCTTTTTACAGCCTGTAAAGACCAAAGCCACCATGACAATAAATAATAGCATTGACCGCCTGATTATTCCAAAGCATGATGCGTATATGTCATTTTTTTTCATCACCTGCACATTCTTGATTGTTTCCTGTAAAATTACCTATTTTCAGGCAGGAACCCACAGCTTTTACCAACAACCAGCTTTCCACGGTTTGTCGCTAACAGGTGGAGGTAATGAATCGGTTAAGTATAAACGGGTATCACTGGCCAGGATGGTTCTCCTGGAAACCTATCAACCTATAGTGCTCATTACAATTTGCTATATTTTTTCCAATACCCATTTCCGGCAGAAGGAGTTTCTTATATTTGCAATGGAGTTCAACTACCTGTCGGATGGCATTGGATCAGCGGCAATATGACCAGATACTGGTGAATAAGCTTCTTGCGGGAGACCTCAAGGCTTTTGATGAACTGTACCATCGCTACAGCAAAAGGGTTTTCGGATTTTGCTTTGGACTGCTTCGCTCCAGAGAGGAAGCCGAAAGTATAGTTCAGGAAGTTTTTATCAAAATATGGGAAAACAGGAATAATCTCCGCCCCGATCTCTCCTTTAGCTGGTATTTGTTTACTATCGCCAGAAATTCAGTGATTAACCTTATCAATCATCGAAAATACGAATTGGAATACGCAAGGCAGTCTGCCTATATGCATTCCATTCTGGATAACAATACCGAAGAATTGATCTTTTACACAGATACGCGCGAACAAATTGATACCGCCATCAATAAACTCCCGGCCCGCAGGCGTGAAGTTTTCCTGTTGAGCAGAAGGGACGGGCTTTCATACCAGGAAATTGCAGATACCCTGAATCTTTCTGTTAAGACCATTGAAGTGCAGATATCCCAGGCCCTGAAACAGATCCGTGAGGAATTGAAAAAGGAGTCTGCACTGGTAACTGTTTGCCTGATCCTTATAAATTTTTCATCTTTTGTCGCTGCTTAAATAAGGGTTACAGGGAATACATATGTATATAATAGAGAAGAAATAGGAGAATTTAAAGAATAAATGAATCAGAATCTGAACAACGATTTAATTGCTAATCTACTGAAGGACAAACTTTCACCGAGAGAGCAGGAGGAGGTACAGGATTACCTGAACCGTGAGGTTCCGGAGGAGGAATTGCATGCATTTCTGGGTGAGTATTGGGAACGGCTTGAAGGAACTCCCGGCAACGCGAGTGAGTTTGATGCAGAGAAAAGTTTAAATGCGATACATAAACAACTGAATGTTAGCTCATTAAAGTCAAATACCCACCGGTTTGGAATTCCAAAAATCCAAAAGAGATGGATGAGGGTTGCAGCCGTGATAATACCTTTTGTATTGGTAGCCGGACTTGCCTATATGCTTACCATTCGTTTTGGTGTACGCGAAATAACAGTGCAGTCGCCTGGTAATCAGCGGATGCAGGCTATATTACCCGATGGTTCTACGGTATGGCTCAATGCCGGATCCCGGTTGGACTACAGCAGCAGGTTCGGTAAAAAACTAAGGGAAGTAAATCTGAAGGGGGAGGCATTTTTTGCAGTTCAGCCGGATGCCGATCATCCTTTTATAGTCCATGCCTCAGAAGTCCGCATTCGTGTTTTGGGAACACGGTTCAATCTGCTGGCGTATCCAGGAGAAAATGCCATTGAAACTACCCTTGAATCAGGTAAAATTGAATATTCAGATCCACACAACCCCCCCATCGATATTGTTCCGGGTCAACAGGTTGTTTTTACACCTTCCGATAAAAAGGTAACCGTAAGAGAAGTCAATTCGGAGCAGATAAGCAGCTGGCACAACAACCAGTTGAAATTCAGAAATGACTCCCTTGGATTTGTGCTCAGGAAGATGGAGCACTGGTACGGTTGCCGGTTCAAAGTGCCGGATACAGACCTGCTTTCCCTTCATTTTACTGCAACCATTCAAAATGAGAGCATTGAGCAGGTGCTTGATCTCCTTTCTGAATCGATTGATATCACATATAAGCGAGATGGCAACCTGATCACGATCCGTAAAAAACGGATTTGATTTGTTGCTGAAACTTCCTGATAACAAGATCGGGAGGTCCGTAGTGTCTTGTAACACATGCTCACATCCTGAGTATGTTCTAAGAACTTTTGTATTCTTTAGGATTTTCTGGCTAAATTTACCACAACTACGCCTTACTACTGAGCTGCATGTTGTGGAGAGTCGCTTTTCTGTCTGGATTTATTCTGCTACACCTGAATTTTTCAGGCCTTCATGCTCAAACTGACACCATATCGCTGGAATTCACCAAAGTACCCCTTGGCGAAGTCCTTTTCTTGATTGAAAAAAAATCGGAGTATCGCTTTTTCTACAGCAATGACAAGGTCAATCTTGATAAAACAGTAACAGGCAAATTCACGGCAATTCCTTTTAACGAACTCCTTGAAAATCTTTTCAGGGGATCCCGGATCGAGTACAGGACTGCAGGAAAACAAATATTGCTGGTTCCTTCACGAAAACTAATATTGCGCTTTCATGAGGAAGGCGAATCAGAAATCAATGAACTAAAGCTACCAGAGAATGGGATTCCTGTTGCAGGAAGATTCGGCAATGAGATCCGGTTGCAGGGTCGTGTATTTGATGTGAATACAGAATTGCCGCTGCCTGGTGTCAATATTATCATTCAAAAAACAGGGAAGGGTACAGCCAGCGATGCAGAGGGAAATTTTCAACTTGTTACTGATAACAAGGAACAGGAAATAACTATTTCAAGCATTGGTTATCTCATGCGTAAAATCAGGGCCCGCGGAAATGAATTTCTTGAAATAGGACTCGAGCCTGATCTGTTGCCCCTGGAAGAAGTGGTTGTTATTGGTTATGGGGAACTCAGAAAAGGTGATCTTACCGGGGCCATCAGTACTATTGACGGCATAGAACTAAATAACTTACCAGTTGCAGGGGTCGATTTGGCGCTGCATGGGAAAGCATCCGGTGTTTATGTCACGAGTAGTTCGGGTCGGCCTGGTGCTCCTGTTTCAGTGAAGATCCGGGGTATAGGCACGGTAAATAACTCTGAACCTCTCTATGTAATAGATGGGATTCCCTTTGTTAATGAGGTGGCACCCTGGGTGGATAACAACCCTCTCAATGCGATAAATCCCAACGATATTGAATCAGTAGAAATTCTGAAAGATGCTTCTGCCACTGCTATTTATGGCTCGCGTGGGGCCAACGGGATTATCATGGTTAATACCCGGCGGGGCAAAACTGCGGGTAAGACAAAGATTGGATTCAGCAGTTATCAGGGAGTTACAAGCCTTCAGAAAAAACTGGATATACTTGATAATAACGGCTACCTGCGCTTTCTTGATTCAATGTATATTCATGGAGGACCTGATCCTGTTATGCTTCCGGCTGCTTATTCAAAGCTGGAAAACATAAAACGCAATAACGACTGGCAAGATCTTGTGACCAGAAAAGGCCGGCTTCAGAATTATCACCTCAATTTTTCCGGGGGAGGTATCCATCACAACTTCTACATAGCCTCGGGGTACTTTAATCAGGAGGGGATAATGCGTGGAACAGGTTATCAGCGACTGACGCTGACAGCCAATGCGGACTTCCAGCTTAAACGATTTCGACTGGGTGAATCATTACATATAAGTCAATTAAGTCAGCAACTTGAAAACAACACCCTCGGGGCAGCACTGGAATCAGCTCCGATTATGCCGGTCTACGATCCACTGAATCGTGGGGGATTTGCCGGTCCCTCAGAAAAAACCACCGGGAATAATAACAGTACGAATGTCCTTGCAGAAAACCTGCTGCGTGAAAAACATAACCGTATCAGCCGGATATTTGGCGGTATCTATGCAGCTTATGATTTTACTCCCTGGCTGACTTTCCAGACGAATCTTTCAGGTGATTTCTCCATGAATTACAGCCATGAGTTCGGACCTGTGTACGACCTTGGGAGTGATGGAGAAGCAAGTATACGGGGTAATTCCGTTTCTAAACTTTATCAGAACTCAGTGAGGAAACCTGTGTGGCTTATAGAAAACCTGTTTAAAATCTCAAAAACTTTTACTGACCACCAGTTTAACCTGGTCCTGGGACATTCAGCTCAATCCTATTACAGCAGAGGACTCTCGGCCAGTGCGACCAATGTCAGTTCGCCGGATGAAGTGATCATTAATTCCGACAGGGATGGCGTAATGATTGAGGAGGACGTTCAGGAGTGGAGGTTGCTTTCTTACCTGGGAAGGGCAAATTATGCATTTAAAGAAAGGTATCTATTCACCACAAGCCTTCGTATGGATGGATCGTCACGCTTCTCTGAAACAAATCTTTTCGCCTGGTTCCCCTCATTTTCAGCCGGATGGAAAATAAGTGAAGAACCATTTTATTCCCTACCAATTATTAATTTCATGAAGATCCGCGGTGGCTGGGGTATTTCAGGAAACCAGGAGATCGGTAATTATGGGTATGCCTCCGAAATCACCTCTACCCGTTCTTTTTATGTATTCGGGCCCGGACAGGTAACCTACTTCGGAGGAACGCCCCTGCAACAATACGGAAACAAAGAAATTCATTGGGAATCGAATATTCAATCGGACGCCGGTATTGATTTGGGATTATTCGACAATAAAATCATGATCACGGCTGACTACTATTACCGGCTTACAAGCGGAATGCTTGTAAAAGTTCCACTTTCAGGGCTCAGCGGGTATCTTCAGGGCTTTGCGGAACCATATCTCAATGTGGGTAAAATCATGAATCAGGGAGTTGAATTTTCTGTAAGTTTTAGAAATTCATGGAACAGAGCCTCCCTTCTTATTAATGCGAATTTTGCAACCATAAAAAACAAAGTGATCGATCTTGGCGGGAATATTATTACCGGAGGTGATAATGGGGAAACAATTACCATGGAAGGTTACCCGCTGGGCAGTTTTTACGGGTATGTTTCTGAAGGTATTTTTCAAACCAGGGACGAAATACGCAGCCATGCAGTACAGACAGCCGACAGCCTGGACACTCAACCCGGGGATATCCGCTTTAATGATGTTTACAAAGATGGAAGCATTACACCCGAAGACCGCACTGTTATCGGTAAATCTATTCCGGACTTTATTTATGGAGGAAGTATTGATTTTTCCTATGGCCCTTTCGATATCAATATTACTTTGCAGGGTGTGAAGGGTGCAGATATTTACAACGAAACACGTCGCAGATTGCAGTCGCCCAGCAACCTACCCTATTGCATTGACAGAAACAAAATGTCGGATGTTTTTGATTACTGGAGGCCCGGAAATACATCTACAAGTATTTCACGTCTTGTCAGGGATGATATGAATCAAAATGACCGTATTTCCGACAGGTGGATAGATGATGGTTCATATCTGCGTATTAAACACCTGGAATTAGGATACTCTTTTCAGAAAAAAATTCTTCAAAAGCTATATACTCATGATTTACGTATCTATGTAGCGTTGGAAAATTTCTTTACGTTTACCCGTTACCCCGGTTATGATCCGGAATTTGGACCGATCAGCCCAACCGGATATGGAGGGGAAGCCCTTCAACTGAATAATATAGATACCAGCAAATACCCACAGTATAAGACATTCCTGATGGGATTCCATATCCATTTCTGAAAGGACGGTGTATGAAGAAAATAATAGTCATACCTGTGATCTTTTTCCTGTTAATGGCTTGCACCGAAGCCTTTCTGGATATACAACCTCATAACAATCCAACCGACGAGAACTACTATAAAACACAGGAGCATGCACTGGCTGCTCTCACTTCAGCCTACGATCCATTGCGCTGGTCTGAGTTTTATGGGGTCTATTACTGGATGTTTTATGATGGTGCTTCTGATGATGCTGAGACAGAAAATCCGGCATTCGATAATCTGCAGGCATTCAGTGCAGCCAATAGCCGGGTGCAGGATCTTTGGACCATTATGTACCGCGGAGTTTTCCGCTGTAATCTGGTGCTGGAGAAAGTCCCAATGATATCAATGGATAACAAACTCAAGCAAAGAATCCTGGCAGAGGCCTATTTTCTGAGAGCCTTCTACAACTGGCATATAGTTACCACCTTTGGAGACGCACCATTGGTCAACAGGGTGCTGCAGGCAAATGAGACCAGTCAGCCCAAAGTTTCCAAAAATTTAATATGGAAGCAGGTAGAGGAAGATCTTATGCTGGCAATCCCCAATTTACCACTCAGAAGTGAATACGATACTGCAGACCTGGGCCGGGCAACCCGGGGTGCAGCGCAAACCCTTTTAGGGAAGGCTTATCTTTACCAGGAACGATGGGCCGAGGCAAAACAGCAACTTGATTCAGTCATTCAATCCGGTGAATACTCACTTCTGAAGCCGGTATTATACGACAGTAGCAATATTTATAATTGCTGGCTCTCTCTGTTCAGTCCGATACCTCTCGATGGTTATGGAGGTGAAAACAATGCTGAATCAGTTTTCGAGATTCAATGTAATGAATATATTGCAGGATTCAGCGGCGGTCCGTGGCTGGGCTGGGGTAATGCAGGTACACAGCGTGACATATTTTTGAATTCCGAACCATTGGGAATCGGATATGATAACCTGGTGCCAAGTGAAGCCTTTGTAAAGGAGTTCGAGCCCGGGGATCTTCGAAGGCATGCCTCCGTATGGCTGAATGGGGATATTCTTGATTATCGTCCTGGTACACGCTTCTACATGAAGGCATATGACCCGAGCAGGGATGCACCGCAGACCGGATACAATGTAAAAAAAACGGTATATCCCATCTGGTACAAGCCATCGGATGCCACTTCTCCAAATAATTTCAGGGTTTTCCGATATGCCGATGTTTTGCTCATGTATGCCGAATGCCTTCACTGGACCGGCGGAGACCCTTACCCCTGGATCAATAAGGTTCGTGAGCGTGTGGGACTGCCACCTTCTGATCTGCCGATGGATAAAGGACAGGCCCTGATCCATGAGCGCAGGTGCGAGTTTGGATTTGAAGCCCGGCGCTTTCACGATTTGGTGCGCTGGAGTAGTCCAACCATTGGATGGGTAAATGTTACAGATTATATTCCGGCTTTCCAGAAGAATAAAAATGAATTTCTTCCCATCCCACAGGATGAGATTGATATTGCTGGCGGCATCCTTAAACAAAATCAGGCTTATAACAGTAATTAGTATGCGAAGACTAATGACTTTTCTAACGGGGATCGTGTTCGCAACTATCCTCACAGGGCAGAATTTGACTGAAAATCAGTTTGCAGGACCTTTCCTGAGTGGCTATGGACATACCATTTCAGGGGAAATTATACAATATCATTCTTTCCATCCCTATGCAAACAAAAGCCTGTTAACCCGGAATACTACGGGAGAGATGTCTATAAGCTGGGCCACAGATGCTGTACCAGAAGATTTTGCAGGCAGTGAAGCTTATTTTTTATGGATTGGTGGCTTTTCAACAGGTACTTCTGACGCAGACCGGTATTATGATGTAAAAATCAATGGTGAATACATCCTTACCATCGTCACCCATCCCGGCTGTGACACATCCAATTGGGTGATAAAAGGAAAGAAGGGTTTCATATTATCCTACCAGCATGTATGGATCGATCATGTCCGGGATGCATTCGGATACTTTTGCCTGCAAGCACCGGCTACAGCACTGACAAAAGGGAAGCCTCTCCAGATAACGGTAACAGGAAGAAAACAGGATGATGGGGACTGGTTTATGACTTTTACTCATAGCCTGCATGAAACAGCGGATTGCAGACCCCTTCCCTGCATCCTGAAAAACGAAGGCCAGGCGATGCAGGTGATCCGGGTAGCCCTCGATTATCCTCAGCGCGAAGGAAACGCAGTGATCCGATACGGAACCGGAAACCAGATATCAACCCCCTTGCACCTGGGGATAAACATTGTGGATGTGCCGGTTCCCCTTGTTACAAAGGACACCAGTCTTCGCATGGCTGTATCCATAAACAACCATGAGAAAGTTTTCCAGGATGTACTTCTCAGACCTGTCAGGCAAAAGGATATTTACCTCTTGCATCATTCACATAATGATATTGGCTATACAGATCTGCAAACCAATATCCTGCAGCTTCAGATCAGGAATATCAGGGAAGCCATGCGTCTTATCAAGCAAACCAAAAAATTCCCTGAGGAGGCCCGGTTCAAATGGAATGTGGAAATCATGTGGGCCGTGGAAGAATTTTTGAAAATATGCTCAACAGAGGAACGTGAAGAATTCATACAGGATGTTCAGGAAGGCAGTATAGGGCTGCAGGCTTTGTATACCAATGCCCTTACCGGAATCTGCAGGCCGGAGGAACTTATGCGTCTTACAGAATATGCAACCAGCCTCTCCAAAAAATACAATATTCCGCTGGCATCTGCCATGGTATCCGACATTCCCGGTTTCAGTTGGAATATTGTACCAGCCCTGGCACAGGCAGGTGTCAGGTATTTTAGCAGCGGACCCAACAATTCCGATCGAATCGGGCATTCCACCGAAGCCTGGGGAGACCGTCCCTTCTGGTGGGTTTCTCCCTCGGGTGAGGAAAAAATCCTTTTCTGGATGGCCGGCAAGGGATATTCAATGTTCCACTATACCACTCATATTTCAACTAATCCTGAATTCTCCCAGAAACTGTTCAATTACCTGGATGATTTGAATAATCAATGCTATCCGTACAACATGGTTCAGATAAGGTACACTGTTTATTCCGATAATGGTCCGACGGATAGCACCTTGTCAGGATTTGTCCGTTCCTGGAATGAAAGGTATGCCAGCCCACGGCTTATCATTTCCACATCAGAGGCCATGTTTCGTGAATTTGAAGCTAAATGGGGAACTGTGCTACCATCTGCTTCCGGCGATTTTACACCTTACTGGGAAGACGGAGCACTCTCTTCTGCCGCGGAACTTGGCCTTGTTAGGAGGAGTTCCGAACGTCTTACGCAGGCAGAAAACCTGGCTGCCATCCTGGAAAAGAAAACAGCCCATGATAAGTTCTTCGAGGCATGGAAAAATGTCCACCTGTTCGATGAGCACACCTGGGGTGCATACAATAGCATCAGTGAACCCGAAAATATAGGCGTAATACAACAATGGGCCATCAAACAAGGATTTGCCCTGCAGGCTGATGAGCAATCACATTTAATAATGGACAGTATCCTGGATGACCAGGATAACACAGATCTTTTGGAAGTGATAAACACCTTGTCCTGGCCAAGATCCGACGTGGTGCGGTGGAAAATTCCTTCCGCCAAGGATTCATATATCATAACAGAGCTGGATGGCACTCCCGTTCCCACACAGATTCTTTCGAGTGGAGAACTAGCATTTCTGGCATCTGATATTCCACCGCTTGGTTCCAGAAAATACAGGCTGAACCAGCAGAAGACCCGGACAACAAGTCCAAAGCAGGTCAACCCGACAGAATTGTCGAATGATTACCTGTCGCTCAAAGTAAGTCCCGACAACGGATCCATCATATCTCTTGCTGATAAAACCTGTAAGCTGGAATTTGCCGGTACTGCAGAGGCAGGTGGGTTGAACAGCTGGACCTATCAGCAGGGCCTGTACCCTCCTGAGTCTTTTTTTCATTCGCCCTGCACAATTGCCCGGGCGGAGGACGGACCGGTTCTCTCCACCCTCCGCATTACCTCGGCAACTGAGGGAAATGACAGTCTTACACGTGAGGTTACTTTATACAAGAGTTTGCGACGGATCGACATTAAAAATACCATCGATAAGAAGGCTGTTTTTACCAAAGAAGCTTTCTATTTCGGATTCCCGGTAAATCTTCAGAAAACTGTTCATCGCTTTGATCTTGGCTGGGGTACAGTTATCCCGGATATTGATCAATTGCCCGGTTCATGTCGGGATTTTTTTTCAGTACAGCGCTGGGCTGATATTTCGAACCTGGAGGTGGGATTAACAGTCACTGTTAACGAGGCCCCTCTCATTGAAGCAGGGAAGATTTCCAACGAACAAACTCATAACTCCGGCCCTGGCGGGTGGCTTGATAAAGCAGACAATTCACCGGTTATCTGGTCCTTTGTCCTGAATAACTACTGGCACACCAACTACAAAGCTACCCAGGAGGGACCAATCGTGCTGAACTACTCACTGCACCCGCATGGTCCTTTTCTACAGCAGGAAGCAGAGCGAGCCGGATTGGAGGCAGGGTTTCCCCTGGTAGTGCGCAGAAGTAATGCAGGCAAAAGTTTGTCGCCCTTGTTTACACTTAGTTCACAGGAAGTGTTTGTCAGCTCATTCACACTATCGGAGGATAAGAAGGCCATGATGATAAGGTTAAGAAACATATCAGGCAGGCCAGTCGATTTCGAAATCCTATGGGGACGGTTCCATCCTGCAGCGGTTTACACAAGTTCCCTGCGTGAAGAACAGGGCTCAAGGATTTCACCTGCCATGCATCTTACTAAGAATGGAATAATCACCCTTCGTTGTGAATGGCAGTGAATTTCCAGTGTTTGGAACCTTAGGCGGGATATACAAAACAAAAAACTAAATTTACCGCCCGGGAAGTAAGAATTATTCTTAACTGATTTGTGGATTATGGAATATGTAGCCTCCGATACCAGGTATGGATCAATGAGCTATCGTCGTTGCGGCAGGAGCGGTATCAATCTTCCGCTTTTATCGTTGGGACTTTGGCACAATTTTGGTCATGTTGATGAATTTGAAAACTGCCAAAAGATTCTCAGGTATGCATTTGACCATGGTGTCACCCATTTTGACCTGGCTAATAACTACGGGCCACCGCCAGGAGCAGCAGAGGAAAACTTCGGAAAGATATTGAAGCAGGATTTTGCCGGCTATCGCGATGAGCTGATCATTTCCACCAAAGCCGGCTATCTTATGTGGCCAGGGCCCTATGGGGATTTCGGTTCAAGAAAATACCTTGTATCCAGCCTTGACCAAAGCCTGCGGCGCATGAAACTGGATTATGTGGATATTTTTTATCACCACCGGCCGGACCCGGAAACTCCTCTGGAGGAGACTATGGCAGCTCTGGATCACATTGTACGCCAGGGTAAGGCACTTTATGCGGGAATATCGAATTACCCGGCAGACCTGACACTTAAGGCCAGCCAGATACTCAAAAAATCAGGTACTCCCTGTCTGATCCACCAACCACGCTATTCCATGCTGGATCGCTGGGTTGAAGGCGGACTCCTTAATGTGCTCGAATCAGAAGGAATTGGTTGTATTCCATTCTCTCCGCTGGCACAGGGACTTCTCACCTCACGCTACCTGGGAGGAGATATCCCCTCCGGCTCGAGAGCCTCCAAGGCTCACGGATTTTTAAAACCAGGTAATATCACTCCTGAAAAATTGCTGCTGATAAAAAATCTGAATGGA
>JAXLTS010000030.1:0-48749 GCA_046329925.1 Bacteroidales bacterium
CCCGTACCATTTTCAACCTGCGCGTAAATCAACGCACCGAAAAGCTCCTGCTTGAAGCACAGAAAATGACGACCGAACTCCAGGTGAATGAGGAACAACTTCGCCAGAGTGCCGAGGAAATGCGAGCTACACAGGAGGAACTGCAGCGGTCTAATGAGAAACTTGAAACACAGATCATCGAAGTTGAAAATGCACAGAAGCGACTTCACTCCCTGCTGGAAAATGCCTCGGAAATTATTTCGATCTATGATGAGAAGATGGTACTGAAGTATATAAGCCCATCTGTTACCAAGATTTTCGGATACACGCAGGGTGAGATGATGAAGGGTAAGGATATTGACAGGCTAACCCGTCGGGGTGAAACGGAACTCAGGAGTCTGTTCAATGAAATACTGGAGAAGCCGGAAGAGCCCAGGGCACTCCAATATACCTACATGAAAAAAGACGGGGAAAAGATCTTTATTGAAACAGTAGGTCGCAATCTGTTGCACGACCCCGCTATTGAGGGTATAATCTTTAACTCACAGGATGTAACTGCCAGGAAAAAAGCAGAAAAAGAGGAACGCATGAAGAGTAAAATGCAGTCCCTCTCCGAGAACTCACTCGATATGATTATTCGCTTAAGTACCTCGGGTCAGTTCTTTTATGCAAATGCAGTTATTGAGGATTATATTGGACTTTCTCCCAAAGATGTAATGAACAAAACCCTTTCGGAGGTAGAATTATTTGAGGGTCTGTATGCCTATTTCGATCAGACAATTAAGCAGGTCAAATCGAAACCTCAGAAGACTATTACCGAATTGCACCTGCCGGTGATGTTTGGAGGAAAGCTCAGTGAGCGCATCATGAGCATTGATGCAATCCCCGAGTTCAATGAAAATGAACTGGAGACTATCCTTTTTGTTGGCCATGATATTACTGAAGCCAAACGGATCGAGATGGAAATCCAGGAAAAGAATAAAAAGATTGAGGATTCCATCAATTATGCCAAACGGATCCAAAAAGCCATTCTGCCAGATAATCATCTTATTCGCGAGTTCCTGCCGGAATCATTTATTTATTATAAGCCACGTGATGTGGTAAGTGGTGATTTCCCCTGGTTCTTCCATAAGGATGATAACATTTATATCGCTGTTGTGGATTGTACAGGCCACGGTGTGCCGGGGGCCATGCTGTCCTTCGTGGGATACTTCCTGCTTAATAACATAGTAGACCGCGAACAGGAGGTTGATGCTTCGCACGTGCTCGATATGCTTCATCTGAGTGT
Source organism: Bacteroidales bacterium (assembly GCA_046329925.1). Taxonomy (GTDB): domain Bacteria; phylum Bacteroidota; class Bacteroidia; order Bacteroidales; family JAAYUG01; genus JAXLTS01. Next base: position 1,268 of record JAXLTS010000030.1, read on the forward strand.
TCGTGCCACACTCAAGCAGGATCGCGCAAATGCCGAAGGAAGAGACGGAATGGACATTGCATTCATCAAGATCAACCTGAAGAAAAAGGAGGTGCAGTTTGCCGGCGCCCACCGCCCGTTGTATTTCATCAGAAACGGTGAACTTACCGAATATAAGGGAGACCGGAAACCCATCGGTGGAATTCCGCTGGGAAACAAGCCTGAAGTGGACTTTGTCAACAATACATTGCATGTGGAAAAAGGTGACAAGATATTTTTCTTTTCCGATGGATTGCCTGACCAACTTGGCGGACCTGAAAAAAGAAAATATGGCCCTGCAAGGATTCGGGAAGCAATACTCGCCAACAATAAATTCACCATGCCCGAATTTAATGAATACTTCGAAAATGATTTTGAGACCTGGAAACAGGGAACAAAACAAATCGATGATGTGTTATTGATCGGGATTGAGTTCTGACCTCAGTAAGAAATAGAAGACTTTTAGATAAGTAAATCAATGTTAAACTAAACTGATAACCCTATGACAGTCACAAAAGACTCAAAAGGATTTCTGGAATTTGTATATGAGTTCTACAAGTCCATGAAAACGCATGAGATTACCCTGGTATACGAGGGAGAAGTTACCCACCAGCTTACCAAGGCTTTTACCACCCTTACTGAAACAAACATGAGTAAGGAAGAAGAATCGAATGCAGTGCAGCGTAAGGTGTTTCATGTAATGGTAGAATGCCTTCAAAACATCAGTAAGCATGCCGATGAAATTCCAGGTTATGATAATGTTTATGCCGGCCGAGGGAATTTTCCTGGTGGCAAGAGCGATGATAAGTACTCGGTTACAACCGGGAACATGATCGAAAATGCTCGCGTTGACGAGATGAAGAAAATGCTGGAACATATCAACAGCCTTGATAAAGGAGCTCAACGAACTGTATAAAAAACAAATGAAAGAAGGTCGTCTCTCGGAAAAAGGAGGTGCCGGACTCGGATTCATCGATATTGCAAGAAAGACCGGCCGGAAACTCTCTTATGAGTTCCTCCGTATGGACGAGAAAACATCCTTCTTTCTGATGACTTCTTCTATTTCAAGAATCCTCTAACTCATACCGACTATGGAAACAATTAAAATTGCTGGTACAGAGGACACTCCCCATGTGATTCTGGATGGAGGTGCAAATATACTCGAGATCTCCGGGCGTTCACGTCCCGAAGATGTGGCTTCCTTCTACGGCCCTATCATCGATTGGCTCGAACGCTATGCCCAGAGTCCTGCTGATAAGACGGTTTTCAACTTCAAACTCACCTATTTCAATACCGCTTCGTCTAAAATGATCCTCGATGTGCTGATGGCACTTGAGGAGATGCATAAATCTGGAAAAAGTGTGCTTGTAAAATGGCACTATCCCGAAGATGATGAGGATATGGCTGAAGCCGGTAATGAATATGCCGATATCGTTGATCTGCCTTTTGAACAGATCCCATACGCGCATTGATAGATTTACCCTGCATGATTCAAAACAGACTGCTTTATTCTCAGTCTAAGGATCAGTGAAAATTCAAATTCCGGTTTTTGTAACGGAAGAGTTTCAAAGGTCTGTAGTGCTCGTTATAACGTGTGAGTGAATGGTTTTTTGTAAATTTACATAGCCGGGAAAAAATTCGTCCGGGTATCCCCCCTCACTCCCACACTTTTTTAACACAAGCCTGATATGAGTGAAGAAATATTAAGAGCATTGATGCAACTGTTCGCCATTATTGCGAAACAGGATGAAGGCGTTGAAAGCAACGAGATCGAATACATAAAAAACTTCCTTATTCAGCAACTCACTGAGGATAAGGTAAAGGAATATTATGCCTTTTTTGAGCAGCATGCCGAACTGGAAAGTTCCTCATCAAACGGGACTGAGGATAACCAGAAAAAACAGAAACTCACATCAGTAAAAGACTCAGTACGGATTCTCGGTCTGTGTAAAAAAATCAACAAGACCCTTACCCAGAACCAGAAAGTCATTGTACTGCTTCGTCTTTTCGAATTGGTGAATACCGACCGGAAATTCACTGAACAACGAATGGCTATCATCAACACAGTGGCCGAAGTTTTCAAGATCGGAAAGGAAGAGTTTCGTTCAATCTATGATTTTGTAATCAATACAGAACCCGACCAGTTCGATGATTCTTCGATTCTCATAATCAATGATGGTGAAGATCCCGGAAAAAGCTGGAAACATATACAAACAGAGAGCCTCGATACAAATATTATTATCCTGAGAATTCTCAGCGTAGACCTCTATTTCCTTAAATACACCGGGGAGGAAAATATTTTCCTCAACGGTATGGCCCTGAATAACAAGAGAATATACCTCTTTGCAAACGGAAGCACTGTTAAACTCCCTAAAGGGAAGCCGGTCTATTATAGTGATGTTGTTGCCCATTTCCTTGCCGACAAGTCGTTCCAGAAGATCTCATTCGAAGTAAACAACCTCGAATACAGATTTCATAATGGGAATGTAGGATTACGCAATATCAGTTTTGCAGAGGGACACGGTAAACTCATCGGTATCATGGGTGCCAGTGGTGCCGGAAAAACAACCCTGCTCAATGTGCTCTGCGGAATTGAAAAACCATATGGAGGTGAGGTTCTGATCAATGGTCTGAATCTGCACACCGAAACCGAAAAACTGGAAGGTGTAATCGGGTTAATTCCTCAGGACGACCTGTTGATTGAAGAGCTGACTGTGTTCCAGAATCTTTATTTCAGTGCGAAACAAAGTTTCCGTGAAAAAACTGATGAGGAACTGGTTGGCCTTGTTGATAAAACGCTTTCCAACCTGGGATTGCTGGATAAAAAGAATCTCAAGGTAGGGTCCCCGATGAATAAAACAATTTCAGGAGGACAAAGAAAACGACTCAATATCGCGCTTGAACTGATCAGGGAGCCATCCATCCTCTTTGTAGACGAACCAACCTCGGGGCTCTCTTCAAGGGATTCTGAAAATGTAATGGACCTCCTCCGTGAACTGGCCCTCAAGGGTAAACTCATCTTTGTGGTGATCCATCAGCCCTCATCGGATATTTATAAAATGTTCGATAAGATGATTATCCTGGATACCGGTGGTTACCTGATTTACTATGGCAATCCTGTGGAGGCTGTCATGTATTTTAAACGGATCGACCATCAGATAAACAGTGAGATCGGGGAATGCCCCTCCTGCGGCAATGTGAATCCTGAACTGGTTTTCAATATTATAGAGGCCAGGGTAGTGGACGAATTCGGAAACTACACGGATACCCGTAAAATAGCACCTACCAGGTGGGAGGAAACTTACCAGCGCGAAATTTCCTGGCATAAACCGGAAAAAATTACCGAAGCTCCTCCGAAAACACTCCGGATACCGGGCTGGCTGAGGCAGTTTGTTATCTATACCCAACGCGACTTCCTTTCGAAGGTAAGTAATACCCAGTACATTGCACTCAATATGCTCGAAGCTCCTGTACTGGCATTTATACTGGCATATATTATCAGATATATCGCCGACCCGAACTCCAACATTTATGTATTCCGGGAAAATGAAAATATCCCGATATATATATTCATGAGTCTCATTGTTGCGCTCTTCCTGGGATTGACCGTTAGTGCCGAGGAAATATTCAGAGACCGGAAGATTCTCAAACGGGAACAATTTCTGAACCTGAGCCGGTCGAGCTACCTCTTTTCCAAGATATTACTGCTGTTCACCATCTCAGCCATTCAGTCCTTTACTTTTGTGATCATCGCCAACAGCCTGCTTGATATCCGTGGAATGTTCTTTGTTTACTGGTTTGCACTTTTCACCACATCCGCCTTCGCCAATATGCTGGGACTGAATATTTCCGCCAGCTTTAATTCGGCTGTTACCATATATATCATCATCCCTCTGGTGATGATCCCCATGATGATTCTCAGCGGAGCCATGTTTCCCTTCGATAAGCTGAACAGGAGTGTCGGGAGTGTGGATAAAGTTCCCTTCATTGCCGAGATCATGCCGACTAAATGGTCCTATGAGGCTCTCATGGTACACCAGTTTAAGGATAATGGCTACGAAAAGGCTTTTTACGACCTTGAAAAGAGTGAGAATTATGCCGATTACATGCAGGTTTACTATATCCCCGAATTGCGCCAGCGCCTGGATGAACTGGATCTTGACCTGGCAGAAAAAAAGAATATTACCCGGCATAAAGATAATATCCCGCTATTGTTAAATGAATTGAAAATCCAACAGGTAAAAGCCCCGGAGGTCGTATTCCCTGGTGAAATGAATTTCTCAACCGATAATTTCACCTTCAAACATTCCTCCGATTACCGCAAATACCTGGAACTGCTGGAAGGATACTATATCGACCGGTTCACCGAGGCAAATACACGCAAACAAAACAAGATCAATGCTTACCTGAAGCAGGACAAGAATTTCTATAATCAAATGCGCGACTGGTATTTTAATGAAAGTGTTTCTGACCAGGTAAGAAAGGCTTTTGAAAAAAATAAAATCCTGGAATATAATTTCCATCTGGTGCAACAATACGATCCTATTTATCAGGATCCCCGGGTTTCAGGCTTCCTGAGCATAAGATCCCACTTTTTTGCCCCGCGGAAACATTTTGCTGGTCACTTCTATGACACCTATTGGTTTAACATGACTGTTATTTGGATCTATACCATACTCCTTTACGTTACCCTGTATTTCGACCTGCTCAGAAAATTTCTCGAAATGATTGGTAAAGTGAAATTTGGGAAAAAACCGGGTAATAGCTGAATGGCAGGATTTTTGCTGTGTTTTAACCAAAATTTGGGGTGAACAGGCTAATTCATTCTGTAGAAGAATTCGGTGCATGAAATTTGTAAGGACCTGTATAAATTGCTGTAAAAGTGTAATTTTGTTATTTCAATTAAACGATGAATGTCATGATGAATAGGATTACTTGCTTTCTCCTGCTTGCCCTCCTGGTTGTATCCTGCCGGTCAGGTCAGGAAAAGAACGGCTTTGGGGAGGTATCCGACTCCGTTCTGAATGAAGGGTTGGATATTTCCAAGCAGGCAACTTCCGATATTATTGAAAATATAGCTTCTCCCGTTGAAATAGCTGCATTGCTCAAACGGGTAGGTGCCCCTTTTTCCCAGAAAAACCTGTCTAATCCCGATATCATCGAGCAATTCAGCACAGCCAACCAGCAAGCGTTTAATCTTGGGGTATATGGTACCGACCTGGGTTATCTCAATATGTACAATAAATCGGGATCAACTATCAATTACCTCACTTCTATTAAAAAGCTTGCCGACAATATCAAGGTGGGGCAGTTCTTTGACTTCACCACCCTGAAACGCCTGGCGCAGAACAGTCAGAATCTGGACTCCCTCATGTACATCTCGGTACATAGTTTTAACCTGATGGACGACTATCTCCGTCAAAACCGCAGGAGCAACCTGAGCGCTCTTATTATTGCAGGAGCCTGGATGGAAGGATTCTACCTCGCCACTTCAACCTACCTCGATAAACCCCACCCTGACCTTGCTGAGAGAATCGGGGAACAGAAAATCATCCTTTCTGAACTGATGCTGATCCTGAAGAATTATGAGAGGGATCCTTATGTGGCCGATATAATCAAGAACCTGGATGAATTGAAAATATTATTTAATGACGTGAAAATCAGTAAAGTGCCCGGAGAGCCAGAAATGGTCGAGGAGGATGGTATGCTGGTGATTAAACAGAATGAAAAGAGCGTGGTGGAAATCTCACCGGAATTGCTCAGGAACATTATAGCCACTTCGGAGAAAGTGCGCAAGTCACTTATTAATCTTTAAGTTCCCGGGCTAAAATCGAATCAGATGAAGAAGATCTTATATCTATTCTCAGCACTGTTCATCCTTTGTACTTTTCACATTAAAGCACAGACGGCCTCCGAACTTGTTGACCTTTGTAAGGGAAATTCCGGAGATGATGCCACCTACCTGCAGGACTTCCAGGTGGAACTGGCTGCAGCCAAACCGAATGAAAAACAGCAGCCCGCCAAATTCAGCATGGTACTTAAGAAAAACACCCGTTATCGTTTCTCGGTTTGCAACTCGGAATCAAATTCCGCCAATGCAATCCTTCAGCTTTTCGATGAAAACAGAATGATGGGTTCTACCTTGAATGCCGCCACCGGAAAAGAATATACCATGTTTGATTTTAACTGTACCAAAACAGGTGTATATCATGTATTTGTCTTTTTTCCTGATGGAAAAAGCGGCACGGCCGTTGGCATACTCTCATTTATTGAGATACTTTGACAGACTATCAACCCGACCGTGATTCTTCTCACGGTCTTTTTTTTAAATCCTGTTTCGGGTTCCCGTTTGTAAACCATAATTCTTAAGTTTACAGCCTGATAAAATAAACCTGCCCGGAAAAGTATTTATCAGAACGCTGCTTCAAGGGGAAGTTTACAATGAACAATATTAAATAGATTTCATGAATATCCTGCTTATCGGATCGGGTGGAAGGGAACATGCCCTGGCCTGGAAAATCAGCCAGAGCAAGCGCTGTTCCAACCTGTATATTGCTCCCGGGAATGCGGGAACTGCCCTCTGTGGTAAAAATATTCCCATCGCGGGTGATAACTTCGCAGCGCTGGGTGATTTTGTAATTGAAAACAAGGTGGAATTAGTGGTTGTGGGTCCTGAAGATCCGCTGGTAAAAGGAATCCACGATTATTTTCTTGGAAAACCCGCACTTAATTCAGTTCCGGTGATAGGTCCCTCACGTTCCGGAGCCCTGCTCGAGGGGAGCAAGGATTTTGCCAAGCAATTCATGATACGCCACAATATACCAACTGCAGCCTATGCCAGTTTTACCGCTGCCACGCTGCAGGACGGGTTCAGGTTCCTTACCTCTCTCAAGCCTCCTTACGTTCTTAAAGCAGATGGTCTGGCTGCCGGAAAAGGGGTGTTGATTCTCCACTCCCTGAAGGAGGCAAAAGAAGAACTGGAAATGATGCTCTCAGGTAAATTCGGAAATGCCAGTAAAACGGTCGTAATCGAGGAATTTCTGCAGGGAATAGAACTTTCTGCCTTTGTGCTAACCGACGGGAAGAGCTACAAGATACTCCCGGAGGCCAAAGACTATAAACGCATAGGAGAAGCTGATACCGGTCCCAATACCGGAGGGATGGGTTCCGTTTCACCGGTACCCTTTGCCACCCCGGATTTTTTAAAGAAAGTTGAAGACCGGATTATCTACCCAACCGTGGAAGGCCTGAAAAATGACGGCATTCCATATACCGGGTTTATCTTCTTTGGATTGATAAAGGTTGGTGAAGATCCCTGGGTAATAGAATATAATGTACGTCTGGGGGACCCTGAAACGGAATCCATTATGCCCCGGATTGTTTCAGATTTTGTTGAATTACTCGAAGCTGCAGGCAAGGGAGAATTACATAAAATGAACCTGGAGATCGATCCTCGTCCTGTTGCTTCTGTGATGATGGTATCAGGAGGGTATCCCGGGGATTATGCAAAAGGATTCGAGATTCAGGGGCTTGAGCAGGTTTCAGGCAGCCAGGTATTCCATGCCGGTACCCGTATGGAAAACGGAAAGGTACTAACCAACGGAGGTCGTGTGCTCACCCTCACCTCGTATGGCAATACACAGGCAGAAGCCTTGCAGCAATGTTATGAAAATGCCGGCAGGGTTTCATTTAAGGACTCCTACTTCAGAAGGGATATCGGTTTTGATCTTTAATTATCTGCGGAGAACCTTGAAATTATGCTTCGTCTCTTCCGATCAAATCAACCACTGATCTTTTTCCTGATCCCCCTGATAACGCTGCTGCTTTGGGTTAAAGAGTTCCGTCTTCCCGGGCATGCAGACCCATTCCAGTCCGCCATGCCTGCCTTCGATCTGGTTATCGGGTTGATTGGAAACGGAAACTGGCTCAACCCGCTTTTCGGACTCCTTTTCACCCTGCTTTCCGCATATATGGTTGGGCAACTGAACAGACAATACATTTTTATCCAGGAACGCTCGCAGATGCCGGTCATCTTTTTCATCCTGGTTAGCGGTACTTTCAGCACCCTTCATTCCCTGCATCCCCTGCACATCGCCCTGCCATTCTTCCTGATGGCAATAAGCCGAATCCTGGGTACCTATCGTATTGATAAACTCAGCTATAATCCCTTTGAGTCAGCATTTTTTGTTGGCATTGCCGGACTGTTCTATGGCCCATCGATCATGTTTCTGCCAGTGGTTTGGATTGGATTGCTTCTCTTCAGACCCGGATACTGGAGGGAATGGTTTTTTACAATTGCCGGTTTTGCTGTGCCATGGATCTTCTGGCTAACCGGGCTGCTCATTGCCGGAATACCAGTATTGGAGTTCCGTGAAAAATTTGTCAGTTCATTGATTTCTCGTCACACCTATGAGCTATCCAGCCAACAGTGGCTATTTCTTGGATTTCTGTTGTTGCTTACCCTGGTATCAAGCCAGGTAATGATCCGGAAAATTCAATCAAATAAAATTCTGGCGAGACGATCCTTTAACCTTTTCTTCTGGATTTTCTTTGTTGGGGTAGCTTCCTATTCCATTATCCCGTCTGTTGGCATTGAAATACTAATTGCCCTGGCAGTACCAGTGGCCTACCTGTTTACTCACTTTTTCATTCATGTGAGACGAAACTGGTGGGGAGAACTGCTCCTTTGGATCATGACGGTTCTGGTGGTATTGGTGGCTTTTTCCTGAGGCGTTGCCTCATTTTTCTGCTACCCACCTCCATAATTTCCCTTTCCATTCAGGCCCTGCATAATCAATACCTATGCGTGGAGTGCAAATAATTGAAGGCTTATTTCCGGATTCTTCAACCCAAAGCCGTGTGGAGAGTGACAACTTTTCCCCATAAAATGACTTGTCGAGTTCAAGTGCCCTGCTTAGTTTACCGGGACCATTAAATCCCTCTATCCCCCGCAAAAGCACTGCCTGTGGGTTACCTTTAACGGAAGTAACAAAATTCAGCATCCAGTACATTCCATAAATAAGGTAGATATATATACTTCCCCCGGGAGCATACATCACTTCAGTCCTGGACGTCCTTCCTTTGGCGGCATGGCAGGCCAGGTCTTCTTCTCCCCGGTAGGCTTCAACTTCAAGAATCATATATCTCTTTACAGTCCCGTTCGGGAAAGAACGTACCAGCAACCTGCCAACCAGTTCAGGCGCAACCTTTAGTACATCACGCTGAAAGAAGGCATCTCCCAAACGGGAATGCTCAACCGTATTCTTAAAACTTTTGCCTTGCTCAGGCTGCATAGTTGTCATCTTTCAAATGCTTTTCCCTTCCGAAAAGCAGGAGCGCTATAAAAAAAGCCACATAGCTTACACCGGCATGCGTTTCCAGTGTATCTTCGTTAAACATACTTAGCCCGGCTATAACCAGGAAAATAAGGTCAATCCGATCGAGCCTCTTCCATAGAATCACAACAGGGCCCAGCAATCCTGCCATTACAAGTATGAATCCTGTGAGCCCGAACGTAAGAAGAAAGGTAATATACTGGTTGTGTGCCCGAAGTCTCCAGCGCTGCGTAAGCTGCGATTGCATTTCATCGTATGCCGCCTTAAAAGAAACTGCAACATCCCCTGTTCCTGTACCGAACAGCGGGTGATGACGGATAATGTACCAGGCTGCGCGGCTATATTCAAACCGCTGTGTGATGGAATGGCCACTGGGGTTCTCCCCTCTCCTGTAGGCATCTATTTCCCAAATTACCCTGTATATATAAGGATACAGGCTAATCCGGTCAGCATAGATGTAATTAGCCATTCCACCTTCAATCTGGCAAACATCTTCATTGGTAAGGGCTTCCACTCCTGCTCTGTCCTTCCTCAAACCCTTTGAAGTCAAATACCTGATAAGAGTGAATCGTATTTCCTGTCCCTGGCGATCGAGACTGTCGTACTTAAAACCTGAACGGAGATTCCACGCCTGCCTCAATTCAGGTTCACAAAAGTATATCCATACGTAATGGCCATTTTCAAGTGCCCCTGCCGTAGTATCATGGCTGTAAGGCAGACCTCCTGAGGTATGTGATTCCAGGGCTGAAAACTCCCCTGATGTGTTGGGATAAAAGCGATCAGTCACAAATATCACATAAGATATAACCAGGGCCGGAAGAAGAAAAAGTGAAAAATTGTATAGCCTCCCTTTCCAAACAGAACCCGATTTTCGACCTTCCTGGTATCCAATCATAATAGAAACCAGGAGCAATACAACCAGGCCGGTAAGGGATTTCAGAAAGAAAAGAAACAGAAGAAACCAGATGGCCAGGATAATTAAAAGTAATCTGAATCGTCTGTCATCTGTCTTCTTAACCATGTCAAGGGCCAGAAAAAATGCCAGATTAACCATCAATGCCAGGCGTATATGTGAAAGCGAACCCGAAATGTTCCGTACATCCGGATTATTAACATGGATGATGCCGGTATACCTGAATACTGCAAGAATGCCAGCAAGGAAACAACCCGTGATAAATGCAAGAAATACGATGCGAAGTTTCTTCTCAGACAGATAATTGCTGGTCCCTGTTACCAAAGGCAATACAAGGAGCGGAAGTTTGATGCGAAGGTCATGTACCCCGTATTCAAAATCCGAAGTATTGATCATCCAAATAAGGTGCACCGGGTAAATGAGCATGAAAAACATCAGAGCCTTGTTCTCCTTCAGTTTGGACCACTTCATCCTGAATTCACCTTCCAGTATCCAGTTCATGGCTAATCCGATCATGGCCAGGCTGAGCAGGAAAAAACTTACCGGTAAGGAAAGAGCCAGCAGGGAGAGAAAAAAAAGATAGCTGCCGGTATGAAACCGTTTTCGATCTGCAGCATCAATCCGGAAGGACAAATACTTAGTCATTATAGCCAAATCATTAATAATATTGAATTCAGCCGGAAGCAACAACCCATTTCAATGTTCCTATTTATAAGTTATAATCCGGGCGACCGGTAACAAAGATAGGGTTTTAAGTAAATGTGTCAAGTTGAAGGAGGACTCAGGGGGTTAAAACGGAAACCCGATGCAAATTATACTAACTAATCTGAATCCCTACGCGTTATTCTCCATCGGGATAGCCGGAGCCCGATCCGGAAAGTAATGACATAAATCCCGGACTCAGCCTTTGGAGAATGGCTATTCTCCTGATATGCTGCTATTTAATTTATATATCTGATTTTGTGATCATTGCGTAAAAACAGGCTCTGTCATGGAGAATAACCCGTTGGATGGGCAGAAAGCCTGAATCCTTATGCTTCAGAGGGGGATCAGGCCTGAATTACAAAAAAATAGAACAGCCCGTGTTGCATATTTGAAATAAATTGTATTTTTGCAGACCCCAATTTAGGGTGTTGACAATTTTCTGGAACTGTTTAAAAAACTCAATAAAAGTGGATACGACAAGTTACAAGACCGTATCGGTTAATAAGGCGACTGCAAAGAAAGAGTGGGTAGTGGTTGATGCCACCGGGATGTCCTTGGGCCGTTTTTCGAGCCGTGTTGCGATGATGCTGCGTGGTAAGCACAAACCTTCTTTCACCCCTCATGTGGATTGTGGTGACAATGTGATTGTTATTAATGCCGAGAAGATTGTTCTCACAGGGAATAAATGGACCGACCGGGTTCGTTTCCGTCACAGCGGATACCCCGGTGGGCAGACAGAAGTTACCCCTAAGGAGGTATTTGACCGTGATCCTTCGGCACTGATCGAAGCTTCTGTTAAAGGGATGCTTCCCCGCACGCGTCTGGGCCGTGAGCAGTTCCGCAATCTTTATGTATATACCGGAACCGAGCATAAGCACCAGGGCCAGAATCCGGTTCAGTTTGACATCAATAAAATCAAATAAATTTCATGGAATCGATTAACGCGATTGGCAGAAGAAAAAGCGCTGTAGCCAGAGTATACATCAATGATGGTAAAGGCAGCATTACAGTTAATAGCCGCGATTTTAAAGAATATTTCCCCAATGAACTTCTGCAGTATGTGGTGTTACAGCCATTGAATACTGCAGGTGTTCTTACCAACTACGATATTAAGGTGAACCTGGATGGCGGAGGCAGTTCCGGACAGGCTGAAGCAGTTCGGCTGGCAATTGCCCGTGCACTCATCAAGGTTAACCCTGAACTTCGCCCCACACTTAAGGCAGCCGGTTTCCTCACCCGCGATCCACGCGAGGTAGAGCGTAAAAAACCTGGTCAGCCGGGTGCCCGTAAGCGCTTCCAGTTCAGCAAACGTTAATCTTTTTGACAGGTCCCTGAAGGGGCCGCCTGTTAAGTATCTAAATTTCCGGGACCTGCTGGTCCTGAATTCCCCGGAGGAATTATCGAACAGGTCTTCTATCCTGTTTTTACAGCAGCTACCCGGAAATTGATTTCACAGAACGTTAACAATAAATAAATAATCTCATGTCAAAACTTACTTTCGAACAATTACTCGATGCCGGAGTTCATTTCGGCCATCTGAAACGCAAATGGAATCCGGCCATGGCTCCTTACATCTTCATGGAAAAGAACGGGATCCATATCATCGACCTTCATAAAACTGCTGTCAAACTCGAGGAAGCTGCCAGCGCCCTCAAACAGGTTGCACGTTCCGGCCGTAAAGTCCTTTTTGTTGCCACCAAGAAACAGGCCAAGGATATCGTTGCCGAGCGCGTAAAAGAGATCAACATGCCTTATGTGACCGAACGCTGGCCCGGTGGTATGCTCACCAACTTCCCCACCATCCGCAAAGCCGTTAAAAAGATGGCTTCCATCGATAAAATGGCTACTGACGGTACCTGGGATAACCTGAGCAAACGTGAGCGCCTGCAGATTGGCCGTCAGCGTGCAAAACTGGAAAAAAACCTCGGTTCAATTTCCGACCTGTCACGTCTGCCTGCTGCTCTCTTCGTGATCGACATATCCAAGGAACATATTGCCGTTAAAGAAGCCCGTCGACTCAATATCCCGGTGTTTGCAATGGTTGACACCAACAGTGACCCCAATCAGGTTGACTTCCCCATCCCGGCCAATGACGATGCAGCAAAGTCAATTTACCTCATCGTAGATGCCGTTTGCAAAGCCATGGAAGAAGGCTTGTCCGAACGTAAGATGGATAAGGATGCTGAACCTTCAAAAGAGCGTAAATCAACACGCAAAGCCGAAGTGGAAGACCATGATGCAGCCGAGGAGGAGGAAATCGAGACTGAAGAAATTGACGAGACTGAGGTCGAGGAAGAGGGTGATGAAGATGGAATCGCCGATTCCGGCATAGAAAAGGAAGAAACAAAGAAACCTGCTCCGGCTAAAAAGCCTGCTGCCGGTGCCAGAAAATCTCCCGCCCGTAAATCTGGTCCCAGAGGTTAATTGATGCGTTAAACAAGAAATTTTATAATCATGATACAAGTTAGTGCTGCCGAAGTTCAGAAACTTCGCAAAATGACCGGTGCCGGAATGATGGATTGTAAAAAGGCGCTGGAAGAGGCGAATGGAGACTATGAGAAAGCAGTGGAGATTATCCGCAAAAAAGGACAACTCGTTGCTGCAAAACGTGCCGACCGTACGGCCACCGAAGGCGTAGTACTTGCAGGTACCACCGCGGATTCCAAATTCGGAGCCTTGGTTTGCCTCAGTTCCGAAACCGATTTCGTTGCCAAGAACGAGGAGTTCATCGCTACGGTTCGTTCAATCCTTGATGTTGCTGTAAAAAATAAACCTGCAAGTCTTGAAGCATTGCATGCTCTGCCCCTCGGCCCTATTACCGTTGGTGAAAAGGTCATGGAAAAAGTAGCAGTGATCGGCGAAAAAATCGAACTCACCGTTTACGAAAAAATCGAAGCTGAAAAAGTGATCGCATACATCCACCCTGGAAACAAACTCGCCACCCTGGTAGGTTTCAATAAGGCCGGTTTGGATGACCAGATCTACAAGGATGTGGCTATGCAGGTGGCAGCTATGGCTCCCATTGCAGTTGATAAAAGTGACGTAGCCCCCGAAAAACTGGCTAAGGAACGTGAAATAGCTGTTGAACAGACTAATCTCGACAAGAAAAACGAAGGGAAACCTGCTAACATTATCGAGAAGATTGCCGAAGGTAAACTTGAAAAATACCTCAAGGAAAACACCCTGATGAACCAGGAATTCATCAAAGACGGGAAACTAAATGTAGCCCAGTATCTGCAGTCGAAAGACAAGGACCTTAAGGTAACCGGTTTCCGCCGTTTCACCCTCGTACAGTAAAAAATTCTGATCCTATAAAAAGGCTGCCCGTGCAGCCTTTTTTTTTATACCTAAGCCAGGGATTGGCCTGCTGTTAAAGCGCTGCAAAAAAAAATTGTATCTTTGGAAAACAAGCAAGCAATATGATCAAATATCCCAGTGTACTCCTGAAACTCAGTGGTGAAGCCCTGATGGGAAAACAAAATTACGGCATCGATCCGGGTCCGGCTCATGGAATATATGGAACAGGTGAAGGATATACACCTGTTGGGGTAAATACGGGGATCGTGATCGGAGGAGGTAATATGCAGGGAATGAAGGTGTAGGTGCCGGTTTGACCGCATCAAGGGGATTACCGGGCATGCTTGCCACTTGCCATCAGCGGGCTGGCTTTTTCAGTCGGCACTGGAAACGCTGGGTGTTGAAATCCCTTATAACAGCGCCAGTGGAATGGATCCTGTTGGTGAACGCTACGGCGCGAAGTGCCTGAATGCACTCGAAAACAACAGTAGTCATGTTCGTAGCTGGTACCGATACCGTCCATTCTTCACTACGGATACAGCTGCCTCTAAGAGCTGTTGAAATGGGCGCTTGGTGCTTCCTGAAAGGAACCCGCGTAGATGGAGTGTATTCGGCTGATCCTGAAAAGAACCTGACCAAAAATTTGATAGCCTGAGTTCCGATGGAGGCATACAGCAAAAGGCCTGGCCATCATGGATCTTTCAGCCTTTACCCTCTGTAAAGAAAACCGAAATGCCGGTAATAATATGTCGAACGCCTGGACAAAGCCGGAAACCTGAGAAAAATAGTTGAAGGTCAGGCCTGGGGCCTTGATACACTAGTTTAATCCTCTGACGCGTGCTGCTTTCTGAAATGCTTTTTTATGCAGGATGCAGGCTTTTTTAAAAAAAGTGTAATTTTCGATTCGTTTTAAACAAACAGGCTATGCAGGAAGATGTTCGAGGTTGTCCTTGGGGATTCCAAAGACCAGATGGATAAATCATTAAACACCTCGACAATGAGTTTATTTAAACTTCGTGCAGCAAGGCAAATCCACTATGATGGTATCGCAGTGGATTATTGTAAGTACCTCACCTCTTAACCAGGTATCAAGTATCGGCTACAGCGATGCCCGTACAATTATGGTACAACCTGGGAAAGAACATGATCGGACCCATCGAAAAGGCGATCGCCAAGGCCAATATCGGGATGGCCGCTTCAATAACGGTGAGCTTATCAGGCTGGTAGTGCCCCTCTTACAGGGGCTGCAGAACGTCCAAACAGATTAAACACGAATGCGAGGCCGCACGTGTGAAATACGTGCACACCCGCAGGATCTTATGGAAGAATGAAAAAACTACAGAAGGAACACGTACCTGAAGATGAGATCAAAAAGGCTGAAAAGCAGAACTTGAAAAACTAACTGAAATGGAAATTTCTCAAAAGATTCGATGATATCTTTTGAAAGAACAATCTTTGACCGTCTGACATTTCAATTCCCTTTTCTGCGTCTGTTGCATTTAATAACAGACTTTCTAACTAAAACTAACCTGTACCAAGAGGCTGGCCGCTACCCAGCCTCTTCTTTTTTTGCCCAGGACCCCTTTCTGGTTACTCCCTTCATACCCTTTTCCAGCAGCCTGAGGTAATCATTGCGCGAAATATTCCGGGCTCCCAGGCTTGTCAGGTGATCGGTCGGAACCTGCGAATCAATAAATTCAAATCCCCAGGATATTGCCAGCTCCACCAGGTAATATAAGGCCACTTTGGAGGCATCTGTTTCGCGATGGAACATGGACTCCCCGAAGAAGGCATTCCCCAGGGATACTCCATACAGCCCTCCTGCCAGTTTGCCGTTGTGAAATGCCTCCACCGAATGTGCATAGCCTGCACGATGCAGATCCTTGTATGCCCCGGTCATCTCCTTTGTTATCCAGGTTCCGGGCTGGTCTGCCCTTTGCACGCTTGCACAAGCCTCTATTACATCGTCAAAACAGGTATCGAAGCGGACATCAAACACCTGATCCCTGATTTTTTTCCGCAAACTTTTTGAAACACGGAACTCCCCGGGAAATAGAACAAATCTCGGGTCAGGTGACCACCACAGAATTGGAGAATCGTCGGAATACCAGGGAAAAATTCCTGCTGCATATGCAATGAGGAGCATATCTACCGAAAGATGACCTCCTGAGGCGACAAATCCATCCGGGTCATATTGATGAGAAGGGGGAAATATTTCCTCTGCATATTTTTTTAGCTGGCTCGTATCGAAGGTGACCAGTTCAATCATGGAAGATTTTTTTTCGATTGATACCCATCAGAATGAACCGGTACTTCCCTTACCCCATAGGGGTCCCATCCTTCTCCGAAATAAGGTTCAGCCCGTTTCTCAATTTATAAAGGAAGAAAAACAATATAATCAGGGAAACCGCTACTCCCATCAAGCTGCCTGTACCCATGGCCAGATGGAATCCTTCCGGTGCAACCAGGATATAACTTGTACAAACTGCGGTCATAAAGACAGCCGGGATTAGCGAAATCCAGAAGAACTTTTTCGCAGTGGCCAGGTATACTGTCACCGTCCAGAGCACAAATACGGCAAGGGTTTGATTACACCAGGCAAAATACCTCCAGATGATGGCAAAGTCAATCTGGCTGAGTGCAAACCCGATTGCAAACAGCGGGACACTGATCATCAATCTGTTTTTAATGGGCTTCTGGCCCAGGTGAAGAAAATCTGCCACGATCAGGCGTGCACTCCTGAATGCGGTATCTCCGCTGGTGATCGGTGCTGCCACCACTCCCAGCAGTGCCAGTATCCCGCCGAACTTCCCGAGCAGGGTCCTTGAAATATCATTAACAGCCCAGGCTGCATTTCCCTGGTGGGCATCCATAACCGTATTCAATTCCTGGACACCTCCGTAGAAAGCCATCCCCGCGGCAGCCCAAATAAGCGCCACCAGCCCCTCGGAGATCATCGCCCCATAAAAAACCCTTCGTCCGAGTGTTTCGTTTTTAATGCATCGGGCCATCAGCGGACTTTGTGTGGCATGAAATCCCGAAATTGCTCCACAGGCAATACTGATGAACATCATGGGGAAAACCGGAAAACTGCCTGCATTGGAATGCATATTCCGGAATGCCGACAGGTTTAGTTCCGGGATCTTATACCCTTCTGCAAACAAACCTACGGAAATACCAAGCGCCATAAAAAGCAGGGCGATGCCAAAAACCGGGTAAATTTTGCCTATTATCTTATCAATAGGTAACAAGGTGGCAAGGATATAATAAATGAAAACCACTGCCACCCAGAAGTTCATCCCCGGGTGATCTGCCGTGATCCCTGAAAGGATTTTGGCCGGTCCGATGATGAACACCGCCCCCACTATTACCATCAGCACCACGGTGAATCCGCGTACAAACTGTTTCACCCCTGTTCCCAGGTATTTGCCGATAATTTCGGGAATACTCATTCCGTTCAACCGGATAGAAATCATCCCGGAGAGATAATCATGCACCGCCCCTCCCAGAATGGACCCGAACACAATCCATAAAAATGCCACCGGTCCCCACATGGCCCCAGCTACCGCCCCAAATATGGGCCCCAGACCTGCAATATTCAGAAACTGAATGAGGAACACCTTTCCCCATCCCATGGGAACGTAATCTACCCCGTCCTGAAGCACATAGGCAGGTGTCTGGCGCTCCTTCTCAACCCCGAAAATCCGCTCTACCACCCGGCTGTAAACAAAATAACCAAGGAGCAAAAGCAAAACAGCTATTCCGAATGTGATCATGATCTTTTCTTATCAATATCCAATGCTAAACTATAAAATTGTTTTCTAATTCATGGTTTCATCCGATTTGTCCCTTTGTTTTAGCCTGGTAACCCGAAATTGAATGGCCATGTCAATCTACAATTTGCTTGTTAAGTGTATTTTTTACATTTTTATAGTACATTTGAAAAAATGAAATGAACCTGTTCGCAAAAGACAATACTCTATGTAAAATTGCATAAACGGAGCATCATCCGTACAGGAAAATCACTTAACTCAATGAAAAGCCAACCTTTAAAATAACTCAGCATGAAAATAATCCGACATGTATTCATTTTAGCTCTGTTCTGTCTGCTTTCCTATTCAGGTCTTCAGGCACAGGGTGCTTCTGATAACCGTATCGTTCTTCATTTCGAACAGAAGGGGCCGGTGATCCAGCCGGAGATTTACGGGCAATTTGCAGAACACCTGGGCAGATGTATCTATGGTGGAATTTATGTGGGTGAGAACTCTGCAATTCCCAATACACGGGGCATCCGAAATGATGTAATAGAAGCCCTGAAAGAAATCAGGGTACCTGTTCTCCGGTGGCCCGGGGGTTGTTTCGCCGATACCTATCATTGGAAAGATGGTATCGGGCCCAAAGAAAAGAGGCCTACCATCATCAACGTTCACTGGGGTGGGGTTACTGAGGACAATAGTTTTGGAACCCATGAGTTTATGGACCTGTGTGAGTTGATCGGAACCAAACCTTATATAAGCGGAAACCTGGGTAGCGGCACAGTTCAGGAGATGTCGGAGTGGGTGGAATATATGACCTCGGATGCGGTATCACCCATGACGGATCTGCGGAAGAAAAACGGTCGCGAAGCCCCCTGGAAGGTTACCTACTTCGGTGTGGGTAATGAACCCTGGGGTTGCGGGGGAGAGATGCGCCCCGAATATTACTCGGATCTTTTCCGGCAGTATGGCTCCTATTGCCGTAATTATGGCAACAACCAGCTGATACGAATTGCTGCCGGTCCATCAGGAGGCGATACAGTCACAACAAACATTATGATGAAAGCCATTGGTCAACGGATGCAGGCTTTCTCCATACATCATTATACTGTTTACCCCAACTGGAATGACAAAGGTTCGGCCACTCAGTTTGAAGAAAAGGGCTGGTGGGAAACGCTGCGTACCACCCTTGAGATGGAATCCATCGTTTCGGCCCATTCCAAAGTAATGGACCGGTACGATCCGCGAAAAAGGATAGGCTTATTTGTGGATGAATGGGGCACCTGGTACAACGTGGAACCCGGTACCAATCCTGGCTTCCTATACCAGCAGAACAGCCTTCGTGATGCGCTGGTTGCCGCCATTAATCTGAATATTTTCAATAGCCATGCTGACAGGGTGAAAATGGCCAATATCGCACAGGCAATTAATGTGCTGCAGTCTATGCTGCTCACAAAGGATGAGCAGATGGTGAAAACCCCCACTTATTACGTGTTTAAGATGTACACGGTGCACCAGGGAGCAAGCCTGGTACCACTGAGCCTGCAATGCAAAAGTGAAAAGGTGGGAGGAACCGAAGTGCCTCTGATTCATGCATCTGCATCGACTAGCCAGGATGGTAAGACTCATATTACGCTCTGCAACCTTTCCCCGGGCGAGGTGCAAAATGTGTCAATTGAAACCGGGGATAAAAAATTCCGTTCAGCCTCTTCGGAAATCATAACCGGGGCAAGAATCAATGCATATAATGATTTTGGGAAACCGGAAGAGGTAGGTCTGAAGGCTTACAAGTCCTTTAATCCGGAGGGAAATTCATTTAAAATTTCAATACCTGCCCACGCTGTTCTGTGCATTACATTGGAAGAATGACCTGAGCAGGGAGTTTCCCCTAAATCTTCGCTCTGAACGGTACGAATTTTGCTTTGATAATTGAATCTGATTACGAACAAAATGAGCCGTCATCTTACTATCAGGCCAATGCTGATGTGCCTGGTGTTCATTATAACTACATTTCCCTGCCTGCAGGCTCAGGAGAAAGGGAGTAATTATTACGGCAAGGATAAGGAGCAGCAGGAACAGGAACGCAGCGGGCAGTTTGCAGAGACAATTGCGCTGGTAAGCAGCAGGCAATTTGTATTCCAGGCAGAGTTTAATCAAAACTCCGATCAGGTATTCGTGCTCGTAGATACAACCTACGGGGAGGTACAGAATGGAATCCGCAGCAACCTGGATGGAAGTATCACTAAATGGGTAGTGAAAATAAATGAGAAGAAAAGAACCCTGTCAGTGACCTTTAAAATAAAAAGCGCTCTTTCCACTGCAGATGTGTTCCTGCTTGTTGGGGAGGGGGGCCATGGACAGGCAACTATCCGCAGGGATACCTGGGGAGCAGGCTCCACACACTCAGCTGCCCTTAATGCAGAATATTCCAAAGGATTTTCATTCAACGGGAATCTGGTGGATTTTGAGAATTGCGATATCTATGAAGGGAAATCGCATTTGGTACATTGAATTGAGCCTTTTGCCAATTCAGCATATGAGTTTACCTGAATCCCTGCCTGAGCTGGATCTGGATGCTGTTGTTGCGGGTACCCCCCTCCAAAGCCAATTCATAATTCAATGCAAAGGATGTTCTTTTGAAAAAACGCCAGTTAAGATTCAGACTAGCTAGCTGCTGGGTTTGGGAAAGACCACTTTCAACCAAATTGTAATCCAGATACTGGTAGCCCATCCCAAGAAAACACTTACCGGGGAAAAGGGTCAAGGAGGTGTTCAGAGCATAAATCATTCCCCTCAGATAACTTGTTTCCAGAAAAGTGGAGGAAAGGGTGGCAGAAAAATTCATCCGGTCCATTCCTGAGTAGGTTACATATCCATAAAGATTTCTGGAGGGTGAGAGATCTATTTTCCGGAACCTCATACCTCCCTTTATCCCGGTATATAACCAGGGGACGGGATGGTAGTTTATCTGCATGCTGGCACCTTGTCTGAGCGCAGTATCAATAATGGTGCTGATGAAATTCTTAAACGTCTCATAATAGACAATATTCCTTCTTGCATCATAAGAAGCGGACAGGTTCAGTTTTTTTTCCGGCGCATACCGTAATGAAACATAAAAGCCGGACAGGGTGGGTTTCTGGCTAGTTGTATTATTCACTTTTTGATAAAGATCGAGTTCAAAGCTGCCGAATAAATTGAGCTGCCGGAGCAAATTGTTGCTGTGCTGAAAATATAGAAACCTCCTGTCTGTTTTCATGGCATTCGTCTGCTCAACCAGAGCCAAAGAACTCTCCATGCTCCCGGAATGTTTCAGGTATTTATGTGCCAGGTATCCTCCGAATTGCACTAATGACATGTCGGGGGCATAATCCTTAAATGAGGGTCTTGAACCAGCCAGAAAGCCGGCAGAAAAATTCCGGAAAGTAAAATCAGCCTGAAGACCATCCACTGCGCCCATATTGGATATCAGCGGATTAACTCTCCTTCCGAAAGTGATTATTGTTTTTGGAGTTAAGTCATAACGCAGGCAAAGATTATAAATCTTCAATCCGTTAAAAACATTATCCTGGATATATCCCCATTCACCTGACCGGTGCCGGAAAGAAATATTGCTCTCCGTGCTGAACCGCGACCCACCTATATGAGCTGCATTCAGGGATAGCTGGTATCGGAATCGCTGCACAGAAGGTAAATCTGCATTCGAAAATTGACTATAGGATGCCAGCGTAATACTACCGCGTATTGTCTGTTTCCGCATCTGTTTTGTGATTGCAGGATGATCTGCCATGTTCGTGTCAGCAATAAGTCCGGGCTCTTCCGAATGCGTTGTTTCTTTTTTTGGCGGGGGATTATTTACCGATAGTCGTGGGTAGGCCTTCACTACATCTGAAACCCGGAAGGTCTGGCCCGGGAATTGGGTCCCCATGCAGGTAGTGGATGAAAGGTTCCTTACTATGATTAGCGGTACCATCCTTCCGTTTCCCAGGTGAAACAGGGTATCTCCGACCGATATTCCCCCGGTGGATTCAAACCTGATATAAACATTCTGACTGCTTATATAGGTTATCCGGCCCTCCAGCATGGACTGAGCCTGGATAACATTTCTGCCAATGAAGATGAAAATAAAAAGAATGAAATATTTGTTCCTCATCTGCACTGGTTTACTTTTTATCTGAGTTCCCCCTGGGATGGCATTGCAGGCAGGCAGAACTGCTGTATACATATCCTGAAACCCCGGAGTGCTTATCATCCATATCCGGTTTGTTGTGCTCATGACAGACAATGCAACTGTTCAAAGCATAATTCGAGGCAGTGGTATGACACTCAGTACAGGCATCCCATTCGCCTGCATGTTTTCCGGTATATATCGGGAAGTGCCTGGAATCATGCAAGGGGTAACGAACAGGCTTCCATCCCGGGTTAGTGGTATGACACTCAGTACAGGTATTTCCTATATGCGAGATCCCATGACCGGGAAGTGCAGTTGAATTGAAATCACTCTGGTGACAACTGATACAATCTGCCGATGTATTTGTATAGTTACCATCCTTATGACAATCCACGCAGGTGGCAGTAGCATGCCCCAGAGTAAGCGGAAACATTGAGTGATTAAAATTAGCTGGCTTCCATCCCGGGTTGGTAGTATGACACTGGGTACACTGTACGGGGAATCCTCCCGAAAGATGAGGTGGATTCGTGCTTGCATTGTAGTTGTCCTGATGGCAACTGACGCATTCTGCTGAAGTATTTGTATAGTTACCGTTCTTGTGACAGTCAGCGCAGCCAGGTGTGGCATGCCCCAATGTGAGCGGAAACATAGTGTGATCGAAGGTTGCAGGCTTCCATCCCGGATTGGTAGTATGACACTGGGTGCATTGTTGAGGAAATCCACCGGCCAGGTGAGGCGGATTCACACTTGCGTTAAAATTTTCCTGGTGACAGGCATAGCAGTCGTTCGGCAATCCTGCATATACACCTTGTGTATGACAGGTATTGCACTGGAGGTCCCCATGCCCAAGTGTAAGGGGAAAAAGGTTGTGATCAAGCTGGGCGGGCTTCCATCCGGGAGTTAAACTATGACATTCATTACATGCAGTGGTAAAACCGGCTGCGGTATGATCCGGGTTGGCGGTACCCTGGTAATTACTTGCATGGCACGAATAACACATAGGTGAGAGACCAGTAAATACGCCTCCCTTGTGGCATTGGGCACATACCCTTATGTCATGCCCATCTTGGAGCGGGAAAAAGGAATGATCAAACCCTCCCCCACCCCAGCTAAGTGCATTGAGACGGTGGCAGGAGGAACACTGGGTGCTGAACCCGGATTCTGCATGATTAGGATCGGTGGTCGCCAGGTAGTTATCCCTATGGCAGTCAAAGCATTCAATTCCCAGAACCCGAAACTGCAGGAAGGTCTCCGAAGCATGACAATCGGTGCATGCTGCTGATACATGAGCCCCCAGCAAAGGAAAACGGGATTGGCGATGCAGGTTCACAACATCATTAACAAGCCAGGAATCAGGAGTATGACACCTTCCGCAGTCCTGCCCCACTGTAGCTTCATGTACATCGGTATGACAGTCCCGGCATTCAGTACCTGCCTCCTTAAAGATCAGGCTGGTATGACAGCTGCGGCAGGATACCGAGGCATGGACACCCCTGAGCGCAAAGCCGGAAGTATTGTGATCATAGGAGTAAATTGACTTGTCCAAATGCCATCCTTTGGAACTATGGCAAACAGAACAACTTATTTTGAAGTCTTTCCCATGAGGAGAGTCCGCCACCCAACTCACCAAAACAAATACTGCAGCGGGAACAAACAGGATCAGTATGTACATCCATTTTCTCATTTTCTACCGGTATTTACTTCCTTGTTTATTTAACTATCGTTGTTACATAATTCCAACGGGCAGTGGCTGAATCAGTGGAATATCGGGTCCCGGCCTGCTCAGTGACAAGCCTCACACCTGAAATCCTTTATTTGGTATTCAATGAACTCCGCATCACCCCGTTTTACCTTCTTATGGCATGAAGAACAAGCTATCTCCAGATGCTTTCCTTCCAGAATGAATGCAGTGGTGTTATGGTTAAAAAGACTTGCTTTCCAGTTTACCGACTCATGACAACGGCTGCAATCGGTGTTCCCATTAACTTCAAATTGCCGGTAATGATGATCCTGGTGACAAGCCGAGCACTGCAAAGACAAGCCGGAAAAAATCTGTTTTGAATGGCCTGCTGATTCCTTACCAAAATGACAGTCACGGCAGGTGGCATTCATATGTGCACCCCTGAGTGGAAAGCTTGTCGCTGAATGATCAAAAGTAATTCTATTCCAGGCGGGTTCCTGGTGACAGCCCGAACATGATTTCCCGGGATAGTATTTTTCTGAAATCAATCCCTGGTGTATATCATTGTGACAATCAGCGCAGGTGGAGCCAATCCCGCGGAAATTCCAATTATCCTTTTTGAAATGGCAGTCCAGGCATGCTGTGGCCAGATGAGCACCTCTCAGAATAAAAGCTCCCTGGTTGTGTTGTTCAAGGGTGAATGAAGCAGGGGAAAAGCCCTGGGGACTGTGACAGGCAGAGCAGTCTGTTATTTCACCATTTTTAATGAACTGGCCCTTGTGGAAATCATGATGACAGGAAGTACAACGGTCATGGGCAAGCGGGTCAGTAAGTTTTCCTTTATGACATGACTTGCAACTAACCCCCACATGCTTCCCTTCAAGCGGAAAACTGGTATTGGCATGGTTGAAATTTCCTGTACCTTTTATTACGTGAAATGATTCTTCCGAATGACATTGCCTGCAGTTTTGGCCAAACTTGTTCTGGTGAACATCGGTATGACAATTGACGCAACTTTGGAATTTTAAACCTGTAAAGACCTGGAAAGGCTTACCATTCCTTGTTTCTTTGCGATGGCATTTAATACAATCCACCTGAATATGTTGTCCGGAAAGCCGGTAGCGGGCTGTGCTGTGATTGAATTTACCGGCAGGGCGAAATGCTTCCTGGTTATGACATGAAGAGCAACTGCCCGATAGTGTTTGCTGGTGATAATCCTCATGACAGGCAGAACAATTTGTTTTCAGTCCCAGGTAGGTGCCAGTGCGCTGCCGGATCTTTGGATCGGCAATTCGTGCAGCCTGGTGACAATCCTTGCAGGCTTTTAAACGATGGGCACCTTCCAGTATATACCCGGTAAGTTGATGTTCAAATTTTGCCTGATCAAAATGTATTAACTGAAACCCTTCTCCATGATGTTCATTATGGCATTGTGCGCATGTTTTCTCCTTCACCTCTGCCGAAACATGGTATCCCTTTCCGGCATTTATCCTGTCTTTTATCTCTGTATGGCAGGTAAGACATTTTTCATTGGCAACTTTACTTCCAAGCACATGGCATTGAGTGCAATTGCTCATTCCCTCGAGTTTGCTGTGTGCCTTCGATAATTTGCCTGGTGATATCTGGGCATGGATGGTTAGCCCTTCATTTAAAAGCAGAATCAGTACTATGCAAATAAAATTAAGCCACCTGTACATATACATAGTAGTTAATGCTTCATAATCGTTTCTCCGAACTTTTTGGTGATCAGAATTCCTGCTTTCTGCAGAAATTGAGTTGGAAGTTCACCCCCGGCGAATATATATACCAGGTCGTTTGGCAGTTCAATCGTTTTCTCATCACCTTCGCGTACAAGAACTACCGAATCATTTTCGATCGACCGGACATTGGTAAGAAAATGGGCCTCTACAGTGCCCTTGTTAATGGCTTCGAGAATGGCTGTATTATTTTGTGGCTTGATCCTGCTGAACTGGGCACTCCTGTATGATAAATGAACCTTGTTCCGGTTAGCAAGCAGTAAGGCAGATTCGATTGCCGAATCGCCACCGCCGACGATGAGCACATGTTTCCCATTGATCTCCTCGGGTTCCATCAGGCGGTATGCAACTTTTTCCTTTTCTTCTCCTGGTACATTCAATTTTCTGGGGGAACCCCTCCGTCCTATGGACAATAAAACGAACTTAGCAGTAATCCGTTCCCCTCCCGCAATTTCCACTGAAAAAAAATCAGGTTCATTGACTATATTTTCCACTCTGGAATGTTCTCTTACTTCAACCTGGTGCTTGGTAAGAACAGCATTCCAAAGCTGAAGCAAGTCTGTCTTGCTTGTCTCAAAAAGTCTTACTTTCCCATGCAATGGGAGCTCCATGGGGGCAGTCATTACTACCTTGGAACGCGGGAAGAGTAAAAACAGTTCCGCCAGGCTATCCTGTTCGAGTACAACAAACCGGAGGTTATTCTTACGTGCACTCGGGCAGCAGAAATTCCGGCTGGTCAGCACCTGATACCAGGTCGAACATGACCTGGTGATTTCAAGAGGATAAGTGCATAGGCGATGTTTTTCTGCGGCCTGCTTTCCTGCTCCTGGCATTCCTGATAAACCCCCATCCCTCCAAGTTCTCAATATATATAATCCGGAAATATTGGTCTCAAATCTGGGTCAACATGGGTAGATTCCCCCTTCCTGAAGTCGATCCGCGGCGGTAAACTGGTGGGACGAGCATGGAAACAGGCCCCATACCCGATGCAACGGGATACATTAATGATGGTTGCCTTTCCGTCCTTTATTCCGAAGGATATCCTTTTCAGGACAGGCTGCAATACAGGCTCCGGTCTGTATGCGGCGATTATTATCGACATACGGATGCAGTGATACCGGTTCGTGCAGACCTTCTTCTTTTGCTTTCTTAATTTTTTGCCCTCCACTACTGCCGAATTCCTTTTTCTGCTTCCTGAGATGAGAAAAACAACCAGCAGGCAAACCAGGCCAACTAATCCATAAACAGCAATTTCCTCAAACAAAGTTTCGCTCATCAGAAAATCCATTTATATCCGAAAATAATTGTAACCGCAACATGAATGAGCATAATTATCAGCATCACAATCGCAAAGGGCAGATGCGCCACATGCCAGTACCGGAACAGTTCCTGCATGGAGTGCAACATCTCTATTTTGCGGTTCATGGCAAAATCGGTCCGTACATGTTCCATCAAGGTCTTCCTGTTCAACCGCGATATTCCCATCCTCCTGAGATGATGCCTGATTTCCCGGGTGTCATGGAAATCCATCCTGTACCTGCCTATAAAACGGGCAAAACCGGCGCCCTGGTATGTTTGCTTTCGTTGATTAAGCAAATTCAGGACCGGTTGTGATAAATCATCCTCTCACGAAGGAACAACAGACTGACCTTAGATACACCACAAGAAGGTGCCTCTGATCCTTTCTATTTCCTGCAGGCTTAATATTAACCCTTTATGCCTCTGGGAATCAAAGTTGAATGGACGGCACACGAATCCCCTTGCCGCTGAAGAAAAACTGCCACCATGCCAAAACTGCGTGCTTCGATCCGCCGTTAAAAGAGGTGTGAAAAAGTACCAGAATTGGTCCCAGCGTGCAAAGAAAGATATGAAACTCAGCCGGTATTTCAACGCGCACCCCAGCGGGACGAAGTTTTACTCTTTTCCGTGACATATAAAGGCTCACCCCGGCAAGCATCAGGAAGCTTCCGATAATGCCGAATCCATGCCCGAATAATCCGCTTGGTTTGAAATTTTCATGCAGCGGATGAAAGAAGCGCTCTTCCATGGAAGTGGAGTAATAGCTTGCTCCGGAATAGACAATAATGCACAGTACCAGCGCAACAACTAAAATGTAAATGCCTAAAAGAATCTTATGAGTTCTTCCCTTCATTGGAATCTGGATTGTGGTTGGATCAGGATTTTGTCCTGATAAAAGTAATGTATTCCCTATTTCTGTGCCCGCTGGTACCAAAGAAGAATATCATCTTAGAATTATTATAAATAAGATCAGGATAGCTACAGTATCCATGTCCGGGTATTAGACCGTGACCATCCGGAACCGTTGATTCATTTGAAATGAAGGCATTCCAAGAGCTTTTACGTATTCTTCACATTCCCTTTCCAGGTGACTTATTAAATTATCTCCCCCCGGAAATTTTACCCCCAATGCCCTCCAAACTCTATTTTTTTCTAAATTTGAAGGAGTTTGCTGATTCTGGCAGATTTTTTGCGATTAATTTCTTTCAAAAAAATAAAAAATATGAGTCGATCAGAAGATTTGCGCCACAGGCTTCTTCTCCTTACTATTCTTTGCCTGTCTGTTTCAGGCATACTGGCACAAGAGGGTAAAAGCAAAAATGCAGGAAAGGAAACTGCCCCTTCAGCGACCTTTCTGGAAACTGAAACTCTTATAAACAGTCGGCAATTTGTATTTGAAGACGAACAGGAAAAAATCTATTACATTGTAGATTCCAGTTATTCTGAAATTCAAAGCAAAACCGAATTACCCCAAAGAGGTGCCATAACCCATTGGAAGGTTAAGAAAAATGAAAAACGCAACACCCTGACTATTTCATACACTTTCAGGCACGTAGGTATTAATTATGAGGTATTCCTTACAGTGGATGAATATGGCCGGGGCAAACTCACCATGCATGAAGAATCACGAAAAGATATTGCAGCGAATGTGTCTGCTGTTGAGGAAGAGCCCCCGGCAGAGATCTATCGTTATGGTGGGATAGTTGACTTTGAAAAGACCAAAGCAATACCCTGGAACACAAATTTCAAATAAAATCTGACCAACTATATACCTATAAACCATCTCATTATGAGAAAACTCAATTGGATGCATTTGTTTCTTATTATTACTACAGGACTTTTCATCTATTCTCCAATGAATGCCCAGATTCAGGATGTGAAATTTCTTATGCAGGAACAGAAAAAAGGGGAGATGGATCAAAATGAAAAAGATCTGATTCAACTTGCTGCCACAGAATATTTGATTAATACCCGTCATTTTGTTTTTGAGGCCGACTATGGACAGGAAGCCAAGCTGGTCAATTCACGTAATGAAAATAACAGGATGATAACCACCCAGGCATCAAATGAAATTTTTATTCTTGTAGATTCCACATTAGGGATGGTACAGCAGGGAGTCAGAAATAACCAGGAAGGAAAAATTACGCGATTCGAAGTTAAAAAGAATATGGCTAAGAAAACAATTTCAGTCAATATTAAAATAAAAGGCTCAATGGGTACCGCCGATGTAGCCTTGCTACTTGGCCCAGGTGGGCATGGATCAGCAGGTGTGCGAGCTGACTCATACAATGGTAATAACTTTGTGCCAGGGTATGTAAACGATTCCCCCGGATATTACAATTTTGACGGTCAATTGCGCGACATCAGCCAGGCTCTCATATATAAAGGCAAATCACATCTGGTTCATTAAACTTATCTGTCATTCCCCCTAACCCGACCAATTTATATGCGCTCCATTAAATTAATTATTATTTTTCTTGTGTTGCCTGTTTTATCTGTCAATTCACAGGAAGTAGTCGATCTGCTGAATCAGGCAAACGAAAAAGCCCAGAACGGGAAATGTCTGGAAGCCATCCGGGACTATGACCAGATTTTGAGTCTGAAACCTGATTTTTCCAATGCATTTATTTTGAAAGGACTCTGTTATTCCATGCTTGGAAATGCTGACTCTGCCTGTATCTGTTTCATCGACGGCATAGACCGGGACAATGAATATGGCAAAGATTACTATGTGAAATATTGCAGGGAGTTCAAGCCCCGAGCCTCCACAGATCAGTTTAAAACCGGAAAATTCTCCTATCTTTCCTGGATTGCCGATACCATGGCATACGTGCAACGCGACCAGGATTTTCAGACGGAATATTCCGGTAATTCGGCGATTGTTTCAAAGTTCAGGATTAAATGGGAAACAAATACGGACTATTCACTCAAACTTGTTGAAACAAACGATCCCGATCTCAGCTTCCTGAAAAAGAGTGATGCAATCAGGATAAATATCCTCAAGACCTCGGAAAAAGGATATTTATACTATTTTGACTACAACGGAGTCACAGGATTTGGTAAACATCAAAAAATTCCTGACTGAAATTGGTTTATTTCGTATGAATAAGAAAATATTTTTATCCAACGTCAGGGAAATCTGTTTGGATTAATATTTTCAACCAGATCAAGTCCAATTCCATCGGCTGGATTGACGCACCTTTTTATTCTCAGCCACCAGGTGTATTAATCACCCGTAATACAACCATTTAACGAATTTGCGTGCCTCAGGGATTACATCACTCCTGAAAAAATCCAGGCTGGCAGGAAGGCTGTTTTGTATTCTTTTTTACTTTTGCGCATTATAAAATAAATCTACACAAATCCCTTTCACATAAATCCCGAAATCTTTTATAACATGGCAGTAATCAACTGGAATGAATCCCTCAGCGTTAAGATCGGCTCCATTGACGACCAGCATAAGAAACTGATTGATCTGGTAAATGATTTTTACGATAATGTAAGCAAGAGTGCAAATGAAGAACTCATTTTGAAACTGGTGAAAGGTATGAAAACATATACCATCCATCATTTCAGCACAGAGGAGTTATATATGAAACGCTTCAATTATCCCGATTATGAGAATCATAAGCAGGAACACCAGGCCTTTATCGACAAAGTAAATGCAATTGAGGAAAAGCTTCAGAAAGGAACAATAGTTATTTCCTTCGAAATTACGAGTTTTCTGAAGGACTGGATTAAGAATCATATTCAGAATACGGATAAGAAGTATACGGAATTCTTTCAGAAACATGGTGTCTCATGATTAATTCCGGGATTACTCCTGGTCCTCTTTTAAAATGACATTTATTAACAGAGCTATTTTATGAAACTCCTCGTTTTATTCATTCTATTTGCATTCGTGTCAGCATCCCTCTCTGATGTTTCATGTCAGGAACCTGGGCAACCTTATAAGTATTCCAAAATCTCTCTGGTAAATGGTAAAACAATCCGCGCGAAAGGACTTTCTTTTGCAGCTGATTACGTGTACTATACACAAAGTAATTATCCACCTGAGCAAGACATCGTTGTGAAATATCATTTTAATGATATTAAGGAGATCTTTGTTGCAGAAAAGACCTATGCTCTCACCGGCTTTCTGGCAGGGACCACCGCTGGATTAGTCGCAATGGCCGCTATCGAAAATAATTATGAAGAGGTTCAGACTGATGGCGTCTTTTATGTTCAAAAAATTATGTCTCCCTGGGCCAAGGTTGGAATTATCGGTGCAGGCTCTCTGGTTGGAACATTTGTCGGAGCCTCTGTGAAAAAGGGATGGAAAAAAATCTATCCAATGTCAACATCCTTCATGGACCATGTCAACATTGGTTTCAGCGTGGATTATTGCCTTACATACCAGCCAAAAATAGGATTGAAATATAATTTCTGATGAACCTGAAATGGTAGAATCCGGTAGGAAAGTTATTACCCTCCTACACCAGTATTCCTCTCAAAATCAGCATCCGTTTTTAACCGAATGGAGGCAGTTCATTTAACAAACCAGATATCCGGGGAAAAAATTATCGTATCCTGTTTTTCGGGGTTTTCTTACATCGTCGGGATCAATTCGACTAAGCAAAACAGACGCCCGGCCTGGAAGTAGAATTATTCAATATGTGAACAGATCCCTCCTGCGTCGGGATCAATTCGACTAAGCAAAACAGGCGCTCGACCCTGGAAGTTGAATTACTCAATATTTGAACAGATCCCTCCTGCGTCGGGATCAATTCGACTAAGCAAAACAGGCGTGCAGCCCTGGAAATCGGATTATTCAATTTGTGAACAGATCCCTCTGCGTCGGGATCAATTCGACTAAGCAAAACAGGCGCCCGAAAAGGGCGCCTGTTTTGCTAGTCTCATTGAGTTGTCCCATCAGGATTCGAACCTGAACAGGCAGAACCAAAATCTGCAGTGCTACCGTTACACCATGGGACAATAGGAGCCGCAAAAGTATAAAAACAAAAGATATTCACAAAAGAAAGGGAAAAGCTTCCCCTTCTTTGTGAATATCTTGCTGTATACCTGCTACTTACTTCAACTCAATGAGTCCCTCACCCGTCATTTTCCAGCTCTTTCCTCCCAGTTCATGACGATCCGACCAATCAGCTGTTTCAGCATAATCCATGATCAGTTCAGCCGATTCGGGGATATAAATCTGGCTGCCAATGGGCATGAAAATACGTATATCCACCATGGAACCATTCCATTCCTCCCCCTGTGGCAGGGAGAACAGCGGTGACAGGTGTAACACTGAGTCCTGCAGGTTCCAGTTATAGGTTATCTTCGATGCATGTTCGTCAGCATCTGAATAACTCTTGCCCTGGGCCTCATTGCTAACACGAACCTCGATGCTGCTGCCGTCTGTCTTTTCGATTTGCATCTGGGGACGGCCATATATCTGTTTTTGGTCACGCAGGTAATAAAATGCGACTTGTTCCTTTTCAAAAAATACAGAATTTCCTGATTTTAGTTCACTGAGGTTCGCGGCACCCACCTCCAGAACCAGTTTCTGGTGATTGAGTGAATCAAGCATTATATTTTTTTCTACACTGGCATTGCGCTGGTATCGTTCACCGGTGGACACTCCTATCATCACCAGGAGGAATGCACTGAAGAACCATATCATAAAGAAAGCCAGTCCCAGCCACTTATCCTGTGCTTTGAATTTGAAAAGGAGCTTTATTCCCCAATAAACTATGGCAATGAGCGGGATGCCAATGAACAGGATCACACCCGCCATCAGCAGGGCAGTATCCGTGCCCGGCATGAACAGATGCACCAGGTCGGAAAAGTAAAACTGCGCATCATCAAATGCCCCTGTAATTAGCGGTTTCTGCACGACAACCATGCTCAGGAAGGCAAACAAAAGGGCCAGACCAAATATGGTAAAGGCAAATCCAAGGATTAATCCGATTCCTTTCAAGATGATTTTAAAGACCATTAAAATGGCATTCAGTATTTCTCCAATGCCATTGCGTACCCGGTCCCATCCGTCATTCTTCCGTGCATTACTTACGACAGCCTGATATTCATCCCGGATTGTCTTTTCGATGCTGCCTATATTGATCGCCTCCCCACGCATCTCCAGTTTTTGTGTGGCGGTAATGGCCTGCGGAAGTGCAATCCAGAGGATTATATACAGGAAGAATGTGAAACCCCAGGCTATAAGCAGGGCTACAAACAAAATCCTGAAAATAATCGGGTCTACATTGAAATAAGCTCCCAGCCCTCCGCATACACCTCCAAAAACGGAGTGATCCGGATCACGGTAAAGCCTGCGCTGCACAGAGGGATTGCTGTTGCGTGGTGTATCTGTCCCGGGTTCAGTTTCTGCTGATTGCTCGTAATCCTCAGGAGTTCCCATGATCCGGATCACTTCTTCCACCTCTTCAATGGAAACAGATTCCCGTCTCTGTGTTTTTTCCAAAAGAATTTCTGCAATGCGTGATTCGATGTCACCCAGGATTTCATTTGCCTCACTCCCGCTGCCGAATTTTTTCCGCAGGGCTTCAAGGTAGGAATGGAGTCGCTTGTACGCATCCTCGTCCAGGTTAAAAACCACTCCTGCAATATTGACTTTTTCTGTTTTCTTCATGGCTGTTTTTTTATGCGTTAGAATGGCTGGAACGAATGAGATTTACGGCTTCCACCAGTTCGTTCCACGACTGGTCGAGTTCCTGCAGAAAGCTGCGGCCCTGTTCAGTGAGGGTGTAGTACTTACGTGGAGGTCCCTGGGTAGATTCTTCCCAGCGATAACTCAGGAGTCCTGCGTTTTTCTGACGTGTGAGCAAGGGATAGAGTGTTCCTTCCACCACGATCATCTTCGACTCCTTAAGCGCATTGATGATGTCTGAAGCATAGGCATCCTGCCTGGCCAGAACCAGCAGTATGCAATACTCCAGCACTCCCTTGCGCATCTGTGCCTGTGCATTGTCGATGTTCATAGTCTGTGTTTTTATGTTGTTTTTTCTTCCGGGTGTTATAATTTGGTGGTTGGACTTTTGCTTTTGATCGGTCCCCACCTTTATCTTTTTTCTACTAACTTTTATCTACGTGCCACTGATTGTTTAACCCCTACAGGGTAAAAAAATCCTTTCTTTCAACTGGCTACAGAAATTGAACCGCTACGCGGTACAATTTTCTTTGCTGCCTTCCGCTCCTGCTCCTGCTACTGCTCCTGCTACTGCCACTTTCCCAGCCTATAACTTCATATTCTTCTTCACCTGATTAAACTCCTCCTTTACAAAATTCCCGATGTTCTCGAAGGTGACTGCCTCTCCGCGCATTTCCAGTTTCTGAGCTGTGGTGCGTGCAGGAGGAATAACGATCCAGAGGATCAGATATATCAGGATACCTATCCCGAATCCAAAGAAAGCAAGGAGAAACAGGATACGGACAAGTACCGGATCAATGTCCCAATAGGCCGCCATTCCTGAGCAAACGCCTCCCAGTACCCGGTGATCACCATCGCGGTACATCCTGCGGTTGGATCCGGTTCTCCGCTTGCCGGGTTCCTCCTCTTCCTGCACGCCGGAGAAAGCCTGTGGTTCACCCATCACACGAATAACTTCTTCAATGTCCGCAAGGGTTATTACCTGTTTATAAGGCGTGATCCTGGGTTTTAACAATTCCCCGATCCGGAACTCAATGTCGGCCATGATCTCTTTCCGCTCATCCTGGTTTACAAACCTTCCTTCGATTTCGAGAAGATAATTGCTAAGCCTGCTGTAAGCGTCCTCATCAATATTGAATACCAGCCCGCCAATATTTACGGTTTGTGTCTTTTTCATAACAGTGTTGTATTTAAATTTTTGTTACTATTCATTTTTGAGCACCCCTGAAAGCATTGTTTAATAAACAGGGTTCTGTGTCCGGTGTGTGTAGTCTTGCGTGAGTCATATTTTCAGAGGTGCTCATTTGTTAAAGTTTATTCTCCTGTTTCAAAAAACCTGGATCATGTTCCAGGGGGAAATCTGGTGATTAGTGACAGGTTCCTGCTTTGTCTTCCTTACAGGTTCCCTTATTGGTTTCTTCCCATCCTTTTCACCTTCCTCAACCTGTTCAAGTCGTATTCCTGAGGTATTTCCATTTTTCCCTTCCAGCCTTGTTCCGGCATTCACAGGTAGTACCAATAGCAACAGGAGTATGCCCGGCCGTATGAACCTGCAAATTCCGTGTTTTGTATTAACTAAAGGTACCATTCTTTACATACTTAAATCCTATACAAAGATATGTACATTTTTTAGTATTTTGCATCACATAGTACTGAATATTTTTAAAATATTTTCTTATCTGCTGTATATCTGATACTTATAAATTGAACTAAATACCGCTATTCATGTTACCTTTAGACCTCCATTCAAAATCAGTCCCACTTATGCAACATACTCTCAATCTATTGAAAATGAAGGCTGAACAGGCTGAAACTGTTCGATATTCCCTCGTCTCTGCTGAGGAGGAAATTATTATGAATGAGCTAATTGGCAAAAATATCTCGCTGGTGTTCACCGGGGAGATCAATTGCATACATTGTGGGAAAAAGACGAAGAAATCCTTTGGACAGGGTTATTGCTACCCCTGTTTTACCTCGGTGCCCGAAACGAGCGATTGTGTGCTCCGTCCGGAGCTTTGTCAGGCACATCTGGGCATTTCGCGCGACATGAACTGGTCGGAAGGGCACTGCCTGCAGGATCATTTTGTATACCTGGCCCTCACCAGTGGTTTGAAGGTAGGAGTTACCCGATCGTCGCAGATTCCTGTACGCTGGATTGATCAGGGAGCCTGGAAGGCTGTGCGATTAGCAAGAACCCCCAATCGCTACCTGGCTGGATGCATTGAGGTGGAATTGAAAAAACATTTAGCCGACAAGACCAACTGGCGGCATATGCTGACCGATAAGCGGGCTGAGCATATTGACCTCACCGTGGAAGCTGAACGTGTTAAGGGAATTCTCCCTCCGGAACTCCGGCAATATACCTTTGATGAACCTCAGAGCTGGGAATTCACTTATCCGGTTTTGAGTTATCCCCCGAAGGTGAACTCCTTAAACCTGGACAAGAATCCTGAGATACAGGGGCTGCTGACCGGTATTCGGGGACAATACCTGCTTTTTGAAGGAGGTACCGTGATTAACCTCCGCAGTCACCAGGGCTACCGGATTAACCTGTCCTATTCTTCATAACTCCTCTTTTGCACTGGTCTTTATGCCGGGATTCTTAAAAAACTGTTAAAAACAAACAATCCGATTCCATTGATGTTTCCTAAGCAAAACAAAACATCAGATTTTATGAAACAAATTGCTTTTTTTCTTCTTCTCACCCTTGGCGTTGCTTCTTTACAAGCCCAGGAAAAATACACCGCAGATGCTTCCAAATCAAAATTGGAATGGCTGGGTGAAAAAGTAACCGGGGAACATCACGGTACCATCAACCTGCAGTCGGGGTTCCTGCTCTGGAAATCCAACGCAATCAGTTCGGGTGAATTTGTAATTGACATGACAAGTATAACCTGTCTGGATCTAACTGATCCGCAATGGAGCGGCAAGTTGGTCGGGCATCTGAAATCAGATGATTTTTTCGGGGTTGAAAAATTTCCTACCTCTAAACTGGTGATCACGGGAAGCACCCCTTTTGAAAAGGGTACTGCAGTAGTAAAAGGCAACCTGACAATCAAGGGCATTACCAATCCTGTTGAATTCAGGGCCAGCTACCAGAGTACTGCCGATGGCCTTCGCTTCTACGCCAATATTACGGTGGATCGAAGCAAATATGATATCCGTTATGGCTCCGGTTCCTTTTTCGACAACCTGGGCGACAAGACTATCTATGATGAGTTTAAGCTGAAAGTAAACCTGCTGGTGACGAAATAAATTTGCGATTCAGGCTGTAGCTGTTCAGGCTGTAGGGGTTTAGAGGGGATAACATTTGCAGTTCCCCAACGCACTAATCCCCTTTTCTCCTGAACGGTTACAGCCTGTTTTGCTAAAAACTTACAGCCTATCCTCCTAAATTGCTACAGCCTAATGCCCTGAACTGCTAAAGGCTAATCCCCTTCTTCCTTTTAAATCCGGCTTTTTTTCCTATTTTTGACGGTTTATCACCAAGAGAACCGATTACCATGACCCAGGAAGAACTTTTCAAAAAGCTGATTTCACATTGCAAGGAATACGGATTCATTTTCCCCTCCAGCGAGATATATGACGGCCTGAGCGCTGTTTATGACTATGGACAGTATGGGGTGGAACTGAAGAACAACATCCGCCGTTACTGGTGGGATGCCATGACCAAACTGAACGAAAATATCGTCGGTATCGATGCTGCCATCTTTATGCATCCCACGGTATGGAAGGCCTCCGGGCATGTGGATGCCTTCAATGACCCGCTTATTGATAATAAAGATTCCAAGAAACGTTACAGGGCCGATAACCTCATCGAGGAACAACTGCAGAAATTTGAGGAAAAGATCGAAAAAGAGGTGGAGAAGGCTGCCAAACGATTCGGTGCTGAATTTAATGCAGAACTATTCCGGTCCACCAACCCACGTGTTCTTGAATACAAGGCAAAATACGATGAGTTGAAGGCCCGCTTCGTGAAGGCGCTTGAGGCCGATGACCTGAATGAGTTACGGCAGATCATTGTCGATTACGAGGTGGTTTGCCCGATCTCCGGTACCAAGAACTGGACCGAAGTACGTAAGTTCAACCTGATGTTTGATACGAAGGTTGGTTCGGTTGCCGAGGAAGCAAGTACCATTTACCTTCGTCCTGAAACTGCCCAGGGGATTTTTGTAAACTTCCTGAATGTGCAGAAGACAGGTCGTATGAAGATCCCCTTCGGGATTGCACAGACCGGGAAAGCATTCCGTAACGAGATCGTTGCCCGTCAGTTCATCTTCCGTATGCGCGAGTTTGAGCAGATGGAAATGCAGTTCTTTGTCAAACCGGGCGAGGAGATGGAATGGTACCGGCACTGGAAGGAGATGCGTCTCCGCTGGCATAAATCCCTGGGGATGGGAGATCACAAATATCGCTACCATGACCATGATAAACTGGCGCATTATGCGAATGCTGCCTGCGACATCGAATTCGAGTTCCCCTTCGGTTTCCGGGAGGTGGAAGGCATCCATTCCCGCACGGATTTCGACCTGGGGAACCACCAGAAATTCAGCGGAAAAAAGATGCAGTATTTCGATCCTGAACTCAATCAGAGTTACACGCCTTTTGTGATCGAGACTTCCATCGGACTTGACCGTATGTTCCTGTCGGTGATCTCGAATGCATACACCGAAGAAAAACTGAAGAAGGAGGATGGGTCGGATGACTCCCGCGTGGTAATGAAGATACCCCCGGCTATTGCTCCTGTTCACCTGGCTGTTCTCCCCCTCATTAAGAAAGATGGCCTGCCTGAAAAAGCACGGGAAATCATGCAGCATCTCAAATTCGAATTTAACTGTCAGTATGACGAGAAGGACAGCATTGGAAGAAGGTACCGCCGCCAGGATGCTATCGGGACACCCTACTGTATCACCATCGACCACGAGACGTTGCAGGATCAAAAAGTGACAATCCGCCACCGTGATACCATGGAACAGGACCGGGTATCCATCGATCAGTTGCATGCCATCCTTATTGAAAAACTTAGTACCCGCAAATTATTGGAGCGGATCTGATACCCATGAAACACCCATGATTAAGTCCAATAATAAACACAAATGAAGGAAATGGGTGTTCCATACGACCTTTAAAATCAACTCGTTCGTATGAAAAAGGTATTGATCATCACGTATTACTGGCCGCCCAGCGGAGGTTCCCCGGTGTTGCGCTGGTTGCGCTTTACCAAATATGCACGTGAGCATGGCTGGGAACCGGTAATTTATACCGTGGACGATGGTGAATATCCCGAAACCGACCTTTCTCTTGAAAAAGATCTTCCTGCCGGACTGACTGTACTAAAACGTCCTGCTCTGGAGCCTTACAGCCTCTATAAACGATTCACAGGGCAGAAGAAACACCAGAAAATTCAAACCGGATTTCTTTCCGAGAAAAAGAAACCGTCCCTGGCAGAATCATTTGCCATATGGGTTCGCGGGAATTTTTTCATTCCCGACGCCCGCATGTTGTGGATCCGGCCATCTGCACGATACCTCCTCTCCTGGCTCAGGGATCATCCTGTGGACCTGGTGGTAAGTACAGGTCCTCCGCATTCCTGTCACCGCATTGCCTTGCGACTGAAGAAAAAAATGGGGATCAAATGGGTAGCTGACTTTCGCGATCCCTGGACGAAGATCGACTGGTACGACAAACTGAAACTCACTCCCCTGGCCGATCACAGGCATCACCAACTCGAACGGGAGGTGCTGAAGACGGCCGATCTTATCACGACTGTAAGTTGGGAAATGGCCTCCGACTTCAGGCAAATGGGCGCCCGAGGGGTAGAGGTGGTGACGAACGGCTTCGATGCAGATGATTTCAGAGATGTGGATACACCTCCCGACCCGGGTTTTGTGATATTACACACCGGATCACTGAACAAAGACCGTAATCCGAAGGAGTTTTTTTCAGCTATTAAAATATTGCGTGATCAGAATGCCTCATTTGCCAGCCTATTCAAATTACGGTTGATTGGAAAATCCGATCATGCGGTGATGGAGTGCATTGAAGAAACGGGGCTTATGGACTGCACCGAAAGTATACCCTTTGTGCCTCACAATCAAATTCCTTCCGAACTGCGCAAGGCCTCGCTCCTGCTCCTTCCTTTGAATAACACCATCAATGCCAAAGGGATTCTCACCGGCAAACTTTTCGAGTACCTCGCCTCGGGGAGAAAGATTCTGGGAATAGGTCCAGTGGACGGAGATGCGGCACGGGTACTGGATGAAACAGGTGCCGGAAAGATGGTGCCTTTTGGCAATACAGAAATGATGAAAGAGGCCTTACAATTGTATTTTGAAGACTACCTCACCGGCCAAATCCATTCTCCGGGGAGAGGGACCGAAAACTACAGCTGGGAAAGGCTTGCATCTAAACTTGGCAGCTTATTCAGAAGCCTGATTTGATAGCCAGACTTTTTGAGGGATGAACCATAAATTTTAATGTATCTTTGATTTGAAATCCGGATTTCCTATGAGCAGGGACTCATTAATAAAAAAGACTTTAAATTACATGCATCAACTTCCTGAAAAAGAACTCCAGGAGATACAAGATTTTGCTGCATTCCTGGCAAATAAATCGGAAGATGCAATAATCAATGAAGGGATAAAGAGAATAGCATCCACCTCCAATTCATTTAATTTCCTTCATGATGAACCCGATCTCTACACGGTTGAAGATCTCAAGGAGAAGTATAAATGATTAAAGGTGATATTATCCTTTTACCGTTTCCGTTTTCAGACCAAAAAGGCAGCAAACTTCGACCCGCGGTAGTTTTATTCTCCTTGGGTTTGGATGTCACAGTTTGTCTGATTACCACTGAGCTTAAATGGAAATCTGCTTGCGATTTGGTCGTCAACCCGTCACCTCAAAATGGATTGAAAGCCAAATCACTTATCCGTTTTGGCAAAATCACTACAATCGATAAGGAACTTATTTATGGAAAACTTGGAAACCTTCAATCTGGCGAAATTGAAAGTCTTAATGAAGGATTAAGACGCTTATTAAAATTATAACTAACAAATGTCAAGGAGAATTCTAACGGTCATCGGAGCCCGCCCGCAGTTCATCAAGGCTTCAGTGGTAAGCATGGCTTTGAAGAAGGCCGGCATGCAGGAGGTCCTGGTTCATACAGGCCAGCATTTCGATGCAAACATGTCCGATATTTTTTTCCGGCAGATGGGGATCCCCTCGCCCGCCTACAACCTGGAGATCCACAGCCTCAGTCATGGAGCCATGACAGGCCGGATGATGGAAAAACTGGAGGAAGTGATGCTGAAGGAGAACCCCGCCATGGTAGTGGTATACGGTGATACCAATTCAACCCTTGCCGGGGCCCTGGCAGCAAAGAAGCTGCAAATCCCCCTTGCCCATGTCGAAGCCGGGTTGCGATCCTTCAACCTTGCCATGCCTGAGGAGATCAACCGCATCCTAACCGACCGCATCTCAGACCTGTTGTTCTGTCCCACCGATACGGCAGTGAATAATCTGGCCCTGGAAGGCTTTGAGAATTTCCCGGCACAGGTAATTCGTACAGGTGATGTAATGCTTGATGCCGCCCTGCATTTTTCTTCCGTTGCAGAGAAAAA
The DNA here is from genome assembly GCA_046329925.1 of Bacteroidales bacterium. GTDB lineage: Bacteria > Bacteroidota > Bacteroidia > Bacteroidales > JAAYUG01 > JAXLTS01. The sequence continues at coordinate 42,470 of JAXLTS010000030.1, forward strand.
GACCACGATCCTCTCCGAGCTTGGTCTCAGCGGCAAGCCTTTTGTCCTGGCTACCGTGCACCGGCAGGAAAACACCGATGATCCTGAACGGCTCCGGAACATTGTATCGGCCCTGAACACAATCCATCGCGAAGTTCCGGTCGTTCTTCCCCTTCATCCGCGTACGCGGAAAATCCTGGCGAACATGAATCTCTCCTGCGAGGCACGGATCATCGATCCGGTAGGCTACCTTGAGATGATCAGCCTGATGAACCATGCATCACTGGTGATTACCGACAGTGGCGGCGTGCAGAAAGAAGCATTCTTTTTCCAAAAGAAATGTATCACCCTTCGTGATGAGACTGAATGGACCGAACTGGTGGAACATGGTTTCAATTTTCTAACAGGGGCCGATGAAAATACCATCCTGCAGACCTGGAAAAAAATAAGGGAACTTTCACCCGACTTCAGCATTCCTCTATATGGAGATGGGCGCGCATCCTTTGAGATTGCAGGTTATATCAGCGAATATGTCAGTGCATAGCCAGTAGGAAAAAGGATGCTGTTCAATTCAATCCATTTTGCGTTTTTCTTCATCCTGGTCACGGGACTGTATTTCATGATCCCGCACAGGTTTCGCTGGGCCTTGCTGCTTGTGAGCTCCTGCTATTTCTACATGGTATTCATCCCGGTGTATATCCTCATCCTGTTTTTCACCATCATTATCGATTATTTTGCCGGGATCTACCTGGAGAAATTCCAGGGCCGGCACAAAAAGATTTTTCTTATTGCAAGCCTCATTGCCAATATTGGAGTACTGGCAGTTTTCAAGTATTACAATTTCCTGAATGACAATCTCACCACCCTGCTTCATCAGTTCAACCTGAGCAACCAGATCCCCGCCCTATCAATCATCTTGCCTATCGGGCTTTCGTTCCATACATTCCAGGCCATGAGTTATACCATCGAGGTGTACCGGGGCCATCAGAAGGCAGAAAAACATTTCGGGATTTATGCCTTGTATGTGATGTTCTATCCCCAGCTGGTGGCCGGTCCCATCGAACGCCCGCAAAACCTGCTGCACCAGTTTTATGAAAAACACGAGTTCGAATACGACCGTGTTACTCAGGGGCTAAAGGAGATCCTCTGGGGGCTATTCAAAAAAATCGTGGTGGCCGACCGGCTTGCGATTTACGTGGATGCTGTGTACAACAATCCGGGCGAACACACCGGGATAAGTGCCATAGTAGCAACAGTATTTTTTGCATTCCAGATCTATTGCGACTTCTCAGGCTATTCGGATATTGCCATCGGAGCAGCAAAAGTGATGGGCTTCAAGTTAATGACCAATTTCAACCGACCTTACTTTTCCAGGAGTATCTCCGAATTCTGGAAGCGCTGGCATATCTCACTCTCCACCTGGTTCCGGGATTACCTGTACATCTCCCTGGGCGGGAACCGGGTAGGAAAAAACCGCTGGTATTTCAATCTTTTCATTGTGTTTCTCATCAGTGGTCTCTGGCATGGTGCCAACTGGACTTTTGTGATCTGGGGAGCGCTGAATGGCTTTTATCTTGTATTTGCAATATGGACCGATAGTGTTCGGAACAAGCTGGCAAAAGCCACCGGGCTTTCGTCCTACCCGCATTTTTTCCGCCTAATACAGATGGGTACGACCTTTTTCCTGGCCTGTTTTGCCTGGATATTTTTCCGTGCTGCGAACTTCGATGACGCCGTAATGCTGATAAGGCAAATGACCCATCTGAGCGGCCCCCTTTACATCGGTGATCCCTCCGCCTTTCTCTATTCCCTCACAGGCATAGCAATCCTGTTGATGGTCGACTTCAAACGGGAATTTTACCGCGGGTCACTGAGCTTCATGAATCACCCGAACCGACTTGTTCGCTATTCCATCTACACGGCTCTTATCCTCCTCATCTTGTCAATGGGGGTGATCGACGGGGGACAGTTCATCTACTTTCAGTTCTAGCCATGAGGAAATATCAGTCATACCGGTTGTTTCTGCGATCCCTGCTCCTGCTGTTACTGGTAGTTATTCTGGGCGACCTGGCCCTTGGATCGCTTCTGCGTCATTTCTATTTCAAACAACGATCGGGAGACAATTACCGGATGATCCAGTCCATCGAACATACCACTGCCGATGTTCTTATCTTTGGTTCCTCCCGCTCAACCCGTCACTACCGGCCGGATGTACTGGCCGACAGCCTCGGCCTGACCTATTATAATACCGGTAAGGATGGACAGGATATTCTTTATGCAGCAGCTGTTGGCAAATGTGTTTTTTCCCGTTACAAACCTAAACTGGTTATCCTGGATATTCGCAGGGGAGAATTCAGGCAGGGATCTTATGACCGTCTTTCCAAACTGCTGCCCTTTTATCGCACCCATCCGGAGATACGCCCATTCATTGAGCTTCGCGGACCATTCGAGAAAATCAAACTGCTCTCTTCCGTATATCCGTTCAACTCGGAATTCTTTGCCATCCTGGTAACCAACACCAGTTTTAACGAGGAAAAAAGAAAGGACGACAGGGGGTACTTGCCATTGTACAAGACCTGGACGAAGCCTTTAAACCTGGAAACGAGTCTGCTTACCACGCATAGTTCACTCGATCCGGTAAGGGTGGAAGCCTTCCGGGCCTTTGTGTCCGATTGCCGGAACAGGCAGATACCGATGGTGGTTGTGAGTTCACCCTATTACTCTTTGCCCCTGAATCCCGACAGCAGTCTGATCGTTGCCTCGTCGATTTGCCGGGAATACCAAACCATATTTCTGGACATTTCGCAGGATACAAGCTACCTGGATCATCCGGAATGGTTCCAGGATGTGCAACATCTGAATCAGAACGGGGCGTTGAGATTTTCTGAAAACCTGGTTGCATTGATCCGGGAAAATATTCCGGAACTGGTTGGTTCCCGTTAAATCCTGGTGCCAACCTGATCTTGTTGCATTGTAATCCATGCCTGAATGATTACTTTTATGTGACACATTACCCTTCATATAAAATAGCATATTTATGACACGCCGGAACATAGCCTTACTGGCATTTATGATCCTTCTCCTATCAGGGATTTCTGCCCAGGACCGGTCGCAATGGTTTGAATTCTATCTTCCCTGGGACGATTCAACAAATTCTATTACCAACCTCTCCTCCTGCCTGGATGCTCCGGCCGGAAAACATGGCTTTGTGCAGGTAACACCGGATGGTCATTTTGCTTTTGAACATAACTCGCTGCCTACAAGGTTTGTAGGGGTAGTTAATGTTGCCCTCGCCAATTATCCTACCCAGGCGCAGGCACGTATCCTGTCAGCCCGCATGGCAAAGTTCGGGATCAACCTGGTACGAATACACCTCACTGATGTTGACGGAACAAGCGGCCTTTTCGATAACTCATCCTCCAATACGCAAGTGTTGAATTCAACCCGGATGGACAAGATGGATTTCTTTACCAAATGTCTGAAAGAAAAAGGCATTTACTACAACTTCTGCATCCAGAGCGGCAGGGTTTTCAAAACAGGCGACACGCTGGATTCCCCGGTAGTGAATGACCAGAGTAAGTACGTCACACTCTTTAACCCACGCCTCATTGAACTGCAAAAACGTTTCGCACGCCAAACGCTGATGCATGTCAATCCATACACCGGTCTTTCCTATGCCAACGACCCGGCCATGGCTTCCGTAGAACTCACAAATGAAAACTCCCTGTTCAATGGTTGGTTTGGCTGGCAACGGGATTATCTTTTCGATGGCACTGCAGGCGGCATTGGCCCTTGGTATGCCCACCAGCTGGACACCCTGTTTCAGAAGTGGCTGCAGAGTAAATACCCATCCGACAGTGCACTGGCTGAAGCCTGGAAAGGACAGACATCAAATGCTTCCGAACTGATCCTGAATAATTCCTTCGAGAATAACTACACCTCCTGGATTACCTCCGTTACCACCTCTGCAGGCGCAGTCGCTTCTTTCAGCATCGACACCCTCGCCTGGCATGGGGACAAGTCAGCCCGCATCCAGGTCGACAAGGCCGGAACCGCCGGCTGGCATGTGCATATAAAGACCAATAACTTCAGTGTTGTAAAAGATCAGGGATACAAGGTATCCTTTCGGGCCAGGAGCAATGTAAATAAACCCCTGCTGCTGGAGATCATGGAAAACCAGACCTGGTACTACTATGGCGGACCAACCTACACCCCTGATACCAGCTGGAAAAAATTTGAGTTCTACTTTACCGCCAGCAGACCATCCAATATGCTCATCCTGCAGTTTGGTTACGGATTGCAGACGGGAACCTTCTGGCTCGATTCGGTGAGCGTTACACCATTCGGAGGTGAAGGGCTCGGGGCAGATGAATCTCTCGAACTGCAGACCGTGCGCCGCACCAAACAGGTGGAGATCGGGAAGTATTCCGTACGCCGGGTAGCTGATAATGCAGCCTTCTATGCCCACCTGGAAGAACGTTATACAGAAATACTCAAATCATACCTCACCGACAGTTGCGGACTGAGGTGTCCTGTCACCTTTACAAATAATTACTTTGGCCTTGGATCCATCCTTACACAGTCTAAAGCCGATTACATGGATACTCACTTTTACTGGGATCACCCGGGCTTCCCTGCAGGATGGAGCGAAACAAACTTCACCATGCAGAACAAGTCCATGTTGAAAGACCCCGGAGGTTCGACCATGAATAAGCTGCCCTTCTGCCGGGTGAAAAACAAACCTCTGGTGCTGAGCGAATACAACCATCCCTATCCTTACATCTTCCAGACAGAGATGCCCTCCATTGTCTTCGCTTATGGTTCTCTGCATGATCTCGACGGGATATTATATCATGCCTACTACGACTACATGAATAACTACACGATCCGAAAACAGGATATGTTTTTTGATATCGCCATGAATCCCGTTGTAATGAGCCAGATGCTGCTCTCACTTCCCTACAGGAACGGGCAGGTGAAATCTTCATCAGACATTGTATATGCTCATTACAAGGAACAGGATGTGTACGATCGCACCAAGATTGTGCAGGAAAAATACATGCTGCACCTGCCCGATGGCGATTATGGCAATTCCTTCCTGCAACAGAGTTTTTCGATAGCCTCCTTTACTGCCGACAGCAGCAGGTTGGAGGGTACCTTGTCAAAACCCGGATCCAAAATTGTATCTTCCACCCAGGAACTAACCTGGGATTCAGGGAAAGGCATCCTCACCGTGAACACACCCGGCTGGCAGGGAGCTACGGGTTACCTGAAGGGACAAACGCTGAAAATCGGGGACATCACCATTAGCGGTGTGACTACCACCGACGGACTTGGTTTTGCCTCCATCCACCTGCTCGCCATGGATTCGCTGCCCATCCGGGAGTCGAAGAAACTGGTGATACTTACCAGTGCCCGTCTTGAAAACCAGGGCTTCCTTTGGAACAGCAGCCTCACCACCCCGGTAAGCGTGGGGGGTACAAAGGCCCTTTGTGAACCGGTTACAGCAACTCTCAGCCTGGACTTTACCACCCGTGATTCTTTGCGGTTATTCCGCCTCGATGAACGCGGAGCCCGCTCAACCGAACTGACACCAACCCCGGGTGCCGGGTCCATCCTCCTTCCGCTGAACGAAAAAACACTCTGGTACGAAATCCTTAACGACAGTGCACGGGCAGATCACAGCAGCATCAACCAGATCCCAGGCCTGCTCAGGCTCTCCGGATTTCCCAATCCATGCAGTGATCAGGCTACCCTCAACTTTGTACTCAAGACCAGCCAGCAGGTCAACCTGCTGCTATGCGATGCTCAGGGAAAATTATTAATGCAAAGAAAAGTACAGGTGGAGGGTGGAGATCCATACCTGGAAAACCTTGACCTCACAGGGCGTCCTGCCGGCTTGTACTTCTGCGGAATACAACTTCAAAACGGAGCGAAAACCTTTCAGAGGCTTGTGAAGATGGAAGAATGAATCTGACGCAGATACCTTACGGAGAGTTTTAATTACAGAATATTTATTCCATCATCCCATTTAGAATCTCCTTAAGTCCTTTTTCTCTCTTCGGGAAACTGAATTCCTTAACCACCCTTTCCCGGGCACTTATACCAAGTCCCTCCGGGGCTTCAAGTGCCGAATGTATGGCAGTTCTGATTGCAGGGGCCTTTTTTTCGAGGGCAATAAATCCGGTATCACCAATAATCTCAGGGATGGGCTCTACATTGGACCCCACCGGAATGCATCCGCAGAGCATGGCTTCGCACAGGGCATTGGGCATGCCTTCCGAAAGAGAAAGTATACAAA
>JAXLTS010000031.1:0-46164 GCA_046329925.1 Bacteroidales bacterium
GAGCCTGCCCAGCCAGTTCCATTTCAATCAGGGATCTGCAGTACTCAACCTGCATAAAAAAGAAAACGGCCGTGATCATGATTCGATCACAGCCGTGCTTAGGCTTAATATCGATTTACTTACATTCTTCGAAGCTCTTACTATATTGAGTAATGGCAGCATTACTCATAGCCATGCTCGAAAAACCACCATCGTGGAAAAGGTTCTGCATAGTCACCTTCCTGGTGAGATCGGAGAAAAGCGTAATACAATAGTTAGCACATTCCTCGGCATTGGCATTTCCCAGCGGGGACATACGTTCCGACCAGTCAAGCAAGGTTTCCATTCCCTTTACACCGCTGCCTGCAGTGGTAATGGTTGGGGACTGGGATATGGTATTCACCCGGATTTTTTTGTCGCGGCCATAGATATACCCGAAGCTTCTGGCAATTGATTCCAGGAGTGCCTTGGCATCGGCCATGTCATTATAACCGGTAAGGGTGCGCTGAGCAGCAACATAGGAGAGAGCTATTACCGAACCCCAGTCATTTATAGCATCCAGTTTACGGGCTACCTGCAACATTTTATGAAATGACAGGGCTGAAATATCAAGGGTTTTGGAGAAATAATCATAGTCAGAATCGTCATAATCCCTGCCCTTACGTACGTTAGGTGACATTCCGATCGAATGCAACACAAAATCAATCTTACCACCAAAAAGTTCCATCGCCTTCTGAAAAACAGCGGTGAGATCTTCCACGCTGGTGGCATCGGCTGCAACAACCTGCGATCCTGTGGCCTGCGCCAACTGGTTAAGTGTTCCAAGCCGCATGGCAACCGGAGTATTGGTGAGCAATATCTGTGCCCCTTCTTCGTGGCATTTCTCTGCCACCTTCCAAGCGATTGACATTTCATTCAAGGCCCCGAAGATGATGCCTTTTTTACCTTTGAGTAAGTTATACGCCATATGTTATAATTTTGCGTTGCAAAGATAAAAAAGGAATTGAACATGACTACCTTTATCTGGACTAATTTTAAATATAACCTGTTATTTTATAAACAGATAGCCCATTAAGAAATGGATACCAGTGTCTTTACCGATAAAAACAGCGAGCCTGGACCAGCAGAACTCAGGGCTGCGCTGGCAGCGTCCTTTGAACTTTGGGAACTCGTGCGGGCGTATGTTTTAAACAAATACCCAGCTGGTTTGGAGGAATGGAATTTTCCTGGAATAAAATACGGATGGAGTTACCGGATTAAGGATAAAAAAAGAGCAATTATTTATCTGTTACCACGGGAGAATTATTTTATGGTTGCTTTCGTTTTCGGAGACAAGGCAGTAGCCGAAGTTCAGAAAAGCGGAATAGCACAGGCGATCAAAACCGAATTGACAAACGCCCGCAAATATGCCGAGGGAAGGGGCATACGCATCCCGGTAAAAAATACTGAAATACTCCAGGATATTTACCGCCTTGTTGATATCAAGATTGGGCCTTCCTAATCCGAATCTGGATCAGTTCTTCACAAACCCTGTGCTGAGGGTTCTTTCATCAAGAAGCAGTTGCAGCAAATAATTGCCCCGGGTGAGATTACCCAGCAAGATACTGCTATCAACCCTTGTGAATTTGCCCAGGAAAATCACCTTCCCGGCCACATCGGTAATGTGGTAGGCTGATCCGATCCATTCGGGCTTCAGTCTGACAAACAAAAACTCCCCTGCCGGGTTTGGCCAAACGATGCATTCGTCATTCCCCATAATAGCAGACCCAGCAATATTGGTATACACCAAAACCAGGTTTATCAAAGTGTCGGCCTGCAGGGAAAACTCACCCTGTGCAGGCAAATATCCCGGCTTGCTAATTTCAAATGTAAATAGCGTATCAAGTTTCAGCAATTTGAAGGTAGCTATACCCAGGCTATTGGTAAGCAGGGTATCGCCATCCAGGATGATCCGGGCATTATCGATGGGAGCTATGCCCTCCTTCAGCCTGAACTTGGCATCAGCATGTGTTCTTATCAGGTAGAAGACGAATATGGTATCCTGCTGAACAAAAAAATCACCGGATTCAGGTTTGTACGAAACTTTGTTAACAGAGAAGGGATTAATACCACTTTTAGCCGAAAAGATAGCTTCGCCAGATGTATTGGTTACCATATTGACATTTCCCAGGCTCACGCTGGCTCCCCAAAACGGGGCATGGGTTACAGCATCAACCAGTTTCACTGTTACGCTGAAGGTTTTTCTGCTCAGGCTGACATACAGAGTAGTATCGCTGGTAATGGCATACTGAATTTCATCAACCGGCTGGTAAAGATCCTTCCCGGCACGCAGGACAAATACTTCGATTACATCCTGAAATTCTGTACTCCCGTTTTCGTCACAGATTTTTGTATCGTTATAAATGGTTACCGCAGCCCCTGGAAGTAGTTCACCCGTTTCCTGGTCCTTAACGATAATCTTCACGTTAAATTTTGAAAACTCAATGGTATCGCTCATCCTACGGTCCAACTGATCGAGGTAGAGAGACACAGGCTGAAGGCTTGCCCCCATTCCAATGCCCTCGGTAAAATCTTCCGGTGCAGTATTGTAATAATATCCATCCGAAATGCCCTGGACAGGGTCGGTAAGCACCTCCGGTGCCGGGCCTGAAGTTCCAATCACATAGCCCCAGCCCAGTTGCCTGGATTCAATAAGGTAATTCTTATCCGGGTGATAAGCCTCCCCTGCAGTATTGTAAAAGACCGACTGGGTGGATGTATAACCATGCAGGGCATTGCCATAAGGACGGAAAGCCGATTCAAGGTAATCTCCACTGAATGTGCAGTTATCAAAAAGGTTGGCCATGCTCAGATACATGTGAAAATCACTGGCATATTTTGAATTCTCTCCCCGGGAACGATGTATCACATTTCCGTTGCAGAATGGATACTTGAAATCGAAGTTATGCCGTCCATGGTTGGCCCGGCTGTTCATAATAATACAATCATTGGATTGGAGGGTATACATATAACCATTCCCCCCGCCCCCTTCATATTGTGATTTTTCAAATACACATGAATCAATTGTCACCTGCCGGCACTGATCAATCAAAACACCGTTCGAAAGCATATGAAAATCTTCACTGTTCTGCTCCGGTTTGAAAGTATGCACATTCCTGAGCCAGGAGTCCTCACAATGCCTGAAAACTATCAGTTGCGAACGATGCACATCATAAGCTCCGGTCCCTGTGACTTCATAATCTTCTTCATCCCATCCAATACCGGTATGCTGAACATTCCCGACAGAGAGATTTTCAATACCTACTTTCCTCAGATGTTTACCTGCATGGTACATACGAGCATCATCCCTTTTTTTAAGGAAGTACCGGATGGGGGCATCCAGAATGATTAACCTGTTGGCTGAATCGACATGCTCTATGCGGCGAAGAAATGCCACTCCCTTTATTGAGGCAGAATCCCAGACACCGGTCATTTTATGTTCCGCAATAAATTCATCGGTAGGCGTGCTGGTAAGTACTACCAGGTCTCCTCTTTTAAATCCTGAAACTGAGCTCACCGGAATAATTTTCGCGAGTGCGGCAAGGTCGGCAGTAATTGTTACCGGGACTCCGACCGGTGCAAACCAGCCGGCATATTCGCCTGAAACTTCTATGACATTTTTCTGCCTCATAGTGGTTCCTGTATGCAGCAGATAGGTGGAACCGGGACCGGCCCCGCGGAGCACCACGCTGTCATGAGCAATATGCAGGGCTGCGGATTCACCCGGAGAAATCTGTATTCGGTACAGACCTGCAGGCAGGTATACTACACCCCCACCGGCAATACCTGCATTATTTATGGCTTGCTGCAAGATGGAAGTTACATCCTCCTCCCCTGTGTTATCAGCCAGGTAGGGAGGCCGGGTAACATCAATAATATTTTTTTCAATAACAGGTAATTCTTCTTCTCCCTTGTGATAACCGGCACAGGAAAAATCTTGCAGGAAACGACCTTCACTGTCTTTAAATCCCGGCTTCCAGTTTTCAGGATAGAGAGAACTGCGCCAGTCATAACTGGTACGGGCATTATCAGATTCGATGGTTAGCACCTCCGGATGACCAAACACATCTTTGATATGCTGATTATCGTTTTGCTGAAGCACCAGGTCGGACCAGGACATAAAATACAACCAGGGAGCTTCCAGGTTCAGGCATTGATCAGGATCAGGTATGGGGCCGTTCTCAGTCATGGCAATGAGTTTTTTCCCATCGGTAAGCTGGGTAAGTCGATCAAACATATTCTTCTGATTCCCGTAGTTATAGGAACCCGGATAGGAATCATGTCCGATTATATCCACCATTTCATTCCCCGGATACCAGTCCGTTTCAGGAGTTGACCACACCCAGATTAGATTATGCAGCTTATGGTAATTCTGCATCCGGTCGAACATCATGGCATAAAGGGCCTTGCAGGCATCGGCAGTTTTCGCTCCCCACCAGAACCATCCGCCACCAGCTTCATGCAGAGGTCGCCACAGGATGGGCACACCGGCTGACTGGAACCGCTTCAACTGGTATGCGATGGTATCGATATCCCGTATCACCAGGGTATATTCAGCCGTACCTGGAGTAACAGCCCGGGTGATATCAAAAGTCGTATAATCAGTATAGAATGTATTCACACCAGGTGTCCCACCTGAAGGAGAACACCAGTGCCATTGTAAAGCAACGATTCCTTTTTTGCCGGTACTTTTATACCAGGAGATAAGACGGCTCACCGTTCCGTCATCCACCAGTCCGAAAGCATGGGCCCCGTTCTTCCATGCATAAGGATACCCTTCTGTATAGGAGGAAAGATCCCCGGCTTTAAGCATCGGGGTTTTCCCGGTGAGAGAGGTAACATTGCTGAAATAAGATTCTGTTTGCCCGGAAATGATCCGCTCACCAAACTGAAGTTGCAGAAAGCGGTACAGATCCCTGGTGTGCTGATTTGCAGCAGTATCCACCAGGCTGGTGTCAATATCAAATGTATACGTATCGGCAGGATATACTTCGAATTTGTCAATGTCGGTCCAGCCCCAGCTTTTGGTTATGGATAAGGTATTGCTCCCCTTGTTGAGCAGGTAATTCCCTGCTATGGTATAGGCAAACACGTTCGATAACGGAAAGGGCACGGAGGATACATCACCATAGTTAACCGAGAAATCCTGGAATTTATTTCCACTGGCACTTCTGTATCTAATCACAATTTTATAAAAATCAGCCGAAGGAACATTAACGACAACGCTTACCCGGTCTCCGGCATTGTCAAACCCAGTTACATACCCGGTTCCCGAATACCCGGTACCGGATGATCCAACTGTAACACCTGACAAAGTACCCGTCTCAGCTTCGACCTCATCCAGCAGATCCCCATAGATGGTATGTACGGGCTCATTTCGTTTCAATATAATAGCGGAAACAGACAAAGGTTGCATGGGCAGGCTAAGCATATTATTCTTAACGGAGATGCTCAACGATTTCAATGCATTTGAACTATGTGATATAAATGATTCTGAAGCTGGAAGTCCTGAAAGGGTGAGAACCTTATAGGTTCCGTCCTTCAGGGGGAACTCCGTCAGGTCAAGCTGAACATTGCGGGTCTCGGTGAGGTGCCTGTTTACAAAGAAAATAACCAGGGAATCCCGGTTGTAATTGGTGGTTGGATAGGCTGAAACAAATTGTTCCCCGGAAGAAATTCCATTCAGGTAATAGGGCAGACTATACCTGCTAAACAGGTGGAGCACCTCATCCATACCCACCTTCCAGCTCCATGGGGTAAACAATTCCACCCCTCTTTTAGCGAACTCACCCAGGGTTGATGCATACCAGCTGGCAGTAACATTTGGATCTGTGGATTCCACTCCTGTTTCAGAAACTGAAAAGCTTACACCATGTCCGGCACCCATATACTGGTTAAGCCAGTCACTGCAGCGCTTAAAAATATATTCCTTTGAAATATTGCTACCTAAACGGTGTATGCCGTTTGCTCCGGGATAACTATATGTTTCATCAAAGTAAACGCGGTGCAACTGTACAATATCTCCATTGTTTTTTTCACCAGGATAGAAATGAATATCAAGTACATCGAGAAGCCGGATCCCGCTTGCCTTCTGCTCTTCAGCTACCCGTTTGATAAAATACTCCAGCCACACATATTCTTTACCCTGATATAATATTTTGCCACCTTTATAATTGAACCACTGCCATTCGTTGGCAGGTATTGGTCCCATGAGTTTAATATCAGGATAAAGTGCACGAGTTTTCTTAGCCACATCAAAGTATCGCTGTAAAAATTCTTCGGCTGTTGGTTGCACAGGCCAAATGTCGTCATGGGTGCCCTCCCATATTTCCGGTTCATTATCCATGTTCCAGTACTGGATCCTTGCAGGGTCAAGACCGATGCCTCCTGTTCCGAACCAGTGTGTGAGAATTCCTGTTGTGGAATCCGCGTTCCAGTTCTCGAGGTACAGATCCGGATTTCCCTCGACAAGTGCATGCGATCCGCCCGCAGGATTAACTGTTCCTCCGCCAGCCAGATTCTGGCTGCAACCGCTCCACCATTGGGCCCCATTATAACTCCAGTCGTTGAAATTCTTTGCAGTGGTTTTTGCAGCCTTTCCACCCAGTTGAAATCCCCACATACCCTGTGCCTGCGGAATATTCTGCTGAAGACTCAGGGCAGCAAAATCCCAGCTATGTGCATAAACATTATTGTACCAGTCGGGGTGACTGGAGAGCTTTCTTCTCCAGTTATACTTGGATGCATTATTGCCCCCATTTTCCCTGAACATTCTTACACCCAGATCACGAAGGCGCTGCCATTCTGCTTCTGTGAGCGGATCTGACGGGTTATCGGAAAGGCTGTTATTCTTCCCAAAAATATATGGCGAAATCCGTTCAGGCTTTGACGAAACATCCACCTTAACTATAACATCCTTCTGTGAAAAAGCCTTCCAAGAAAGGAGTGTGAGTATAAGTGCAATAATGGTTCTGCGCATTTTTAAAGAAAGCATTTACTTGAATAACAATACAAAACCAACTTCAGTCACTTATTTTTTACTTACATAAGCCCGAATAAATTCACGGGTTTTATTTCCCCATTCCTTCATATCCTTTTCCTTCCATTTTCCGCGTGATGAGGCGGAAGGAAGCAACATGGAGCATGACTCGTTTTTATCAGCAATGGACCAGGCTACCCAACTTATTGAATTCTTATCCATCCATTCGGTCCATTGATTCCAGGCTGCATAATCGATCGGGCCATCCCCATTGGCGCTCATACCGGCGCATTCTGAAACAAATACCGGGATACCTTTGGAAATAGCATAATCCGAACGGTCACGCAATGACTTGCCATGTGTAGCAGCATAAAAATGCACTGTGTACATCAGGTTCGAAAAACCCTGAATCGGATCATCGGCCACGAGGTGAATATCCTGATCCCAATGGGGATTTCCCACAAGTATGACATTATCCGGATCGTATTCCCTTATTTTTTTTATCACCTCAATGGAATAATTCTTCACCTCCGGCCAGGTATTCTTGTCCGGCTCATTGAAAATCTCATAAATCACATGCGGATATTTTCCATATTTTTGTGCCATTTCTCCAAAGAAAGCAACTGCTTCAGCCTGCCTCAATCCATGGCTATGCCAGTCAATCAATACATAAATTTCATTTGCAATAGCAGCATTCACAACCGCTTCAATTTTTTCTTTCGATCCTGCCGGATCCTGTATATATCCTTTTACGGGCTCCACTCCCATTGCAGCTCTTACCACAGTGCATTTCCAGTCTTCAGCCAGCCATTTCACCGTATTTTCATTGTAAAATCGTGGCCACCAGTTATGCCAGCCAAAGCTTACTCCATGAAGTACAACCGGTTTCCCGTTCTGATCTGTTAGTTGTACCCCTGTAACGGAGAGTGCTCCGTGTTGCTTAACCGGCTGGGCGCATAAAATGACCGCTGAAAATAGTATTGCAGGCAACAGAAAAATCCTCTTCATAGTTATAGGTATTAATTGGAAATCTTTTTTTCGACATATTGCTTCGCAAGGCTCGCAATGACTTGGTATGAGGGACAGAGCTCAATTAAAAAAAGAGTCCCGGCATAAGCCAGGACTCTTTTAACAAATCTGAATTTTTATTTCAGTATCACCTTGTAATGACCAATAGCAGACTTCCCATCGTACACGGTGATCAGGTAAAGTCCTGAGCGCTGACCGGCCAGTGAAATCTCTTCTGTAGAACGGGAGGCTTTCTTTTCAACCACCAGTTGACCGAGCATATTGTTCACCAGGATACGGTTTCCGGCGGTAATACCAGAAATGTAGAACTTATCGCTGGTAGGATTCGGATAAACATTCAGCTTACCTTCTTCCATGCCTGGAACTGCTGTAGTAAAGGTAATGGTATAGATCCTTGTCACCTTCTTGTCTTCCGATACAACCCATATCTTGTAGCCGGTGGCCATAACACCAGTGGTAACAAGTGCATTGGCTTTAGTCCGCACCTGGATGGTAGAACCGGGGGCCGGGTACAGGTTTGCGAGGAATTCCTCCACTGTAGTCACCTGATCAATGATTTCACCTGAAATCTTACGGGTAGACTGTACAATGGTATAGACATCGGAAGTTACATAAGCCAGATTACTTGCCTTGAGGGGCAATACCTGCAGACTGTAAGTCTTGGTATGAACTCCGTCCTGAGCGGTAACAACAACCTGATCGTCGAATGCGAGATCGCCCAGGATCCGTTCGAAGCCAAGCTTATCGACCACCTTTACTGTTGCACCCGGGGCAGGAATCAGATACTTCAACATCCCGAATACGGTGATGTCACGAGGAATCAGTTCAATTACACTGGTACCCTGGTCAACCACAAAGACATTTGAAGTCACGAATGCACCATTTTCCATCATATCAGGCATTAGCTGATAGGTGATTTTGGTAACTCCATCCTCAGCTATCACGGCAAAATAAATATCCTGACTTACCATTACCTCATTATAGCTTGTATCGGTGAATGACATATTCTGGAAAGGCACATATTGTCCGGCTCCATTGACAATAATCATGGTTGCACCGGCAGGAACTTCAACTCCATTATATACATCCCTCAGGGAGGTCTCATAAGTAAATCCGCCGATGGTGCCCGTTGAACCATCTACCCCGACAGTATAAGCTGCAGATGTCAATACGGCATCATTACTTAAAACGGTTACGAGATCAAGATAATAATTGGTTTCATAATCGCCATTGGCTGAAGTAACTGCAAGGATATCATTATTCTGGAGAACATCGGTTCCTGAGAGGGTGTCTGCGCCGTCATTCCGTGTAATCACGAGTTTCTGGGCATCTTCCGCCTTGATGATGTTCGCAAGGAATTGATCAACTGTTATACCGGCGGCCAATCCCTTGATCGACTCTTCCATCGTATATCCTTTAGATATAACATACAGATTCGACCCGACAGTTGAGCTGAATTCAGTTACATTATACATGAAGTGAGTACCCAGGTTGATAGTGGCGAACAACATATTATCCGGCCAGCCAACTCCCTGTGTGGTGAAGTATTTATCATCATGTATAATCCATTCACTTGTTTCCGGATCGGTTCCAAAAGATTCAGCAGAACCTGTTTTTCCTTTATAAAATTCCGGTTTACGAATGAAGGCGCTAAGCATCTGACCTTCCACGCCGCCAATTACCCAAGCGCTCCCTGCATCATTCCCGAAGCGGTCAATCAGCTGAAAGTCGCGCGGATCAGTTGCAGGTTTCAACCCGGTCTTTACAGAGTCGTTCAAAATTTTAAACAGGTAGAAGTTTGAACCGGTCCACTGACGTGCTGCAGTTTCATTAATTGTTGCAGGATCTTCGCCCCAGGGGTTGTGCATGAACTCAATATCGCAGTTCTCGCTGGCATACCAGGGGTAACCACTGGTTCCGCTGGATCTGATATCTCCAAGTGCGAAGACATCTCCCGGCTGCACAATCGAGTTCACGTTGATGTCGGGGATAGCGATGCGTGGCTGGATCATCCATTCTTCTTCGGTTTGCCATTTGTACCCGGGGATGTATTTCACATACCGTTGCTTCCAGTCAGCATTTGATGCATTGTTCAAACCGGTAATTGCACCCTCCGGAGTGGTTGCCCACCAGAAAAAGAACATGTAGTTGCTCAGATCCAGGGGAATTGTTCCCGGGTTGCAAATCTCGACGAATCCATTTGACCACTGATCCCAGAATATAAGCTCAGAAATGAAGGGTTCTCCTTGCCATGGCTGAACATTTGACAGGTCTTTCTCCTTTTCGAGCAAAATATTGTATTGATTCTTCGAGGTATCATCTTCTGCCGTTACCTGGAACTTAAGGGTACGCACAGCATCATCTCCGCGGAGGGAACCAACTTTCTGGAGAACCTCCATTTTGGCATTTACATCCTGAGTACGGGCAACCAGAGCAGGAATTCCGTCCACATCCCACGGAATCTGCACTTTATAATCATATTTATTGTGGGTGAATCCCGGAATAGTATCGCCTATCCAGCCATAAATACCCCGGTAGAAATCGGGAATGTCGGGCCAGGTAATGGCAGAGAGATAGGCATTGTGGCTTTTCAGGAATGCATCCGGCTTCAGATAATACCGCTTAACACTTCCGTTTTCGGCAGTCACCTTCAGAATATCACCGGCTTTTATATCCGGAGTTGCAATACCGTTGAGCCATTCGATTTCCCAACTGGCATTGGGTGCTTTTTCCAGGTATTTCAGCAAGGTATCGGCACGCATGGCATAGCCGAATTCCTTGATGGTATCCATGCCCGGCACCTTATCGGTAACCACCCAGCTTGGTGGCCATGCCGAGTAGAATCCGGTGCGTGAATCAGTCATTTTCTTCGGAACTACTATGTTAGATCCGGTGGTAGGAGGTGCAACCACAATCTTGAAAGTGACAATATCCAGATCGTTTCCGCAGGCATATACGGTGAGGCGATCTCCTGTCCGCACACTGTAATAAGCAGAGTCGGTATGACGCGGGGCATAGTGGAAATGCCAGGCCAGACCAGGCTTTTTGTCGAAACACATCATCAGGGAGTCATCACGGCGCACTCCCCAGGGCACATTAAGTGTGGAATCTGTCCAGTTTATATCCACAATGCTTGAGGTCAAAGTAGATTCATTCAGGTTGAAATCACCATGATTACCAGCTGTCCAGAATACTTTGCGATGGGGTTCCCATTGGCCAAACAAATGCGGGATAGGCATCCATTCAGAGTCTGTGATATCCACACCACGGGCATTTTTATAATCAAGGTTTCCAGATTTAACACCGAATTTGCGGATAAGTGTGGCTTGCCCGGAAGCATTTGTCATACCGGCACAATCGTACGATTTATCCTGGTTATTCCCGGTGGGTCCGTCGAAAACACCATTGACCTGGTCGATTACCACTGAATCACCTTCAGAAACATGCTGCCTCACATAGAAGCAATCTCTCCCGCCCCAGGTAACCAGAAAGTTATATCCTGGTGTAACACTATCTGCAGGATTCGGCTGATATGATGCTTCGGCATGATGGAATTGCATATCGGCTATGGTCCAGAATTCCACCTTGCTCTCTACCCGTTGCCCCTTGCTGTGATCCTTTGCCCAGAGTTTCGGGCTATAATCGAAAACACTGGCAATCAGGAAGCTTTCTCCGGGTTGCAGAACACGGTCAGGCAACATGACATACGAAGGGTTTGTAAACCACTTCTCGATTTCAATGGTATCGGTACGTGTAGACCAGGGTCCTACGCTTCCAACTTCATAATCCTTCAGATTGATGGCCGTGGCCCCCATATTGGTAAGTTCAAGGTAGGAGGTATTGTTGCGGTCCATCCTGGCCTCCGATATCACAAGTGACCTGTTTAGCTGTGCCTGCATAACTCCGCTGGCCAGCAACAGGGCAAATAACAGTAGTTTTGGTTTCATAGGCTATCAAGTTTAGTTTAGAATTAGTATCTGGTACGTTTTTCAGATTGGCATTATCCTAGCAAATATATACGAATTTAATATGGATAATTCTTACAATGTATAATTCTAGAACATCCTTCCCCCCTCAAACATATTTTTGCGCTCCGGAAATTCACCCCACTGATTTTCTGATGCTTAAACTAAGGAAAAACGTATGATTTCTGTTTTTAAAAGCTGCAATAACAACATTTGTACTAGAATTTAGACATCTCTACAAGAAGCTGAAACAGAAATTTTCTGCAGGCACTCAAACGCATTATCCTTGCTGGTTATCAGATCCTTTCTGAATTGGATAATCAGTCGATATTTCAATTTTAAAATTCTGTTTGCTAACATATTACAAGTAAGGATTCCATTGGTGGAAACATTTGTACTACTTCGGAGACCGGAATTCGCCGGAGACGAACTACACAAAACAACAAATCCGTCCGCTCAACAGTAATGGCTCAAACCAGTGGCTTCTGTCCTCCTTAAAATCACATATTATTTAGGTAAGAAATCAACTGATCTCAAATGCAAAATCCAATGGGTATTTCTATCTTTGAATTACTTTTTTTCTATGTTTGTGTTATTTTGCCGGGAGTAGTCCCGGGCCTATCCCAATTAAGAATCAGTAAGAATAAACGTTCCTCTCCTGATCCTGAAAATAGTGAATAAAATACAAGCAGCCTTCACGAAAATACTTTGCAATGATTTCGCACAAGATGAAACGAATTAGCCTGCATCTCATTTCCATTTCTCTCCTGGGATTTTCATTCAGTTGTACAAGAGAGAATGATAATTTTGACAAATATGACCGGCCAGCCTGGCTGGCAGGGAAATTACACGCAGGTACTAAATGAAAAAGACCTCTCGCAGTTTGCCCGCTGCCTGGTACTAACCGGGTATGACACAGTAATTAATACTTCCGGGTGCTTTACCGTTTTTGCGCCAAGCGATTCTGCCATGCAGATTTATTTGCAAAAGAAAGGTTATGCATCGGTTGAAGCCATACCGGTTGAGACGCTCAACCGACTTGTCAAGTATCACATAGTTCAGAATCCCTGGAGTACCGACCAGCTTAAATCGCTTGATTTATATGGCTGGATAGATTCTACGGACATCTCGAATGATGAGCCCCGCGGATTCAAACGCGAAACATTATTGCGAGAACGGAACCCCAAATACGGGGTCGCTCAGAACATCGACCGGAGGCTGGTTATAACCGACACACTCAACTCTCCCTGGTATCGCAGGCAATATTCCGATTCGCGCAAATATGCCCCGATCTTTTACAAACGGCTGTTGGAAATCTACAAACTCACCAGCAACGATTTTGATTTTTATTTTAACCGTTCGTTCGACTCCCGTTCGATGTATTTTGGCGGGGCGCAAATCATCAAACCCGACATTTTTGCTGAAAACGGATTTATTCATGTTATCGACCGTGTGCAGGAACCATTGGACAATGCATTCCAGATCCTTAGCAGAAAAGGCGGAACCAACTCCTATAAAAAATTCCTCGATCTGGTTAATGTATTTCCGGAATGGCAATTCGATGTGGAGCGTACCGAGGACCAGCCGGGGTTTGCGCAGGGATTGGCAGTGGATTCGCTGTTCAACATAACCTATCCTCAGCTGGCCTTTAATGTAAGCAATGAACGCACAAAGGCTCCTGCCGGAACAACCGGACTTCCGTCGAATGTGACCATCCGGTACCACCATGGAGTTGCTGCACCCACAGACGAGGCACTCGATGCACTGGTTGCAAAATATCTTGCAATCCCAAACGGCTGGGGTACTCTCAACGATGCTCCTCTTCACATTAAACGAATGATCGCCAACTCGCACTTGTCTATTAATTCCATTTATCCCTCCGATTTTTCTGAAGGATTCCTTACCGGGGAAAAGGATCTCGCAGTAATCAATCCGGGAAACATAGTTCAGCAGGAATTCGGCAGTAACTGTACCTTTATTGGGTTGGACAAGGCCATTGCTCCCCGCGCGTTTACAAGCCTCGTTGCTCCAATTTACCTGCAACAGGGATACAAAACCGCTATGTACCTGATTGAAAAATCAGGTCTTTTGCCCGCTCTCAAAAAACCATCCAACAATTTCAGTCTGTATTTTGAATCCGATAACAATCTTGGAAAGGACTCATCCCTTGTTTTTAATGCAAATTCAGGCACATTCGTGGTTTGGCAGATTACCAATCAAAGTAAGAAGATACTTCCTCTCAGCACCTCTGATCTTCGTACACTACTGCTAAATCACATCGGCATCGAACAACCTACAGGACAGGCCCGGAAGGAGTTCATAAGGAACCTTGCAGGGAATTTTATAATTGTGAATAACGAAACCAACGAGGTCAGCGGAACTGCACCCACCACCAAAGGGTACCAGGGACTTGAGTTTGCACAGAATTATCCGGTTGAGATTAATGTGGCCGATCCTGCCGACAATGGAACAACATACGAAATCCAGAACTGGTTTAATTTCAGTGTGAGTTCCATGTTCGAGAAAATTTCAAGCCTCTACCCGGTATTTCACCAGCTTATTGCAAAAGCAGGCCTTCAGAAAGACCAGTATTCCTATTCATTCCTTTCGAACAACGAATTTTACACCGCTTTTATTCCCACCGACAGCGCCTTGAATGCTTACCGTGCAGATACCATCAGTTTAGCAAACCTGAAGAAATTTGTCCTGATGCATTTTGTGAGAGGGAACATGATGTTTACTGACGGGAAATTCCCGGAAGGATTTTATGAGACCCTCCGACCCGATGAAAAATCAACCCAGTATCTGCCTGTCTTCACAAAGATACATATTCAGCCCGGGTATGACGCAATAACCATTATTGACAAGAACGGAGGTAGTTACTGGGTGGTTCCCGAATCATCAAAAACGAATTTGATTACCGGGATAACGATAACCCAGGGTCAGCTTGTTTACCCTGACATCATGGCTACAGGCGTGATACACGAATTAAAAACCGTGTTCAGGGCTGACCTGATCGACAGACAGTAATACTCAAAAATAACAACCAGCAAGTCATATACGATGAAAAGTAAAAGATATTTCCTGCTCCTGCTCACGCTTTTCACTTTTCTGGCCGCTTACGGGCAACAGAAAAACATTATCCGCGGACGTGTAGTCGACAATGAAGGCCTTGGAGTCATCGGGGCCAACATTATAGAATACGATAAGGAAAATCGTATTATCAACGGAACCATCTGTAATGTGAACGGGGATTTCATTCTCGAGGTGAAGAACCTTACCAACGTAATCAAGATAAGTCTTATCGGATACGAAACGAAGGAGATCAAACCCGATCCGACCAAGCCGGTGCAAATTCAACTTGCCGTATCCAACATGGAACTCGAAGAGGTGGTAGTTTCCGCCAAGCAGAAAAGCAGTCACAGCCTCACTAATATCGATGAACGCGACAATGCATCCTCCACTGTTAAAATCGACCTTTCAGATATGAAGGAAATCGGCGTGGTTTCGGCAGGAGACGCCTTGCAGGGGAAGGTGAGCGGACTGGATATCATCAGTGCCTCGGGCGATCCGGGATCAGGCTCACAACTGGTTATCAGGGGCCTCAGTTCGATGGGAAACAACAAGCCTCTCATCGTTGTCGATGGAATTCCACAGTATTCTGTTCCCAGTGATTTTGATCTCAGTTCGGCGGACGGTGAGGATATCAGTAACCTCGTAAATATTGCACTCCAGGATATAAAAACCATAGAGATCCTGAAAGATGCAGCATCTACTGCGCAATATGGTTCCAAAGGCGCTGACGGAGTGCTGCTTATAGAAACCCACAAAGGGCGGCTTGGAAAAGTACAGTTCGACTATTCCTATAAAACAAGCATCAACTTTCAGCCCCCGGCAATACCGATGCTGAACGGAGATGAATACATCATGCTTCAACTTGAAGAATGGCACAATTTCAAAGGATTATTCGATGTTCCGCCTGAAATAGCATACGACAGGGACTATTCCCAGTTCTACAACTACTCGGCCAATACGGATTGGATCGGGGCCATTACACAGAACTCAGTCACAAACGATCATTATTTCAACATCTCAGGAGGTGGGGAGAAAACACGTTATTTTACTTCACTCAGCTATGTTGACGAAGGAGGAACTACCATTAACACCAGCTCCAAACGCTTTTCCACCCGTATCAACCTGGACTATTTTTTATCCAAGAAACTTGTATTCTCTGTTCAGTTCAACTACACCAACAATAATACCAACGGGAATTTGAGTCTGAACGGGATGAACATCCGCGAAATGGCCTATATCAAGGCTCCGAATATGAGTATCTGGGAACACGATGCATCCGGCAAATTAACCGGAGAGTATTTTACACCTATCAACAGTTACCAGGGAGACGGCGCCAGCTATTTCAATCCGGTTGCGGTTGCAACCCTTGGTAAGAATGACGAACTGTCGAACTCTCTCAACAACACCTTTATTCTAAAATACAACCTTACCGAACTGCTGACTTTCCGTGAAACCGTATCTTTCCAGTATGGAGGAACAAAATCAAATAACTATCTTCCGTACAATGCGATCGGATCGGACTGGCTGGCCTGGACCATCAACAAGGCTGAGGAAGGCAATAGCCGGTACTCATCAATTAATACCGAAACTCAAATTTCATTTGATTCCCCGTTCAAAAATAAAAACCACATGCTTTCCGGAGCCGTAACCTGGGTTACGAACCAGTCACCAGGCGAATGGCTGAATTTACAAAGCAACAAGATTCCCAGCACTGATATTCAGGATCCTTCCATAAACGGGCAGATCAACTGGATTGGTGACGGCTCGCAGGAAACCAGGGAACTGGGAGCTCTCAGCAATGTGAACTATAAATATAAGGATAGGTACATGTTACAAACCATTCTCCGTGCCGACGCCCACTCCTCCTTCGGATCCAACAACCGCTGGGGTTTATTCAAAGGAATATCCGTCGGATGGAGATTTTCTGAAGAGCCCTTCTTTAAGAAAATACCTTTCCTCGGTGAAAGTATGCTTCGCTTAAGCTGGGGTATCTCCGGACGTCAGCCGGGTAATGCCTATGCGCGATTTGCCACCTACGAATCATCAGGTACCGGGGCCTATATCAGCTATCCGGCAATTGTGCCGGTACAGGCCGAATTACGTAATCTGAAATGGGAATCCATTACCTCCACGGATATCGGACTCGAACTCAACCTCTTCAAAGACAGACTTTATATTGAAGGGGACCTGTATAATAAAATTACCTCTGACCTCCTTTTCCCGTGGTACAACATCCCGAATTCTTCAGGTTATACATACCTGCGGTTTTTCAACGGGGGAGAGCTGGAAAATCGTGGTTGGGAACTTGCATTTGATGTGAAGGTTATCCGTAAAAAAGACTTCCGGCTTTCTGTGAATGTAAATGCTTCCCAGAATATCAACTCCTTTAATGCATTACCGGACAATTTCAATATCGAGCGTTCAACATCTATAGGAAACCGGGAATATCCGCGCCGGGTGGAGAACGGACAGCCTATCGGTTCATTTTTCGGTTTCAGGTATCTGGGGGTATACCCCACCGATGCGGATGCAATGGCCCGGGATGCCGAGGGAAATATTCTCCACGATAACGATGGAAATCCAATTCCTATGACCTACCAGGGAACCTACACATTTAAAGGTGGTGATGCAATCTATGATGATGTCAACCATGACGGCAAGATCGACCTGAACGATGTGGTTTACCTGGGCGACTGCAATCCGGATATGATTGGCGGTTTCGGAACTTCCATGAAATACAGAAACTTCGAATTCTCCTGCGGATTTCATTACCGGCTCGGATTTGATATTATCAACGGTGTAGCCATCCAGACCGAAGGAATGAACGACAAGAACAACCAAAGCAAGGCAGTACTCAGCAGGTGGCGTAAACAGGGACAGAATGAGGAGGGAATGCTTCCACGCGCTTATATGTATCATTCAGCAAACAACCTGGGATCAGACCGGTATGTGGAGCGTGGCGACTACCTCCGCCTGCTTAACCTGATGCTTGGATACAGACTGAGCGCTGAAACATGTGAGAAACTGAATCTGAGAACACTCTCCATTGCACTCAGTGCACGAAAACTCCTCACTATTACCAACTACTCCGGACAAGATCCCGAAGTGGGGCAGGATGCCAGTGATCCTTTCTGGATTGGAGTGGATTATGCAAAGACACCTCCGTCCCGGATCGTAACCATGACTGTTTCGATAGGTTTTTAAACTTAAAAATAACAACCATCAGCCCGGGTCTGGACAATTGAATTAACCTTGATTTGCCCCGCACCCGGCCCCTGCCGGAAAAATCATTCAGAGAATGAAAAAGAATATACAAAAAACAGGATTGATCTTCCTCCTCGCTGCACTGCAATTCTCATGCAGTGACTGGATGGAGCTGATCCCGCCACAGGGTCTTATCAGACAGGAATTCTGGAAGACCAAAGAAGATGTCCGCGCCGTATTGATGGGAGCATACGACGCATTTTCGCGTATGGACGGACAACTGTTCAAGTATGGTGAAATGCGTGCAGATATGGTCTCTGCCGACTACAATGTCTCTCAGGACGAACAGAAAATCATGTCGAGCATCATCTACCCGAACAATTATATGACCAGTTGGGCGAGTTTTTACAAGGTTATCGATTACTGCAACGAAGTTATCAGGTTTGCACCTGAGGTGAGAAAGGTAGATGACACTTTTACCGATTACCAATTGCAGGGGTACCTGTCGGAGGCTTATTTTCTCCGTAGCCTTAGTTATTTCTACCTGGTGCGTATTTTTAAAGATGTTCCGTTTGTATTGAATCCCACCGTGGCAGACGATTCAAAAATCTATCTTCCTAAAACCAGCGGGGACGAAATTCTGCAAAAAATGATTGAAGACCTGAAAATGGTCAGACCCTGGGCAACCATAGACGGTTACCCAACGTTGCGGGAGGTAAAGGGCCGGGCCACCAAAGCTGCAATCGATGCCCTGCTGGCCGACATCTATCTCTGGACATTCGATTATGTCAACTGCATTCAATCGGTAGAATTTATTGAAGAATCGCATAAATATACACTAGGGAAAAACGACGAATGGTTTGAAAATTATTATCCCATCAATCCTCCTGTGAGCAAGGAAAACATCTTTGAATTTCTCTTTGACGATTCTAAAAACCAGAAAAACAGCATGTACGGGCTTACCCAGCCCAACAGCCATAATTACGATCCCAGTGAATACGCCCTTCGATTATTCGCGGATCCTGATGACCCTGAGCCCTGGCGAAATGGAACCATACGGAAAATATCAGAAGGTGATTACATCATCTGGAAATATGCAGGAAGAAACGATGACGCCGGGCTGAATTACCGGGATGGACTCGACCAGAACAGTTGCAGCTGGATCGTTTACCGGTACTCCGATGTACTGCTCATGAAAGCAGAAGCCTTATCGCAGATGGGGAATTACACTGAAGCACTCACTTATCTGAATTATACCCGCAGCCGCGCCGGCCGGCCACAGGCAAGCCCGGGCAATTCACCTGTTGCCTTCGAAGATGCCATCATGGAGGAACGTGCCCGTGAACTGGCATTTGAAGGAAAACGCTGGTTCGACCTGATGCGAATGGGCCGAAGAAACAATTATGCCAGGGCATCCAAACTCATTGAGATTATGATCAAGGATGTCCCCTCTACCCAAAAACGCATTCTACAGACAAAACTCAGGAATCCGCTGGGCTGGTACCTTCCCGTCTCGAAAAGCGAGCTGGAATACAACAAGGAACTGGTTCAGAATCCATATTATAATTTCTGATCCCCCGATTGATCCACAAACTTTTAGTTGATACGCTCTATGAAACTAAAAATGAACCTTTCGGTTGGATGCATTGCTCTCTTGCTTTTCGTGAGCCTGGCCGCCTGTGAAAAGAAAGAAATCACATCCAATTTCGAAGACCAGGATAAGATGTCCATTCTTGATTATATAAAACAGGACAAAGACACCTTTGCTCTCTTCCTGCAAATCATCGAGACCGGGAAAGTCGACAAGATACTGTCGGCCTATAATCCAAACAGCCCCGGCTATACCCTCTTTCTGCCCACGAACGATGCCATCCGGCAGTTTATTGCAGAAAACGGAGTGTACCACACGCTTGATGAAATGCTTGCCGACACTGTCTATTGCACCAGTTTCTCCAAATACCATATCGTCGATCTCGGGATCAAATCAGATGATTTTCCCTTCGGGGCTCTGCCACGTTTTACCTTGTCCGGGGACATTCTCACTGTCGGGTTCATCAATGAACCGGATACCTCCTACTACAAGATCAACAACACTTCTCCGGTAATCAAAACCAATATTGAGACCTCCAACGGATATATCCACCTGATCAACAAGGCGCTAACCCCAATCGTTTACAACAGCTATGAATGGCTGCAAAACAGGTCCGGTTTCAGCATTTTTCTGGCCGCAGCCGAGGCTGCCGGGCTGGGTGACTTGCTTAGGACAAACACCAAACTGGAAGGTGCCATCCAGCCATTTACCCTGCTCATTGAGCATGACTCAGTTTTCGAAGCAGCCGGCATTCATGACTTTGACGAACTGGCTGCCTGGCTTAGCCCGAATGACAACGACTACCAGAGCGTCTCCAATTCGCTGCACCAGTTCGTAGCCTATCACATACTTTCCGATCTCCGCTTCCTGGATGATTTTGTCGATGTAGCCACCAACTACACCACCTATTCTTCGGTTCCTATTTACATCAACGGGAAAGGGCTTGATATCGCTATCAACGAAGGCAAGAGAAATTATGACACGATCGTTACAATGGGTGATACCACCATAATCGATTACGTTGGTGTTCTATATGATGCGAGCAATGTACTCACACGAAGCGGGGCCATTCATTTTGTTAACCAGGTGATGGAAATCGAGTCACCTACCCAGGCCACGCAAACCTTTGAATTTTATGAAGAACCCCTGTTGAATGAGTTCCGCCTTGAACCCGGAGATTATCCGATTGAAGATTCAACTGCCCTTTACTGGATCCATTACAGTGGTGCAGAGCTTTCATTTATCGAAGGCAATGATGACAACGGAGCCTGGGGCAGGGATTATCTTAGAATTGAAGGTGATTTCGATATCAGCTATACCATCCCGAAACTGGTCCAGGGATCGTACACTGTGCTACTGGGCGCCGATTTCTTTAACTCTTCCAATGCTGTGGTGGAAGTGTTCATCGACGGGAAAAAAATCGGCGGACTTATTAACACGACCACCGGTGGAAGCGCTTCCTGGCCTTTCCAGGGACGTAAACTCGGCAAAATTGACATCATCCGTTTTGAACAGCATACAGTACGAATCAAAGCGCTTATTCCCGGCCGCTTTTGCTGGGATTATATCCGGTTCGAAATAATAACCGACACTAAAAAATGAGCACAACGGGATTTTTCTTTCCTAATGAAAATGCGACAAACATGAAAAAGTTTAAAATCAAGATCGTATGGATTCTGCTGGTACTCTTTTCCGCAGGCTGTGCGAATGACGAATGGAAGGATCATTACAGCATCCCGTCCGTGCAGGTTAACAAGACCCTGTGGGAGGCCTTGCAGGAAGATCCTGAACTTACCCGCTTTGTCTCCTACCTGAAGGAGTACCAGTTCGACACCCTGCTCACCACCCAGAATACCTATACCCTGTTTGCCCCTACCAATGAGGCTTTCGACCAATACACCGATTCCATTTACCAGGGACTTATCGCCTATCATGTTTCTTCGTTTTTTATCAATTCGGGCAACCTGACAGGTGCTCGAAAAATACAGACCTTCAACGAAAAATTCGCCCAGTTCGACAACAGCAGGGACATAACCTATTTTGATGATATTGATCTGCAATTTGAAAGCCCCCTGTTCCTGAACGGTAAATATTTCAAAATGAAGCAGGTGGCCACTCCAAAACCAAACCTTTACGAATACTTTGCACTCACCAATCCCTTATTCAAAAAGTACATCGACAGCAACGATTCCATCATCCTCGACAAGGAGTTAAGTAAACCCATCGGCTTCGACGATCAGGGAAATACTATTTATGATACGGTTGCTGACATTTACAATAAATTCGAAGCGGTTTATTTTCCGGTACGAGAAGAATTACGAACCAGGACTGCTACCATCGTTTTCCCGCTCGAGGAGGATTACAACCTGGCACTTACCGACATGGCTCAATCCATTGGTTTGACTGATTATCGTGATATCCCGTACAAATGGCAGGAAAATTTCCTCATCCCCTACCTGCTGAACCACGGAATATTCGAGAACCTTATTGAAATGGATGATTTCACCACACCGAATTCAGGCGATAGCATCCGCCTGAAAAACATTCTGGGCGACAGCGTTTATATTGACTACCTCCCAAAAGACCGTAAAATATGTTCAAACGGGTATGCGTACAACTACAGTAACTTTAAAGTACCGGATACCCTGTACAATGGGAATGTCCGTGTGGAGGGTGAAACCCTGCTGAATGAACTCGGTGTGAATAAATTCGGTTGGTTCCCGTTTGTTACGGTCGAGAGCGACCAGTATTTCGCGCCACAGGAGATCGTGTCGACCACCTCTTCCAACGACACCATTATCCAGGTCATTTTCACAAAGGGATACAAAGGGAAATTCAACCTTGAATTTAACGTAGATTACATCTTCCCGAGAAGTTACCGGATGGTGGTAAGCACAAACATCAATGTAGGTGGAATATACAATGTCTACGTCAATGATGTTCTGGTTAAAACCTGGGATTATTCCAAATATGGCCCAACCAGGGGGTATTATCTGAGTGTTACCGGAGTTAACTACAAGCCGGTCGGTGTTTTCAATATTTTCGATTGTTGGGTAAACAGCATTACCGAAATCGGTAAAGCGAAAATCCGGTTTGAATACACGGGTCCGGGTACTGTAACAAACAACGGACTCATTATTGACTACATCCAGTTTATTCCTGTAACAATCTCAGATAAAAAATAAGGCAACCTACATTGAACAGCCAGAACCATGTCCTATATAAAATACAACGAAAGAATCCGATCGATGAACTGCAAACTTAAAAACAGATCCCGATTAAGAAAACCAGGTTTACAGAGTAAACTACTGCTTCTGGCAAGCCTGCTTGTTTTAATGTCTGCTGTGCAGGCACAGGAGACCGCACGGTTGAAAGGAGTCGTGGTATCCGAAACAAATAAGCCCCTTGGGAATGTGGCCATCAGTGTGGAAGGTTCACGCGATATCCCCGTAGTGACAAACGACTCCGGGCAATTTGTGGTGAATATCACTTCGACCGACAAATGGATAATCGTTTCCCCGACTGAAGGGTATAAGACGAAGAGGATGGCCATCAACGGGAGGCAGGAGTTAAGAGTTTACCTCAGCAGCAGTGATATCAAATCAGGGGACGACCAGTTACCTGCCTTGTCACAACTCATTTTTCGCCGCAATTTCATAGCAGCGCACACCGATCTTTCACTTTCCGACCTGCATCACACCCAGGCCCTGACCATCGACGAATTTATGCAGGGACGTGTATCAGGCATGAATGTGATCCTTCGTTCCGGGATGCCGGGTAGTGGTGCCATGACCAGCATCCGCGGGATCAATTCACTCAACACACCTGCCCAGCCGTTGTATGTTGTAGATGGAATTCCACTCACTCCTTTCTCGGTTTTTACATCCAACCTCGACGGATATGATTACAATCCGCTCACCGGGATCAATATTTACGACATCTCAAAAGCAGTAATTCTTAAAGATCCTTTAATTAATGCCGCCTATGGTGGCAAGGGCTCCAACGGAGTTATACTTATCGAAACACTCGATCCGAGTGTTACCCAGACCACCATCGATGTGGACCTGCGTACCGGGCTTTCCCTCGCACCATCCAACCTGATTCCTCAAATGAATGCAACACAACACAAGACCCTTATGCAGGATGTACTGTATTCATCCGGAAAACTGGAAGAAGATATCCGCGAAGAATATCCGAGCCTTTTCCTTGAACCAACGGATGATCGCTTTATCGATTACCAGCACAATACCTCCTGGCAGAAACTTATCTTCAGCAATTCCGCATTTTCGCAGTTAAATGTGAAGGTGAAGGGCGGGGACGAAATAGCGCGCTACGGGCTCTCTATCGGGTACAAGAATGCCAATGGCGTGATCAGGAATACCGGTTACCAAGGCTACAACCTGCGTTTCGTAAGCCGGTTGAACATCTTCACCTGGCTGAAAATGAACGCCGGCGTTTCCCTGGTATACAGCCTGCAGTCACTTAAAGAGGCTGCCAGCGTGAAAGAAACCAGCCCTGTTCTTTCAGCCCTGGCAAAGTCCCCACTCCTGAACCCATACCAGTACGATCTGGAAGGACAGGAATTATCCACCCTGTCGGAAGTAGATGAGATCGGGGTCAGCAATCCCCTTGCAACCATACAGAATTACCTGGCAAACAACAGCAACAACAGTTTTGTATCCAACTTCGATTTTGAAGCAAGGATCAACAATAATTTGTCTGCTGTTTCCAGATTCAGCATAACCTACAATGTGCTTCGTGAAAAAATATTTATGCCCAATCACGGGATGGAACACTATTACAATACCGAAGCCATTAATGTTGCGAAAGTTACCAATAACGATTACCGCGCCTTTTTCAACAACACTTACCTGAATTACAAAAAGAACATCGGGCATCACCAACTGACTTCCAGCACCGGGGTGAATATCCAAACCAATAAATATGAACTTGACTGGGGTCTGACCAAAAACGCCCACGAGAATGACCAATACCGAAGCCTGCAGGATGGCCAGAACAACCTGCGCGAGATAGGCGGAGCCAACAGGGTATGGAACTGGCTTTCCTACTACGAGAATGTCAACTATTCTTTTAAAGACCGTTACCTGGTATCAGGGAGCATCTCCCTGGATGGTTCCTCCCGTGTTGGTGAACAGGCAGATAATACGGTAAACTTAGCCGGTCAGCCCTTCGGATTATTCTATGCAGGAGGTTTAGCCTGGCGTATCTCGGGTGAGTCGTTCCTTAAGAATCTTTCCTGGCTGGAAGATCTGAAATTGAGAATTTCTGCAGGAAAATCCGGTAATGACAATATCGGGGAATCCTCTGCCTCCAATTATTACCAGGCTGTCAAATTCCGCGAAACGGTCGGCCTATATCCTGCCGTGGTTCCAAACGATCACCTTACGTATGAAACCGTATTCCAGAAAAATGCGGGGATCGATTTGTCGCTGTGGGGCAACCGGATCACCGCCAGTTTCGACAGGTTCAATTCCCGTACAGATGACATGCTGGTATTCAGTCCGGTAGATCGGTATCTTGGAGAGGATATCCGGGTTGAAAATGCCGGCACCATGCAAAACAAGGGTTACGAGCTAAGCCTGTTCGTACGTGTGATCAACTATCACAGGATTAAATGGGACCTGCATGGAACCTTTACCAAAATGACCAATGAAGTTACTGCCATGAAAGGCGGAAAGATTGTTACCCTCATCAACGGGGCGGAGATCGTAAATATGGAAGGTTCCCCCGCCAACAGCTATTACGGGTATATCTTCAAAGGTGTTTACAGTTCACGTGAAGAAGCAGAGACTGCAGGACTGGTTAATGGCAAAAACATCGCTTATGGTGCAGGAGATGCTATTTATGAAGATCTTTCCGGTCCGCTTGGAACAGCTGACGGGGTGATCAACGATTATGACAAGACCAGTATCGGATCCCCGCTTCCCAAATTCAATGCAGGACTCACCAGTACCTGGTCGTACGGTAACCTGTCGCTGAGCGCCACCATTTATTACCTCAGCGGAAATAAGGTCTTCAACTTCGTCCGGTATAAAAATGAAGCCATGTCAGGCCTTCAGAATCAGAGCATCAATGCTTTAAACCGGTGGTCGTATGAAGGGCAGGAAACCGATGTTCCAAGAGCGCTATGGAAAGACCCCATTGGTAATTCGGCATTCTCCACACGCTGGATTGAAGACGGCTCATTTTTCCGTCTCAGCAATGTCAGCCTGAGTTACAAAATCCCAAAACAATTCCTGGCATTCAGAAATGCCGAATTCTATGTATCCGGAACCAACCTTTTCACCTCTACCAGTTACCTCGGTTATGATCCCGAATTCAGCTTTTCCTATCAGCCCATTCACCAGGGGATTGACTATGGACTCACCCCGCAGGTTCGTCAATTTATTGGCGGCATCCGATTTGGTTTGTAATGCATATTTTTTTTGAATTATGAGCAACATGAGAAAACAGGCACTGATACTCGTCGCATTCCTGGGAACCCTGTTCATCTTCCCCTCCTGCGACAGCTTCCTGAATCCCGATCAGGAACTCAATATTACCGAGGATAAACTGTTTGACGACTGGTATGAATACCGGTCTGCTGAAATGGGCATGTACGCCCTGCAACAGAACCTGGTGGAACAGATTCTCATCCTGGGAGAATTGCGGGGAGACCTGCTCACCACCACAGAAAATGCTGATCCTGAACTCATAGAAGTGAACGACTTTGCCATTTCGAAACAAAACAAGTATGCTTCCCCCACCAACTTCTTCAAACTTATCGGGGCCTGCAACAGTCTTTCACGTGTGATCAGGCAGAAACACCCCGAGGTTACCGATCCGCAGGCAGATATCAGTAATTATGACAGGCTGTACGGCGAAGTACTGTGTATGAGGGCCTGGGCATACTTCAATGCCGTTCGCATCTATGGGAAGGTACCTTACATTCCTGAATCGCTAACCAGCATGGAGGAAATTGAAAATTTCGTGAAATCTCCCGGCACCTATATCGACAGCGTTTCTATCGAATTCAATATCGACGGATATCATAACGATACGCTGCCCGAACCCCAGGTGATTGAACTGCAAAAACAGTATTACGACCTCAGGATGGTGGTGGACCAATTCACCAACGAACTGGAAAATAAAACAAAAGCCGTTGGTGTTAATCATTATTCAGAGAACAACGATGCCACCTGGGCCCTTACCATTTGGAGCCCCATGGCAAGACATGCGCTCCTGGGCCAGATGTACATCACTGTTGGAGATTTTCTGATGGCACAGACTCATTTCGATGCTATTATTAATTCGTCAAAATTATATTACCAGCTCGATAACAGTTTCGCTTACGGAAACTGGAGAAATATTTTCACTTCCATCGACCCAAGGGAACAGATCTTCACTATCTGGTTCAACAAAGGGTATTTTCAGCAAAATAATTTCCAGGATATTTTTGAACCCTTTACCCCACACAGGTACATGCTTAAACCTACTGCAAAGGCAATTCAAAACTGGGAAAGTGAATGGGTTGGGGCTTCTTATTCATTCAACACCACCAATCCCGAGAAATCAAAAACGATAAGGCCCGGAACACCTGGCGACATGGTTCGTGGGTATGGATCTTCCTTTCTCTATGTGAAAAACCAAACTTACCTGCCCTTTGATGAGTGGAGAAGAATGCTTCTGCTGAAACGAGACGGAGACCTCAGAAACGCTGCCGTGATCATGGAAGGGTATGACACCATCGTATTTAAATTCAGTATCGGCAAAGACCTTTACGACCAAGACGCAAACTTCATTCTTTACCGGGCTTCCTCCATTCACCTTTACCTGGCTGAGATTTATACATATTTTGTACATCTGTTGGATAATGGAACCTATGGCCTGACTGTTCTCAAAGCAGAGAGTTACCTGAATGATGGTAGTTACAATAATGCCTCCTCATCCCGTGCTCAACTCGGTGTACGCGGACGTGCTGCCTTACCTGCATTTCATGTGGAAGATATCAGGTATTTTTTCAATCCGGAGAACAACAAGATAACAGGATACCAGGATTTACTGGGGAACCTGCCAGCCAAGAAACAATGGCTCGAGGAAGTGATTATAGCCGAACGCGCTAAAGAACTGGCATTTGAAGGAGAACGCTTTTATGATCTGATGCGCGTTGCTCTGCGGAGAAACGATCCTTCATTCCTTGCATCCAGGGTGGCTGCCAAATTCTCCGGAGCTAAGCAAACCGAAATTTATAACAAGTTGATGAACGAAGAAAACTGGTATATACATTATTTTGAATAATGAGTATTAGTTGTTTGCTGTTGGCTATTGGCTATTGGCTGTTGGCTGTTGGCAGGATATAAAAGGAAAGACCCGTGATGAGTGATCACGGGTCTTTTTTATATCATACAGATTTATTTAATAAGAAATTTTTTCACAACCGGGGGATTACCCTCCTGTCGTACCACAACAAAATATAGGCCCGGCTCGAATGAAGTTGTAATAAACTTCTCCCTGGCTCCCTGAACAGTTTCCCTTTTCAACACAGTTCCCAGGGCATTCCGCAATTCTATTTCTGCTTTGTCTACCGGGGCAGCAAAACGAATCATGAAATTTCCCGGGGCAGGATTGGGATGCAAATCAAATCCAATGTTTGCACGGGAAATCTGCACACCCTCAATTATAACAGTATAACAGGCTGAAGTATCTGTACAGCCATTCAGGCTGGCTGCTACCGCATAGTCACCGGACTGATCGGGGGTAAAACTTCTTCCGCTGGCTCCGTCCAGTGGTAAGTATCCACTGCCGCAATCCAGCCACTGGTATGAGGCGCCGGCTGCATTCGAAACAAGGGTTGCTCCGTTAACGGTAACACCGGTATTGACGGTACGGATAGTCAGTTTAAATGTTAGAATACTGTCACAGCCCTGTGCATTCACCAGCGTATCATAATAGGTTCCCGATTTAGTCCATATTTTTCCCGTAGGGGACTCATACAGGAAACAAGCTGCAGTTGTAATGGTATTTCTTGTGCTCTTCCCGATTTCCAGGTTGATGGTGAGAACACTGTCGCAACCGGCGGCGTTGGGGATGGTGTCGTTATAGATACCCGAATTAATCCAGGTATATTTCCCCGAAGGAGATTTATAACTGTCACAGCCATGCGCAACATACGACAGGGATGAGTGTTGCCCGAACTGAAGATCAATCTGTAGGACACTGTCGCATCCGAGGCTGCTTGCAATCGTATCCAGGTAGGTTCCGGGTTCTGTCCAATCATATTTTCCGCTGGGGGAAAGGTAGTGGTCGGTACATGACAAGGCCTTTATAGCGGTTATCATTTTTTGTGACGGGCAATTACAGGGATCCAACTCAGGTTCCAGACCGGTATTTCCTCCTGTACAGGTACCACAGGTATCGAAGCGGGCCGTTCCATTGATATCCCCGTTGCAATCCATGCGGATATCCACAAATTTCGACAGCAGGCGCAGGTAACTCACCTGGTACCCGCAACTGTTCTCGGTTACTGACCAGGAATTGAGAGGCCAGCTGGTATTGAAGTCCTTGTATGACTTCTGGCTCGGCTGACCCTGCGGAGGAGAGATATCTTCGGAAGTACAAAGTGCATTATTTCCTGACGATCCACAGTCGGGGGTATTGCAGCAGTTATCCCAGCTATAGGAAGGATTGGCACCCCCTGTAAGAAAGCCGGGAGCCGGACCATACAGGGAGGTTCCTACCCGGTCCCATTTGCTGCTTCCGTTGGTAAACCAGGTGTGATAAAATTCGTTTACGCCATTATCACCTCCATAAGGGTACATATTGGATAGGTACAGGAAGCTAAGCGGATTGACTCCATGAATATAATGAATATACGCCAGGCTTGCAGAAAATGCATTTACCATGAGGCTGCTGTCCACATTATAAGTGATCAGATCGGTATACATATTGCCAGCCAGGCATTTTACTGCATTGCTTCCCCAGGTATAACTCCCCAGGTGGGCTAAATACGGATCCTTTTTGGTATTCCATGCCGGAAAATTATCTGAATTGTTCATCATGGCATAGGAGTAATAACTTCTGATGCTATTGCCAACTGAAGCAGTAATACCGGGAAGGGTTGCATAGTACAATAAGATTTCCTGGTTGACTCCTTCATACGGGTAAGCATATTTGTTGTATGTATACAAGTGGGCTTTCTGGTAATTACTTTCAAAATACGTTTTATAACTTGTATTCCCGGTCATTTCAAACAGAAAGGCTGCGGCTTCCAGTTTATCCATCATCCGGCCATAGTCATCCTCTTCCTGGTTCCCGGCACCGAGTCCCTGGGATCCGTTGGAGGAGCTGTTATTCACAAAGGTTACCGCAGGGTTTGCAACAGCCCAGTCATAGGCTTTTACAGCCCGTGCCAGGAGTGTGTCAGCATAGTCAGTCATTCCAATACTCCTGTACACCTTTGATGCGATGGCAAAAGCAGCGGACGTATTCAGACTTGCAGCAGTAGTTGCGGGACCATAAAGGCTCTGCCCGGTGGCAGAGGAAGGAGGACTTGCAGATGCCAATCCAACGATGCATAAAACCCCACCATTGGGTCGTTGCATCCTCAGGAGAAAATCAATGCCCCATTTGGCTTCATCCAGCAGGTCAGGAGTCCCGTTCCCCGATTCAGGGATATTATAATCATCCGCCCAGGCATGAGGATTACCCAGGTAGGCCTTCATCATATCTGTTACATAGTTGGCGGTCCAACTTGTATATTTATTGAAATCTCCGGCGTCGTACCAACCTCCGCTAAGATCCAGTTCATTGGCAATATTGGTTTTATCGCTGAATAGCCGGCAATTTTTGTCCTGCAAGGGACCAATATGGCTGGCGTTATCAGCCCAGCCGGCACCGGCAAACTGAGCTTCCTTTGCACAACCGGCACGCTGATAAAAAAACATTCTTACAGCCTGTTTAAGCACTTCATCATAAACTTTTGGCCCGATGAGGAACTCATAGCTTCGAACATTCTTTTGCAGGTCGAGCACATAATACCGTCCGGACTGAGTTACGGACGAAAAATCAAAATGCCAGGCTTTATCTCCGGAGGATGCATCAGTGGTTCCACTCTTCCAAACGGAGATACCGGAAGAAAAAACCGTATCCCCGGTAGTCGCATCGATAAGTGCATAAACAGTTCCGGGGGTGAAGGATTCATCGGCATCATATCCTGTCTGGGGATCGCGGATAACCGCTATTTTGGGATAATCCGGGAGATACCCGAACTGGTCTGTTACGATGTATTTCGATAAATTCTGAGCGGAAAGGGTGGAAAGGCATATTGCCAGCAGAAAGAGGGTAGAGATACGTTTCATAGGTTTTGGAATAATCACTAAAAATAGGAAATATCTGAGAGTTATTTCCCCGGTGGCAAATTAAATAGAGAATTGGTTGTAAGGAACCCCATGCAAACAGGAGCGATAGGGGTTTTAAGGACCTTAGGAGAATTACCGGATTGTTTTTATCTTTATCTTTGTATTGTTTGGTTCAATTAAAGAATTCCCTAACACGGAACCCGGAACTCGGAACCCGGAACCCGGAACTCGGAACAATTCACCTTCCCCGGGGATATAGCTCAGCTGGCTAGAGCGTCTCGTTCGCAACGAGAAGGTCAGGGGTTCGAATCCC
Organism: Bacteroidales bacterium; assembly: GCA_046329925.1. Lineage (GTDB taxonomy): Bacteria > Bacteroidota > Bacteroidia > Bacteroidales > JAAYUG01 > JAXLTS01. The sequence goes on from JAXLTS010000031.1 coordinate 31,532, forward strand.
CCTATCTCCACTAAGCGCCAAAGCAGATTAAAGTAAAACACCGTAAAGCACTGATTTTACGGTGTTTTTATTTTTTGGCAAATGCAAAACAGATCAAAAAAAAACAAAATTGAGGTGCCAGTTCGGTGGACATGATACACCCTTTTCCAAGTCCACCGAATTAGATTACAATGCTTTGATTTGCTGCACTTTGCATTTTGCGAAATGCCTCAATTTTAATAGGTTTAAAAGATTATGAAACTTAAAACTGAGGTGGACTTATGAACACATTTTCAATGCTTTTCTTTATCCGAAGGACTAAACTCCTGAGTAATGGCGAAGCGCCAATCTATCTGCGAATAACCGTCAACGGAATGCGAGGCGAGATGGCCATATTTCGAAGTATATCGCCCGAATTATGGGACTCAGGCAAAGGCAAAGGCAAGGGATCGACAAGAGAAATCCGGGAACTAAATTCATATTTAGATGAATATGTTTCCAGGTTAGTCCAGTGCAAGCGCCAGCTTGAAAGTGAATTTAAGCCGGTGTCTCCAGAATCATTAAAAAACAGATTATTGGGTAGTGATGATGAATCAAATTTTGGAATTCTTGAAATCTTTAAAGACCATAACGAAAAACTTAAGGTACTGGGAGCCCAGGAAGTCGCAGCTCTGACCATTGTCAGGTATCAGACTGCGTATACTCACTTAAAAACCTTCATAAAATGGCAGTATAACAAGGGAGATATAATGCTCCGGGATGTCAACTACAGTTTCATCAAAAATTTTGAATTCTATCTCAAGAGTGAGCGAAAATGTGTACACAATACAACAGTTAAATATATCAAAAATGTAAATAAAATAATTCGAATCGCTATTGCTAATAACTGGATCAAACAGGATCCTTTAAAAGATATAAAGTATCGATTTGAGGATGTAGATACGGTTTACCTGGATGAAAACGACCTGCAACTGTTGATTAATAAGCAGATTGATATTCCCAGGATTGATCAGGTCCGGGATATTTTTTTATTCTGTTGCTTTACCGGACTGGCATTTTCAGATGTGAAAGCACTTCGAAAAGAAAATCTGATAAAAGGAATTGATGGCAGGATGTGGATTCAGAAACGCAGAACAAAAACCAACATAATGAGCAATATTCCTTTATTAGAGCCCCCAACCCGACTGCTGGAGAAATACAAGGATCATGCACGCGTGAAATATTGTGATGCCCTCCTACCGGTGCCCTCCAACCAGAAAATGAATGCCTATCTAAAAGAGATTGCTGACCTCTGTGGAATCAACAAAAAGCTCACTACCCATTCTGCCCGACATACCTTTGCTACTACCGTGACTCTGGCCAACCATGTATCCATGGAATCAGTTTCGAAAATGCTGGGACATACATCGCTTGATATGACACGAAAATATGCCCGGATTGCAGACCAGCTGATTAGCGATGATATGAATAAATTGGCCGGTAAGTACAATTTCGGATAAATTGGACATAATCTGGTACTCCCTAATTTGCAAACAAAGGGCTTCTCAAGAAAATATTTGGGAAGCCTTTTATGATTCTTGCCGATACAAACTTAACTGCACTTTTTCTAGGAACGATCTTCGATTGGTGAGTTAGGGCCATTCTGTTTCACAGAGTTTATCCCCGTCTCCATTCCACCAGATGTTTCATACATCTCACTGGTACCAATTACTTGGCCGTTTGATGCTTTCAAATTAAAATAGAATTTTGAGTTAGATGAGGTTTTCCGTTCGTACCTTGAATCAATCGGGGAGTTGTTCCTTACTGATTCAATGCCATCTTGACAAGCTTTTTTCGTATTATAAATTTCGCTGGTCAGTATAGTTTCATTATTCCCAGCTTTCAGGTTAAAGAAATACCCTCCATTTGAGGACTTTTGAATAATGTACTTTCCCATAATTGTATTATTTGGTTAATAAATACTCAAGTTACTTCAGAAAATAAGTAAAGTCAATTGCAAAGCAGGGTAAAGTATTAAAAAGTTTATTGAAGAACACCTCAATGGAAAGGTTCTTCCCTTTTAGGTAATTTTCTGTGAAATGCCTTAATACACTGAAATACTATTACATACGACAAATGTTAGATGGATTTGCTACATTTGGTCTATACAAAAAACTCATAAACTATGGAACACAAGGAATTCCAGGTACGCACCTATGGCTTCGGCGAACTCGCACAATTATACTTTCCACATATTACAAAGGCATCCGCTTCCAGGATGTTCAGCCAGTGGATTCATACCTGCCCGGAATTGGTTCAAAAGCTGGAAAGCGCCAGCTGGAAAAAAAGATCGAAATATTTTACTCCGAAACAGGTGAAAGTGTTGTTAGGACATTTTGATTCCCCCTTCTGAAGTGAATCAACTAAAGGACACAATATTTTCATCGGAAGGATATTCTTGTGTATTAATCTTAATGTTTAGCATCAAAACACATGTACTTTAGCGGTGTGGCTCGCTGGCTGGTCATCACATCAATGGAGGCTTTAGTATTCAAATCTTTTTGCTCTTCTTAAAAAAAGGAGTAAATCTTTTTTGAATGTCTTCTTTTCATCTTTAACTTTAATAGTTTTTATTTTTTTAATCAGGTTTTCTATTTGATCTTTATTAAATGGCGGCTCCATGTCAATAATAATATTCAATGCGTGCACTGAAACATTGTAGCCATATTCAAGAACAAGTTCAATTAAAAAATCAAGGTAATCTTTACAATCACAAGATTCTCCTAGTGCATAGGTTATAAAAGCATTGTTGTTTTTTAAATCAGGCCTTTTAATTAAATTAATTAAAGCTTCAGGAATTTTTCTATCCCTAAAATGATCAATTAGGAATAGTATGCATTTTGCCCTGATTTCATGATCCGATGTTTCGTTAATCATTGTTATTATCTGCTCAATAACATTATTCTTTACTTCCAATAATTGGTTGAGTAAAGGATCAACACTGTCTGCATTATTTATGTTCGAATTGAATTTTATCTTGTCCATGGTTGTATATTATTTTGGATAGGGTCGACCTTGTAATTCCAGATTTCAATAAGTTGTTTGAATAATTCCTTGTTATCCTCATTTGGGAACCCTTTGTCTTTATAATTGCGGTTGACCCATTTTTTAAATGTCTTTCTTAAAGGAATTTAAGTAGGCATCTCTATGTTTATTACTACCAGCACCAGTTTGGCTGGTCAACACAGCAATGGAATCAGATGACCAAGAGAAAAGAAAACTGGTAATGGCTTTATCGCAAAAAAAGGAATGCTTTCAAAGAATGAAATATTAAGAAAACTATATGCCAAGGTAATATTTTATAAATAAATCATACCGCTCAACATTTGATTTGTTTAGTGCTATTGCTAATGTGGAAACGTACCAGCAATATTATTGAGAAACCACAATAGTTAAAGTTTTGGTATCCGACCTGAGACCCCTGGTGGCCGTGAGATCAATTATATAACTCCCCGGATTTTTGTAGATGTGCGAAGGATTTTTCTCATCCCCGATGCTCATGTCCCCAAAATTCCAGGAATAGCCTCGGGCTCCTTCCGATAAGTTGGTAAATTGAACAGCCTCACCTGTCTTTTGGATTAACTGGTGACCAGGCAAAATCAGCTACAATATCTGGTCCGCAGGAGTATAAAAGTGGTAAAATAACTGGGATGATTGTGTTTTTCATGGGTAGGTAATTTTAAGCCCAGTGAGCATAGTAACCTGACTGCTAATTGTTAATAATTTCATTTTTCCATTTAATTAAGGCCGAATTAATATTCCTGTTATAATAGAGATTACGAGTATTGTAGACGTGAAATTTATCAAAACAAAAATAGGAAGATTCTCCCTTGAGTATGCAGTATATTTTGCAATATTCAGACATACCCCAAGACATTTGCATTTTGTTTCTTCTGATTTTAACAACTGAAGGCATAATGTAGGAAGAATCAATCTCTGCTTTATTATCGATGTAGTAATTAATTATTCTGCTGTCTTCTATATTCTGTACGCTGGATGATTTTGTATTATTCATCCTTATCTGAGAGGTGACATTTTTGCAAATCCATTGAATGGTAGCATTCCATGTTTTTAATGAATCATCATTTAAAGAAAAACTGGAATGATCAATTGTTTCCTCATAGTAAATACCAATGGTGTCAACATTTGCATTAGCCAAACTATCGACGAAGTATACAATTTTTTGATTAAAGTTTGATTTATAATCCTGATGCATGTTGGTATAATATTTTGAATTAGGAAAATTTTCATAGTAATTTTCCAAAGATCTAATTTTGTGAGTATTGCAATTTGTTTGAAACAGTAGTATTAAAATTGCTATAATCCAATGCAAAGATCTATTTAAATTATTAATTTTGTTTTTGATGTTTATCAATTGAGCCATATGATCAACTAAGAAAAGAAGGTAAAAACTGAAACGAAATAATTTTAAATCTCTTTTCATATTTCAAAGTTTTGATGTTAATAACCATATTATGGAATAAATTTAAGTACTACCTATATAAATGGAATGCTTTTAATTGAAAAGTTCTTAAATGATAAGAATCCTTATGGGTTGTTAAATTGTAGGTATTAATTTCCGTATATTGCAATTCTTCATATAGTGTCCATTGTATAAGTGGATCAGGCCCGTTAACTTTAAAATATTCTCCCTCCTTATAAATAACTTGCTTAATTGGAAATAAATGCTCCTTTTCTATTCCATCCTCCATATATGTAATTCGCATTTGCCCCTTAGTATAACCTTGATTATAATACCTAGCAAGATTGTCAAAAGTTGCATTACTCCCACTTAATGTTATTCCTCCATCAGGTTCATCTGTAGTGCCGAAAAGTCTATAATTGCTATATGGCTTACAACCGTCTTTTTGCGCTAATATATCGTCAAATGGAATTTGATAATTTAACGTTTGCCTCCTTGGACCATCAAACAAACTCTTAACAATCCAGCTAAAATTTGATCCTCCTGCAGCATCAAAGAGCGAGCCATTTGAAATACCATCAATTAGAGGGCCAATATTAATATTTCGGGTTATTCGATTAGCTAGGGAACTTAAGGTATTATTCATGGGTGGAACAAATCTTCCATTCCCAGGATTCAACAGACCCCAACTGGGCGCCCTTAAGTTTCCAATTGCTCTTAGTGCCTGCCCTGCACCAGCAAGTGCAACTGCACCTATAACTCCCCATCCTCCGGCATTTATCGATTTTTCAATATTTCCTCCTGAGCGCACCATCTCTCCTGCAAAGGCTCCAAACCAAGCCCCTACCGCAACGTTTCCTCCGGTAAGAATTGTTGCTCCCACACCTACAATTGTGCCAACTGTGAAGCTAAGTGCATTTCTCCAAAACCTTTTCCAATTAAAATATCCACTTGGATCAGAATATTTCAGAGGATTATTCCAGCAATACGAGAACCGGTTATACGACTGGGTAAATCCAGGTGCCTGCACATAATTATCTGCTTCCAGAAACCTCCCCAATACCGGATCATATACACGTCCATTCATATTAATCAACCCAAACTGATCCAGATGTTCATGCATGGTGTACCCTCTGGATACTAAATAACTTGTTGGAACATTAGTGTACGTCCAATCAGTCGGATTTCTCCTTCGGCCCCATGCATCGAAGCTCATGTATTGTACAGCCGTACCGCTCTGGTTGGTCATCACATCAATGGAGCCCAGGTGGTCGGTATGCACATAGTACATATTCGTACTCGAATTCTGAATGGTATAAATTGCTGCAATACCATCACCACCGTAAATATAATGAATATGTTTGGGAAAACTGCTCCCGGCAATGCTATCCATCTCATAATTACCAACGTAATAGGTTTTCTTTTGCCACACCCCGTTGGTATAGGATTTGGATAAGGTTCTGTCATTTGCAAATCCATATTGAAGAGTATACATGGCAGTTCCTTCAATAATGGAGTCCACTTTATTAAAACTGGTATATGTGATTTTTTGATTGGTAGTGGGGATCAGGCCAGAAAGATTGGTGACGCTGGTAACAGCATGAGGTTTGGTTCCATAGGAATAATCTCCCACAGAAGTTTTTGAGGCTATGTTTCCATTTTGGGCATAGGACATCGTCATTGGAGCCGGGCCGGTAACCTGTGTTAGTCTTTCCAGGTTATCATAAGAGAAAATCTCCTGGAGGTTTCTAATGTTATCTCTGCGGCTAATCAGGTTACCGTTTTCAGGATTAAAACTGTAACCCAGGTTTTGAATAGCTCCGGTAGTAATGTTTCGTAAAAGACCAAGGCAATCGAATGTTTTAGTGGTTGTGAGGTTATTGCCGTAAGCAACCAGTGTGAATTGCCCATATGAATTCATGCTTACTCCTTTCCATATCCGGGTGCCATTGTCTTTTCTTTTTACTTCGTCAAGGTATCCATACTGGTTATAAACGTTTTTAATTCCAAAAGAAGAAGGATAGGTAATCACACTGTCTCTACCATACCGGTCGTAGTTATAGCTTGTGGTAAAGGGAGTTTTGTTTATTGAGTCCAGCACGCTTTGTACCTGCCCTTTGGTATTGTAAGTATATCTGGTAGATCCGCCGGGGTAGGTTACAGATTGCAGCATGCCGGGGTTTCCGGAAGGATCATAGGTGAATTCTTTAACCCCTTCGCTACGGATTTCTTTTTTAACCCGACCCAGACCGTCATAAGTTAAAGAATCCGTTTTACCCCTGGCATCGGTTTGTTTAACAAGTTCGCCAAAATTATTGTAATTATAGGTAGTAGTACCTGCATTTGGATCAGTAAGCGATGTCTGTCTCCCATAGCTGTCATAGCTCATGCTCCAGGAGGACCCGTTTGTGGAGATAGAGCCAGGCTTGCCTATGTTTTTGTATGAATACGAAATTGAGCCTCCCGGATCTGAGGACGAAATCAGGTTGCCTTGTGAGTCAACAGTTTTTGTAGTTGTCTGGGAGGATGAACTGGTACTTACGGTAGTAGTTTTTCCCAGGTATCTATAAAAGGTCTTTCCGGCCAAAGAAGCTATCATTTCGATTCTTCCGTCGGGAGTATAGGTATAGACCTTTTTAAGTGGTGTTTCTGATTGTTTATACGGGGCTGTTTCTTCGATAAGTTGACCCTTGTTGTTGTATTTTTTGCTGGTATAGATCAGTGTGCCATCAAATCCTTCGATTTCAGTTTTAAGCACTCTGCCAAATGCATCGCAGTATTCTTTCCGGGTTGGAGACCCACTGGACCGTACTTCTTTAAAAAACAAAGATCCAAGAGGACGTGTTCCAGTCAGCCAGCCATAACGGACGCTATCAACCCGATTAAATGCCGATGTCTTCTTGGATGTCAGTGTTCCAAAATTATCGTAGTTGTAGATGGTAATAATATTCGTGTTGGGGGCCGTTTCAGACAGAATGTTGCCATTGGTACTATCATAGGTTGCCCTGGTTACTTGATTCAGGTTATTTAATGATTTTAATACAAACATTTTTTTTGTGTCGTACACAAAACTATCCCGTCTGCTGGTAGAACCGTCCCAAACTCTTACAGAAACTGTGTTACCATAAGAGTCATAGGTGTAATAGGTGGTTAAAGGCCCAAGTGATTTTGACGTAATTGCACCTGTAGTGGCGTTATAAGTCAACGTTGTTACAAGCGAATCAGGAGTTTGGGTGTCATTAAAATGTTTTCTTTTAACGCTAATAGTCTGAGGCTTTGAAGCTATATGCGAACCCGCACTTGAAAAGGAAGAATTACGCATGACATTATAAGAACCATCGTCAAAGTCTTCCCTGTAATATGTTTGATTTCCATTCGTATCAAAGGAGTAATCTTTGGTGATTGAGGTGCCAGCTAAATAATTAATTTCGGAGGAAGCATCCACATAGGGAAAAATGCGCTTGCTCCCGAAGTTGATAAGGTTATTCGTGTAACTGGCTTGGCTAATCAATGTTTCGGAGGTTGAATCCGAGGAAACCAGGTATACTTTGTTACTGGTGGGGAAGATATTGAAGAACGTTGAGTTATACCCGAACTCAGATACTGTTTTCAAGTTTAAGGAAGTATTTTGTGTGGTGAACTTCTCAAATCCAAGAAATCCTTTTCCCTGAACATGCATTTTAGCTCCCTGGTATAAATAACTGGTTGTGGAAACTGAATGATCTGTATTATCAGTGGAACTGGCACTTACCACATAGATCGGTGCACGAAAACTCACCACAGGGAATGTTGAAGCAGAACCATTTGAATAAACTGCATCATCTGTAATGGGGGCATAATCGAAGAATGTTGAGTACCCCATCTCGTTTTTGATTTCTTTTACATAAAACTGCTCACGTCCCTGAAAAGTTCCAACCAACTTTGCTTCTGAAGAGCTTTCGTAATAAATCTCATCAACCCCATCTCCGTTAAAATCTGCAAATGTGAAATAGTTGTATTCCAGAGGATCATTGGGCAATACAAACTGTATATTCGAATAGGTCTGTAATTTAAAATCACCGTTTGTTGAGTATGCTATATGCAAATAATTCGGGTTATATGGATTTGTACCCTTTCCAATTGCAACGATGTCTGTTAATCCATCACCGTTCATATCAGCAGTGAAGAAGTTATTTCTGGTCGAATCGGTAAGAAATCCGTTAAAGGTAGTGATGTTTTGTTCAAGGAAGTCCTCTCCTTTTGAAATAAAGACTTTCCAGCTGTTCTGCTTGTACAGGAAGATATCCGATTTGCCGTCGCCATTGAAATCCCCAATCAGGAGTTTGGAGGGATCCAGACCCATAAAAGTTGTTGTACTGCCTCCATAGATTCCAGACTCATAAGCAGCAAATCCGGTTTCATCACTTGCAAGAATGTCAATTGCTCCATCGCCGTTAAAATCGAACAGGGCATTATTGATATAGGATGGATATCTTAGTCCGCTGCTGTTATAGTAATAATCATTCAATGAGGAGGGGAGAATACTTCCTCCGGGAGAGTCAATTTCGCCTTGTGATATTGACTGGAAGGTTCTACTGGTCAGATTAAACTCAAGGAATGAACATGTTTGGTTATAATAAGGAGGCGCTGTTGTTAAAACTGCTAATTCCGGCTTGCCATTCCCATTAAAGTCGCCAACAATGAGTTTATCTGTGACCTTTGCGCAAGATGAAGGGAAGTTTACGGTATAAAAACTTGTTCCAGTAGATATATAAATGTTTGCATAACAATCTGTCAGGGTATCATTGTCTGGGGAAACACTTATTACATCAGATTTTCCATCGCCGTTGAAATCACCCACTTGCACAACTCCCTTGGTTGATGGAAGAAAATTAATGGTAGCTATGTGAGAAAAATAGCCTGTTGAGGTTGCAACATAAATACTGGCTTCGTATGTATTGTTGTACAACAACAGATCACTTCTTCCGTCCCCATTAAAATCACCAACAAGTTTTTGTGCAATTGAATTATTTAACTGGGGATTCCCAAATTCGGTCAGCTCATTTATTGAATCTCCCCATTCAACTAGAATGGGATTGAGCCTTGCAGTATTTTTACCATACTTGATAACCTCATTCAGCCGGTTATTGTCATATTTCAACTTATAGCTGAATACCCGCGTTGTTCCATTTTTGATTGCTATTGAGTCTAATAGCTTATTCGTTAATACCTGATGATTTCGCACATAAGAGGTCAGGGAAGTATTCCGTAGCTTATAATAAAAATTCACACTGTTGTCACCAGTGATATCTGCTGCGTGGGTATAAGTAATGGATGTCAGGTAATGTTCTCCGGTAGAGTTATTTTCAGAATAAGTATAAGAAAAGTAATTCCCTGAACGGTCCTCGACCTTACTCAGGGCCCAGAAAAGGATCTCGCTGCCTCCCTGAACTTCCACTCTTGAGTCGGTGGTAGAGCCATACCAAAGAATAAGTCCGTCTTTGGTTTCAACTTTAAAATAGTTGCTGATGGCTGTTATCTTGGAAAAAGTTTCATTCTCAGTTCTGTATATTCCTGTTCCAATCCGGATGAGCCTGTTTCCATCAAGCATAAGACTATCTGAGCTTGTTAGATTTACAGGATAAACCATGCCTTCATGATAATAGTCATACCCGCAGCGTGTAATACTTGATGAGCCGGAAAGATCCCAGCCTAAACCAAGGATTCCGTCTCCTGCCATGCTATTGTATGCAATGGAAGAGAAGGTTGTAACCGTGTCTTCCCAGAGGAAGGTCTACTGGAATAGCATAACTTGCTGCACCACTTGCACTGAGGAACCACCCCAATGCTTCCAACCGGATATGAGGTATTTACCGGCAAAGATGAATTCTCCGTTAGTTCCGTAAAAGCATATCCTGAGCCTGCTACGCTTGGGAGCACCCTGGCTACCATTGCTCCCGTATTCTGTGCATCATATTTGAATCCGGCATTAAATCGTATGGAGTTGGTGGCCTCAATAAGCTGTATCCCCGTAATATTTTGCGTGAGGGTTGTGTCAGCTGGTTGACCACTGATATCGCATAGACTGATTACGAAAAATGATCCGACAAGCAGGAGTTTATGTTGAAGATTCATTGGTAACAGGCTTTATTGATAAAAACACTTAAGAAATTTATTGCTTAATTATCTTCCACTCACTTACCTTTTCACCGATCTTTATCTTTAAAATATACATCCCATTGGAATATCCAGACAAATCGATCGGGAAAATATCACTCGACTGTTTCTTCTCAACCAGAAGCATTCCAGAGGAAGTAAACAAATAGCATACTATCTGGATCTGTGGATCCTTTCCCGTGGTTTCTACCACCACCTCTCCATGAGTTGGATTTGGGTAAATCCGCAAGGTTAGCTCCCCAAGTTGTTCTTGTTGTATTTCTTTTTCGGCCTCTTTCTCATATTTGGGGGCCGTATCAGCTGGAACCACACTCCCAGATTTTAAATAAACAATATGCCGGCTTATTCGATTCCCATTGGCATCATAATCATAGGCAATGGCTGTCTGCGAGAAGACTGTGCCTCCATGCATCAGTAAGAATAATGAATAGAGCAAAATTCGTAAAAAGAAGGTTCTCATAATGTCATGAATCTTTTTCTTGAAAATTAAATGAAGCACAGGAAGAGTACATTTACCTCAAGGCCCTACCTTTTTGGTTAATTCAACCACCTGAGATCTCAGTGCTTCTATCTCGGTTTGTTGTTCTTTCATTGCTTCTATCAGCAAGGGAATCAATCCACTGTAATTCACCGACAGCAATCCGTTTTCGTCAGCTTTCACTAGTTCAGGGTACACTTTCTGAAGATCCTGAGCAATTAAACCGATATATGCTTGTTTATCGGGTTCGAGGGATATTGGTTCCTGCTTGACAATTGCAGTATCCAAAGCAACTTCTTGAGTACTTCTTAGATAATTATCCTCCGAAATCATATTGTAGGTAACGGCATTCAGCTTGATAATTTTATCCAAATTACCCGCGGCGACTGGCTTAATGTTTCTTTTGAGCAATTCATCTGAAGTTTGATATAGTATCTGGCAGGTAATACTGCGGGATACCCTTAAAGAATCCTCAATGTATACTTTCCCCAGTAGATATGCGGAATAGAATCCACTGCCGACAGGGCCTTCCGTTTTGCCTGGCACAATCCCATAAATGGCCGCTCCATTTCTTGAACCAAGTAATTGAGCAAAAACTCCATAATTATATCCGTTTTCACCATTGCCAGCCAATCCATAGAGTCCATAGGCGCGGGGACCAGTAACGGCTGTACTGCTATAAACACTCCCATATACACCCACACATTTGTTGGTCGATAATACAGTTGATCCAATGACCCCATAGCCATATAGGGAAGCTGGCGAGGCCTGCAGGAATTGTCCGGCGCGCTGGTTTCCTCCGGTATTGGAATTGTAGAAATAAGATTTAGCATAAGTATTCCCAACATCGCCAACGCAAAATTTACTCACTGGAGATTCTACGCCAATTCCAACATTGTTGGTAGAGGTAACTTTTATCTGGCCATTTAAGGAAAAACAGAAAATAAAAGCTAGGAAAATGGGCAAAGCACTTTTCTTCATAGGAATAATATTATTGGGTTATGTATGATGCTGATGTAGTAGAGTTTATACTGCAGCACTCCATTAACAAATGATCAGAATAAGATTCTATCATTTGAATATCCTTTCCGTAATGCAACAATTTTATAAAACTTGTAGGCATCGTAGAATGAGTTTTCATTTTTTTAGCCTCTTAAGGCGAAACCACAATGGTTACGGTTTTGGTATCCGACCTGAGGCCCCTGGTTGCCGTGAGGTCTATTATGTAACTCCCTGGATTTTTGTAGATGTGCGAAGGATTTTTCTCATCCCCGATGCTCATGTCCCCGAAATTCCAGGAGTAGCTTCGGGCACCTTCCGATAGATTGGTAAATTGAACGGTCTCACCTGCTTTCGGATTAACCGGCGACCAGGTAAAATCAGCATTTATATCTGGTCCGCAAGAGCACAAAAGGAGGGCAATGGCAAAAATTATTAATTTTTTCATGGGTAGTTTATTATCCAATTCATTCTGTTTAAATCATCTAGACTTAAATCATAACGCTTTAATACAAGATACTTTGCCTTTACAGTATCCCATGGGGTGCTATCCAATAATTGGGCATCAAAAATAAAAACCGATATGGTATCTACCCAAGCATCAAAAATATCATTGGTCAGGGAGTAGTAATGTTTTTTTTGTAAACTTTTTGCTTCTACTCTATCGGTCTGAGGATTTAATGTGGGATTCAGCATATAGGTGAAAGTTGTGTCGGGAAAATCTCGTGTCCAGGCAGTATATATTGGCGCATTTGTGGTATTGTTTATTCGCAACTTCAAATATTCTTCTTTTTTGCATGTCATGCTGGCAATTAACAAGCATAAGGAAACCAAACTAATTGTTTTCATAGTTTTTGTTAATTTAATTACTATACCTTCGATTAATTTTCCCTGGGGTTAAACTTTGTACTGGTACCCCTTCTGGATTAAAAATTGCATTATTCGCCCAATCCCACCCACTATAGTTCGGCTCTTTGTTTAAAAAGTAACTTAATGCTCTTTTATTCGCATCTTGCTCAGCCCAATATTTATTATGCTCATATTGTGATTTATTCCTTGCATCTAAAAGGCTTGGAATACCATATTTTAAGTAATAATTCCAGCCGCTTTCTCCGCTTTGCAAATAATGGCCATACTCATGCTGGAAAAGTCTATTACTGGTTTGAATATGACCTACATTATCATCTATAATATCATCGTCACCAATAATAATATTTCCTAAAGTAATTCCACCCCAGTCATCTGTTTTAGTTTCAATAACTGTACACCCTCCGTAATAATTAACAGATTTAACGTTGTTATTTACAACATTAATATAATTAGATGAAAAATTCCCCACAATTGTTTGAGGCGCTTCCCAAGTAAACCTTTTAGCTCCATCCCAAAGTTTCTCCCCAAGGTTGTTTCCATCAAATCTGGTAAAAGTGCCTTTTGTTATCCGAGCACGATTATTACTTTTTGTCCCGGGATTTGTAGGATCCATTCTAGAAAGGTCCCAATTTGCAATCCCATCAATTACTGAAGCAGTAAGAGCAATAAGTGTTGGAATACCAGTATATATATTAGTTAATGAGGCAACTAAAACCACTACGTCATCCAGATTATGTTTTCTTTGCCAATCTCCGAATTGGTCCCCTTTCTTTTTAGTCCAACGCTTAAAGTTGTCCCACCATGTTCTGTATCCACTTGGATCCGTATATTTAAGAGGATTGTTCCAGCAATACGAGTACCTATTATAGGCTTGTGAAAAACCGGGAGCTTGCACGAAATTATCTGGTTCCAGGAATCTCCCCAGAATTGGATCATATACCCGCCCGTTCATATTAATCAGCCCAAACTGATCTAAATGTTCGTGCATGGTATATCCCCTGGAAACGAGGAAGCTTGTAGGAACGTTGATATAGGTCCAATCCGTATGATTTCTTCTTCTGCCCCAAGCATCAAAACTCATGTACTGTCCTGGCGTACCACTTTGATTTGTCATGACATCAATAGATCCTAAGTGATCGGTATGCACGTAGTACATATTCGAGGTTGAGTACTGGGTTATGTATATTGCTGCAATCCCATCTCCTCCGTAGATATAATGAATGTTTTTCGGGTAACTGCTCCCGGCAATGCTATCCATCTCATAATTTCCAACATAATAGGTTTTCTTCTGCCACACTCCGTTGGTATAGGATTTGGATAAGGTCCTGTCATTTGCAAATCCATACTGAATGGTGTAACGCGCAGTGCCTTCGATGATGGACTCAACTTTATTGAAACTGGTATATGTAATCTGCTGCCCGGTGGTATCGATCAACCCGTCGGGATTGGTGACGCTGGTAACAGCATGGGGTTTGGTTCCGTAGGAATAATCTCCTACAGAGGTTTTTGATGCGATATTCCCATTCAGGTCATAGGTCATCGTCATTGGAGAGGGGCCGGTAACCTGGGTTAGCCTGTCCAGATCATCATAGGAGAAAATCTCCTGGAGGTTCCGAAGGTTATCCCTGCGACTGATCAGGTTGCCGTTTTCCGGATTAAAACTGTAACTCAGGTTTTGAACTGTTCCAG
>JAXLTS010000032.1:0-42838 GCA_046329925.1 Bacteroidales bacterium
CAGAGAAGTCATGGAAGCAGTTCGAGCCTGTGATCGGATTCTCGTACAGCTTCCTGGATAAGGAATTCGAGGACCTGTACCAGGCGGAAAAACGCATGGGAACCATCTTCAGGATATTTGCACTATTAGCTGTGTTCATTGCCTGCCTGGGACTGCTCGGACTCTCGGCCTTCACCTCGGAGCTGCGCAACAAGGAGATCGGCGTGCGCAAGGTACACGGTGCCAGGACCGCGGGGATCCTGTTCCTGCTCTCGGGGGAGATACTCCGGATCCTCCTGGTCTCCTGCCTGCTTGCCTGGCCCCTGGCCTGGTTTTTCCTCAGGAAGTGGCTGGAGGAATATTCCTATCACACCAACCTGGCCTGGTACCTCTTCCTGCTGGCCTCCCTGCTGGCCATGTGCGTAGCCCTGCTCACCACCGGCTGGCAGAGCTGGAAAACTGCCCGGCAAAACCCGGTGGAAGTGTTGAAGTATGAGTGAGAAGGAGTGGCAGTGGCAGGGGCAGTGGCAGCCTGCCCGCCCGCAGCGCAGCGGAGGCGGGTGGCAGTAGCAGTAGGAGGAGGAGTAGCAGTAGCAGAAAAAGTAGTAGTGGCAGGGGCAGTAGCAGGGGATCTAGTAGAGGCACAAAATAAAGACAGCATGCAATGAATAGCACAATGTACACACTCTCAATTCACACAAATTATGAAAACACGCACACAAATCATCCTACAGGCACTGATCCCGGCGGGCTTAATCAACGGCGTTTTGTCATACAGAGGGCGCAGCGGGCAGGTTTGCAGGGAAGTGCGCCCGAAGTATCTAACAGCCTATTGTCATTCAGAGTACCCTTGCGAAGGCCTGTGGGTGGGAGGGTACGAAGAACTTTTCTCACGACTGAAAGGAGTAATCTCAACGACCAAGACTTTCGCTCAGATGCTTCGCCTCGTGCCTCGGCTCTGCATGACAAAAGCCTCCGTGCCTTTTGTCATGCAGAGGGTGCCTTGGGTTTGCCAGTGGGAAGGGCACCCGAAGCCCGTCCGACCGGTCATCCGGGCGGGGATCTCAACGATAAAAGCCTTTTGTCATACAGAGGGCGCAGCGGGCAGGTTTGCAGGGAAGTGCGCCCGAAGTATCTAACAGCTTATTGTCATTCAGAGTACCCCTGCGATAGCCTGTGGGTGGGAGGGTACGAAGAATCTTAATGATAGAAGCCATCCAGTGGCAGTAGCAGTAACAGGGGCAAAAAATACAAACAGCATCCAATAAATAGCACAATGTTCACACTCTCAAATCGCACAAATCATGAAAACACTCACGACGCTTTTCCTGCAGGCAATGCTCCTGTCAGGCCTTTTCAGCTCCCTCCATTTATTTGCCAGCGGAAATGACCAACTCCTTAAAGAAAACTCCCCCTGGTATTTTTCGCTTCAGTACCTGGGCATCACCTTTCATCCCGGGGGAGGCACCACCCCCGAGGTTTACCCGCTCAAGTTCGACCGGAAAGCCTATGTGGTAGTGAATGTAGGCGCAGCAGCCAATATCGATTACAGCCTGAACAAGCATTTCTTCCTACGTTTTACAGCAAGCCGGTATAAGGACTGCGCCTTTGTCTCCGCCGGATGTTTTCACCTGGGGTCCCGGCTGCAGCATAGCTGGGGCAAGAGCAGCATTAATGTAGGCATGGGGCCCATCTTCAGTTACCGGGAAGACTGGCACCAGTTTGCACAGTACACCACGGACGATTTTTACGGAAACCGCGTGCAGGGTAAATGGCAGTACCGGCTCTTCCCCTGTGCACTCGAGCTGGAATACCTGCACCGGATCAACGATCGCCTGGAGTTTCAGTACTCGCTGATACCGGGTGGGGCGCTGGTGCTTTCTTCGCTGGTGGGGGTGAGGTATCATCTGTAAGCTTAGATTCCCCAGGCAGGTTTTGCTGAAAAATAAAGATTTCGGAAGAAAATAGGGATGCCGGGGATCACCGGTGGGGATAATTATTAAATTTGGAGAGGATAATGGAAGTTCGATTGAATATACTGTTCCCTTGAGGTATAGAATCATCAATGTTTAGGCAGGTCCAGTATCATTAATTAATTACTGATACCAACTAGTTGGGCAGCCATTATAAAGCACCGCTCGCATGAAAGACTTTAACTTAGAAAACATATATTTTTTTGTTGATATTATAGATAGAGCCGTGCGTTCTGATTCTGATGTTGAATCTGAATTTCTGTATGATGAAGAACAATTTATTTCATCTGCGACTAAATTCAGTAAATTGACATTACTTCATATATTTATCGCAAATAAACTATTGCAATATTATCGGATAGAAGTTTATCGTAATAGTGATTTTCTGTGTGAAGATGATGATTGGCTGAATAATATTGAATCATTATTTGAAAAGTATAATGTAAAAATTGAACTGTTCTCTGAGAAATTTCCAGACCCAGATTCAATAGAAGATTTAGATTTAAAATTTAAAGAATGGTTCGACGATAATGATGATAAATTTGGCTATTTGTTTGACAAGATTGCCGAGGATGTTTTTTACATATTATTTGCAAATCGGAGTTTCCTAAAAGATTTTAACATGATTGTGGCAAATGAGGTTCAGAATGTAAATATTCCTCAAAACTTCAAAAATAAACATGGTAAAATTAGAAGGACAAATATTCCGAATTGGGTAAAAAGTGCTGTGTTTTTTAGGGATAAAGGTCGTTGCATAAAATGCACTAAAGATTTAACTGGATTGATTGCAACTGATGCACAATTACATTATGACCATATTGTTCCTTTAAACATGTATGGAGTAAATGATCCATCCAATATACAATTACTGTGTGCGCAGTGCAACTTGAAAAAATCAAGTAATATTATCGAAACATCAAGTTTGTATTCGCCATGGTGGAAGGAATAAAAATTACGGCTGCCAACAAAGTGTATACATCATGCGTGTTTTCGAGCATTTTGCAAGTTTAGAACTTTTTGGCAAGGGCAGTAACGGTGGATTGGAAAGTGGCCACGAAGTCCCGCACACCGTATACACTAAACGTTGACTGCAAGTGTAGTAAACCGCACCAATAAGAAGAAATGTGCAAAATGATTGAAAAATAAAATATGAAAAATGACTCTTTGATAGGTTGGTGAAAATTATATAGATTTTATTTTAATTTTTTCCAACCCACAAGAGTAATTAATTAACCCAATCAACATTGCTTACATTGGCAAAGTGTTCAATCTTATCTACGCTCACGGTGCTATAATGAAGCTATATCCGTATTTTTGAAAATTGTAAAAAAGAATTGAATATATGAGTTTAAATACACAATCACTTCAACCAGTTATAAACTTCCTTTGGACAGTTGCGGATGATGTTTTGGTAAATACCTACCAAAAAGGAAAATACAAAGATGTAATTCTGCCAATGGTAGTTATCCGCAGGCTTGATTTGCTTTTAGAGCCGACAAAAGACCAAGTTTTAAAAACATTTAACGAATACAAAGACAAACTTCAAAACCTTGACAGCTTATTGACAAATGGCAAACACGGTTCTGGATTGGCTTTTTATAATACTTCACGGTTTACATTAAAAAAACTTCTAGACGACCCCAAAAACCTCAGAAGCAATTTTGAAAACTATTTGAATGGCTTTTCGGAAAACGTTCAGGATATTATCAAACAATTCAAATTCAGAAATGAAATTGAAACCTTGGACGAAGCGGATATTCTGTTTTCGCTGATTGAAAAATTCTGTTCTCCGAAAGTTGAATTGCACCCCGCCAAGTTGCCGCCGTTGGCAATGGGTTATGTGTATGAGGATTTGGTACGCCGATTTAACGAAGAAAACAACGAGGAAGCTGGAGAACACTTTACGCCAAGGGAAATCATTGATTTGATGACGCACCTTGTTTTCTTACCAGTAAAAGACAAAATAAAACAAGGAACATACTTGATTTACGACCCATGCGTGGGTAGTGGCGGTATGTTGACAATTGCTAAACATTTTATGCTCAATCCCGAAGGATTGGTTAAAAGCAATGCCACCGTTCATTTATACGGACAGGAAAGTACGCCTTTTATTTATGCGACTTGCAAAAGCGATATGCTGATAAAAGGTGAAGACCCTGATAAAATTGTATATGGTAGCACTTTAAGTGCATACGGTTTTGATAAAGATTTGAAATTCGATTTCATGCTGACCAATCCGCCTTATGGTAAAACATGGGCTCCCGATAAAAAAGCATTAGGAGTTGGCCCCAAAGGAGCCATAATTGATAAACGCTTTATACTGAAAGGCAGCTACAAGGAAGAAGCAGTTACCAGCCGTGTAAACGACGGACAGTTGATGTTTGTGTTGCACATGCTAAGTAAAATGAAAGATACCGAACTCGGCAGCCGTATTGCTTCTGTTCACAATGGTTCGGCTTTGTTTACGGGCGATGCAGGACAAGGCGAAAGCGAAATTCGCAAATACATTATTGAAAACGATTTATTGGAAGCCATTGTAGCTTTGCCAAACGACATGTTCTATAATACAGGCATCCCTACTTACATTTTCCTTTTCACTAACAGAAAAGCAAAAAACAGAAAAGGCAAAGTTCAATTGATAAATGCTACTTCCGAAAAATTCTATTACAAAATGCGTAAGCCATTAGGCAAAAAACGTGTAGAGTTTTCAACGGAGCATATTCCTGTTATTGAGAAAATGTTTTTGAATTTTGAAGAGAACGAATACAGCAAAATATTTGACAATGCCGATTTTGGCTATGCTCAAATTACTGTGAACAGACCTTTGAAAGATGAAAAAGGAAAAGCGGTAAAAGATGCCAAAGGCAAACCAAAGCCCAACCCAAAACTTAAAGACACCGAAAATATTCCGTTGAAAGAAGATATACAAGAATTCTTTGAACGAGAAGTGTTGCCCTTTGCTCCTGATGCTTGGTGGAATAAAAAAGATACCAAAATTGGCTATGAAATAAACTTTGCCAAATATTTCTACAAACACCAACCACCAAGGGCATTGACAGATATTGCCAAAGACATTTTTGCTATTGAGCAGGAAACTGAAGGTTTACTAAAAGAGATTATTGAAGCATGATAGCAACGGCAATAGAAAATACAAAAACCGCTTGGTTGGGTGCGTTCCCTGCTCATTGGGAAGTGCTTCGTATTAAAAACCTTTTTCATGAAATGGACAGCCGAAGCGAAACAGGTAGCGAAGAACTGCTTTCAGTTTCACATTACACAGGCGTAACGCTGAAACGGGATAGTTTGGAAAACGAAGATGACCACTTGACCAATGCCGAAAGTTTAGTAGGTTACAAATTGGTGCAACAAGGCGATTTGGTAATTAATATCATGTTGGCATGGAACGGCAGTTTGGGCATATCGCCATATAATGGAATTACAAGCCCTGCCTATTGTGTTTACCGAATTAAAGGCAACAATAACCCTGAATATTTTGGCTATTTATTTAGCACCAATTTATTTAAAGCCGAGTTTCGCAGACACAGCACAGGTATTATCGACAGCCGTTTGCGCTTATACTCCGATAAGTTTTTCGGCATTTTTTCGGTTGTGCCACCCAAACACGAGCAAGACCAAATTGTACAATTCATTAAAGCACAAGAAGAAAAGATAAACCGCTTTATTGAGAAAAAGCAACGGTTTATTGAGTTATTGAAGGAGCAGAGGCAAAGCAAGATTGATGAAGCAATTGTAAAAGGCATAAATCCAAATGTGAAATTTAAAGCCACTAAATATGATTGGTTGGGTTCAATCCCTGAGCATTGGTTGTTGAGAAGGCTCGGAACGATTGGTTCATTCTCAAAAGGTGGCAATATTTCAAGAGCAGAGCTCGTTGAAAGCGGTTTTCCTGCAATTCTTTATGGTGACATTTATACCAAGTATGATATTGAAGCGAAAATCATTATAAATCGAATAGAAGAAGAAACAGCAGTTAGTTCAGTAAAAATTGATAAAGAGGATTTATTGTTTACAGGCTCAGGTGAAACTAAAGAGGATATTGGGAAATGTGTTGTTTTTAATGGTGATGATGAAGTTTATGTTGGTGGTGACGTGATAATTTTCAAGCAAAGTGAATTTGACAGCCATTTCATAAGCTATTCACAAAACAGTTCATTTGCGAAGTATCAAAAAGCCATATCATCTAATGGTGACATAATTGTTCATACTTACGGTTCAAAACTGCGTGATGTAGTAATGCCTTATCCTCCAACAATTGAAGAACAAAAACAAATTGTAGCACACATAAAAACCGAAACCGCCACGATAGACACAGCCATAGCCAAAGCCGAACGGGAAATTGAACTCATTAGGGAATATAAAGAGGCATTAATAAGTGAAGCGGTGATGGGGAAAAGAAAACTTAACTTTGCACATTAATAATTTGACAAATGCAAGACGAGAATAACAATATGGTGAATGAGCCGGATGTGGAGTATGAAGACCATAGTGGGGTATTAATGGAAAAGCCATTTGACCCTAATAAGATTGACATTACCACGAAAACTCCTTCCATAGATATTTTGATCAAACGATTAAAAGCAGAACCTGCTGAAATAGACTTATCACCTGCCTTTCAGAGACACAGCGATTTATGGGATGATGAAAAACAAAGCAGATTGATAGAGTCTATACTCATTAAGTTTCCACTACCTGCATTTTATTTTGACGGTTCGGACAACAATAAATGGTTGGTAGTTGATGGTTTGCAGCGTTTAAGTTCTCTGAGAAATTTTATAATACTTAAGAAATTAAAACTAAAAGGGCTTGAATTTTTACGTCAACTGAATGGGATGAATTTTGACGACCTGCCACGGAGTTTGCAACGTCAAATTGAAGAAACACAAATCACCGCATACATTATCAATGATGGAACCCCCGAAGAAGTTAAGTTCAATATTTTTCAGCGTATCAACACAGGTGGTTTAACGCTAAACTCTCAAGAGATAAGACATGCGTTAAATCAAGGAATACCAGCTCAATTTGTTGCTGAACTTGCCGAATTGGAAGAATTTAAAATGGCAACCGACGGAGCATTGAAATTAAATCGTATGTTAGATCGAGAGTTTGTTACTCGTTTTCTTGTTTTTTACCTTCATCCATATCATGAATATGTTCCAGACCTTGATACATACATGAATTCTGCTATGGGTGAATTGAAAAAAATGGATGAAATACAGAGACAAAAAATTAAATCAGATTTTATTCAATCAGTATTACTGGCAAAAGCAATTTTTGGTGAATGGGCATTTAGAAAAGCTGACAAATACCCGGATAAAAGAAAACCTATTAATAAAGCACTCTTTGAGGTTTGGAGTGTGTCATTAGCAAAACTTTCTGATAGTGAGAAAAAAATACTGGAAGAAAAGAAAGATTTGTTGTTTGATAAATCTATTGAATTGGTGAAGAATGATGCAAAGTTTTTTGACAGCATTACTACATCTACAGGTAACAAGTCAAGTGTGGTATATCGTTTTTCAAGCATTGAGAAAATAATTCAAGAAACATTAGAAACATGATAAAGCAAATCGAAATAAAGAATTTCAAATCCATCAAAAAAGCTGATGTAAGTGTTTCCAACTTAAATCTGCTTATGGGTTTAAACGGAATGGGCAAAAGTTCATTCATACAAATGTTGCTTTTGCTGATGCAAAGCGATAAGCTGGAAGAAAGAGTAATCGACTTAAACGGAATTTTAGCCCAAATAGGGCAAGGCAGGGATGCCTTATACCAGTATGCCGAGGAAGAAAAAATAATATTTGAATTGACCTTTGACAGTCAACCAAAATACTCTTGGAAATTTGCCTATCAAAAAGACAAGGAAAAACTTATAGCGGAAAATAGCTATACCAAAGACCAAATGAGTTTTTTCAGGAAGAACACAAGTCCTTTTCAATACATTCCGGCTAACAGAATCGGGCCAATGGATATTTATGAAGCCTCAAGTGTTGTGGTATCGGACAAAAAACAGTTGGGCTTATTGGGCGAGTATGCTGCATACTATATCAATGTATTCGGACAAGAACAAGTAGTTAGTGAAAAGCTAAGACATTCAAAAGCTTCATCAACAAATTTACTTTCTCAGATTAATACCTGGATGAAAGAAATATCTCCTGGGGTTTCACTTAACACCAAGTATGTTCCTGAAGTAAACAAGGTGATTTTAGATTATCAGTTTGATTTAATCAATGATAAGACAAACTCATTCCGACCTAAGAACGTTGGCTTTGGTATTTCTTATGTTTTACCTATTGTATTGGCTTTGCTTACCGCAGAAGAAGGAAAAATTATTGTCATTGAAAATCCTGAATCACATATCCACCCAAGAGGGCAAGCCGAATTAGGTAAACTTATTTCTTTGGCAGCAAGTATTGGAGCACAACTATTTGTTGAAACTCATAGCGACCATATTTTAAACGGCATCAGAGTAGCTGTGAAAGATAATTTGGTGGACAAGTCAAAAGTGAATGTGATGTATTTTGAAAAGACCACAACAGAAAAAGAGCAGTTTACAAAAATTACACAGATAAGGGTTGACAAGAACGGAACTTTAAGCGAATACCCCAAAGATTTTATGGATGAGTGGAGTAATCAAATATCACAATTGATTTAGGCTATGGAGTTGGCATTTAATGAAATAAGTCGGACTCCATTATTGGAAGACAAATATCATGCAAACGAAAGAATGCTTCTGTTTGCGAAAACTGTTTCTGAAGCAAGAAAAAAGGGATTTAGAAATATAAGGTCGCATTACTCTACTAACGAAATAAGACTAACGCAAGACTATTCATTGCACAATTGGTTGTTTGATAAAGAATTCCCGGCAGAAAGCAGGTCTTTATTCTACGATATGTTCGTGCAACCATTTTTGATAGAAGATGAAGAAATTGAAGGAAAGTTTATTGATGCAAATTATTTCTTTGAAGATATAGACAATCAAATTCCCAAACAGGAAAGTCTTGGATTAACTTCTGCCTATTTAAGTGATACGCTTGCCATTAGCTTTCAAAGTAGTCCTGCATGGTTAAAAAACAAAATTTTTATCATTGTTGAAAAGGGAGCAAATACATCCAAGGAAGAAGTTTATCACGTTTTTTCGAAAGAATGTTTTTATCAAAATTCTATTGCGGATTTTGTTGAAAGTATCAGCACGCTATATTTAGTCGCAACGAATGTCAATCCAAACAACAAACACTTTCATTTAACTGCCCATCATGGCCAACAAGAGTTAACAGATTTATGGAATAGAATTAAAAATTCTCCTTTTGTAATTGAAGGTATGTCTATTGAGTGGGGAGGTAACACATTCTTTAAAAAACCGCAGCGAGATGGAAAGGTTGACATAGTTCACCTTAAATCAGACAGAAGGTACGCCATGCAGATTCAAACAACAGGCAGAAACTTGCGAGAAACTATTGAGATTGCTAAGCGATTAGCTGAACAATATGGATAATTAAATGAAAACAGACACAACAGAAAAAGGATTAGAAGCCAATATCACACAACACTTGTGTTTGGTGAATGCTTTTAAAGAAAGGCATTTCAGCAATTACAACCGTGTGGATTGTGTGGATGAAGATTTGCTTTTCAATTTTCTGCAAGCCACACAGGAAAAGGAAGTAATGAAATTGCAAATTATTCATGGAAGCAATTTCAGAAGCAAGGTACTATATCGCTTAAACAATCAAATCAAAACCTTTGGCATAATTGAGGTTTTACGCAAAGGCATAACAGATAATAACATTAAACTCAAACTGTTTTTTGACAAGCCCGTTTCTAACCTGAACGAAAAAGATTTAGCCCTTTACAACCAAAACATTTTCTCCGTAACAAGGCAAGTGCATTACAGCACTCAAAATGAGAACTCGCTGGATTTAGTAGTTTTCATCAATGGTTTGCCCATCATCACCTTTGAACTGAAAAATGAACTGACTAAGCAAACGGTAAAAGATGCAATCAAACAATACAAGACCAACCGCGACCCAAAAGAAGAATTGTTTCGTTTAGGTAGGTGTTTGGTGCATTTTGCAGTTGATACAGAACAAGTTTGGATGGCAACACATTTAAAGGGCGAAAACACTTACTTTTTGCCATTCAACAAAGGGAACAATAACGGAGCAGGAAATCCGCCTAATCCAAATGGCATAAAAACCGATTATCTCTGGAATGAGATAATAACCAAAGACCGTTTAACAAATATTATTAAGAACTATGTTCAGTTGTTTGAAGAAGAAACGGAAAAGATTCTGCCCGATGGTAAAGTAAAAAAAGAAAAAGTTAAGAAACTGATTTTCCCTCGTTTTCATCAAATTGATTCGGTTGATAAACTTCTCAACAATGCACAGGAAAACGGAGCAGGCAAACGCTATTTAATACAGCATTCAGCGGGTTCAGGCAAATCAAATTCCATTTCTTGGTTAGCGCATCAGTTGGTTGGCTTATTCGATAAGGAAAATACAAATACTGTTTTTGATACTGTAATCGTGGTAACCGACCGTAAAGTGTTGGATGCTCAAATACGAAACAACATCAAACAGTTTGAGCAGGTGAAAGGCGTTGTTGAAGCTATTACCGAAGGAAGTAAACAACTGAAAGCCGCTTTAGAAGAAGGTAAGAAAATCATTATCACGACTATTCAAAAATTCCCATACATTGTAAACGAAATTGGTGAACTGCCCGGAAACAAATTCGCAATCATCATTGACGAGGCACACAGCAGCCAAAGCGGAAATACAGCAGGAAAGTTGAATGAAACACTTTCTAAAGAAACTGATGACGAAAATGTTGAAGAATGGACAGACGAAGATGAAATTGTAGAAATTGTAAAAGGCAGAAAAATGCTATCAAATGCGAGTTATTTTGCTTTTACTGCAACGCCTAAAAATAAGACACTCGAATTGTTTGGCGAAAAATACAATGACAATGGTAAAGAAAAATTTAAAGCATTTCATCTTTACTCAATGAAACAAGCCATTGAGGAAAATTTTATTCTTGATGTATTGCAGAATTACACGACATATCAAAGTTATTACGCTTTATTAAAGAAGATTGAAGACGATCCAGCTTATGACAAGAACAAAGCACAAAAGAAGCTGAAAATATTTGTTGAGAGCCACGAACACGCCATATCAAAGAAAACGGCATTAATCATTGACCATTTTATGGATAGCGTTATTCGCCAGAAAAAGATAAATGGACTGGCAAAGGCTATGGTTGTTACAAGTAGTCGTAAGAATGCAGTAAAATACAAAACTGCATTTGATAATTACTTGACTAAAACCAATAATCCATACAAAGCAATTGTAGCATTTTCAGGCGATATAGACGGTGAAACAGAATCTTCTTTAAATCATTTTTCAAGTTCGGCAATTCCTGGTGAATTTAAAAAATCGGAATTTCGTTTTCTAATAGTTGCAAATAAATACCAAACAGGATTTGACCAACCGCTTTTGCACACAATGTATGTTGATAAGAAATTAGGCGGTGTAAATGCAGTACAAACGCTTTCACGTTTGAATAGAACAACATCAGGCAAAAAAGACACATTTGTTTTGGATTTTGCTAATGATGCAGAAGAAATTAAAAAGTCATTCGACCCGTTTTTTGAAACAACAATTCTTGGGGAATCAACCGACCCCAATAAATTATTTGACTTACAAGCTACTTTAGATGCGTTTCAGGTTTATACACCTGAACAAGTACGTGAATTTTCGCAAAAGATTATTGCAAATGTTCCAGTTGACCAATTACACACTATTTTAGATGCAGCAGCAGAAGTTTTTAGAACAAGTTTAAACGAAGAACAACAAGACGATTTTAGAGCAAAATGTAAAACCTATGTTCGCTTATATGTCTTCCTTGCTCAAATAGTACCTTTTGTAAACCCTTATTTGGAAAGATTATACTTGTTTTTAAACAATTTGCAAAATAAACTCGGCAAGCAACGTGATGAAGATTTGGCACAAGGGATTTTGGATAATATCGACATGGAAAGTTACCGACTTCAAAGAGAAGGTGAATTTAATATTCATTTACAGCAGGGTGATGAATTGAAACCAATTCCAACAGATATGAGAGGCGGTGCAGCAGAGCCCGAAATGGAATATCTTTCAAACATTGTGAAAGCATTTAATGAAAAATTCGGAACAACTTTCACAAATGAAGATAAAGTTCGAAAAATGACACAGGATTTAATGCAAGATGTAAAAGACGACAAATCTGCAATGGACAATATTAGTGCATCATTGAGTAGAAACGACCTACAGAATGCACAGATAACTTTTGCCGATATTTTGAAAGAGAAAATGATAAATCATATTGACAGCAACTTTGAAGTTTTTAAGGAATACAATGATAATCCAGAATTCAAAGCCTTTTTAGCAGGACAAATGTTTAATTTATTGATGAATGATTTGGCAAAAACAGTTTAGTCAACATTAAGGTTAGGCATATTTGCCGATCCCCTTGAGCAACTTCTTAGAAAAAAGGCATTGGAAAGGGCTTCAACTTCTCCATCAATACAAATTTTCTTTTTTGTGTATTTTAATATAGCTGTATGAATGTAAAAAAAATTGTAACATGGTTTGGAATAATTGGCTCAGTAGCGTCAATCGTTTCTTTAATTTACATTTTTGTTCCTTTAAAGAAAAATATTGAATTACTTGTTCTAACCAACAATATTGAAAAACTAACTCAGGGCTACGAAAATAAAGAACCTGAGTTAAAAGTTGAATATAGTTATAAGGGAACAAGTGTTGATAACTTATGGAAGTATAATGTTAGATTCATTAATAACTCACAAAAAACACTAATAGGTATTAGTAATCAAAAAAATATTATTACTGAATGTTTGTCATTTATTGTTAATGATGATCTTAGAATATTAGATAATAAAAATATTTTAAGCCAATTCAATCATAATATTGAAGTTGATAGTTCAGGGATTAAAATATTCTTTGAGCAATGGAGACCAACTGAATACTTGGATTATGTTTTTTACGTAAAAGCAAATAATAATAATCCGAATAAAAGACTATTTGATCAACCTGAATTCAGACAAATAGTGGATGGGGATATTGTTTTTGAAGTAGAAAAAAAGGGCTCTGAAATAAAAAGAATTACTCAAATATTACCTCTTCAATTCAGACAAGCAATGTATGTAATTAGCCTTATTTTTAAAGCTCTTTTCATTATCATAATAACAATTTCTGTTTTCTTATTAATCCCATCTTTTTATAAAACAAACAAATGGTATAAAGAAAATAATATCAGCTTTATTAGATTCATCAAAGAAACCTTCCATGACAAAAAGGAACTACAAGATAAGTATATAGAAAAACCGAAGGATCTACCTGAAAATTTGTGGTTTAAGTTCGACGGACAAAAATATCCGAATGTTTCTGTAGATATTGAAATAAGAAAAATTTATCAATTTATAATTTTGTTGATGATTTTGGTAATTATTGATTT
Source organism: Bacteroidales bacterium (assembly GCA_046329925.1). Taxonomy (GTDB): domain Bacteria; phylum Bacteroidota; class Bacteroidia; order Bacteroidales; family JAAYUG01; genus JAXLTS01. The sequence goes on from JAXLTS010000032.1 coordinate 13,479, forward strand.
TTCACTAATTAATACATTTATAGATCTTATTTACTTTTTCCCTTAATGAAGGTTACTAGAGAGACGAAGTGAATTTGAAACCCCATCTCGTCTTTGCCTTTCTAACTAACTTTTAATGAATTTCTTCATAACTGAAAATGGCGGCTTATAGGATCTTTGATGGCATCAGAATCTCACACAATTCTAATAGGAATGAATAGAAAGACGATGACAAAAATTGAAAAAATAATTTCAGACAAGTATGCCAATGCTAATGAACTTATTTCCTTAATCCAGGAGTTTAAGTTAATTGATATAATTAACAATGCCATAGAACAAGTCAGCATTAAATTCATAAATGGTCAAATTGAAGACCTTCCAAGGCTTTCTGGAATAATACTGAATGATATTAATTCATATTTGTGTAGAATAAAAGACATGGGGAAAAAGAAAAAGATTGAGTACTTGTTAAGTGACGTTTTTCAAGATTTTTTATACGAAATTGAAAAGCACCCAAACGCTAAAATTTTAGTAAATGAAATTCAACTTAATATGAAAGAGGCCTGTGAATACAGTGGCTATAACTATGATATTATATCAACCTATTTGAATTTACAAAAACATCAAATTCTTTTACCTAAATCAATACAAAAGGATATTTACTACAACTGGAATGGAAATGACAAAGATCTAGATGAACTTGCCAAGGATCTTAAGGATATGAGAATAATTAATTCAGTAAAGGAATTTAAAAGGATGTTTAAACCCATACAAGGTCATTTATCTGTTCATTTTAATATTGAACGCTATAAGGAATTGCTAATCCTTTTCCAGATTTTAAAGGAATTTCGTTTAATAACTCCAAAAGGTACCAGTGGACATTTTGCACCACTCGTTCAATATGCAGTGGACAATGATGGTGATTTTTTGATAAAAAAATCAGCAAATAAAGAACATGAGAAATTGAAAAGAAATAAAGCTGAATACAAGCAATTATGGCATAAATTGGAAGAAATAGTTAGGATTAATACCGGTAATTCAATGCGACAATGATCAGATAATGGCCGTTGTCCACTAATTAAACTTTTAAATTGCCTCTATATTTGTCATAGAATTAGAAAATACGATCATGACTTTAGCAAAATTTATTCAAGTTAACAAACTGCAACAAGCAGACGCCATCGTCCTAAGGAAAAAGCTATTAGGGATGGTTGACCATTATGCCATCTACTTAGGTTACCGTGGAAGTCAGCCTATATTTGTGGCAAATTATAGAGATGGAGTCAAGGTAGTCTCGTTGAATGAAATGAGACAGCTACTGCTGACATTAAAGCCGACAGAAATAGATAGATTCCCTGGGCCTGAAAGTCAAAGAAAATTTGCTGTAAACAGAGCTATTTCTAGAATTGGAGAACAGGCTTATAATTATTTAACGAACAATTGTGAGCATTTTAAAAATTGGGTCCATTTCGGAGAGAATAGAAGTAAACAAGTGGATCAAGTTGGTAATATATCAATGGGCCTTGGTGTAGGGATCGCGGTGGCTGCAATTGCCTCAAGAAATCCTAAAGTTGGACTTGTTGCCGTTGGGCTCCTGTTGTTGGGTGTAATTCTAAAAGATGCTGCCGAATGATAAAAAACAGACTCCTTAACATATGTATTTGAAAATTGCCATAGCAATGACTCATTCATGGTTCTAGTTTCTAATTGTTGTACCTTTTAAGAGATTGCTTAGGAACAATAAATTATTCCTTCAGTGATCTTTGAATATAATAAAAAATTTCTCCAGTTCAATAATGAAGGTTACTTAAAAGCCAACGTATCACTATGGATCAAAAAATGACTTCAATTGCCCTCGGCAATTTTGTTAAGACAAGAATTTTGAAATATGAGGCATTCCTTATTTTGGCCATTGCCCTTTGTTTGTTGCTCGTATTCCTGGATATTCCCTTCCATGGAATAATTACAGTTCTTGTGCTTTCTTCAATTGCTGTTGTTTACTTCTTTTCTGCATTTGCCCCCGATTCTGATCCGGAGGCAACCGGGTGGGAAAATTTCATTGGGAAATTAACGGGTTTTACTTCGGCCGTCCTTTTAATAGGCATCTTGTATAAAATTCAGCATTGGCCCGGGAGTGAGATTATGATCATCCTGGGTATGACTACGATGGGATTTACAGTAGTATTTACCCTGATCAGGTGGTTGCGAAAACCGGAACAGTCCTCCAATCTGAAATGGTTGTTTTTCAGGCAAGTCATGCTGATTATTATCGGATTGCTCCTGACTTTTGGGAAGGTAACGCTTTAATTAACGGCCAGCATCCGCCAACACCCATGCCCCAACCGAAACCAGCCAAATAACCCAACAGAATTATGAATTTTAAATCCCTCCTCCTGTCAATCGTTTTTCTCCTCCTTGCTTTTGCCATCCATGCGCAAAGCCCCGGAACCATCAACCAGAAGCCCTTCCAGTTCGAAAAGGATCTTTTGCTGGCGCAGTTCGATTGTAAGACGGATGTGGATGATCTGCAGTCGGCAGCGGCTTTTGCTACTTTGATGGCGAATGAGGCTTTTAGTAAGGTAAATTATCATGCCGTGGCGGGCTGCTATGGCAGGCAGGAGGGACTGTATGTGCCACCCGATGAGCTTTTCAAACTGGCCTTCGGGAATAACTGGTCCGATGCACATGCGGATTTCGGGAAAGCCCTGGATGAGGTAAAGGCCCTGGTTTTACAAACCCTCCCAAAAGGTGGAGACATCTGGATCGCCGAGGCAGGGCAGTCGGATTTCAGCGCGGAATTGGTGAAGGCTGTTCAGAAGGAGCTGCCGGGGACGGATATCTCCCTTCGCATCCACCTGGTGCAGCACAGCAACTGGAATGAGGAGGTAACCACGGCCGGTAAATTGGATTTTGTTAAGAAAAACATCGATTATCATAAGATTCCGGATGGGAATACTGTCGGTAACGGCTCCCCCGGATTTCGTTCCCCGGAATTTACGAACTGGAAAGAGATGATGTCCGATCGAAGGTTGATGGAGATCTGGCAACTGGCTATCGATTTGTCCAACCGCTACAACGGGAAAGAAGGACGTTACCTGAATGAGGCCATTGCCGCGGGCGGACTCGATTTCTCAGATCTTTCGGAGGTGTGCTGGATACTGGGCTTGCAGGATATAAGGGATACGGAGGAGTTTTTTCAAAGGTATGCGAGGTGAATTTTTAACCACAAAGGTAAAGAAGGTTGTCGCTAAGGTAAAGAAGGAAAGTTTTTATTTCCTTTGTGACCCTTTGTGGTGGCCTTTGTGAAACTTTGTGGGCTGCTTTTTTGCTTAGACGCTAATTTTTTAACCACAAAGGACGCGAAGGTTGTTCACGGAGGGTATTCACGAAGGAGGGTATATTTGATATTTCCTTTGACCCTTTGTGGTGGCCTTTGGTTACTTTGTGGCTTGCTTTTTCACAACATGCTCTACCGAAACTTCTGTCGTTCAGTTGTAGGGTGTGAAGTTTATTTAAATAAAATGCTGAAAGAGGGCATGGCAGGTCATTTTTTACCCGATGGTATGCCGAATGATGTCATTTAATAGTTATTATGCACGAAATGAATCGCCCCTCTCTTTCAGAAAAGAGAGGGGACGGGGGTGAGTTGGACAGTGGGCAGGAAAGAAAAAATCACCCTCCATTTTCCGAAAAATAGTGTGAGTAAGTTTTAAGCGAGTCACTTACCCCATTACCTGCTATCTTGCACATAGACAAATCATTTCCCTTTACTTAACAATATAGTCAATCTGATGCCGTTGCAGGTACTAACTTATCCGATGTATTTGCCGAAAGATGCCTTTGTATGTCCCAACGATTCCATTGTAAGGGTTGAAAGATGTCATTGTATGTCCCAACGATTCCAGTGTAAGTGCTGAAAGATGTCGTTGTATGTCCCAACGATTCCAATGTAAGTGCCGAAAGATGTCGTTGTATGTCCCAACGATTCCATTGTAAGGGCCGAAAGATCTCGTTGTATGTCCCAACGATTCCATTGTAAGTGCTGAAAGATGCCTTTGTATGTCCAAACGATTCCAATGTAAGGGCTGAAAGATGTCATTGTATGTCCAAACGATTCCAATGTAAGGGCCGAAAGATGTCGTTGTATGTCCAAACGATTCCATTGTAAGTGCTGAAAGATGTCGTTGTATGTCCAAACGATTCGGTTGTAAGGGTTGAAGGAGGTGTATGCTCTTTTCCCTTTGCGTCATCCTTCTTTACCTTTGTGGTTAACCTTTTTTATCCGCTGATAGATGTTCCCCCTTGCCTGCCCGGCTGTCCTTCCTTACTGAACCTGGCAAAGTCGAGCGTGCAGGTCCCTGAGGAATTCGAGATGATGTTTTTGGTATTTCCGGATTTTTGCAGCCGCGACATACGCAACAACCAGTCCCACAGGGGCCCCAACCAAAAGACTTATGAGGGATTCTTCCGTATGCAGGACCTCCATGAATGATTTATTCTCAAAATAAACATGGATGGATAAAACAACCAGGACATACAGAAACGGGATAAGGAATATATACAGTTTGCTCAGTCTGCCATAAAGACCTTTGGAAAGAAGGGTTATCCGCTCCTCCAGCCAGTTTTTCAGGGGCTGGTTGTACCTGTTTCCCTGGATTTTATACCAGGACCATACGGCAGATACCAGGGATATAACCGTTACCAGGCCCAGCGTAATATTGTTGATGAATAAAATCAGGTCACCGGGCCGGTTGAGCATGGCAATGAAAAGGAAGATCAACAGTGCCAGGCACACCAGGATTGAAAAACCCAGGATAGCCAGTAATTTATAGATGGTCTGGCTGGTTTTGGAGGCCAGCAGCAGGTTCAGCTCCTCCCTTGATTTCTGATTGTTTCCAGCTTCAAGCGACTTCCAGATTTTTTGTAATTCATTATTTTCCATGATCTTGTTTTTTCAGGTTTTGTTTCAATTCGTCCTTGGCCCTGTTTATCCTGACACCCACATTCGATTTGGAGATCCCGATGATTTCAGCTATTTCATCATAGCTCTTTTCCTCGAGGTAAAGGAGCATGATGGATTTGTCGAGTTCATCGAGTTGATGGATGGCATCCAGTAGTAACTGCAGCGATTCATTCATCAACAGCTCCTCGAAGGCATTTGATTTATCGGGCAATTCGGGCACCGTTTCCCGGTATTCGATGCGCGATTGTTTTCTAACCCTGGAGATGGAGGTGTTGATTGAGACGGCATAAATCCAGGAGCCTATGCTGTCCTGATTTTTTAAACCCGGGTAGGATTTCCAGAGCTGGTAGATGATTTCCTGGAGATTATCCTCCCGGTCGGTCTTATTCTTAAAGTACACCAGGCTCACCTTGTACAGGATTCCCTGGTAATTGGAGAGTATCTCGAGGAATTCCTCTTTTGCCGACCTCATGCTTGTTGTGTTTCTTATAAAGTATCCTTTGAGGGAAATTTATTACAAAAAAACGGAAAATAATGCAGGAGAGGGGAAGAGTCCTTTGTTTGTATGAAAGTAAGACCGGGAAGTGCTGAAGATGTATAAAAATACCTATCCGTGTTTCCCGGGCATCGCCCGCCGGCTAAGTTTTTACCTGAGGATGCCTGCGAAACTGCAGAATCCTTTGCGGAGGTATGGTTCAACGATTCTGATGCATGTCCGGGCTAATCTCCTTCCCCAAATTTATTCTTGCGGCAACTTTCCTCCTGGCCTTGGGAATGTTCCCCTGCCAGACTGCTGCTTTATTTAATGTGCTGCCACATTACTCAATCCCAATTCATGCCACGTGCGAAGGCTAACCGGAAAATGTGCGAACCAGGAGTTTTTGCAGCCTTGGTTCGGGTAGCCTGTGCGATAAGCAAAAAGCTCCTGGTTGGATTTTCCGGGGTCCTTCCCGCCTGCCGAAGTGAAGGCCTTTGCCACGGCGGGCAGGTTGGGCTTTACCCTTTTGGATAAGCAAAAGGGTAAAACTGCCGGTAGGCAAAAAAACAACCTAGTATTATTTTAACTATCTTGGTACTGGCAGCGAAAGTTAACTCCCCATGACTACAGGTCGGGGGAAAGCATTAGCGTAAAAACGAATCATAATCACTAACCATACAAGATCAAAAACCATGAATGCACTTCAAAAACAACTCATTTCTTTAGGATTTTTACTAATCCCGGTTCTGACCCTGGCCCAGGAATCCAGGTTTCTTGAATTTACTGTTTCGGATACTGTAACCGTGAAACCAACAGGGTACCTCTACAAAATTAACCTGGGACAGCAAATGGAATTTATGGGAATCCGGATTCCACAGGGTGCTACTACAGATGATCAGGACATCCCTTCGATCGAGGTGATAACCAACCGGATAAAAAGCGGGAATTTTAAGTATACTCTTTCCATGGAGAAAGACTATTCCATTTCGGCCAGTCCCTCCCTGCCCGGCATATTGGTTCATGTAGCTACCGAGAAGGAACTGAGTTCACTGCTTGATTTGTTAAAGGATCAGCAGGGTATTTCCGGCAAGGTTAAGGAGGTGGAATATGAGTCTGTCTCGAAGTATCAAAGTCAGATTTTCAAAAGCCTGTATGAAAAGGCCCTGGCCCAGGCAGGCATCATGGCAGCGATTACAGGCAACAGCCTGGGAAGATTGATAAGTGTTTCGGAAGTAAGGGAAAGCAAGGAGAATTACATGGATTCCTACAAAGAACTATTGAAGGGAATTCCATCCGGCTTATTCGTGGAGCAGAATGTTTCCGAAAAAAAGGAGGTGGTTAACTATTCATTCCGGTTTGAATTGAAATAGGATCTTCAGTCCGGGGATCCGGATTATAGTTGGAGAAGAATAGGGGAAGCTGTTGCAGGCGGTGGAAAAATGTCTGAACTGTGATTCATGTGATTCATGTGAAAGACATGAAAAAAAAGGAAACGGTGGCAATCCAAAAATCATGATAATCAAAAAAATCACAAAAATCAAAGTGCAGACAATATGACACAGCCAATGGTAAACGAGAAATATAAATATTCTGAATTAACGGGTAGAATTATAGGATGTGCCATGGAGGTACATAAAGCCTTGGGCAACGGATTTCAGGAGGTCATATATCAACGTGCTTTAGCATATGAAATGGAATTGCAGGGATTGCATTATTCCAGGGAGTTTGAAATGCCGGTTTATTACAAAGAAATCCATGTAGGGACCAGAAGGGTTGATTTCCTCGTTGAGAAAACAATCAGTGTTGAAATTAAAGCGGTTATACAAATAGAACCGGTTCATTTGGCCCAGGCAATAAACTATCTGGAAGCATATAACCTCGAAATAGGTTTGTTAATAAATTTCGGTGAGACAAAACTAAAATTCCACCGGTTTGAAAATAAAAAATTCAAAACTTAATCTATAACAACTCATTATATGGCACAGATCAATCCACATATTAACTTCAACGGGAATGCAGAGGAAGCTTTTAATTTCTACCGGTCCGTATTTGGAGGCGAGTTCTCCAGGCTTGTGCGCTTCAGGGATATTGCCGGTCCGGAATTCCCCTTGTCAGACGAGGAAGCCGGTAAAATCATGCTCATAGCCCTGCCCATCGGGAAGAATCATTTATTGGCCAATGACGTTCCGGAGAGCATGGGAAGGGTGAATGAAAATGAGAACCGGTCGAAGATATCTGTAAGTGCCGGCAGCCGTGCGGAAGCCGACCAGCTGTTTAAGGGGCTTTCAGCCGGTGGAAGTATAGAAGTTCCCATGAACGATAGTCCCTGGGGAACCTATTTCGGGATGTTCAGGGACAAATTCGGTATCGAATGGATAGTGGAATACAATCCCTGAAAAAAGCCGGACGACCTTTCCAGTTGCTGGTCCTCGTCCTGCTGCTGATCGCAGGAACAGTAACTACCTTTGTTCTCAGCAGGAAGGAACAAAAAAGTCTTTCACTGTCCGCCGGACAATTAAGCCTGGAGCAGATGAAAGATCCTGATTTCCGGGAGGCAGTGAGGCGGGCGAGGCAGGGGGAGAGGGAGCTCCTGCTGGCGGAAGCATCAAAAATGCTGCGCGACCAGATTCATTCGGTCACCGATCGCAAGCATAGGGATTATGTTCCCGGAGATTTCAGCCAGGTAGATTCCATGATCGATTTCATGCTGTACATCGATCCCCATAACGGTCATGCCCTGTATTTCAGAGGCGAAGTTTATCGTTTGCTGAAAGAGGAGGAGCTGTTCGTAGCTTATTTTCAGCGTTACCTCGCCCTGGAGGACTCCATCGGGACGAAGCTGCCGTTGGTCACCATCGCCCGCCAGTGTTACGAAACGGCACAGGGATATTGCGAAAAACGTACCGCCTGGATATCGCAACTCCTGGCGAATTATTTCTACGGGAAGGGAATCACTGAGCAGGATCCGGCCCGGAAAGGGGAGTACCTGGATGCTGCTGCCCAGCAGTTACATCATGTGCGTCTTCATTTTCCTGATGGCTTCAAAGCCAGTTCCGTCACCCGGTCGACACAGGAGATGGAAGCGGGTATAGGTAACCTGCAGAATAAGTAACATTTTCGGTGGTTGCAGAGGCTGTTGTGTAAGGAATAGGAATCCGTTGGATGACATTTCTTGTAATTGGCTGCGGGGGCACCAGGCGGAAACTTGTCATAGCCCAAAGAATATCCGGACACCGTCGGGTTAGAATAGCTCACAGCCGCTGCTTACGGGTCCGTATAATAGTCTGGCCTCAGATGGATTTTGTGGGATATGTTCAGACCAGGATGCGACTTTTTTGCCGGATTAGTTATCTTTGTATAAACCGAAATCTATGAAAATAGACAATAAATTAATATTAAAGGATTTAGATCAATTATTAAGATCAAAATTTCCGGATAACTTAAAGGATATTATACTTTTTGGTTCTCAGGTTTTTGGGAACGAGCATCGGGATTCTGATTACGATATTTTAATTATTCTTAAACAAAAATCAGATTGGAGAATTGAAAGAGAAATCTCTGATTTATGTTTTGAGATTGATTTGAAATATGACATTGTTACAGATACACATATTATCGGAGAACCAGAATTATCAACTCTACGTGGTAAACAACCAATTTTCGTTAATGCTATTTCAAATGGATTGCACGCATGATTTCGGGAGATGACAGAAAACTATTAATAGAATATCGTTTGCAGCAGGCGCTTGATACAGCTGAACTTGCAAAATTTTTGGTATCAAGTAATAAGCTTGTCATCGCTGTAAATCGTATTTATTATGGAATGTATTATGCACTAACAGCATTAGCATTAAAAGATAAATTTGAAACTTCAAAACATCTGCAATTAATAGGTTGGTTTAATAAAGAATATATTGCTACTAAGAAATCAGATCAGAAATATGGTAAGATTTTGCGAAATGCATTTCAGAATCGGACGAAAGGAGATTATGACGCATTTGTAGAATTTGACAAAACAGAGGTTGAGATTATGATAAGTGAAATGATTGAATTTGTCGACGAGATACATAAATTATTGAAAAAGTAGCCAGTACTTCAGACCCAGGACTCCTGGCAGCTGATTTTTCCCGGTTTCGTATAAACAACGCTTATCCTTCGAATTCTGTGTGGGGTATCAGACCATGCAAAGATTGCATGATGGCATTATCCAAAATGAACATCTGACATAATACTGGCCTGCGGGCTGGGTGTAAAGGCAGTTACTTTTTCTGTTGGAGTCTGCTGCAAGATGGTAGCAGCTTTCTTGGAAGAATGAACCTTATCTTTTTGATAAGCTGGCATTATCGCATTCAAATCTTTTGTAAATTCGGGATCGGCTAGTATCTTTATAAAGTGGATTACAGGCAGCAGGTAGAGGCAGGATTGATCAACGCCAGGCAACCCCAGGAGTGCTGACAGGTAAATGAAACGAAACCAACCAAATGAACCATACCAACTAACCAAATCTTCTTTTTTATGAAACGTGTAATTCTTTTTTCATTTTTTCTGTTTACGGTTTTTAATGTTTTCAGTCAGGATGTGATTTATCTGAACTCCGGTTCACGTATTTATTGCAGAGTGACTTCAGCTGACAGCTCCAGGGTTTACTACAATTTTGATGTTAACGGGGTGGAAAGGAGTTCCTCCATTGATCAACGACTGGTAAAGGAAATCAAATACAAGCCCGTAATGTATCAGAATGAAACAAAAAATGAACCAAAAAATGAATCAAAATATGAAGCTCCTACCGATTACAGGCAGTGTATCACCGTAGGGATATTACAGGGTGGCGGATCTCTTGTCGGTGCAGATCTTGAACTGAAGCTCAGTGATCGCTTCGGCATTCAGGCAGGAATGGGCTTCATTGGCTTTGGCGCAGGACTGAACCTCCATTTTAAGCCTACACTCCGTAGTTCATATCTTTCATTGCAGTATTGGCACCAGGGGTATGAAGAGACCTATACCCAAAGTCTCTTTGGTCCCTCTGTTGTATTACGCGGTAAGCGATGGCTATCTGCACAGATCGGGATGGGCGCACTGCTTGAGAGTGGTCCCGCCTGGCCAAAAGACAAGGAACATCCTTCCGTGATGCTCACTTATGCACTTGGCTTTTACATTCCCTGGTAATCTGTACAGTCCTTACCGGGTTCCTTGCCTGCCCGCGAAAAGAACAGGCGAGGCAGCTACATTAAAACCGACTTCTGAAAGTATTCCAAATGCCGGGCTGATCATGGCCAGGGTATGGAAGACATCAACTGCCTTGAGTGAATAGCAGCGCTGCAATGGGTAAGGAGAATGAAAATGAAAACCGGTCGAAGATATCTGTAAGTGCCGGCAGCCGTGCGGAAGCCGACAAGTTATTTAACGGGCTTTCAGCCGGTGGAAGCATAGAAGTTCCCATGAACGATAGTCCCTGGGGAACCTATTTCGGGATGTTCAGGGACAAATTCGGTATCGAATGGATAGTGGAATTCAATCCCAAAGAAGCGGAAGAATGAGAGGAATGATAAGAAAGGGATGGACAGTTTTTTTAACCGCTAAGACGCGAAGAGGCATTTTTTTTTAACCACAAAGGTAAAGAAGGTTAACGCTAAGGTAACGAAGGAAATTTTTTTTGGTATTTCCTTTGTTACCCTTTGTGGTGGCCTTTGTGAGCCTTTGTGGGCTATTTTTTACTAAGACGAGAGGGAGTTTTTTTTTACCACAAAGTCTCACGGAGGGTTTTCACAGAGGGTATTCACGAAGGAGGATGTATTTGGTATATCCTTTCTGACTGTTTTTAACCGCAAAGACGGTAATTTTTCTTAGCCGATACCTGTACTGCAAATGCTTATGCGTGCGCCGAAGCTGCAGGTTAAGCGCATCGCCCGGGGGGTATCTTTCAAATCCTTGGCGATTAATTTTTTTTTTATACCTTTGGGTAGAAGCTTTATGCTTTTAGCGACTTCCCATCTTATTACTGTACAATTTATTATGAACCTAAGACACGCCACATCGTTACCGTTGGCTGGCATTGCTATTCTCGCAATCCTGGGATTTCAGAAAATACAGGCTCAACCGGGGGGGCAGGCGCCAAAAGACTTGCAGAGCGACACCGTTCGAACCCTCAAACCATATTTCATCCCGGCCACCAACTCCAAAAAAACACCGGATTCCGATGGTTTCATTCAGCGCTGGCTGCTGCTGGAACCCATTCTTAAACCCAACCGAAGCAATACCGTTTTTACCGACAGTTATATCCGGCAGGCATTCACAACGGAGTATTTCCCAAACCAATTCTCTGTCCTTCCAAAAGACGGAGAAAAAGTTACTGTGGGAGAACAGGAATTGCAATGGCATGCCCTGGAGAGTTCCACCTATAATGTCAAGCTCTTTCGTTTTGCCTACGGGTTGAATAAACAGGTCTACGGGGTGCTTTTTTGGGCTGTAACAGTCGTAAACAGTCCGAAAGAAATGAAAGACGTACGCATGGCAGTCGGGTCCAATTCCGCCTCCATGTGGTGGCTGAACGGACAGGAAGCTGTGATACTCTCCGGCGACCGGCGCATGGTGATGGACGATTGTGTATCGCCCCGCCTCAGCTTGAACAAAGGGAAAAACATCATCCGGGGAGCCGTAATCAATGGTCCGGGGATGAGTGATTTCTGTGTCCGCTTCCTGGATGAAAAGGGAAAGCCGGTTACGGATCTCACGATCAGCAGTAAATAAATTTCCCTGGTCTTTCTTGAACATTTTACTTTTTTAGCACTGATTTATTATGAGCATACATATAAAAATTGTGGGCGCTATGGCCCTTGTTTATTCCGGATTTGCCGGAATCATTACAGCGCAGGTGGGTAAGCCATTTATTCATGATCCGTCGACCATCATGGAATGTGATGGAAAATACTACACCTTCGGCACAGGCCGCGGCGGACTGATATCAGAAGACGGATGGGTATGGAATGGCGGTGCCGAGAGACCCGGTGGCGGGGCCGCACCCGATGCGATTAAGATCGGCGACCGTTACCTGATTATCTATGGTGCGACCGGTGGTGGCCTGGGCGGCGGTCATAACGGCCGGATACTCACGATGTGGAACAAGACGCTGGACCCCAAATCGCCTGATTTTAAATTTTCGGAAGCTATCGTTGTGGCTTCATCCGACGGGATGGAAGATTGCGATGCCATCGACCCCGGGCTGCTCCTGGATCCTACCGACGGCCGGTTATGGGTATCCTATGGCACCTATTTCGGGTTCATCCGGCTGGTAGAACTTGATCCAAAAACAGGAAAGCGGGTAGAAGGAAATGAAGCCATCAATATCGCCATCGACTGTGAAGCCACGGATCTGATGTACCGTGACGGCTGGTATTACCTGCTGGGCACTCATGGCACCTGCTGCGACGGAGCTAACTCCACCTACAATATTGTCGTTGGTCGTTCCAGGAAAGTGACGGGACCTTACCTCGACAATGTGGGAAGGGATATGCTGAAAGGCGGGGGCAAGATGGTCGTTGCGGCAGGTGACCGGCTTGTCGGACCCGGGCACTTCGGTCTTTGGGACCTGGGTGAAGGTGTTCAGAAGATGTCCTGCCATTATGAAGCGGACCTGGATCAGAGCGGGAGGAGTGTACTGGGCATTCGTCCCTTGTTATGGGAAAACGGATGGCCTGTTGCAGGAGATAATTTCAAAGAGGGTACTTATGAGATCGAGTCGGAGAGAAGGGGATATGCCCTGGAGCTTGCAGTGGATTTCGTGCGCATGCCGGGTGGGATGCGTGGATTCAACCGCAACAACGATGAACCTGTAAAGCCTGTTCCTTCGCAGGAGCTGGCCGATGTGATCTCTACCTGGCCAACGGGAAACATTGGCGTACGCGCAGGAGATTATATGTTTCGTCCGCATCAGAAATGGACTATTACCGCAGTAGCCGATTCAGGCGGATATCCGGGAGGGCCCTGGTACAAGATCGTCATAGCCGGAACGGAACGAGCCCTGGCAGCCACAGCAGAGGCGGAACTGATCACCGTACCTTCATTTACCGGCGCTCCGGAACAGCTATGGCGGATCGACCAGCTGATTGACGGAACCTACCGGATCATGCCCAGGGTGGTGCCCGGCTCAGCAAAGAAACTGGCACTGGTATCAATCGGGGACAGCAGTCCCACCCTCGCACCCTTCGATATGAACAGCGATAACTCTAAGTGGAATTTCAGGGCGCATTAAGTTGCTTTTTTGACGCAGACCTATTCGCCGTCCTCAACATGGGGTTGTAGCCTTATGTTAAATTATGCCGGACCTTTAGCGCGGAGGGATGATTTATTACGGCATGGTACAGCTCATTTCACCTGTACGGTTATATTTACTGTCCCCCATCTCATAGCAATCGTTCCCCTGTTTACCTGTCAGCCTCTGTTTTATTCAGGCATAATGAGGCAAGGGTGTCAGAAAAGCGATTATTGATCTGGCTACGGAAAAGATGCAGGTATTTTAATGAATATACTGGTAAATAGCTGAAATACAACAATTATATCTTATATTTGTGCAAATTTAACATACTGTTCTAAAAATACACACAAATGTATTATAGGCGTATAGCAGAGCGACTTACAATTAGTTACCTCGATCAATTCCGCCTGGTGGGTATCATGGGTCCCAGGCAATCGGGAAAATCAACCATGATCAGGAACCTGCTACAGGACAAGTACCAATACCTTACTTTTGATGCACTTAGTCTCCGCGAACATTTTTTTACCCAACCGCAGGACTTTTTACGTCAATATAACAGGCATATCATCTTCGATGAAGTGCAGCAGGTTCCGGAGTTGTTTCCTGCACTGAAAATATTGGTTGATGAAAATCCGCAGGATAAAGGTAGGATTGTCTTAACCGGTTCCGGTCAATTTTTGCTGTCCAGGAATATTTCTGAAAGTCTGGCCGGGCGTATTGGCCTTGTTTCTTTATTGCCCTTTCAATATAATGAATGTACTGTTAGCATGCAGGATAAATTTTTGTATACCGGAGGTTATCCTGAAGTAATAACCGGAACGTTTTCCGAACCACATGCCTATTTCAATTCCTATCTGAATACCTACATTCAAAAAGATTTGCGTAATATGCTGAATGTTTCGGATCTCAATGCTTTCACACTGTTTTTACGATTGTTGGCGTCACGTGCGACTCAAATCCTTAACATGAGTGATATAGCAAAAGAGACAGGTTATTCGGTTACCACCTTGACCCGATGGCTCTCCATCCTTGAAGCATCCTATATCATTTTTCTGTTACGACCATTCTACAATAATTTGGGCAAAAGATTGGTTAAATCGCCAAAAATCTATTTTTATGATAACGGATTATTGGCTTTTCTCAGGGGGATTACAGCCTCAACCGTTCATTCCGAACAGGACTCAGCTGGTGTATTTTTCGAAAACTTTGTCATTTCAGAAGTACGAAAAAATTTGTTTCACAAAGGTATTTTTGCTGAGATATTTTATATACGCACTTCGCACGGGGAGGAAATAGATCTGGTGCTGGATTTTAAGAACTCAGTTCAGCTATTGGAAATAAAGTATTCTCAAAACTATAAACCACAATTCCATAAAACCCTGGAAAAGCTTTCTCAGCAGGGTTGGTCAAAAAATGTAGTATATCAGGGAGAAACACATCATCCTGTAACCGGAGTCAAAGCATGGAATTTCAACGATTACTTTAAAGAAGAAATGTAAGTAAATGAGATTTTTTAAGTTGAAATTTTAAAAGGCCATCGTGCACGTGATATAAAATAATGGTGATTCATTGCCTGTTCAGGCATTACCCGACCTTCCAAAAAAAACCCGGGAACAGATTTTCTGCTCCCGGGTTTTCTTCAACAACTGATTAGTTACTCCCGTATAAGCTTACTCGTGTATCTGCCATTTTCGGTGATTACTTCGATGAAGTAAGTGCCTTTTGGGAAGGATCTCAGGTCGAGTTCCGTTGCCGGTTCTGCATCGGCTGCGCGAACCACCATCAAGGTTTCACCCAGAACGGAATTTACCCTTATCTCACCATTCCCGCTCATATCTCCGGTACGGATTACCTTCACCATGCCTGCAGTCGGATTCGGATAGGTAACTACATTCACCTCCTTCTGCATGCCAAGACCCGATGTATTGTCGATGGTCACAGTCCGGCTGACTACACTCTCAGCGCCCTTGCTGTCGGTGAGTGTGAAAACAAGGTTTGTGCTTCCAATGGCCATTGTCTTCACCAGGATGCCTTCCTGGGAGGTAAACACTTTCAACAGTTCAGGATTTTCGTTTACGACCGAGAAGGTGAACTCGTCGCCATCAGGATCGGCAAACAGCTCGCTGACGGAGAATTCGTTCAGACTTTGCAGTTTGTGGAACTGGAAGGCGGTATCGGCACCGATGTAAACAGGGGCTTGGTTTGAATAGCCAACATGAATGTTGATAGCCTGTTCTCTCACCGCACCATGTTCATCTTCCGCAACAAAGATGTAGCTGTGATCACCTTCCGATCCGTAATCAGGAGCAAAAGTGACCGAAAGAATTCCGTCTTCAAACGTCCAGGAGACTCCGCTGTAATCTTCCTTGCAGGTAACTGTAAAGGAATTTCCTTCCACATCCACCACATCCACCTTGATGGTGCGCACCGCGTTTTCCATGACCACAATCTCCTCCGGAATATTATAGAAACGGGGAGCATCATTCAGATTGAGCACTACCGGCACCTTTACTTCAGCATGGTATGGATCATTTGAACTGATCACGATATTGGCACGCTGGGTTCCGCGCTGAGCGAAGGTCCCGTTGAAATCCAGGCTGATGGACGATTCCTGTCCTGTTGCCAGGATTCCGGCGGTGTCAGAAGATACCGTGAGCCAGGAATCGTTTACTGCTGTCGTTTCATGTGCAATCATCATCCAGCCGTAATGCATAAACGTATAGACCTCCTGCAGATCGTACCAGGCACCGTCGTCGGCATACAGGTAACGACCGGGGACTTGTTCCACCTTGGAATCGCAACCCTGCGGGTACGAAATTCCCAGGGGGTAGGTAATCACCACATAGAAATCTTCACCGGGATAAATGAATGCCGGGTTGTTCAGCTCAATGGTGAGCCAGTAGCCGGTATTGTCTTCATCTGGATTGGTGAAGTCTGCAGTTCCTTCAGCCAGAACCTGTGAAAATGCGATGTTGCTTCCGCCAGCCCGTATCTCAGCCTTGATGGTGCCCGATTCAAGCATTTCAGGTTTGAACCAGGTCTCGACATGACTAAGGTTGAAGCTTTGGAGACCTGCATTGAATTTTGTTGCAAGGGAGAATGGTGCAACACCACCGGTACCCAGGAACTGCTCAGGTTCATTTTTCTCCGAGTAACGGATACTGCGGTTATAGGATCCCTTGTTACCTGGCTGCATTCCCTTCTTTGCTTTACAGGGAACGGCCTTTAGCAGGGCGGAGGAATCTCCGGGAACGAACTTCCCGGTTGTGGAGGTCGCTGCACTTACCCTGAAGTATTCAATGCCGATGTGATAATCAAGATCCGATCCGCCGGCAAAGTTGTTAAATGCGATGCTGCGGTTATCCGTTTCGGTAGGTTGAATCATCGTCACTTCCACGGGGGTCTGATCAGCTTCCAGGGCAGGAGGAGCCACTGCTTCGCCAATGAGCATAAAACTCATCTCTCCGGCGGAGGTGGTAAGCAACACATTATTGCTGTAGGCGCCTGCTGTTTCAGGATAAAAGGCAACTCTTGCCTGGAGCTTGTCACCCGGCATCAGTTTGTAAACAGGGGTTTCCATCGCCCATGGGGAGAAGATATTGTATACATAATCCCAGTATCCCGGGAACCAGCTGTTTCCTTCCACATACAGCATCATTGCCAGCGGCTGGCTTTCATCGCTCATGGAGATGTAGGTGATATCCACCGGTGTTTCTCCATCGTTTACCAGTACCATTTCGGATGTATAAGTATGTACCTGGTACTCGTCATAGTAGGCTACTTTTGTTCCGAAGTCCACCGTATCGGGCATTTCAATACTTACGCTGCCGTTTACCGTAAGTTCCACCGGTTTCGAGATGGTCTCTTTACCCGGAACATTGCTGAAGATCTTAAGATCTCCGGTATGGATTCCTGCAAAAACTTCACGGGCATCCAGCACCAGCTTACCATTTATTGTTTCACCCGGGTTCACGAGGAAATTTTTTACGGGCACTACTGTGAAGACAAGACCTGTACCATGATCCAGCGCCTGGTGGTCGTTGATCATAAGTCCGTTGCTGCTGTTTTCCTGCAACCCGACCGCGCCAAAGCCGGTAATGGCATCCAGTTTTCCAAACTCCGGTTTATACAGGAATTTCATGCTTCCGTTCGGGAAAAGCATCAACTGGAAGGAGAAAGGATCGCCCATCCCAAAATTATCAAGGATATACCGCCATTCAATAATCACTTTGTTGGTGTCGGCCTGGTAGAATATTCCAATTTCATCCGGATTGTAGTTGTATGGATCAAATCCGCCAAAAGACCAGCAGGGCATGATGGCCGGGCCCGGATACATGGTGGAGGGAATGGAATCAGTAAAGAAATTCATCTGGGGATTCGGATCAAGAGATACTACCCCGTTTTCTCCAATCTTAACCGAGTCATACTCTTTCCCGTAAAATTTAAAAGTGAAAGGCAATGCAACCGATTTGAAGAATTGGCTGTTATCGGTGAGATCCGTAGCAAGGGGAAGATGGGTCGCGCCGGTTTCATACAGGTCGGTCCACTGGTAAACCCCTCCTGTATTATTTTTCTCGAAGGTATAGCTCACCGATGCAGGCATGGTTTCTGTTTCAAAGGACAACCAGTGTTTTCCGGCAGTGCTTACTTCCAGTACACCGGCCCCGGTGTTTTTAATAGAGAAGGCCTGTTCAGAGATTTCTCCCCTGTTAAGCGTAGCTTGCAGCAGGGTATTGTCTGCCTCAATATCCGGTGCCGGAACAACCGTGGCACTCACATATACCGTGTCATGTGAACCATCTGAATAGCTTATAACCAGCCAGTCTTCCAGCGAAGCCAGAACGGATGTTGGTACAGTTATTTTATACGTGGTAAACAGACCGGGTTTTATGGTAGAAGGTGTTATTCCTTCTGACAGGAATTCGTTTTCAATCCAGTGCAGACTGCTGATCACGCTGTTTGCGGTACCCCTGTTTTTTATTGTAATCAGCTTGCTCAGGTTTGCTCCCCGGAGTACTTCACCAAAGAGGATGGTGTCTGTTGACAGCACAGGAAGAGCGTGCCCGCCGGAACTGATTTCGAGCTGGATCAGCGGATTGGTTTGGGCATTCATCGGATCGTTGCTGATGATGTTGAGATACCTGTTGGTGGTTCCCTCAACCAGTGAATCAGTTACCATGGTGATATCTACCACACTTGATTGTCCGGGCATGATGGTGCCTGAACCGTTGGTGAGGTTTGTAATGATATCAGGACCCGGGTAGTCAAATCCAAGAGCAAAGCCACTGAACAGTTCTATTTGTTTTCTCCAGCTGTTCAACATGATTCCGTCGCTCTGGTCGTAATCTTCCATACATATGGTGAGGCCACTCTGACTATAGGAGTCATATCCCATCTGATCATAATAGAATCGTATGTTCCCGTTTGAATGGATCACCATCTGGGCCGTAATCGTGCCGCTGTAACCATCACCTACTTCATTGTACTGAATGATGACGCGGTCCGGTTCAAGCTGGTAATATACCTGACCGTTTGTAAACTCATAATTGAGCCATGTTCCCAGGGGAGAGATGTAACCCTTCGGACTCCAGGGATCATTCAGGTTGGGGACGTTGATCGGATTTACCGAATTATCAAAAGTGGTGAATCCTTTGTTGGCAATATAGATGGTGTGCATTACCCGGTTGTAATACGGGAAGTCAAAACCAAGGTTCAGGGTATAGTATTTGAAATCCGATTTAATAGCGGAGGTAATATTCACTCCGGTTGTCGAAATGTCCTGGAATTCATATGGAAGGGGATTCGATTCACTTGGATTGTTACTGCGTATTTTGTAGCCGTATTTATGATACGTCTCAGGCCAGTTATTGCTGACTCCTTTTGTGTCAAATCCAGGAATAAAATATTTAAGAGGGAATTTCCCGGTATTGCTTACCGTAATCTGGGCCTGCACCTGGTCACCAATTGCCAGTCCGCTCTTTACCTGTGTCGAAGGGGTTACTGAGATTACCGATGTCTCGATACCTGCCCCGAAGAGAGGGATCTCGTAATCCAATTCACCGTTGCTGATATGCAGTAAACCGTTGATATTTCCGGTTTGTGTGGGAGTGAACTGTATTTTGACAGTCTCCTGTGAACGGGCTTTCACCTGCCAGGGTGTTCCCTGCGGGAAGGTGAACTGGCCATTATCTATACTGAAATCCGTAACAGTATAATTTCCGAATCCTTCATTTTCCAGCAGCAGTTCAATGGTCTTGCTTTTTCCTTTGAAGACTGATCCGATGTCGATGATGTCGATGGATTTCAGATGTGGTTTATGACCCGAGATGTTCAGGCTAACCGGAATGCGCAATTCCGGCTGGTTTGCATCATTGGATGAAAGTACCACATTGGCGGAATAGCTTCCGTTTGACAGGCTGGAGGCATCCACGGTGAGTACGGTGGTATCCTGGTCGTAAGCAGCTATATCGCCTGAATCGGGCGAGAGACTGATGTATGTCCCGAGGTATTCCTGCGAGCTTTTGGCTATCATCACATAGGCAAAATCTTTTGATCCAAGAGCTTCTTCCAGTGACTCCCATGCGGAACCCATATTGAAAGAAATGAAGCAGTTTTTCGAGGCCTCCTCAGATGATTCATAACCGATACCCAGCGGAAATAAATTACCGGCCGGAACATGATATACCACCCAGAATGTTTCGCCTTTTTCGAAGAACAACTGCTCATTAAGGGTAATATTTGCCCAGCCTTCGTCACTGGTCCAGCTGTAGTATTCCTGTGCCAGTACCAAGTTGTTTTTATTGGGGAGTTGGGTCCCTTTATGAATTTCGATGATCACCGGGCCATAGGCAGGGTCATGTTTGAGGTAGAGTGTCACGTTTGTCAGGTTGAACCCATTGTCCTCCGTGACATAGAATCTCCCTGCTGCCGAATTGGTGAGGCGGATATCTGTTTCACCTACAATATTTGTCGGCCAGGAGCAAAACTCCATGTTAACCGGTGTGAAAGCAGATATAGCAGGATCGCTGCTTCTTACCTGGTTTCTGGAAGGATTTACATTCCGTCGGCCAATGATCTGCTTACCATTCATGATTCCCGGAGCAGGGTATTTAAGCTGTACCGAGCTTGTTGACAGTGTGGCTTCCTTATGCCGCATGAAGTACTTCCAGCGGAGCAGGCCTGCATCCTGGTTGGATACTATTACCTCATGTGTGGCGGAGGTTGAAACAGTGGCATCGATTTCCAGTTCGACCGACTGGCTGTTCTCATCCACGCTGATAGCCGGGCCGTTGTTGGTTGTTGCGGTTGCAATATTCGAAATTTCCGAAATATTACCCCAGCGGTCGGTTGATCTTACTGCAAAATAATAGGTGGTAAGGGGAAGGAGATCATTTAGCTCATAGCTGTATTCCTCCCCGGCTGCCTTTTTATTTTTAAGGGGTATCTTATTCGCTGCAGCAATGTTTGCCGAGGTGATTGGCTGGGTGGAAAAACAGAGTTCAAAGCTGAGTGGCTGCAGGTCGTCCTCATCGGCCGGAACAGTCCAGGAGAGGATGGCCAGATCCTGTGCAATATCGGAAACAGTAAGGTTGCTTACAGCTGCAGGAGGAATGGACTGGTCAGTGCGGGTAACCAGGGAGGCATCAATTGCGCCGCTGCCAAGTTTTCCTGCATAATCGGGGTTCAGATCATTTATATCTTTTACACCTGTAACCAGAATATTCCAGAGCCCGTCTGCCGTTAATTGCCTGGTTCTGTTTGCAAGTGCCAGAGCGGCGATACCCGACACATGGGGGCAGGCCATGGATGTACCTTCCAGGTAGGCATATTCATTGTTCGGGATGGTGCTCAGCACACCTCCCCTTGCCCCGTATCCGTCTGTATCTCCACCGGGGGCGGAAATATCCACCCAGGTTCCATAATTGGAATAGCCCGTTTTTTTCCATTCCGGGCCGATAGAGGCCACGGACAGAGTCTTGTGGTAATAACCGGGATACCACTCCTCATCTGAGCCATAGTTACCGGCTGCAAATATTACTATACCGCCCTTCATCGGACTACCTGGATAGTCGCCTGCCTCCTCCACGAAGTAATCGATTGCATCCTGGAGTGAATTATCGAAGGCGCCAGGACCAGTATACCCCCAGCTGTTCTGCGAAATTACAGCCCCGTTATTGGCAGCATAGATATATGTTTTTTCATACAGGGCATCACCGCCGAAGATCTGCAGCGACATGATCTTTACCCCGTTCCCTGAGCCGTTTCCTCCGGCAATACCCGAAACGCCCTTTCCATTATTGTTTACGGCTGCAATGGTGCCGGCCACATGGGTGCCATGATATCCCGGATCGATAGCTCCCCTGCGCAGTGCAAAGTTGTATCCGTAAATATCATCAACGTATCCATTCTGGTCATCATCTACCTTAGGTGTGCCGTTAAACTCAGCCTGGTTGATCCACATGTTGTCCTTCAGGTCCTCATGTTTTACATCCACACCCTGATCGTGGACTGCCACGATGATATTTGATGCACCGCTTGTTTTTTTCCAGGCTTCAAATAAGTTAATATCTGCGTCACCTACTCCCAGCTGACCTGAGTTTTTATAATGCCACTGGTCTTTGAGGAGAGGGTCATTAAAAGGGAGTACATCACTGGTGGATGCTCCGGGGGTATATTTATTAACGGTGAAGGGAGCCAGAATTTTCTGGTGCTCGACTTCTGCGATCGCAATCTCTGCCAGTGATCCGAATTGTTTTGCAATGGATTCCGGATCCCCTGTGGTATCTACTTCAACCACATACCACAAATCCAATCCGTGTTTCCGGAGTTTTGCTTCGTACTTCGGATCGTAATCAAACAGGCGGTAAATATTGGAAGCTTTCGACTGTTGAGCTACGGCATCGAAGGTTCTGATCCCTGTGGAAAGAACGCCCGCCCGCTTGCTCACTTTCATCTGGCTTACCGTGGCCGACATGGCAGGGGTGAACTTCACCTTCACCATCCCTTTGCGGATACCGTTTTTATAACTTACCTGGGCGAAGCCAAGCAAGGAAATCATGAGAAAGGCAATGATCAGAGAGACCTTTCTGCTTTTTAAGAGCAATACCTTGTTCATAGGATTGATTGGTTATAGTTTATGAAGGTTGTTTTATATTTCAGTGTTGTCTGTGCCGGATTCAATTGTTGAACCAGCAGGGGATTCTTCCCCGGCAGGAGGAGCGATGCCCTCACCGGATTTCTGCTGAAGCTGTATTGCCTTCAGGAGTTTGCGGAAGGCATCCGTTTCCTCTTCCCTCTTTCGGATAAGTTCCTCCAGCAGCATTTTGTTCTTGTCTGGCTCATTCATCTGATGGATCGTTAATCATTGATTTCAAAGTAAGGATATCTGATCTGCTGGTGCTAATGTCCGCACCTATAAGAAATAACTATCCGGGCCAAAACCCGCCTTAATAAATACCATACAAGGGGATTCAGCCACCTTTATTTAACCTTAGCAAAAAGTTAAAGTCAAGAGGAGCAATTTGTTATGAAGTCAGAAAATGGAAGGGAAGAATCTTAAAGATTCATCAGGTGAGTCACCAGGTTGGAGTTGGTATTGGTCAGGTTCAGTTTTTTGCGCAGCCTGGCCCTGGCAACTTCGATGGTTTTGGTACTCTGCTGGGTAATTGCCGAGATCTCCTTGGTGCTCATATTCAGGCGAAGGAAGGCACAGAGTTTTTCGTCGGAGGGAGTGAGTCCGGGGTAGAGCTGTCGCAGGCGGTTATAGAATTCAAGATGCACCTGGTTGAAGCGCAGTTCAAATTCCTTCCATGAATCGGAATCTCCTTCTTTCTGAAGGTCAAAGATGATGTCATGGATGACTCCCTGGTTTTCGGCGGGCAATTGTTGCCGGACATTTAAAAGCCGTTCGGCGATGCTGTTGATCAGTTCATTTTTTCTTACCAGGTACATCACATTTGTGGTGAGTTCCTTGTTTTTAATTTCCACGTCCTGCGCAAGGGCTTTTTGTTTCAGTTCGGTCTGTTTAGCCCTGATCCGCACCAGCCGCGTGATCAACAAGGCGATAACCAAACCGACAGCCAGGGTAATAATCACAATGATATATTTGATTCTGGCTTGTTTTGCCCTGGCCTCACGCAGTTTTTCGGCATTCTCAAAATCATATTGCAACTGGAGGCGGGCAATTTCGCTGCTGGCCACCTGTTTCTGAATGCTGTCGTTGAAAACTTTAAAGAGCTTAAAATGAGCAAGTGCTTCACCCATGTTTCCCTGTCTTTCCATCAGGGAGGATAGTTGCTGATAAACTTTGCTTTGAAGCTCAACAGAGCCGATTTCCCGGGAAAGATTCATTGCATTTTCGGAATACCGGATGGCATCCGACGGACTTCCCTCCCGATCGTAGAAATCGCTCAGGATAATCAGGGACCTTGCAATTTCGGCCTTATCACCCAGCGATTCGCGAATCTGCAATCCCTCCAGCAGATAGGCAAGGCCCTCGGCAGGCCGATGCAGATCGATGTAATGGAGTTTCCCGAGATTGTTCAATACAATACCCATTGCTGTTTTGTTATTGGTTTCGCGTGCAATGGTCAGGGACTTGCGGTAGTATTGCAGTGCTGAAGCGGTATCTCCTTTGGTCTGGTAAATATTGGCTATGTTATTATACAGTGAAGTCATCGGAAACTCTTTTTTTCGGATACTCCCCAGTAAACCGTAAAGATCGAGCACCTTAAAATAATAGGACAGAGCCTTGTCATATTCCTCCAGCCGATCATAGAGGGCACCCAGGTTTGTATAGAGGCGCAGGCTGTTTAGAGTGTCGTAAATGCTTTCATAATACCTGACGGCATTGAAGTAATACCTCGATGCTTCCTTATAGTCTCCGATGGAAAGGAAGATATTCCCTGCGATATTATCTGTTTTTGCCTCCCATTTCTTCAGGTCGGCTTCTGCGGCAATGCTTTTCGCCTCCCTTACATACTCCAGGGATTTTGCGTAATTAAATGTGTAAAAATAATTCGACAGGTCAATCAGGGATTTAATTTTCCCGGAGTCGGTTTCAGCACGGTTCAATACAGACTGTAAACTGTCAAGGGTGACCTTATCCTGTGAAGTAGCTGTTGTAAATAAAATAACACACAGGCAGAAACTCATTGTTATCCTATGCCTGTTTAGCCCCATCATATTATATAGCTATTATTCAGTAAGATAATAATCTGTTTTGACGAATTGTTCGATTTGAAAGATTCAAATCTATTTATAATTCATCAAATCAGCATCTTTATTTTACCAGCATCATCTTCCTGCTTTGCACAAATCCATTCGCTGAAATGGTATAGAAATAGATTCCCTTTGCTAATCCTGAACCGTTCAGTATTACCGTATGATTGCCGGCAGCATATTCCCTGCCTGCCAGTTCGGTTATCTCTTTGCCCAGTATATTATATACTTTCAGGCTCACAAAGGATTTCACCGGTAATCCGAAGGAAATTTCTGTTGTTGTCCTGAATGGATTCGGGTAATTCTGAGACAGGCTGAATCCATTAGGCCTTTCACTACCCGGAATGATTATTTCAGTTGGTCCGGTATAATTTCCAACCACGAATGGACCGAGCTGGTATATCCCGCCTCGCTCCACTGTATAAGGCTGTTTGCTGAACTGACTTGTATAAGCTCCTGTTCCGGCTTCCAGTGTGTCGGAGAGGTTGAAGATTTTTGCATTGGCTGTCCGGTCGGTTTTAAACGCATTATTTTCAAGTGCACTGCTCCAGCCAAACCGGAGGGTATAGTACCCTTTGCCCTGATTTTCCTCGCTGATATTCCATTTAAGTTTTACCCTTCCATTGTAGGATGATTCATCGGCATCATTAACAGCACCCACAGAAATTTTATCCGGGCTTCCGCTGTTTCTGATCCAGACCGGGGCATAACTGCTGGTCCCAACCGGGTAAAAGGCCAGGGATGTATCCACTGAATTGTAGGCTAATGAACCTCCATCACCGGTAAGGAGGTATGCAAATGCTCCCTTCCCGGAGATGGTATCCACTGTAAGTGTGTTCACTCCCAGCGACAGTTTGTACCCCAGGTTCAGGTCGGTGATGCTGCGCGATGCATGAAGAGTGATTCCTTTGGTATTTGCAACTATTAAATTTGCAGGCCCCTTTGTTAACGGGAATTCTGCGTCCGTGGTTGTCTGAGCAACTGTACCTGCATATTTGAGGGAGCCGCCGGAGCCAAAGGACAGGGTATTTCCATTCGGGAGCAGGCTCCCGTTCAGAAGAGTCAGGGTACCGTTTACAAAAACCGGTTTGGATAGTGATACACCGGAAGGATTGTTAATTGTAAGATCCAGCAGGCTGTCCGGGGCATAGTTTCCGGTAACCTGTGCCGTTGTACCATTGAATTCATAGCTTGTTGCCTTGTCGAAAAACTTCAACCCGGTGGAGGCAACCGAACCGTTGATTCCTTCAGGATGTGCGGTGATCAGTCTTGAGCCGGCTTTCATAGAAAAACTCCCGTCACCTCCGATGCTGTATGTGCCCATATCCAGCACCACGCCATTGTTCACTGCGATGGGGAATCCGCCTGTACCGAATGTCACATCCGACAATGCCAGATGTACCACCGTGTCCCTGGCAAGTGTAAAAATGGCACCTTCCGGATTCAGGTTCATCACTGTGTTGCCCGACATCGAAACATTTCCGTAATGGTTCCAGTTGGTTGTCCCGCTTCCACCCTGTGTGCCCATGCAAACAGAAAAAGTTCCGGCTGTCGCTTCAATATTTCCATAGCTGTTTACAGTGTAGGATGTGCCCGGGCTGTTGCTTGCACTGGAGGTGAGTTGTCCGCCTGTTAGTAATATATCACCTTCAATATTCACCAGGGCTGTTGTTCCCGGGGCAGGATCGCAAAGCTGCAGGATCCCGGAACCGGTATGCTCGACTGTGATAGTTCCTCCAATGGTATTTCCATTCCAAAGCAAGCTGAAGTCGGAAGCCTGATCTGCGCAATTCCACACCAGGTTGTAAAAGTCCTGGTTGGTGCCGGCGGGGAGGGTGGTTTTTATACTGTCGAACACAATGGTTGAATTGTTCCTCCAACTGGCAAAGGGGATTGCTCCGCCATCACGTTTATGTTCATACCTGCCGTTGTGACTAAAACTGATCGACACGGCTTCATCTGAAGGGATCATGCCGGAATTAATCAGCAGGCCTTCCACCACCAGGTCCGTTTCGATCCCGTTTTTCACTGTGAAGGTGGCATCTTTCTCCACCAGGAGTGTTCCGCCCTGGGCAATGGTAAGCTGGTCTGCCGAGTCACTCGCGGAAACAATGATGGTATCTCCGTTCTGAATGGTAATTGGTCCAATGGTAATTTCAGGAAGGCTGGAAACGGGGTGAA
Source organism: Bacteroidales bacterium (assembly GCA_046329925.1). GTDB lineage: Bacteria > Bacteroidota > Bacteroidia > Bacteroidales > JAAYUG01 > JAXLTS01. Next base: position 40,551 of record JAXLTS010000032.1, read on the forward strand.
CCCATTCCGTTCCATCGTAGCGGGACCAGCTGTTTACGTCGTTCCAGTCGCCCGACTGAAATGACCGGAACTCACCCACCGAGCGATAATAATCCGTTCCGTTATCAAATGCCGTGACGCTGAAATAATAGTCGACCCCGTGATTCAGACAGTGCATGGCCAGGCTGTCGGTATCGTATACCATGAAGTTGTTGTACAGTTTATCGGGTGCAATACCATAGTTTATCAGATAACCGTCTGCACCTGCAACGGGGGTCCAGTAGATCAAGGCATCGCGACCATCCTCCGCGTCGCGCTCCACTGTAAAGTCGTTTACTTCGGTAAAAACAGCCTGGTTGGAATTTCCGAAAATCCTCAGATCACGAATGGCAAAGTTCCCGTTTCCGGGTGTGAATACGTTGGTGAGTTTGACATATCTTGCTTCCACGGATTCTTCCAATTCGATGTAATCGTGTGGCACGTCCGTATTGTTTTCACTCTTGTCCACCAGCATGGTCCAGTTGATTCCATCAGCGGAGTATTCCAGTACATACTGTTCATATAGCGGATTGCTTCTTCCTCTTACCAGGAGGGGGTCTGTGTTATGTTCCGCGAAATTGACCTGGACTGCTTCCAGGGTACAGGTCTTGCCCAGGTCGAGCATGATCCATTCACCTGGTTTTCCTGACTGGGCGGACCAGTATGTGCGTACATCCTCATCACAGGCATTTTTCGCTTCATGGGTTTCCAGCGAGGAGGATGCGACGACATATTTTTTCCCCGACAGGAGCATTATCCCGGCAAAACTGCTGTCAACCGGATCACTGTTGGTGCCCGGAAATAGTTGCGGGTAATCGCCCCAGGAAGTGTTGCAGCGGATATTCCCGTCTGCATCGAAGTCGACCGGGTAAAGTCCCAGTCTTCTTTCAAACATATGTTTCACGGAGATGGTCATGGTACCAATATGCCAGTACTTCCCGTTCTTGTCTTTAAAGGTAGCACCATGGCCGACCCCGGTAATAAATCCGGTCGGTTTGAAGGCAAAGGGGCTGTAGGTTGCATATTGATAGGGTCCCAGGGGTGCATCTGCCACATAAATTCCATCACCGTATGTTTTGAATTCAGTTCCCGGACCGGCATAATGCAGGTAGTACTTGCCATTAGCTTTAATCATCCAGGAGCCCTCGATCCAGGGTTGCTCGTCCAGAAGATTATCATCACCCCTTCTTTCCCAGCCGTAAATATTTGCATGGGCGGTAAGAACATCTACCTTGCTCCCGATTTCCTTAAAGGTTAGGGGATCCAGTTCCACCACGCTGATTGGTGCGGTGTTTGACACACCCCATGACAGGTACAACCTCCCGTCATCATCGAGCAGGAGAGCCGGGTCACCATAGCTTTTCAGGGAGGGGCCTTTCTGCCAGACGCCCGATTTGGGGTCGGTCGTTTTATATATCTGGGATCCGGGGGTCATGAAGAACAAGGTGTCTCGCATCACCACGGCGGCCGGGGCATAACTCTCGATATCGAGTCCCTGTGGAATAATCAAGGTCCAGCTTCGGAGATCCGGTGAAGTCCAGTATCCACCGGACCTGGAGGCAAAAAGGTAATAGTCATCCTTGTATAAAACGATGACGGGGTCAGCAGCCTCGCGGGCATCTACCGCGTCGACCATAAACCGGTAGTTCAGATTGAGTGGGTTGCAAAAGGTGCGTGCTCCATCGACGGGTTGTCCAAACAAGGTACTAACCTGAATAAAAAGCAGTGAAAACGCAAGAAAAATATTTTTCCGGATGTTTATGGCATTTGTATTCATATGGTATATATAAGTTATGTAAAATACTAAAATACGAATTATTCTGCTGGTTCAGTGATAATAACCAGGTTTTTGCAGATAAAGCTTATTGATAATTCGTAAAAGTCAGGTGGTGGTGGTTTAATCCATGCACCCGCATTGACTGAGGTATTCACGATTTACCTGACACGAATACACAGGCCTCTTTCCCTTCCATCTGCAATTCAAAAATCCCATTCTGAATGAAGATTTTTTTACCGGTAAGTTCGCAGGTGTATTCCCGGTTATTGATCATCTCCCTTACACGCGTCGGTATCTCCGGATGGTTGGAGGTATTGATGGGAATAGCCGTGGGCATTGGCTCCCAGCCGTTGTGAAAAACCGTGATGACTACTTCATCTCCGATATAGTACAAACTGGCGAATACAAAATGATCCACAAAAAGGCATACATGGAATCCTGCGTAGAGTGCAGGAGATGATTTACGGATCGCGATGAGTTTTTTTGTATGTTC
>JAXLTS010000033.1:0-41130 GCA_046329925.1 Bacteroidales bacterium
AAAACTTCATCTGTATGATTCTGGAAATATCAACAAGGATTTCATCTTCCTGTTCCATAGTTTCCTCTTTCACCCCGACGATCATGAAACCCGGAAGTGAATCCACCAGTTTAAGCAGATTGAACTCGGGAAAAATCTGAGCTAACTGGTGAAAAATTTCCTCATCACTCATTTTCTCAAAGCCTCCAAGGCTCTCATAGCGAACCAGTCGGGTCAGGGATTCTTCACTTTCCTGCAGGAGGTTATTCACGAGGCGTTCTGCCAGGAACTCCTTGGTCCGTTCAACAGCAATTTTTACAGTTCTCATATTCTTTGATTGACTTTGTATTAATTAATTATTGCTGAAGGGATTAAAATTAGCCCGAACATGTCTCTTACGGTTCCCTGCATGCACTTTTCAAAGGGTTAAGATAAAGAAAAAAAACAGGATACCAAATCTGCACCGGTTTTGAGCGGGTCTTTTCCGGTGGATGCAGAAAACCCTTATCTTTAAGACGGTGATTTATTTTCAAGGAAAGTTGGCATGAGCAAAATTACAATTAATCAATGCATTACACGCACCTCACAAGTTCCGGTCGGAAATATTCTGAATAAGCCCGTTCAACACAAGGGCATAGAAAGCAGGCGATGGCTGGATAGTGAAAGTCAGTGGTTAATCCTGACGTTCGTTTTGGTTTTCATGGGCACCTTACTGCAGCAGGCAGATGCACAGGACAGTACCTATGCCCGTCGGGTAGTGAAGAAACTGGCATCTCCTTCCCTTCATGGGAGGGGATACCTTGGCAAGGGGCAGGAAAAGTCTGCTGCCTTTATCAGGAAGGAGTTCCGGAAAATGGGATTGAAGCCCCTGGGGAAGGAATATTATCAGAAGTTTCATTTTCCGGTGAATACATTCCCGGGCCGGCAGGAACTTAGCGTCAATGGCCGGAGGCTGGTTCCCGGGAAGGATTTTCTGGCAGACCCTGGCTCCCCGTCTTTGCAGGGTTGCTATTATTTCAGGGATTCAGTTACCGGATCGGAATGCCATGCTTATCCTGCAGAGGGAAATGAAATGACGGGACGCCAGTCAATATCGGGAGCCGCTTGCAATTTGCGTGTTCCCGGAACGATTATTCTTCACGGGGTAGATGGTTCGGAGGCAGGCAGAATAAGGGTCTTACACAATAAGCTCATCTGGAGCGTGTCGACCAGTCAGAAAAAAACAGCAGGGATGGACCTGCTGGCAAAGGACAGTTTGCTATTCCTCAAAAAGCTGGAAATTTCCATTTCAGCCCGGATGAAAACAGCAGAAACCCAAAATGTAATTGCCTGCCTGCCTGGTACCAGGAGACCTGACAGCCTTATTTTCTTTACAGCCCATTACGATCACCTGGGAATGATGGGAAAAAAGGTATATTTCCCGGGTGCCAATGATAATGCCAGTGGTGTTGCGCTCATGCTTGACCTTGCTCGGTATTTTACTCAACACCCTCCTGAATATTCCCTCATCTTTATGGCATCGGCTGCGGAGGAGGCCGGCATCCTGGGATCCCTGTACTTCTGTGAACATCCGCTGGTGGACCTGTCCCGGATACGTTTTCTACTGAATCTCGACCTTGCTGGTACCGGCAGTGAGGGAATTATGGTAGTAAATGCAACTGTATTTCCAACGGAATTTGAACTTCTTAAAAAAATCAATGAGCGTTCGGACCTGCTTAAAGCCGTGAAGTCAAGGGGGGAAGCCTGTAACAGCGATCATTGTGCCTTTTACCGAAAGGGAGTTCCCTGTTTCTTTATATACACCATGGGAGGTATTACGGCGTACCATGATATTTATGACAGGGCTGAGACCCTGCCGCTGGATGCCTACATGTCCTACTGCAGACTTTTATTGAATTTCACGCAGGTTTTGCAGGGCTCAGGTCTTGAATAGGTTCTTCCGGAATTTATTCCAGAACAGGCACAAACCGCAATGGGGATAGGGGAAACCGATAAAATGCAGGCTTTTTTTTGGAAAAATAAAATTTCGATTAAATTTGCACCACGATTTGCGGGAGCCTTGCCTCTTAATATCGGGAAGAACCGGAAATTGTAAGCGTTTTTTTCATGTTGCGGGAATAGCTCAGTTGGTAGAGCACGACCTTGCCAAGGTCGGGGTCGCGGGTCCGAGTCCCGTTTCCCGCTCGTTACCCCCTCCCTTGCTTCCCTCTGAAGGGGTGGTTGAGAGAGGGGGTTGTTTTTTGTACCCGCCTAAATTTATACAAGGTATTACGGCAGACAATGCCCGGATGGCGGAATAGGTAGACGCGCAGGACTTAAAATCCTGTAACCAGTGATGGTTGTGCGGGTTCAATTCCCGCTCCGGGTACAAATTTCTTTATCGTGTATTTCGTTTATGTTTTAAAAAGCGAAGTGGACGGTTCCTTTTACAAGGGTTATACCAAAAACCTGGAGGTTCGCATCAAGGAACATAATTCAGGTAAATCTTCTTATACAGCCCGGAAGATCCCATGGAAACTGGTCTATTTTGAGCAGGTTGATACTCTTACCGAGGCAATTGCAAGGGAACGGTATTTTAAAACCGGGGCTGGAAGGAGATTTCTCAAATCCATATTATCTTGATGGTGCGGGTTCCCCGCCCGAACGACCGATGAGATAAGGCTCTTATAATGCACTTGTGCAATTCAGTTTCATAATAAACTTTTGGTAGGTCGTCCGGTCGGGCGGGAATTCCCGCTCCGGGTACAAATTTCTTTATCGTGTATTTCGTTTATGTTTTAAAAAGCGAAGTGGACGGTTCCTTTTACAAGGGCTATACCCAAAACCTTGAGGTTCGCATCAAGGAACATAATTCAGGTAAATCTCCCTATACATCACGAAAAATTCCATGGAAACTGGTCTATTCTGAGCAGGTTGATACGCTCCCGGAGGCAATTGCAAGGGAACGGTATTTTAAAACCGGGGCTGGAAGGAGATTTCTCAAATCCATAGTCACCAACATTGTTGAGTTGCCGCCCGTACGACAGGTTTGAATATTATTAATAAAAACATTCGTGGGCAGGCAGGAACCTTCCCGAGAATGCCTTATTGCAATATAATCTTCCTCGTCTCCGTTCCTGAAGCTCCAGTCAACACCAGGGTATACCAGCCTTTCGCCCTGGAACCGAGGTCCAGTGACAACACTGATCCGTGCACTGCATCATGCTCATAAGTATGAACCAGCCGTCCTGACAGGTCATACAGCCTGATTTTAACCTCTCCGGCATCCTCCCGGAAAAGAATATTCAATTCACCTCGTGTGGGATTCGGATAAAGCAGTACCTCCATTTGGCCCCGCTCCTGAATCTCTGATGGGATGGTAATGCCGCCGCTTCCAACCAGGTAATTCAGGTTGGAGATATTTGCTGACTGATCCACTACATCCACTGTATAGTAATCGACTAGTGGAATACCGAGAATATCAACCAGCAGGTCGTAGGAACCCAGGGGGATGTTCTGGAAGCTATAATGCCCCAAATCGTCTGTAACTGTTTTAGATAAAACAGTGCCTGAGCTTACACCCTTACTTCTCCCGATGAGAATTACCCCGGCACTTTTTACGGGATTACCGCCGGTAATCTTCGGGGCTTTGACAATTCCCCCGGATTTCTTTGAAGACTCGGTAATGTATCCGTCGAGGGTACCTGTCCCTCCCAACACCTCGGTTTGCAATGCTTTTATTATCACATCATTGAACATGGTATCAGCATTGATCGAAAGTATCTCACCTATCTCCCACTGAGGTGCCAGATCATAATAGGTATCGGTGGGGAATGCTTGTATGTCTGGTTTAAGCAATAACAAATAATTCCCCGGAGCAAATCCTTCAGAAAGAAAATTCCGTCCGATGTTAATGGAATATTCCTTTTGAAAGCAAGGGTTCCGGCATTCTCTTCGTATACATCCACAGATCCGGAAGTCATTGGCACACTGTCGGGTGTTAGTGTAATTCCAAGGAGCATCCCCTTTGTGGTATCATTAGTAACGACAAACTTCCTGTTATCATAAACCGGACTGAAATTATTGAACAGATCGATGCCCCGGACAGATATAAAATGACGTCCTATATCCAGCGTATCGACAGGTAAGATGGGTTGCACCGAAAAAAGGGTGCGACCATGCATAACAAGTCCGACTGAATCAGTACGAAGTTTGCTCTGACCAGTCCCCTGGTCAACATGGTATTCTACCTTGCTGATCGGGGTAAAGTATTTTTCCTTTCCGTCTGAAATATAAACAGGTCGGGTGTTGGTTAATCCCCATTTCCCGTCTTTGTCCTGGAAACGGAAATACAGGTTGTGGAAACTATTGGCAGTCATCCCTGAAGCTGGAAGTGAGCGGATAACAGTGGCATCCTGGGCAGGATCGGAGAGGTTGAATGCAACACCCTTCCCGATTCCAGGTTCCTTATCAATAAAATATTCTCCCTTTACAACCTCCAACAAGGTACCAGGTTCCTCAACAAATAATTGCCTGCCTGCTGTATGGCTCCATTTCCCCTTTTCGTCCCTGAAACGAAACTGTACCGATTGAATTCCATCCGGTAACCAGGAGGCTGATATGTTAAGGCTAGTGTTCAGGTTTACGTTTGGTGATACAATGAATGGTGTGCCGTTTCCAATTCCCGGATCAGGGGAAGAAAAATACTCTCCATAAACAATCTGTGAGGGTGGCACATATGCTTCTGTAAAAATGAGCCGACCTGCAGAAAGACTCCATTTGCCTGAGGCATCGCGGAACCTGAAACCAAGCCCATGCATGCCGGATGTGAACTGGCTTCCCGGAATCTGAACTGTAAATGACAAATCAGACGATGGTGAAGAGATAGTCAACGGTACGCCATTCCCAAATCCAGGATCTGCATCTGCAAAGTATTCCACCTTTGTTATCTGGCTCAAAGGTTGCGCTTCAGGGATAACCAAAATGATTTTCCCGGCAGTGAGTCCCCAATGTCCGGCTGCATCTTTAAAACGATAGTTCAGCTTGTGAAGTCCCGGTTGAAGAGCCCCGACGGGGATAGAAAATGGAAGGTTTAAATCGGAGCCAGGTGATGCTATTGTAAATCCCGTTCCATTGCCGAATCCGGGATCCGTATCGAAAAAATATTCTCCCCGGGTAATAGTTGCCTGCCCCTGCAACAGAAAACAAGGTAACAGAATAGTTATAATGAGTAATATGCGCTTCATACTCCTGTGTTTTTTAATTGGTGGATCAAGAGAAACAGGCACCCCGGGGTGTGAAACGCTTATTGGTTTTTAACACCAATGGTGATATTCAGCGTCCCGTTTGATTGTACATAATTTGGTTTAAGGCTGTACAAATAAACGGTAGGTACGGGAGGAGCACCACCCCAGATTATTCCGGGTCCACCATATACTCCGAGATCTTTACCGTCAGTTCCGGCGTTATGCCCGGCTGAACCGGACTGAAGATGATAATCGTTGATGGTGAGATAACCAGTTGCTGTACCTCCTGCAAACTGGGGATCACTGTTGGTTGTTGCCTGGTTGGCAGGAGCAAATGTATTATTGGCATTCGTAAAGTTAATTGCACTTGAGAACAGGTTGTTATCGAATGTGGAAAACACTGAACTGTTATTACCTGCCGAAGAAATGAAAATGCAATTGGAAACATTACACTCACTGAAATTCGGCACATTATAAACAACATTATTGGTAAATATTGTTCTGTAAACATTGCTTGAGTATGACATTACGCAATTGTTGATGAGAATGCCGGAGCTAAGACTGTTATTGGTACTGTAAGACACATTATAAATCAATGATTCGGATAGGATCCAGTTATGAACCTCCGTATTTGAATAACCTATATAACATGAATTATTTATCTTACATCGCTTAATCGTGATGTTATTGGTAATCTTCCCGGAATACCCCGACAAGGAATTGAAGGAGTTCATGGTTAGTCCTGAAAAATAGCTACCACTGGCTCCTGAAACCCCATTGAGAGTATCAAGATAAAAACTTCCAAACTGAGCCGGTACACCGGAAGGATCGGCAGGATAATACCCGGGACCAATAATAACAAGCCTTTTCCGAAGGGTTACATCCCCATAGGAAGTACCGGATCCATGCACATAGAGTGTATCACCAGAATTTGCAGCATTAATTGCTGCTGTAATACTGCTGTACTGGGCTGAAATGGCAGAATTGTTACTTACCGTCAGTATCGTTGAAAACACATCGGGAGAGGTCATAACCAGAAGCAACAGGGCCAGACAGAGGATCTCAGGGCGAAACTTTTTCATATTCGTAGTTTTTAGTGATTATTCCCAGTATGAGTTCCCAACCGATTTGACTTAGTGAAATACCTGAAAAAAAATTCTGGTATTTGATACGGGATTAATGGTATCCGCAAAATAAAAAAGTAGCTGACTATTGAGTCCAGAAACTGATCATCGGTTAGCCATAAATCATTCCATTGGTAATTTGAATTAAATGCACAGAAAAAGATAATCGGTTGTGACAATTACGAAATTAAGTCATTTCACCGCCCAGTTCCTGCAGTTCCCAGAACAGGAAAGACTAAGCGGCACCAAATCAACATAATTTAATAATTTATTGATTATATGATATTTACAAGCTCCCATTTTTGTAGAACATACATTTTTAAACAGATGGATTTCCTGAAAACCACATACAACACGGAATTCCATTTTATTTACAAACGAATAATTCCCCAGGACCCTGTCTGAGCAAGCATTTAAGGCATTTTTCCAAACAGGGTATACTTAATAGCCTTACAGGTTTCATTCTCAAACGAGATTCAGATCAGTTTCAAGGCATCAAAATTCCAGTATCTTTAGCCTGAAATTAGCCCATTATGAATTACGCCCGCCACATAGCTGCTGTTTGTATTCTTCTTACAGGAATAAATTTTATTACTTCCGGTGCTGATAATTTAAATAACCCGCTTTTGCCAGATACAACCTCAGGGAAAAAGCCGGTCAGGCAATACACCACCTCACGATTAACCGCGGAACGCCCTGTAGTCGATGGACATCTGGATGATGCCTGCTGGCAGACAGGTACCTGGAGCGGAGATTTTACCCAGTTTATTCCTGCTGAAGGTGCCAAACCTACCTTTCCCACGGAACTGAAGATATTTTATGATGATCAGTGCATCTATGTGGCCATCAGGGCCCATGATCCCGAACCTGCAAAGATTAACCGCAAGGCTGCCATGCGCGATGAAATAAGCGGTGATATGGTGGGCATCAACTTCGACTCCTACCATGACCACCGCACCGGATTTGAATTTAACCTGGCTGCCTCGGGTCAAAAAGTGGACCTTGTTCTGAGTAACCCGATGGCCTGGGATGTGAACTGGAATGCGGTATGGACGGGCAAGGTAGCCTTCGAGGATTCTGCCTGGACTGCCGAAATAGAGGTACCCCTCACACAGTTACGTTACAGTGCAGCTGATGAACAGGTATGGGGAATTCATGTTTGGCGCTGGATTGACAGATTACAAGAGGAAAGCGACTGGGAAGTGCAATCGCTTACCGGTCCGGGGATGCTCTATAATTTCGGAGAACTGCATGGTATCAGTGGCCTGAAGAAGAGACAAAGACTGGAAGTGATGCCTTATTCGCTGGGTAATCTGAAGACCTTTGCGAAGGAACCTGGTAATCCTTTCTCCGACAAAGGACGAAGCTGGGGAGGCAATGCAGGCCTTGATGCGAAGGTGGGTATCTCAAGTAACTTCACGGTGGATGTTACATTCAATCCCGACTTTGGTCAGGTAGAATCCGATCCCTCCGTGATGAACCTCACCGCCTTCGAGACTTTCTACGAGGAGAAAAGACCTTTCTTTTTGGAAGCACAGAATATTTTCCGGTACGAATTCGACGACCTCAACCTTTTTTATTCCCGTCGCATTGGGCACTCCCCCTCCTTTTCGGTACCCACGGGTGACAGCCTGTACAGCAAAGCCCCTGACCGCACCACCATCCTGAGTGCAGTGAAACTGAGTGGTAAAACTGCCGGCGGGCTGGCTGTGGGATTCCTGCACAGTCTCACCCAGCAGGAATTTGCAGAACTAAGTGATCCCGAAAACAATCGCAGCATGCAGGCCATCGAACCTCTCAGCAGTTACAGTGTGGCGCGTATCCAGAAAGACTATCATGAAGGGACAACAGTGATCGGTGGAATCTTCACTGCCACCAACCGTTTTATTCACGACAAGCAGTTGGAATTCCTCTCCCGGAATGCGTATTCAGGAGGACTGGATTTTCTGCATCAATGGAAGGATAAAAAATACTATCTGGACATGCGACTGGTGGGTTCCCTGGTGCAGGGAGAAACGGATGCTATTTCACAACTTCAGCTCTCATCAGCCAGGTATTTCCAGCGACCCGGGGTTTCATACCTACGCTATGACACCAGCCGGACAGAACTCAGCGGCACCGGGGGAAGGATCAGGCTGGGCAAGGGTACTGGCCTTTGGCGATATCACAGTGGCCTGAGCTGGTACTCCCCGGGCCTTGAACTGAACGACCTGGGTTACATGCAATCGGTGGATGCCATCGAGAACGAAAATGAGATTTCCTACTTCGTTAACCAGCCTGTTTCAATCTTCCGCACCTACACCATCAGCCTTGAACAGTTCAACAGGTTAAGTTATGCAGGCAAATACCTGGGATCGGGCGCACACTTTTCCTTTAGTTCCGAGTTTAAAAATAAATGGGGATGGGGATTCAACCTCATCTATCAATCTGAATCGAGCGACACACATATCCTGCGCGGAGGACCTGAGATGCGCATTCCGGCCCAGCTTCTTTCCTTTGGAGGAATCCGTACCGATGGGTCAAAACCGGTGTTCATCAGCATGGACTATTCCATGCAACGTGGTTTCGGGAACTCCTCCAACATGTTTATGCTGGAACCCGGACTCGTTGTAAAGCCGATTAATTCACTCCGCCTCCGGCTCTCCTGCAATTACGGGAAAAACAGTGATGGCCTGCAATATGTAAACAGCCTCGCTGACTCAGGAGCCGTGCTGGGTAAGTTGAACCAGCAAACACTTGGATTGACTTTCAGACTCGACTTCAGCCTGAGTCCTGAATTAACTCTGCAGTATTACGGGAGTCCCTTCGTATCGAAAGGTAGTTATGCACGATTTAACAGGGTAACGGATCCATTGGCCAAAAAGCTGGATGACCGGTATGTGAGGTATGATAACTACAATACGGAATATGACTTTAACTTCCAGCAGTTCCGCTCCAACCTGGTAGTAAAATGGGAATACCGGCCAGGTTCTTACCTTTTCCTGGTTTGGGCTGACGACCGTACCAATCCAAACGGTAATCCTGCCGACAAGTTGGTAAAATCGATGCAGCAGTTACGAAAAATTTACCCCGGGAATGTCTTCCTGATTAAATTCAGTTACTGGTTCTCGTTATAAGATTCTTTCTATCTCACCCGGGTGAGAGTGAGCAAAACCACATCGTTCTCACTCATTGGCATTTTCTGATTGAAAATTCCATCCTTCTTCACCACAATTTTGGTTGTGGTAAGAGCCTCCCCCGAATTCATTGCTTTCAGGTCAGCCACCTGCTGCCTTGTAAGCTGTGAGGGTGCCCCCATCTTCAGGTACATCGTGTAGGGATCGTTTACACCGAAACCAATGCGATAGAATTTCAGTTCATATTGCCCGGCAGGAATTCCTTCAACCTTTATTTCGGCCCCGCCTTTTGGTTTGGAATATAGAATCCTGTTGAAGTAAGCCTGGTTGTTCACACTGTCCCCGGGATGAGTGTGAGTGAAATCCCACAGGAGTATTTGTACATTTCCTGACTCATCGCGACAGGCAACCGAACGGGAGTCGTTATTTTCCAGTTCGGAAGATCCGAGCATGTTCAGGTATTTATAAGCAAAGTAAGCTGACTTTTTTATGTCCTGATAATTGAGCAGTCCGAATCCTCCGTGAAAGGGAGTGAACCGGGGACCAGGTTCTTCAAAGATATCGGTAAAAACCCAATAGCTCATGGATGTAGGTGCATTCCCGACCTGCTTGAGTTTCTCCAGGATATATGCTGCCTCGTGGTAGCTGTCGTGCACAGGATCAGCAGGAGTATAAGATGAACTCCACTCGGTATATTGCAGTTCCAGGTTGGGGAAAGCGGATTCACTTATCTGTTTGCGGGATCTGAGGACGTCCCCGCTGACGCTATTGGGATTTCCATCGAGCACGGTACCTCCCTGGCCAAATTCATCCAGGTGACCTGACCGTACACCATAGGTATGCGTGCTTACAAAGTCGATCGGGACAGAATTTTTCTCACAGAAAGACAGCATCTCGGGCACCCAGCCGGCCCCTGCTGTGGCAGGACCACCCACACGGTATGCCTGGTTAACATTCTTGATGGCTTGCGCTGTATATTTATACAGTTTAAAATATTCCGCCTGGTCACCCGACCAGAAGGCATCTTTGAGGTTAGGTTCATTCCACACTTCGAAGTACCAGCTTTTCACTTCTTCCACACCATAACGTTCCTCCCAGTGTTTGAGGAGTGCTGTGATCAATGCGGCCCATTTGTCATAGTCCTTGGGAGGGGTAATATTTCCTTTCCACCAGAAGATGGTTTTAGTACCACTGGCCAGGGCATTGGGCATGAATCCCAACTCCACAAAAGGCTTTATATTTATTGAGAGAAGAAAATCGAACAACTCATCGATGTATTGAAAACTGTAAACAGGCTCACCTTTCCTGTTCTCGGTGTACACACCCATGTCGTCGGTTAGCAGTCCATGGAAACGGATGTATCTGAAATCACAATCAGCCTTGGTCATTCGCAATTGCCGCTGCCAGTCGGCACGCAGACCCTCGTTTGCGCGGCCTGCGCCGATGCATTCCTTAAACATTTTGCTGTGGGGACCTTTTATCTTCGTGTAATCGAACGACAGGGTCCTGATCTCCTTGTCGCCTTCCTGAGCAGAGATTCCTGCAAATAACAGTATCTGGAGCAGGAAGAAAAATGCAATTTTTTTCATGGAAGATCTTGTAAATAAGATTTTGAATTGAATTACGAATATAGAAAAAAAATGAATGTGCTGGTATTCTGCGACCCCTTCAGGGGCGTTGGGTTTGTTGATTGGGCTATAAAGCTGGGACCCCTTCGGGGTCAGGAAGTCGATAAGCTATTGCTCCCGAAAGGATCACAGGTAATAGAGCTATGAGCCTTGCTGGGTCAGGAAGTCGATACACTATTGCTCCCAAAGGATCACAATTTATAGAGCTCTGATCCCTTCAGGGTTTGAAATTCGATAAGCTATTGCCCCCGGAAGGATCACCGGGTGACAGAGCTATGACGCATTCGGGGTCAGGAATTCGTAAAGCAATTGCTCGCGAAAAGATCACCGGATGATAGAGCTGTGACCCCTTCGTGATCAGGAATTCAATAACTATTGATCCCGAAGGGATCACAGCTCTATAGCCCGTTGAATGGGGAAAATGCCCCGACCCCGAAGGTGGTCGCAGAAAGAATTGATCTGAAAAATCAAAACGGAAGTTATGCCTTTACAACCGCCTGTTCTCTTTTGTTTTTACCGTTTTTGAGGGAAGAAATGATAAAGGCAAGGCTTACCCAGCCTGTAAGAACCATGAAACTCAGGTGCAGGGAATCCATTTCTGCAATGAAGCCAAGCAATACAGGTCCAACCAGGAAGCCGATGTTGGTTGTGGCGGCAATGAAGGACACCCCATAGGCCGTGTGAATCCCTTCCAGACGTGATGCCAGGCGGTATACCTCGGGAACGATCACAGAGAATCCTAGTCCGATGACAAAGAAACCGATCAATGAAAAGGCAGGATGCAGGACCAGCACCAGGCCGAAACCCACCAGGGCAAGCAGGCTGGCAAGGCTGATCAGGCGCCAGGATCCAAGACGCTGGCTCAGGGTATCGCCTGTAAAACGGCCGATCATCATAGCCAGGCTGAACAGTGAATAACCAAATCCGATGTAGCCGATATTCAAGTGAATGATCTTTTTCAGGTAGAGAGCACTCCAGTCGGCAATAGCCCCCTCAGAAACCATGACGACGAGTCCGATTACAGCAATTAAAAGCAGGGGTGCTTTGCTCCCGGTACTTTTTTCTTCCCTTGCCGGACGATCGGCCACACGGTGGACATATTGTGAACGCAGTGCAGTCTGAACCGCAAGAATAATAAACACAACCAAGCCGACATGTAACAACGGATGATCGAGTAGTGCAGCCATGAAACCTCCTGTGGCCGAACCAATCATCCCTCCGATGCTCCAAAAACCGTGACTACCGGTCATGATATAAACACCGTCCTGTTTCTCAATCGTTGCAAGAAGCGAATTGAGGGAGATGGCATAGTTTGACCCGGCCATCCCAAAAACAAATAAGCTGATACAAAGCGTTGTATAGTCCCAGGCCATGAACATCCCGAAAAAACTGATGCAATAGGCTACCAGGGAGATATAGGTATACCGTCCCACTCCCACCTTCTCGGCAATATGCCGTGATATGCGGATCATGAAAAAGGCCCCCAGCCCGGAGAAAAATATCGCCTGCCCGATTTTTCCCTCGGTAATATTCAGTTTGGATGAAATATGCGGGATGTAGGTAACCCAGGTACTGAAGATCAGGCTAAAACAGGCATAAAGGAAGGCAGTGGCAAAGTACTTGCGGGACGTTAGAAAGATCCTGAGTGAAACCATTGGAAACAAAAAAATGAAAGGGCAAAATTACATTATTGGCTGCTATCTCCCAAGGGGATTTGCAATTCTGTTTGTATTTAAATAGAAGTAGCTAATTTGAATCTAAACAGATAAAAACCGGGCTTGTTCAGGCAAATTATTGTTATTTTTAATAATCCATTTACAATTGTTACCTGCGGACTAAAATTTTCCGATTCCACCCACCAATAAATCAACCCTCAAAATATACAACTATGAGTTTTAACCGTAGAAGTTTTATTAAAAAAACTGCAGCAGCTTCAGCAGGGATCGGGGCACTTACCGTTTTGCCCTCACAGGTGTGGTCCTCCCCTGTGGGGCCGAACGACCAGCTCAATGTGGCCCTCATCGGATGCCGGAACATGGGTTTCGGGATTCTCCGTCATCACCTGGCCGAGCCGGGTGTCAACTGCGTTGCCCTGTGCGATGTGGATGAGAAAATCCTCAACGACCGGGCAGCAGAGGTTAAAAAGGACTTCAACCAGTCTCCAAAACTGTACAAGGACTTCCGGAAGATGTTGGAACAAAAAGACATCGATGCAGTGATCATCGGCACACCGGACCACTGGCATTGTCTCAACCTGGTTTATTCACTGGAAGCCGGCAAGGATGTTTATGTTGAAAAGCCCATGGCCAATACCATTGCCGAGTGTAACATCATGGTGAATGCGGCGAACTACCACAAGAAAATAGTACAGGTGGGGCAGCAACAACGCTCCGGCTTTGTTTTCAACAAGGCGATGGAATTCATCAGGGGAGGAAAGATTGGCAAGCTTCGAAAGATCAACATATGGGCCAACTTCGAATATGGAGTGGGCCCGGCAATTCTGCCCGATGAACCGGTACCTGCAGGAGTAGACTTCGATATGTGGCTGGGACCGGCGCCTCAGCGTTCTTTCAACCCGAACCGTTTTCACGGAACCTGGCGGTTATTCTGGGATTATGGGGGCGGTCTCATGTCCGACTGGGGTGTGCATCTCATCGACATGGCCCTTTGGGCAAAGGATATCGAAAAAGCCCCTGAACAGGTGCTGGTGTACGGTGCGAACTCCTACCATGAAGCACGGGCACGGGAGACATTCGATACCATGAATGTCGTGTATCCTAAAGGAGACCTAGTGATCAATTTCGACATGACGGCCGGCCTGCAGCGGGGACCCTACGACATGCTTTACGGGATAGCCTTCGTTGGGGACGACGGGACGATCGTCACCGATCGCTCCAAAATGATTCTTTACCCTGAATGGGACAACAAGGAAAAGAAATTCCGGGGTGAGGAATACAAATATACCGAAGGTAAAGAATCACATTCCGAACATGTGAAAAACTTTATCAAGTGCATCAAGAGTCGTGAAAAACCGGCATGTCCGCCTGAAACAGGACGTGCGGCAGCACTGCATGTTCATATGGCCAATATCGCTGCACGAAGCGGTGAGCCGGTGCTGAGCTGGGACGATGCATCCAATAAATTCATCAACAGTGCAGGAGCCAATGCCCTTATCACTCCATCATACCGGGCACCCTGGGCTCTTCCGAAATACTAATCTTACAAAATACAACTTATGATCACACGCAGATCCTTTATTCTGAAATCGGCAGCAGGTACTGCTGCACTGCTGGCCATGAATCCCTTCGCAGAGGCAAGGGGCGGAAATAATAAGCTGAACAAATTCGGTTACATCACGGGCATACTTGGGAAACAACTGGAGGGAGACTGGAAAAAAGTCCTGAAAGAAACAGCCTCCTATGGTTTCTCAGAAATTGAAACAGGAGGCTATCTCGGAGATTCTGCAAAAGAATTTCTCAAATTCTGTAAGGACATCAGCCTTCTTCCGGTGGCAGGTGGAATCCCGCTCACTGCAAATCCTGATGAACTGAATCCCAAGCTGGATGCACTGTTGGAACTCGGGATGAAGTATGCCGTAAACTACTGGCCCTGGACCGGAGGCGGTCCGTTCATGCTGGAAGACTGCAAGAAAAGCGCAGAACTTCTTAACAAGATGGGAGAACTGGTACAGAAAAAAGGACTGGTTTTCTGCTGGCATAATCATAATCGTGAATTTGCAGCCATGGAAGACGGACTGCCCTTCGACTACCTCATGTCGCACACTGACGAAAAATTGGTGCATTGCGAGATGGATATCTATTGGGTAAAAAAAGGAGGTGGCGATCCCCTGGCGATGTTGAAGAAATATGCAGGACGGATTCCAATCCTGCATGTGAAGGACATGGCTCCGGGTGATGCGCAGGATTTCGAGTGCCCCGGAAGCGGAATCATTGACTTTCCGTCCATCTTTGCCGAAGCAGTCAAACAGGATATACAGCATTATTTTGTTGAGAGGGACAACTGTCCGGATGGAATGGCCTGTTTGAAGTCGAGCGGGGCGTATTTGAAGGCCCTGCGATTCTGAGTTGATGAAAGAGATAATCATCAGAAACCATGACACAAGTAGGTTCACAAGACATATTATCTTTTTGTGATAATAGTGTCATTAGTTGATAATTCGTTTAAAATGGGATCTGGTAAGGAATTCCTTACAAAGTAAATAATTGATGCTCTCTTAAACTGTGGCTTCGAGAGCCTCAGCCACCGGCAATCGTAATGCCGGTGCCTGAGGTTCTCGAAGTCACATATTAACTTATAAATTTGAATATGCCCACACGTCGTGAACTTCTCAAAACAGCCGGTCTGGCTTCGCTGGCAATGACTTTGCCTCGGCCTTCAATTGCTGCTGCGTTAGTAGAGCAAACCTTCACTTTTCGATTTTGTCTGAACACCTCCACTATCAGCGGGCAGAATCCGGGCCTTTTTGGATATCTGGACATCGCTTCACGCGCCGGATACGACGGGGTGGAACTTTGGGTTCGGGATGTGGAGGAATGGCAAAAACAGGGAAAAAGCCTGGCGGCATTGAAGAAAAAAATAAGTGACTGCAAACTTTCTGTTGAGAATGCCATTGGTTTTGCTCAATGGATGGTGCCTGATGAATCGCTTCGAAAGGCGGGGATGCAGCAGATGAAAAATGAAATGGAGATGATGGCTGAACTTGGATGCATAAGGATTGCCGCTCCTCCATCCGGAGTAAAACCGGAATCTATGCCCGACTTGTTTAAAGTGGCGTCAAGGTATAAAGAACTCATCGACCTGGGAAGGAAAACAGGTGTAATGCCGCAACTTGAATTCTGGGGAGCTTCGGGAACACTCTATCATCTTGGCCAGGCGCTGATGGTCACCGCTGCAGCAAATGATCCGGATGTACATATTCTTGCAGACGTTTTTCATATGTACCGAGGGGATTCTGGCTTTGAAAGTCTGAAAATGCTCAATGGGAATCTTATCGAGATTTTTCATGTGAATGATTTCGTTTCTTCCATCCCACGTGAACAACAGAAAGACAGCGACCGCGTGTACCCGGGTGATGGTGCGGCACCCTGGAAACTGATCCTTTCTGAGCTGAAGCGCATGGGCGGTTCAAAGGTTCTTTCCGTTGAACTGTTCAATGAGACATACTGGAAAGAGGATGCTTTGAAGGTTGCAGTTACAGCATTAAAGAAAATGCAACAACTTATATAAGCAAAAGACTCGTTGAAAAGGCCTCGCAGTTTTTCTATAAACTGCATATTATGCCCAGTCAGTCATGGCGAGTTTCAATAATCAGAAATCACATCCATAAAAATGACTCATGCAAGTAAAAAGGAAAATGCAATCACTCTCTTTTCTTTTCACCCATGTCAAGCCACGAGGGAGGCAATACAGAACTATTTCTCAACGAGGCCATATGAATAAATAAATCACTCGTTAAATGGTGCGAACTGCAGGGTGTTCGGCCTTAGTTCGGATAGGGTTTGCGCAGTAAGAACACCCTGAAGTTGTCATTTCCGGCTCATTTCTTTGCTTCCTTTCTTTGGAGAAGCAAAGAAAGGGAGGCTCCCCGCAGAGTTGAAAACGCCATATGAATTAATAGGCTAATATTGAGCGCTTTTGCAAAAAGCGTCAAAAGTAGCGCAGCGCGGCAATCTGCCCATGCCAGAGGTTGCCGGTGCAGTAAAGAAAAAATAAGATACAAATACCAACTTCCTCTTTAAAGCAATGCTGTAACTTTTGCAGATTGCCACGCTGCGCTCGCAATGACCTTTTAAACAAAAAGATGAGAAGCGGTAACGCCGCTTCTCATCTTGCCTTTTGTAACCAGGGTACCAACCCTCCCAATAGGTGTGTGAAAGGAATATCAGAATGCGAAAAATGTTTTCTGTTTATATTTACACAGCAGAATTTAATCTGAATAACAAACCTGGTCAGTCAAAAAAAAATGAACCGTTGCCTTTTTGTCTTTCTCTTCTTCTTATGTTTTCAGCCCGGGAAAGCAGGTGACA
The DNA here is from genome assembly GCA_046329925.1 of Bacteroidales bacterium. Classification (GTDB taxonomy): domain Bacteria; phylum Bacteroidota; class Bacteroidia; order Bacteroidales; family JAAYUG01; genus JAXLTS01. The sequence continues at coordinate 17,120 of JAXLTS010000033.1, forward strand.
GCACCAGATTTGACAATAACTATATCGTTTCCTACCGTGACTACCTTGCTTTTTATTTCTACACCAATGTCCCTACCAATCGTTTCTCTTATCTTTTCGGAGAAAATCTTTATGACTACCGTCCAAACGAAGTGCTGCACACCGGGCTGGGATTCGATTACCAGTGGCTGGGATTGGCTGGTTCGGTAAGCATGCGGTTTCTCAACCGGGATGATGAGCTGTACGGGAAAACCAACAGTTTTGATTTACAGTCAGGACTCAACTGGTCCGCTGTTAACCTGGGAATAAACCTTCAGTATTACCAAGGGTTCTACCTTAACAATATGCAGGATTTTTACACAGGTTGGAAGCAGGGAATGCCGCATGAACAGCGGGAAGACATGGCCGCTGTTACCCTTGGGGTTACTGGTTTGTATTTCGTTAATCACCATAAATTCACACTTTCTGCACCTTTTTCGCATACAGCAAAACAAATAAAAGGTGCCGGATCATTTATACTCGGAGGATTTTTATCGGTTTATGCCATGAATGCCGACAGCGGGATGCTTCCGGCTTCCACACCTAACGCTGCCGCGGACAGCATCAATTACCGCTTCATAACTTCCACCGATATCGGCCTGCTTGCAGGCTATGCCCGTACCTTCAGACTTTCGTCAAACTGGTTTACCACACTCCTGCTGGTGCCCGGTTTTTCAGCACATGGATCGGAGTCAGTGTTGATGAACGGGGAATTCCGGAAAGAGGAAAAGAAGGCAGGACTGCGCATCATCACCCGTTTTGCCTTGGGCTATGACAACGGGAAATGGTATGGAGGAATTAATGCTTTCTCAACCTCACAGAGTTTCACCGACCAACGAAAAGGAAATTACAGTTATATCTTTGGATATACCTCCCTCTACTTCGGTTTGCGGATCGATGTCCGTTTGAAGGAATAACAGATCTGCCGGACCTATTCATACCTGAGTGCATCCACCGGATTTGCCCGGGAGGCTTTCCACGACTGGTATCCCGAGGTGAGCAATGCAATAGCGATTACAAGTCCCGTAGCAAAGAAAAAACCACTGGCTGGCATCGGTTGCTTGTTGGCACCAGGCAGCAGGTCGTACATCTTCCAGGCCACCGGCCAGGCGATGATGGATGAAATCAGAATGAGCAGCATATATTCATTCGTGAGCAGAAGGAAGATACTCATCGGTGTGCTCCCGTTGATCTTGCGGATTCCGATCTCCTTGGTTCTCCGCTGGGTAGTGAAGGTAACCAGCCCGAGAAGACCCATAACAGCCAGCAGAATGTTCAGTACTGTGAAGAAGATGATGGTACGACCTACAGAATGATAGATCTGAATGGTGTTTTCACGTTTGAAAGCATCTGCAAGCATATCCACGACGAATGCATCGTTTGGAAAACTCCTTTCAAGTTCTTCCTGAACAATAGCCCTGGCCTTCTGCATGCTTTGAGGATCCACATCAAAAGAAAAAGTCCATTCACCTCCTCGCGGTTCACTGTTCAATACAAGAATGGCAGGTTCGATGCCATTATGCATATCTTTATAATGATAATCTTTGACAACCCCGATCACCATTAATCCGTTGTTCGCGACACGCTTCCCGATGGGATCGGCCCACCCGAAGCTGCGCAAGGCTGTTTCGTTTATCACGCAGGCGCCCAGCGTATCTCCCGGAAATTCCCTTGAAAAACCACGCCCAAGAATAACAGGGATTTTGAAGCAATCAAGAAAATCATAACTCACAGCATTGAAGCGTACATTCACTGATTCGCCCGGCTGACATCCTTCCCAGTTGATATTACCTCCTCCAAAGGAGACAAAAGGAATATGCTGACTGAAACAGGCATTTCGAAATTCCGGATGTTGTAATATCCTGTCGCGGAAATCATCATAAGGCTCCTTCCCAGAGACCAGAAAGCGGGAGAAAACCTTATGTTCCATATCGAATCCCATACTTTTATTCATCAGGTACCTTATCTGTGCTGAAAAGCTAAGTGTGATGATTATGAGCAGCACGGAAATTGAAAACTGGATGATCACCAGCGCCCGTTTGGGCCCCACTTTTTTCTGCCGGCTGCGGAAAAGATTTCCTTTGAGCAGAAGTGTAACATTGCGTGAAGCCAAAAACAGCGCCGGGTAAAGACCCGAAAGCACTCCTACCAACACTGCTACACCAACAACGATCAGCATAAAGTCCCATTGCTGTAAATAATTGAATTGAATATCCTTGTTGGTAATCCTGTTGAATACAGGAAGAAAATTTTCCACAACCAGGAAGGAAAGTGAAACTGCGAGCAAGGCTACAATTATAGCCTCTGCCAGGATTTGCTTTACCAGGGTCATGCGGGAACTGCCATGCACCTTGCGCACGGCAATTTCCCGTGTACGTGTTGCTGCCTGGGCAGTTGCCATATTAATATAGTTGAAGGATGAAAGCAATAAAATAAAAAAGCCGATCATCCCATACAGGAAAATAATGATCATATAATCATCTTCCCCGTTAAAACTCAGGTACAGGAGTGAAAGCGGGCAAAGACTGAGTTTTTCTTCTTCTCTGGACTTATTGATGGAATACAAATTCCGGATTTTTTCCTGCAACTTATTCACATCAGCACCCTCTTTCAGTAACACATACGTCATATGATTCCCGGTCCAGCTGTTCCGAACGTCCCGCATCGCCTCGATGGTAGAGAGTGAACCAATGTAGTTGGGACGCACCTGGGAATTCATTGGAAGATCTTCATAGATTCCCGTGATTTTTACTGAAACCTTTTTCTCGATCATTACAGTGCTTCCGTAGGCATTACCCGATGGAAACAGCTTATTGGCAAGGGTTTCAGAAAGGACCATTGTATTAGGTTCCTCCAGCGCAGAAGAAGGATCCCCTTCCAGAAAATGATAGGTAAAAACCTCGAAGAGACTGGTCTCACTAAATATCCCGTCACGCTCAAATATCTGCTGTCCCGGTTTGGCAGAGAGGTATCTTCCCGACTCTTCGATGATTACAGTCTTTTCAATCTCAGGAGCAGCCTGTTCCAGGAGGCGGGCGGTGATACCGTGCGTATGCGGGGAAATATTATTACCATCCATGGCTGCCACCGCCTTCACATACACCCTTTGTACCCGGTAGATCCGGTCATAATTCAGGTTATGCTTGTCCCAGTGATATTCATACTGCACAAAAAGGATGATGAGAATAAAGGCGGCAAAACCGATGGAAAGTCCTGCAATATTCAGCAGGGTATGAACCTTATGGTTCATCAGGTTGCGGATGGAGATCTTCAGAAGACTGGTGAACATGAGCATTGAGGGTTTGAAAAATAACTTCCCATTTCATTCAAGCTACGTACCATAATCCTTCATTTATTTGTTTAAGAGCAGTTTAGCCAATCTGAAAATAACCCATTCAGGGGCCTGGTGTAAAAAAAATACACAGGTACTGTCCTCCAGCGGACAATCCTGTGTATGAAATTCAGGAAGAAATTCCTAAAGCTGCCAGTTGAAGGCAAGGGTGCGGGCCTGATCCAGTGCAGGGCCTTCCATTACCCCGTAGTCTTCATCGTAGATGCCACGGAATTTCATCCCATCGGAGGTTTCCAGTACAAGTTCACCGGTAGCAGGATTAAAGGTTCCGCAAAGTTCCGTTTCCTTTTCCTCACCGTCTAATTGGATTGTACCTCCGACCTTGTATAATGTGAGTGTGTCCTCCTGGTTTCCGTAAATGCTGAGATTCACTTCCACCTCGTGTGTGCCGATTGTTCCCTGGTATGTAACCAGGTCGATGAGTTCATTATCCTGGTTCCGTGCTGAAACTGCCGTTCCTGCCCAGGCCAGTATTATGATAGCTGTAATAAGCAGTGCAATTATATAAGGTGTCTTTTTCATATCCTTCTTTTCCGGCAAAACTAGGACAGCAATGTTACCGGAGTGTTAAGAAGGGATTATGAATGGTTTAAGAAAAAATTTGTTGCTACCAAACAAACGTACCAACAGCATTTCCATCAAGTCTGACAGAAAATTTCTTTCCCTTGCTTATAACTGTAAAAGCGGCTGGTTCCTTTTTATCATTCTGCACGATGAGCACTGTTTTTCCTCCGGGTGTTCTAAAAGCCACGTTGGGCAAATTCTCCACCAGATTACTTTCAATGCGAACCGATCCGGGACGGACAAATTTCGAGGCATGTGCAATAATATAATAGGCGGGATTACGAACTACCTGATCACCTTCAATAGTTACTGCCCCCAGGCATTGGGTACAACCTCCATCGGTATGCGGATCCTGTTTGGAGTCGGCTGCCAGGTTCCACTCGATCACATTCCGGCACCAGTTACGTGTGGCACCTACAATGAGTGTCCGGATGTGCCAGTTGAGGTCGCCGGTGAGGTTTCCGGGAGCACCTACCCATTGCTCGGTAAAATATAAATGTTTGTCTGGATGTGCCTTATGCACCTCACTGATCTGGTCGACAGTACCCTCATACATATGAAATGCCGATCCATCAACATATTTCGCTGCCTCCGGATCATTGAGTACCGTAATGGGATAGTCAGGTCGTTTGGCATTGTGATCATACGCCTGGATGGTGGTGGTAATCCCTGCCATCCTGAATGCTGGTCCCAGGGCTGTTTTGATAAAGATTGCCTGATCCTCAGCCAGCATCAGCATGCTGGGATTATTGCCGGGGTGCAGGGGTTCATTCTGGATGGTGATGGCATTGATCGTAATCCCCTCCTTCTTCATCTCCTGGATATATTTGATGAAGTACCGCGCATAGGCCTGGTAATATTCGGGTTTCAGGCTACCTCCCTTCGATTTGCCATTGGTCTTCATCCATACAGGAGGCGACCAGGGTGAACCCAGAATCTGGATGTCCGGATTGATCGCAAGAATTTCTTTCAGCACCGGGAGCAGGTATTCCCTGTCAGGATCCAGACTGAATTTTTCCATGAGAGTATCGGTCTCTCCCTCGGGCAGATCATCGTAGCTGAACACACGGGGATCCAGGTCGGAGGCCCCTATGCTTAAACGTAAATACGAAACACCGATGGAATTTCCCTTTACTGTAAACAATTCTTCCAGCAGAACTTTCCGTGCAGCAGGCGACATGTTATGAATGTGCAATGCACTGCCACCGGTGAGAGCATAGCCGAAGCCCACCATGGACTGGTAAGTATTTTTCTCATTGATACTGATAGTCGAGGTTTCTGTCTTTCCGGCTTTCACCAGAGGAATAGCAGCCTGTTTTTGAAAGCGTGCGGATTTTTCAGGGCTGGTGAGCCAGTATTCGACTGATTTACCGTGGCTTTTTTGTGCAACAGCCATCTGAACAGTACTAAAAAAAAGGCATGCTATACAGCCGGATAATAAGAAGTTTGTGTGTGGTGCCATGCTTAAAATATTTTAAGGAATACAAATATAAGGGGATTATGCATCGGTTCTGTCCTTCGGCCTGGGAGATTCTTAAAGCGGATGGAAAATCATATCCAACGCGAAATGGAAAATCCTTTTTGAGTACCATGCCACAAATAATGCCAGATGATGAGCAGATGCATTTCTTACCATGTAGGGCCATGCCATGGCATGGCCCTACATGGTAAGAAATGCATCTGCTGAAAAATCAACCATTTACCCCTCAATTCGCTAAATCGGCATAAATAAATATCTTTGTGCTACTGCCCTGGACAGGCATGTCCGTGACAGCTACCATCGCTACTGACTTACAAAAACTACTAACCTGTTTCTGCACCTATGAAAACAAACGTCGTGTATGTGTTCTTTATGGCTCTCATCGTAGCCCTGGGAGGCTTTCTCCTGGGATTCGACAGTGCCGTAATCTCCGGAGCCATTAAAAATTACAGCCTGGCCTTCGGCATCGATCAGGCTTCGTTCTGGTTTGGTTTCTCCGTAAGTTCCCTCACCTTTGGGTCCATTGCCGGTAACCTGGCCGGCAGTATCCTGGCCGACAAATACGGGAGAAAGACTATCCTTATCGCCACAGCTATTCTCTTCGCATTCTGCGCCCTGGGTTCAGCCTTCTCGCACAACCTCACATTTTTTATTACGTCCCGTATCGTCGGCGGACTGGGTGTGGGTATGGCCATTCTCGTGGCACCCATGTACATCGCCGAGATTGCTCCACAGAAATACCGCGGGACCATGGTTTCCATCAACCAGTTGAATATTGTACTGGGTATCTCGGTGGCCTTCTTTTCAAATTATTATATCAACGGACATGTGGCAGATCCTGATGCCAACTGGCGCTGGATGCTGGGCATAGGTGTTGTTCCGGCTGCGCTTTACCTGCTTTTACTTTTCTTCGTCCCTTCGAGTCCGCGCTGGCTGGCACAACAGGGACGACTGGATGAAGCTAAAAAAGTGCTCAACAAGGTTGCCGGAGAAGAATATGCTGCTGCCACCCTGAAGGAGATTGAAGAAAACATTCAGAAAGACAAGGGGCGTGTAAAAGCCTATTTCAGTCAGCTCTTTACCCGTGAGATGCGATGGATCATGCTCATCGGTCTTGGAATTGCATTTATACAGCAGATATCGGCCATCAACGCCATCCTGTACTACGCTCCTATCATCTTTGAAACAGCTGGCGGCGGAAGAGATGCCGCTCTCATGCAGGCCATCATCATCGGTCTGGTGAATCTTGTTTTTACCATCATGGCCATGTTCTTTATTGATAAGCTCGGTCGCAAACCTCTGCTCATCATTGGTCTCACCGGCATTGTTGCCGCCTATGTACTTTGTTCCTCAGCCTTTTTCCAGGCCGAATACAAGATCGATCAGCAGGCAATCGAAAAAATTGCCTTGCAGTTGCCAAAAGACAAGTTCAACGAAGAACAGGTACAGCAGATCACCACAGGACTTACCCCGCTGGTGGGGAAACAATTTACCGGCGAGCTGGATTTCTACAGCAATGTAGAGCAGAGTACCGGTACCTATTACAAGGATGTTAAAGACATCGTACTTAAAAACAGCATCACGATGAATGCCATGCTGGTGCTCATCGGCATCCTGATCTTCATCGGGGCTTTTGCTATCTCGCTTGGACCCGTCACTTGGGCGCTCCTGTCGGAGATCTTCCCCAACCGCATACGAGGTTTGGCCATCTCGGTGGCTGGTACCTTCAATGCGCTGGTGAGTACGCTGGTGGTTACCCTCTTCCCCATGGAACTGGCCAAATTCGGGTCGGGACTCACCTTCGCCCTCTTTGCGGTGATCGCCTGCCTGGCGCTCCTCTTCGTACTCAAATATGTTCCGGAGACGAAGGGAAAATCGCTTGAAGAGTTGGAGAAAATGCTATCCAAATAATGTTCCGGGTTCCGTGTTTCGTGTTCCGGGTTCAATCCAACCTTGAACACGGAACCCGGAACTCTGAACTTTTAACTTTAAACATTCTAACATTTTTCATATGAAACATCTGACATATTTATCATTATTCCTCATCCTAGCTATCGCGTTCAGCAGTTGTGCAAAAAAGGATCCCATGAAAACTCCTGTGAAAGTTGAAGTGAAACAAGTAGACGGCAGGTACCAGCTGTACCGTGATGGAAAACCTTTTTACATCCTGGGAGCAGGATGTGAATTCGGTGATATCCGCCGTCTTTCAGAACACGGCGCCAACTCTTTCCGCACCTGGAGAACCGAGAACGGGCAGCAGAGCGGACAGGCTGTGCTCGATTCGGCTTATGCATGTGGACTTACCGTACTCATGGGGCTGGAGATTGCCCGTGAACGTCATGGATTCAGCTACGACGATACGGCAGCTGTGAGAAAACAGTTTGAGTATGTAAAGGGTGAGGTCATGAAATACAAGGATCATCCTGCATTGCTGGCCTGGGGGATCGGCAATGAGCTCAACCTGCGCGCCACCAACATGAAGGTATATGATGCCGTGAATGAGATTGCAAAGATGATCCACGAGATCGATCCGAACCATCCCGCCACCACCATGACAGCAGGCATAGGAAAGACCGAAGTGGACTACATCAAGGAAAATTGCAAGGAGATCGATTTCCTTTCCATACAGATGTATGGTGACATCATCAACCTGCAGACCCGCATTAAAGATGCCGGCTGGGAAGGTCCTTACATGGTTACCGAATGGGGAGCCACAGGTCATTGGGAAGTGGGAAAGACCAGCTGGGGAGCACCCATCGAGCAGACCAGTCATGAAAAAGCAGCATCATTTACGGAACGTTTCACCAAGGCCATCGCCGTGGATACCACGCACTGCCTGGGTTCCTATGTGTTCCTCTGGGGACAGAAACAGGAACGTACCCCCACCTGGTACGGGATGTTCACCGAGAACAACGAAGAGATGGAAACCGTGGAAGCCATGCATAAAATATGGACCGGAGAATGGCCTGCCAACCGTTGCCCGCAGCTCGACAGTTTCCGCCTTGACGGGAAGAATGCCTTCCAGAGTATCGAGCTGAAGGCAAAAAAATCTTACAAGGCCCTCGTTGGCGCGAATGATCCCGACAATGATGCACTTACCTACAGATGGGAGATCATGCCTGAGAGTACCGACCTGAAAGACGGTGGTGATCTGGAAAGTCGCCCGGGTCCCATCGCAGGCCTCTTCACCGAACCCGTCGGCAGCGAACTCGAATTCACCACTCCCGAAACGCCCGGTGCATACCGGATCTTCGTGTATGTGCTGGATGGCAAGGGACATGCGGCAACAGCGAATATTCCGTTTATGGTGAAGAAATAATAAAGGCTGCTGGCCCGACCGGCTTATCCGGGCGGGTTGGCTGTTAGCTATTGGTTATTGCCTACCATTGAATAGTAAAAGTGCCCGGGGAATCCCGGGCGCTTTTTTTTCGTGAAGAATCAAAGAATTATGAGATACATCTTATCCATCATAATCTCCAGCATATGCTTTTTTTATAATTTATTACAATATCGACGTATAAATCAAATTGCAAACGATTAATCCGCTATCACCCCCAGGCAATAATCATCAAAATAGCTTATCGGCCTGATAGTAGTTGGCTCTGTTGCATTTGCTCTGTCTTTACTAAAAATAATATATTCTCCAGGATACCTTCCTGCATCTTCGATCTGAATACTTTCATTGTTTGTATTAAGCCATTCCAGATATAAGAATATATTTTGTTTAAGGGGATCTGTGATCAGTATTTTCTTGTTTTGCAACGCTTTGTTAGCAAACAGATTATTATGGATTTCTTCGGGCAGGGTATACAAATAGTTGGTATGCCGGATGAATGTAAATGCGAACAGCAGAACCACGATCAGATAAAAAGCCCGAAACCTGCCGGAAATGAAAAGTATTCCTTCGACAATTATTATTGAAACAAACATAAAAATTGGTGCCAGGTACCAATTATGCTGGTTAATTGCCAGAGACAACAAAACTGCCAAGGGCAAAATCAGGCAAAGTGATAAAACAATGAGTCGATTCTCCTTCTTCCTGATAAATGATTTTAGATTTTCTTTTTGTTTGAAAAGCATATAGAGACCCGGGATTAAACTGATATAAAACAAATAGTTCCATAAATTTAAGCGGGTATCAAGAACTTTAAAAAAGAAGTAAATATCATGCTTGCTCTCTCTTTCAAAATTCACATTCGTTAACCTGTTGTAGGTATCATGAATAAACATGGTTTCCAACGAGTTTCTGCTTCCATAGAACGATTGACTGGAAGGCTTGCCATATGTTAATACAAGAACAACCCAGGATCCGGCAATCAGGAAAAACAGTGCCATCGAAAGCCATATCCTTTTATCCTGAAACATTATCCTTCCCCTTCCCCGGATTATCAGGTACAGTATAAATCCCGGTATCAATACGAAAGCTGCAGTTCCTTTGGCCCAAAACGCAAGTCCGGTAAACAACGCCACCAGGTATAATGCGTATTTCCTGCTATATTCAAAATACTGAATGAAGAAAAACACTGAGGCTGTCAGCAAAAATACCAGGAGTGCGTCAAAATCTCCGGTTAATCCAATATGATTACCCAGAATCGCTTTACAGGACAGAAGGATCAGGCAACAAAAAAAAGCTTTTAGCCTGCTTCCAAGAAGTTCGATAATCTTGAAGCAGAATATGAAAAACAAAACGGTAAATAATAGTGATGGAAATCGCAAACCAAATTCGTTATAACCAAAAATCCTGTAAGATGCTGCAATAGACCATATCATTAAAGGTGGCTTTGCATTCCAGGTATCCAGTTCCTTATTATAGTAATAGTTTATCCAGTCTCCATTGTTCACCATCTCATAAGCATTAACCCCATTTCTGGATTCATCCCACTCCTGGAGATCGTGCTGTCCCAATCTCCCAACAGTTAGCAGAATTACCAAAATCACTACGATTATTAAATAACTGTGGTGGAGGGTCTTCATCTGGTAAACAAGAGAATTACAAAATATAAAAATATTGATTTCTTTTTTAATGCGGAAATACACCGGGTTTTGCCCGTTATGGAAAATCTGTTTTCAGGGTTCCATAGTGCATTTTTATATTATCTCAGGTGGGGATGCATTAAAGGAAGCTATTTGAAGCCTCAGGAGGTCAGTATCAACCGGAGCCATATCCCGATGAATTATTTCACTAAGGATAGAACTGACCGTTTTTAATGAAAATATGCAAATGTTTTTTGGGCAGGGTTGCTGAGGTGATGCATTCTTTTAGTGCGAAGAATCAATAAGTCACATCGTGACATTAACAATCGCTGAGACCCGAACTTTCCGGTTGATGAAAGCGACTTCGTTTTTCGTCGAAAAAATAGTCCAGTGATCCGTCAACGATCTGCCTTAATGCAGTCTCAGACTATCCATGGGCAGCAAACCAACACCCCTGTCGCGAAATACCAGCAGCATGCTGTCCAGGGCTTGCTGCGATTTTGAAATTACGGCTTCCCGGATCACATTCACCTGGTACTTGCGGTTAAGTGCCGCTTCAATGGTGGCATTGACACATTCCGCTGCATCCAGCCCTACGATATACAAAGCATTCACTTTATTCTTCTGCAGAATTTCATCCAGGTGGGTCTTGCGAAAGGAGTCCTTTCCCGATTTGATCACTTCCAGGTCCGAAACAACCTGCAGTCGACGATCGAAAGCCACGCCCGGACTCCCCTTGGCATAGGTTGAATTCAGCAGGTTGATGAATGGGTTGTTGATCTCACTGCGGACGTAAATGACCGGGGCCTTGTGAATCCGGAAACTATCCACTGCACGATTGATGGATTGGATGAAAGGTTCCGACTGTTCCCGGAGCTCGGGGAATACCGAAGTCTCCCCGGTAATGATTTCCTGGATGTCCACCACCAGCAAGGCTGCCTGCTCATTGTCGTAATTCGGGATCGGTTGTCCGGCAGATATCTTTTCTTCATTCACTAAAAGCAGGACCAAGTTGAGGATCAACACCAGAATAAAAATCCCGATCAAGCCAGATATCCAGAGGACAGCTCGTTTTAAAACTGACTTTTTATGTTTCATAGGTTCTGGTATTCAAGGTTTCCGGTGCTTCAGGTTTTTCCAGATTTTAGTTATTTCTGTCTCTCCTTCAAAATAAGCCACTTTCTCCCCTTTCCGGTAAATCTCAAACGAAGGAGCAATCAATATCTTATCCGAATCCGGGTATTCGGCCACGTCGTAACCAAGATAGGTACGGATATCCAGGTAAATGCAAGCTTCGTTGGTATGATTGAATAGCTGGTGGGCCCCCCTGGCACCCTTTTCAAAGAAAATCAGGTCCCCCGGTTCCACTGTTTCCAGTCCTTCGGGAGTACGGAGAGTGGCCGATCCGGAAAGAATGCAGAAAAGTTCCTCCGCATACCTGTGAAAATGATATGGGGCGGAATATTGACCCGGGTTAAGTTGCCGGAGATCGAAATTCAGGTTCTCGGGAGCTAACCCGGCTTTGCTGCGTGATACATCGGTAAACAGGCGGTAAGGATCGATCTTGTTGGGAGTTTCGTGGAATTCCCGATGGGTGGACTTGATAATAGTTGGCATCTTCAGAATATTTTACTTAAGATCAGGCAAAGGTATTGGTTCATACTGCCAGTTCATCAACACATCAATTTCCTCATATGACAATACTCGATTGTATATTAGTAGATCATCCAAATTACCAGTAAAATTCTTGTATCGCTTATTTACCATCGCACCGATAAACAGGTTGAAGGAATTTGAGTTATAAATTGATGGTATTGAATTTGTAAACTCAAATCCACTCAAATAATCTATGAAGCTGGTATCAGTAAAAGCAAATGCCACAAACCTATACTTATCTTCCCATTCACGGCTCCAATATTGTATTGCCGGATCTATTGAGTACCCTGCCTGAGCAAAACATGGAGGATCTGAAGAATGCATTATAGTTGTATCCTGAGTAATAAATTCTAAATGTGCCATATGATCATCACATTTTATCTCAAGAGCATAACCAAACCCAACAGAGTCTGTCTTAGAGATCAGAACTTGTTTTAATGTGTCACTTAGATCCGCGCAATACCAAAAGCAGATTGTATAACCATTCCCGTTTAACAATTGTGAGTTTTCAATCTCTATATAACTATCAGTACCATTAAATTTGCATCCGCCTATCTCGTTTCCATAGCGATCCACACAGAATGATATAGCATGCCCGGCACCATCCAATCCACTTCCGCTTTCGTCGACCGTATTTCCATTAAATGGATAATAGGCAATTAATCCATTTGTAATAAATTTGTCATAGTCTAAATAACTGGTCTTTCTGGACTCTTCTCCTGACTGCTTATCACACGAATACTGTATACATGATATTAGCAGTGCGAATAAAAACAGATAGTTCTTTTTCATGCAATTTAAAATTAGTTTTACTAAAATATTTTCCTTTTTAATTGATGGGCACTTATATTATCAATAAGACTTCAGAAGCTTGAGATAATCTGCACAACAAGTAATCACCCTTCCTAACATCTTATGACCATCTGACTTGTGGTAATTTTAACCTCCTGATTCTGAACAATAAATATACAAAAAAAACTACATTACCAAAAAAATACCATTTTTCAACTAACCACATCGAGTTCGTAACTTTGCATTCATGTTCCTCATCGATATTTTTGCATCTTTGTGCTCAATAGACCCGATACCATGAAACACAAGCAACTGCATCTTGGCAAGAATACATTGCCAGCCAAATCCGGAGAGATCACAGGCGAATATGTGAAGTTTGAAGGTGAGGATTTCTATAAAATCTCCCACTGCAACCACATGGATCCCTTCTTCATGACAGTGGTTAGCAACAGCGACCACTGGATGTTCATCTCCAGCAACGGGGCACTTACGGCAGGGCGGGTGAATGCCTCCAATGCTCTTTTTCCCTACTATACCGACGATAAGATCCACGACTCGCAGGAAATCACCGGGAGCAAGACCATCCTGCAGGTAACCCGTGGTGCAGAGACTTTTCTGTGGGAACCCTTTTCCCTGCGCGGGGAAGGCAGCTATACCATCCAACGGAACCTCTATAAGAATGTTTATGGGAATAAGCTGGTTTTCGAAGAGATCAACGAAAGTCTTGGCCTCTGCTTCCGGTATGGCTGGTATAACAGCGACAGGTTCGGTTTTGTAAAAAAATCCACGCTCGAAAACCTGTTGCCGGAGCCCTGCACCGCAGAACTGCTTGACGGGTTGCAGAACCTCCTGCCCTCAGGCATCAACCTGGGCATGCAGACCGACAAGAGTACCCTGCTCGATGCCTATAAGAAAAGTGAACTGCTCACTCCTGCATCGATTGCTGCATACAGCCTGAGTTCCATTCCCGTGGACCGTCCGGAGCCCAGCGAGGCCCTGCGGGCCAGCCTGGTATGGTCCGTGGGCATCACTCCCAAAGGTCGTCTTCTCTCCTCACGCCAGCTCAATGCCTTCCGGCAGGGAAAGGATATCCATCCGGAAACCGACATCCGTGCCGGCAGAGGAGCTTATTTTATTCATGCCCAACTGACGATAGCAAAAGATAAGCCACACTGCTGGTATACCATAGCCGAACTCAACCAGGATGCCTCCGACCTTACACGACTCGAGCAACTGATTTCAACTGAAAAAAATATCCCGGCTCTGCTGGAAGAAGATATCCGCAAGGGTACGGAGGCATTGGTGGCAATAGTAGCTGCTTCGGATGGTCTGCAGGTCTCGCAGGATCTCCTGAGCTGCTCAAGGCATTTCTCCAATACCCTGTTCAATGTGATGCGCGGGGGCATCCCCCACGATCCATATCTGGTGGGTAAGACGGACCTGCTCTCCTTTTTGGAAGTGCATCATCCAGGTATCAGTAAACAACACCATGGGTTATTTTCATCTCTGCCGGAAAGAATGGCGCATACCGAACTGCACCGGCTCAGCCTGGAGAGCGGAGACCCGGTTCTGCAAAGGCTCTGCTTCGAATACCTGCCCCTCACCTTCAGCCGCAGGCATGGAGATCCCAGCCGTCCATGGAACATGTTTGCCATTAACATCAAAAAGAAAGACGGTACCAAAATTCTTGATTACCAGGGTAACTGGCGCGACATCTTTCAGAACTGGGATGCGCTGAGCCTTCCCTTTCCCGGATACATCGAAAACTACATCGCCAAATTTGTGAATGCCTCCACGGCAGACGGGTACAACCCATACCGACTCACCCGCAACGGCATCGAGTGGGAAGAACACGATCCGCACGATCCCTGGTCCTTCATCGGGTATTGGGGTGATCACCAGGTGATCTACCTGCTACGCTTTCTGGAACATGCACAGAACCATCATCCCGGCATGCTCGATCAACTGCTGAACCGAGATATCTTCGTATATGCGAATGTTCCATACCGCATCGCTTCATACGAGGATATCGTCAAAAACCCGCACGACACAATCCATTACGACCATGAACTGGCCGTTGAGATCAAAGGAAGGGTGAAACAGTACGGGGCGGATGGAAAACTGGTGTGGTTGCAGGATGGCCGGATTTTACATGTCAATCTCACGGAGAAGATACTTGTCTCCCTGCTCACCAAACTGTCGAATTTCATTCCCGAAGCGGGCATCTGGCTCAACACCCAGCGTCCTGAGTGGAACGATGCCAACAATGCACTCGTGGGGAATGGTGCCAGCATGGTTACGGTGTATTACCTGCGGCGTTTCTTCCGTTTCTTCCAGCAAATGCTCCGGCAATCCGCGCAGCAGGAGATACTGCTTTCAACAGAGGTTGCCAGTTTCCTGGAACAGATCAATGCTGCTCTGAACAAACATACAGCCCTCCTGTTGAATCCGGTGAGCGATAAGGATCGCCGGTCGGTCTGCGATGATCTCGGGGCAGCCGGAGAACACTACCGTTCCACCATCTACACTTTCGGATTTTCAGGTGAAAAGAAGAAAGGCACCAGGGAACAACTGCTGAAACTCACACAACTGGCGCTGGACTGGATCGATCATTCCATCCGCCAAAACAGGCGCGAAGACGGACTGTACCACGCATACAACCTGGTGTCGTTCCGCAACGGCAAGGAAATAAGGATACGCCATTTATATGAGATGCTCGAAGGCCAGGTGGCCGTTCTAAGCGCCGGATTCCTTGATCCGGCCGGATCATTGCAGGTGCTTGATGCGCTGCGCACCAGCAAGATATATACCTCCGACCGGAAAAGCTACCTGTTGTATCCGGATCGTCAGCTTAAAAAATTTGATGAGAAAAATGTCATACCTGCCGATGTGGTTAAACGATCCACCCTGCTGAACAAACTTGAAAAGGACAAGAACGAGAGCCTGGTACAAAAAGATGTGAAGGGGAATTATCACTTTCATCCCTCATTCAGGAACGGAGCCCTGCTGCGCGAATCGCTTGAGACGCTAAAAAAACAGGGGTATGGGGAACTGGTGGAAAAAGATTCCGATCTCATTCTGGATGCCTACGAACAGGTCTTCGATCATCAGTCGTTTACGGGCCGTTCAGGAGCATTTTATGGCTATGAAGGCCTAAATTCCATTTACTGGCACATGGTATCGAAGTTGCAACTGGCGGTGAAAGAAATTATTTTCCAACTGCCTGCAGGTGTTTCAGCCGATCTGTCAAAAAAACTGATCGATCATTATTATGAGATCAGGGCGGGAATCGGCGTAACAAAAACTCCTGCTGAATACGGTGCCTTCCCGACCGATCCATACTCGCATACACCGGGTTACGGAGGGGCACGCCAGCCGGGATTAACAGGCCAGGTAAAAGAGGATGTGATTTCGCGTTTCGGTGAACTGGGAGTTGAAGTACAGGATGGGAAGATCTGTTTTGATACACGTTTACTCCCTGAATCGGAATTTCTGAAAGTACCCCACGCATTCTACTACTACGATGTGAACGGTAAACTCCAACTTTTGGAAGTACCTTCCGGGGGGATGGCATTCACCTACTGCCAGGTACCTGTGATTTATGGCCGAACGGGAGAAAAAAACCTTACCATTCATTTTTCGGATGGAAAGAAATCTTCCAGGAAAGGACTTTCCCTTGAAAGGGAGGAGAGTTCTTCCATATTCAAAAGGCAGGACAGGATCAGAAAGATCGAAGTAAACCTGTAGGATTCTACAAGACGTTCAGTGTCCTTTGCATTTTTGTTTGTAGGGACATGCCATGGCATGTCCCTACAAACAAAAATGCAAAGGGCATTTCTTCATTAATTAGAATCTTTCTCCTTTTCTTACTATTTCTTCGTATATTGTATTGCCTTTAGTCAGGCATAATTTCCATTAACCCGGATTGAAAAACCACTAACATGCAACACCGATTCTTCAACCGCATTCGCCTATCCAAAGTTCAGATAACCTTTCTGCTAACAGGATTTCTCGCCACCTGCTGGTTCCTGGTCAGGTTTATACAGAAGCCATCCAGGATCAGCTACCCGTGTATGCGGGCTTCGGCGCCCATCATGTCGGGTTTTATCCTGTATCTTGCCGCCTTTTTCGGAAGCTGGCTGGGCCTGACACAATTAAAAAAATATTCTGCCAGGGCCAAATTTGGCACTGCTGTTTTCTTCGGTCTCCTGCTGATGATCTCTGTTTTCGCCCTGATAAATGCTCCTCAGCAGCCCGCACAGGCGCGATCGGCCAGGCTTGCCGTGCTGGAAGATCCCAACACTCCCATCGGAACACCTCAGGGATACTGGCCCGGTCGGGTAGTGTGGGTGATGGACAAGATGGTAACCAGCGATATGGTTGGAGAGGAAAAGTGGTATATGAAAACCAGTCAGGCCAAAGTACGCACGATGCTAAGTGACGGAATAAAAAAATATGCTGACACCACGGGTCTGGCCACTGCCTGGGATTGCCTGTTCCGTTACTTCAACTACCATCATGGCAAGGGTTGGGTGGGATACACTGCCGGTGAAAAGATAATGATCAAGCTCAACCATACCAACATGAATGCCGGGGGACACAACATGGGTGACTGGATGAATTCAACTCCCGAGCTCGTACGGGCCCTGCTGGAACAACTTATCGACAGCCTGGGCATCGCACAGGAAAACATCACCATAGGTGACCCCTACAGGGGATTCCCAAACGAGACATACGACATCTGTCATGTGGATTACCCGGATGTTCACTATATAGAAGGATCAGGTACGAATGGAAGAGAACAGACCGTGATTGCACCTGAACATGTCTTTTTCACCAGTGACGGAAACTTTGAGTCGCGCCTGCCACAGGCATATATGGAAGCCAGTTATTTGATTAACATGCCCTGCCTGAAGTCACACGGTTCTGCAGGCATTACCATTGCAGCCAAGAACCACCAGGGTTCCATGGTAGGCGACGATCAGAATGCTGCTTCGCAGTATATGGGTCCTTACCTGCATTACGACTACCCCGATAATGACGACAACCGCAGGATGGGGATGTACAGGCACCTGACGGATTACATGGCCCACAGCAAGCTGGGCGGAAACACCCTCATTTATATTGTAGACGCCATCTGGGCAGGCCGGGACTGGATGGGTGTGGTTGAAAAATTCGGGATGAAACCATTTAACAACGATTATCCCAACTCACTCTTTATCTCACAGGATGCAGTAGCCATCGAGTCAGTGAGTTTTGATATCCTGTACCAGGAATACACCGCATTTCCTGCCAACCATAACAATGAGGTATTTCCGCTGTGGGAAGGGGTGCAGGATTATATTCACCAGGCTGCAAGCCCTGCCAACTGGCCCGCAGGCATCCATTACGATCCTGATCATGCTGACCACCACCAGCCTGTGGGGTCCCTGGGAGTCCACGAACATTGGAATAATTCAACAGATAAAAAATATTCCGTCAATCTCACCGGCGAGAAGGGTGGCATTCACCTGGTCACGGTTCCATTTGGATTAGTCTCCACTGTTAAGGTTAACTACTCACATGAGATGCATCAGACAGGTGTGACAGAACATGAGGGTGGCAGTCTGAAATTATTCCCCAATCCTGCTTCGAAACAGATAAATATATCTTATACCCTCAGTAATGAGTCCAGTATTCTCATCAATCTATACTCCATGAATGGGAAACTGATGACGACGCTGTTCCAGGGAACTGAGGCCGGGGGGGCCCAAACACATCAATTTAGCATACAGCTCACTCCGGGCATCTATATATGCAAGATGTCAGCAGTGCATAACGGGGAAACTGAAATTTTCTCAACCCGCCTGGCAGTGAAGTAGGATGAAGAGTTTTTTTACTGCAGTTTCAGTTGTTTTTTCTGTCGGCCTGCTTATCCCTGGCTGTGGAGACGACTCTGCGCCCCACCTTCCCCTGCGGGAGGTAAAAAACCCGGTGAACAGCATTGCGTTTGATGAACAAGGGAATACATGGATAGGAAATGAAAATGGACTGTTCCGGGTTCATTCAAAGACACTTTTAAAAATGGAAACCGGCTTTCCTGATGCCGCCATTTATTGTCTGGCGTATGAGGACAGGATGCTTGTTGCTGCGAGCTCACAGGGTGTTCTAAGTTTTGATATTGACGCTGCAGATCAGCTAATATTGCATGAAACGCTGGACAGTTCCAACAGCTTGCTTCCGGTAAACAAGGTGTATAGCTATGCAACCGATCATCTGCACCGGCGCTGGTTTGGCACCGGCAAAGGAATTGTAATGCAGGAGGGCAGTACCTGGAAAAAAAACAAAGAGATCAGCCTTAACCTTGTCGTCGTCTCGGGAGTTCCGGTGACAAACCTGGCGTTCCGGCCAAACGACCTGCATATGGCCACCAGTGGGAAAAACGTGGTACACGTGCTATTCAACCGTGAAACTGATGCCGTGTCGGGAGCGTCACAGTTGCTTGGAGGACAGGACAACCCAGGATACAATTACAATGGAGACCTTACCACCGATACTATATTCTGCGTATATGCCTCGCGCGACAGTTCCATCTGGTTCGGTTCCGAAAAAGGACTGACACGAAACAAGGGAGCTAATAATGTTGCGCTCAGCACTGCCTTTTTCGAATACTTTCTGCAGGGTGAAAGGGTTCATGCAATTCTGGAAGATTCGTACGGGAATATTTGGGCAGGAACTGAAGATGGACTATTTGTACAGGAAAATGAAAGCTGGCATCAATATACCCATGCAGACGGTTTGCCCGACGGTTATATTATTGCACTGGCAGAGCAGACCAATGGCCACATCTGGGTACAAACAAAAAAGGGGGTTGCTGTTATAGAAGGCAGTCTTATAACAAGTATAGGAGAATTTGTGCAGGATTTATAAATGAAAACAGGGTGCTCACTTACCAGAAAAAGGGAACTCAGTGCAACTAATTTTATATGGAGAAAGAATAAGAATTATCTCCACCATTGCTGAAATAAAGAGAGCGTAGAGCTGGTCAAGGATGCTGATGTTATTGCTGGCATCTCTCATTTCAATACAAACCCGGCTTCCAGCAACTCCTGCGAGTTGGTTCCTACGAATACCCTGAATGATCCGGGTTCGGAGGTGTAGTTCATGTGTATGTCCCAGAAGCGCAGATCGCTTTCACTGATCGTGAATTCCACTTCCCTGCTCTCTCCCTGTTTCAGCATGATTTTCTGAAAACCTTTCAGTTCTTTGATTGGTCGTGTTACAGAGCCTGCCAGGTCGCGGATGTATAGCTGCACCACGTCCTCACCATCATAGCTTCCTGTATTACTCACAGTAACTTTTATCTTCAGCGGTTTGTCTTTGGTCATCACTGTATCAGGTAGTGAGAGATCAGTATATTTAAATTTCGTATAACTTAACCCGTACCCAAAAGGATACACCGGTTCATTGGGGATATCAGCATACCGGCTGATAAAAAAGGTCTTCATGGAATATGGACGACCCGTATTCTTCTGGTTGTAGTAGTTGGGGATCTGTCCCTCAGTAAGAGGAAAAGTCGTAACCAGTTTACCGGAGGGATTGTAATCGCCGAACACCACAGCAGCCAGTGCTTCACCACCCATGGTTCCCGGAAGCCAGGCTTCGAGAATTGCGGGGATATTCTTCGATTCCCAGTCGAGGATCAAAGGCCGGCCGTTGAACAGCACCAATACCATAGGTTTGTTGAGTTTCTTCAATTCCTTTATGAGTTCTGCCTGTACCCCGGGTATTCCAATATGTGCAAACGAATTCACCTCCCCTGTCATGGATCCTGATTCGCCCATGGTGAGAAGTATCACATCTGCTTTTCTTGCTACTGCGAGGGCTTCAGCGAATCCGGATTTGTCTTCACCATTAAATTCACAGCCTTTAGCATAGAGCAGTTTGCCCTGTGGGCCCAGGTACGTTGTAAATGCATCGAAGAGACAAACAACATCCTTCCCCTCCCCTTTGGCACTCCATGGGCCCATCAGATCTGCCTGTGCCCTGGCCATGGGTCCGATCATGGCGATGGTCTGGTCTTTTTTCAACGGCAGTATCTGTCCTTCGTTGCGCAGGAGTACCATGGAACGTTTGGCCATTTCAGCAGCTGCCACCAGGTGACCGGGATGCAGGATCATTTCTTTTTCCCGGTCTGTATTGCAATATTTATATGGATCGTCAAATAACCCTAGCATGAATTTCACCCGCAGGATGCGACGTACGGCATCGTTGACCAGTTTCTCCTCTACCACACCATTCTTCACCAGGTCTACCAGTTCATCGAGGTAACAACGTGATTCCATATCGATGTCGGAACCTGCTTTGGATGCTAATTCGGCAGCCCCGGCTTTGTCGGCTGCTACTCCGTGGTTGATGAGTTCACCTATGCTGGTCCAGTCGGAAACAACCACTCCCCTGAAAGCCCATTCTCCCTTCAGCACTGTGCGTTGAAGAAACTCGCTGCCTGTGGATGGTACTCCCCCAATCTCGTTGAAAGAATTCATCACACTCATAGCACCTGCATCTATCGCAGCTTTGAAGGGAGGCAGGTAGATCTCGCGCAATGTACGTTCTGATATATCAACAGTATTGTATTCCCGACCGGCTTCCACGGCTCCGTAGGCAGCAAAATGCTTTGCTGTGGCCATCAGCGTGCCTGCATCGGAGAGGTTATCTCCCTGGAATCCTTTCACACGGGCTTCGGCAACCCTGCAGCCATACCAGGTATCCTCACCGGCTCCTTCCATGATTCGTCCCCATCGTGCATCACGAGCTATATCCACCATGGGGGCGAAGGTCCAGTTGAGTCCGGCAGCCGAGGCTTCCAGGGCCGCAATGCGGGCTGATTTCTCCATGGCGGGAAGGTCCCAGCTACAGGCTTCTGCCAGCGGAATGGGAAAAACGGTGCGGAATCCATGAACCACATCCAGACCGAACATGAGCGGAATATGCAGGCGGGTGCTATCGACCGCGATCTGCTGCACCTTACGGATGGCATCTGCTCCGGTAATATTGATAACCGATCCGCAGCGACCTTTTTTGATATCATCGAATACATCACGTGCACCGAAGGTAGGACCGGTGGCATCGTTGCCCCCGCCGTACTGGTTCATCTGACCAACTTTTTCCTCAAGGGTCATCAGTTTCATCACCGAGTCGATCCGGGCTTCGAGCTGAGCATCCATTTGTCCGGACTCATATTGCTTCTTCTGGCATGAAATCAGCAGGAAGAAAAGCAGCAACAGGCTGGTGCGACATGATAATAATCTGGCCTTCATAGAAAAATTAATTTTTAGAATACCTGTAAAACAGTCGGCAAGTTACTTTTTTTCAAAATATTTAGCTTAGGTTTGAAAATAAAAAGCATGATCACTGCATCACTGGGTAGGCTGAATACCTTTCATTTTCAGATATTCCAGGACCAGCCTCACCTCGTCCACTTTACTACTTCCCGCGAGGAGCCCAATGGCTTTAACCTGGGGGTATATGGAGATGAAGATCCATTGGAGGCCCGGAGAAACAGGGACCAACTGGCAGCTGCTCTGGGCATATCCGGGGAAAAGCTGTTGTTCACCCGGCAGGTTCATGGAAGCGAATTTCGGCTTATTGATAAAAATTTCTTTCTACTCACTGCAGAAGAACGAAATAAGTCACTCGACGGAGTGGATGCTCTGATCACAGCCATGCCGGGTGTGTGCCTCTGTGCCCTGGCAGCTGATTGTTCGCAGGTTCTGTTGTATGATCCTCAACAGCGCGTCATTGCTACGGTACATGCAGGATGGAGAGGAACAGTAAATAAACTGGTTTGCAGAGTGATTGAAAAAATGCAGATGGAATTTGGCTGCTTACCTGCAGAAATACTTGCCGGCATTGGTCCCTGTATCAGCGGGAGGAATTATGAGGTTGGAGAAGAAGTGGCTGCTGTATTTGAAGAACAATTCGGGCTGAACGAGAAGATAATTTTACGAAAAAAAGAATATCCCAAAACGCATGTGGACATCCCGGCGGCCTTACGTTTCAGCATGCAGGAAATGGGAATTCAACCCAAACATATTGAAGAATCGGGCATCTGCACGTACGACAATGCCGATCATTTCTATTCGGCACGCAGAGGAGCTGCCGGGCGATTCAGCAGCGGGTTGATTATGCAGGATATGAAACGATGAATTTCAAGGGATCCCAAGGAAGCACTCAATTTATATTATATCCCAGGGTCAGGTTTAGTCCCCATGTAAGAAACCTGAAATTATCATAATATTCATGCAGGTTGAGCATTGAAGACCTCCGGTTATATTCCATTTTACCCTGAATATACCATTTCTTACCCGGGCAATACCGGATCCCTGCACCACCACCATAGCCAATATGGACCGGCCGGAAGACCCAGGCATTGTTGTCCGGTCTCGAGGTGTTTATAAATTCATATTCATTGATATGTTCATTGAAATAAAGGTCTATCGTATGCTCAGGATTCACCAGAAGATAGCCAGCAACTCCGGCTTGAATGAAAGGCTGCACCTTCCCGGAGAGAAAACTGTATTCGACTGTCAATGGAAGAGATACTGTCTGGTGGTTAAGGTGAAGAGTCTTATATCTGAGAATGTCCGTTGTTTCCTCCCTTGCCATCTGCCCTGAAAAAGCATTTTGCGACCAGTTAAGTCCCATTAGAAAATTCCAATGATGAAAAATTTTTACAGGCTTAAACCGTAAGGCTATTCCGGCACCAGGGTTCAGATCGTTTATGATGCCCGGGTCCTCAGAATGTTTCATTTGCGTGTTCTGGAAAAAGAGGGCAGGCTCCACTGACAGTCTGATTCTGGTTGAACGTGCATAGCTTATGCATTCATAGTCGGTGCAAACAGTTTGATGATATTTCTGCGTTAACCGGATAAGCGACTTGTATTCAAAACGGGTTCGCATAATATCCGGCTGAAGCAGTTTTGCATCCTGAAACAGATAGGTCAGCATTCCTGTGTACTTGCGCGTCTCGACCTGGTATCGTTTACTGATGCGCAAATATCCATTAGTCAACGTATCTTTAACGACAACTCTTTTCTCATTTGTCAGTGGGTGCAGTTTCCCATTCTTTTCAATATAAAAATATTCTTTATCCTGGGTTTTATAATAATAAAGATCTACAATCCCATCTAAAAG
>JAXLTS010000034.1:0-39657 GCA_046329925.1 Bacteroidales bacterium
ACTACCAATGAAAAAGCTCATGCTTCTTTTCCTTGCCTGCCTCACTGGCATGGCGGCCAACGCAGCAGGTGACCCTGATTTCAGTTACATCGTAACAAAATCCGGGACGATCTATTGTGAAAATGTCACGAAGGGTGTATTCCGGTTCCATGCAATCCTTTATACGGGTGAACGGGTTACGTTTCAAATTGATTCTGTTCTGGCCTATCGCAAAAATGAACGAACCTTTGAACGGATGCAAATTTATTGCCATGGGAATGACATCGGAAATACAGCTTTTATGGAAGTTATTGCCTGCCGGGATGGATTCAAACTTTACAGATTCAAATGCTCGATGCCTGGTTCTTTAGAAGTAACCATGCCCTGGCTTAACGATGGCACTGCCTGCTGCAAATTACTGGTATTCAAAAATAATAAATACCAGTATGAATTGGATGAAACCAATTTAAAAGAGGTTTTTATCTTTTTCAGACTTGATCTTAAAGCCTGATGAGGGAAATTGGATTTGTATCAAAAGAAGCAGGTCGATTGAAGGAACTGCCGCTGAGGTGCAGTTCCTTCTTTTTTGGCTGAACCGGTTATTGGTGCGCTCCCATAGGTGAAAAGGCTATTGACTTCCGATGAAAATTGTTGTATATTGCGTCTATGCAGTTTTAACAATTGTTCACTGAGAATTAAGCGCGGGCTCAAAACTGCTCCATGGAACAGATAGCTGGTACCCGCTTATGAAAATCAGGATAACCGGTAGTTCGATTAAACGTAGCCCTCCTGGGAGTGATTTTTCGCTTTGGGGCATGAATGGCTGTTTCTGCTCACCGGGTCTCCTTCTGCTCACTTTAGAACCTGCTCATTTTGTCAGGATTTTGCTCCCTGCCCTCGCCTTGATCCTGTTGATCTTCGCAGCTCTTGCATTTTTATATAATCGAAGAATTCTTAACAAGAACAAGAACATTGAGAAGGTTTTGGAGGATAACAACCGGCAAACGGAAAAACTGCGAAAAGAACTGAACAGGATCAGAAACCAGATTGCCCGTAAAGAACAGGATCAACCCAAAGCGGAAAGGAGTATAGAAATCCAATGGCCAAAAACAATACAGAATGCTGCAGGAAATCTCACTTTGTCCGGCCGGAATGGATATGGACAGGCAGAGAAAGGCGAGGCGCTGATGCGGGTGCTGGTTGTGGATGACAATGAAGAAATTCTCCGGTACATTGCAAATCACTTGTGCAGGAAATACCAGGTTCTGGTTTCCAGTCAACCGGAAGAAGGACTTGAACTGTTGCGAAAGGAATTACCGGATCTGGTAGTTACTGACCTGGTGATGCAGGGAATGAACGGTATTGAATTTTGCAGGCAGATCAGGACCCATGAGCAAACCAGCCACATCCCCGTCATCATTCTTACCTCCCGCTCTGATCCGGAGTTCCGGGCGGAAAGCCTTCGTTCCGGTGCCGACGATTACCTTTTGAAACCCTTCGATGTGAACGAACTGGGAACCCGGGTGCACAACCTCATCGAGCAACGGCAGTCCCTGCGAAAACGGTTCAGCAGGGAGATCAGCATAGAGGCTTCGGATGTCACAGTGACCTCCATGGACCAGCAATTCCTCGAAAAAGCCATCAACCTGGTGGAACAGCATATCTCAGAGAGCGAATACAGCGTCGAGGAATTCCAGAAGGAGATGAACATGAGCCACAGCACCCTTTCACGTAAGCTGAATGCCCTTACAAACCAATCCCCGGTAGAATTCATCCGGATTATCCGCTTGAAACGGGCGGCTACCCTCCTCAAACAAGGATACGGAAACGTTACCCAGGTGGCTTATGAGACGGGCTTCAACAGTCCTTCATATTTTGCCAAATGGTTCAAGGACCAGTATGGAGTATCCCCTTTTCAGTATGCCAGGGGGGAGGATAGGGTGCAGCGGGAGGAATGATATTTGTAAATCCTGAATTCTTTATCTTCAATTCGATTCAATTTCTGAGTAGATCCTTTACTCTTGGAAAATCCGGATGCAATATCCCAATTCCTTCCAAATAATTAAGATCATTTAGGTATATATCCTTAACCCATTTAATCTTTCCACTTTTTAGATAAAGTTGCATTGCTGAATCAACCCTATTATTCAATAAAAAAACAAGTGGTCGCAAGAGAAATGAATTTGGATAAAATTGATCCGCTCGCATTGCTAAATTTGATAAATCAAGTGCATGTGAAAAATCTTTCTGCTTAATTAAAAAAATTGCAAGTTCGCAACTTTTATTTGCGACACAGCGTCTTGCAACGCTATCCTCTTTAAAATTGAATACTATTCTATCACCAATAGCAAGAATAGACGGAATAAACTTGCATTCTGATTGCATTCCGTTATAATACAACCGCTTATAAGTTTCAACATATTTATAGAAAATTTGCTGTAATTCCTCAATGTTTGATGTCTCTAACAATACCTTATGGATTTCAGAAATCTCTGATATTAGGCTTACACTATCATGCGTGATTTGAAAAACATCGATATAAATGTTATTTAATAATAATAAACTTCGTACCTTATTATTTAATTGTAATGACTCAATCAGAAGATTCTTCGAATAAGTGAGGGCTTCCAATTTCCTATCATCTTCTCCAATTGATGTGGTTAGATTTTCGTAATATTGTGCGGCCTCAAACAATGCATCTACATTACCTTCTTTCAATATTTGCTTGTAGGTTATTAGTCCGTGATCAAGTTTCTGTGAAATTGATAAATTCCCGATTTGGTCTTTAACCTTGTAAGAGAAAAGTGGAGGTTTTACCTGCCAGAGCCTTATCTCACTTTCAGATCCCGTGAAAATACTTTTCTCATCTGGTGTAAAAGCAACTGATCCTACTTTATCAGTACAATTGAAAACCTGAAGAACATTCCCTGATGTATCCCACAGTTGTGCAGTTTTGTCTCCTGATGCTGATAGAATTTTAGTTCCGTCCATCGAAAATTTCATCCCGTTAGTATCTCCTTTATGGCCACCATAAACTTTCAATAAATTCCCTTCCTGGTCCCATAAACGGATTGTCCCATCCACGGAAGAAGTGAGAAATCGTTTTCCGTCTCGAGATACAATGATACCTTTAACCGGGGCAGTATGTGCCCTGAGAATTTTCAGGACTTTCCCGTTTATATCCCAGATGCGCACTGTAAGATCGTCTGAACTTGTAAGTATTCGCTTACCATCTGGAAAGAAAGCTACTGCCAGTACTTTGTCAGAATGTCCTATGAATTCTGTCAAGACTTTACCAGACAGGTCCCAGAGGCGGGCCGTCCTGTCCCAGGACCCTGTAAGAATATACCTCCCATCGGCTGAAAAAACGGCAGACCACAACTCCCCTTTGTGGCCTTTGAACTCCTGCAGCAGTTTACCTGATAGATCATACAGGTGTGCCGAATTATCCCAGGATGCCGTCAGAATGCTCTTCCCGTCGGGGGAGAAATTTACCGACCAGATGTCTCGTGTATGCCCTTTTATTGCAAAAATCAAATTGCCCGAAAGGTCACACATACTAAGTTGTCCATCATTTGTGCCTAAAAGAATTCTCTTACCATCAGCAGAATAGCCCTGGGCAGTTACAGTAAAGTAAGACATGATTTTTTGTGACATACTGCCACTCAGGTCCCATACCCGTACGGTCCGGTCCCAGGATTTTGATAATAGATTATTTCCATCTGAAGAAATGGCGAATGAAATAATTTCTCCAGTATGCCCCCGAAGCACCTGCAGTAAATTACCAGAAAGATCCCAAAGTCTAATTTCATTGTCCACTGATCCTGTAATGACTGTATTTCCATCAGTGGAAAATGTAACTGCAGTAACAGAATTTTTATGCCCTTTGAATTCCTGTATTACCTTCCCCGATAAATCCCAAAGCCTTGCTGTGCGATCGTCTGAGCCTGTAATAATTGCTCTTCCATTTGGAGCCAGTGCAATTGCTCTTATTAATTTTGAATGACCCTTGAACTCCCTTAAGAGCCTTCCAGTTGTATCCCACTGAAAAACCATTCCACTCCATGCTCCAGTAAAAATTGATTTCCCATCCGGAGAAAAAATCCCTCCTGACAATGACTCATTTTTCTTTCTGAAAATCTTGAGCATTCCCCCATCAATAGACCATAATCTAACTGTTCCATCCCAGGAACCCGTGAGAAACTTTCTTCCATCAGTTGAGAAAATAATTGAAGTGAGGACTGATTCATGACCTGAAAAAATTTTCAATAGTTTTCCTGATAGATCCCATAATCGGGCAGTTTTGTCCCAGGATCCTGTAATAATACGATTCCCATCCGGTGAAAATTCGGCAGTAGTTACTTGATCCAAATGTCCCCTGATCTTACTTACGATTCCCGTACTATCATAAAGCCGAAGAGTACCATCCCCGGAACAAGTAAGAACCTTTTTCCAATCAGGGGAAATGTATATATCATTATCGTCCAGATCCTTGTATAATACATTATAAAAGATATTATTCATGTAGATTCTTTGCATTATTTGTCTGAACTGTTTGTTGTTATCCAATTCCAAGGAGTGTTCCGCCAGCCGAAAGGCCTGGGTTGGATCTGTTTCTTCCATTTGCTTTGCCAGTAGACTATAGTTACGGGCCTGCACTTCCCGGGAATTCTTATCGGATTTTTGCTTCTCAACCAACGCCCAACCTGCCAGGCTCCCCAGGGCGCAAAAAAGAACAAAAGAAGTCCAGATTGCAATTCTCTTGAACCGTCGCTTTCTCCGAACCAGTTCATCCCGGCTCCTTTCGATGAATGCTTCGAAGGCTTTTGGAAGAAACAGCCTGCTCTCATAAGGAGCTATATAATCCAGATCCTCTTTTGAAAGCAGTACTCCCCGTTTCTGCCAGTTCTCATAAGCATTCTCCAGGA
This sequence comes from Bacteroidales bacterium, assembly GCA_046329925.1. Classification (GTDB taxonomy): domain Bacteria; phylum Bacteroidota; class Bacteroidia; order Bacteroidales; family JAAYUG01; genus JAXLTS01. The sequence goes on from JAXLTS010000034.1 coordinate 4,908, forward strand.
ACTGCCGGATATCCAGCAGTTCCTTTTCCACCAGGGTGATCTGTTCGAAGATTTTTGCGGCCAGCACATCATGCCGCAGTTCATACCGCCCATAACTGTCCCGGAAGTGCAGCAACCGGCGGATGATAAACGATTGTACCAGGTCCCGGATCTGGTCTTCATCCACCGGCTTGCCCAGTGCACGCGTAAACTCCCGGATTTCCTCTATGGTTCGTTGCCTGCGGGTTCCTTTAACCGAGACAAAGGCTTTAAGTACCGCCAGGGCTGTTTCCGGGTCCGGCATCGCACTTACTTGTTCATCAAGGTAACTGCCCAGCAGGTCAGACGTGTTACCCAGGTCATCCAGGATGTCCTGCGTAAATGCCAACGGAGTTATGCCAGAATCTACTTCAGATTCCTTCTCAACTGTCAAATGGAATACCTTTTCCAGCGCTACCTGCAGGTAGGTGAGTTCCACATCCATCCGTTCCGGGCTCAGCCGTTCCAGCAAGGCTGCTGAAAATCCCTCCTCGCAACGGATTGCCGTGGCCCGGCAGCTGCCCTCCACAGCTTTTTGTGCATTCATTAGTGACATCCGCTCCACCCGCATCCGGTTGGTGAAAAAATCCGGGATCACCTTCTCAAATTCCGAAGTCTCGGCCAGGTATTCCTCCCGGATCACCAGGATAAACCTGCAGACTTCCGGCTCAGCACATAAATCCCTGATCAGTTCTGCCAAATGCTGCTGCTCTGCCTTGTCCCCGAAAATGAAGATCTCCTCGAACTGGTCCAGAATGAAGTAGACCGGCCTGTTATCGGTCTGAACCAATTGATTGATCAACTCCCTCAGGTAGACGGCAGTCACCTCCCCTATTGGTTCCGGTTTCATCACCCGGCCCTGGAGCGCAGTAGCCACGCTCTCCGGGTAACTGTTACCCCTGCGGATGGTGAGTGGATTCCAGGCACTCTCCCCGAACTTCCCGGCCAAACCACAGTGCACCAGCGATGACTTCCCAGCGGAAGATACTCCGTATACCAGCAGTATCTTACCATGCATGGCTTTTTGATAGATCTCGTTGATCTCAGCATCCCGTCCAAAGAACAGCGCACTGTCCTCTGAGGTATAGCTGTCCAGAAATTTGAAAGGAGAGTTCATAGGTCCATGGATAAAATAAGTGTAAATTCCCATCAGCCCGGACACTCGAAAAGCACTGAAAAGTTACAATAAATCCAAGCCCCAAAATGTTGAATATGAAAATATTTAAAGCAGTTTTTAATCAAAAACTGCAAGAAAATGTGCAACCCGCTGCAGGGTATTCGGGCAACAATGTTTCCGGTTGCCGGGAATATTGGTAATATTACAGTCCATGTTAAACAAACTTGCCAAATATTTTTCCGGTGATGCAGCGGCAGTATTGCACCTGCCCAATTTCCGCAATTTTCTCTTCTTCCGCTTCTTCATGACCATGGCCACCCTCATGCAGAGTGTGATTGTGGGCTGGCATCTGTACAGTCTTACAGGTAGTGTGCTGGCCCTTGGAATGATCGGTCTTACAGAAGTGATACCTCAGATTTCTGTCTCACTCTTCGCCGGACATTTTGTCGATATACTGGACCGGAAAAAGATTATCACAAACACTTCACTCCTGCTCCTGCTAGGATCAGGAATCCTGTTTTTCTACAGTATACCGGGTCTGCATGCCTTTGAGAAGGTCGGATCTTTCCCGATCTACATCACCTTTTTTATCACGGGACTTGTCCGTGGTATACTCATGCCGGCACATACTGCATTGCTTGGACAACTGGTGCCCCGTGAATTGCTGGCCAATGCTGCCACCTGGAACAGCGCCAACTGGCACATTGCAGCGGTAGCCGGACCTGCAATTGGTGGGCTGGTGTATGGATTCTTCGGCATCACACCCGCATATCTCACTGTATTTTGTTTTTACCTTTCCTCCTGGCTGCTGATGCAACGGGTAGAAAGTCAGGGCCCGGTATCAGATGCCGCACATGGAAATATGTTAGCCAATATCCGGGAGGGAATTTCCTTTGTCTTCAGAAACCAGATATTACTGGGCGCCTTTTCATTGGATATGTTTGCTGTTTTTTTTGGTGGAGCAGTGGCCTTGCTTCCAGTCTTCGCCTCCGATGTTTTGCATGTAGGACCGGAGGGACTCGGATTTCTGAGGGCTTGTCCTGCCATCGGAGCAATCATCATGTCGCTCTTCCTTGCATCGCGTCCTCCATTGCATCATACAGGCAGGTACCTGTTTCTCGGGGTAGCCGGCTTCGGCCTGTGTATCATAGGTTTTGCACTTTCCAGGTGGTTCCTGCTCTCCGGCTTGTTCCTGTTAATTAGCGGGATGTGCGATAACATCTCTGTGGTAATCCGCCAGACGATTCTACAACTCTTTACTCCGGAAGAAATGAAAGGACGGGTAGCCTCGGTAAACAGCATTTTTGTCGGGTCATCCAACGAACTGGGAGCCTTTGAATCAGGTGTTGCAGCAAGGATTCTGGGGCTTGTCCCCTCAGTGATCTTCGGTGGTGCCATGACCCTGGTGGTAGTATTATTCCTTGCTGCCTCGGCACCGCGATTACGGAATCTTTCTCTCCATGAAGCTTTCCAAGAGGGAAATCCGGAGGATATTTAGTGTATTAAGTTTACCCAGGCATCCAGTGAGTCGACGCCAATAAAAGTATCCCCGTTGCAGGTAAGTGGGTGGAGATCCCGTTCCTGTTTTTGAATAATCATGCTCTCCCTTGTGCCAATCCCTGCAGCCTGGTATTCTGCAAAAAGCCCGTCAGTTATAACATCAAACCAGGAAACCATTCTCCCTTGTTTCGTTATATCATTTACAATCACTGAAATGTCAGAATAAGTCTGAGTCCCAACGTGGGTCCCAAGCAGCGTTCCCTCTGTAATCGCCTGGTTAATGGTCCAGGATGAAGCTGGTACTATGTGGAAAATAGAAAACCGGAAAGCCGGGTATTCTGCGGAGGCAATTTCAATTTTCGTTCCGCTCCATTCCTGTTCCATCCGGGTTATAATTCCTGTTACAGGAGAATAAATTTTCACCTTTGTCCAATCCACCCCGGGCAAGGGCTCAAAGTAATGTTTCATGCTCCGGCAATGCTCAGTGAAATCGGAATAATCATGACCCACCCCGGAACGAAATCTTGATATTCGTGCAATTTTATCAATCTCAATATAATTCTGTGAAATGAAATGCGGAGGTGCTTTCAGGTTCAGATCCCAGATATCATTTCCTCCTGCAGGTTTATCCGTATCGTGGGAACATGCATGTAAAAAAAATAAAACGGCAGAGAAAAACACAAACCGTATATTCAGGACAGGAAGTACTTGCATAAGCTTTCCTCTTTTATCGTTCCGGATGGAATAAAGGTAATACAGGTTCCCGCGAATTGACCAAAATTTCTCCCTTTCCAGTGTATTTTCTACTGAAAATCAATCCCCATCATAAATGTAAGTCTGTTGAGGCTTTTTCTAATCCACAGAAGTATATGCCCTGTTACTTGAAAAATTCATAAAAAAGGGAATCTGCCTGCGTGGTAATATTAATACAGGTTCATCCTCTCATAGTATTCTGTGACACATAAACAAAAGCAGGAGGAAGAAAAAACCCGGGCTTCTCCCCGGGCAAATTGCAAAGGTAATTATTCGGTATTTTGTCGGTCCAATACCCTGTTGGCTGCTTTCCTGTTTTCAAGGATTCGCACATAGTTAAGTGCTCGCTTGTTATTGTAATCTTCATAAGATTTTTGTGCCCATTTTACCGCTTCATCCAGATTCCCGTTGATCTCATTGATGATGGCCATGTTGTAACATGCTCTCCCTGCAATTTTGGCTTTTGAATTGTTTAATTCTTTTTCCCAGTGCCTGGAGGCTTCGTCCCAATTCCCGGTCCTCGCTTTGCGTTTGGCGATCTTGAAATTATCAGTTCCTTTTACATAATACTCCCTGGAAACTCTTATCCAGTAAGGGATAATGCGCATGGCATATGCCTGACCCACCTGTTCACTCACCTGCTTCACTGCGTCTTTTCTCCCCATAAGTGCCTTGGCGGCTGCGACCGGGTTGATGCCATCTCCTGAAAATGTAATCTCATCGGACATGGGTATTTCATCGACAATGACCCTGTTTTTTGGGTCATAAATTCGCCAGCCTGTTTTCACCAGAGTTTGCATCCTGGCATGGTGTTCAATAAGTGGGACTATGCCCAAGGGAGATTTAACCTCTTTTTTGGTTTGTGAATAATCAATTTTAGTATCCGTATCGAACATCTCAAGCGAAAAGAGTGCATCAGTACCACTCTGTTTGCACAAGCGATCTACCTCTTCCCAACCAAGCGGAGCAGGAAATATCCCACTACCTGTGGTAGAAAGTCCGGGTGCCGACACATTCACAATTTCATTAAAACGTTTGTTCTTTAGTAACTCGTTACTAAGTCCGGCAATACAGGCAGACGCCCCTTCTTTATCAAGTTCGGCCCCCTCAAGCGACAGCACTTTATCTACTTTATCCATGTTTTTAGTTGACTCCGAAACCTGGGTCCGGTTGATCACTCCGGGCTTCTTTATATAGTTCGGAAGGGTAACCGGTGCTGGTTCAAGCACGCTCAGATAAAGGTCCTGCGTTTTACAGGAATACAGAATGCTCCCTATGAGCAATAGAAGGATGAACTTTCTCATCTGTTTACATTTTAAATTTGTATTCCAAAAACTATACCAAACGGAAAATCTACTCCATGGGTATGCTGTCGTAGACCTGCACCTTGCTGCATAATTCTCCTGCCACCACACGAAATTCATCATGTACGGGATGTACCTGATAGTCATCATGGGCCTTCTGGTCGATGAACACGGTGAGCAGGGAATACTGGTAACTGCTGTCAATCACATCGCGCCGGGTGGAGGCAGGTTTACCCAGGTGATACTGGTATATCGAGTCGATTGTTACCAGCTTTTTCAAGGCTTGCTCAAATTTCATAATGACAGCTTTATCAGCAGGATCTTTCAGCCAGAAATACACATGATGGATGAATTGCTTTTTCATAACTACATTATTTTTATTACAGCCGGAAACAGCAAGTAAACTGGTCCCCATGGATAATCCCAAACTCGCTCTTATAAATGTTCTGCGTTTCATATTTGGGTATATTATGATTCCTGTGCAATATTCAAAAGTAAATTAATTTGCCCCGATTATCTACATGTCTGAATAATTTGCACAGGTAATAATGCAACTCAAATGGCAGAACATCAGGGATGTCCTCCCGCTTAAAATATCGTAAAAACAACCGGATACCCAACCTGAAAAGGAAACAAGGCCAGATCAGTAGTTTAACTCAATCGTTTGAAGACCCTGAAGGTGAAGGGTCAGGTCGGCATACTGTGAATTCTCTATTTGATTTATCATATAGCTGGCCGGAACACCGTTTACCAAAACCGATTGGATTTTCTCAACGGCGGGAGGCAGCAGCAGATGGCAGAAAGCCTGCTCTCCGCCGCCTGTAAGGGTTATGCTGATTTTTCGACCTGCTGGCTGGTGACTATAAGTATAGGCCACATACCCGTCAGAGGCGGCATATCGGATGGTAACGCATGCATTCTGTGACCGGGATGTTATCCAGCGGGGAGCAACGCGTACCTGTTTAAAAAGTACATCCTGATCAGTGACACCTGCCAATCCTTCCACCAGGGCAGCCATACCCAGTGCTGCTGCCCAGTTGTCGGGACCCCCATAGGACTGCGGTGTATGCGGATTGTATGGTGGATTATCGGCCAGTGTCAATGCTGCCAGGACATAAATCCCCCGATCCTCGGAGGCTCTGAAACGAAGTTTTGAAATCTTTTTACCCGGCTCCGGATTTGGAATTGCCACCATCACCATACCCACATCATTTGACACTAAATTGGGGCCTCTCCATGCTACACTGGCATTATTGTTTTTCAGATCCGGAAACCACCAGCCTGTAATGTGCTTCCCATTCATAAGGTACTGTGCCCTGCTGCTCCCGTCGGCATACTGAAACTCAACCAGGGCTGCCACTCCTTCCGAACCGGAGGTGCCTATGGTATGTAACAAGTGGATAGCACCTGCATTTGCATTAACTGGAATGACTATTTCCTTCGGAAAACAATTTATACAAAATGCTGACTCCCCACTGGCTTTCTGGTCCCAATGCTTAAAATTTTCAGGAATTTTTAACTGGCCTGAAAGCCCGATTACTGATCGTCTGTCATTATTGGCTGGATCGGCTATCAGAAAAGGGACGCCGGAAAAAGTCTGTAAGCCAACAGGGAGATTCCTCATATCATTCCCCTCCTGTTCAACCATCCACCGAGGAACCCTGGAACTGCCCTTATCCCAGGTATCCATATTCGCATACGGGGAGATATCCACCGGGGTATAATGAATCGCAGGGGGTGGAGGATAAGCGCCTGTATACGCAAACCAGATACGCTCCCCCTTACCATATTTTGTCCCTAACTCGAGTAACCGGTCCAGGTTGTTGGAACCATATTCTTCATAACCGTTCTCATAAGCACCCCGGGCCAGCTCACCGATGGCATGCCCGGCAATTCCACCGTTCATATATTGCCATTTCTGGTTATGCCCTCCAAATCCCCTTTCGAATGGGGGATATATCGAATACCATTCTCCCGGAGATCCGGGAGGCAGGTTGTCACGCAGGTTAAGGTACGTCTTTATGATTGCAACATTCTGTTCATGACTGAGCCCCCTGTTAATGGAATAAGCATTGAACTGGGATATCTGGCTTTTCTCATCCACACCCAGATCGCGCTGTACTGATGGATCCTCATCGATAAAATGCGTGAAGAAATGACCATTCCAGGCAAGTGCATTTAGTCTCGTAGTGATTTCTACGGCCCTCTTCTCAAACTTTTCTGCACCTCTTATATCTCCTGCGCGACGCATCATCACTGCCAGTTGCCTGCAGGCTTCAGCATAACCTGTATTATCTCCGTAAAAAATTCCAAATTTGGTTTTTCCGGGTACAACGCACATGGTAGGAGTAAGGGCATCCTGCGGTGTATATTTATCATCCACCTGGAAGTCCCAGGAATCAATGGTGTAGGGCCGTTTAAGCAATTTAAAGCGGGTTGACCATCGCAGACTGTCCTGTACACTGTAATCAAGAGCCCGTTCGGCTGTTTGGAGTTTACTTTTCATCCAGATATCATCCCCGGTTGCCTGCCAGGCCTTATAAAACAGGTTCACAAACAGATATTCCACATGGTTTTCATTGGGCTGCCGCACAAAAAATACATCACCGAATCGTTTAACATAATTCAGTGCACCATAGGCAACATCATAATAGCCCGGCCTGCCCCGCTGGATGTTGCTGGGAATCATCCCGTCATTCCACTGTACCTGGCTGAAAAGATCAATCATCCCTGAGGCGTATGGACTGAAATAGCGCATACCCAGGTTGGTATTGTAATTATCGAGTACCCATGAAACAAAATAATTGTAGGTTTTCCCATTGAATACAGAAGATTCCACTCCGTTTGGAGAATACACACACATTCCTTTATAAAGGAGGTCGAATAATTCGCGGTATGGTCCACCATCATTAATGCTTGTCTTCGCATCCAGAAAAAATGCAAACTGCTTCAGTTCTTTTCCATCCTGGTCGAGCAGTTGCATCCGCTGTTTGCCAAGAGCCCCTCCTGCGATAAAAGATCCCATGTCCATGACCGGCTTACGGAGATAGAGGTTTCCGGCTCCGTCGTATACCTCCAGAACGCGGGCGCCCAGGCACAGAAAAGTAATGGTGTCAAGCGGACGTGCGGCAGAAAAAGAAGCCAGGGTACTATCAGCATCCGCCACCCGCAGGCTCACAACCAGCGGTGACCTGCAGGATTGATCTGCCTGAAAAGATTTCTTACCGGATTTCCCCGGTCCTTTCTGTCCTGAGATGGGTATTACCATAAGAAAGAACAGGGTATAAAGCAAAATTAATCTGCCAGGGGACAACAGGAAGAACAGGGACTTTTTCACAGAATCAGGATTTAGTTATTAGGTGTAATTCATAAAAGTACAGTTTAAACCGCCCTTACCCTTAATCCAGTGAGGAATAGCACAAAAAATAAAATAAAACACTTTTTTCTTGGATTTAGAGATTTTCATGGTATATTTGTACTATACTTTTTGTATAATACTTATAGTGCAAATATGAAAAAAGAATATCTGGACGAGCTATTAAAAGCCTGGGAGGAAACCTACAAAAAGGGGCAGTTGACTCTCTGGATCTTCCTCTCCCTGAGAGAAGGGCCCAAATATGTTGAAGAACTGCGTGATTCAATCGAAAAACTTTCTGCAGGCACCATAGCCTGTGAAGAGATGAGTTTGTATCGCACCCTCCGGAAATTCCATCACCTCGGGATTGTTCAGTACACTACCGGAAAGGGGAATAAGGGTCCCGAGCGGAAGTATTATGAGCTAACCTCAGTCGGGACGGAGTTACTCCAGGCATTTGTTGACCGGAATATTCGTCTGTTTTTCAACCATGAACTTAAAAACTTACTAAACATAAAGGAGGATGCCCTATGATGTGGAAATCAAAATTTCTCTTCGTATTTATGCTGCTTTTTGCAGGATATACAACGATCTTCAGAATAATGCTCAGCCGGTCACTTGACCTGGGACAGTTTAGTCTTGTTTGGTGGATTGCCGTAGCTTTTGCCGTAATCACCTTTGCCACCGGTTTTCTAACAGGCTATGCCAGCAGAAAGGAACTGCAGTTTTTCGACATTGGATTCAGGTCCAACCTGTATTCCTTTATTATCTGGAGCCTCATCTCAGAACTCTGGTTCAGATTTGGTAGTCCTTCAAAGTACGAATCAATTACTGTTCTTCATTATACCATTCTTATCTGGGGACTCCTGCTCCTGGCTCATTTTATCATTTTTCTGTTTCTTCGGAGAAAATCAATCCGCGGATTGAACAAGGATCATATATTTGATTAACTGCGATACGCCGGCTCATCGCCATATATCACGAAGGAAAGGGCTTTGACCCGGGTCATTCTTAGTGACCAAAGAGGATTTCGTTCCAGGAGAAGAAGTATGCACCCCGCAGCGGCTGGTGACCTTGTCCGGGTTATCAGGATGGCTAATAGAATGGGGAGCGGGTCTGTTGACTTTTCTTAATTTTGCAGAAATATCTGCCTCAATATTTTGCCTTGAGCCGACTGGACAAATACCTTGTTGATAATGGATACGCCCCCTCCAGGGAACGGGCAAAACTGGCTGTTGAATCAGGCGGTGTGAAAATAAATGGAGTTGTAGCAAGCAAATGTTCTGTGCCGGTTCATGCCAGCGATACCATAGAATACCAGGAACCACTCGGATTTGTGAGTCGCGGCGGACTTAAACTGGCCAAAGCGCTGCAACAATTTAACCTCGATCTGCAGGGAAAAAGGGTATTGGACATCGGTGCCTCCACCGGTGGTTTTACCGATTGTGCCCTGCAAAACGGAGCAAGTATCGTTTATGCTGTAGATGTAGGAAAAGATCAACTCCATCCGGCACTAAAGAAAAATCCTCGTGTAAAATCGCTGGAACAAACCGATCTCAGAGACCTTAAACCCGACCAGCTGGGGAATATTCCCTGTGATTATATTGTTGCCGACGTTTCGTTCATTTCACTCAGACATATCCTGCCCGGTCTCATCAATTTCCTTGCACCTGCCGGAAAACTGGTACTTCTGATCAAGCCACAGTTTGAGGCTGGGCCCGGTTTTATCGGGAAAGGTGGAATTGTGAAAGACAGGAAGGTCCATGAACGCATTATCCGGGATGTTTTTCAGTGGGCAAGTCAATCGGGCATTTATGCTGAATCTATTTGTTTTGCACCCCTGGTGAAGGGAAAAAATATTGAATACCTTGCCCTTTTTGGAACGACGGAGCAGGCTGAGCCTGACTATCTGGAGAATGTCGAAACAGCCTTTTCAACCTATTCTGCCCTTGTGTGATGGCAAATACCGGTATAAAACCTCTTCTCCCCACGGGCTGTAATCCGGTTTGTCCGGCTTGTTCACATCGCAGTTTTTCCATGGAGGACAGCCTTGCGCAGAAATATAACTTTCTTCGTAAAATTCTGGCTCCCTGGGCTGACCTGATTGAGCCTGTGAAATCAGTGGCTCTGGCGGATCGACTACGGTATCGGAAGAAGACTGTATTGCACGCTGAATGGTGCAAAGACCGATGGAACTTTGGCATGATACACCGGGACGACCTGATACCAATTCCCGACTGCCCGGTCCATAGCCCGGAAATAAACCGGTTCACGGCAATTCTAGGAAAATCACTCCCTGGACCGGAATCCTTTCCACTTATTTACTATGTACAAAACGACAAACAACTCACACTGATCATCCGGACCAGGTCAGTTGCCTCAGCCGATTGGCTTAAGGAGGAGTTGAAGGTTCAACTGAAGGAAGCCGGACTGGAAGGATTGTGGGTACACTCCAACCCGGCAGCAGGTAAGCGCTTGTTCGAAAAAACGCCCAGAGTCCTTCTCTGGGGTAACCCCTGGTCATTGGATGAAAGGGGAATGCAATACGGGCCCACTTCTTTTCAACAGCTCCTTCCTGATCTATATCACCACTCCTTGCGATTGGCCTGTAACTGGCTTGAACCAGGGCCGGGTACCCTGGTGGTGGACCTGTATTCCGGAACAGGAAATTCTTTGAAATACTGGAGCAGAAGTGGATCTGAAACCATTGGGGCGGAACTGGGAGGTGAGGCAGTAAGCTGCGCAGCGGTGAATGTACCTGGAGCTACGATCCTGAGGGGAAAATGTGAAGAAAGAATACCCCAATTGAATGATTGGCTGACTGAAAATGCAAAACCGGGAAAGAAAACAGTGCTTTATGTCAATCCTCCGCGTACGGGGATAGATCCTTTAACACTTAACTGGATCATGCACCAGTTGAAGCCTGTCAGGTTAGCCTATCTTTCCTGCAGCCCGGGAACTCTGGGAAAAAATTTAAAGGATTTGTCTGAAGCAGGTTATGAGCCGGTCGGTTTGTTCCCATTGGACTTTTTCCCGCTTACCCGCCATATAGAGACGCTGGCCCTCATTGAAAGGAAAAAGTGAATTGCCCACCTGTATGCGATTTCTGCTTTGTGTGCAACCTGATTTTTGCAGCAGATCAGATGTAGTGCAGAAAGATTGTCCGTTTCCTAGAAAAATTCCGTACCGAAAGTAACCACATCAACCTTCCCCTTACTGCATTCGGTAAGTTCGTTGCATTTTGCAATTTCGAGGATCAGAGTTTTCTCACGAACCTCCTTTATCTCAGCAACTTTATTGTGGATAAAAACAATCTGTCCTTCCTGAAAGCTTATATCCGAATTCTTCATTATGGGTAATGGTAAGGGCGTGGTTATTTCCTCATGCAAAGGAAACATGATTAAGGCTACCCTGTTCAACCAGTCTGATGATCTTCATCATCAGGATTAGGATAATTAGTCACCGCGTCCAACTGGTTCGGCTTCAGAAATCATGCACGGGCAGGCTTTTCTTACCAGGTTCTGTATTGCTTCATCCAGTTCGGAATAGTTTTTGCCAAAATGCAGCCGGCTGAAATCATTTTTCAGTTCCATCCCGGCTGATTCCAGTTCACTTACCACATGTATATAGGTTTCGTAACTGGTTTCACGGCTGTTCTGAATGGATATGACTCCCCTGGTTACTGGAAATATCCCTAATTCACCAATTGCTGTCAGGGTTTTATCGGGAAGATCAGAACGATTTTCGGGATTCTGCAGAAACTCCCTCACTACCTCCCGGATTTCCGGAATACTCAGTTGTTTTCCGCGAATCATTACCAAATTATGCGAATTGATCCACACCGGTAAAAGGTTCCGCTCGTTTACTTCCGATGCTTTAGGGATTTCTTCCCATTCGGGCAGTTTTCGCAATAAGCCACGGTCAGATTCGAAGGTGGTGGTCACCATAAAGAAAATAAGCAACAGGAAAGCAATGTCAGCCGTTGATCCTGTATTCATTTCGGGCATTTTTGCACGCATGGTCCGGAATTTTTGGTTCTGTTACATTGATGCAACATGAAGCCCGATTCCATAAATTATTCTGATTGGAATAATCAATTGCGGGAATGACAGAAAGTAGGCTGTTCCATGAAGGATTCAATCCTGCTGGTGCAGGCAGGATTAGTTTTTACGCAATACCAGCAGGAGGTAGATAATTACCAGCCCGACTCCCAGGGATGAAAAAAGAAACATCACCTTTGGACCGTACTGGTACCATATAAAGCCACCAATGGAACTGGCTGCAAAAGCAAAGAAACTGGAAAGACTGTTGAAGAATCCCAGGGCAGTGGCCGTTTCTTCTTTTTTGCACTGATTACTTATCCATGCCTTGGCAATTCCTTCGCTAGAAGCGGCATACAGGGCATAAAGAAAAAAGAGAATGATGAAATGCCATTTTGTATTTGCTACACCGAAGCCTGCGTATACAATAGAAAAGATTGCCAGCCCAATGAGTATTACACGTTTTAATCCAATCCTGTCACCAAGCCGCCCCATGGGATAGGCGAGCAAGGCATAGACCAGGTTGTAAAAAATATAGCAGATTATCATCTGGTTATCGGAGAATCCTTTGCTTTTGACAGATAAAAGCAGGAAAGCATCCGAACTGTTCAGCAGGGTAAAAGCGAATAAGCCCCCGGTGATCAGGCGGTACTGAACACCTGCCCTTTTCCAGTAGCCCAGATAGCTGAGGAGTCCCGGAGTTTTTTCCGGGATTACCTGCGATGGCATTCTATTCTCTTTCAGAAGAAAGGTTAGAACTACGGCAATTACTCCTGGAATGAAGGCAAATAAGAATAAGGCTTTGTAATTACCAGGATTAAACCACAGCCAGGCTAATGCAAACATAGGTCCAATGGCTGCTCCGAGTGTGTCCATGGCTCGGTGAAAACCAAACACTGTTCCCTTGTGTTCTTTCGTAGTTTCGTCACTCAGCAAGGCATCACGGGCACTGGTTCGTACCCCTTTACCAAGCCGGTCGGTGGTACGTGCCACAAATATCCACCAGGGCCAGGTAAGCAATGCCATCATAGGTTTTGATATTGCACTCAAGGCATAACCTGTGCGAATAAAAGGTACGCGTTGCTGCAACCTGTCAGACAATTGTCCGAAATACCCCTTACTCAAACCAGCCACCATTTCGGCGAGGCCTTCCAATATGCCTATAAGCAAAACCGAGAAGCCTATAGACTGCAGGAATACAGGCATTACCGGATACAACATCTCACTGGCTACATCAGTGAATAATGATACCAGCGAAACCAGGAGGATAGCCGGAGTCAGAATTTTATTCAGGCGCAGATTATTAAGCATAACAATAAGATTCTCAATGAGAGAATTCATTATTCCAAAATTGCGGAATTTTTATTGAATTTACTTGCAAAATCAATCTGTTGGTTACTTCCATGAAAACCTGATCCGTATATCTGCCTTATGACTATCCTGCTGATGAATTCACCCGGTTAACAAACCTACTTACGATGCCAACAGCATTATTCTGAATTGAAATACTGAAGCAGGAACTTATTTTTTTACGATATATTGAATAAGGATGGGGGAAAAAACATACATTTGTCGGGTTTTTCTCAATATAAAATTATGGCTGCTAATAAGTTTGCCGTTATTGGTCTGGGCAGGTTCGGAACATCCATCGCCCGTGAATTATCAAAAAATGGTGCTGAGGTATTAGCGATTGATATCGACCAGGAGCGGGTTGACTTTATTTCGGGAGATGTTGCATACGCTATTGCCCTGGATGCGATTGATAAAAAAGCCCTAGCCTCCCAGAATCTTCAGGAATTTGATGCAGTTGTAGTTGCCATCGGGAACGATTTTGAGCACCTGTTACTTTGTACGGTGGCCTTGATGGAGTTGGGAGTTGAGCGGGTTATTGCACGTGCTGCCGGAAGAAGGCAGAAGATTATTCTGGAAAAAATCGGGGTAAAGGAAATTTTTCAGCCGGAAGATGAGGTAGGTGCCATCGTTGCCGAACGGTTGATGAATCCTTCCCTTGTTTCTTACCTTCAGTTGCCGGATGATTACAGGATAGCGGAGATCAAGACCCCCCATGATATAATCGGGAAAACAATTGAGGAGGTTGCTTTCCGCGATAAATACCATATAAGTCTGGTTACCTTAAAACATGTTGAGGAAATCATCAAGGATAAAACGATGTATTCCGAACATCATATTAAAGGGGTGCCCACATCACAAACCATCATCCAGGAACAGGATTTTCTGGTTGTTTTTGGTAAGGTGAAAGATATCGACAGGTTCATTGAGGTGAACCAGTAAGGTTATTTACCAGCGAGGTACATGACACCTTTACTCAGCCACTGGCGCGAACTTATCAGGCTCCGGATTTACGACAACCGGCATGGAATTCTGAATACCCTCCGGGTGATCGGACTTTTTGTTGCAGCAACGTCCCTGGGGGCAATCATCTATTATTATGGATTCCAGAAGACACCGCAGTCCTCGCATCTTACCAAAACCATTGTACTTGCCAGTCTTACCTTCTATTTCTTCAAATTTACGGTAAAATTTCTCCTAAGCCTTGATATCAGGGAATTCTTCAAGCAGAATTGGTTTGAAAGCATGATGATGGGAGGTCTTCTCCTGATCTGGATTTTACGCATGGTTTTTGGTTTTAGTCCGGGCCATCTGGCTGAGTTTATTGGCATCCGGTATTTGCCCTCCTATACTATCCTCTTCATCCAGATCTATTTTTTAATCATTTTTGCGCTTGAACTTGGCAAGGGTAGCCGGTTCCTGGCTGAGCTGAGTATCGGGCCAAACCAGATGCTTACCATTTCATTTCTACTGCTAATCTTTGGCGGTACAGGGCTCCTGTTGCTCCCGGAAATGACCACTGCACATCATATTCGTTTCATTGATGCATTGTTCACTTCTACCAGCGCCAGTTGTGTTACAGGCCTTGCAGTGGTTGATACCGGAACTTATTTCACGCTTAAAGGACAGCTCGTAATACTGCTTCTTATTCAGCTGGGGGGCTTGAATATTATCTCCTTCGCCACATTCTTTGCTACCTTCTATAGGCAGAATGCAGGAGTTAAGTACCAATCACTCATGAAAGATATGCTCAGTGTTGAAGGCCTGTCAGATACCCGGCATATCCTCCGTAAAATTTTCTATTTCAGTATTCTGATTGAAACTATAGGCACTGTTTTCATTTATTTTCTCTGGGGCAGCGAAGTAAGTTTTGCAAGTAGTGGGCAGCGCTGGTACTACTCTATTTTTCATGCAGTTTCGGCATTCAATAATGCGGGATTTTCTCCATATACAAATGGCCTTTATGAATTACCTGTACGGTATTCTTATTTCCTTCACCTGGCGGTTGCAACGCTCATCTTCCTCGGAGGGATCGGTTTCCTGGCCATGCAGGATATGTTCAGTATAAAAAATATCCGGGACCGCTGGACCAATCCATGGAAGAAACTTACGGTGAATACACGCATCGTTCTTTATACCAGCTTATTGCTTATACTCACCGGATCATTATTGTTCTTTATCCTGGAACGAAATAACAGTTTAAAGGACCTGAGTTTTTTTGGTACTGTTACAACCTGCATTTTTCAGTCTGTCACACCCCGTACTGCCGGTTTTAACACTGTTGATTTTACGCAACTTTTTACACCCACTATCATCGTGTTAATGTTCCTGATGTTTGTTGGTGCCTCACCTGGTTCAACCGGAGGTGGTATAAAAACAACCACCTTTGCAGTAATGGCCAAATCAGCCATAGCAACCATTACCGGCAGGAAGAATCTGGAATTTTTTAAACAGTCTATCAAGGAAGAGGTGGTTGGACGGGCCTATGCCATTGTTCTTTTTTCAATCTCCCTTATTGGGATCTCCTCCTTCTTTCTGTCCATTTCTGATCCTACTTTCCAATTTGAGAAGATACTCTTTGAGGAGATCTCCGCATTTGGAACAGTTGGCTTGTCCACCGGAATCACTCCATTGCTTTCTGACATGGGAAAGACCATCCTGGTGTTATCGATGTTTATCGGCCGTATCGGCACCCTTACACTGGCTCTTACCATCAGCAGAAAAGCCTTGTATACTAAATACAAATACGCCTCGGCCAACCTGTTGATTGGTTGAGTAGAGTAATTCTTTTTTCCTGTATTATTTTATTACCTTACCTACTGCAGCAATAAGTTTGTTGTGCTGAAAAGGCTTTATAATCCACCCTGTTGCGCCTGCTTCACGGGCTTCATTTTTCTTTTCCTGCTGCGACTCGGTGGTAAGAAAAAGAATCGGGGTCTGCTTGTAGGCTTCCATGTTCCGTATAATCCGTATAAGCTCAATCCCATCCATGTTGGGCATGTGCAGATCGGTAATAATTAAATTGAAATCCTGGCCGTTAAGATGTTTTTGTGCATCAACACCGTCAGAGGCAACAGAAACTTCATATCCTGCATCCTCCAATACAAAGACCAGAACAGCCCTCAGACTTTCTGAATCGTCAACAATTAAGATTTTTTTCCGCATCCGAGATTTCTCTTGCCCCATCAATCAGCGATAGATAGGGATTATTACATTACTTGTACTTCAACCTACTCCTTGTTTTTCGAGAGAGCATTATATCGTTCCTTAAGCTCCTCTAACTGCCGCATAAGCTCAAGTTCCCTTCGCTCGCTCTGTTCCTGAGTAGCCCTCAATTCTTCCATATTCTGTCGCATCTCCTCTTCCTGGGATGCCATTTGTTCGGCCTGTTGCCTTGACTGATCGAGCAGAGTGGCTGTCTGTATGTTGAACTTCACTGTGCTGATGGTGGATGCAATGCTTTCGCCTATTTTTTCGACAAATTCAATTTTATAAGGTTCAAGCTCTTCAAATGATGCCAACTCAATAGCGCCGAATATCTCCTCATTGAGCAGGAGGGGTACAATCAGCAAACTTGTTGGATTGGAATCTCCAAGACCGGAGTTGATGCGGATGTAATCCTCAGGCAAATCTGTTATGTAGATTGAAGCTCTTTCCTGTATGCAACGGCCGATAAGGCCTTCACCCGGCTCAATTGTTTTTTCAATGTATTTTTTGCGGTTGTAAGCATAACAGGAAACCAATTCAATGAACACATGGTCCGGATCGTTATTATTTATTAAGAAAAGGCCACCCTGGTTTGCCGAGGTATAATCTACCAGATTACTAATTATTGTATATGAAAGTTCTTCAATGTTGTTGTTATTTTGCCGCAATATCTCGCCAAATTTCGCCAGACCGAGGGTCGCCCAGTTCCTCTGGTCATCTTCCTTCTTTCGCTTTCCTTCCTCCTCGGAAGCCTTCCGTAGTTCATCACGCATATTGATCAGGGCATTCCCCAGGACATCATCCTCGCTGAGCGGTTTAAAGTCATTATCGAAGTTCCCCTTACCTATCTCAACAGAGAATTCTGATATCTTCTGAAGAGAACTCACCAGGGAATTCAGGGCAATGGACATATCTCCAATCTCGTCCCTGCTTTCCTTTACTTTTTCCCTTGGGAAAATACCCTGACTCATCTGGTTGAGTGTATCCCGGATCCGGCGTATCGGGCTTACCAGAGCACCGGTGGTCAGGAAGGTCATCAGTAGTGCAACGAGAATAAGAAGGCCGGTCATTATCTTCATGTAGAGGTTAAACTGCCTTGATGCCTCATTCATTCGCAAATGAGTCTGTTCTACCTGAGCCTCCTCACGCGTTATTAGCTCAGCAAGGATCCGGTATACATTTCCGGCAGCATCGTTTATCTCCTGATTCAACAGAATGGCCGGTAATGCAGATTGAGATGCAGTCTTATTTTCCTGGAAAGTGGTGGAACGAACCAGGGCCTCATTTAGCAATACCTTAAAAGTATCCCTTATTGAAACTCCTGCAGCCTGGAACATAACCTGACTTGTTGAATCCCAATGTTCCTGATAAAAGCTTATCTCCTTCAGGTACCCAGGAAGCTGTTCCTCGATTATATTCTTCAACCCTGCTTTGTTTAAACTGTCAGCATGCGCTGATAAAAGGCAAAACTCAGCCTGGAGAGCAGCTTCATTGACACTTTGTCGTAAAAGGTTCAACTGTCCGAGCGATGGAGCAAAAATTTCCGTTACCTGCTGATTTTCCTTCTGGTACCCGATAAATGCCCTTCGTAAGATAAGGGAATTAAGGATAACGGCCAGTATAATCACCCCAAACGCAATATTTATGCGAGCTGCGATCGAATACCTGACTTTCATACGTTTCTTATAAGTATTACTGCCATGCTGATAATCATCCTGTCTCTCCGTACATATAAATCTGGAAAGACCATTCGGGAAAGGACCCTTAATGTTACTAAGTATCAGTTTATCTGCCCTCCCCGGGATCCTTCATTCACCACTTATCCTTAATAGTTCGGAGCCTGTTCCCTTTCGCGTAAATTTAAGGATTTCTTGGAAATTATGCTGTTTCATTCCGTGTGCAATCATACGTGCTCTCCAAAATGCCAGGTGGCACGAATACCATGAACTTGAAGCGGAATTTTAATGGGAATGCGGAATTTTACAGATTATGTTGCTGCACCCTTTTTCCTCTATGCTCCGGAAAACTCCATGAATCCGATAGTATCAGAATCCTGATTTCATGGCCGAGTTAAGCTGACGAAGCCCTTTTTCAAGAGTTGCCCGGGGGCAGGCAATGTTCATCCGCATAAAGCCTTCACCTCCAGGTCCGAAAGTGCCGCCCGAATTCAGAGCCAAGCCGGCCTTATGAACCAGGAATTCCACGATTGCCTGCTGGCTCATCCCTGTTTTCCTGAAGTCAAGCCATACAAGGTAGGTTGCTTCAGGAACGACAGGAGTAATCATTGGCAGATTATTTCGAAGGTATTGAAGGAGAAACTCCAGATTCCCCCGGAGATATTCCAGTAATTGGTTTAACCAGTCTTCCCCTCCCAGGTAGGCTGCCTCGAGTGCAGCCAATCCAAAAGTATTTCCCATCCCGATGTGCACGCGCTCAAGTATTTCCATGTAATTTTTCCTCAATGAGGGATTGGAAATGACCAGGAAGGAACTGGTGAGCCCTGCCAGATTGAAGGACTTACTGGGAGCCATAAAGGTTACAGTAATTGCAGCAGTTTCCTCATCAAGGCTGGCCATGGGAAAATGTTTCCTCCCGTGAAGCATCAGATCAGCGTGTATCTCGTCGGAGAGTATGAGTAATCCATATTTTTTACAGATACGCGAAACCTCCGAAAGTTCGTCAATAGTCCAGGCTCGTCCAACCGGATTATGCGGATGGCAGAAGATAAGGATTCTTGCACCATTACCGGCCTTTCGCTCCAGATCCTCCAGGTCCATGAAATACCGTCCTTCCTCCTCCCTTAGGGGGTTGAAAACCAATTCGCGTTCATTATTCTTCACTGCGGAGAAAAAGGGGAAATAAACAGGAGGTTGGACGATGATCTTGTCCCCCGGCTTCGTATAGGCCATTACCGCAAGGTTTATTGCAGGCACTACCCCCGGTGTAAAAACTATCCATTCGCGCATGGCCTGCCATCCGTGCCGCCTGGTAAGCCAGTGGATGATCGCCTGGTAAAAATTGTCGGTAATTACCGGATAACCATAAATCCCGTGCCGGAGTTTTTTTTCGATCACCTCAGCTACAGGCGGGGGAGTGCGGAAATCCATATCGGCTACCCAGAATGGAAGCAGGTCCTTCTTTCCATAAAGGCTTTCAAGGAGGTCGTATTTTACGCAACCTGTATTTCCCCGCTCAATTATTTCGTCGAAATTGTACTTCACCTGTAGAAAACTATTCGGAATTGCTGAAGAAAGCCATCTTACCCGGGTAATAGAGTTCCTTCCTTGCCCTTTCTTCATTAAAAAGATAGTACTCTATGATGGCTTCAGTACATAATTGGTCTGCGGCATTGTGAACAGAACATTGAAGGGTAGCCAACCTTCCGGCATTGCTGGAAACAACTGCCTCAAGACGGATTGGCCCCTCATCAACCCGAACTGGTCGGCGGTATTTGACCTCCATTTTACTGGTTACTCCGGCAGTTCCCAATTTAACCATAATGGCCCAACCTCCGATTTCATCAAGGAGTGTAGCCTGGATTCCACCGTGCAATACCCCGGTAAAACCCTGATATTCAGGAGTTGGCTCCCAAAAAGACAGGACCTTATCACCCTCTTCGCTGAATTCCAGCTTCAACCCCAAAGAATTATCAGGACAACAACCAAAACAATGATAATCCAGCCTTCCGGCAAAGGGATTTAAAATCTTTCGAAGCATCGTTACATTGGGAATTGGAGAAAAAGAAAATCCTACCGGTAGGTGAATTTGCTCAACACCCGGTATTTATAACTCGCAAAAAAAGAATCAGTGCTTTTTAACTGTCCCTTGCCATCATAGGCGTATTTCTTATATGAGAATTCGGCAGCTGGGGAGGATCTCCACTTTTCTTCCGAGATTCTGCCATCGGGACGGTAGGCATAGGTATTCTTCAAGTATTTTTCTCCTCCTGCTTTCTCATGCCATATCTCCACCAGGTTATTATCCGAATCATAGTTATAGCTCAGACGCTCTTCAAAATTGGCTTTGTTATAGCTTTCCTCCTTAAGCAATTGATTTTTTTCGTTGAAGGTAAAGGTTGTCTTTTCAAGTTGCGTCCCGGATTTGTCCAATTTCACAGTTTCAAGGATATTACCTTTTGAGTCGAGCTTGTTTCTAATCCTGAATTTCAGGCTTCCCTCGCTATCGTTAACCAGCACCTCCACTTCATTTCCCAGGTATTTAAATTGCCGGCTTTCGTCAAGTTTGTCTTCAAGGAAATAGTTGATGGCTATGAGCTTACCCTGCGAATTATACGAATATGAATTCCGGTATTCTTCGGCACCATTGAAGCCGGTTTCGGTTATTTTATTCCCGTTTGCATCATACTGATAGGTTTGCTTGAAGGAAAGTTTGGCCTTATTACCGGTATACTTGATAAATTCCTTCTGATTACCACGTGGATCAAAAGAATATGAACTTACATTGACCACCTGGCCGTCTTTGAGATAATTGATAATTTCTGTTACACGGCCCTCCTTGTCGAATGTCATTTTGGAACTGAGAAACCCTTTGCGGGCCAGCTCTCCGTTCACATACCGGTAGTCCGTTTGTTCCTTTACTCTGATTTCATTGGCCTGAATCCAGTTACGTTCCTTTTCATTCCGGTCAATTTGAGAATTCACAGGATGTAAAAATGTGAATATCAGGGCATAAATAAAATAAAGGGATCGACTCATCTGGTGCTTATTGAGCAATTTTTAGCTGGTTCTGTGTTATAAACAAGCTCTTTTAACAAAAAGCTAAAATAATATAAATAAAAATAGATAAATCATCAAATCTGTTGATTTACATCATCCGACTGATGCTGTCCGGAAGTATCTGCAAATTTCGTACCTTTATTCCATGGTACACGAACCCGAACTGGTACAGAATGATCCCTGGCTAAGACCATTTGCTCTGAAGATCCAGGAACGGCTTTCAAGGTCGCGAAAAGCCGAGACTTTGCTTTTGCATGGGGGACAGACCCTGAAAGATTTTGCAGTGGGCCATTTTTATTTTGGTTTGCACAAAACAACAACAGGTTGGATACTGCGTGAATGGGCTCCCAATGCAAGTTCCATTCATCTGATCGGTACGTTTAACGGGTGGAAGGTAATAGATGCGTATGCTTTTAAATCCACCAATGCAGGAGAATGGGAATTGAATCTGCCCCCGGAAGCATTGAAACACGGTGACTTATACAAACTGCTCATCCATTGGAAGGGAGGAAGCGGAGAACGGATTCCTGCCTGGGCACGTAAATTGGTCCAGGATGATACAACCAAAATATTTTCGGCACAGGTTTGGGATCCCCCGGTAACCCATGCCTGGAAACATCCCTTTATACGGCAGAAGAATAAGCCCTTGCTTATTTATGAAGCTCACATTGGAATGGCTACCGAGGAATACAGGGTAGGTACCTACTCGGAATTCAGACTGAATACCTTGCCCCGTATCATTAAAAACGGATATAATGCCATACAGTTGATGGCAATACAGGAACATCCATATTATGGATCTTTTGGGTATCATGTTTCAAGTTTTTTTGCACCTTCTTCCCGCTTTGGTACTCCGGAAGAACTGAAAGAACTGATCGATGCAGCACATGCTGCGGGTGTTGCCGTGATCATGGACCTGGTGCATTCCCATGCCGTGAAAAATGAGGCAGAGGGAATTGGAAATTACGATGGATCACCAGGTATGTTTTTTCACACAGGTCCCCGTAGAGACCACCAGGCATGGGATTCGCTATGTTTTAATTACCACAAACCAGAGGTTATCCATTTCCTGCTTTCAAATTGTGCATATTGGCTGGGGGAGTTTCATTTTGACGGATTCCGTTTTGATGGGATTACCAGCATGTTATACCTGGATCATGGCCTGGGACGGGATTTTACGGGTTATAACATGTATTTTGATGACCAGGAGGATGAGGATGCCATCGTATATTTAATGTTGGCCAACAAACTTATCCACGAGTTATATCCTCAGGCCATAACCATTGCTGAAGACATGAGCGGAATGCCAGGTTTGGCTGCACCTCAGGTAAGCGGGGGCTATGGCTTCGATTTCAGGCTGGCCATGGGTACTCCTGATTACTGGATTAAAATCATCAAGGAATTACCTGATGAGAAATGGAATGTGAATGAACTCTATCACGAGCTCACCAATCGCCGTGCAGACGAAAAAACCATTAACTACGTTGAATCTCATGATCAGGCCCTGGTAGGAGACCAGACTGTCATTTTCCGGTTGATTGGAAAACACATGTACGACTGCATGGCTAAAACTTCACAGAGCCTGGTGGTTGACAGGGGGCTCGCCCTCCACCGTATGATCAGGTTGATCACAGCGGCTACCGCAGGTTCGGGGTATCTCAATTTTATGGGAAATGAGTTTGGTCATCCCGAATGGATCGATTTTCCACGCGAAGGAAATAACTGGTCCTATCATTATGCCCGCCGGCAATGGAGTATTGCCGATGACCCATTGCTCCGGTATCATTGGTTGGGGGAGTTCGATCAGGATATGATTGCGCTTATTTCCTCATCGAATCTGTATCTTCAGCCATTCCCTGTGTGGACCTACGGAAGTGAGCCTGACCAGGTGCTGGCTTTCGAACGCGAGAATTATTTATTTGTTTTCAATTTTCATCCTTCCCGTTCTTATACGGATTACGGAGTGAAAGTAAATCCGGGGAAATACCGCATTGTGCTAAATACGGATGACTTCAAATATGGAGGCTTCGGGAGGATCGATCAGTCCCTTATTTTTTACGCCCAGGTTCTTGGAAAACTATCTTCAACGGGGGACAATTACCTGAAGTTGTATCTTCCATGCCGTACTGCTATCGTATTTAATAAAATCGCAACCAGGAAACTTTACTGATGGGAAGTTCATGGACTGGTAACATTCTCTTAGTGAATGAAATAAATAAAAATGCCGGGAGTTCCCGGCATTCCTATTTATACGATCCGTTTTATCTTATATCCACTTGAGCAGGCAGAAATCCTGCCTGTGGGGAAGAGATTTGTTTTTTGGGAAAATTCGCATACCAAAATTGAAGGTCCCCGGCTTGGTCGGGTTGATTGACAAACGGTAAATAGCTTTCCCCTCAACCTGCCTTATAAACTGAAACTCCTGCTTGTGGACCACCTTTTTAATTTCCCCGTTAAGGGTAGTCATCAGTAACTCAATTCCAACCTCCTCAGGCAGCAGCTTGTTCAGGTCAAGAATCACCTCACAGTGATGCTCTTCGCCCACCTTGATCATTGGCACCATGGTGTCGGGAATACAGGCAGATATCACTTCGATATTCTCCCAGCGACGTAGCACCATTTTCTTCCATAAAGCAAGGTCCTTGGCGAGGCTGAAATCATCCTCGAGCATGGCGTGGAATCTCTTTTGTAACTTGTAATAGAATTTCTCCTGGTAATCGATCAACTGACGGCGCATTGTAAAATGAGGAGCCACTTCCGAGATGGTATTTTTAATATACTGCACCCATTTCACGGGCACTCCTTCTTCATTGCGGGTGTAATAGTCGGGTATGATTTCATCCTCCAGAGTATAATAAATAGTTTCTGCATCCAATTCATTCTGGAACTCATGATTTTCATAAACCTGTTTTTCACTCAGGGCCCAACCGGCATTTGGCTTATAGCCTTCGCACCACCATCCATCCAGAACGCTGAAGTGCATTGTGCCATTCATAACCGCCTTTTCTCCACTGGTCCCGGAAGCTTCAAGAGGCCTTGTGGGCGTGTTGAGCCAGATGTCAACCCCGGCAACGAGTTTTCGGGCCAGTTCCATGTCATATCCTTCTATGAAAACTATCTTGCCCAGGAACTGTGGCATCCGGGAGATCTGGACAATACGTTTAATCAGGTCCTGACCTGCCCCGTCATGTGGATGCGCTTTCCCGGCAAAGAAAAATTGCACCGGACGGTTTGGATTATTTACCATCCGGTCCAGCCTGTCAAGGTCGTTGAATAGCAACCCGGCCCGTTTATATGTTGCAAAGCGACGGGCAAAACCAATGGTAAGAGCTTTGTCATTTATGCGCTCAACAATATCTACAAGGTGTTTGGGGTGTTCGTGCCGGTTTGTTTTAACCGAAAGGAAACGATCTTCCAGATCCTTGATGAGTTTTGTTTTGAGACCTTGTTTTGTTTCCCACACCTGCCGGTCGGGCAAATGGTGAATTTTCTTCCAGAATTCACTATTCGACTGGTCCTCCAGAAAGCCATCCCCGAATGTATTCTCGTATACCTGTCTCCATTCCTTGGCCGTCCATGTAAAATAGTGAACCCCGTTGGTCACATAGTCTATGTGATTTTCCTCTGGAAAATATCCTTTATACAGCGGGGCAAACATCTCGCGGCTCACTGCACCGTGCAACCGGCTCACGCCGTTCATCTCCTGAGAGAGGTTAGCAGCCAGCACGCTCATCGAAAATTTTTCCGTTTTGTCGAAAGGATTGAATCTGCCCAGGGCCATCAGCTCATCCCATTTAATATTGAGGCGCTGGGGATAATGGGCTATATATACTCGAAGGAGATCTTCAGTAAAGGCATCATGCCCGGCCGGTACTGGTGTATGAGTAGTAAACAGGGTGGAAGCCCTCACTATTTCCTTGGCCACTTCAAAAGAAAGCCTTGTATCAACTATATATTTTCGTAACCTTTCAATCCCGATAAAGGCAGAATGGCCCTCATTGCTATGGAATACATCGGGTTCTATATGAAGCGCATCGAGGGCCCTGATACCTCCTATTCCTAGCAGTAATTCCTGCTTCAGTCTGTTTTCCCAGTCACCCCCATACAAGTGATGCGTGATGGAACGGTCGTTCTCCTGGTTCCCTTCATGGTCTGTATCGAGCAGGTACAGGGGAACCCTACCTACCATGACTTTCCATATTCGGGCAATTACAATACGTCCGGGCAAAACCAGTGTAGTGGTCAGCCAGTCCCCGGATGGTGTAACCATTTTTTCAAGTGGAAGCTGGCTGAAGGTTTGCCGTTTATAACCAGCCTGCTGTTCTCCGCTGATTGACAACACCTGGTCGAAATATCCAAATCGGTAGAGAAGACCTACACCAACAATATCGGCAGCTGAATCGCTCGCTTCTTTGAGGTAATCTCCAGCGAGAATGCCAAGGCCTCCCGAATATATTTTTACAGAGGAATGCAACCCAAACTCCATGCTGAAATATGCTACTTTAGGTGTTCCCGGAGCGGGTTTCACCAGCATGTATTCATGGAATTTGTTTATCACAAAGTTCATATGGTCCAGGAAGGACTGGTCTTTTTCCAGATCCCGGAATCTTTTATAATCGGTACTTTCAAGAAGGTGGATGGGGTTGTGTTCCGTCTCTTCCCATAATTGCGGATCGATCCGTGCGAATAATTCCTGAGCTTCAAAATTCCATGACCACCACATGTTATTGGCCAGTTCATCGAGCGGGGAAAGAGCATCAGGCAGGTCGCTTTGCACGGTAAGGGTACTCCAGGTGGGTTCGCTGATAGCCGGACGTTTCTGCACCTGGACGGAAGGACCAATAAGAACATGCAGGTCTGACCGGTCTTCTGCCTTGGTTAATGCTATCTTATAAGCATCCTTATAATATTGTATAAAATTCCCCCAGAGGGCCATGTGTGATATCTCGCGTGAGCGTTCCATAGCCTTTGCAAACTCATCGGCAGGCAGTTGAGATATCTTCAGCACTGCTTCACTCATAGCCGAAACCACTTCGGCTTCGTTGGTATCGGTGCGTTTGATGACATAAACGGCATGATCGGGCTCTTTAACCTCCTTATTCACCCACATTCCGAACCCGCTCAGAGATGTTGTTACCGTAGGGATGGAGAAAGCTATACTTTCAAGGGGAGTATAGCCCCAGGGTTCATAATAGGAAGGGAAGAGGGTAAGATCAAAGCCCGGCAGAAGGTCATAGTATCCCAGGTTGAATATCCCGTCGTCACCGTTCAGGTAGGAGGGGACAAAAATAACTTTTACTCTGTCGTTGACATTGTTGGTAAGCCCCGCTGAGCGGATCCTGTTCATGATGGGATCGTATTCCACATCATGGAGATTATGGGTTAGATAATTCCCGTCGAGAGGATCATTACAATCCCCTGTCAGGTTACGCAGCAGGTTTTTCCTGGCACCATAATGATTAGCCGGGATCAATAAAAAAGCAACAATATTCCGTTCTAATCCGGGGTTTTTATTAAGTGTACCAAGGGTATCAATAACCAGGTCGATTCCCTTGTTCCTGAACTCATATCTTCCGCTATTGGCCAGCAGAAAAGAGTTTTCAGGAAGGGTATAACCCATGAGGGCAGAGGCTACATGGAGCAATCGCTCCCGGGCCTTCATACGCCGGGGCATATAATTCTCCGGAGAAGGTACAAATGAATCTTCAAATCCATTAGGTGTGATTACATCGACCTCCTTCTGCAGAAACTGTTTGCATTCACGGGCGGTAATATCACTTACTACGGTGAATGCATCCGCGTTGCGTGCGCTCAGTTTTTCAAGGCTTTGTTTGGCGAGGATATTAAACTCCCTTGCCAGTTCATCCGGGTTGAATGAACTGAGGTTGTTGTAAAGCGGCCGGCCATTTCCAGCCACTGAACGGCCCAGGGCAGTGGCATGTGTGGTAAAAACAGTGGATACCTGGGGAAGCTTTTCCTTCAGGTATAAAATACCGGTTCCGGTCATCCATTCGTGGAACTGAGCGATAACTTTATCCCGGTAGTAATGATGATAGCGGACATAGCTTTCGATGACCTGTCCGGTGGCATATCCGAAAAGAGCGGGCTCGATATAATCCCATTGCCCGGATATTGAGTCGAGTTTATACGTTTCCCAGAAATGAGAGAATATCTCGTCCTTGCGGTTGATATACGTAGTAAAATCAACGATTATGACAATAGGTTTCCCGGCGATATTCCATCTTCCGATGCGAATCCGGATCCCTTCGGTGAGTGCGTGTTCCCGCCAGTCCCTGAGAAGTTCAGGATCTTCGGTAAACTCAGGGTTCACCCTGTCCTCGCGGTAAACATCCGGGCCAATCAGCATAAAGTTGTTTCCAAGCTCGTTCAGGAGCGTTTGGACTTTAGTTGAAATGACTGTATGGATTCCACCCACTTTGTTGCAAACCTCCCAGCTTACTTCAAAGAGAAAATCGGGACTGAGCAGCTTGCTTGTCATAATCGTTGGTTTTATATAAGAAAAGAAGACCCTGAAGGTCTTCTTTCAGGGTTTACTTTTTAGCGGCTTTTTTTGCTGCTGGTTTCTTGGCTGCTTTCTTGGGGGCAGCCTTCTTAACTGCTTTCTTCGGAGCGGCCTTTTTCGGAGCGGCTTTCTTTACCACTTTCTTGGCAGCTTTCTTAGGAGCAGCTTTCTTAACTACCTTCTTGGCAACTTTTTTCTTAGGAGCAGCTTTCTTTACTACCTTCTTGGCAGCTTTCTTAGGAGCAGCTTTCTTGGCAGCTTTCTTAGGAGCAGCTTTCTTTACAGCCTTCTTAACGGCTTTCTTCTTGGGAGCAGCCTTCTTGGCAGCTTTCTTAGGAGCAGCTTTCTTAGCAGCTTTCTTAGGAGCAGCTTTCTTTACAGCCTTTTTTGCAGCCGGTTTCTTGGCAGCTTTCTTTACAGGCTTCTTGGGTGCTGCAGCAGCACTCTCAGCAACCGGAGTTGCTTCTGGGGTTTTCACATCATTCTTCATAGTTTCAATTGACTTTAAGGTTTGAACTTGGGTTTTAGAAAATTTATTAGAAAAAAAAGAATTTTCATACTTACTGATAAGTTTATCCTTCTCTGCCAGGACCTCCTTCAACCGGGAAATCTCTTCCTGGACAGAACCTTCCTTGTTCAGGATGCCTTTGAGACGATATTCAAAATCGCTGAGGATATTCATATAATTAATAAAGGCATCATACGGGGAGTCGTAGGGATTGAAATACTTGTGCACATCTCCGTCAGACAGAACTTTTGTACACATATAATATAGGTGATCCCCGGTCTGAAGATTTTTCCAATCGAGGTGAATGGTGGGATCATCGGTTGAATAGACCTGCGGGGCCAATTCATAAAGTTTCCTGAAGGCGGCCTGCTGCAATTCATTTCCCAGCCATGCGGTGATGTCTCGCTCTTCGTCTGCCCATGAAATAGGATGAGCAGCGGTGATGGCGGCAACAGGCTGGTGACTATCGGCTACTTCGGAGGCCGTTGCAAATTGGTATGGTGTACGCGACATTACCGCGCCGGGGAGAGCCTTTAGAAATTCGAAAATCCCCGTTGAGGCATCCTGGTGCTCTCCGAAAGTCTCGTAATCCATAAATACGTTTACCGTCTGCTCTTTTTTGTCGATGGCATTAAGCCAGGCAACATATTTCTCTGCAGTGAGCGGGTATTGGTTCCAGGTTTTGTTTGAAAAGCGGAAGGCGATGTCATCACTCAGCTTATAATTTCTGAGGAGTATCTTAAGGCGGGGATTGATGGCATTGCAATATACATAATTTGGACTCTTCCACCCCAGTACATGTTTGGCCCCCTCGGTAAGCATGGCCTTAAAGCCAAGCCCTGACACCTGCGACCCTATCTCGTCGGAATAGATGAGTTCTGTATTTCTGAAGACGGTGGGAGTTTTGCCAAAGAGTGCCTTGATTCGCGCACTATGATCATTCACCTGCTTTTCGAATTCGGCCTGATCGGAAAGGGAGCTGAGGGAATGGGAATAAGTTTCGGCAAGGAACTCAACAAAGCCGGTCCTGGCAAGTTTCTGAAAACTTTCGATCACCTCCGGGGCATAAAGCTCGAACTGGTCGAGGGCAATACCCGAGATTGAGAAAGTGACTTTAAACCGGCTCCCGTATTCCTTTATCAAATCGAGGAGAATTTTATTGGCAGGCAGGTAACAGCGGTTTGCGACATTATTCAGGATGGATTCATTACTGTAGTCATCATAGTAGTAATGATCATTCCCTATGTCGAAGAACCGGTATCGCCTGAAACGAAACGGCTGATGAACCTGAAAATATAAACAGATAGTTTTCATTCTGCTCGTTCGATGTACAATATTACAACTTTTTTTTAAACGTGAGTAATTGATTTATAAACATCTCTAACTTTTCGTGCTGAATTTTCCCATCTCAAGTCATCCACTTCCTGTTTTCCGTATTTTTTGAAATAGTCCGAAAGCGCTTGGTAATTGAGGATTCCGTAGATAGCATCCGCCATTGCATCGATATCCCAGAAATTTACCTTGATGGCATGTTTCAAAATTTCTGACACACCCGACTGGTAAGAGATAATGACAGGCACATTGCTCTGCATGGCTTCCAGCGGACTTATGCCGAATGGTTCGGAGACGGAAGGCATCACATAGACATCACTGATGGAAAACATACGGGACACGTCATCGCCTTTTAAAAATCCGGTGAAGTGAAAGCGGTCGGTAATCCCCAGGCGCGCCGTCCGCCTGATCATCCTGCGCATCATATCACCGCTCCCGGCCATGACAAACCGGACATTGTCCATCTTTGCCAAAACCTTATTTGCAGCCTCAATAAAATACTCTGGTCCCTTCTGAAGCGTTATTCGTCCCAGAAAAGTAACCACTTTATCATTCATGCCTTTCCGGTAGATTGCCCGCTCATCCTCCGTGATTGGTTCTACTGCATTGTAAATGGTTACCACCTTTTCAGGGGGAATTCCATACTTGGAAATAACGATGTCACGGGTGAGATTACTAACAGTAATCACCCTGTCGGCACCCTCCATTCCCTTTTTTTCGATATCATAAACGGCTGGATTAACACTCCCGCCGCTGCGGTCAAAATCAGTGGCATGGACATGTACTACCAGGGGTTTTCCACTGACTGCCTTGGCGGCAAGACCAGCAGGATAGGTAAGCCAGTCGTGGGCATGGATCACATCAAAATCCTGCTCCATTGCCAGCACGGCAGCCACAATGGCATAGTTGGCAATCTCCTGAAAAAGGTCCGTACCATACTTCCCGGTAAATTTCAACTTGCCCTTTACCTGTGTCTGAATAAAGTATTTTGATCCGTTCGAATACTGTTCCGAGAGTTTGGAGAATTCTTCCGGGCCCACGTAGGGCACCAGGAACGAGCCCACTTCAATCAGTTTGATCCGCTTAAAGAAATTCTGGTAATTGATATACTTCTCGCTGATGGAAACATTATTGGCCCCGATGAGCCGCATCGTATCCTGCTCTTCATCTCCATATGCCTTAGGCACAATAAAGGTCACATCCATGTCGCGGAAATGCGACAGGCCCTTTGTAAGCCCGTAGCAGGCGGTACCAAGCCCTCCGGCGATATGAGGCGGAAATTCCCAACCAAACATTAATACCCTCATAGCCCCTTAATTTTCATTTTTAATTTGCACCGCGGGGGGTGTTGATAAGTTTTTTATAAGATCGTCTATTATGAGAAGTGAGGCAACACTCCATGCCTGCGAAATTGCTCGGGAAGTAAAATGAGATCCCCATCGAAAATCTCTCAATGGTTCCCACTCCATATTCTGTAAGCACCTGTTCGAATCCTTCGAATATCTCCTTTAAATGTGAAAGCGAACTGTTTTTGTGGATCCGGGTCCAGGATATGGCGTAGAATTGCAGGAGCCATGGCCATACAGTTCCCTGGTGGTATGCATTGTCGCGTTGTTCCTGGCTTCCTTCATAAATCCCTTCGTACATCGGGTCATTCGGTGAAAGGGTTCTCAGCCCGCGCGGAGTAAGCAGCTCCCTTCGGGTTAAATCCAGAATTTTTTTAATCATCTCCGGCTCCAGGGGGGTATAGGGCAAGGCGGATGCCAGAACCATATTGGGGCGAACAGCAAAGTCATGCGCTTCATTATGCACCACATCGGCGCAGTAACCTTTTTCCGGATCCCAAAAGGTATGCAGGAAGGATTCCCGGATTTTTTCGGGAATATCTTTCCACTGGCTGATGAATTTACTATCCTTGGAAATACGGGCAAGTTCGAGAGCAAACATCACGGCATTATACCAAAGGGCATTTATTTCAACCGGGTACCCGATACGGGGTGTCACTGGTTTTCCGTGAATAACAGCATCCATCCAGGTCAAGGCCTTTCCGGGCTCCCCGGCATAGATAAGGTGGTTATCATGCATCCGTATGTTAAACTGGGCTCCCTCCCGATAGGCTGACAGGACAGCCTTCATGGCCTTGCCGTATTTCGACCATACCTCCGCATGAGCATCACAACGGATGGCAAACTGTTGCAGGGACCAGAAAAACCAGAGGGGTGCATCAACAGAATTAAAAGCAGGTTCAGCATCCGATCCCATATTGGGGAATAGCCCCCCCTTCATTTTTGCGATCTGTGTATCGATTACAGCACGGAATGTTTTAATGTCACCTGGCACCAGTGTGAGTCCGGGAAGAGAAATAAATGTGTCCCGGCCCCAACTGCCAAACCAGGGATATCCGGCAATAATCTCAGTTTTCTTGTCACGACGGACAATAAACTGCTGAGCAGCATTGAGCAGGCAATGGTAGAAACTGGTTCGCGGTAACCGGCTCTTTAATTCACTTTCGAATTTTCGTTTGAAGCCTTTAGGGTCTGCTTCCTTAATGGATGCCGAAAAAATGATTGTTTCTCCCTTTTTGATTGGTAATTCAAAATATCCCGGTACTAACAAATCCTCCTGGAAATCATATCCACGTTTCATTTCCTCGATGTACTCAATATTGTAGTACCAGTCGGGTATGGCTACAAATTCCGGCATCTTGCTGAACTGCATGTGCAAATAGGGATAACCCGTATACAGCCTGATTTTGTTCCCGTTGATGGAAGGCTCCACCCGGGTATTTGCATACATGTTTGCCCGGACAACAGTATGGGTGTTCCGGAAAGCAAGGAATGGTCTTAACCGCAGTAAAGTAGGTGAATGGGCATCCACGAGGGTGTATTTGATCAGAACCTGTTCTTCCTTCTCAGTAAGTAAACTCTCGCGTGTAAGTATTACTCCACCGACGCGATAGGTTGTCTTGGCTACAAGGTCCACTTCGAAATCCCTCACGTATTTATGACCTTTGGGAAAGTACTGATCCCCGGGGTACTTGTGTATTCCCAGGTTGAATTCACTCCCATGCTGTACAACGGTTTCGTCCAGCGTGGAGAGCAGAACATGTTTCTCCCCATCCAACTGTTCGAGTGGACATACCAGCAGCCCATGATACTTCCTGGTATTGCAGCCAATAATGGTGGTTGACCCATAGGAGCCGGCCCGGTTTGACCGGAGAATTTCCTTGTTCAGGGAATATTCCAGATTGATCAGCCGGGATTTGTCAAACTCCAGATAACTCATCTTGATGTATTTTTCAACTCATTTTATTTAAGTAACCAGACGAGGGCTGTTTTGTTTACATCCTTCGTATCCGTGGTAAGCTTTTCTGTTTTAAAACCCTTTTTTTGCTTATTCTCTGAATCGGAATTTATGACCCAATACTTACTCATCTTCATCTCTGAGAAAATACTTTTTCCTCTACAATCTCCGTCTGTCATGCATTTCAAAGAATATCGATCCGGTTGATTTTTGGATTGCCAGCGGACCTTACCTGTTCCTTGTGTTTAATTACACCGAAAAGTTACGAATTTATCTTCAATAAATGGTTATGTGCTTCCTATTTTTTTTTGATTCCATCTTTCGACCAGCTGATTTCCGGAAATTGAATTACTCAGGAGTAGAAATAAAAATAACTATATTCGCAGCTTTGAACACGATAATACCAGCAGTGCATGGCAGAACCTGCCGATAAATATGAATCAGTAATCGGGCTGGAAGTACATGTTCAGTTGGCGACCCGGAGTAAAGTCTTTTGTTCTGATCCGGCGCATTTCACCCAGGAACCGAATTCTCAGACGAGTATTATTTCACTTGGCCATCCGGGTACACTTCCAATGCTTAACCGGGTAGTACTGGATCATGCCCTCAAACTGGGCCTTGCATTGAATTGCTCCATTGCCCCTTTGTTTTTTTTCGCCCGGAAAAACTATTTCTACACGGATTTGCCCAAGGGGTACCAGATTACACAGGACAGAACTCCGGTTTGTATGGGCGGACGTGTCCCTGTAAGAGATGAAAAAGGTGAGATAAGTATGGTGCGGCTGCATCACATCCATATCGAGGAAGACGCCGGAAAGAGTATTCATGACCAGGATCCTGAATTCAGCTTCATCGACTTGAACAGAGCCGGTGTTGCGCTGCTGGAAATTGTTTCTGAACCGGACCTGCGCACAGGACAGGAGGCTATGAACTATCTGGCAGAAATAAGACGGCTTGTTCGATACCTGAACATATGTGACGGGAATATGGAAGAAGGAAGCCTGCGCTGCGATGCCAATGTGTCGATCCGCTTGAAAGGTGAAAACCGGCTAGGTACACGAACGGAAATTAAAAACCTGAATTCGCTGAACTTTGTTAGGCGCGCCATTGAAAAGGAAATCTCCCGTCAGATAAGCCTGGTGGAAAAGGGAGAAAAAATCGTCCAGCAGACTCTCAGTTTCAATCCGGCAACCGGTGAATCTGTTCCTATCCGCTCCAAAGAGGATGCACATGATTACAGGTATTTCCCCGAGCCAGACCTGGCACCGGTAGTCGTAACAGATGATATGATCTTACAGGTTCAAAGCAAACTGCCAACGCTCCCATGGGATATTTTCTCCCGGTTTACATCCGCTTATGAATTGTCTGCTTACGATGCTGCAATTCTTTGCGAAAATCCTGATCTGGCAGGGTACTTTGATTCACTTGCCCGGCTTGTTCCCCGGCGAAAACCTGCAGCCAATTTTCTCATTGGTCCAGTTAAGTCCCTGCTGGCTGAAAAAAAAATCAGTTTCGCTGACTTCCCGTTGAATCCATCCACCCTGGCCGAACTCATTAACCTCACCGAAACTGGAAAAATAAGTTTCACAGTGGCTACCCAGAAACTTCTCCCCCTCCTGTTCAATGACCCGGAAGCCAAACCCGGGATACTGGCAGGAGAATATAACCTCCTCCAGTCATCAGACGAAGACTTCCTCCGGAAAA
>JAXLTS010000035.1:0-38677 GCA_046329925.1 Bacteroidales bacterium
GATCGAGAGTGCTATTAGAGAGAAGAAACTACCGGTTGGCTCGAAACTGCCCACAGAACGTGAATTATGCGAATCGTTCGGGGTAAGCCGTACCGCCCTGCGGGAGGCATTGCGCCGGCTGAGTGCCCGCGGGCTCATTCGTATTCAGAAAGGAAGCGGAATGGTGGTTACCGGTATCAATATCAAGGATGCCATTTCAACTCTTAACTTGTATTACGATTTGAAATTTGACCGCAATCTGATTAAACAGATTATTGAAGTGCGTTATATCTTCGAACCGGAGATATCCAAACTGGCTGCCAAACGAAGAACTCCAGATGACCTGGCCGACCTGCAGAGAAGTTTGAATGAATTCCGCGAATGCAACCCGGATAATACCCAGATGGAAGCTGATCTGGACAACAGATTTCACCTCATCATTGCCAAGGCCACCCATAATCCCATTGTACAGATCTCCATGGAGCCCATATACTCACTACTTCCCAGGATGAGAAGCCTGTTCTATGCCAATATTGAAGGGGAAAAAGATATTACCTTGCGCTATCATCAGGAATTATTCGATGCAATAAAAGCCCAGGACGGAGAAAAGGCTTTTGCTACCACTGAAAAACAACTGACAAGAACCAGTGAGATTTATAATAAATTTCTCGATCAGGCTATCTGAGATCCTTCGGCCTCGCTTCTCAGCCGCTGGATGACAGCCTGCACACTTGAACGCTCCACTTAGTTTTTAATTTCGGATATCACAGCTTCTATTTGATCTTCAGACCACCAGCGGTAATATTCTCCACTGGAAAAATATCCGGACTATAGCTGTCAATGGCCTTTCGAACCGATCCATGCAGGAGCAGCATACGGCGTGCATCATCATGATCAATTCCCAGTTCATCCATAATCATTCGGGTGCCGCGCTCAATGAGTTTTCTGTTCGAA
Organism: Bacteroidales bacterium; assembly: GCA_046329925.1. Lineage (GTDB taxonomy): Bacteria > Bacteroidota > Bacteroidia > Bacteroidales > JAAYUG01 > JAXLTS01. Next base: position 934 of record JAXLTS010000035.1, read on the forward strand.
AGCTGCATATCCACCATCCTGTTTCCCTTCACACGACCCAGCTTTATCATCACGGATGTGGAGATCATATTGAGCACCATCTTCTGTGCAGTGCCTGCTTTCATGCGGGTGCTGCCGGTTACAAACTCAGGCCCGACGACCGGTTCAATTGCTATCTCTGCCACCCTGGAAATTTCGGAATCCGGATTGCAGGTTATACCTGCTGTGAGGAGTCCGTTTTCCCTGGCTTTTTTAATCCCGCCTATCACATAGGGTGTACCACCTGATGCTGCAATGCCTATCACGGTGTCTTTGTGATTTATTTTCATAGCAATAAGTTCTTTCCATGCCGCTTCAAAATCATCCTCTGCCGACTCTCTTGCTTTACGAATTGCCTTGTCGCCACCAGCGATGAGCCCCACCACGATCCCATGGGGAACACCGTATGTCGGAGGTATCTCGGAGGCGTCGATCACTCCAAGCCTTCCACTGGTACCCGCACCCAGATAGAACAAACGCCCGCCCGACTTCATGCGGGGAATTATCTTGTTTACTAATTCCTCAATCTTTTTTATCTCCCTGGAAACCGCCTTGTGAACTGTTCCATCCTCCTTGTTGATCTTGGTGAGGAGTTCGTGAACACTCATCTGCTCCAGGTTGTCATAGAGAGACGATGTTTCTGTTATTTTCACTGCGGGTTCGTTTAATCTTTTCATACCAAACTACTGTACCACACGCTCCCGTATATCAGAGCCTTCCCGTTATTTAGCAGATGAAGCGGATGGATACTGTCCAAGGTGAAATTCCACTAAAGCCTCTATTGGTTTTTCAAGTATCACTCCCAATTTAATATTCTCCCCGGGTAGTACCTCCACCAATTCATTCTTGAATATACCTGCCAGTGAACCGGTAAAAGAGACCGGATACTTTTCAAATTCCTTGTATTTACAAACATTTTTCCGAATGAACTCCCGGAGATTCTCTTTAATAAATGCATGAATCCAGGGATGGGTCTTCTGTTCTGAAAGAAAATAAGAAAAGCCCGCCAGGTAACGGTTCGGGAAAGGTTCCCTGTATACCTTTGCAAGTACTTCCTCCAGTTTCAGCCGATACCTGACCATGAACACAGTCTGCAAGTCCGAAGGCATTTCGTTCTTAAAATAGGCATTCACGAGTTTCTTTCCCATAACTGCACCGCTTCCCTCATCACCCAGGATGAAACCCATGGCAGGAATACGATCAATGATCTCCGATCCATTGTAAAAACAGGAGTTCGACCCCGTACCGAGAATGCAGGCAATCCCCGCCTGATCCTTGAGGGTAGCACGCGCGGCAGCCATAAGATCGTCGCTTACAAAAACTGAATCCTTACGGAAAATCTTTCCTAGTGCACCCGCCATTTTATCATGTGCAGCTCCGGCCAGGCAACCTGCTCCATAGAAATAAAGCCTGTCAACATTACCCGCGATCCCTTCAAGGAACGACCCGCGGAGCAGACTATAAATTTCCTCCTCTGATTGAAAAAACGGATTCAGTCCGGCTGTGGCATAGGAATTAATCCTGCCTCCTTCCACCACCCGCCAATCAGTTTTGGTTGATCCGCTGTCAGCAATAATAATTGTTGAAAACATCATGCCCGGAAAAGAATGGTTCTATTAATTTGCATCGAAAAAAACAACCCGGCTGTACTGAAGATATTTTTATCTTTGGAACAAACAGAGACTCATCATATTCTTGCAGTCGGATTCCTGTTTTAATACATACAAAGATATAAAAAAATCATGTGATATGTAATATGTATTACAAATCTTGTTTTTTTATGCGCAATCATATAAATTTGTTGCCGTTGCACGGTGAGAGTGCCTGATTTGGAACACCTACCTTTTGGAGAGTTGAAAGCACTCACAGCAGCTACAATTTAATGGCGTACCTGATTGTGAACCGAACCTGAAATGATGAATAACAACTTATGAATATACAAGCCGATTGTTTTGTATTACATCACAATTTTACCGGAAAGCAAAAAATGATTGAATCATTGACGGATTCTGCTTTTATTCGACGGATTTTCCTGGTAAATACACCGGAGACTGTTTCCGGATCCAAAATCATATCTCTTGGTACAGAAGTTATAACTGGCAGTCGGGCGTTTGAGCAATTGGCAAAACAGGCGGAGAGTGTTTATACCCTTCTGATAACTAAGGATGCTGATGTTGATTTTGCTCCCTTTGCGCTGCAACGGATGATAAACCTGGCTCAAACCACGGGAGCCGGAATGATATACTCCGATTTCCACGAAGAGAAAAACGGCGGTCTTGCGAAACATCCTGTTACTGATTATCAGACCGGCAGTATACGGGATGATTTTGATTCTGGACCGGTGATTCTGGTAAGGACAAATCTGCTGAAAGAAGCATTTTCTGCAGTAACGACCCCATTGCAATACGGGGCACTATATTACATGCGGCTCTATATTTCGCGCAAGGCACCTGTATTGCGGATCCAGGAATACCTTTATACAATATCCGAAAAAGATATCCGGAAGTCGGGTGAAAAAATGTTCGAATATGTTGACCCGAAGAACCGTGAGGTACAGATCGAGATGGAGCAAATCGCGACCTTACATCTGAAAGAGATAGGAGCCTATCTTGAACCTCATTTTGAACAGGTACAGTTTGAATCCCCTCGCAACAAGTGCACCGCCTCCGTGATCATCCCGGTTCGTAACAGGGTGAAGACCATCGGGGACGCCATCACATCGGTCCTCTCACAAAAAACAGACTTCTCCTTTAACCTCATCATTATCGACAATCATTCCACTGACGGGACTACAGAACTGATCAGCCGGTATGCCAAAACTGATAAACGTATTCTACACATTATCCCGGAACGCACTGACCTGGAAATAGGCGGGTGCTGGAATGAGGGAATACATCATCCCGCCTGTGGTGACTTTGCCGTTCAGCTCGACAGTGATGACGTGTATGCGGGCGAGCAGACCCTGCAGACGGTGGTAGATGCATTCTATAAAGAGCATTGTGCCATAGTGGTTGGGAGTTACCGGATGACTAACTTTAAACTGGAAGAAATTCCGCCTGGTGTGATTGATCACCGGGAATGGACCCCTGAAAACGGCCGGAACAATGCCCTGCGCATTAACGGTTTCGGAGCTCCGAGAGCGTTCTATACTCCCATTCTCAGGAAGTTTACCATCCCAAATGTCAGTTATGGAGAAGACTATGCTGTAGGACTTGCCATATCGGGAAAATATCAGATCGGACGTATATATGAACCGGTGTACCTTTGCAGGCGCTGGGAAGATAATACGGATGCCGATCTCGACATTTCGAAGCAGAATGAGCACAATACCTACAAAGATCGGATCAGAACCTTTGAGATCCTCGCACGCCAGACAATGAACAAAGAAATAAGAGAACCTCTAAAAACTCCTTTTTTATAACTCACCCCCCGTCCGAATGGCTCGTCCGGGCGGGCAACCCTCTCTACTCAGGCAGAGAGGGAGGTCAGAGGTGATTTTAGAGATTCCCCTGATAGTTAATAATTCGAATCAAGAGTTCAATGAATGCCACGAAGACTCAAAGACACGAAGACACAAAGTGAGGTCTTAGTGAGCCTTTGAGCCTTAGTGTCTTTGTGGCAGTTAATTATGATTATCGACACTTAATTCGCATTAATAAACAATGGATAATAAGAAAAGCCTGCCAGCATGAGCACATCATTCAACCTGACTCAACAGGTTAAAGAGTTTCTGAAGGACCAGCAAAACGTATGGCCTCTTCTCAGAACAAACATGGCAGCACTGTCCGGTGTTCAGACACGCACATTCAGTTATGATCATCACAGTATCCAACTTCAGTTCAATCCGGAACGGATCCGTTCCACCGGTGCTAAAGTTGATGCGGCCTCCATTGCCGAAAGAGCCTGTTTTCTATGCGGGAAGAACCGTCCTTCAGAACAGTTCTCCATTCCTTTTGAGCAGGACTATCTGATTCTCTGCAATCCTTATCCAATCTTCCATGAACACCTAACCATCACTCATCGGGAACACATCCCTCAAAATATACGGGAACACTTCCCCTGGATGTTGAAAATAGCGAGGCAGTTACCTGAGATGGTCGTCTTCTACAACGGTCCCCGGTGCGGCGCTTCAGCACCTGATCATTTTCACTTTCAGGCTGGGGAAAAATATCGTATGCCAATCGATAATGAATACGAAAACCTTAAAAAAATATACGGATCTCTGCTTTGGAAATCCGGCAGCGAATCGCTGATTAGCCTGGATGATACATGCCGGAAAATGCTTTGCATCGAATCCCCTGATCCGGAAAATGCCACAAATCTTTTCAACACAATTTATAAGTTACTGCCAAATCCGGAAGCTGGTGAGGAAGCTATGATGAATATCTTATGCAGCTGGATGAAAAATCACTTCAGAATAATCATAATTCCGAGGGGTAAACATCGTCCATCAGACTATTTTCGTACCGGGGAGGATAAAATAACTATAAGCCCGGCATCAGTTGACCTGGGCGGATTAATAATTACACCCGTGCAAGCAGACTTTGAAAAACTTACCCCGGAGAAAATTACCGGAATCATTCGTGAGGTTTGCCTTGATGACAACCAATTTAAGTTATTACTTTCCGATCTTCAAATGGTATTATCCTAAGTATTGATCAGTTTGAGGCAGTGGGATAAAAAATTCCTGAAAATGACTTATGAAAAAATGGAAGCGCCCAATATAGAAGTCGGGATTCTCCGCGATAAGGAACTAAACTTGTTTCTCCATGGCAAATACCATTCAGATTCCTGCGGAGGATATTTCATCGGAGCATTGCGCGCTAAATGGTCCGACAGTGGAATGTTTCTGGAATGCCAGGGTCGCGAAACAATCAGTTGCAGGATGGTTGAGCTTATCCCCGGTAATATGGAACGCGACCTTGCTGATGTGGAAGCAGTACGCATAGGGATTAATTTCCACTGGGATGAACGAAAAAAACTGAAGTTTCAGGGGAGCATGAAGTTTGTCTGGCATGAAGAAGGCATTCAACTTATCAACGTCCTGCCCATAGAAACCTACCTGCGCAGTGTGATCTCTTCCGAGATGAGCGCAACTTCCTCCCTTGAATTGCTGAAAGCCCATGCCATTGTATCGCGCAGCTGGCTGATGGCACAACTTTTCAAACCTCCGGCAAAAAAAGTTCCGGCTTATAAGAACCCTGAGGAGACGAAAGATTCCCGTATCTGCTGGTACGATCGTGTCGATCACCAGGGATTTCATGTATGCGCCGATGATCATTGCCAGCGTTATTACGGGCATTCCGGAAACATCCATCCAAACGTGATAAGGGCGATACGAGAAACAACAGGTGTGGTGCTCGTTTCTGAAGGACATTATTGCGATACCCGCTATTCGAAAAGCTGCGGAGGGATGACGGAAACCTTCGAGAACTGCTGGGAACCTGAGCCAAAAAGCTATCTCACCTCCCTGCGCGACCATCTCCCTGATTCCGGAACAGTTCAACCCGATCTGCGTCATGAAAAAGAGGCCATTCAATGGATTGACCAGTCTCCGGAGGCATTCTGCAATACCACCGACCAGCATATACTTGAACAGGTGCTTACAAATGTCGATAAGGTCTCACTCGATTTTTACCGCTGGACAAAATCGTATTCGCAGAATGAACTTACCCTTCTCCTGCATAAAAAAACAGGCATAGATTTTGGGAACATAGTCGATATTGAGCCGCTGGAAAGAGGTCCATCCGGGCGCCTTATCAGGATCAGGATCTGTGGTACAAAGAAAAAACACATCTTCGGGAAAGAACTCGAGATCCGAAGAATTCTCTCAGAAACACATTTGTACAGTTCAGCCTTTTATGTGATAAAAGAAGGAAACAGGGAAGGGGTACCTGAGAAATTTATTTTCAAAGGCGCAGGCTGGGGACACGGTGTGGGTCTGTGTCAGATCGGTGCCGCCGTTATGGGAGAAAAAGGGTATACACATAAGCAGATACTTGAACATTATTTCAGGGGTGTAAGCATGCAAACAATTTACTAATGGAACAATATCCCAAATCTTCATCCGGAAGAAAGGAATACCGCAATCCCTGGTTCTGGGTTCCGACAGCATATCTTGCTGAAGGCATTCCTTATGTAATTGTGATGACAGTATCGGTGATCATGTACAAACGGCTCGGAATTTCAAATACCGACATCGCCCTTTATACAAGCTGGCTTTATCTCCCCTGGGTAATCAAGCTCTTCTGGAGTCCTTTTATCGATATGTTCCGTACCAGGCGATTCTGGATAATAAGCATGCATCTTTTGATCGGGGCAGGTTTGGCCGGGGTGGCCTTTACGATCCCTGCACCTCATTTTTTTCAACTCACCCTGGCCTTTTTCTGGCTGTTAGCATTTAGTTCGGCTACCCAGGATATAGCCGTGGACGGATTTTATATGCTTGGGCTAAGCCAGCATGAACAAGCTTTTTTTGTAGGCATCAGAAGCACATTCTATCGTATAGCCATGCTCACCGGGCAGGGTCTCATCGTGATCCTTGCAGGGCATTTTGAGTCCACCACCGGCCTGGATGAATTACGAATCCAGGTAATTTCAAGCCCGGGCCAGGGGATTATTCATACATTGCCCGTTGATTCGATTGTTTCCACTGAGACATCTGGTGGAGGGGAACTTTTCTTCACTACTGCCGACACACTCCGGATAGGGACCGTGGAAGCCAATGCGCAGGTAATTGACTCCCTGCTTATGCAAGCCGGAAAATGGAATTCCGCTCATGGATTTACCCCTATAGCCATAGAAAAAGGCAAAGAGTCCAACGTATCGCATGAAAAAACCAAACCATTGGCAGACTGGATTCAAAAAAAATTCGGTGAGAAGAAAAAAACGGCTGTTGCAGCATCCAAAGCAGGTAATATTGCCATAGCCTGGATTAAACTCTCGGGTATGCCGCAGGAGGAGGAGCAGATCATTGCCAATATTTCAAGGATATCCGGAGATAAAAATTTCAACCTGGTTGAAGGAAGCCGGCTGGAATTTACAAAGACAAACTGGAACGAGCCTGCCTGCCTGGCTTTTCAGGCAGATCCGAAGCTTGAAAAAATTTCATCGGCTGCATTTATAGTGCGCTCAGGCAATATTGCCCTTTCGTGGTCCATTTGTTTTTTCATCCTGGCAATCCTGTTTATTTTGTTTCTACTTTATCACCGTTTCATACTGCCATATCCTGTTACAGACAAGCCTGCGGTCAAGGCTGAATCTACCGCAGGCATAAGTGAATTCTTCGGAATTTTTACAGAATTCTTCAGGAAAAAGGACATCGTTCTCATCCTCGCATATCTGCTTCTTTATCGTTTTGCCGAGGCTCAACTTGTAAAAATGTCGGCTCCCTTCCTGCTTGACTCACGTGAGGCAGGCGGTTTAGGACTTTCAACAGGTGATATTGGACTTGTGTATGGCACCATCGGTATGCTGGCACTCACGGCAGGAGGCATCCTGGGAGGTATCATGGCGGCCAGGAACGGATTGAAGTTCTGGTTGTGGTGGATGATTTCTGCAATGAACCTGCCTATCCTGTCTCACCTGTACCTTTCGTTTTTTCAACCTGAATCATTATGGACCATCGGATTCTTTATCGGATTGGAACAGATAGGCTACGGATTCGGTTTCACCGCTTATATGCTATACATGATCTATGTCTCCAGGGGTAACCACCAGACTGCACATTTTGCAATCGCTACCGGGTTTATGGCCCTCGGCATGATGCTCCCCGGCATGATGAGCGGATGGCTGCAGGAACTCATCGGGTACCGGCATTTCTTCATCTGGGTGGTGCTGTGTACCATCCCGGGCTTTATAATTACGGGTTTTCTCCGGATAGACCCCTCGTTTGGTAAGCGGGAAGAAAAAAGATAACGGGGTAAACAAAAAGTATCCTACCGCCCCGGAAAAACAACCTGTTTTGTTATAAGCCTTTTTCCACCTGTCTGTTGCATATTTATCAAAATTTCCTGTAGGTTTGCTGTTCAATCCGGGGTATTCTCATGAGATGTCCATTCCTTCTGGCTGGTTTAATCCTGTTATTTCTCCTTTCTGCTTGTAATACAGGGAAAAATGGAGGAAAGGGAGATTCATTCCACGGAGATGCCGCCCCTGCCCCCAGAAAAGTTATTCCTCCCAAAATCCCTGACCGGATTTCGGAAAAAGAGGCATATATGGAGTTTCTGGATACCCTCTCTTCCCCGGCAGGACTGTCGGTGATCATGACTAACCCCGATGACCGTTCAACCTTTACCTTTTGCAATGACACCCTTGTGATCCTTCAGTTCTCCACAGCCGAATGGATGCTTGGAACATGGAAAATGCATGGGGACGAAATCAGTATTCATTTTTTCAAGGCAGCCGGCGACAGAGGTATTGGGGATCCAGTGGTGAGTTCTGCCAGTCCTTCCGAACGACCTGTATATGCAGAATATGTTCCGTACGTTTATTTTGCTGATGAAGATAAAATGCTTCCCTGGCAGGAAATGAAGGCAATCATGAGAACAGGTGGTAACTCGGTTTATATTCTGGCTGACAAAAAGGTATCCTGCGATCTGAACCGGTTCAATCTTGAACTCCCCGGAAAATATCCATTCATTTCATCACGGTTGATCGATGAAAGTGAAGTTGCAAACATAACGGAAGAAGAACTTTCCATTATGATCAATGAGGTATATGCAAGGTATGGCCTTACTTTTACTGATAAAAAACTCAGGGAGTATTTCAAAAAGCAAAGCTGGTACAAAGCCAGGTATACCAATGTAGAAAAGTATTTGCAGGGAATAGAGGAAAAAAATCTGATTCTCCTGAAAAAGAGAGAACAGCAAATTCAACAGGCAAAACCGAAGAAAAAGGCTACCTCCCCTGCTGCACGCAAGAAAAAGAACACTACCAGGAAGACAACAAAATAAATATCGCTTTTTACTCATAGGATTTCAGATTCCCATTTTCTGGAATTCCCGTGATGTTCCTGTTTTCATCCCCAATAATTAATTCTGTGCATGTGAAAAAAATACCTTCACTCATCGTGCTTCTTCTGGTGTGCCCTCATTTGCTGCTTGCACAACGATTGGGCAAGTCCCCGGTAATCCGGAATGGGAACGGACTGCATACAATAACATTCCCTGGCTGAGCGAATGTATTCCTTTCATCAACCTACCCATGGGATATAATGATACACTCATGCTATTATGGGATGGCGGTAACCGAACTTAACTAATAAGGAACGTAAACTTAGACCCGGGAAAGCACACTTCCAGGGAAGTCCTGCTCATGGTTACAAGCACCTGCCTGAAACTCTGCTTAGAAATACAGATGATATAAGTTTTGGATTGAGGGTGATTTATATTACTTTAGCTTTGCGGAGAATTAACGCTGATTAATATTAATTTGCAAACAGATAATGGCTATGGGGTAATTGAATCATCCTTCATCAGCCCGGGAGCAATTGCAATGATTATGAATCAAGTTATTACAGGGTGGAAAAAAAGAGTCGGGCTGTTTCTGAATAGTCTGTACCTCTCCTGCACTATCCTGATCTTTCTTGCCATTCCGGTAACTCTCAAGGGCCAATATTCCGAAGACCAGGTTAAGGCGGCTCTCATATATCATTTCAGCCGCTATGTCAGTTGGCCGGTTGATAAGGTAAAGGGAACATTCAACATCTGTGTCCTTTCTTCCGATTCTTCATTGTACCATAGCCTGCAGGCACTTCTTGAGAACCGGAAACTCAAAGGTATGCCGGTATATATTTTCCTTCAGGATTCGGTGCAATCATTAAATCAGGTGAATGTTCTGGTGGCAGACAAAGACCGGAGTAAAAACGCCAAGGCTTTGTATGAGGTAACAAGGGGGGAGAATACCCTGCTTATTACAGACCAGAGTGAGGAACCCCTGTATGTAATGATCAATATTACTTATAACAGGAAAGACGCAAAGATCAGTTATGAGATAAATGCACACAATCTGGAAAGCGAACAGCTGGCTTTTTCTCCCGACCTCTTACTCAAGGGTGGGGTGGTTCTGGACATGAAACAATTGTATGCCCGCACATACGAATTACTTACAAAAGAAGGAGAGCGGCTGCGGTCGTACCAGGATCAGATGGATTTGCTTGAAAAAAGGAATACCATCACCATGCAACGTGCAATTTTCTTCCAGCAAAAACTGGATAGCCTCGATAAAATTGCAACTGAAAAGGAAGACCAGCTGAATAATTTAACCAGTGGTATTCAGGCCAAGGAGCTAATGCTTTCGCAGCAGGCAAGGGAAATGAATGAACAAAAAAGAAGGGAAAATGAACTGAAATCAAGGCTGAATAAATACAGCGAGAATATTAATACATCGAGAAACCAACTGGACTCCATCAATTCCCGGATTCGTGAAAAGGTTGGAATCATCAAGTCACAGGAAGAAATGATTACTGCCAAAGATGAAGAAATTGTCACCCGTGACCTGAAAATCACTAATCAGCAGAAAAACCTGAGGCGTTTGCTAGCATTCCTGGCATTACTGGCCGGGATTGCCCTGATCCTCCTCTGGGCCTATAATGCCAGAAAAAGGATGAACAGAATCCTGGAAGGCCTGGTAGATAAGCGTACCGAAGAACTCAAGGAAAGTCAGGAATATTTCCAGAATCTCTTTGAGAGTTCACCTGTTGCCATAATTGAGCTTGAACTTCCTGAAAATTTCGGAAGGGTGATTGACGCCGGGTCTCGCCAGACGGATCAGTTTGTAAATAGCCTCGGTGAGCTGAACAAGATGTTGGAATTTCTCAGGAGCATCCGGGTTCCCAACATGAATGAGGCAGCAGTTAAACTGTTCAACGCACCCGGGAGAGAATTTCTCACCCGTCAATTGGAACTCATTGTAAGCGAGAAAACACTCCCACTTCTGGAGCGGGCTATTCATGCATTTACCCGCCACGAACATATTTTCGAATCAGAAGGGAAGTTTGAAACATTCGGAAAAGGAACCATTGATATTATTATTCGCTGGATTCTGCTACCAGGATTCGGACAACAGCATCAACGAATACTCGTCACTTTTACCGATATTACAACTTTGAAAAAGTTTGAAGCAGAGTTACGTGATCACCGCGACAACCTTGAATCACTGGTAAAAGAAAGATCTTCCCAGATCCTCAGTCTTAACCAGGAACTGGTTTCCATCAATGAGGCACTCACCAACCAGAAAAGACAACTTGAAACAACGCTTTTGCAGTTACAGTCAACACAGACACAACTCGTACAAGCTGAAAAGATGGCCTCACTCGGGATGCTTAGCGCCGGTATCGCACACGAAATTAATAACCCTATCAATTTTATCAGTGGAGGAAACCAATTACTCAGGGAGCAAATAAATATCCTTATCAACTATGCATACGCCCTGGAGAAAAATCTGGATGCAATACCCCCCAAAATAAGCAGTCAGTTACCTCCCCTCGAAGCAGAATGCAATCTTCCCGAAATGCAGTCTGCTATATCAGAAGTATTGATGATGGTAACCGAAGGCATCGAAAGGACTACGGAAATTATCCGGAGCCTCTCTCTATATTCCCGTGGAGGAGAAGATATTTTCACACATTTTGATGTTCGTAAAGCAATTTCACAATCTCTTTTGCTTTTAAAGAACAGGTATAAAAGTCATATCGAAGTTGTTGAAGAATTCAGCGATGTTCCCGAGATCGAGTGTATACCAGCTAAAGTAAGCCAGGTTTTTGTTAACCTCATTTCGAATTCTATCGACGCTATCCCGTCTTCCGGTAAGATTTTCCTGAAAGTAACTTTTAGTCCTTCTGAAAAAAGGGTTATAACAAGTATTAAAGATACAGGCCATGGAATACAACAGGAGGCCATTGAACGAATTTTCGATCCATTTTACACGACCAAGGAAGTCGGAAAAGGTACCGGCCTGGGCCTATATCTTGTTTACCAGATCGTAAAACAACATAACGCTTCTATTGAGTGTAAATCAAATCCCGAAAAGGGCACAGAATTCATTGTGTCCTGGCCACTAACTCAGGAAAATATATTAATGCAGAACCGTTAGAAAGAAAAACCCGGAGAAATTGAAAAAACAATACTATTTGACCTCCTTGGAACGGATGGCGTCTTCGATGATTTGTTTTAACTCAGCTAATTTCCATGGCTTCAGAACATATTTGAAGACAAGGGCCTCATTAATGGCTTTGATCATCGCATCCGGATCCATAAATGCAGTAAGCAGAATGCAGGGAAAATCAGTTCTCAGCTTTTTTATCTCCTGTATCATTTCCACACCGTTCATGCCGGGCATTTTGAGGTCTGAAATCACAACATCAAATGTTTCGTTCTCAAATTTCTTTAGCCCCTCCTGTCCGGATGCAGCCAATACAATATCAAAATCGGAACGAAAACTGAGCCTGAACAGTTCCAGGTTGATCATCTCATCATCAACATACAAAATCTTCTTCCTGGTTCCGTTCATGATTTCTTTTTCATTGAAAAACAAAGGTAAAAACTTTTGGGATATTCGGATTAACAAGTACCTAAAAATAGAGATGAATCACCGGGTTCAAATAATTCAAGTCATGCCTAATATCTTAAAAATCAAGTGAATTTAAATATTACAGGCAGTATGAAGAATTGTAAAAAGATATTATTTTCAACAGGCTTATGGATTGTCACCTCATGGTATTCAATCCAGGCACAGGATACAATTGCTCCTGCTGGCAGTATACTGGATCTTTCACTGGAGGAAATTCTCAATATTTCTGTTAAGTCAGGGAATATTAAACAATTATCGATAAGGGAAACACCAGGGATTCTCACGGTATACACAGCCGATGATCTTTCCGAAATGGGTGTAACTGACCTGATGGAAGTGCTGCAACTTGTACCCGGTGTAGAATTCGGGAGTGACATAATGACCAGCGTAGGGCTGGGAATGCGCGGATTATGGGCCAGTGAAGGAAAGATTTCACTTTTTATCGATGAGTTTGAAATGAACGATCTGGGGTATGGCTCCATTCCCTGGGGAAATCACTTTCCAACCGACCAGATTGAAAAAATTGAAATTATTCGCGGACCAGGATCTTCTATTTTCGGAGGCACCTCACAATATGGTGTTATCCGGATTATTACACGAGCCGGATCCCTGAATGGGATAAGGGTAAACAATGTGACCGGGCATATGGGTGAGCAGTTCAACTTCCGGTCAGACAACCTGCTGCAAAGACGAAATCTGAATATTCAGGCCGGACATGCAGGAGGACAGGGACACTGGTACTTATCGGCCAACCTTGGTAATTCCCAGCGGTCAGACCGCGAATTTGAAGATTATTCAACCGGGCAGAAAATCAGTTTCGAAGGAAGATCGGATATCAATGCACAATCCCTGATCCTGTCGGGATCATACAAGAATCTCAAGGGTGGATTTCTGGCCGATAATTATTCCAATCAGGGACCAGATTATTATGGTAGTGTCTATGATATACCGCTTACCACGCGGTATAAATCACTGGCAGGGTATGCCGCATGGAACTGGAACCCAACAGAATCCTTCACCCTCGAAACTGCAATGAAATTTAGAAATCAGAATCCCTGGTATTCCATGGACTCCATCTCATGGATATCATATGATTCGACAAAAACGACCTATGTGGGCGACCGGGAATTGAATCGTTTTACAATCAAACTGGATGCTGTTTATGACCCGGGAAAATATCTGAGTATCCTTGTTGGTAGTGAAATAGATATGGACAAGGGCAGGGTCCTCGTGGATGAAGCACCTGGAAGAATTTACAGCCTGATGGCCAACGGAAAAACATCCGCCAGTTACCGGAACCTCAGTAACTATCTGCAGGCTACTTTAAAGAGCAGGCTGGTAAATTTAACCCTGGGCGGACGCATGGAAATGCACAGCCTGGGCTATAAATCCTTCGTCCCCCGCTTTGGCATTACCAGAGCTTTCTCCAGGCTGCACCTGAAACTGATGGCTTCACAATCATTCAGAAATCCAGCCATGCTCGACCTGAAGGTACATTCCATCAATCCTGAAAAAGCAACCATCTTTGAATTCGAAACAGGATACCAGTTTACACAAAGGTTTTTTATGGATGTGAATTTTTTTGATATCACTGTTGACAAAATGATTTACTATTTTAATGATCCTGTATCAGGTGAAGGAGGCTACAATAACTCACCTGAAAAAAGCGGATCAAGGGGGGTGGAAATGGAAGCCAGAATGATATTTCCACGGGTAAGTCTGCAGGCTTCATACTCCTTTTATACTGCAGACGGGAAAAACAATATCCCCACTTTCTCAGCCGACCCGGATCTGACCCTGGCCGGAACAAAATCGGATCGTACAAGTTATTTCCTCGGATTTGCAAAACACAAAGTCAGTATTAATTCAAATATGCGACTCTCCAATAATATTTCATTTAACCTAAATGGAGTTCTGTCCAGTAAACGATATGGCTGGATATCCGCATCTGAAGGTATTTCCTCCTTCGATCCCATGTATTTGATAAATACAAGCCTGCGTATTCAGAATATCTTTCGACAAAAAGCTGATCTGACGGCTGGCATTTATAACCTCCTTGATTCTGATTACCGCTACATAACCCCCTATAATGCAGGGCATGCTGCCATACCATCGGAAGGCCGGGAATACAGAATAGGGTTGCTCCTGAGGCTATGACCAGGCCAATATTTCAGGTGTGATTCCAAAGTATAAAATAACATTCAGAGTCCGAAAATATCACCTTCAACCAGATAAAATGAACTCTCAATCCATATCAACAAACAAAAATTTCAGGAGCAACCCGGTTGGCATCATCGCCATTGGAATTATCCTGCTCTTACTGATTGCTATCGGCTTTGTCTTTCCTGTTCTTGAACAGATATCCGGAAAGGTACTTCTAACCATCGACAGCAAGACCCTTGTTTTAGCGAATATTTTCATCGGGCTTACACTGGGCCTGCTTATCATCCAGCATTGGTTCAGAAACAAACAGGGATTCAATGAAGCATTATACTGGTCTTCGGCGATGTTTCTTTTCGCAATCAGTTTTGCCCTGCTTCTGATCCGCCCATGGAATTACATATGGATTGTCCGTTTTATATCATTCGTAATTGCCAACTGTCTGTTGTTAATGGCCATTGGCATAATCACGCTTGGACTGAGGACCATGTTGGGCGAAAAGGTAAACGGCAGGCTTCTGATCGTGATTGTTGCCATCAATGCCATTGTGATGTTCTTTTATGGTGTTACCGGAGACAATATCAGAATAAGAGTGGTTACATTTTCAGTTGCAGCAGGTATCCTGGTATTTGAGAATGTATGGGTGCTGATAAAGTCGAATAAAATGGAAGAGAGATATTTTACGCAGAGCATCATTCTGGTAATGAGTGTGGTTGGATTATTTTTCATTTTCAGGGCGGTGGCAATACTCAGTTTGAAAGAAGTGTATACCGTTACAGGCAATTCCTCCCTCAATGCAGCTACTTTCATGATCATAACCATCTGGATTATGATCTGGTCGTTCCAGTACATGTTTCTATACAGTCGTAAACTGGAAAGAGCCCTTGAATTAAGCAACGAAAACCTTCAGATTTCCAATCAGACTAAGGACAAACTATTTTACATCATTGCGCACGACCTTAAGAATCCCTTAGGCACACTTGCAATATTTTTCGATCATTTGAAAAGCCAGGACAAAATATCGAATGAAGACCTGGAACAGTTGATTACGATCGGGCACACAGCTTCCCACTCCAGCCTGGGGCTGCTCGACAACCTGCTGGAATGGGCCAAGGCACAAAAAGATCTGCTAAAATTTGAACCACGCACATTCAGACTTTCTGAAATTGTAAATGAACTTATACCACTTCACCAGGCAGCGGTAGATAAAAAACAGATCAGTCTGAGTTTTGATGAACAAAAGGATGCCCTGGTGCTTGCCGACAGGAATATGGTAGCCACCATCCTCCGGAATATTCTCTCGAACGCAGTTAAATACACCCCTGTAAACGGCGACATAACCATTTCACTGGACAGTTCAGGCAGTATGGCACAGATTACAATATCCGATTCCGGGATCGGCATGACCAAAGAACAGATTGACGGTCTGAATCATACCGTAGTAAACCATTCCAGAATCGGTACTGCCGGTGAAAAAGGATCAGGGTTGGGCCTGGTAATCGTCAAGGATTTTCTTGAAAGGATACAGGGAGAAATGTTGATTACAAGTAAACCGGGAGAAGGAACAACCATCCGGATCAATCTTCCTGTGGCCTGATTTCCATTCCATATCCATCCTTTGTGCGCCATTATTTAATATTTCCCAGAATGTTGATATCCCGGTTCTCCAATATGGTCTTCGGATAACCATTGGTTATGGCAGATATCATAGCCCTTCCCAGCACAATACTGTTTGTAGCCATACCCGGTGTGAATCTGAAAACCAGCAACAAGGGCCAAAGAAGGAGATACAAAAAATTATACAACCGGGTTCGTGACCGGATCCCCCTTCTGGGTTCGATAAATCCGGGCCGGAACATATAGGCTGCCCTGAAGGGAAGCGCCATCAGGTCATTTTCTGTTTTTCCTTTTACCCTTGCCCACATCATCTTTCCCTGTTCAGTTGAATCAGTTCCCTGCCCTGAAACATAGACAAACCGGAGACCCGGATTTTTCTCCAGAACGCTTTTTGCAAAATGAAGCGTGAGGTCGTATGTCAATTTTCGGTACTGGTCCTCTTTCATCCCGGCTGAGGAGACGCCAAGACAGAATAAACAGGCATCATAATTTCCTAATTGTTCTTCGAGTGTATGTACCTGGAAGAAATCGGGCAGCAATATTTCCTTTATTTTAGGATGCCGTATCCCCACAGGATTACGGTTAATAAGCAAAATATTCCCTATTCGTTGATCATCAAGACATTCCAATAACACACCCTTGCCCACCATTCCTGTGGATCCGGTGATGATGATATTTAGCTGGTTCAATGTTGTGGTGTTTTAAGTTAGTATGTTGCTGTTGGCAATTAGCTGCTGGCTGATGGCACTGTCAAAGGTAAACAATACAAGAGGAAACATGTTTGCAGGAATGATTCAATTTATTGTTATTCATGCCTCTATTTTCAGTTTACTTTCAGTTTCAATTTGTATTGGTATTATGTACCTTTATACCACCAACCTGCCAACCACCAATCATCTATATGAGAGTCTTTTTTTTGGTTATACTGTTTCTGTTCCCGGGGATGCCGATGTACACACAGATTATCCTCGACTCCTTCGACCGCCCCACAATAGTGGGTGTACCACAGGAACGTTTTTCACATTTTGACCAGGAATATTTCGACCGGGGAAACCTCAGGATGCAAAGGGGTGACCTGGAAGGGGCGCTTGCAGATTATACCAAAGCCATTGAGCTGAATCCCGGAAATCTCGATGCCATGAATAACCGGGGGATTGCCCGTAAAAGAATGGGAGATCTGGAAGGAGCTATAGCAGATTTCACCAGGGTTCTGGAATTGGATCCTGAAAGAGCCGATGCCTGCATCAACAGGGGAAATGTTAAATTGATGCAAAACAATCTAAATGATGCCCTGAACGACTACAACCAGGCTGTTTTGCTTCAACCTAAAAATGCAGAAGCATATAATAATCGTGGTAATCTGAAATTTCAACAGCAAAAATTTATGGAGGCTTTGCTGGATTACAATCTGGCTATCCGGTATGAAAGACGCCTGGCAGATGCATATAATAACCGGGGACTTGCCAGGATTGCCCTCCTGGACTCCACGGGGGCTTATCAGGACTTTTCCAGGGCAATACGACTGAATCCCAGGATGGCCGATGCTTATCACAACAGAGGCCGTATTAAGATTCACCGACAGGATATTCCTTCTGCCCTTGCTGATTTTGATAAAGCAATCGACCTGATGCCCAACTTTGATGCCTGTTATGTAACCAGAGCACTGCTGCATTTACAACTCGAAAACAAAAATGCTGCCTGTTCCGACCTTGACCTGGCAATCCGCCTGGGGAACAGGGAAGCCACTGAACTCTTCCTTCGTTATTGCAGGCAAGGAACCCAATAATTGCGTTCCTGCATTAATTATGACAGGAAACCGGTATTTCCGGAGACCTGATTAAGGGTTTTCCGGAACTTACTTGTTAATTATATAAGGTCATGACAAAAATCAGAGGTTCTTTACTTTACCGGAGGCACCAAATAATTTTGTGTTCCCGATCAGGGATTTCATTGGAAATTGCATCATTAATTATCTGTTTGCAGTTTTTCTCAGTCCTTGAAGCAATGGATTTGCAGGTTCCGGAGGTTTTCCGGTTTATTGACTGAATTTGTGCCTATGCATTGTAAAACATGTTCAGATTTTGAATATAAATAGCATATAACTCCTTTTTTTTTCTTAAATCTGTAGGTTCATTCTATACCCGAAATACCAACTGCAATGCATCGTCACATTCTACATAAGTGCACCAGGATCATGCCTGTGCTGGCTGTATTATTCATTCTTCCCCTTACCCATTGCAAGGAGGATCCCCAGCTATGGCTCAAGAAATCCACCGAGCAGGTAGCCGGGGATTATATGGCCAGTCACTCCGAGTATACGGAGTTCACCAAACTGGCGGAATATGCAGGACTTACCTCCCTGCTCAAGGTACGGGGGCCATTTACCATCTTCCTGCCCACCGATGAGGCCATGTTTGCCTATTATGAGAAAATTGGGGTGGGTTCACTGGAGGAGATGAGCGCTGATGACCGTACCATGCTGGCTAAGACCCATGTGATCCCCTTTGGTTTTCCAACCAGTGAGATTGGCCTGGGAGCCATCAGGGAACCCAACCTGCTGGGTGATTACCTGGTAACGGAGTTTGCAGATCAGGATATCATCATCAACAAGGAGTCCCTGGTGATCGACCGGGATGTTAATCTGGCCAACGGCTATATCCACGTTATAGATAAGGTGATTGAACCTGTTACCAGGGATGTGTATGCGGTAATAGCCTCCAAGCCATCCTATTCCATCTTTGCCGAGGGGCTGCGACGCACCGGGATAAAGGACACCCTGCAGATTGTATCCTTCGCGTTCGGGACTAAAACGGCGCGTACACGTTTTACGGTCCTGGCAGTGCCCGATACGATCTTCAACCGGTACGGCATCCATAATGCAGACGAGCTGGTAACCTGGTGCGGAGCCAATCTCACCGATACCTTCACCAAAATCGACAATCCATTCTACCGGTTCATGGAGTATCACTGCCTGAACGGGAGTTACTATCTCTCCGGGCTTAGCACAGGCATTTACCCGATCCTTTCCAGGGACAATAACATCTCCTTCACCATCACCGATGACTACAAAATAAACCTGGATTCAAAGACCAATGAATATACCGGCTTCATCATTCCCGAGTCGAACTACCCTGGAAAGAACGGTGCCATACATACCGTGGACGACATTCTGCCTGTAATAGAACCGGAACCGGCCGTGATTACCTTCGAAACCACCGATTACTTCGACTTCCAGCAGGGCGACTATATCGGAAAGCATTATGAACGCTGGACCGATGGGCAGAACTCCTTCGAGAAGATCAAATTTGTGGGGGATTACCTGCTGTACTATTACAAACCCAATCATGGGCGTACGCCGATCCTGCATAACGACTGCCTGTCGATGCTTGGCTTCTGGGAACTGGAGATTACCACCCCCAAGGTAATGAAGGGAAATTACATGGTAAGCGCCAACATCTGGTCAGGCGGTGATGACCTGCCGATCTTTGCGGCTTATGTGGACGGGGTATATTTCACCACCATCAATGCACGCATCAGCGGGGCGAAAATGGAGTTCGGCGAGGTAAGGTGGTCCAAAACGGAAGAACACAAGATCAAACTGGTATGCAGGGGATGGGGTGTGATCTTCTGGGATACGGTGATCTTTACACCGATCAAGTAATCTGAATTGAACGTGCGTCCTGAACGAATATATTTCATTCCCGGGACATCAAGATATTCGCTACCCTGCAATTATCCGGGATCAATAATTCGATGGAATACAAATTCTAAAAAGGATTTGCACTATTGCCCGATCAGCTTTTTAATTTCATCCTTGAACTGGATTAGTTCGGCATGCATGTTCTCCACCTGCAGGGGAGCAAAGCGTACAAAGGGATCATGATCGGCCCGTAACATATTCTGGTATGCATTCCGCAGTATTTTTCCCAGAAGGGGATCCGCCTTTCCCCTGGCTACATATTCGCTGGTAAACCAGCGCAATAATTTTCTGTGATTGGAGGTATCCATCCCTTGCTGAGTGGCCAGGGCATTAAGTGCATAAAACATTCCGTAATAAATTCGGGTTACCGCCAGACCGAGTTTGTCTGCCGACATCAGAAACTCCACCAGTTTCACCATCTCATCTGCCTGATGAAAACGGAAAGTTACAAGAGATTCCCGCTCCTGGTCCATTGTCATATCCGGCTTCCTTTCTCTATTGCATTGATAAAATGGGCCTGCCTCCCGCGTACCGATTCTATCTCTGTTTCACTTATATAATGAAGATCAATTAAAACTGCATACTTCAGTTCGAGTTCATAACAGGCATCCGATATCTCGCGCTCCAGTTTCCAGTTCGACTTATGCCGGAGTATCACCAGGAAATTATAATCCGACTCCTCATCGGCGGTTCCATCATTTCTTGAACCAAAAAGAATCAGTTCCTTCACATCCTCCGAAAACTTTGATTTCAAAAGACTGTCCAATTCGTGAAATAATTCAGTATTCTCCATGGTATTTACTTGGCATCAACAAAGCTATTAAAACATTCGGAACATCCAAGCATTTCCCATGCGGCGCTGAAGAACAGGGCATCACAGCGACTCAGAAATTATCCGACAACTTAGGATCAACTAACAATTTCAAATGATCCGTTTCAAACATCGAACCGCCCAGGAAGTACAAACCTCACCCGGACCACTTTTTTAATGAACATATCAGTAATCACCCGATCCCAACTCACCAGCCTGATAAGATCCCCTGCCTTCCCGACTCATGAAGTCCAGCCGGCCTTTAACATTTGGACCGGGACAAATTATTGGTATTGAGGGGATAATTCACCGATTACCTCTATTATCCCTGAAAAATTGCAGGATTTTACAGCATATAAAATATTAGTTCATTTACTTCTGAACTAAAAAAACTATTTTATCTTTGCAGTGCCATTTTGGTAATCAGACTCATGGATGAACGGACTAAAAAGCAAAAAGAACTGGTAGAGACACTTGGGCAGATCTATGAAAAAGAAGGGTTTCCTCCAATTGCGGGTCGGATCCTTGGGCTACTCATAGTGTCGGACAAGGAGAAATTCACATTCGACGAGATCATTGAGGAACTGCAGATAAGCAAAGGGTCAGCCAGCACAGCCATACGTATGCTGGAACTCCAGAATGGAATTGAGTATATTACCTTGCCGGGAGACCGGAAGCGGTATTTCCGTCTGAAAAAAGCGGACCGGTTCAGCCTGGTTGATGAATACAAGAGCAAGCTGGAAAGGAGTCAAAGTTACCTGCAGATGGTACTCGACCTGAAGGCTGACAAGCATTCAGATAATGCTGAATTTATCCGGGACATGATCGGCATCCTCTCCTTTTTTAAAAATAAATTCGATGAACTCAAACACGAATATCTTTCCCGAAATTAAAACAACCTGATTTTTAAGCCTTAATTATATGAACAGGATCACAACATTTTCCAGCATCATTTTATTCGGCTTAGCCGGCTTGCTGGATGCACAGAACCAGACCTACACACTTACACTCGACCAGGCACGTGAGTATGCTGTACAGAATAATAAAAATCTGCTGAACGCCAGGGACCAGGTAACCTCCGCCAACGAGAAGATCAGGGAGACCAAGGCACAGGGCCTGCCCCAGGTGAATGGCAGCATGGACTACATGACCTATTTCAATTATGAAATGAATTTCAGTTTCGGTAGTTCCGGTGAACCCATACCACCTGATGTTACCTCATTTGATGCTGGTGACTATGCTATGCTGGATTACCTTGCAAACATGTTCGGATCTTCCGAACCAATCATCATGACAGACCAGCTGAGCGGGAAAGTACAGGTTTCACAGCTCATTTACAGCGGGCAATACTGGGCAGGTATCCAGGTGGCAAAAATTGCACGCGACCTCACCAGCAAAAACGTCACCCGAAGCGAGCTGGATGTTAAGGAGTATGTTGCAAACTCCTACTTCCTTATTTTAATCACGGAACAGAACCTGCGCATCATAAAAGAAAACATTGCCAACCTGGATGCCACGATCGCACATACAACCAATATGTTTAAAGCAGGCGTGGCTGAACAAACCGATGTGGATCAGTTGAAGGTAGCGTTAAGTCAGCTCAAGAATACTCAAAAATCGGTGGAACGGGCCATTCAGCTGAGCTATAACATGCTCAAGTTCCAGTTGGGCGTTGCACCGGATGCAAAAATCATCCTGGCTGATTCATTCGAAACCATACTGGGGAAATTAAATCCGGAAAAAACGCTGGCCACTGAATACGACATCAGCAATAACATCAATTACTCACTCGCTCAGTCGCAGGTACGTCTCAGCCAGGCAATGCTGGGAATGCAGAACTGGGCCTACTCTCCAACTATTGCCGGCTTTTACAGCTATACAAAGAAAATTATCACAACAGGGTTTGACCTGAATCCCAATCATCTGGCAGGTGTGAGTCTTACCATTCCGATTTTTACCAGCGGAATGAGAATGGCAAAAGTAAACCAGTCGAAGATTGATCTGGATATTGCCATGCGCAACCAGGAAATGATAAAAGAACAATTGGAGACGCAGCAAAGTCAGTTACTCTTCAATCTTCAGAATGCTGTGGAGAACTATGCCACACAGAAAGAAAATGTGGAGATTGCTGGCAGGGTGTATACCAGTATTGAAAATAAATACAAACAGGGACTGGTTTCAAGTCTCGACCTTACCCAGGCAAGCGGAAACCTGCTGAACGCTGAAAACAACTACCTCTCTTCGGTGCTTACCCTGCTTCAGGCGCAGACTGCACTGGATAAATTATATAACAACATCTAAGCACACGTCAAAATTTCTTTCCAATGAAAAATTTAAAAAATTCCCTTGTCCTTACCCTCATAGCACTGATTGCAGTTTCCTGCGGCAAAAAATCCGCTGCCGACAACACTGCCTCCGAAGGAGACACAAATGTGTACAGGGTCAAAACTCTAATTCTGGAGAAACAGACAATCTCACGAAGCATCGACTATACCGCCAATATCATGCCAAATGAGGAGATTCATTATGCACCGGCTTCTCCCGGTCGTGTGGAAGAGGTCCTGGTTGATATAGGTTCCCGTGTAAAAAAGGGTGATGTTATTGCACGCATGGATCCCACCCAACTGCGACAGGCTGCCGAACAATATCAGAATGCACGATCCACCTTCCTCCGTATGGACACGTTGTATAAGCTCAACAGCATTGCCGAACAGACATACGAAGGTGCAAAGACAAATTACGAAGTAAGCAAAACCAGCTATGACTTTCTGAACAAAAACACCACGCTTGTATCACCCATCAATGGTATCGTTACCGGGAAGTATTTCGAAGGTGGTGAGTTGTATTCGGGTGCACCCAACACGGCTGCCGGCAAAGCTGCCATCGTTACCCTGATGGAAATCAATCCTGTTAAGGTGATAGTAAATGTTTCCGAACGATATTACCTCATCACTAAGAAAGGTATCAAGGCTCACATACGCCTCGATCTCTTTCCCAACCGCACCTTCACTGGTGAGATATCCAAGGTGTACCCAACCATCAGTCCTGACACCCGCACCTTCGCCGTCGAGATACTCATTAACAACAGCGAGGAACTCCTTCGTCCGGGAATGTTTACCCGTGTCTCACTGAACCTGGGTGAAACCAGTGCATTGCTCCTCCCGGCTATCTCCGTGGTAAAGCAGGAGGGCACCAACGACCGGTATGTATATCTTGCCAATTCCGACAGCCTGGCCACCCGGGTGAAAATCGAGATAGGGGACCGCTACAATGACATGCTCGAGATTCTTTCTGACCAGGTTAAGGAGGGTTCCCGCGTGATCATTGCAGGACAGGAAAAACTGATGGACGGATCGAAGATAACCATCCAGCAGTAGACAGGCAATTCTTCCTTTCACCAACAAAAAAAGTATTCTGTCATGAGTATATACGGAAGTTCTGTTAAAAACCCGATCACCACCATTATGTTTTTCGTGGCGGTGATGGTGTTCGGTGTGTATTCACTCTCAAGATTGCCCATCGACTTCTACCCCGAGATGGAGTTCCCGGCCATCATGGTTTTTACCAGTTACCCGGGAGCCAATGCTTCCGATGTGGAACGCAATATCTCCGAACCGATCGAGAACAGTCTCAATACCGTAAGTGACCTTAAACAGATCCGGTCAGTTTCGCGTGACAACGTTTCTGTGGTTACCCTGGAATTTGAATATGGTACAAGCCTGGATGGTGCGGCCAACGACATACGCGATGCCCTTGGCTTTGTCTCCTCCGTTTTGCCCGACGGTGCTGAAGATCCCATCATCTTCAAATTCAGCACCAACATGATGCCCATCCTCTTCTTTGCCGTCACGGCAGAAGAAAGTTATGCCGGCATCGAGAATGAACTGCAGGAAAAGGTGGTGAATCCGCTAAACCGTATCGAGGGCATCGGTGCCATCAGCCTGTTAGGCGTGCCAACCCGCGAGGTAGGGATCAACATCGATCCGCGAAGAATGGAAGCCTATAATCTCACCATCGAACAGATCGGAGGTATCCTGGCAGCCGAAAATATGAACATGCCCTCCGGGAACATCGAGATGGGTGCCATGAATTATCCCTTGCGCGTTCAGGGTGAATTCAGCGAGAGCGACCAGATCCGCAATGTGGTACTGGGTAACTTCAACGGAAAAACTGTGCGGCTTAAAGATGTTGCAACAGTAAATGACTCGATAAGGAAGATGGGGATAGATGAAAAGATCAACGGTCGCCCCGGCATACAGATGATGATCCAGAAACAGTCCGGTGCCAATACCGTGAAGATTGCGAGAGAAGTGCATGAACAACTTGCAGAATTGTCGAAGGACCTTCCGAAGGACGTGAAAATCCTCAAAATATTCGACACCTCCGAGTTCATCACCGACTCCATCAACAACCTGTCGGAGACCCTGCTGTTCGCCTTCATCTTCGTCGTACTGGTGGTATTCTTCTTCCTGGGGCGGTGGAGGGCAACCTTCATCATCATACTCACCATCCCCATCTCGCTCATCGCTGCCTTTATATACCTGAAGATATCCGGCAACACCATTAATATCATTTCCCTCTCGGCCTTGTCGATCGGTATAGGGATGGTAGTAGACGATGCCATCGTGGTGCTGGAAAACATATCCAAACACATCGAACGTGGCAGCACTCCCCGCGAAGCGGCGATTTATGCCACTAACGAGGTATGGCTCGCGGTAATAGCTTCCACCCTTACCATCATCGCTGTATTCTTTCCCATGACTATGGTGTCGGGAATGACCGGAGTAATGTTCCAGCAACTGGGATGGATTGTTACCATCACCATCGGTGTATCGGTAGTCGCTGCCATCACCCTCACTCCCATGCTCAGTTCATTGATGCTGAAGATGAAATCGAAGCAGAAGACCCCGGGTCGTTTCAGCCACGACCGGCTCATCCTGCCCTTCCTCGACTGGATGGATGAGTTTTATGTGAGAACACTTAACTGGAGTTTGCACCATCGTAAGACGGTGATCCTTTCAGCGATTGGACTGTTCCTGCTTTCCATCCTGCTTGCAGCCGGCTCCCTTAAGACTGAATTCATTCCCGAAACAGACCAGGGTCAGATTACCATCCAGGTGGAACTACAGGCCGGGACACGAGTTTCAGAGACCT
Source organism: Bacteroidales bacterium (assembly GCA_046329925.1). GTDB lineage: Bacteria > Bacteroidota > Bacteroidia > Bacteroidales > JAAYUG01 > JAXLTS01. The sequence goes on from JAXLTS010000035.1 coordinate 26,964, forward strand.
CCAAGATCGCCCGGATGATCGATGATTATATCAACCGGGAGATTCCTGAGAAGGACCTGGTCTCCACCTCGGCGGGATCGGACGACAATGCCGGCTTCGCTGCCCTTTTCCAAAATTCCGGATCAAATATCATCAACATCACACTGGCACTCACCAAGGCTTCCACACGTGAACGAACGGTGTTCGAGATCGCCGATAACTTCCGTACCTATCTGGCTACCATTCCGGAGATAGTCAAATTCACGGTGAGCACAGCCGACCAGGGTATGGGCGGTGCAACCAATACCGTGGATGTGGAGATCTATGGCTATGATTTCAACACCACCACAGCACTGGCAAACCAGGTGGCAGAGCGGATCAAAAAGATCGAAGGGGCACGCGACGTACGAGTGAGCCGCGAAAAGTCAAAACCTGAATTACGCATTCTGCTCGACCAGGATAAGATGTCGCAGATGGGATTGAACACAGCAACGGTATCCAACATGATCCGCAACCGGGTGGTGGGTATGACAGCCTCAAAGTTCCGCGAGTCAGGAAATGAATATGACATCGTTGTTCGCTTCGACGAGGATTTTCGTAATTCGATCACCGATGTGGAGAACATCTCCATCCCCACTCCTTCGGGTATGGTTAAGCTGGGAGATATAGGCCGGGTGGAAGAGTACTGGTCACCGCCGAATGTGGAGCGCAAGCGTCGCGAACGCCTGGTAACTGTATCCACAGTGCCGTACAAAGTCCCACTTGGTGAGATGGCCACAACAATTAAAGCAGAACTTGACAAGATGGAAATCCCCGATGGTATCCTGCTTGATGTAGGCGGAGCCTATGAAGATCTCACGGAGTCTTTTGCAGACCTGGCAATGCTGCTGCTCGTATCTCTTATCCTGGTGTACATCGTGATGGCTTCGCAGTTTGAATCGCTCAAGATGCCCCTCATCATCATGGTGTCCATTCCCTTTGCATTCACAGGTGTGATCCTTGCCCTGCTGCTCACCGGCACCACCCTGAGTGTGATAGCCATGCTTGGAGCCATTATGCTGGTAGGGATCGTGGTGAAGAATGCCATTGTGCTTATCGACTTTACCAACCTGATGCGCGACAGGGACTATTCACTTGATGAGGCAATCATGCGGGCCGGACGTTCTCGTCTGCGTCCTGTGATCATGACCACTGCCACCACCATTCTCGGGATGCTTCCCCTGGCACTGAGTCAGGCTGAAGGTTCGGAGATATGGCGCCCAATGGGAATCACCGTGATCGGCGGACTGATCTTTTCCACCATGGTAACACTGGTTATCGTGCCGGTGGTATATCGTGTAGTGGTTCGTCGTGCCGAACGGCGCATGCAGAAGGAAACCGATGAACTCGATTTTATGGAAGCCTAAAAAAATGAATCGCATGAAAGCAATCATGATCATATATAACCAGGCACTCACCGAGAAGGTGGAGTACCTGCTCGAAAAACTGAATATCCGTGGATTCACCAGATGGCCCCTGGTGATGGGCGCCGGCACGAAAACCGGTGAACCCCGCATGGGTACCCACACCTGGCCGGAGATGAACTCTGCCACCCTCACCATCGTGGAGGACGACCTGGTAGATATCGTGCTGGATAAAGTGAAGAAGATGGATGCGATTAACGAGGAGGTGGGGGTCAGGGCATTTGTATGGGGGGTGGAGAAGACGGTGTAGATTTTATTTTCTGTCGGGGTGCAATTTTGTACACCCCGAAAACTTACCTAAAATAATACCCGATCTTGGCTCGTGTTTGCACAGAAATCCTGTGACGCACAATGTTTTCAGATGATGAGTTTTCAAAATAGGACTTTTGGTATACCGGTCCGATTCCAACATCTGTTGAAAAATAGAACCTTTTTAGGAACACTTTTCTGAAACCATACCCTACTGCATACCTGACAAGCAGAGCATCAAATTCCTCGGCTTGTTCATACATGTACCAGCCCAGAATGTCACGTACACGGGTTTTATCAATTTTTGCATTGAGGCAGAAATAAAAATCCACTTTTTTACCAAATCCATTTGGATAAAAATAATATCCGAGGTCAACCCCCGAAAATTTAAAATTTCCATATCTGTAATCTGTATGCCGAAAGGATCCACCCAGATCTAATTCATGGGAACCCAATCGGATTGAATACGATGGAGTCAGATAGATGTCCGGGAGAGTTGGACATGCTCCGAACCCGATGCTGTGCATTAACTTTGGACTATTTTCCTCCTGTGCAAATAACCCAATAAATAGAAGTACAAAAAATATACTAAAGGTGAATCGCATTTGATTTATATTAATGAAACCAAAATACAAATTTTATTCGGGAAATAATTTGCAGTGCAAACCTGAATAAATATTATTCATTTAAAGCAATCAGGGACTTGTTGCAGCACATCCCTACGGACAAAATTCTTTTTTAGCCTCATCCGCCTTGCTAAATCCCAGTTCTGCGGCCTTAGTAAAATCATCGCAGGCACTTTCCTTCGAATCCAGTTTGATGCCTGCCAGTCCCCTGAAATAGTATCCTTCTCCATCTTCAGGATTTAATTCCACAGCCCGGTTCAGGTCTGTCAAGGCTCCCTGGTAGTCTTCCAGAATAATTTTTAATGTACCTGCAGCCAGCCAGGTAGCGGCCCAATCCGGACTAAGCTCTGTTGCCCTGGTAAAGTCTTCCAGGGCTCCCTCATTATCCTGCACCGATTTCCTGGCATCTCCACGGTCATAATAGCGCAGGCCATTATCCGGTTCCAGCTCGATAAGACGAGTATAATCTTCGAGAGCGCCTTGCAGATCCCCCGCTATCTCCCTGGAATGACCCCGGCTGTAATAGGCATCAACATAGGCAGGATTAAAGGAAATGGCAAGCGAATAATCCTCCCTTGCTCCGGGTTCCTGGAGGAAAAAATGACATCTTCCACGATGGAAGTAAGCTTCAGCATACTCAGGATTGATCTCCAGTGCTTTATTCAGATCCTTCATAGCACCATCATAATCAGTCAGTTCAATTTTTACGGCACCACGATACATCCAGCCACTGGCAAATTCTGGCTTCAGTGTTACCAGCCGGTTAAAATCATTAACTGCTGCCGGATAATCTTCCATAATAAAACAGGCCCTTCCCCTCTCATAGAGGATGTCCGTGTTGTCTTTCTCCATGGCAAGTGCTTTGGTATAATCCCCAACAGCACCGGAGTAATCGTAATTCTGAATCTTCTGACTGGCAGAGTTCAGGTACTCCTCAACAGACTGGTTGTATGCCGGGAGGCACAGAAAACAGATAACAAACAAATGCAGGAATGCTTTCATGGCACGAGTGGTTGAAAAATTTGGCAGGCAGAGACAAACAAATGAATATTCGTGATTATCGCCAGTTAAAGGTAGAAAATAATACTTACTTTTGAATAGCTGGTAGCATTTATACCTCAGCTTATGGCTCATCATACCACCATCAAAAATTTCTCATATCAAAAACTCACCGACCGGCTCAACCTGTTCCCGCAGGGAGCCGTGGCTTCCGAGCTGCTGTTTGAAATATTGAAAATTCTATTCTCCGAAAGGGAGGCGGGACTGGTATCGGCCTTGCCGATCAAACCCTTTACAGCCAAAAAGGCCGCCGCCATCTGGAAAATGAACCTGCAGGATGCCCGTAAAGTTTTGGATGAACTGGCCGACAGAGGTATTCTTATCGATGGTCCTGAAGGGGATGACACCGTCTATTCCCTCCCCCCTCCCATGGCCGGATTCTTTGAGTTTTCCCTGATGAGATACCGGAATGACATCGACCAGAAAAAACTCTCCGAACTCTTTTACCAGTATATGAATGTGGAAGAGGATTTTATTAAAAACCTTTTCACCCTGGGAGAAACCCAGCTTGGCCGGGTGTATGTGAACGAAGAAGTTCTATCCGTCGAAAATGCCTTGCAGGTGCTGGATTATGAGCGGGCTTCGGAAGTTATAAAAACAGCATCCACCATCGGGATCGGAGTCTGTTACTGCCGGCACAAGATGGAACATATGGGTAAGAACTGCGATGCTCCCATGGAGATATGCATGACGTTCAATGACAGCGCTGACTCCCTAACACGACATGGAATCGCGCGCAGAGTAGATGTTTCAGAAGGACTGGACCTTTTGCAAAAAGCACGCGATCACAAGCTGGTGCAATTCGGAGAAAATGTTCGTGAACGGGTGAATTTTATCTGCAACTGTTGCGGGTGTTGTTGTGAGGCGCTCATTGCAGCCCGCAGGTTCGGCTTTCTGAATCCGATACATACTACCAATTTCATTCCTGAACTGAAAGAGGAGAATTGCAACGGTTGCGGGAAGTGCGTGAGTCTCTGCCCGGTTGAAGCTATGACACTGGTCTCCGCGAATGATCCTGATAAGCCCCTTGGAAAAAAGGCGAAGCTGGAGGAAGAAATCTGCCTGGGCTGCGGAGTTTGTCTACAGGGTTGCGACAGGCATGCCCTTCAACTGAAATCCAGGAAAGAACGGGTGATAACTCCCGTAAACTCCGTGCACCGGGTCGTGATGATGGCTATTGAGCGGGGCAAGTTTCAGAACCTCCTCTTCGACGAGCAGGTCTTTTTCAGTCACCGGGCCATGGCAGCTGTTCTGGGAGTCATCCTCAAACTTCCGCCTATCAAACAGGCGATGGCCAGCCAACAGTTTAAATCGAGGTATCTGGAAGGATTGATAAGGAGGAGAAGATAGGGAGGAGGTAAAATCCAACTTCTGTTTGGTTGTGCGGCTCATCGATATATTTGTATCTTTCCATCCAACTTACCTGAATATGCTGAAATCTGTTTTTCTGTTTTTACTGGCTTTTTTATCTATTTATCACTCTTCACTCGGCGGACTGGAAAAATTTCTGTGGAACAAATCCTGGTTCCGGCACAAATGCTATCCTTTTTACGCAAAACGACTCGTCCCAACTGCACAAGGGCCGCCTCATCGGGGTAACTGCAACGGCAGGCTCCCTCTATGTTGGTTCCATGGCCTACCTTCAGTTTATCTGGTACAAGGATCACCAGCGGGTTCCCTTTCATTGGTATAACGACCTGCGCGGATATAACCAGGTGGACAAGTTCGGGCATGTCTGCGGAGCCTATTTCGAAAGCTATGTCGGGTTTCAGTCTTTCCTCTGGGCCGGCGTGGACAGGAAGAAAGCCATATGGTATGGTGGAAGCCTGGGGTTTCTGATGCAGTTACCTATCGAAATATGGGATGGTCTGTATGAAGGCTGGGGATTTTCGATAAGTGATATTGCAGCCAATACCCTGGGATCTTCGCTGGTGATCGGGCAGGAATTGCTGTTTCATGAGCAAATTGTGAAATATAAACTCTCCTTTTGGCCCAGTCCCTATGCCAAACAAGCGAACGGATACCTGGGAACGGGGATCAACCAGTTTATGTATGATTACAACGGGCACACCTACTGGCTGAGCATGGGCCTGAACAGGATTATTCCCATAAAACGGATCCCCGACTGGTTAAACTTTGCAGTTGGGTACGGAGCAGGCGGGATGTTCGGGGAATTTGAAAACAAAACCTATTTCAAGGGAGTGTTCATACCCCAGACAGAACGGTACCGCCAGTTCATCCTTTCCCTGGATATCGATTTCACCAGGATTCCTGCAAGGAATAAAACGCTGAAGAAAATTCTGAACAGCATGTTCATCATCAAGGTTCCTTTCCCGGCTGTGGAGTGGAATACCAAGGGGCAGTTCAGATTTTACCCGATGTATTATTAAACGCGATCCCGAAATAGCGGGACAAGGAAGTTGTCTTGCCGGGGAACTCCATCCTCTGATTTAATCCTCATCCGGCCCATCCCATGGAATATCATCATCCGGGACATGGTCGAAGGGCCCCACACCCGGAGGATTAAACAATCCCCAACGGTCAATGATATAGTTCCAGGGATCAAAATGCTGCACCCAGTCGATGAACAACAGGCGGTACTCCTCCAGGAGACCTCTCACCACCTGAAAATAATCGACATCACTGAACCCGGCCGAATCGAAGCTGTGTTGTATAACCATCAGGTCCCGGGCTGCTTTCCGGATGATTGCAGCAGCCTCCATTCGAATGTCATACAGATCGCCTGCCTCCGCCCCCGCGACTTTCACAGTCAGCAAGGAGGCATCTGCAATCATGCAGGATTTCAGGTGCTGCAGATAATCATCATCTTCCGGGATCAGCTCGCCTATTCTTCGTACAACATCAAAAATCTCCCTTCCCTTTTTATAGATCGCCAGATCTTCTGCCCGATCGTGATTGAATTCTTCTTCCATGTTAGAAAAATAATAGGTTATTATGTAAAAGATCAGCAAATACTTATGCAGAATCAGAATCATTTTCCCTGCATGCCGAACCAGGCAGATAACATGTTCCTAATATGTCGTGACACCCGGCCAACATAGGTTCCCGGAATAGTAACGACCCTTTTTTAAACAAAAACTTCGAAACTTCTTTAACCAATCCGCTCATCGAATTGACAGGCTGAAAAAAAACACATGGTTTACAATGTAGCTATTCTGTCAAAACTTTATCCCGATAACTCTTCGGTGTCTGGTTGTAAACTTCCTTAAAACACTTAATAAAATAATGCGATTGATTAAACCCTGTCCTATACGCAATCTCGGAAACACTTAATTCCCTGACTTTTAACAATTCAACAGCTTTTCGCAAACGAATTATTTTCAAAAACTGATTGGGTGTTTGTCCAATCAGGAGTTTGAATTTTCTATGGAGCACTGATTTACTAATGTTCATTTCAGCTGCGAAATCATCCATAGTAAAATCAGCATCCATTAAATGTGTTTCAATAATTTGAATGGCCCACTTAAAAAATGTTTCCTTGGATCCAAACTCAATAACATCCTCCTCCCTTGAAACCAGATTGGTAATTATTTGAGCCTTTCTTTTTTGTCTCGTGGTATGAATATTGATCATTTGATTCAACAAAATCTCCGGATCAATTGGCTTTTTCAGGTATATATCAACACCTTGCTTATAACCCTCCAGTTCATCTTCAGTGGAAGATTTTGCTGAAAGTACAACAACAAAAATATCAGACAGCATGGCATTGCTTTTAATCGCTTTTGTAAGGGCAAGGCCATCCATACCCGGCATAATTATGTCTGTAATGACAATTTCAGGCAGGTATTCCTTAATTGAGTGCAAAGCCTTTTCAGAATCCTGAACAGGGATAACATTAAAGAAGGATTCCAGTTTCCCTGAAATATACCCCAACAACTGCTTGTTGTCTTCAACCACAATGATCGTTGATTTATCATCAGACAGGGAATTCCCAGCTTCCAATAAATCGCTGCCTGCTGATTTATCCTCCAGCCTTATTGGTATATGGACAGTGACGGTTGTACCTTTGTGAAGCTGAGAATCAACGGTCACAGTACCCCCGATAATGGTAACGAATTTCTTCACTATATATAATCCGAGGCCAAGTCCCCGGGGCTCATTTAAGTTTTGAATTGCAGGGTCTCTGTAAAACTTTTCAAATATCTTATCCTGATTTTCCAGATCCATTCCTCTCCCGTTATCTTTCACAATGAATGTTGCTTCTCCTGATTCTTCATAGTTCATCTCCAGTGAAACCTCCCCATGGTCAGGAGTATATTTTATGGCATTACTTAAAAGATTATACAAAATGCGTTCAACCTTCACATTGTCGATCCTTACATTTAGCATTTTTACATTTGACCTGAAGTGAAGTTTAATATTCCTGGATGTAGCCAGATATTCAAAGGCATTCAGAATTAATTGCAAAAATGAGACGAGCTCGATATTATTCTCTTTAATTTCCTTGTCAGAGAATTCTGCACGCTTAAAATCAAATATTGCCCCAAACATATCTGAAAGGAAGGATGTATTTTTCTTAATAATTTCCAATTTCTCCCTGCCTGACTCACTCAGTTTTGTATCCCTGATGAGATCACTTACGGGGGCGAGTATTAAGGAAAATGTCGTAAGCAGGTCGTGGGAAAGTCCGGAGAAAAAGCTCTCTTTCTCACGCAACAATTCCTCTTCCTTTTCTTTTTCTATAATACGCAACCTCTCCTGGTGCTTTTGCTTATACCGGGAATTCAGAATGAATACCAGTGTGACTACAAGAAACAGGAATGTAAATGCCCAGAAAAACCTGAATATCCGGGTTGCCCACCAGGGAGGTAGTATTTCAAGATCCAGAGACCAGACAACATTTGAACTATTTGCAGTTTCGGGTTTCCCAATTTCGAGAACATAGTTCCCCGGCATCAGTTGCGAGAATGTAACCGGATTTTTCAGGTTGATAAACTGCCATTTCTCGCTGAAATTTTTAATCCTGAATTGATAATTGGTATTAAAAATATCATACCCCGATTCAATGAATGAAAGTGAAATCCATTTACACTTATGCGATAAACTAAGGGTATTGGAGTATTCAAGAGCATTTTTCAAAACGACATTTCCATATAACTCATCTCCGACGTTAATAATCTTATGGTCGATCTCCAGTTTTGTAAGCAATATTTTTGATTCTTCCGGTTGCCGAAGTAAAAAATCAGGATCAAGAACTATCAGGTCATCAGAGGTACCAAAAACAAGTTTTTCTATCCCATTATCAGTTATTACAGTACTGGATAAAATAGTATGATTCCCTGTCATTTCCGGACTAATTTCCCGTAATTTATTGGTTTCATCCATTTTGCAGAAAAGACGTTCCCCTATACTAAACCACAAATTGTTATGCGCATCAAGAATCATGGTGCGAATGGTCCCTTGCGGTAGAATCCCACTTGAAAACGGCGTATAAAGTGAATCTGGCTGGTTATACTTCACATAAAATAAATTTGTTGAAGTGCCCACCCACAAGCATTTATTCTTATTGTCTTCGATTATTCTATTTACCGGATCATGGCAAATAAAGCCATTATCCATATCAATCGTCCCTGAATACTTATTAAAAACACACAACCCTGCCTGTGACGATATGAAAAGCTTGTCTTCATTATAGGGAACAATACCAGTGAACATCTCCCTTCCTAAATCGGGATAATACTGGTAATTTTCCAGAAAATGAGTTGCCGGATCTATGGTAAATGAGATTAAACCATTTTGCTTTGTTCCGAGCCATACGGTATGATTATTATCCATGAAAAATACATTCCCCTTTCCCATCTGAGGGGAAAAACTATAATCTTTCAGCAGGATTTTGTTGGTGCTAATTTTGGTACCGAATTGTATTCCGGACCCGTCATGACCGATAAAAAAATTATTTCTGTTTGAGTAAATAGTGAGAATGTAACTTTTGAAATTGCCGGTAAAAACTCCCTGGAATTGTTGTTCGATTGATTTTTTAGCGAAGTCGACCTTGTAGATACCGGAACCCTGAGTTCCAACCAGTATCTGGCTTTCTCCAACCGGGGCCAATGAGACAGCAGGTTTGGACAATTTGGAAGAAGAAGGGAAATGATAAATCCCGCTGTTCCCTGATATAAGCCGGTATAATCCTTCGCCAAATGTACCGATCCAGATATTCTGGTAGCGATCCTGAAAAAGGCAATTTATGAATGACGGAGTGAAATCCCCATTTCTGAACCGGGCAATTTTTTGCGGGCTCTTTAAGCCTGCCTGCATCAACCCTTTTCCCCAGGTTCCCAGTAACAATTCATGATTGTCAAGTTCCAGCAGTCTATAAATTGCTCCAACCTGCTTCCCTGAAAGAGATTCCCGGATAAGAGGCGACTCCGGAGAGTCCTGGCTCCATGTTATCTTCAATAATCCTGAACTCCAGGAGGATGCCCAGAGTCCATTTTCTTCACTGCTCTTTAGAAATTGTGTAATGGCTTTATCCTGGTTGCCGAGATCTGTCCATTTCTTTTTATAAATGTTATAAACAATCAGACCGTAATATGTTCCGATCCTTAAATATCCTTTCGGCTTTTCCATTAACGCGGAGACAATATATCCCGGGTAATGCACTTTCGCTTTGAATTTAACAGAATCCCCGGGGAGGGGGTCCAACTGGAACAAACCTTGTTCCCATGTTCCCAGCCAGACGGTATTCTTCGAATCTTCAAAAATGCTTATGACCCTGTTGGGTGATGGTATATTTATTACCTCATTTAGCTTATAGAAATAATCCTTGCGGGGATCATAAATATCACAACCGCCGGTTTTTAACCCAATCCACAATAGTCCTCTGGAATCAAAAAACAGTGTCTCTATGTTATTACTGCTGATTGAATTTTTTTGGATTCTATCGTTTTTATATACCTTAAAATTCGAACCATCAAAACGATTGAGCCCATCCGAGGTGGCAACCCATAAATAATTGTCATTTTCCTTAATATCAGTAACTTCTATACTGGAAAGCCCGTCGGAAAGATTGTACTGAACAAGTTCCTGGCCAGCTGCTAAAAAACAAGCTGGTATAAGTAATATCAAGATTCGGATTCTCACATTATTGATATCTAGCTCATTGCAAGTAAATAAAAAAAATGACTCTTTCTGATGGATTCAATATAATAATACAAATTTGTTATAGAACGCTCTTTTTTTGGTATCAGCCTAATCTGGTATCAGGTAATTTTACGGGTAAGTCAAAATTAAACAAATCTAAAATGAATGATATAAAGACACTGAAACAATGGGCGCTTTTTTTTATTGCCGGATTGCTTTTAACCATGCGGGTTTCAGGCAGCCTTCCGGTAGAAAAATATGATTATAAGACTTTCACCAGCAACATCATACAGCAACAACAAAAAACTGTTGCCGGAAAAGTGACTGACCAGGAGGGGTTAGGAATGCCCGGAGTGAATGTGTTGGAGAAAGGGACCTCGAATGGCACAGTAACCGATATGGATGGGAAATTCTCTATCGTCCTGAAAGCTGAAAACCCCATATTGGTATTTAGTTTTTTGGGTTACCTCTCCCAGGAAATAAACGTAGGTGATAAAACGGATATCAATGTTCAACTCCAACAGGATATCAAATTACTGAATGAGGTGATGGTTGTTGGATACGGAGTGCAGAAAAAAGCAACACTTTCCGGTTCTGTTTCCTCCGTTAAAGGAGAGGAAATTGTGAAAGTCCCGGCCATGAATGTTACCGGTATCCTCGGAGGGAAGATTGCCGGCCTGGTTGCAGTTGGGCAAAGCGGTGAGCCCGGTGCAGACTATTCAACACTGTTTATCAGGGGAAGGAGTACCCTTAACGACAATTCTCCTTTGATTGTGGTAGATGGTATACCGAACCGTTCACTCGAAAGGATAGATCCCTCGACCATTGAGAGCATAACCATCCTGAAAGATGCATCCGGGGCCATTTATGGATCACAGGCAGCAAACGGAGTGATCCTTGTAAATACCAAACGTGGAAGTTCAGAAAAACTAACGATTACTGCCAGTTACTCTTCCGGATTTTCACAGCCAACCAAAATATCCGAAATGACCAATTCGGCTGAATACTGCCGTCTCGTTAATGAAGTTATGTACTACCGGGAAAAAAATCCTACCTACTCAGAAGAAGATATTCAAAAATACGGGGACGGGTCGGATCCATGGCGATATCCCAATACTGACTGGTTCAATGAAGTTCTTAAGCCCTGGTCATTCCAGGATATTGCAAATGTTACCATATCAGGCGGAAATGAACGCATCCGATCTTTTGTTTCTGTTTCCTCCAGAAACCAGGA
>JAXLTS010000036.1:0-38430 GCA_046329925.1 Bacteroidales bacterium
GGTTTTCACTAAAAACAGGTGCCTTTATTTGTGCCAGTATTTTATCCTGATGAGCCCAGTCACATTTATTACCGGCACATTGGGAACCAATGTCCTTACATGATTCAGCAAGAACAAGAAAAAACAATATCTCAAAAAGAAACAAAATATTTTTCATCATGGTTAATTCATAATCTCCCGATACTTCTATATTACCGATTTTCCAAAACAACCATCACAAAGTGGTACTCTATCCACATTATTAACCCAATCCTTCTGCCAGGGCGTAAAGGTGGTGTATGGTGCCGGTTAAAAACGCATATCATAACAACATCATCCCACAGATTAATTTAGCACTATTACGGTTATTTGTCCAATACCATAGCAAGGTATAAAAATGCTCCAACTCCTTTAAAATCGTTAATCCGCCGATCAACATTTATATAGTACTCATAAGAACCATCGGAGTTTTTGAAATTCAAAGTACCTACATAAACGGTTTCGGTTAAATAAAACCTTCCTTCTGAATCAAAGTATACATATCCCTTTATCAGACTATTGAATGCTTCTTCTGCCTTATGCAAATATTCACCAGGCAAATAGCCCTTTTTCGCTCCCTTTGCAAAAGCATACGCAAACATAGCTGAACAGGAAGTCTCTACCCAGTTATCAGGCCGGTCTCCTTTATCAAGGACCTGATACCACAAAAATGAGTTTGGATCCTGGACCCTGGCCAAAGCCTTACTGGTTGCATTTAAAATGGCAATAATTCGATTTCTTTCCGGATGGTCAGCTGGTAAGTAATCCAGCACATCTACCAGGGCCATCATGTACCAACCCATACCACGACCCCAAAATTCAGGCGAAGTTCCACGAACCGGATCAGACCAGACATTATTGATCGATTCGTCCCAGCCATGGTACAACAATCCGGTTGCGGAATCCATGGTATGCTTGTATATCAGTTCAATCTGATGAACGGCGTCATTACAAAATTCAGGTTTATTAAAAGCAGCTCCGTACTGGCAGTTAAATACATCTCCCATGTATACTCCGTCGAGCCACATCTGGTGCGGATATGATAACTTATGCCAGTATCCCCCTTCCTTTGTCCTGGGTTGATTTAACATCTGATCGGCTAATCTACCTGCAGCCTTTCTATATTTTTCTTCTTTTGAATTCTGATACAACCAGATTAAAGTACGACCAGGCAGTACGTCATCCAGACGGTATTTTTCTTTATCGTATTTGGCAATCTTTCCTTCCGGGTCAACAAAGCAATCAGCCCATTTTCTGGCATATGAAATATATGCACTATCATGATTATGCTCATAAAGTTCGCAAAGGGCATTCGCATAGAAACCATTGGTATAGGTCCACTCATTGGGAGAAAAGACTTCCAAATTGCATGCGTCGGGGTATAAATCCATAAATGTTTTAGCAACTGTTCTACTCCATACCACTGAATCGCAATTGCATTGTTGCGCAGAATGCAAATAAGTAATCTTCAAATTATTACTATATAACTTCAATGGTTCCACCGGGATATCCAAACTTCTATCAACTGAATAAAGGACAAAAGGGCGTAAGGGCTCTTTGGGATTGATATTAAGAATAAAACCAAATAAATCAGGCAAATGATCCCCATTCAAATCGTACAATTTAAAAGAAACCTGTTTGTGGTTGTTCATGCTGAACAATTGAATATTTGAAAAACTGTTTAACCCAAAGTGCTGTTTTATATCGGACAGTTTCAAATATACTGTTTCGGTTTGCCTGGAGTAACCCTGGGGATATGATACCACAAAGACACCTTCATTTTTTGCCTGTGTCCCTTTTTCAGGGTAGCAGGAAAGTGACCCGCCAAGTAAGATGAATACAAAAAAAACTCTGAGTGAAATCATCCTTATCAGTCAATTATGAATTTCTTAAAAAATATCCGCCCTTCAATTCGCACTGCAGCAAAAAACATTTGTCTTCCTTTATTTGCAAGATGCTCCAGGTTTAGCTCAATATCCGGCCCCGCGGCAGGGCCAATGAATTCATAGTATACCTTTCTGCCCAACATATCGAAAACCTCAGCCCATTCGATATTTTTCCCGTTTACAGTACTTATAGTAAGATGTCCTAAACAGGGATTAGGATAAAGGCAAAGTCCATCAGTTACAATGTCAATATTTTCAACTCCAACAATTTTACTTGAGTACAAAGAATCAATTTGTTCCGGGCTTAACGCATATCCATACAGTTGAACCTCATCCATGATACCATTCACATAACCGTTTTCATCGACACTGTAACTTATATAAAGGGGTTCGGTCTGAGAGATATTGCCAGTAGCATCGGCTACCTGGCCAACCAAATCACCGTTTGAGTATAAGAAAAGCTTCTTTTTGCTGGTGTCCCTCACTGCTGCCACATGAACCCAGTTATTAGTTAAAAAAAGATTTTCATTAGCAGTAATTTCGCTTTTGACTACATTATCATCCACACAAAACCGGAAAATGTTCTTATCCGGAGTATAATAAACTTCGTAACGCTTTCCCGAATGCCCTAATGCGTCGTTTTTCACATTAGAGCCTTTAACCAGATACCGCTGAGAATGTGAACGGTCAACGTTGCTCAAATCCTGATTAATCCAAAAAGAGACAGTAAAAGCATTGATGTCGAAATTAATCTTTTCGTTATGCGGGTATTCACAATATTGAGTAGCTCCATTAAACCTTATACCCTTTCCTACAATACCATTCACAAAATCGGCTATTTTAATATTGTAGGCTGTTCCTGCAATCCCATTGCCGGAAACATCATTAACTGATATCGGCTGATTAAATGAAAAATGCGCAATTAAATCATGAGGAAATTCACTTCGGGTCATAAAATTCCAAACAGGACCTTCGGTGGCACCGTTTTCATTTACTTCATCTATCCTCCAATAATACCTTGTATCAGGTTTCAGATTCGAGACTGTGTAGTTTGGTTCTGAAACATTGATTAAAAAGGGCGGGGGATAAACAGTTCCAAAATAGATATTGTGGCTCGTTGCACCCACACCTGGTTTCCAACCTAATGAAATTGATGAACTTATATATTTAGCATTATTAGCAGGCGATGGTATATCAGCCGGCTTTGGCCTCCCATCGGCACCAAGCGTTGAAGCAATAGCAAGGTTGGAAAATACCGAACTGTCGGATTCATTGATTGCCTGTACTTTAAAATAGTAGGTTTTATCAAAAACTACATTGGTATCAGTGCAAAAGGATGTGTTTGCCGGCAATGTGTCGATGCAGGAAAAATCCATGCCTTCGGAGCGCCACACCAGGTAAGCAGATTCATCATTAGCATTATCGATCCACGATAGACTTATCTCCTTTATATCGGTTAATTCAGCATTTAAATTGGTTGCTGGCAACATAAAAGAGCTATTGGATGCTTCGATGCTATTTAAATATTCTTCAATAGCAGGATATTCCTTACCCTCTATAATAGTCAGATAATCTTCAGGGTTATTCAAATCAAGACCATTGGCTGCTTCCCAAAAATCGGGTATGCCATCAGCATCCGTATCAACCGGTGCCCAATCAGAGAACAATTCAGGATAACCTCCAACATCATCGAGATTATCAACAATCCCCTTATGCGTACCGTATACTCCACCGAAAAGAGCTGTATCATTGGCCACCTCCCATAACAACCGGCGATCTACCGTATCGCGAAATGGAATACATGCTCCCGCATTCTGAATGACAAAATTATAAGCTTCTTCAGCTGTATGGATGGATGAGATATCAAAAGCAAATGCAGTATCACTTCTGATTGAATCTTTTATAGCTAAACTCACATTATCAACACCCAACCAGTTATCGCTGGTAACTGAGGGCGACCCATAAACAAAATTTCCATCAATGTAGTACTTTCCATAACCGAAAACAGGATCGGGATCCGGATCCAAAATCCGATCTCTTATAGAAGAAGAAGTAGCCGGACCATATTTAAAATAATTATTAACCATGTTTATATACACAGGGCTTCCGTCAATCTCGCTGAGTTCCCCTCCATAAATGCTGTTGGACGCCCAATTGTAGATTACATTATTTCTAAAATCGACATATTCTTCCCAGTCAGAATACCACCTGGCACCGTGGAATCTGGGGTTACGACTGGTATTATGCATAATCAGATTGTGGTGGAAGGTAACTGAATCTCCTCCCCAAATTCCGCCATAGCCATGTGGCCCCTTATCATGGATGGAATTATAGAAGGATTCAGCAATAATGCAATTCTGAAGAGTAAATCTTTTATTATGATACATGGATGCTACTTCGTCCACACTCCAGGAAAATGAACAGTGGTCGATGATAACATTGGTACATGAAATGCAGTTAAACGCATCATCCTGCTGACCTGCCTCTGCTGAAAGTCTGCTTCGGATGTAACGGATTATCACATTCTCAGCTTCAACATAGAAATTGTAATGGGCCAGTGTAATTCCTTGTCCCGGTGCCGTTTGACCGGCAATTGTCAGATTTCCGTTACTGATTTTAAGCCTGCTTTTTAAATATATAGTACCTGAGACCTCAAAGACAATAATTCTTGGAAAATTTTGACTAATAGCCCAACGCAGCGATCCCTCACCACTGTCATTTAAATTGGTAACTTTCAGGACCTGCCCGCCGCGTCCCCCGGTTGCATATTTACCAAAACCCTCGGCTCCAGGAAATGCAAGCTGCTGACTATACGTTGAAATACTAATTGAAAACAGGGCTACCAAGCATATCAGGTAACAGAGAAGGCAGTAAGATTTTTTCCCGGCTTTGTGCATGACTAACCTGTCTGAATGGTTTAAAATCATCTTTTGAAAGACTGGACTGATAAAAAGAGAGACTGTCAGAGCGACAGTCTCCTTTTTTTCATCCAGGCGGGTTCTTATTTTTCGAGCAATACTTTCTCGGCTTTTACAGAACCATCAGAGAAGGTTCTAACGATAATATTCAGATCTCCCAATACGGGTTTCTCCAATTTCTTCCCAAGGATATTGTAGTACTCAGTTGTTACTACAGAAACATTTGAAATCCGGTTTTCAATCAGACCTGTTGAAAATGTTGCCACAAAATTTTGGGCAGTGTAGTCCTTGTCCATGGTCAGGGTAATTGATACCGGCTCAAACGTGTAGTTTGTTTTTGAAGGGGTAAGGGTAATAGATGCTTCGGTGATACCAGTAATTGAATACTCACCGCTGGCATTTGTTGTTGCGGTGCTGCCGTCAGATGAAGTAATTAAAACTCCTTCTACCGCGGTAGCAGTTGATGTTTGAACAGTTCCACTAACAGAATACGTTGTAGCAGGAGGAGTCGCCACAAAGTTCTGGCCTGTATAATCTTTGTCCATTGTCAGAGTAATGGATACCGGATCGAAGGTATAGCCAGTTTTTGTGGGAGTGAGAGTAACCGAAGCCTCAGTTATTCCAGCTATTGAATACTCTCCGCTGGAATTTGTTGTTGCAGTTTTACCATCGGAAGAAGTAACTAAAACTCCTCCAACAGGGTCACTGGTTGATGTTTTAACAGTTCCACTGACTGAATAACCAAGAGTTGCAACAAAATTCTGATCGGAATAATCCTTGTCCATTGTCAGGGTAATTGATTCCGGATCGAATCTGTAGTTGGCTTTTGAAGGGGTAAGCGTAATACTTGCTTCTGTTATACCAGGAATGGAATATTCACCGCTTGCATTTGTTGATGAAGTTTTGGTATCGGAAGAAGTAACCAATACACCTTCTACCGGAGATCCATCTCCTGTTTTTACCGTACCGCTAACAGAGTATTCGGTAATAACCGGAGTAGGAGTATAGGTGAAGCCACACAACATAAGTTTTGAACCTGCGAAAAATACAAAATACTCATGATCCGATTTGATATCAAGAGTAATACCGGTAAAATATGTCCCTCCCGGATCGACTGTAGGAGTAGCACCCATATAATAGCTCGGGGGTGTGGTGGTAGGATCGAAGTATCCACTCCAGTAAGTTGCTCCCTCGGCATATTGGTAAGCATAGGCAGATATTGCAAGAGAGTCGCTTAAATCAAGGTCTTCCAGGGCAGTTTTTTGAATAGCTGCAACCCAAAAACGCTTATTGTAACCAAATTTAAACGTAACATCCAGAGAGCCATTTGTGGCTGAACTGAATTTGGCGATAGCCGGATAATCAGCGTCTCTGAGAATCCTCCCATTTAAAGGATTCGTTTGCCCCTGCACATACGATGCACTGTAAGTTACACCGTTGTAGGTAAAGTCGGTTGGGCTTGAGGTTACTTTATATAACCAACCTGCACCGGCTTTTTCAAGGGCAGTAAAAGTAATATCACCCACAACGACTTCCTGCATAGCTGGCAGAGCAACTGCATCGGCAGCAATACTGCTATCAATACAATAGGTATTCGCCATCCATGTTACGGGGGCTTGTGCTTGTGCAGTAACTGCAGCCAGCAAAAGCACTGTCATTAGCAGTAAACTTTTTTTCATAGTAAATAGTTTTAAATTAGTAATTAGTAGTTAGGAATCAATATTCTTTCTATAAAATGGACAACAGAATCAAGCTTTTCTGTAAATTCCATTTTTGTTTACTACGTTAAATTTTCGTACCGTTAAATACCCAGTCAATCCCATTGGTATGAAACCTGACCTCCTTGTTGCTACTTCTTACCTGTATCGGAAGTTTCATGTACAAATCATTGTTGCGTAATCGTCCGATAAGTCTCAATGTTGAGGCAAATCCACTTGAAAATTCATAATCATCGTTTGCTTTGGCAACATTCAGATTTGCATACACGTCCATCCCTAATGCCCCGGTATAATTAAAGTTTGCAGCTTTAACATTGATAGTCACGGCCTGAACGGAATCTGCTTCAATCTTAGTAATAATAACTGTTACATCGCTGAATGTTGTAGCAGTGTCCAAAGACAATGTACCTGTATAGGTCCCTGCAACCATTGCTGAAGCGTCGGTATGCGTGCTTTCTCTTACAATTTCATCCTCGCAGGATGCCAGTGAAAGGACTACTGCTACAGCGAAAAAAGCCGGAATGCATTTAATCTTTTTCATTGATCTCATTTTTAAAATAAACTGCAAATTATTCTGTTGTTTCAGCGGAATAGCCCGGATTCTGATCGGATGGTGAAATACCTGTATTCAGACCAATTTCATCAGCAGGAATCGGTCGTAACCATTTAATATTCCCATCACCGCCAATCATATTTGATAATACGAAATTTGGGTTCCAGATGAGGTTGTATTTCACCAGCTGACGGGTACGGCGTAAATCCATCCAACGATGATACTCACCCAGTAATTCACGGGCACGCTCGTCAAGGATGACATCGATATTCTGATCAGCAGAAACATAATCTTCCAGAGCAGGATCAAAGCGCTTATAGGATGCAAAGGAGATAAGCGTAGCTGCACCAGCCCTGTTTCGTACCTGATTCAGGTAATTGAGTGCTTCACTCTCATTTCCTGCCATCAGATAAGCTTCGGCAGCAACTAAATAAATGTCGCTAATATTTAACAGTACAAAATCACGATAGCATCCGTCACCTGTTGTGGCTGTGCTGTCGGTTTTTGGGTCATCAAACTTTTTAATTGGAGGAATTGTTCCAACCCTAGCTAAAGCCTGTGTATAATTTATGGCAGGTTCGTCGGTATCAACGGTTCCATCTGCTTTATATTTAATCCAACGAACAGGATCGGAGGTACGGATTATTTGAGATATATTCTGGGCTCCTCCCCTGACAAACCTGGCAGCATTGGCTGACTGATAATCAGCAATCTCCTCATCGGTGGTATACCATGCCGGATAATGAAAGGCAATTCCTAAATTGGCTTTTTCGGCTTCAGTTGCATTAAAGTAGGCCCAGTATCCCTGTTTTCCCCAATTAGGCCTGGTGTAATTATACACGGTGGTCATAAAGGTAGCATCGTACCGGAGATCACCTTTTTCAAACAGGTAATAGGTTTTTGCAGTTATGTTTAAATCAGATTGAACGAACTTCATCCCCAGTGTTGTAGCACCCAGGTAAGTGCCAAAGTTGTTTTGGTGCGAATTTCCCTCGTCAACTTTATTTAAGGCAGAATTTCGGTCTAACTGAATGGCAAAAATAACTTCTTCGTTACTTTCATTGGATGGTGACCATTTTTCTTCGAAAGTCATGGTAAGCGGGACCATATCGGCTACCTCTTTTGCAGTGGCAGCCGCCATACTAAAATAATTCGTGCTGTTAACTGAAAAAGTTCCGCTTTCAGCATTGGTAAGCGTGGTTTCCAAATCCCAGCCTGCAGCCAGATATACTTTAGCCAATAACGCCTTCACTGCCTGTAAACTGGCACGTCCGGTTTTTTCGGTTTCGGGTAGTAGTGTACTGTTCGACAATTGGACCAATTCATCAATCATAAACTGATAGGTCTCTAGAAGTGAATTTCTCGGGTAAGATGTTTCTGCCGTGCTAATATATTTTTTTATGACTGGGATGCGACCAAACTGCTGTGATAGCACAAAATAGGCATAGGATCTAATAAACCGGGCTTCTTCCTTGCGTAATTCTTTATCCGGGTAATCTTCACATATATCGGCATAGTACAATACAGCATTTGCCGCATTAACTACTGCATAAAGATTAGAATATAGGGTTTCTACGGTTGCGTTATCAGAAGTAAGTGTATATCCTTCGAGAGTTGGGTCACCGGCAGCTCGGATTCCGACATATAAATCGGTACCGGAACAAAATGCAGCAGGTTCCTCATACACCGTATCCAATGTAAAGTAGGCCTGATTAACCAGGGTCTCAAAACCTTCCTTGGTAGAAAACAGTTCATCGGCGGTAACTGCTGATTTATTGTCAGCCTCTAAAAATTTTTCACATCCGGTAAGTACAAAAAGACTTACCAGATAACCCAGTACTAATATGGTAATTGAATTTTTCATAACTCTCAGTTCTTTTTCTTATTAGAATTTCAGGTTAACCCCAAACTGGAAAGTGGTGGTGCCTGGTCCATCGTATTTGCTATCAGCACCGGCCCATTCGGGATCAAAACCCTTGTATTTTGTGAATACAAACGGATTGGTAATATTTGTGTATACCCTTAGGGTTTCGAATCCAAATTTGCTTAGCAGTGATTTATTGAAACTGTAACCAAGCGAAATGTTTCTGACTTTCCAGTAGGAGGCGTCAACAATCCCTGCCAGATTGCGTTTTTCTTTTTCATACCAGATGGAACCTGCCCCATAGTTGGCAGTTGTAGCATTAAAGAAGGGGAAATCTCCATAGTGGGTCTGTTCCTGATAAACAGGATTAACATACAGGCCATCAGCAGTAACACCATCGCAATCAACCAATGTTCCGGCTGGAATATAGTAGTCCATATTCAATTTGTTCCAACCCCGGTATGCATAGTTGTAATACTCATATAAAAAGTTTGAATACACCAGGTAGTTCTGTTTGGTATATATTGAGAAAGAAAAATCCCAGCCTTTATAAGTAAGGGTTGAACTGATGTTTCCCGTCCACTGCGGATCCTGGCTTCCCTGGACTTTCTTGTCATTATCAGCATCAATGGAGCCATCGTGATTCAGGTCTGCAATTTTTGGCATTCCTTCTGTCCAGCCATATATTGCATAATAATAATCGGCTTCAGTAACCTGGCTACCGGCAGTAAAGCCGCCTTTGGCCGAAGCCTGGTTATCGGGCACTGTCATCATACGATCTGTGACAATACCATCCCAGACATATTCATAAATATTCTTCACCGGTTCATTCAGAAAAACTGAGCCCGTTATTGGGTTATCACCAATAGTAATGGATTCATTGGTTCCGTAAATTTGAGTAACCTCATTTTTGTTTGCAGAAAAAGCAAAAGAGGTTTCCCATTTCAGGTCTTCGGTAGATATATTAATTGAATTTACCGAAACTTCAATACCACGGTTCTGCACATTACCAACATTATCGAATAAATGGCCTCCGCCCGATACCAAAGGAAGGAGTCTATCAACCAGCAGATTTTTTGAGTCTTTTTTGTAGACATCTAAGGTACCCGATATTCTCCCTTCAAAAATTCCAAAGTCGAAACCAAGGTTGGTTTCCGATGAAGTTTCCCAAGTTAAAGCAAGATTTACCGGACCACTTGGAAAATACCCAGGTGCAAGCTTGTTGCCAAAAGCATAATAATTAGGCCCCTCTCCGGTGGTATGTGTTGCATAGTTATCAATACCCGAGTTGTTTCCGGTAATTCCATAACTCAACCGAATTTTCAGGTTTGATAACCAATCGGTTTTCATGAATTCCTCTTCTGATATCCGCCAGGCTATTGCAGCAGATGGGAAAGTTCCCCATTTGGATTTTCTTGTAGCAGCGGTGGTACCAAAGCGGGATGAACCATCGGCACGGGCAGTGGCAGTAATCAGATACTTGCCTTTATAACCATAATTCAGGCGCATGGCATAGGATATCATACTATTCTCAGAATATTCCGAAGAATATGCCTGCATTTCTCCAGAAGAAAGGTCGTACCAGGTAGTCCCTTCAGTTGGGTTTATTGCCGTCATTGCATATCTTTCAGAGTTATAGGAATTCATGCTGTACAATCCCATAACTCCCAATGAGTGGTCGCTTACTGTCAAATTATAATTGATAGTGTTGTCCCAGGTCCAATCAAAGCTTTCCAGGGAGGAATAACTTCCTGTTGGTGTATTACCGGTCGCACCCCCTTGGTACTGACCTGTCCGCGTATGGATATAGTTAGGTGAGAATGTTGATTTTAAAGTCAAATTTTTTATTGGTCGTACCTCTAAATATACATTACCCAATACCCGGTAATTCTTAGCTTCCTTTTGTTCATCTTCGTTATACAGCAATGGATTCTCCTGATCTGAAAATTGATTGGAGGCAGTCCCCATAGCCTGGAAATTTCCGGGTTTAACATTGTAATTCCCATCTTCATCGTACGGACGCATAAAGGGGTTCATGCGAAATGCCTCCTTAATAGCATCATCACTGGCAAAGTCAGACTTCGTATAAGTCATATTAAAATTCAATCCTGCAGAAAAATAATCGTTAATTTTTGAATCCATACTTCCTTTAAAACTGAAGCGATCCTGTGCATCCCCCTTGTAAGTTCCAATGTTTGTGTTATATCCGGTGCCAAAATAATAGTTCACCGATTCAGAACTACCGCTCACTGTGAGATAATGGTTTTGTTCTTCCCCGTCCTGGGTTATCATACCGGGCCAGTTGTAAGACTCCCCAGATTTCAACATCTCTTTCATGACATAAGTCCCGGATCCATCATACAGCATTCCTTGCTGAAAACTCTCGGGGGCCATCCTGTAAACAGGCTGCCCGGTTGCATTATTTGTACTAAGAAAATTCAGAAACCTGTAATTATAGAATTCCTGTGCATCCATAAAGTCAGGCATACGTGCAATTTTTGTCAACCCGTAGTATGCATCGTAGGTCAGCTCTGGTTTTGTAACACCCCTGCCCGCAACAGACTTACCGCTTTTCGTAGTAATCATTACAACTCCGGCCGTGGCACGCGATCCGAAAATAGCAGTTGATGAAGCATCTTTGAGAATATCGATGCGTTCAATCTCCTGTGGATTAAGAAAATCAATATCATTAACAATGACCCCATCCACAACATATAAAGGTGTGACATTCAAATTAATGGAGGATTTCCCACGGATCTGGATATCATAGCCTGAAGACTGGCTGCGTCCTCCGATCTGTGTAATACTAACGCCCGCAACAGCTCCCTGCATCGATTCCAACAGGGAGAGCGTTCCTTTTTTAACAAGGTTTTTTGAATCGATTGAGCCGACAGAACCTGTTACATCAGCCTTTCTCATGGTACCATATCCCACAACAACTACTTCATCAAGGCCTACCAGATCTTCAATCATGATAATGCTTATGTTGGTTTGGTTACCAACAATAACTTCCTCAGTAAGCATACCGACCATGGAAAAAACCAATACAGCATCCCTGGATGGAACTGAAATTGTGAATTTGCCTTCAGGGTCAGTAACAGTTCCCAAAGAGGTCCCTTTAATAGCAATATTCACCCCGGGCAGGGGGGAGTTATCGGTTCCTGCAACAGCATTTCCCGTCACAACAATCTGAGCAGACGCTTGCAGCGAGAATAATACCATTATTGACAGTATCCCAATTTTGATGGCTTTGTGTAGAACGGACTCCTTTATCATTGCTTGTAAGTATTATTTTATGGTATATCAAAAAATGGTCTCAAACAGGACTACCAGCAGAACCAGAAATGTTATTATCCCCACCAGGATGAGGTATTTCATTCGTATTATTTTTTTTTCAGTTTTCAGCATCGCCTGGAATTATATGTACCAATGTAAGCAGGGTATGATTTTTCATCTTGAAATGAAGTTCCGATTAGAGGAGGTAAAAGTTCCAAAACAGGGTGTTGGTTTTCCAATTTCAGGGTAATCATGTACTAAACAGGAAGGCTATTCGCCTGATTAACTGTAATATATAGCAAATAATAAATTTTAACCAGCAACTAATTTAAATTGCTCCGCATTGTAATCTACTAGTCGAGGAGTCTCCTTGCTCCGACATACATTTCTGGTTCCTCGACCGGGAGGAAAGGTCTCGCATTCCATACATTTCCCTTTTCCCAAGGAGTAATTAATATCCTAATCAATTAAATACCTGTTAATTAACATATTTTTTTTGGTATCAACCGCGGATATGAATTTTTTATCATTATATTTGGACTTTATTTGTCCGGTTATTTTATTTCCGGATATTAATTGTCCTTTTTTGATGAATAAACAAATTTATTCATTGGGAGATTACCTGCGGCTTCGCAGGAAGGAAGAGGGATTGCCACTAAGGAAGGTGGCTGCCCAACTGGATCTGGATCCGTCAACATTGGGGAAGATTGAGAAGAATACCCGGCGGGCGAGCGAGGAAATGATTCCGAAGCTGGCCGAGATATATGCTGAAGACCCAATGGAATTATACATTATGTACCACAGCGATCTGATTATATCCGCCATAGGCCGGCTGGATTATTCAGCCAGAATTTTAGAGGCCACCAGCCATAAACTTCAACCTTTAAAAAAACAGGAACCATGAGGCGATATCTATGTAATGTCATTGCAGGGGTGGTTCTGCTTTGCAATACCATCCCGTTGCTCAGTCAGGACAGGGCAAGAGAGGAGACTCCTTCCCTGCGGGCTATTTACCCCGAATTGAACATATCCTCCACCGCGCATGATCGTTTGGGGAATACCTATATAACAGGCTTTTTTGCCGACAGTCTGCAACTTTCAAACAAAATGCTATACTCCAGGGGATCTTTGGACATTTTCCTGGCTAAGTTTGGTCCCGGTCAGGAGGTGGAGTGGATCAAGCATGCCGGAGGTGCTTTTATGGACCTTTGCCAGTATGTGGAGGCCGACACCAACAATAACATTTACGTATCAGGCCTTTTCAAGGGTCGTCTGGTCTTTGAGGATACAGCCATCTATTCCAGGGGAAAGGTCCGGTATTTTACTGCCAAATACACCGACGAGGGGAATCTACTGTGGATCAGGCAGAATTCAAAAATAAAATAGCCGGCTATTTGTATTAATCATTCCTTTGTTCTACTTTTATGACTGTAAAATCAGAGTACTATGCATAAGGAACGGCTTGAGCATTCTGCTATCAACAATAAGGTGATTCATAAAAAATCACAGAAAAAGTACCATGTTCCGGTTATTGCCCACTTCGCTGACCGAAGTATTCTATTCAACAGCATCATTGAAGCAGAGGCAGCAACAGGTATCCACTACACCCTGATATTTGAAGCCTGCGTAGGAAAAATCTTCAAGGCTAAGAATGTGCTCTGGGAGTTTGCCAAGGGGAATCATTACATCAAATACAAAGCCTACTACATCAATGCCCACGAATCCTATACCCGCCGGGGAGGGTTCAACGGCTGATACCTTAAAGACATTTTTCAGAAAAGCTGCTCATACAATAACAGGGCAGCTTTTTCTTTTTGCCCTTGTTACCTTACAACCAGTAAATGGGACCGTGCTGGTAGATTTCACTTATACTTGCCAGCCCGCACCCAACTTTGAAATGGATATTCTCATAAGATGGAGCCTCTATGTTGCCTGGATAGCTTGTATAGTGATGCCTGCTGAAAATATTTTCTGTCCTGTTCAATGGACATCCAGCCTCAGATCTCCAATCTTTTGTTTGAAAACTTCACCCTCGATAATGGCTTAGCCAATAATCGTGTACATTGTGTTTTTCAGTATGGAGTGGGTTGGATACGGTGAAGCACCAGAGTGATTAGGATGGAAAGAAGTTAAATACGCCCTGCCTTTTAAAATGATCCGGACGGCTCAAAAAATCTGAACAGGGAACTGGGATGTGTGTTATTTGTCTCCGAAAGATTGTCTCCTGAAATTCAAAATATCCTGACTTTAATTCATGTTTAAATAATTGTGGCTCCAGCCTTAGCTTGCATGGATTGTCTTTGAATTACAGAACTAGTTAGATTTTGATTATTTTTGATAAAAGTCCAGCTTTTAAATAACGAATTAATTTAATATTCGATGCAACTTTTTGGACCCATAACCCATCCTATGAATAGGGTAAAATCCAAACTAATCCTTTCTGCCATCATTTCTGTGCTTTGCAGTTCCATGCTCCTTTCACAATCAACCTTTTATGAAGCTGAACATGCGTCCCTTTATCATGCGGTAACGGAAACAAAAAACTCAGGTTATCTGGGTGAATCTTATGTTAACTTCGACAATGAGGTTGGGAGTTATATCGAATTCCCGATCAATATGGGTGAGGAGGGATGGCAACTTATTCACTTCCGCTATGCAAACGGTGGAACCATGGCTCGCACCATGGGAATCCATCTGAACGGAAACCCCACTGATTCGGTGTTGGTTTTTGCCCTGACCGGCAGCTGGACCAATTGGATTCAGGACTCGGTTCATCTTAACCTGCAAAAAGGGCTGAATTTCCTTCGGCTAAGTTCGCTTGTTTCCGAGGGAGGACCCAACCTGGACCAAATAGAGGTAAATGGTAAACCAGGTGCATATTATGGCATTGCACTTACTTTTACCGGTCCTGGCAGCGTCTCAATCACTCCCGCGCTTGACAGCTTTTACGAAGGTCAATCCGTGCACCTCACAGCGAACGCCAATTTGGACGGAAGTTTTTCCGGGTGGTCCGGTGATCTTTCGGGCTCGGACCCGGAGGCTGATGTGATAATGAATAGCAATAAATCCATCGGGGCAACTTTTCAGAAGAAAAACACCGAACGGGTGGGTCCGGATTTCAATATGACCGGGTTTGCTGCGGTTCAGGGTGACGGACTCCTAACCACTACGGGAGGGTATGGCGGTGAAGTAACCATAGTTTCCAACCTGGATGATCTTGTGGCCTATGCCAAGGTTCGTGAAAACAATAGCTCCCCTGGCATTCTTTATATCAAAGGGAATATTGAAGCTCCTTCCAGTACCGTGGTTACTTTCAAACACGGAGCCAACATCACCATACTGGGAAGTTATCCGTTCGGGGAACTGAACAATATAGGACTGAACATATGGGATTACAACAATGTGATCATTCGGAATATGAAGATTCATGAGGTAATATATCCGAACGATGCCATAACTATCAATGCCTGTAAGCATGTTTGGATTGATCACAATGAACTCTACAGTAAAATTGGTCCGGGTATTGGTGTTGATACTTACGACGGGCTGCTGGATATAAAAGAAGGATCCAAATATGTTACCCTATCCTGGAATTACCTTCATCACCATATGAAATGTTCGCTGATAGGGCATTCCGACAGCAACGGTGATGTGGATACGGCCATGCGGATCACGATTCATCACAATTATTATTCCAACACCGATGGGCGAAATCCCAGTCTTCGTTTTGGGGCAATTCATTTTTACAATAATTACCAGGAAAATATCAGCGACTATGGGATCGCTGTCCGGCAGGGCGCCCATGCCAAAATTGAAAATAACCACTTTGAAAGTGTCAACATTCCTGTAACCACCAATAAATTCAGCGGACCGGAAGGATTTATCTGCGCTAGTGGGAATGCATACACCGGAAGTTGCAGTGAATCGGATAATTCAATCACCCAAACGGATTGCGATTTCTGGAATATACTACCCTATGCCTATGTTCCGGATCCTGTCGAAAGCGTTTCTGCACAGGTTACAATATTTACCGGAGCAGGTTTGATCAATACCATACCTGGCCTTCAACTCAGCTCTCTTTCAACTTCCGCAGGTGAATTATATCCCTCTTTTTCTCCTGAAGTATTAAAATATTCACTGGAACTGCCTGCCGGAACCACCTCGGTGCTGGTAACCGCGGGTGCATCCAACCAGTCCCAGGTCATCGAAGGAGATGGTGTTTGTACAGAATTTCCGCGGACAATGAAAATCCGGGTACATGATCCTTCCCTAACAGATTCTGTTTTTTACCAGGTGATGGTGAGCATTTCAGGTCTTTCACCGAATGCGCTTCTTCAGAGCCTCTCAGTCGGGGCCGGACAACTTAGCCCGTCATTTGATCCGATGATTACGAACTATACACTCGAATTACCGGCTGGAAGCCAGTATGTATTCCTGAATGCCATCACACAGGATACCTCCGCAACCCTGACCGGATCAGGCAATATAACTGATTTTAGTCATCCTGCCATTATCCGGGTCGTGGCACCTGATGGTACTATAAAAGAATACATTGTTCAGATTTCGGTTGCAAGTACGGTGGTCAGCCCAAATAAAACTTATTGCCGGATTTACCCGAATCCGACAGGTGACCTGCTGACAATTTACTCGAATGAGAATGCCGATGTGCAAATAATGCACGTTACAGGTAAGATTATAACAGAGTGGTCGATCACTTCCGGTCATAACATGTTTTCGGTTCAGGATTTACCCGGAGGAATCTACATTGTCCGGATTGAAGGAAAATCCTTCACAGAAAACATGAAACTGCTCATCAATAAATAGTGGTAAAAAAAACAGGGCAGGTTCTTCTGACCCGCCCTGTTTATTGGTCAAATATAGTCTATACATTATAGGTCGTCGAAGCGGTATCTCCTCCCCTGCCGGTCCAGTTGGTATGGAAAAATTCCCCACGGGGTTTATCGGTGCGTTCGTAGGTGTGTGCGCCGAAATAATCGCGTTGTGCCTGTAAAAGATTCGCAGGCAGGTTGGCAGTGCGGAAGCCGTCGAAGTAGGTGAGGGCTGCAGCCAATGCCGGCACCGGGATTCCGTTTATAATGGCCTGGGATACCACATTCCTCCAACCGGGCTGAGCCTGCCCGATTTTTTCCTTAAAGTATGGATCAAGCAGCAGGTTGGATAATCCCGGGTTTTTATCAAAGGCTTCCTTAATTTTCCCAAGGAATACAGACCTGATAATGCAACCACCTCGCCACATAAGGGCAATTCCCCCATAGTTCAGGTTCCATTTATTTTCGGCTGCTGCTGCCCGCATGAGCAGGTAACCCCAGCATATGACACCAGCTTTGAGGCAAAGAGTGCATCACGTAGATGACTTATAAACTCCTTTTTATTACCTTTGAAGGCTTTCCCGGGACCCTTTAAAAGGCCGGCAGCAATTACCCGCTCATCTTTTTGCGAGGAGAGGACCCTTGCAAATACTGACTCTGCAATGAGTGTAAGAGGTACGCCCAGGTCGAGTGCAGAGATTCCCGTCCACTTACCGGTGCCCTTCTGTCCTGCCGTATCCAGTATTTTATCCACGAGAGGCTTGCCATCGCTATCCTTTACGGCCAGAATATCACGTGTAATTTCGATAAGGTAGCTCTCCAGATCCCCTTCATTCCATTCCCTGAATACCTGGTGCATCTCATCAGCAGACATGCCTAGCAAATCGCGCATTATCTGATATGCTTCACAAATAAGTTGCATATCACCATATTCAATTCCGTTATGCACCATTTTAACAAAATGTCCTGCACCGTTCTCACCAACCCAGTCACAACAGGGTGTACCATCACTCACTTTGGCTGCGATAGCCTGGAAGACGGGTTTAACGGCAGGCCATGCGGCAGGAGATCCACCCGGCATGATACTGGGACCGAGCAGGGCACCTTCTTCACCCCCGCTCACACCGGTACCGATGTATAGAAGACCTTTGCTTTCGACATAACGTGTCCGCCTGTCAGTGTCAGGGAAATGTGAATTTCCACCATCAATAATAATATCACCTGCCTCAAGCACAGGAATAAGGTGGTCAATGAATTCATCAACAGGTTTTCCTGCTTTCACCATCAGCATTACCTTTCGGGGCTTTTTCAGTGAAGCGGCAAGTTGCTGAAGCGAATGTGTCCCAAGGACATTTTTGCCTTTACCCCGTCCATTGACAAAGTTGTCAACCTTATCGACAGTACGGTTGTAAACTGCGACCCGGAATCCCTTGCTTTCCATATTGAGAACAAGATTTTCGCCCATTACGGCCAGGCCTACCAGGCCAATATCTGCTAATTCACTCATATTATTGAAATTTATGGTTTATCAAATTGAATAGTAAATCCTATTTGTTTCAAAGCATCTGACAGTTCATCGGTTTTCTCAGCTTTCACTTTAAAACTGGTAAATTCTCTTCTTGGAGGATAAGATCCCCGCTGTTTTTCGAATGTCTCCGGGGATTCCCTCATTCTTTTGTCATCCTCAAAGATATCATATGTTTGGGCAATAATTGTTGCCAGGGCATTCTGCACATCTTCAGCAATTTCTGTCTTTAATACAGGTAAGGAAGGTGCAGGCAGATCAGCAGGAAACCAGCGGGTGACGGGCAGATTGAAATAAGTACCCAGGGCCTGAACCGACATGGCCGTTCCCATGGCTTTTCCGTCAACAGAATATCCGGCGATGTGCGGAGTGGCAATATCGGCGAGCGAAAGCAGTTCCCGGTCTATGTCCGGTTCATGTTCCCAAACGTCGAGTACCAGAGCACCAATCCTGCCGGTCTTTACCGCATGCTTCACTGCCGGGGTGTCCATCACCTCACCTCTCGAGGCATTCACAAACCAGGCACCCTCCCGCAGAGCGGAAAAAAAAGCATAGTCAGCCAGGTGCCATGTTTTATCAGGACCAACTTGATTCAACGGAACATGAAGGCTAACGATATCAGATTGTTTCAACAGATCGTCCAATCCGGTGAATTGCGCCGAACCCTCCTTCCTGGCTCGCGGAGGATCGTTGAGAAGTACTTTCATCCCCAGGGCTTCTCCCAGTGTTGCAATTTTTGAACCCACATGGCCAACGCCAATAATGCCAAGGGTTTTACCCCTAAGCGTGTAGTTTTTCTTTTGCGCGAGCAGTAACAGTGCCGATGCCATGTATTGGTGTACCGACCAGGAATTGCAACCCGGGGCGTTTGTCCAGTGAATTCCCTTCGATTCGCACCAGGCTGTATCGATATGATCATACCCGATGGTTGCAGTGGCAATGAACTTCACCGCAGTCCCGCTCAGTAATTCTGCATTGCAGCGTGTACGTGTTCTTACCAGCAAGGCATCTGCATCGATCAAATCCTTCTGTTTAATCGAAGCCCCGGGGAGGTAGCGAACCTCTGCAAATGGTTCCAGCACTCTGAGAAACGGATCTTATCGTCGGCAATAACTATCATTTCAGTCGGTTTTTTCCAAGAATGATATCCAATATCCGGTTTGTCTCCACTGCCTCTGTCAGCAGGTGAAGCATTGGCCTTTCTTCCAACAAGGCACGAACAACTTCCCGGATAAGTTGAAACTGTACCGTTTCGTTTTTCTCAACCGGGAACTCTTCACACCCTTCCTCATTACAAAGCTCCACCGGAGTGAATCCGAATGTTGAAAAGGTGAGTTTACCTGAAGAGCCAAGGATTTCGATATAATCAGCTTCCTCATGTGGTTCTGCGACAAAATTCCAGGAACCAAAGCAGGGAATATTTCCCGGGAAAACCAGGGAGGCTGTAACACCGTCTTCGGCTGGGTATATTTTTTTCCTGCGATGTGAAATTCCCGATACCAGTTCCGGTACTCCAAACAGGTGAATGAGCAGGTTCAACTGGTGGGGCGCCATGTCATAAAAATAGCCACCTCCTGCAATTTCAGGTTGCACACGCCAGGGGAGGTTCCCGTCAGAAAGATCAACCGGCCGTGGTTGTGAATGCAGCCTGATATTGATATGCCGGACAATGCCTGTTTTTCCCGCTGACAGCAATTCTTTCACCTTCCTGAAGTAGGGCATGAAAGGCCTGTAATAAGCTACAAACAGGGGAATCCCCGTTTTTTCCGATTCCTTCACCATCGTTACACAATCACCAAACGAAGCCGCCATGGGCTTTTCCACGTAAACCGGTTTCCCGGCCCGCATCGCCTTCACGGCATACTCCAGGTGCGACGAGGGCGGAGTAGCCACATAGATAGCGTTGACTTCAGGATCATGAATCAGGTCATCGGCACAGGAATACCAGCGTGGCACACCGTGCCTGCGGGCATAATCCGCTGCAAGGCCCGGAGTGCGCCGCATCACTGCAAGCAATGCCGATCCGGGAACCATTGAAAATGCCGGACCGCTTTTTTTTTCGGTTACATCACCACAGCCGATAATATCCCAGTTTATTTGTTTCATAGGATTGTTGTTCCGGGTTCCGGGTTCCGGGTTCCGGGTTTGAGTATCGTGTGTGTAAATTAATCAACAAATCTGCTGCTGTGGGCCCAGAGTCCGGTGGCAGGATTTGAGATGAAATAAATTTCCTCACCATCAACATTATTCAGTCCATCCTTTAGTTTTGACGGATCATATTTCTTCATCATAATCTCAGAATTGCCCCATTGGTAATTTACCCCTTCGATTTCATCCCGGGTGAGAAATCCGGGGCACCAGGTAACCCTAAACCTGCCCTCAGTTGAGCCATGTATCAGGTGTGCTGCTGCGCTCAGGTTATTCTGCAGTTCAGGATTTTTTTTCACAGCATCGAGGACTCCCGGGGTATCAGCATAACCATATTTTCGAATGAGCCGGTCAATTTCCTTGTCCTCACCGAATTCTTTAGCCCCGGGAGCCATCACTATCAACTCCCCCCCGTCAGCGATAGCCATCCGAGTTCTGTAGATGCTTTTATTTCCCAGCCAGGTGCTTCTGAATTCGGATGGATCGAGGTATACCACAACCTTTTTCAGAGGTTTCTCCACCAGGATAAAATTGAAAGCAAGTGATAGTTCAGCAGCTTTGAGAAAACATTCGTCATCATCCCCGATAAACAACCCTTTCATTCGGTTCCGACCGTGTTGGTCACGCGCGATCACTGAATGGATGTATACCAGCGGCCAACCGGCAGTAAAATGGCTGGCCCCATAGTTAAGCACTTTTCTTACAGGAGTATCCACACGTCCCATCATGCGTTCCATCCCGTAGGCTGCACCCAGGAAATGACTGCGGTTAATTCCTTCCGGTCCGCCGGTACCTACAAAAATATTCTTGTTATAATTAGCCATTCCAATAACCTCATGCGGAACAACCTGCCCAACGGAAAGCAGCAGGTCGAAATCACCAGATGCCAACAATTTGTTTACCTGTACCGGCCAGGGGTAATCAACCCTTCCCTCCGAAACCTCCTTCACAAATTCAGAAGGCACCTCGCCCAGTGTCTTTCCATCCGTCCTCCAGTTATGCACTCTGAAAAGGCTTTTTGGCACAGAACCAAACATTTTTGCAATCTCCCCATCGGTCATGGGGACGTGAGTACCTAAGGCAGGGAGAACAGCCTTAACTGCATCACCATAATATGAACATACAAGTTCTGTAAGATACCCTGCCTGCGAATGATAACGGGTGAAATCG
Source organism: Bacteroidales bacterium (assembly GCA_046329925.1). Lineage (GTDB taxonomy): Bacteria > Bacteroidota > Bacteroidia > Bacteroidales > JAAYUG01 > JAXLTS01. Next base: position 21,906 of record JAXLTS010000036.1, read on the forward strand.
GGTGGAATAACCAGGACTTTCTTCCTGGTTCCCAGCTTAGCGAGGGCTGCATACAGCGTTTCTTTTAGCTGTGCTTCCGGGGGAAAGCCTGAACCCGTTTCCCTGATATAGGTGAGCATATGGGTTTAAGTTAGATGTATGTCAGTGTATTGTTTTCCAGGAAGGATTCTCGGGCAGGTAGTTTTTGAACCGATCGATCAATCCTGCTTCATAATCTCCTGCAAAGGTACCTCTGAAAAAGTGATCAATACCTGTTTTAAAAAACTCTTCCCATGATTCCTCTTCATGGCCCGGATTGATGGGAAAAAAGAGGACACCGTTGTTCCGGGCGGCCTTCAGATCACCAAAGGCATCTCCTATCATCAGGATATGGTCATCGGCATATTTCCCTTTGGCAGCCAGGGCCAGATGCTCCGATTTGGTGCCATGCTCCTGGCCAGCGATGATCTGCAGAAAGTGTTCCATTTTATTCTCTTCCCATTCGCGCTTCAGGGCCTCAAGTGGAGTTTGTGAAACAACCATCGCATCGGCCTGAGCTGCAAGTTTCTCAAGCGATTCACGAACAAAGGGGAAAGGACTGATACCGTATACCATTTCGGCAATGTCGGCATTCACCTTTTTAGACCATTTCAGGGTGAGATCGATGATGGGATCCTTTGCTTTGGCAGCATATTTTTCAAGTGCCGGATTCCCAAGTTTTGTTTCATTGTCTATCCATTCCTTCAGCGGCTTCAGATCGGGAATTTTCACTCCACGGGCAAGTACTTCGGGACGTTTTGAAAGGAGCTGCACTGCCTCATACAAGGCCGGGAAACGGTTTACACCCCTGTTTTTCGAATAAAGGTTAACAAACTCCCATGTTTCGCGGGCATACTTTGATGCAGCCTGAAAACCGAAGAAGCGGATAAAATTCGGGCAAAAGCACTCTTTCTGTTTGATCTCCATCGTATCAAACACACATCCGTCGGAGTCGATGCCGATGAAGAAGTTCTTTTTAGGCTGAAGATTCTTTAAATCGTCTTGAGGGTTCATTTGATTCATTTGATTCATTTTATTATTTGAATTTTGCTTTTGCTATTCAATTATAATCTGGCAAAAGTTAAGTGGCAGTGGCAGTGGTGGCATTGGTTTTCAGAATCATCATTCATCGAGTAATCAATGAAAAATTTCCATGATTATCATGCAATTTTCATCTGAATAACATTACAAATAATCTTCATCCGACTCTTCAACTTTACCTAAGTATTCTTTTGGAATCCACTTCTCGGGATTACGTCTCATCGCATTTATCATTTTCCCAATTTCCTCATACTCATCTGAGATGTGTTTATGAAAGTCCTTATCAATATAATGACAATTTATCGAAAAATCCAGCCACACAATTGTCTCGCTGCATTCACCATCAGCATCAGTATTCTTTGATACAAAATGCTTTGGATAAATTCTTTTTCTGTAAGCCTCAGCAATATTAGAACAAACTGACCTTGATGACCGACGGATCTGATCTGTAAGTGAATATTTTTCCTCCTTTGGAAATGTTCTGGAAATTTCGAAAATCTCCATAGCTGCATTAAATGCTTTCTGGTATACAACCAAAGAACGAAAGTCACCTGGTTTTTCCATAATATATATTATTTTGTTATCCTAATGCTCAAGAAAAACTGAATGCAGTTTACACTTACTACTAATACTGCCACTGCTACTGCCACTGCCACTTTTAATCCTTCTCATAAGCTTCAGGCAGGTAATTCGCCAGTTTCTTTTCTGCAAAAACCGGTTTCAGCCTTGCAAATCGTTGACGTCCGTTGATCATGGGTACAGAGACCCAATCGTCGCCAATGAGAGGCCGCACATAATCCAGAAAGGCATCGGCGACATCGGTACGGTCAGGTGTGATCCATTCCTTCGGGAAGTACCGTTCTGACAGAGCTACTTTTTCGAGAGGCACCTTGTCGTACCTAACATTATAAATAAAGCCCGGCTCCCGTAAGATGGTGGCCATCCATCCGTTGCCGTCCTTAATGGCGATTTCAACCGCCTTCTGTCCTACCTTGTAAGCTTCATCAAGGTCCACGGTAGAAGCATAAATCATGGTATCGCGCTGGTCAGTACCCATCACTTGTCCTCGTGCAGCACCACGGGCTTTTAATCCGTGCCCGTTGAGGTAATTTACCACATGCTGGTAAACAGAAACCTGGCTGGAGCCAAAGGAGGTATGTCCGAATGCATCCTTTACCTCTCCCTGGCCTCCTATGTCAAAGCCTTCGCTGATCACGACTATACAACGGTCTGCTTCTTTCAACTTGGCGTTCACCCGCTCCCCGAGGTCCTCAAGGGAGAGTCCTGATTCCGTAAGGTAAATCTGCAGGGGAATATTGCGTTTAGGATCAGCGAGCCGGCTTGCAGCAGGTATATAACCAATCTTTCGTCCCATCGCCTGGATCACCAATACGGGATCGGCCGGGTAGGATCCCCTGTTTTCCTCTTCGGCATTTTGAATGATATGACTCCAATACCTTGCCACGCTTCCATATCCCGGCGTGTGGTCGATGAGTTTAAACTCACTGTCGCCCACATCATTATCTATGGTCTTGGGGACACCCACCGCAATCAGGTCGAGACCTTTTTTGCGTGCCATCTCACTAACCTTAAAGGCAGTATGCTGGGAATCATTCCCGCCTATATAGAAAAAGTAACCGATATCATGTGCGCGGAAAACATCCATTAATCTGTCGAAATCCTTCTCCTGCTTATCTTTCAGCTTATACCTGCAGGTACCAATAGAACCGGCAGCGGGGGTGATCCGAAGCAATGCTATCTCTTCCTCTGACTGTGCAGTAAGGTCGAGCAGTTCTTCTTTCAGAACACCCTCAATACCATGCCAGCCTGCGTACACCTTACCGAATTTCCCGGGGAACATCCGGCAGGTTTCCACGATGCCACGCAGGGAGTTATTAATTACCGGGCTGGGTCCGCCGGATTGGGCAACGATGACGTTTTTCATGGATGGAAATTATAGGTTATTGTTCCGAGTTCCGAGTTCCGGGTTCCGGGTTCCGGGTTCCGTGTTCCGTGTTCCGGGTTCCGGGCTTGCACTGAGCTGCCAAATGGAGGGGATGCGGGTGTCGAAGTGTTCCGGTTTGTTTTCATAACATCAAAAATTGAATTTGCCTTAACAAAGTTTTTTTCACTGGGATAATGAATCGAATAACAAAAAAAAAATGAAACACTAAACTCCCCCGTATGCTGAATATCCTCCATCGACAGGGATTGTGATGCCTGTAACAAATTTCGAAGCATCGGAAAGGAGGTACAATACTGTACCCCTTAAATCTTCTGGTTCGCCGAAGCGGGCCATGGGTGTATTGGCGATGATCTTGTTGCCTCTTGGTGTGAGTTCACCTGTTTTTTCGTCGGTAAGTAAAAAACGGTTCTGATTGGTAAGAAAGAATCCCGGGGCAATGGCATTCACTCGCACACCTGTTTGTCCCAGGTGGACTGCCAGCCATTGGGTGAAATTATTTACAGAAGACTTGGCCGCTGAATATGCAGGAATTTTCGTGAGTGGCCTGAAAGAATTCATGGAGGAAATATTGAGTATTACACCATCCTTTTTCCGGACCAGGTGGTCGGCAAGCACCATAGAAGGAAGCACAGTCCCGAGAAAGTTCAGGTCAAGTACTTTCTGAAAGCCCGCCAGGTCCAATCCAAAGAACGTACCTTCGAGATTAGTTGGATCGAGGACCTGTTCAACCTTTGTGGTAGCAGTGGGAGCGTTACCTCCTGCACCATTGATTAGAATTTGATAATCCCCGAACTCTTTCAGAACAACAGCTTTTGCAGCCACCAAAGAATCTTTCTCCAGAACATTGGCCAGCACACCCTTGCATCGGGTTCCGGTATTTGCAGTGATAGAGTCAGCAACATCAACGGCGAGTTGCTCATCCCTGTCCAGAATCGCAACATGGATTCCCTGTGCAGCGAGGCTCGAAGCGATCACCTTGCCCAGCACCCCACCTCCACCGGTGAGAATGCAGGTTTTTCCTTTCAGATCAGGATAAAGTTCCATTTTTCAGTTTTTATAATATTTCAGGTTTTCCTTTAATACAATTTCGATGGGCAGGAACTGCCGGTACTCAGGTTCCTTTTTCATTACCAGGGTATTGAACAAGGTCATGATTCCCCGGTAGCCTTGCTCCTCCGGCTTCTGTTCAATAAGAAAGGCTATCTGGTCCTGCAACAGGCAGGTTTTGTTTTCCTCAGTGAGGTCGTAGCCTGCAAGCAGAACATCCTTTATCCCGAATTTCGCGAAACAATGGGCAACCTTATAAACATTGGAATTTGTTACAAAAATTGCCTTCAATCCTTTGTGTTGCTTTACATATTTCCGGATGAGGGGATCTGCCTCTTCCTCATTGAAAACAGGAATTGAAAGGGCCGGTGCAAGTATCCGCCGGGAGGAACGGGCTGATTCAAAATAGTCCCTGAATCCTCTTTCACGTTCGGCGATATGTTTTTGTTCTGCCAGGTCTTTTGCTACATGAATAATACCGATTACCGAACCCTCATTAGTGAAACCCTGCAGCATCTGTGCGCCGACCCTGCCACTCTGCCATGAATCCTGGCCGATAAAAGACAGCGGGTATTTCACTCTTATTTCGGAGTTGATAAGCACCACAGGGATTTGCATATCCTTGCAGCGCGAAATCAGGTGGAATGAATCACGCGAAAAGACCGGGGCAAGGATTAACCCATCCGGTTTCATTTTCAGGATAGCATTTCCCTGATCAAGAAAGGTCTGGCGCTCAAACATATCAAAATAGTATGGTTCGAAACTGATCCCGAAATGTCCTATTTCACGGATCGCCCTCCTCATCCCCTCCAGGGGTTTTTCCCAGAAACTTACCTGATGAAAGGTCCCGGGAAGAAGAGCTGCAAAGCGCAACTGACGATTCGAGACCAGGGTCCTGGCGAGGATATCAGGTTCGTAGTTCATTTCCCGCATGATGGCTCTCACCTTCTCAGCTGTCTCTGCCGATACCTCGGAACGATTGTGCAATACCCTGTCCACCGTGCCGATTGAGACTCCGGCACGGGCTGCAATGTCTTTAATCCGGCTTTTCTTCGGTTGCGACATAGGGATGAAAGAAAATATTCAAATCAATTAGACGGTACCAAAATAAATCATATTTTTGTATTTACGTGTACGTACACGGAAAATATTTTACTATGGAACTAAAAAAATATTCACTTGGCATCGGAGACCGTTTTGCCATGCAGGGTTCATACCAGTTGAAAGCGCTTCAAAGGGCAGCATCCGAAGGGATACAAATCAGTCCGGTATGGAACAAATCGAACCGTGAACACAGCATCGTTCATTCTGAGCCGGAAGAAACACGCATTGCCGCTGAAATGGCAGTAAAGGAAATGAACTGGGACCAGTCTTTTTTCCTGGATGCAGACCACATCAACCTGAAGAATGTGGACCGTTTTATCGATTGCTGCAACTTCTTTACCCTCGATGTAGCCGATGCTATCGGTAAGAAGCCGGAAGAAAAGGCTATACAGGATTTCCTGGCAAAATCCAGCCAATACATTGGAAAACTCCCGATCCCGGGTATCCCCAAGGCTTTTCATGTTACAGAGTCTGTTCTTCGTGATTTTGCCGGACAATACCTGCATGCCATCGGTGAGGCTGCTGCCCTCTACCAATATATTGAATCAAAAAAAGGAGCAGGCAATTTCATTACGGAGGTTTCGATGGATGAGGTAGAGAAACCACAGTCACCCCTTGAATTGTTCTTCATCCTCGCAGCCCTTGCGGAAAGGGGAGTCCCGGTACAGACTATCGCACCGAAATTTACAGGTCGCTTTAATAAAGGAGTGGACTATGTAGGGGACCTTGAGCAGTTTGCCAAAGAATTTGAAGCGGATTTGCTGGTTATAGACCATTTAGTGAATACGACCGCCCTGCCAAAGAGCCTGAAGTTGAGTGTGCATTCCGGCAGCGATAAATTCAGCCTCTACCCTATCATCGGCAATCTGATTCGAAAACATGGAAAGGGAATTCATATAAAAACTGCAGGTACTACCTGGCTGGAAGAGGTGATTGGACTCGCCGTTGCAGGAGGTGAAGCGCTGGAACTTGCAAAAAGAATTTACTATAAGGCTCTGGACCGTTTTGACGAACTTGCCGGGCCCTATGCTACAGTGATTGATATCGATCCTTTGCGCCTGCCCTCAAAGGAAGTGGTGGCCGGCTGGTCCTCCGAAGAATTTGCCGAAGCACTTCGTCATGATCAGAAAAACAAACGATACAACCTGCATTTCCGCCAACTCATTCACGTTGCATATAAGGTGGCAGCAGAATACCAGAATGTATACGTGCAGATGATCAAGGCTAATGAGGAGATTGTTGGCAGACAGGTGACTGAGAATTTGTGGGAGAGGCATATAAAGAAGATATTTGTTTAAGGGTTCCGAGTTCCCCGCCCCTGCTGCGCAGGTTCGGGCAGGCGGGTTCCGGGTTTTGAAGTTCATTTCAAAAATCAATTGGTTCAAAGACGATGAAAGCATTCATGGATGAGAATTTTCTGCTGGAGACAAAAACCGCAGAGGAATTATATCACGGGTACGCGAAAGACCTGCCCATAATCGATTATCACTGCCATTTGCCTCCCGTGGAGATCGCGGAGGACAGGCGCTTTGAGAACCTGACCAGGATATGGCTGGAAGGTGATCACTACAAATGGCGTGCGATGCGTGCCAACGGGGTGGCAGAAGATTACTGTACCGGCAAAGCACCGGATTATGATAAATTCGCCAAATGGGCCGAAACAGTTCCCTATACCCTGCGGAATCCCTTGTATCACTGGACACACCTGGAACTGCAGCGATATTTTGGTATTAAGAAAATCCTGAATCCATCCACTGCAAAGGGTATTTACGAGGAAGCAGGGAAATTGCTGACAACGCCTGAATACAGTGTGAAGAACCTGCTGCTGCGAATGAATGTGGAACTGGTATGCACCACCGATGATCCGGTTGATGATCTGAGATTTCATCGTCAGTTGAGGGAAAATAAATATGCCGTAAAGGTTTTGCCTGCCTGGCGTCCTGACAAAGCGATGGCAGCAGATGATCCGCAGGAATACAACCTGTACCTGGATAAACTGGCTGGGGCAGCGGATACAGAGATTGCCGATTTCAATGACCTGCTCTATGCCCTTCAGAAGCGACACGACTACTTTGCAGAACAGGGTTGCGTAATTTCCGACCACGGTTTGGAAACGGTGTATGCCGAAAACTATACCGAATCGGAAATTCAACGGATATTTTCAAAAGTCCGGAAAGGCACTGCCCCCGAACCAGATGAGTTGCTAAAATTCAAATCGGCCATGCTCATTTATTTTGCGCTCATGGACAGTGAGAAGGGCTGGACGCAACAATTTCACATCGGAGCCCTGCGGAACAATTCTTCGCGGATGTACCGGGAACTCGGTCCCGACAAAGGATTCGACTCCATCGGTGATTTTGAAACCGGCCGTCCCCTGTCAACCTTCCTCGACAAGCTGGACAGTCATGGCAAACTCGCCAAAACGATATTATACAACCTGAATCCACGCGACAATGAACTTTTCGCCACCATGTGCGGAAACTTCAACGACGGAACGGCCCCCGGCAAGATGCAGTTTGGCAGTGGATGGTGGTTCCTGGATCAGAAGGACGGGATCGAGAAGCAACTGAATGCCTTATCGGTGCTCGGACTGTTGCCTCGTTTCATCGGAATGCTCACCGATTCAAGGAGCTTCATGTCCTTCCCTCGGCATGAATACTTCAGGCGGATACTTTGCAACCTGATCGGAAGGGATGCAGAGAAAGGCGAGCTTCCCCATGATATGGATCTGTTGGGGACGACCATAAAGAACATCTGCTATTACAATGCGAAAAATTATCTGGGGATTTAAATTGCCCCCCTGAAAAGATATTCAGTTCAAAACAACAGGCCCTTTAGTATACGGCTTTTGGGTGTTGCTACAATTTCAGTGAATTGAAGCTACAGTCGAATCTGGTGTGCCACCCGGATGGTCCAGAACAGGAATATTGCTATCCCGAAAAGGAAAGTCAGAAACAATACATTCCACTTTTTTAAGGACTTGCCATTTTTCATGGCTCGTTTACGTCGTACGGCAATGCCTGTAGTAATCATGAAAAGCAGGATTGCGATAGCAGAGGTCCAGGCATGGACGTGAAGGGAGGCATTGTTTATCCCAGGCAGGATTTTCGTTTTTGACATGGAAGCCCCGCCCATGGCTCCGGTAAATATGGAAACAAGGATACCGGCCCAAAGGAGCCAGACAGAAATTTTCAGATAAGCTTCGTTTTTCAGCAGGATGCCTGCCAATGCAAGTATTCCGCCAACAATTAGTATCCAAACAGGGATGTATGCAGTATAAATGTGGATCGTATTGGTCATAACTTAAATTTTCAGCCAAAATAAGAAGAAAAAGGATTGGATATTCATCCCTTCTCGAAGGCCAATAAACAGGTCCACATGAATACACTTGACATAGGTACTTTCCTAGCCTATCTTTGATTACCCAAACTAAATCTATATGAAGAAATATCTGATTGTTCTCCATGTCCTCAGCACATTCTGCCTGTTTGAGGTTTCGTCCCAGTCCGATTCTTCCTCGCATGTCCTCCCACAAAAACAAAATGCACTATTTCTGGAAGCAGGTGGCTATGACTTTCTTGGATCAATCGGGTATGAACGTATCTCGATTGTTAATGACCGAATCAAATCCTCATGGCAGGTAAACATCAGTGTCATTGACTTTTCTATCTCATATAACAAGATGTTCCCACTTAGAAAACAGTATCTTGAATTTGGAACAGCAATTGTTTTACCGAATGTAATTCTTTTCAGGGGTTACTCCCAGCCCTATCCGACGATTAAACTTGGTTACCGATACCAGAAACCCAACGGTAAATTTTGTTTCAGAGCTGGATTGGGGCCTGTGATTTTAGGGAATGACTGGGTCTATGGCGCTGATATGTATCTCTGGGTCTGGCCCTGCCTTGATTTTGGATGGGTTTTCTAATTTATTTCCAGCCGGCGGCGCTCCGATTTGTTCCTCCGGCGGTCGAACCACATCAGCACGAGGTAGGTTATATAACCGACCAGCACCATGCCCACCAGGAACAAGGGGTAGGCCCATCTCCAGTGTGTGGGGCCGGTCATCATGGAATATTCAGACATTCCACCGATGCCGGCCAGCAAGGTGAGGGGCATAAAAATGGTTGTTATGAGCGTAAGTCGCTTAATAAATGTATTCGTTTCATTCGAGGTACGGGTCATACGGTAATTCTGCACCGACATGAACAGTTCCATCTGAGTGGCCACCATTTCGCGGAAAGTTTCGGTCAGCTCGAAAAATTTGTTCAGGTGGTCATAAATGTCCCGGAAATGAAACAGGGTTTTCTCAGCAATAAAGGGACAATCCTTCCGGCATATTTTCACCAGTATCTCACGCTCATGGAAGAGGCTCTTACGTATCTGAAGCAATTGCTGCCGTATCCTTACAAGGCCCGGGATCTGGAAGGAATCGGGTGAATCCAGTACCAGGTCCTCCATCTCATCCAGTTCATCTTCCATTGTTTCGATGGCCGTAAACTTATGATCCACCAGGCGATCGAGTATCAGATACATCAGATAGGAAGGCCCGCCCTTGATAGTCTCAGGATTCTGTCGAACTATTTTTGCCATATCAGCCATCGCCTCCGGCACCTCCGAATTATACCCGCACACGGTAACGAGTAATTTTCGGCCGATGAACAGATTTATTTCCTGGAGGTTAAGGTCCTCCTTCCTGTACCGAAAGGAATTGAAAATAAAAAAGGTTATATCTGGATAATCCTCCATTTTGGGAACCAGGTTCTCATTGAAGCAATCCTCCACAGCCAGGGGATGCAGACCCAGTTTCCGTGCGATGTCTTCAAACTCATATCGGTCAGGCTGAACAGCCTCAACCCACAGATACCCGTTCCCTGCAAGATGTTCCAATCCCTCTTCCAGGGTATTTAATACGGTCATTTTGCCCGTGGAACTTATCTGATAAATTGTACATGCGGCCATAAACAAGCAATTACCGAAGCAAATATCGTTTATTCAGTGAGAAACCCAATCATTACGTATTGAAAAACCGGGAGGTAACCCGATCCTGTAATAATCTGTTCGCGTACCTGTTTAATTTCACTCATATGTCTACCTTTGTAAAGTACCAATATTTGTTGACCTTGTCCGCCCCTCCCAGGTCAGATACGTTCGATGTGCTTATCATCGGAGCCGGTGCTGCAGGCCTCATGGCTGCAGGACGTGCAGCTGCACTGGGTGCCCGTGTGCTCCTGCTGGAGAAGATGGAACGGGCAGGGCGTAAGCTGCTCATAACAGGCAAAGGTCGTTGTAACATCACGAACGATGCCCCCCTTGAGGAGTTTTATGAACATATTTTCCCGCATGGCCGTTTTCTGAAGCATGCCTTCAATGCTTTTCCACCTGCCCAGCTGGTTTCCCTGCTCAATCAACTCGGGCTTGACACCGTTGTGGAGCGCGGAGGCAGGGTTTTTCCCGCTTCCGGCAAAGCTGCAGATGTGGTGAATGCCCTGATGAAATGGGTGGAACAGGGAGGAGTAAAGGCAGAGTATGGATGGAGGGCGGAGGAACTGCTCATTAAGGATCAGCAGGTGCAGGGTATCCAAATCAGGTCAAGGGATACAACAAGGGTTCTGGCAGCAAAGAAAATCATTCTGTGCGTGGGAGGACAGTCATATCCAGGTACCGGCTCCACCGGTGACGGCTATGCAATCGCCCTGGGAGCAGGACACCGGATCATAACGCCTCATCCGGCGCTGGTGCCGCTGGTAACAGAAGGTGATACCGCAGGGAAAATGAAAGGACTCCTGCTGAAGAATGTGAATGCCTCACTCTGGGTTAACGGGAAAAAAGTAAAAGATGAATTCGGAGAAATGAGTTTCGCGGATTTCGGATTGGATGGGCCCATCATTCTTACCCTGAGCCGGCAAGCTGTAGATGCCTTGCGCGCGAAGAACAAGGTGGAGATCTCCATCGATCTCAAGCCGGCCCTTGACCATGAGAAACTGGATATGCGCCTGCGCCGCGACCTGGATACGGACGGAAAAGCAAGAATCTATTTCCTGCTGAAAGGATTACTCCCCATGCAGATGATTCCCGTGTTTCTTGAAAAAACCGCGCTGGATGTAGACAAAGCTTGTCACCAGCTTTCCGGAAAGGAACGAAAAAGTATCCTGCATCTTCTAAAGGATTTCAGGTTCCAGGTTTCAGGTTTCAGATCCTTTAATGAGGCTATTGTTACAGCAGGAGGAATTTCAACCGAGGAAGTATCTTCAAAGACCATGGAATCCAAACTCGTGAAAGGCTTGTATTTCGCGGGAGAGATTCTTGACCTGGATGCGAATACGGGAGGGTTCAATTTACAGATTGCCTTTTCGACGGGCTGGCTGGCGGGTACAGCAGCGGCAGGTGATTGAGGCATTCAGCCATACAATGATAAAATTAAAGGTTCTCGCAGATTAACAAAGATTTTATCGCAGATTAGCGCAGATTCAGCTCAAATAGTTGGAAGTCGTATCCGTGACCAAAGAAGCTATTGGATATTATATAGAAAGTCTGAAATCATAAATAGACAGATTGCTTCACTGCGTTCGCAATGACATACAAATGACCGGGGGTGGGATTAGGCGGAACCTAATCCCACCCCCGGTAATCAGGAAAGTCGCCGCGAGGAACGAAGCGGTCTGTCACCTTCAGACCAGACATCTACTAATTCTAATTACACCAGAAAGGGATACAACTGGTGATATAAGCATTAAGTTCCTATATTTACAATTAGATTAACAAACTGATTATTTCATATTCTCCATCTATGCTCCGGATATTCAATTTATTAGCTTGTTCTGCCATTCTTCTTCTACTTCCATTTTCCTTTTGCAATTCACAACCAGTGACTCCGGAATTTAAGGTCATTGCTTTTTTCACCGGCATCAACGATCCCGCCCATGTGAGCTTTGTGCATGAGGCCAACAAGTGGTTCGCACATATCTCCCAGAAAAACAATTTCCGGTATGACTCCACCTCGAACTGGGAAAATCTGAATCCCGAATTTCTGAAAAATTACCAGCTGGTGATTTTTCTGGATACCAGACCGCCCAAGGCTGAACAACGAAAGGCATTTGAAGAATACATGAAGAATGGGGGAGCCTGGATTGGCTTTCATTTTGCAGCTTTCGAGCTGGCTAATTCAGCCTATCCCAACGACTGGGACTGGTACCATGAGCAATTTCTCGGTTCAGGAGAATACAAGGGAAACACCTGGAGGCCCACCACTGCCATTCTGCACAATGCAGATCCAAAGCACCCGGTGATGGAAGGTCTCCCCGAAACATTTACGGCATCTCCCAACGAATGGTACAGCTGGCAAAACGATCTTCGCCAAAACCCTTACATCAAAATTCTCGCATCGATCGCCCCCCTCAGTTTCCCACTGGGTACGGGTCCTAAACTACATGAGATCTGGCACCAGGGGTATTTCCCGGTGGTATGGACCAACACCCGATATCGCATGGTTTACATCAACATGGGCCATAATGACATGGATTATGAGCACGGCACCAATAATGAATTATCATTTACCTTCGGTAACCCCGGTCAGGATCAATTGGTGATCAACGCAATCCGGTGGCTCCTGAATAAAAATTAATGGACAGTTCCAATAATTTCTATTCGATAACTCACCCCGGCCATATACCTAAAGGCATAGAAGAAGCTAAATGAACTGTCTGGTGGGGCTCTTATTCAACTGTTTTTATATCTTTGCTGGTCTATGAGGAACTTATCGATCCTGTTCAGTCTCTATATCCTCTGCCTCATCGTGGCTCCCTGCCTGGATGAGCATGGGATAACTGCACTCAGTGGGTCGGAAAACGCCTGTCATCATGACAAGGATCATGCAGATACAGATAAATGCTCTCCTTTCTGCACCTGTTCCTGCTGTTCCTCCCCCGTATTGGCTCAACAGATCAGTACTTTTTTCTACACAACTGATCTCCCGGTGGTGTTCCAATGCGAACCTGCCATCTCCTTCGTTTCCTGTTGCCCTGCTTCTGTCTGGCAACCCCCGAATAAAGCGTAGCTGAATAATGCTGTGAAATGCTCTTCCGCTCCTGCGGGATAGCAATTGCTTATTTACTATCCTTTATTCATTCTCCATGATCGAAAAAATCATTCAGTATTCCATCAGGAATAAATTCATTATCGGGCTTTTCGTCCTTGCCATCATTGGCTGGGGCAGTTATTCGCTCACCCGGCTGCCCATCGATGCCATACCGGATATCACCAATAACCAGGTACAGATCATTTCCTTTTCACCCTCCCTTGCTTCACAGGAGGTCGAAAGCATAATAACAGCCCCGCTGGAGGTGGCCGTTGCAAACATCCCCAACATCATCGAACTCCGCTCCATCTCCCGGTTGGGATTATCTGTCGTTACTGTGGTTTTCGAAGACGGAACAGATGTTTACTGGGCGCGTCAGCAGCTCACCGAATGCATCAGGGAAGCGGAGGAGGCGATTCCTGCAGGACTGGCAAAGATCGAACTGGCTCCCATCTCTTCGGGACTGGGCGAAATTTACCAATATCGGCTGGTGGTGTCGGACGAATTCCGGGACATCTACAACCCCATGGAATTGCGTACCCTGCAGGACTGGACCGTACGCCGGGAGATGATGGGCACGCCGGGAGTGGCAGACATCAACAGCTATGGTGGATTTGTTAAGGAGTACGAGGTAGCAGTGAACCCGGAACGCCTGCGTGGACTCAACCTCACTCTTGGCGATGTGTTTGAGGCCCTGGAAAAGAACAATGAAAACACAGGCAGTGCCTACATCGACAAGAAACCTACCGCCTTTTTTATCCGGGGCATTGGTCAGGTGAAAGACCTGGAAGACATCGGTAAGATCGTTATCAAAAACGGTCCCGACGGAATTCCTGTCCTGATCCATGATGTAGCACAGGTGCAGTATGGCACAGCTACCCGCTATGGTGCCTTTGTGGTCGACACCAGTGAAGCTGTAGGAGGTGTGGTAATGATGCTCAAAGGGGCCAATGCGCACGAAGTGATTGACCGGGTTGAAAACAGGATCAGGACGATCCAGAAATCTCTGCCGGAAGGAGTACATATAGAACCCTACCTGAACCGTTCCGAGTTGGTTGGAAGAGCCATTGGCACTGTAACGCGAAACCTCCTTGAAGGAGCGCTCATCGTCATCTTCATCCTGGTGCTGCTGCTGGGGAACATGCGGGCCGGGCTCATAGTGGCCTCCGTAATCCCGCTGTCCATGCTATTTGCAATCTCCCTCATGAACCTGTTCGGCGTATCAGGGAACCTGATGAGTCTCGGAGCCATCGATTTCGGGCTCATCGTGGACGGCGCCGTAATAATCGTGGAGAGCGTGGCACACAGGATCTACCAGAGCAGGCATCATCACCCGGGACAGCTAAAGCTAAGCAGGCCCGAGATGGACGAGCAGGTGCTGGAATCGGCCAAACGCATGATGAGTTCGGCCACCTTCGGACAGATCATCATCCTCATTGTTTATCTTCCGGTGATGGCACTGATAGGCATCGAAGGACGTATGTTCCGACCCATGGCACAGGTGGTGGTATTCGCACTTTTGGGTGCTGCCATTCTTTCCCTCACCTGGGTTCCCATGGCCTCAGCCCTTTTCCTGAGCAGAAAAACAGAACAGAAAAGAAATATTTCCCACCGGATACTGGAAGGCCTGCACCGGATTTTTGACCCGATGATTCGTTTTTCCCTCCGTCGTAAAATACTCGTTTCGGGCATTGCCCTGGGTATTTTCCTGTTCAGCCTGATTCTTTTCAGCCGCCTGGGAAGTGAATTCATTCCCCAACTGGAAGAAGGCGACCTGGCAGCCGGGGTGATGACCCTGCAGGGCAGTTCGCTCACCAATACCATTGAGATCGTAGAAAAAGCCAACGCCATTCTCCTTGAGAATTTCCCCGAGGTAAAACATGCGATATGCAAGATAGGGGCCGGTGAAATCCCGACAGATCCGACTCCTATGGAAACAGGAGATTACATCATCACGCTGAAAGATAAGAGCGAGTGGACTTCCGCAGAGACACGGGAAGAACTGGTGGAGAAGATGGAAGAAAAACTTTCTGTATTGGCCGGTGTGAAATTCGAGTTCCAGCAGCCCATCCAGATGCGCTTCAATGAACTGATGTCGGGTTCCAGGCAGGACATCGCCGTGAAAATATTCGGCGATGATCTGTCGGTTCTTGCCGGAAAATCTGAGGAAGTGGAAAAACTGATCACCGGAATTGCAGGGGTTGAGGACATCAACGTGGAAAAAGTGACAGGGCTGGGACAACTTCAGATCACATATAACCGTGAGCGGCTGGCACAATACGGGATTTCCGTATCTGAGGTGAATAAAGTACTGCGTACAGCGGTAGCCGGTAGCCAGGCCGGGGTGGTGTTCGATGATGAGAAACGGTTCGGGCTGGTGGTACGCCTCGACAGGGACTACCGGCAAAGCATGGAGGACATCAGCAGGCTGACCATCGGGCTGCAAGGCGGGGAGCAGATACCACTGGAAAAACTGGCAGACATCGAAATAAAATCCGGCCCTGCACAGGTATCGCGTGAGAATGCACGGCGGCGCATCACCGTCGGGTTCAATGTACGCAACCGCGACATACAATCCGTGATCAGGGAGGTCTCGGGCCTCATCGATACAAAGATTAAACTTCCGGCAGGCTATTACATCGATTACGGCGGGCAGTTCCAGAACCTGGAGGCAGCCAAAAACAGGTTGATGATTGCCGTTCCCGTGGCCCTGCTCCTCATCCTCACCCTGCTGTATTTTACCTTCCACTCCATGCGGCAGACCCTGCTCATCTTTACCGCGGTCCCGATGGCAGCCATGGGTGGTGTTTTCGCGCTCTGGATCCGCGGGATGAATTTCTCCATTTCCGCGGGAGTTGGATTCATCGCCCTCTTCGGCGTGGCTGTACTCAACGGGATCGTATTGATAGCCGAATTCAACAGGCTTGAGAAAGAAGGGATCACGGACATTCAGGAACGGGTACTCAAAGGTTTGCGCACCCGTTTCAGGCCTGTGATAATGACAGCGGCCGTCGCCTCACTGGGTTTCCTGCCAATGGCAATATCCACCTCTGCCGGGGCTGAGGTACAAAAGCCCCTGGCTACCGTGGTTATCGGGGGACTCATCACTGCAACACTGCTTACACTGGTTGTGCTCCCGGCCTTTTACATCCTGATATCTGAACGGAGGCGGAGGGATAAAAAACAGGTGACGGCAATCCTCACCGCTCTCCTCCTTACCGGCATTTCCTCCGGTCAAAATCTCGCTGCACAACAAGTGCGACAGCCAGGGC
>JAXLTS010000037.1:0-36913 GCA_046329925.1 Bacteroidales bacterium
CGAAGTCCACTCTGATACAGTTTCACCATTTATTGTAGAAACCCCCTATTTTACGGTAAAAGCTACAGGTACCCGGTTTAACGTGAGGTCTCGGGCCAGACAGGATCATCCATCGGTTACACTTCTGGAAGGGAAAGTGCAGGTGCAGAAGATAAATGACGGGAAAAGAAAAAATCCTTCTTCCATCCTAAGGCCTAACCAGCTCCTGGTGATGGATACCCTGAGCGGTTCTCTGCATATTTCGGAGGAAGATACTTACAGGCATGTCGCCTGGAAAGACGGAAAGCTTGTTTTCCGCAACGACCCTCTGAGGGAAGTTGTTAGCAGGATAAACCAGCAATATAATGCAGATATCGTGATCGAGGGAGAATCGCTGAAAGAACTCCGGTACCGTGCCACTTTCAGTAACGAATCTCTGGATGAAATCCTGCGTTTGCTGAAACTCTCATCGCCAATTGAATACCGGGAAATCAAGCCTGCCATGCAGCCTGATGGAACATTCACCAAAAGAAAAATCATCATTTTCCAGGCCGGATTATAATTCCATCTGTTGCACATGAGAAACCTGTTGTTCATATGCATTTCAACATTACTGTTTTTAATGCCGGGGATTTTATCCGCGCAGAAAGGGAAAGTGACGCTGCATGTTTCAGGTGTACCTCTCAGCGATGTTCTCAATGCCATTGAGGAACAAACCAGTTTTACCTTCCTCATCAATCTGGAGATGATCGATTTATCACAGCGGGTAGATGCGGATTTTCAGAAAACCCCCTTAAAAGTGGTCCTTGAAAATCTGTTTGAAAATACAGAGATCAGATACCAGGTTGAAGGGAATCACATTATTCTTTCCCCGGCAAATAATGCACAACTTAATACTTCAAAATTCTGGAAAGTACACGGGAAAGTTACCGATGCTGGAACAGGTCAGCCTCTGGCAGGGGTAAGCATTCAGGTGAAGAACACCAGGTTTGGAACTATAAGTTCGGCCGATGGACTGTTTGAAATCGACATACCTCCGGACGAACCTGTACTGTTGTTTTCATTTATCGGGTTTGCGAGGGCAGAATATCCTGTAAAAGGAACAGCATTCATGAATGTGTCCCTTCAGGAAAGCGTAACTGAAATTGAAAGCGTCATTATCACTGCACTTGGCTTTCAGCGAGGTGAAAATGCCCTGGGGTATGCAACCCAGAAAATAAGCGGGGAGCTCATTCAGACTGTAAAAGTGTTGAATCCGGCTACCAGCCTCACGGGAAAGATATCTGGACTATTGGTGAAGAACAGTACCAATTTTGCAACAGATCCGCTCATGAAACTCAGGGGCGAAGATGCCCTGATTGTCATTGATGGCATACCGGCAGGCAACCTCAACCTGAATGATATTTCTCCGGACGAGATATACAGCATCGATGTACTCAAAGGAGCAACAGCCTCGGCTCTTTACGGATACCGGGGAGCCAACGGAGCCATCATGATAACAACAAAACAGGGTAATGGAAACAAAGGCGTTTCTGTTTCACTGAATACTTCCACCATGTTCAATCTGGGATATCTCGCTTTACCTGAAACGCAGACTTCCTACTCTTCGGGTTTCAATGGAAAATACGGGAATGACTATGTCTGGGGAGACCGGCTTAATATTGGAAGGACAGCCACCCTGTGGGATCCCTTGACAAGAAGCTGGAAGGAAAATTCTCCTCTACTCTCATCTGGTAAAAACAACCTGGAAAACTTCCAGGAATTAGGGATGCTTACCAACACGAATCTGAGCATCATTAATGAAGGCCCGAGGGGAAGTGTTCGCACCTCCATATCACATATTTATAACAAGGGTCAATTCCCCAATCAACATCTCAATAAAATCAGCTATTCCCTAAGCGGCAAAACAGAAATTAAAAATATCAGCATTGAATCGGGCATCTCTTATACTAAACAAATCTCTCCAAATATATGGGGTAGCCAGTATTCTGGCGGGTACCTCTATAACCTGGTAGGCTGGCTGGGTGCAGAATGGGATGTAAGGGATTACACCGATTACTGGCTGGTGAAGGATGTACAACAAAACTGGTTCAATGATGAATGGTACGATAACCCCTGGTTTCTGGCCAACGAGGTTCTGAAAAAATCCGATCATGATATCTACAGCGGATTTTTTTCCACCAGCTACAGAATCAGCCCTTCAATTCATCTTACACTTCGTTCGGGACTCGACTCCTACCTGAACAGGTTCAACTATCAAAATCCGGTGGGAGCGCGCAATGCATGGAGTCATTACGGATATTACCAGGAGGAGAAACTTTCCGGCTACAGCACGAACAATGACCTGATAATCAACTTCAGGAATACTTATGCAAAGCTAACACTCGAGGGAATCGCCGGAGGAACCATTTACTACTTCAAGAATGACTATTCGAATGCCTTTACACGCGGTGGGCTTTCGATACCTGGATTCTATTCCCTGAGTGCATCGGTTGATCAGTTGGGGTGGAACAACTGGATGCGGCGCCAACAGGTGAACAGCCTTTTCGCCAGGCTTTCTGCAGGATATAACCAGGTAGCCTTCCTCGACCTCACCGGTCGAAATGATTGGAGTTCCACACTTTCAACTGTTAACCGTTCGTATTTCTATCCCTCGGTGGCGGGAAGCATAATTTGTTCAAAACTGCTACCTGAAAATTCATGGCTCTCACTTTGGAAAATAAGGTCATCCTGGACGGTGAGCAAAACACCTCCCGGTGTGTATGAAATTAACAATGCATACACCCTGCAGAACAATGTATGGGAAGGCCTTAATTCGGCCAGTTTCACCACCCGCCTTCGCAGCAGGGATGTTCGCCCCCAGACTGCCCGGACTATTGAATACGGAACCACAGGCAAATTCTTCGCCAACAGAATAATCCTTGACGTTACAGCTTACAGGAAAAAAATCTATGATTTCCTCCTGGCCGCCCCAATCAGCGATGCCACTGGTTTTTCTTCAAGATATGTCAATACTGCTGAAGTTTGGTTAAAGAAAGGACTTGAACTGACCATCAGTCTGGTTCCAGTTTTAACTGAAAACTGGAAATGGACCATTAATGCTAATTGGTCAGCAGATAAAACCTTCTATGATCAACTGGACAAACAATACTCTCCTGACAATCTATGGGTGAGAAAGGGAGCCCGTGTGGATGCCTATACGGTGCGCGACTGGATCAGGTCCCCTGATGGAAAACTGTTGCTTGAAAACGGATTTCCTGTCCGGTCAAATTACTATTCAGTAGCGGGTTACTCTTCTCCTGACTGGATCTGCGGAATAAACTCCCAACTAAAGTACCATAATATTTCCCTTTCATTTTCCCTGGACGGCAGGATGGGAGGTGTTTCATTTTCAAGGCTCGACGCTCTCCTTTGGAACTCCGGTGCGCACAGTGGAACAGATAATAAATGGAGATATGATGAGGTAGTTAACGGACAAAAAAATTTCGTCGGAAATGGAGTTAAGGCTGTTTCAGGAACGGTAAGTTATGACTCCTATGGAAGGATAACATCCGATACTCGTGTTTTTGTTCCCAACGATGTACCTGTATCATACGAAAGTTACATGCGTAGTCACTATGCCCTGGGAGCCTGGAGCTACTGCAGTCAGGATATCCTGGATGAGACTTTCATTAAGTTGCGGGAACTTTCACTAACCCTTCAACTGCCGGAAAAATTCTGCTCTCATCTTCACATGCAGGATGCATTCATCTCCCTAATAGGCCAGAACCTTTGGTATTGGGGGCGTGAGTACAGGTATGCAGATCCTGATTATGGCGAAACATGGGACCTGGTATCACCCTCCATCAGGTATGCAGGATGCAATTTGAAAATCAGTTTTTGAGCGATAGCATGAGATTGATGGTACACATATTGATTCTTGCTCTGGCACTGCCCATGTTCCAGTTCTGCTCACGTTTTGAAGAACTGAACACAGACCCCGACAACCCAGGACAGGTTTCAGCCCCGTTGCTGGCCAGTGGCCTCATCCTGGGTACAGTGAGCTATCCACGTATCGGTAAGGATTTCCTGTACAAGGATATGCTGGCGAAATACATTTCATACATGGAGGGAGCTACAGGCTACCAGTATAACCTGATTAACCGAACTGAGTTTTATTCACTTGTTAAGCTTACCAACGTAGAGAAAATGGTTGATGCTGCCGATGGAACCGTCAGTAAAAATTCATACATCGCACTGGGACACTTTGTCAGGGCATACACCTTTTTTGATCTTTCGATGCGCGTGGGTGATATTCCCTATTCCGAAGCTCTTCAGGGCGAAAATGGTATTTATAATCCACGATATGACAATCAGCGGGATATATTTCTTGGTATACTTCATGAACTTGAAATGGCTGACAGCCTGTTCGGTATTGCCGGTTTCTTTGAAGGAGACCCGGTGTATAACGGTAATCCTGCCAAATGGCAAAAAGCCACAAACAACCTTGCTCTAAAAATCCTTTTGCATCTGTGGAAAAAGACCGCCGACCCTGAACTGGATGTAATCAGGCGATTTGATGATATTGTTCGTAATAATCATCTGATGGAGTCTGCCAGTGACAATTTTCAACTGGTTTTTTCCGAAAGGGAGGTGGAATTTTATCCTTTCTATAACAGTAATTTCAGAAAATACCCGGTGATAAGCTCCACCATCAGTGATCGTATGAAAAATCTTAAGGATTACAGGCTTTTCTATTTTGCTGAACCCGCTGATTCACTTCTTCGCACCGGGCATCCCGGATCCGAATGGGATGCCTACTCCGGAGTGAATCCTTCGGATGATTTCAGTGAAATAAATGCACATTATGCCTCGGGAGCGATTAGTGGATTAAACAAACGCTATTACAGCCTGGCACAGGGAGAGCCCTTGTTTCTGCTAAGTTTCCAGGAACAGTGTTTCATCATTGCTGAAGGGATTTTGCGGGGATGGACCAACGGGGATACAGCCGGCTATTATTACCAGGGCATACGATCAGCATTCCAATTTATCGCCGACCATACCCCCGACGACAGTCTCTATCATCATGGCAGAAAAATTACACCGGAGGTGATCGAGACCTATCTATTGGAAGATGCAGTTTCGTTTACAGGCAGCACAGAAGACAAACTGGATCGTATTGCCCTGCAGCGCTATTTTCTGGGTTTTATGCAGGATGGAATAAACAGTTATTTCGAATACCGCCGGGCAGGTAAACCCGCATGGCCGGTAAATGAACTTACAAACCTCAATTCAATGAAAGACCGGATACCGCTGCGCTGGATGTATCCGATGAAGGAGCTTACGAACAACAAAAAAAACGTGGAAGAAGCAATCACCCGCCAGTATAGTGGAAATGACGACGTTAATGCACGAATGTGGATTCTAAATAATTAATACAAACTGAAAAACAGAAATAACACTATTGTCTAACTAAATCCAATTGGTATGAAAAAAAATCTATTCATTTTAATGCTGATGCTAATTACAGGCATCACAGTATCAGCCCAGATTCCTGAGCGGGCGGGCTGGTGGAAATTTGATGACAACCTCGATGTGCTCAAAGCCACTGTGGGAGATGATCTCACTGCTTCCGGATCGGTTTTGTCGGTTGATGGACCTGTAACCGGGAACAAGGCTGTCCAGGTAGATGTAGGAACCTACCTAATGATGACCCACAATATTGCCGGAAACGGTGGTGGAGCAATGGTAAATGAGTACTCACTCATGATTGATTTCTCGGTGCCCGAAGCCAACATCTGGCATTCATTCTTCCAGACTGACCTTACCAATGAAAGTGATGGAGACCTTTTTACCAGCAATGCAAGCAATGCCATAGGAACCTCGGCCACCGGTTACTCCAGTAAAGGAGTTGCCGTCGATACCTGGTACCGGATGGTAATTGTTGTTCGTAATGGAGAAATGTTCAGAATATATGTGAATGGCGCGCTCTGGCTGGATGGAACCAATCAGCCCATTGATGGCCGTTTTGCTTTGGACGCTCAATTACTTGTCTTTGCTGATAACGACGGTGAAGATGGAATAGTTAACTGCTCCGAACTTGCAATCTGGGATATTGCACTCAGTGACGACGAAATAATTCAACTGGGGGATGCAACAGGTGCCCGGGTAAGAGACCGGAATAAAATGGGTTCCTGGAAGTTCGATGATCCGGCTGACCTTACAAAGGCATCTGTTGGAAAACCACTGCAATTAACCGGTACGCAGGAATCCGTTGCCGGGCCTGCCGATAGTAACAATGCTATCCGCATCGGCTTAGGGAGCTACCTTACCATGTTGCCGGGCATTGCCCTTAATGGAAACGATACCCTGGTAAATGAGTATTCACTGCAGTTTGACTTCCTGATGCCCGAAGCCGGTGTATGGCACGCCTTCTTCCAAACCAACCCGAAGAACAATGACGATGCCGATCTGTTTATTAATAAAAATACGAATGCCATTGGCACTGCAACTACCAACTATTCTGTAAAGACTATTACCGACAGCACCTGGTACAGGATGGTTGTTACCGTGAAAAATGGAGAATTTTTCAGGATCTATCTCAACGGCGAACTTTGGCTAGATGCCCCTGGCCAGTCTATCGACGGCCGCTGGGGCCTTGGCGATACCCTGTTGTTGTTTGCAGATGATGATGGGGATGACGGTGAAATCCTCTGTTCCGAAATAAACCTCTGGGAGGTTGCTCTTACGGAAGATGAAGTTATTGGACTTGGAGAAGATCCTACCAATAAAATTCCGGATCGCGTAGGTTGGTGGAAATTTGACGATGCAGCCGACATGCTGAAAGCTGAAATTGGCAGCCCGCTCACATTAACCGGTTCGCAAACCTCGATCGCAGGACCTGCCGGCGGGAACCTCGCCACATCGATCATTGCTGGTGATTACCTTACCATGAGTCATGGCATAGGTCCAAACGGGGCAGGTGCTATGGTGAATGAATATACCCTGCAGTTCGACTTCCAGGTTCCTGAACTTGGAATCTGGCATTGCTTCATGCAAACCGATGGAACCAACAGCAGCGATGGTGACCTCTTTACCAATACCGCCAATGCAGTTGGAACCTCCTCGACAACCTATTCGGGTAATCAGATTGAATCCGGTAAATGGTATCGCATGATGGTGACTGTAAAAAATGGAACGTTCTTTAGGATCTATATGGATGGTGAATTATGGCTCGATGCTGCCGGTCAGGCAACTGATGGCCGGTTCGCACTCGAGGACAACCTGCTTGTCTTTGCAGATAATGACGGGGAAGATGGAACCATCTACTGTGCTGAACTGGGTATCTGGGACCGGGCATTAAGTGCCGACCAGGTTGCCAAAGTCGGGAAAGTATCCACTATCACCGGGATCAATCCTGTAAGCAGGAGAAATGCCAATAATCTGCAACAGAACTACCCGAATCCTTTCAGTGTATCAACCACTTTCGAATACCATGTATTGTCTGCCGGGAATGTAACCTTCAGGATTCTTGACCTTTCAGGTAAAGAAATCAGCACAGTAATTGAAGGCATGAGAACTCCCGGAAATTATACCCTGAATCTGTCTGGCGAAAAACTGCAACCGGGAATGTACTATGTGCAGATGATCTCGGGCAACACCAGCAGTATGCGTAAAATGATGGTGGTTCGGTAATATTATTACACCTTGGCACCTCTAAAAACGCCTTTTAAATAACTCACCCCAGCCCCCGTCCGAACGCCCGCCTGATCGGACGGGCAGGGATTCATCCGGGCGGGCTCTCTACTCAGGCAGAGAGGGAGCTGAGTGGAGTTTTTAGAGGTGCCTTTTAATGAACTGAAATGAAACCGCAGAGTGCACAGAATTACACAGAGCAAAGAGGGAGATTATCTCCCTCTGCGCTCTCTGCATTTTCCTCTCTGTGTTCTCTGCGGTTACTTTTTTTCTGCATTTTTATCCTAGACCTGTTTCACTTATGAACTGTAAAAACCTGTCTTTAACTACTTTTTTTCTTCTGTTATTTTTTATTTCAAACCTGGCAAAGGCTGGTATTCCCGAACGCAAAGGCTGGTGGAAATTTGATGATCCTTCCCATCCCCTGAAAGCCGAAACGGGATATCCCGCAAGCCTCGTCCTTTCTGGTTCACATAGCCTTTCGGATGGTCCGGAAGCCGGGAATGGTGCCATACTCATTGGTCCTGGCAGTTTTTATAAGATGAAGCATGAGATAGCCCCTAATGGAGGCGGATCCAAAGTCAACGAATATACCCTGATGTTCGATTTTAAAGTTTCATCCAATGATACCTGGCATTCCTTCTTTCAGACAAATATTAATAATGCTGATGACGGAGACTTCTTTATTAATCCTTCAGGAAATATCGGGGTTGCAGCTGTGGGATACAGCGATTATTCTGTTGTCCCCGAAAACTGGTACCGTCTTATTATCGCAGTGGACAACGGCTCCCGCTTTTCCTGTTACATCGATGGGCAACTGCTTATGGACGGAGCGACCCAGTCGGTGGATGGCCGTTTTGCACTCGATAGTCTTTTACTACTTTTTGCCGATGAGAATGGGGAAGATGCCCCGCTGGTCTGTTCTGAACTGGCACTCTGGGATACCGCTCTCACGGCTGAACAAGCCGCAGAACTCGGCGGTTACGGACATGAGATCACTCCTTTCTTGATGACACGTATCCCCTACCTGCAAAGTCCTGCCAGGAACTCCATGACAGTATGCTGGCACGACTCCTCTTCCCTGGGAACAGCTGTTGAATTTGGCATTGATAGTACTCTGGGAAATATCATAAACGGATCCAGTGAACTTATCAAAACCCCTTACCGCTGGCATACGGTTAAAATTACAGATCTTCAGCCGGCTACCCGTTATTTTTACAGGCTCACAAGCGGAGGATTTTTTTCCCCGGTCTACTCATTCAGGACCCTGCCGGATACCACCTCCAACGAAATCATACGATTCCTGATTCTGGGCGATACCCATGCGTCCGACACCACCATGCCCCGTAAGATCATGCGCGCCGCGAAACAAAAAATTATGGAGGTATATGGCGGAGATATTGAATCGAATCTTACCTGCATCCTGCAAACAGGAGATCTGGTGGTAAGCGGAGGCATTGTGGAACAATACAGCTCGGAGTTTTTCTATCCCTTCAGTATGCTAAGCACTCATGTGCCTGTGATGACTGTTATCGGAAACCACGAGGGTGAGAGCGTCTTCTACTATAAGTACATGAAATATGACGATCTTTCTGCCTTCCCCAAGCAGACTGCATTGAAAGAAAAAGTATGGGAAATGCGGGTGGCCAATTCACTGTTCATCGGCATGAATACGAACATAACGGCACAGTATGGCAACACCATGTCCAACTGGCTCGATACACGTCTTGCGCAGGTAGAACCGGATACAAGTATCGACTTTGTTTTCCTGTTCTTCCATCACCCTCCATTCAGCGAACTTTGGAAAGTGGTGAATACTTTTGATGATGGTTCAAATTATGTGCGCGACAAACTCTTCCCGGTAATAAAAAAATACTCCAAGGTGCAGGAGATGCATTACGGCCATACACATGGATTCGAGAGGGGAGCCATCCCATCAGAAACTCCCGGCGGTGACTTTCGCATTGTCTGCGGTGGTGGCAGCGGAGGCCCGTTGGATCCCTGGGCCGATGGAGCTAATCTCGACTACCCCGAAATTCATCGTACCATCAGCAATTACGAATACCTCCTCCTGGAAATCGATCCGGGCGAAAGAACTTTCAATGAAAAAGCCTACAGTCTGGGAACTCTGTCCAGTCCGGAGAATTCAACCTTACTGGATCACTGGTATCGCAAGCCGGATCAGCCGGCCCCTGAAAAACCTCTGGTTTTCAATGCCAGCCTCGATAACTCCAGGGTCATATTCCATTCCTCTCTCTTTGCCGGGGTCGATTCACTTATGACTGTGAACCTGCAAATAATCGACAGCGCTTCTATTCCTGTCATTGTCCTGGATACCCTAATCCACTGGGAAAATATATATGGAGTAAATGCACAGGGAAAACCAGTCGATCTGAATGCAGGCATTGATTTATATAACACTGCTGTAAACCGTTCACGTTTTATTGACCATTCAACCTGTTCGTACCGGATTCGTTACAGGGATCATAACCTGATGTGGAGTGACTGGTCAGAACCTCTTGAATTCAGTCCGGTTAGCGTAATACCGGTAACAGGCAAAAGTACAGGCCCTGTTCTTCATCAGAATTATCCCAATCCCTTTCGTGACCGGACCAACATCTCGTATTATCTGTCAGAACCAGGTTCTGTAACCATTCAGGTTTGCAATGCTCTCTGCCAGGTGGAGCAGGAACTGTACGAAGGAAACCAGGCTACAGGCCTACACTCAGTCACAGTCGATCTGGGAAAATCAGCCGGTGGACTATATTTTTTCAGGATGGTTACGGGTGATTCCGTGTATACCAGAAAGATGTTGAAGATGGAGTGAGGAGGCTGGGTGCATACTTATTAATCATGCTGTTTTTTGGAGTGGGGTTTGTGTGTGACCTCACCCTCTCCCCTCGCTTTTACCTTGCGCGCTCCCTCTCCTGAAAGAGAGGGAAGGGCACCCGGTATAAAAATTAAAATTAGTGATTAGTTAGGAAACAGAAAAATCATCCTTCAAATAAATATTGCTTTCATAGGCGCAGCTTGCCCCGAAAATACCCCCACCTTCTAATCCAGAAAAACGCCCATGATTTGGCAACACCCTAATCCCTTTTCCCACACACCCCCTTCTCCTCCAGGAGAAGGGCCGGGGATGAGATCCGCTTCTCACACCCACATCACGCACCTCTCTCTTCCCTCTTCTACAATCCCTCCACCCTCATCTTCTTCAGAACTTCCACCACTTCACTCATTCTCTCCAATACCTGTTCATTTGTAAACCTTACCACCCGGATCCCATTGGCTTCCAGATTAGCCGTTCGCTCCCAATCCTTCTTCATCTGTGCCGGAGTGGAATGAATACCTCCGTCCACTTCAACAATCAGGCGCAACTCATGACAATAAAAATCGGCGATGTAAAAGAGGATGGGGTGCTGTCGGCGAAACTTCAATCCATGTACATTCCGGTTGCGTAAGATTTGCCAGAGAGCCTCCTCTGCCGGGGTTGGCTCCCGGCGCATCCTTTTTGCCCGCTTGAGGAGATGGCGGGCATCGAGGTGCATGGTGGGTTTGGAGGGAGGGTTGGGCATAGGTGGTGGTTTGGGTGTGGAGGAAATGGGTGTGGCCTCACCCTCTCCCCTCGCACTGAGCCTGCGCGCTCCCTCTCCTGAAGGAGAGGGAAGGCATCCGGTTATATAAATAAAATTAGTGGATAAAACGGATTGAGAAAAGCATCCATCAAAAAATGCTCAGTATTTGATCCCTCTCTATTCCCTTCTCCCACACACCCCCTTCTCCTCCCTGGAGAAGGGCAGGGGATGAGGTCCGCTCCCCACACTCAACCTCCCACTCACACACAACCCTTAACCCTGCTCACAGTTCACTGCACCTTCTTCAACTCGACCTTCCACCCAATCTCCTCCACGCCTTCAAACCGGAAATCCAACCGCAAAATATTCCTTTCGGCATATTTGATTGTATACAATCCCTCATCGCGGAACAGCTTCCCCGGTGCCGCATCCCAGTAATATCCTTCCGGTAGATAGATGTACAGGCGGTTCCGGGAGCCTTTCGGACCCAGGTAACGACCGGTCAAGGTATTTGTCAGGCTGTCATACTGAATCCCTTCATTCTCGATTAACCCCTGCAACACATGACGCGTGGAAGAGAGTACCTGCGGAAAACCGGTTTTCTCATGAATCGCTAACAGGTTCACTCCTCCGGGATCCACCCTGGTTTGGATTTTTCCGGAAATCTCTCCTGCAAATTGCTCCTTCCAGAAATCGAAAACCAGGTAATGCTTTGACGGATCCAGCCAGAGCCGGTCGAGGGAATATTCATAAGTCGTGCTATGCGCGGTATCGGGATTGAAAAATCCTGCTACGGTCCATTGCATATCTCCTTTTTTACAGGGAACTGCAAAAACGGTCTGCGGATCCCGCTCCAGCAGGTTCACCGGACGGGCCGAGATACCTGAAGAGGGAAAGGCTTTTTTCAATAACTCCAGCTTTGATATCTCCAGGTCCACCAGCCGGTCACCGGACATGGTATTACCACCGCTCAGGGCAATAAGACTCACGATGGCCTCTGCCTGTGCGTAGGGTACAAGGGCTATGCAGATGTGATCGATGTCGTTGGTCCAGCTCCGGTTGTGATAGTAATACCGCTTACCCAGCGCTCCGGCACTTGAGGCCGGATTCCGGATGTACTGGTTCCATACTTCGGGAAAAAAACCGTAGTTCTGGTCGTACTCGATACGCATGCTGTGGATATTTCCCACCGAAACCTGTCCGGGGCCGCAATCCAGGATGTGGCATTGATCACCCCCCACCCGGTGCATGATTGCAAGTGCCTTGCGGTACACCGCGGCCGGTGAGGCCGATGCATCGTAAAATTTCTCAGCCGAAAAAACCGTCCAGGCAACAAAATCGATCTTGATGAGTTCGAACCCATATACATGGACCATGCTGTCCATGAGGGCCGTAAACCAGCGCTCCGCAGCGGGATGGGTGATGTCCAGCCCATACCGCTTGGGTGATTCATTTTTATACCAGTCCGTATCCTCCCCGGGCCAGGGACCGATCCGCTGCAGGCTTCCGTCGGCTCTTTTCAGCAACCATTCCGGGTGATGCGTATATACCCAGGATCCTTCGGAGATCACAAAAGGTGCGATCCAGATGCCGGGCTTCAGTCCCAGGAAACGGATGCTGTCGGCAAAGGCCTTCAGTCCATCCGGAAAACGCCTGTTGCCCTGCCAGTCACCATGCCGCAGCTGGTACCCCTCATCGATCTGGATGGTCTCCATTCCATAGGGAAGCAGTTCTTTTGAAGCGATCTTGGCATTTTTCAGGACCTCCTCCTGGCTGAAATTTTCATGGGTATAAAACCAGTTGCACCAGCCATTGATGACATTCCCTGTAAGGGCTTGATTCGCCTTTCCTATGGCCTCAGCATAAATTTCCAGTGTTTCATAAGGATCTTTCCCGGTACTGATCAGCACCCGGTCGGAACTGATGCTTGCCCCCGGGGAAAGGATCAGTCCTTCGCTATACACGGACTCTACCACCAGGCTGTTTGTGGAGTCTGATACCTTCAGCCATTTGATCCGGCCAAGTGACTGTTCATTCCCGAGGTAGCCGATGGACAGGCCTTCCTCAGCATACGAGCTGAACAGGCTGATATTCCACCAGCTGTTAACGGTTCGCTTGTCGTCATCCAGCGCCTGTGAACGGAATTTTCCGCCCTTGGTCTCCCCATAGAATGATCCTTTTACATAGGGCGTTCCCAGCTCATGAATCCTCCCGGGATCGTAATACATGGCTCCATTCAGGAGTGCTTTGGTAAAAGAACCGCCTACGAAACCTCCTTCGTTTTTTAGTGAATGGATAGGTTCGATGCTGTATACTTCAATTTCCCTGCCCGAAATGTTCTTCAGCTTAACCTCAACAACCAAACCCTTGATCCCACTGTATGCATAAGTTGTATATGTCAGTTCGAATCCTGCTTTTCGATGAATGGATGAAAATCCCGCTACCTCGCACATCCCGAGGGCATCGATCCATGTATTCCGGTCAGGTTTACTCCATCTGAATTCTTTATCGCTTGAATAATAATCCCCGGAGGAGGTATGAATTACCAGCTGCGCTCCGGATATCAGCAGTTGTTGCCCCCCATCGAAAATGGAAAATGTTTTTTCTTTCGTATCCAAAACAGCCCGGAATGCTTGAGTATCCTGGGCATTCATTCCGCCGGAAAAACAGCAGAAAAGGAACAGGAAGGTTTGGAGTAAGAAAGATCGAAGATTTGGAGTCTTTTGTTGATCCATGTCCGGGAAGTTTTCTTAATAAGTATCAGAAGTATTTTAACCGCAGAGTTCGCAGAAATTTTGCGCAGAGATCACAGGGACTGATATTCAGAATCTCTCCCTTTTAAAAAGGTTTGTAAAATTCGTGCAATTCGTGCAATTCGTGCAATTCGTGCAATTCGTGCAATTCGTGGTAAAAAAATTTCGTATTCCTTCTTCGTGGTTACTTCAGGCTCGTGAAAAACTCCCCCATTTTCTCTGCCTGCTCTTTATACCCGAAGCATCTTCGGGCCGTCTCCAATCCTTCTTTGCCGATACGTTCCGCCTGCTCCGGGGAGGAAAGCAACAACCTGAGTTTCGCGGCTACATCCTCCGGATCGCCGGGTGTAGCCAGGTAGGCATCCTTCATATCGGTGAGGAATTCCGGTATCTCCCCGGTACGGGTTACCACTACAGGACGCCCGGTAGCCAGGTATTCCCCCAGTTTGGTGGGAAAGCCTCCCTCGGCCTGTTTGTTGGCAGGACGTGCCAGCACCAGTGCCCGCGCACCTTTGAGCCATCCCGGCAATTGATCCCGTTCGATCCTCCCGGTAAAAACGACCCGATCTGCCAGTCCCGGATCTACCACCCTTTGCTTCAGGGCTGCAAACCCGTCAAATCCGGTACTGCCGATCAGTACGAGTTTCTCCTTCGGAAATTCAGCAGCCAGGAGGTGAAATGCACGGATCAGGTCAGGTAACCCATCCTTCTCCCCTTCCATGGAACCGCAATAGGCCAGGTAGGAATACCCGGGCCTGTTTCCCTCCGTATTGCTGAACCTGTCAACCTCAACCAGGATGGGGAGGATGTAGCTGGGAACATTTTTACGCAGGAATTTCCTGAAATACTGATCCAGGGCTTTCGTGATTACGATCATCCCATCCAGCAGCCTGCAGGTGATGCGGAGGTATAGAAAAAGTTCCAGTTGAAAACGGATCCCCGGTTTGTTGGTCAGGAAGGGATACTCGCTTCGTTCCTGCCACAGGCTTATTTTCCGGACCCGTGTAAATAACCACAGGCCCAGGGTTCGTAAAAAACTTTGGGGCCCTACCATGATTACCAGGTCGGCTTTAGGCCTGTTTGCACCGGCAGACAATAGTTGCAATGTCCTGACATATCCCAGGAAACTGGCGCGGATTCTGCCTTGCACGCTTCGTTGCAGGAGTGTGGTGCCGGAAGTATACTGAAATTTTATTCCGAGATAATCGCCGGATGTTTCTTTGTTGAGCAGTGCTTTTTCATCTTCGGTGGGTTTCATAACCAGCACTTCCACCTTGTGACCGGCTTCTGCAAGTCCGCGGGCATAAGCGATCAACCGGTTGGTAACCGCCAGCCCGTAAGGAAACGGGAAGTGAGAGAGCAGGACGATCCTTAGCCGTTTTTCACGATCCCGTGCCACTGGTTGCTGAGTTTTGAAGTACCCATGATCAGCCGTACCACCCGCATGGATGTATCCTCTACCTGGTACTCATCAGGTATGCCCGGATACTTTCGGCTGGAAAGATCTGATACAACCATATCAACCGACCGCAGAATGGTGGTCTCATCAAGGCCGGTGAGTACAATGGTTCCCGCATCCAAGGCTTCAGGCCTTTCGATGGCATTCCGGACAGTCACTGCAGGGAAATTCAGAATGGCTGATTCTTCACTGATGGTTCCGCTGTCAGACAATGTACAGCAGGCTTTTTGTTGCAGGTGTACATAATCGAAAAAACCAAAGGGATCGAGGAATTGCACCTTCCCGGATAATTTCAGCCCCTCCAGATCTGCCAGACGTTTGCGTGTACGCGGATGTGTTGAAACGATCACCGGCAATCCATGCTGCTCTGCCAGCCCGTTCAGGGTACGCAGAATAATTTTCAGGTTCTCTTTGTTATCCACATTTTCTTCACGGTGTGTGCTCACAACGAAATACTTTCCATCCTGGAGATCCAGTTTTTTCAGGATTTCGGACTTCTGAATACCATCACTGTAATGTTTCAGCACCTCGTACATCGGGGACCCGGTAAGGTAGATCCTGCGCTGGGGAATGCCTTCGGCGATGAGGTGCCGGCGGGCATGCTCGGTATACACCAGGTTAAAGTCAGCAATATGATCGATGATCCTGCGGTTGATCTCTTCGGGAACATTGAGATCGAAGCAGCGGTTCCCGGCTTCCATGTGGTAGATGGGGATCTTTTTGCGTTTGGCAATGATACCGGCGATGCTGCTGTTTGTATCCCCCAGGATCAGCACGGCATCGGGTTTCACCCGGTCGATGACTTCCTCGGTTTTCTTCAGGGTATCACCCAGAAAATTCCCGAGGCTGGAGGTGTTCACTTCCAGAAAAAAGTCAGGCTTTCTTACACCCAGGTCGTTGAAGAAAATCCCGTTCAGTTCATAATCGTAGTTCTGACCGGTGTGCACAATGCAATGATCGGTGTATTGATCAAGCATGGCCATGACCCTTGACAGGCGGATAATCTCCGGCCGTGTGCCGAGGATGGTCATGACTTTAATTTTGGAATTTATTGTACTCATAAATAAAAATTTTAACCGCAGAGTTCGCAGAGTTATAATACGCCGAGAACACAGAGTGACTCTCTATAACTTATTGGCAATACGTTGAATCCCGTCTTTTAAGAGTTTTACATTGAAGTTACCAGTTTGAAGTTACCTAATCTCAAGTACGTTAAAGTTTGAGCAAGATGGACATCATTCAGGGCTTCCACACTTTTTACCTCTATAAAAATTTTGTCTTCTACAAGCAAATCCATACGATACCCACAATCCAACCTGACCTCCTCGAAAACAAGAGGCATCGCTTTTTCTTTTTCAACCCTTAATCCAGCCTTTCTTAGTTTATAGTAAAGGCATTCCTGATATGCACTTTCCAGAAGACCTGGTCCCAGAGCCTTATGAACTTCAATTGCAATCCCAATTATTCTTTCTGAAAGTTCATTTTCGATCATATAGAAAAATAATGATTGAAATTTTGTCTTTGCGAACTCTGCGTTTTTCCTCCGAGCACTTTGCTGTTAAAAATATATCTAACTCAACTATTCCAAATCCTTCTTTGTGTAATTTGCGTAAAATCTTCGCGTCCTCTGCGGTTAAAAAATATTTGCTCAAAGATCTCAAATACTTCTTCGCGATCTCTGCGAAAAACCTCCGCGTCCTCTGCGGTTAAATTTACAATTATACATTTTCAAAAAACGTATCCGGATCCGCCGGGTCATAGATCTCATTGGTCCAGAAAAGAGTGATCAGATCGGTTGTTCCTGTGTTGGTTATGTTGTGTGTGGTGAGCACCGGCATGTCCACAAAGGCTGGCTTATCAGCCGTAATAGGGTATTCATGTACCTCTGGTGTGCCGATCCTCCGCAGGCGGATCAAAGCCTCTCCCCCGATCACACAGAATCGTTCAATTTTCCGCGTGTGATAATGATTGCCCCGGGTTACTCCCGGTTTGGTGATCGAATAAAAGATCTGCCCCCCGGTGTTCATCTTCACCACTTCATACAAGGTACCCCGGGCATCGCTGTTCGGGTTAAGCTCATGGCATGCTTTGTCTGCGGGAATGGAGGACCGGAAAGTGTTAAACAGATCCCGCTCAAAGGAATTTGCAAATCCGGGGATGATGTATTTTTCAAGATACTGGTCGCGGTACCCTTTCAGGAGGTTCGCAGTTGCACTCACGGAAAGGCTATAATCAGCTGCAACCAGCTCCTCTTCCTTTCCCGGTTGATTGATGAAATCCTGGATCCTCTTCACGAGGTTGCCAACGTAGATCAGTGATACATTGGAGTCCTGCAGGATGGATGGCTCCTCACCATGGGTAAGCTGATGGCAGAAAGTGGCAACAAATGAATTGTAGAAAGGCCTCCCGAAAGGACCGAAAACATTGGGAATTACGAGTCCTGTAAAAGGAATTTTCCGATCCCGGCACCACAGTAGAAGAAGGTTACGTGCCTCCCGCTTGCCCCTCCCATATGGATTATCCAGCGCCTCCTGGGTAGAGGATGAAAATATGATTGCAGGTAATACCTTTGCGGCATCAGCAGCCCCGGTGAGTTTCTGCGCCAGTTCAATATTCCCCTGGTACACTCGCTGCGGGTCGGGGTCCCGGTTGATCCCGGCCAGATGAACCACTACCTCGCATTGCCGGATGAATTCCTGCAGTTTTTCGGGATAATCAAAATAGGAATCCTCAAAAGGGATCAACCTGAACTTTTCAGGCTGTTGCCGAAGCAACTGGCTAAGATGATAGCCTACAAAACCTGCCTGACCGGTGATCCCAACCCTGACACTCATGCTAACTCCTTTTACTGTATTACGATTATCCCAGTTCGGCTTTGATTTCTTTCAAATCCCGGATCATTGCCTCTGTTTCATCCAGGCTGAGGCGTTTTGCATTTTCCGAGGTATAATCTTCGGTCGGCACAGGATGAGAATCCCCTTCGGAGAAATACTTGCTGTAGTTGATCTCTCCCAGGTTGTGTATCCGGTAATAGTTTTCGTACTCCTCGGCTTTCATTAGTTCCTCGCGGGTAACCAGGGTTTCGTGCATCTTCTCCCCCTCCCGTATCCCAATGTTTTTAATGCCTTTGGAGTAATTGAAAATCCGGGCTGTTGCCTCTGCCATATCCCGCACGGTGGCTGCAGGAGCCTTACGCACCAGCAGATCACCGTTGGTGCCATTCTCCAGGGCAAAAAGGACGAGTTCAATTGCCACAGGCAGCGGTAAAAGGTAACGGGTCATATCGGGATGCGTGATGGTAAGCGGTTTCCCGCTCCTGATCTGCTCCACAAAGAGCGGAAATACCGAGCCACGCGAGTACATCACATTCCCATATCTTACACCGCAAAATACAGTGCCTGACGTACTCAGCCGTGCCTTGGCCAGCATCAGTTTTTCCATCATGGCCTTGCTGATCCCCATGGCATTGATCGGGTATACGGCTTTGTCGGTACTGAGAACCACCACTTTTTTTACCCCGCTTTGCTCGGCGGCATCCAGAACATTATTCGCGCCCGAGATATTGGTCTGAACAGCCTCCCAGGGGAAAAATTCACAGGAAGGAACCTGCTTGAGCGCTGCAGCATGAAACACATAATCCTGTCCCCTCATCACCTGAAACACAGAGTCGCGGTTACGCACATCGCCAATCACGAAACGGAGTTTCGGGTTGTTCCCGTAAAAATTCCGCATGTCGTACTGCTTCTTCTCATCGCGACTGAAAATGGTGATCTGCTGAAGATCGCATTCATCAAGCAGTTTCTGAATAATCTCATTCCCGAAAGACCCGGTCCCACCGGTAACCAGTATTTTAGATCCGTTAAGTATATCCTTCCTGCTCATAGTTCGGCTATATTCATTAAAATAAATTTACTAATCGACTGTTAGCTGACCATCATTTGATTTTCCATGTTAAGCCAGAAAATCCTTCACCAGGTTCAGTTTCGTTTGTGGTATAAAGATGTAATTGTTATTCTCAAGATTCTCATGCTTCCCTGACCATACATGTCCTTCCGCTTTCAGCACAATCTCCTTTGCTTCAATTAATTTTTGCATGGGGAAGTCAAATGTATACATCATATAATTCCTACTGATGAAAAAGTCTCTCACTTCTTCTACCTTGAACCCAAACCTGGTAAGGTGAGGCTCTGCTATTTCCACCATTACAACAGGTTGAAACTCGGAAATTACTCTTACACTTCCCTTAAAAACCAACATTTCAGCCCCTTCTGTATCACACTTGATGAAATCTAGCCGCTTAAGATTCTCGCTACGTGCGAAATTATCAAGTGTATTGAGAGGCACTCTCTCCCTACGGCCCTTAATAGGTTTATTGCTGTTAATCTGACTCTGTCTGTTAAAATAGGGAACGATCAACTCCGTCTCACCTTCAGAATCAGATAGAGCCATCGGTATAAGCCTTACATTGTCCAGTTTGCTTTTTTCTATAATCTTTTGAAGGATATGTCTGGCTCTGCTCCCGGGTTCAAAAGAGTAAACACATCCATCATCTCCAACCAACTTTGAAAAAAAATAGCTGTATTCACCTCTGTTGGCCCCAATATCTGCAACCAAATCGCCAGGTTTAATCAATTTTTGGATAAGGAAAATCTCCTTTTCATAAATCATCTCCTCATTTGATAACATTCTGTAGAACAGACGCAGGGACTGATTATCATATACAATTTCTGATATTCTGAGTCGCTGAATATGCCTTTTCAATTTTATTTTCCAATCAATCAGGGCTTTAATTAATGGTAAATTATAAATATTCATGAGTTTTTAAGTATTTCGGTGGCCCGAAGTTATGAAATTAATCCTTCTTTTACGATGGTTCCAACAACAGTAAAGTGTGGGTATTCTTAAATCTGAACCGTTACGATTAATTGAACACAAAGGCTTTATGCTGACAACCACCCTGAATCATTTGTATAATTAATCATGTTGGCTTCTGTTGTAAGCAAATAACATCAGGATTATGTAAATCGCACCTGCCAGAATTTTAGTAATAACAGCGCCAAAAGTTCCAAGCCAAAATACCATTCCACAGTACCCCAGAATGTTGGCGATTCCTATCACAATACTGCTATTCCTCAATTCCCTGCCTCTCCCATGGGCCATTAGAAACCTGTTATAATAATCTCCAAATCCCTGAAGAAAGCTTCCAACAGCACAACCATAGGCCAAAGGAACAACTGGAAGGTAAACATCAGAATATAATAGAATCACTAATTGCTTAATGAACAGGATAAAGAGAATAAAAGCAAGGATGGATAGGGCAATTGTAGCATAGGTAACTTTTCGTGGTATCCTCCGGGTATTTGCAAACTCCTTGAAAAAAGTATTCCCAACGGTTGAAGGAATCAGGGTCAGAGGCATAGTTGCCGTCACTGCAAGTGAAAAAAATCCGACATTCGTATTATCGACAAAGTAACTTATCGCAATTCCTCCCAGTTGTGCACTTGCCAATCCGGCAAGACTCCCTGTAAACAAAGGGAAACCATAGATCTTGTTTTCTTCAGAAAGAATATTCCTGTACTTTTTTAAATTATTAAACCGGGGTCTCATCCTGTAAACAATAAACAGGATAAATGCAAGCATCGATACCAGATATAACCCAATAGCAGAAAGGAGTGTCAATGAGCCAAACTTCACCCATATCAACATGGCTACCAGATAAGTAATTTTAGGTCCCAGTCTGAAAACTGAAAGTGTGTAAATCCGGTTGTCCCCAAGCAACATATTCTCACAAAACAACTCAAATGGATACACAACAAGCAAAGGTGCAATAATCCGGATGGTTAATCCAAGTTGATTTTCGAAAAGAAATTCCTGGGGCCAGGAAAAAAGAAAATTAAAAAATATGAATAATACCGACATTATTCCACCCACAAATACAGTGGCACCGATTAAATTTTGCTTAATATGCTCGTTTGACTTCTGGGCGATAAGCCTTGTCCCGGAATAAAAAAATCCTAGCGTGAAGAATGCTACAACGAATGCAAATAATGTCTGCAAAAATTTCAGTTCCCCATATACTTCCGGGGTCAGGTATCTTGTATTAACAACACTCACCCCGATTCCAGCTGCAATACTTAGAATCATTGCCGTATAAAGGCTCATAACCTGCTTGGAGCGTTTCTTTCTCAGCAGGTCGAATAATGGGCTTCCGTCAAACTGGGTTGCTATTAGCTGCTTAATTTTTGTAGCCAAATTTTATATGCCTTTAAGTCCATTTTCATCAACAAATACTCTGAACCAGGTTTCCAGGGCCATCACTTTCCATATAATTGATCCCTTCCTTGTATCACCTCCCAGGTACAGTTCCCAGGCCTTGCGGATTTTCCGGTGATCGTAAATTCCACGCTCCAGAAAATGCCTGGAACAAAACAGATCGGATACCATTTCCCGCATGCCTCCCCTGAGCCAGAAATGCTCTCCCGGTGCAAGAAATCCCACCTTGTCCTTCCTTTCCAGGATGGGCTGGGGAACCAATTCACGAAGCGCCTGCCTGTGAATATATTTCCCCTGGTACCCTTTCATTTTGTATCCTGAAGGCAGGGAGAAGGCTAATTCTACCAGCCGGTAATCGAGAAAGGGAACGCGGCTTTCAATTGAATGTGCCATCGAATTGCGATCTTCATAATGCAAAAGGGTTTGCACTGAAACGGACATCAACTGGTTATACAGAAATTGAGAGAGACGGGAAGTTGTTGTAAATGACCTGATGTCCCGCGCATCCAGAACAGGAGCCGTTGAAGGCAAAAAGGGACTGAAGGCCCGCTTCGCTTCCGTCTGGTAAAGGGTGTGCTCTGAAAAAAATACAGGAAGCAGGATTTTAAAGAGGTTGCTGAGGGGCGATCCCTTGGCTGTTCCCTTTAAAAAGACCGGTAATTCACGTCCTAATGCTGCAAACCGGAGACTCCTCAGTAAATCAGCATAATGCCGGTAAAAGGCATGATGATAACCACCGATGATCTCATCGCTTCCCTGCCCGTCGAGCAGCACAATTGCCTTGTTCTCATGAGCAAGTTTCATAACATAATACTGGGCAACCGGACTCGAACTGAGAACCGGATAGTCATGATGCCAGGTAATCTGCCTGAAGTCCCTGCTTACATCAACTGCTTCTGGTGAAACATAATGGGCATCTGCCTGCACCTTGTCTGTAACAAGTTTTATCCACTTCCGCTCATCCAGCCCGGGCTCTTCATTAAACCATGCGGAGAATGTCTTGAACTGCCTCCCGGTATGACCTGCAGCAATACTTACAATGGCCGATGAATCCAGTCCTCCACTCAGGGTGCTGCCCACCTCCACATCGCTGCGCATCCTCAGTTTTACTGCATCGGTAAAGAGGGTACGGTATTGGGTGCAGGCTTCCCCAAAGGATAATTGCGAGGACTCGAATTCAAGCGGTGAGAGATCGTAATAACGCTTTATGTTCAGATTTCCATCAGGTCCAAGTAGAAAATAATGCCCGTGCGGAAGAATCTTTACCCTGTTAAAATAACTTGAATCCGAGTTGATCAGGAAAGACCCGATGGCAAAACTTTTCCGGATTACATCCTCATTGATCTCCCTGTCGATACCGCATTCAAGGATTTGCTTTATTTCCGAAGCAAAAAAGAGGGATTTCCCATCCCAGGAATAAAAGAATGGCTTCACTCCGAACCTGTCACGTGCACAGATAAGCTGCCTCTTCCTGGTATCATAAAGTGCAAAAGCCCACATCCCGTTAAAACGGTTAAGGCATTCAACACCCCAGTGAAGGTAGGCATTCAGGATGACTTCGGTATCCGAACGACTTATAAAATTATACCCGGCTGACTCAAGTTCGTTACGTATTTCCAGGTAGTTATATATTTCGCCATTAAAAATGATCCAGACTGATCCGGTGTAGTCGCACATGGGTTGGTGTCCCAGCCGCGACAAGTCAATGATGGATAGACGCCGGAAACCCAAAGCCAGGTTGGCGCCCAGGGCATTCTGCAAGGGGGGGAATTCTGATTTTATTTCAGGGGTACTGTCCTCACCTGAAAAGGCTCCCGACATCCCGGTTTGAGTATTTACCAGCCAAAAACCCTCATCGTCGGGACCCCGGTGCCGGATAATGCCGGTCATCCGGCGGAACACACCGGTGTCAACAGGATTAAGATCAAGATGATAGATTCCGGCGATTCCACACATAGCGTTTGCAAAAATAACAAAAACTTCTGCTCTGCCTTGAAAAGCATGCCCTCGCTAAACGGATATCAGGAGAAGTTCGTATTTTTGGCTCCGTTTAACCCATAACTCTCCCTGTCCTATGTGGAAAAAAGCTTTTCAGGTTGTTTACCCGCATCTGCTTGTTTTGCTGGCCTTTTTTCTGATCGCCTTTGTGTATTTTCTGCCTGCTTACGAAGGCAAATCGCTCTTTCAGCCCGATGTGATGCATTTTAACGGAATGGCCAAAGAGATTGTCGACTTCCGCAATGAGACCGGGAAAGAACCACTCTGGACCAATTCTGCCTTCGGAGGGATGCCTGCATACCAGATAAGCACACTTTACAAGGAGAACCTGGTGCAGTATGTCCACCGGATCTTTATGGTCGGTAAAACTCCTGCCAACTTCCTGTTCCTGGCTTTTATAGGGTTTTACATCCTCATGGTGGTACTTGGCGTAAGACCGCTGCTGGGTGCCCTGGGTTCAATCGCCTTCGGATTTTCCTCGTATTTTCTCATCATCCTGGCAGTGGGTCATAATTCCAAATTTGTGGCCATGGCCTATATGGCACCTGTGATTGCCGGGATGATCCTGGCATACCGGAAACATATGCTGGCAGGGGTGGCCCTGTTCGGACTTGCCCTGGCACTTCAGGTCTATGCCAACCATTTTCAGATCACCTATTACCTGGTTTTCATGGTGCTTCTATATGGCATTTTTGAACTGGTGCAGGCCTGGAAAAATAAAACTATCAAAAAATTCGCGCTTACCACCTCCCTGCTTGCCATCATTTCGCTGGTGGCTGCTCTTTCAGATCTCAACCGCCTGTACACCACCTGGGAATATACCAAGTATTCCACGCGCGGCCAATCGGAACTTACTTCGGATAACAACTCCACCAGCGGGCTGGATAAAGATTATGCCACCAGCTGGAGCTATGGCAAATGGGAAACCCTGACCCTGCTTATTCCCAATTTCCAGGGAGGAGCCTCCGGCGGGGAATTATCTACCAGCTCTCATACTTATCAGTGGCTTAAGGCCAATCAGTACGCTGAGGCCCGCAACATTATTAAAAACATGCCGCTGTACTGGGGTCCACAGGAATTTACCGAAGGACCGGTTTATTTTGGCGCAATAATTATTTTTCTCTTTGTGCTTGGACTTATCCTTGTAAAAGGACCTCTCAAATGGTGGCTGGTCAGCATTACCATTCTCTCTGTGGTGCTCGGCTGGGGAAGATATTTCCCCCTGGTCACCAACTTCTTCCTCGATTATGTACCCATGTACAATAAATTCCGTACAGTATCCATGATCCTGGTAATCGCCCAGTTTGCCGTTCCCTTGCTGGCAGTACTCATGCTCAAGGAATTTATGGAAGACAAATATTCCAAAAAGGAATTCTTCAATGCCTTTAAATGGGCACTTGGCATTGCAGGAGGAATCTGCCTTTTCTTTACCGTTTTCCCCGGAATGTTCTTCGATTTTGTTTCGCATAAAGATGCTCTGCTCCTGCAGAATGGCTATAACGAGGAGATTATGGCTGCTATCCGTGAAGACAGAAGAGTATTGCTTCAGGGAGATGCCCTCCGTTCCCTTTTCTTCATCCTCGCGGCTGCAGGCCTGCTTTACTTTGCCTTCATTAAAAAACTCTCAGTACGAAATGCCATCGTTTTCCTTGGTTTAATTATCCTGGTAGATTTGTGGTCAGTCGATCGACGTTACCTGAACGAAGACCGCTTTGTAAGCAAAACACAGGTAAGAGAACCGTATAAAGCATCGAAAGCCGACCAGTTTATCCTTCAGGATAAAGCCCTTTCGTACCGGGTGCTCAACCTCTCCGTAAGTCCCTTTCAGGATGCCAGTACCTCCTGGTTTCATAAATCCATAGGGGGATACCACGGAGCCAAAATGAAAAAATACCAGGAACTCATCGATCACCGGATCTTCGATGAACTGATGACACTTCAAAAAACATTTTCACAGCGTCCAACAGGCCCGGCGGTTGATTCAGCCCTGGCATCCATCACCGCCCTGAACCTGCTGAATACAAAATATATCATCCTGAATCCCCAATATGCCCCGCTCGAAAATCCATATGCCCTGGGCAATGCCTGGTTTGTGAAGGATTACAGGATCGTTGAAAATGCCGATGAGGAAATTGCCGCATTGAATACCATCTCTCCATTACAAACTGCCGTTGTAGACAAACGTTTTGCCGGAGAGATTGGAGATCTGAAAATCGTACCCGATTCGGCAGGCAGGATCCTGCTCACTGAATATAAACCAAACTACCTGAAATATCAGTCCTCTGCTGCAACAGATCAGCTTGTTGTTTTTTCGGAGATTTTTTATGATAAGGGCTGGAATGCCTATGTGGATGGGGAACTGAACCCTCACTTCCGCACTGATTACACCTTCCGCGGGATGGTTGTCCCTTCAGGCACACATACTATCGAATTCAGGTTCGAACCCCGCTCGTATGAACTTGGAAAAAATATTTCACTGGCAACCTCTTTGATGTTAATTCTGCTTTTTGCTGGTATATTTGGACAAAAAGCC
Organism: Bacteroidales bacterium; assembly: GCA_046329925.1. Lineage (GTDB taxonomy): Bacteria > Bacteroidota > Bacteroidia > Bacteroidales > JAAYUG01 > JAXLTS01. The sequence goes on from JAXLTS010000037.1 coordinate 26,245, forward strand.
TATAATCTGATTTACAAAAATGAATAACGAGTATTTAATCCTTCTTATTGGAAGGTAGGCCTACTCAGAAGTCAAACTATAGGGCTTACGTAAAAAAGATAGAGGCCGTCTCAAAACCGAGGCGGCCTTATTTTCTTTTTTTACACCAAGTGTTTGAGCATAACAGGTTTTATCTCCCCAATAAAAACCAAAGGAAAAGAGGGTGTCTCAAAAGTTTGAGCACCCTCTTTTTTTAAATATTAAACTGATTTCTGATATGGTCAAATTTATTTAGACCTTATACACCGAATTGAAAAACCATAATTTTTGAAGTTGTAGGTCCTTCCTATTGCCCCAAAAGTGTTTTTGAGATGCCTGTACCATGCATATGTCTCATTGAAGGAATTTTTACTCCAGAAACACGCATATTCATTTTTATAAGAAAAATCTCCCATACGACTCCGATAACCCGCAGGCAATGCTGAAAAACCTGTTGAATCATTTGCCCCATCATTTGGATATGCCCAAAACATATTCCCGGACTGTTTGAGGTAATTCCCGACCGAATTGTCCAAAGACCATACCAGTCCAGTATCCAATGGATTCATGCCTAGCTCAACTGATAATACACTCCAATCCTGATCAGTTGGGACATCCCAACCAGTAGGACATACACCGCTGGAATCAATAGCCACATACCATGTATATAAAAATCCAAATGTATCTCTCGACTCTTCTATATCATTATATGCAAATCTGTACTGTGGGGAGTCTTCCCATTGATAATTTCCCTTCCCTGTACCATCCTGAATATCCACTCCATTCCTAAATCGTGTTGTTCTTAGATTTTCCTTAAGCCACAACTGATTACCAATTTTAATTTTGTGATATACATTCCCATCAATATCATAAACTAATGAAGTATCAATCAAATGCTCCTTAATCGCTATTTGCCCGCTGTCATCAACAGAAATATCCCATAACTTTCCATTGGGAGAACTCAAGGTTATAAACGATTGTACAGGCTTCTCCTCTGGTTTATTTTTCAAATCATTGTAATCACCAGAAAACAAATGTGGCCTGTTATTCAGTTCGTTATAATTCCCGGAAAAAAACTCAGGCTTATTCTTAAGGTCATCATAATTTCCACTGAAACCGGTGCCTGATGTTTTTGCATATAATGCAAATGGTACACTTAATAATGGAGAGACTGAAACAGTTAGTCCATTAATTTCACATTTAATGAAATATGGGCCTTTGGCCCAATCAATGGAATCCAAATTTCCGAATTTCTCAATCCCATCACCAATGGTAATATTAACCAACCCATTTTGGTTGGATGTTACCATATGCTTTTCTGAATAAACCGGTAGGCCGGTCGTTGATCCTGCTAATATTCCAATTCCTAAGATTATGTTCTGATCGGCTAACAGTTCCCCATTTACCCCTCTAACAACAGCCTGGTACTTAAAATAAGCTGGCGCCTGAGCAAATAACATGCTACTCCACCAAACACAAATTGCATAAAGAATAATCTTTTTCATAGTTCAAAGACTTAATTATTCTGTTTTCTAATCCTTAATACACCTAACTGAAAATCCATAATTCTTCAGATTAAATGATCGCCCGATCCCAGCTTTGTCAAATGCTAGACTAAAGTACCAGGCATTATCGGTATCATTAGAAGTAGAACTCCAAAAGAATCCATGCTGATGAATGTAATTAAATTCCCCTAATCTCCTCTTATATCCGGCAGGCAAGGCCGTGAATCCTGAGGAATTGGTTGCTCCTTCATTAGGTGAGTCCCAATGAACTGTTCCGGTTTCCTTCAACTGACCTGCAACTGTATTTTGCCTGTAATCTATTAGTTCAACATCAGCTGAACTCATCCCAAGTTCCATCATTAATTTTTTCCATTCAGTCTCTGAAGGTACATGCCATTCAACCGGGCATACCCTCCTGTAGTCTGTAATAGCATAATAGGTATACAGTCTTCCGTAAATCGGGGCGTTTGACTCATTATCCGAGTAAACGAAGCGATATAATGGAGACGCCTGGCCACTATAATCCCCAATACCTGTTCCATCCGGAATCGGATCCCCATTTTGAAAATCCACTGCCCTCAGATTTTCTGCCATCCAAATCTGCTCTCCGATTTTCACTACCTTGTATTTTTGACCATCCCTGCTATCGGTAATTCCTACCAGTTTTAGATTGATCATTTCGCTTGCAGTATCCTTTCCATTTGATACCTTCCACTTCAGGGAGTATTCACCGGTTAACTCACCTGAGAATGAAGTTACCGGATTATTAATGTCTTCAATGGACCAGGTGGAAGGACCTTCCACGACTACCCATTCCCCGTATAACCCGCTGCTCAGGGGATTTGCCTCTAAATCCGCATCGGTTGAATAAACTTCCAGGGATTTCTCTCCTGAGATCAATACCTCCGGTAAAGGTCTGTATATGGATAGATACAGCGTATCTGTCAGGCTTTCTTTCCCGTTTGAAACACTCCAGCTTATTACATATGATTGTCCGTATTTCCCGGAAAACCCGGTAACAGCTGCATCGGGATTTTCTATTGAGTAGGGCTGTTCTCCGGTAAGTAGTGACCAATGACCTGTTAGCCCGGATTTAAGTTGCAGTGCACTTATTTCATTATCTTCCAGATAAGAACCAATATGATCATTCTCCAGGATAACCTCCGGAATAGATCTGAAGAGACTGATCAGGATAGAATCCCTTACTTCCCTTTCTCCATTCGAAACAGTCCAGAAAAGCGTGTATTCCATGCCGTAGTTCCCATGAAACACGGCCTGGGGATCCAGGCTGTCAGTTAGAAAATAATTTTTATCATCAGTTACTACAGTCCAGTATCCATCGAGCCCCTTCTTTAGCGGTTCTGCATCCAGGGTGACCACCGAGTCATAAGTGACGACCAGCGAATCGCCTGTCAGCAATACCTTTGGAAGAGGTACAGGTTCATCATTCCTGTGGCAGGAAAAAAGCAGAAAACCGAAAAAAAGAAAGGAAAAAACAAAAGAATACTTCATACGAATGCAATTGCTTTAATAAACTTAAAGCAATTTATCAATTTCTTTCCATTGGTGATAACCTGCCTGTTCAGATTTTGACGAAAAAATTCTATTCGCCCATACAGGTAATTAGGTACCGGAATTAAAAGGATTCTTACTTGAACAACCCGTGTAACTGGGCATTCACCTTGTCTATTACAAGGCTCAGGTGTTCCTGGTTTTCGGCGAAGTTGCATGAATCGATATCCACTGTAATGATCTTGCCCAGGTTATAGGCAGTGGCCCAGGCTTCGTAGCGGTCGTTCAGCTTCTTCAGGTAATCGAGACGGATGTTGTTCTCATACTTTCTCCCGCGCTGCTGAATCTGTTTTACCAGGGCAGGGATGGAACCCCGAAGGAAGATAACCAGGTCGGGGGGTGATATCAGGGAAGAAATGAGATTGAACAGGGTGAAATAATTTTCAAAGTCGCGGGTCGACATCAGCCCCATGGTATGCAGGTTGGGAGCAAAAATGTAAGCATCCTCGTAAATAGTCCGGTCCTGTACCACCGTCTTGCCCGATTTCCTGATTTCCAGGATTTGGTTAAACCGGGTATTCAGAAAATACATCTGTAGGTTAAAGGACCAACGCTGCATGTCTTCATAAAAATCGTTCAGGTAGGGATTCTCATCCACATCCTCAAAATGAGCTTCCCACCCGTAATGCCGCGCCAGTTGTCCGGCCAGTGTTGTCTTACCGGAACCAATATTTCCGGCTATTGCAATATGCATTCCTGTCTTTTTTTGCATAAGGCAAGGTAGTGATTTTTTTTGAATATAAATGAGGGTAGAAAAAGGGTGGGCAGTGTGGCGGCTTAGGGGTTTTGGCAGTAGCGGTTTTGGTGTTTAGACTTTAACAGTTTAGCTGATTAAGCTATAACGATTCAGCTTTTTAGCTTGTATTTATTTAGTAGTATTGGAATTTAGGGGTTTTAGTGCTTGGCAGAATAGTCGTTTAGGAATTAACTATCATTCGAAATTCACCTACAACCTAATCCCCTAAACACCTACTGCCTATTCTCCTACTGCCTACTTGCCTATCCCCCTACTGCCTCCCTAATTTCTCCTGAATCGAATGCATCTCCTCCAGGTACCGCCGGTCGTTCCAGAGCCGGGGCATCTTGTTCTGTCCTCCTAACTTCCCCTTATCATTAAACCAGTTATAAAAAGATCCCTTTTTCAGGCTTTTTACAAGCGGAGGATCCAGGGTGATGTCCTTATAACGTTTGGCATCGTAATCGGAATTGATACTCCGCAGGGTCTGGTCGAGAACCTCCGAGAACTTTGCAAGGCTCCGGGGCTCCCTTTCGAATTCTATCAGCCATTCATGCCGGCCCTTGGCTGCTCCGGTCATGAATACTGGACCGGCTGTGTATTCATGTATCTGGGCAGAGGTGGCATCACATGCTGCCTTAAGGGCTTTCTCGGCATTGTCGAGTATTACTTCTTCCCCGAAGGCATTGATGAATAGTTTCGTACGACCTGTAATTTTTATTTTGTGCGGATACAGGGAGGTAAAGGTCACCGTATCACCGATCATATACCTCCAGAGTCCGCCACTGGTGGTTATTACCATGGCATAATTCTTACCCGTTTCCACATCGGCCACCGTGAGGGCCTTCGGATTGGAACTGAAAATATCTTCTACCGGTACAAACTCATAAAAGATATCGTAATCCAGCATCAGCAGCATATCATCCGAAGCCGGATCATCCTGTATGGCAAAAAATCCCTCGGAGGCATTGTAGGTTTCCATATAATGCATCCCCTCCGATGGGATCAAAGCCCTGTACTGATCGCGGTAAGGGGTGAAACTGATGCCCCCGTGGAAAAACACTTCCAGGTTGGGCCATACCTCCAGCAGATTGGATTTTCCGGTTTTATCGAGTATATATTTGAGCAGTACCATCACCCAGGAGGGCACTCCTGCAATGCTGGTTACATTCTCACTGATGGTGGCATCCGAAAGGTGTTTCAGTTTTTCTTCCCACTTATCCATCAGCGCAATTTCCTGTCGCGGGGTCTTGATGAAATCGGCCCAGAAAGGCAGATTGTCAATCAGGATGGCTGATAAATCCCCATAGAAGGAATTTTCATTATACTGGTTAATCTGATGACTTCCGCCCAGGGTAAGACTTTTCCCTGTGAGGATGCGTGATTCAGGGTAATTCCGCATGTAAAAGGCGAGAATGTCCTTTCCCCCGCGATAATGACAATCCTCCAGTATCTCCTGGCTTACCGGTATGAATTTGCTTTTGTCGTTTGTGGTGCCGGATGACTTGGCAAACCATCTGATTTCCGTCGGCCACAACACATTCTGTTCTCCTTCCATCACCTTCCTGATATGTGCACTCATATCCTCGTAGGTATGGATCTTTACCGACTCCTGGAAAGCACTTACCGTATGGATCTTTTGAAAACCGTACTGGGTGCCGAAACGGGTATCGCGCGCCTGCTGAACCAGGTGGATCAGGGTTTCCTTCTGCACATCAAAAGGATATTGCCTGAACAACTCAATCTGATGCAGTCGTTTTACGTTAAACCAGTTAACGATGCTGTTGATAATAGGCATGGAGGAGCTGGTCTTTTAACCCTTATTTTTCGATTAGTTTAAGGGAATCAAAGGATCAGCATCGCGTCTCCGTAAGTCCCGAAACGGTATTTTTCCTTGATGGCAATCTTGTATGCCTTGAACAGAAAATCATACCCTGCAAAGGATGATACCTGCATCAGCAAGGTAGACAAGGGCAGATGAAAATTGGTTACCATCATGCTGGGTATATTGAATTCGTAAGGAGGAAAAATAAACTTATTTGTCCACCCGTCAGCAGGTTTCAGCAGACCATTGGTAGAGACTGAACTCTCCAGAGCCCTTACAACAGTGGTACCAATTGCAACCACATTGCTCTTGCGTTCCTTGGCTTCATTGATGATCTTTACTGCATCCTCGGCAATGATGAACCGCTCCGAATCCATCTTATGCTTGGTGAGGTCTTCCACATCCACGGTACGGAAATTACCCAGGCCCACATGGAGTGTGATCTCCGCAAATTCAATACCACGGATCTCCAGGCGTTTCAGCAATTCACGGCTGAAATGCAGTCCGGCTGTGGGTGCTGCTACCGCACCCTCGTGCTTGGCGAAAATGGTTTGATAACGCTCGCGGTCCTCCGGCATTACCTCGCGCTTGATAAACTTGGGAAGCGGTGTTTCACCCAGGCTGTATAAGGTATTCTTGAAATCATCATACTCGCCGTCATACAAAAAGCGCAGGGTTCGTCCGCGTGAGGTGGTGTTGTCGATTACCTCGGCAACCAACGAATCGTTTTCGCCGAAATACAACTTATTTCCGATCCGGATCTTGCGTGCCGGGTCTACCAGCACATCCCACAAACGCTGTTCACGATTTAATTCACGAAGCAGGAATACCTCTATCTCCGCTCCGGTTTTTTCCTTATTCCCGTACAAACGCGCAGGAAAAACCTTGGTATTGTTGAAGATCATTACATCCTTGTCGTCCACATATTCTATAATGTCCTTGAATACATGATGCTCGATAGTTCCTTTTTTCCGGTTCAACACCATGAGCCGCGATTCGTCTCTTTTCTCGGAAGGAAATTTTGCAATTAACTCGTTTGGAAGATTGTACTTGTACTGGGATAATTTCATTCGTATAGGATTTATTTTTTCTCTGTCGTATCAGTCTTGTATCATCAAACCATTCGGTTCCGGCACTAATCTTTCTTACCCCGGTGGTTTTATTTCAACGGTTCCTGTGGTTTGATCATGATAAAAGCATGAATTGGGACTCCGGTTCGCCCGGCATAAAATCAAAGGCCAAAGATAATACCGTGACCCCCCCTTTCTTCAGCCTGTTATGAACTTTTTTTATTTAATAGCAAAAGCCCTTTGTACGGGCTTTTGTTCATTTTGTTTCACAATTCTTTTATTTTTTTTTCGAATTCCTCGATGGTCAGAGCTTCCTTTAAGGTATAATGCCCTATGGATGTGCGAATTAGTCCCTTCATATAGGCGCCCGACTTACAGGCAAGACCAATGTCACGGGCCAGGCTACGTATATAGGTTCCCTTGCTGCAAACCACCCGGACACGGGCAACTGGAGCTGTAAATTCCAGTAATTCAATATGTTCTATTCTAACCTGCTGTACCTTCATCTCCACTTCCTTACCCTTCCTTGCATAGCTGTAAGCCCTCTTCCCATTGATCATCTTGGCCGAGTGCACGGGGGGTACCTGGTCGGTAATGCCCTCAAATCCTTTAAGTGCCTCCCGGATAAGGCTTTCTGTAATATGCTCCGTAGGATACTCCCCGTCGAAAGCTGTTTCAAGGTCAAAGGAGGGGGTTGTCTTGCCAAACTCCACCAGGGTCTCATATTCCTTGTCAAAGGCCTGAAACTGTTCTATTTGCTTGGTCCCCTTTCCGGTAAGGATCATCATCAGCCCGGTGGCCAGTGGATCCAGGGTACCGGCATGTCCGACCTTCAGTCCCTCCAGGCCTGCCCTCCTCTGAAGCATGAACCGTATTTTATTTACAACATCAAACGACGTCCAGTGAAGTGCCTTGTTGATGAGTATCAACCTGCCCTCCCTGAAGTCGGGTACTCCCTCGAAGTTTACAAGCATGTTAACAGAATTGAAAAAAACCAGCCTTCTGCTGCACCCTGTGGAAGGATAACCTGATACACCGGAGCCCGGAAGGCCTATGTTTGCGAAAAAATCTAAACCTCTTGTCAGGAGCCCTGCTCTTCCCTGGGCTTTTTCATGATGGCATAGATCTCAAATGCGAATCCAAACAGCACCACAATGGGTGCCAGGGTTATCCTTCTGAAACTGAAAACCTCATCGGCATTAAACACATTGGGATCATCCGACTTCCCTCCAATCATCAAAAGAAATCCAATGATAATGATTGCAAAGCCAATGATGAGCAACTTATAGTTCTCTTTGCCGAGTGCAAATTCCGGTTTATTTTGTTCTTCTTTCTTCCTGGCCATATTCGGTGTGTTAATTATAAAAATCGTCTGTTTTCATGCGAAGATAGCGGTTCACGGCAAAAAATGTCGAGAAAGTGTTCAGTGACACTCCGAGCACTATCACACCTGTGAACAGGATAAGCAGCGACCGGGTGTCAAAGACCTGTACCATTTCCTGCATGGCCCGCGAAATATAATATAGGAGCAGGGTTATAAGTCCCACTGCGGCAATCCCGGCATATAACCCATGCACCGCACTCTTCACCAGAAACGGTCGCCTGATAAAACCAGGCGTGGCACCAACCAGTTGCATGGTGCGAATAAGAAACCGCCTTGAATAAACGCTTAAACGGATGGTATTATTGATCAGGGCGAGTGCAATAAGCAGAAGCAAACCACTGAATCCTATAATTATTAGACTGATCTTATGAACATTACGATTTACCTGGGTGATCAGGTCCTTCTCGTAATACACATCCGTTACCAGGCTGTTCTTCCTTAAAAGGCTATCAATGCGGCTGATGGAATCCTCATTGGCCCAGTCGGCATGCAATTTTACCTCTATCAGAGGTACGAGTGGGTTGTATCCGAAGAATCCCACAAAATCCTCCCCGAGTTCATCCTGAAGTCGTCGGGCTGCCTCATCACGGGTTATATACTCTGTAGTTCTTACATATACCTGTCCGTCAAGCAGTTTCTGAAGACGGATGATATCGGGTTCTCTGGAAGCCTCGGATAACATAACGGAAAAACCGATGTTCTCGCGCACATAATCCGACAACCGCTTGGTATTGATGACGATGAATCCAAGCAATCCCAGCAGGAACAGCAACAGCATGATACTGATAATGGAAGTCAGGTACGATGTGAAAAGCCTGCGCTGGCTTTGCCCTTGTTCACTTGATCTCACCAGGGGATTTTTTTATTGATTGAACCGGCATATATGAACAAATGCATATCAGTGTCTACAAACAATCTGGGTTTCATCATATACCGGACCGCAAATTTAGTCGATTATTTGTATCCATCCAAACGGGTCGGGTTCCTCACCAAACTGAATGGCAGTAAGCTTTTCGTATAATTTAACCGAAACAGGACCGGGTTTGCCGTCCCTGCAGTATTCGAAAACCTGTTTGGTATCCGGGTCAACAATTTTACGGATGGGAGTTATCACCGCAGCAGTACCGCAGGCTCCTACCTCATCAAAGGTGGCGAGTTCGGCAACGTCCACAGGCCGGCGTTCAACTTCCAGTCCCATGGCTTTGGCAAGATCCATCAGGCTTTTATTGGTTATGGAAGGAAGGATGGATTCCGACCTGGGAGTAATGTACTTATTCCCCTTGATTGCAAAGAAGTTGGCCGGACCGCATTCATCGATGTATTTCTTTTCCCGGGCATCCAGGTAAAGGGTGGTTGAATACCCGCCCAGGTGAGCTTTCTCCAGCGAAACCAGGCTGGCGGCATAGTTTCCTCCTACCTTGAAATGACCGGTTCCCAATGGGGCAGCACGATCATAGTCGCGGCAGATCATGATATCCACCGGCTTGAAGCCTTCCCTGAAATAGGGCCCCACCGGACCGGCAAAGACCATAAACATATATTCCTTGGCCGGCTTCACTCCTACTTCGGCACCACTGCCGATGAGCAGGGGACGAAGATAGAGGGTAGCACCGGTGCCATAGGGCGGAATATACTTACGGTTTAAGTCAACTACCTTCTTAACTGCTCTTATGAACAAATCTTCCGGAACCTCGGCCAGCTTGATCCCCTGCGCTGAGGAGGCCATGCGCTTAGCATTCTCATCACAGCGAAACAGCCTTATCTTGTTATCCTTGCCCATATAGGCCTTGAGCCCTTCAAACGCTTCCTGCCCATAATGCAGAGCAGTAGCTGCCATGTGAATCATAATGTATTCGGAGGAACTGATCTCAAGTTCTCCCCACTTCCCGTTACGGTAATAGCACCTCACATTGTAGTCGGTTTTAAAATAACCGAATGGCAGGCTTTTCCAGTCAATATTATCCATTGCAGTAGCAGTTAAATCGAACTTCAAACCTACGGGAAATTTGCAAGATTCTCAAGCTTCGGACCTGATTTCTGCGGATGTTTTGCGATAGCTGCCGGGACAATGTAATCCGGGAGCTTAGCCTTGCCGGTTGCGGGTGGATAGTTTCACCTTAAGTGCCTGCAATTGCGTACTCATGTCAAACTCCCGCAACCTGCGTGCGGCGGTAGTATGAAACTGATGCTGCTGAAGGAATTTTTCCTGTCGGTGTATCCATTCTTCGGCAGAATATTGTTTCCCATGCTCGTTTATTTCAAGCAGCAGTTCCACTGCAAGCTCAGGATAGTCAGGTCTGCCAAGGTAATTAAGACAGGCATCGCTGAAGATTTGTTCGAGTTGCCCCAAATGCTCAGACTCGTTCCTGGCTGACATCAGAATTCGTGAAACGATCTCTATCTGACCCTGATCGTATTTGAATGAAGGGAGTATCTCAGCAGCATAGGCAGCACTTCGACCTGCCGGATCGGAATAATCAAGCAAATACCCTATTCCCTGCAGAAGACCAGCTGTTCTTAGGAGGAGCAGTTCCTCGCCCGAAAGCCCCTCTGCACGAC
>JAXLTS010000038.1:0-35255 GCA_046329925.1 Bacteroidales bacterium
TGTATGGGGCTTTGAAAAGTCACTCGATAAAAAACTCCGGCCATGGCATACAAAAGCCCTTGTTTTCGGCACCGGGGGGGCATCCAAAGCGATTGAATGGGTCCTTCGCAGGAAGGGGATCCCTTTTCTGCTGGTGTCCCGCAGGGGCGGATCGGGCAGGATAGGTTACGAAGAGATAAATGAACGCATTGCCAGGGAGCATACCCTATGGATCAATACCACCCCGGTCGGGATGTATCCCAAAAGCGATGAATCATTGCCTATACCTTATGGGTTCACCGGGAAGGAACATTTTCTTTTTGATCTGATTTACAATCCGGCGGAAACAAGCTTTCTGCAACAAGGCAGGGAACGGGGTGCCACCGTGATGAATGGACAGGAAATGCTGGAACTGCAAGCTGAAAAAGCTTGGGAAATCTGGAATAATCCTATCCGGGATTTATAAACTGTAGGTCTCCCCGCGTGCGGCGAGCAAAGTATTCTTCAGGAGTGAACAACGGGTAAGTGGCCCTACTCCCCCCGGTACGGGTGTGATGTAACTACATTTCACAGCCACCTCTTCGAAATTGACATCACCGGCCAGACGAAATCCGGATTTGGTCTTGTCCGATGGTACCCGGGTAGTTCCCACATCAATTACAACGGCACCTTCCTTCACCATATCACCTGTAACAAATCCAGGGCTTCCCATTGCAACAATGAGGATATCAGCCTGCCGGGTAAATTCTGCCAGATTCTTTGTACGGCTGTGGCAAACAGTAACGGTTGCATCGCCCGGCTGAGCTTTCAGTGACATCAGGATGCTCATCGGTTTGCCTACAATATTGCTTCTGCCGAGCACCACGCAGTGCTTTCCGGCAGTCTGGATCTGATATCGTTTCAGCAATTCCATGATCCCTGCAGGTGTGGCTGAAACGAAGGCCGGAAGACCAAGAACCATCCTACCCACATTAACCGGGTGAAATCCGTCCACGTCCTTTTCGGGGCGAATTGCCTGTATAATCTGTTGTTCGTTCATATGGCGGGGAAGTGGCAACTGAACGATAAAACCATCTACATCCGGATCCTGGTTGAGTTCCTCAATGGCATCCAGTAATTCCTGCTGACTTATCGAATCAGGAAACCGTTTAAGGGTAGAACGAAATCCGACCTCCTCACAATCTTTCACTTTATGATTTACATAGGTAACGCTTCCCCCGTCTTCTCCCACCAAAATCGCAGCCAGGTGAGGAATCTTGAGTCCTTTTGCTTTGCGGTCGCGAACCTCAGCGGCTATCTCCGCCTTGATTTCTTCCGAGATACGTTTACCATCGATGAGTTGCATATGAAAAATGTTTCTAGGTTCAAGGTTCAAGGTTCAGGTTTGAGCGGCATGAGTAAAGGCACTGCGGGTGTCGAAGGGCAGGTTCATCTTTTGAATGGGTTGTTACGACCCATCCTGGCCATATTGGAGCCGGTGACCATTTTCATCATTTTCCTGGTTTCCTCAAATTGTTTCAACAGCCGGTTAACCTCCTGGATGGTTGTTCCGCTCCCGGTAGCAATGCGTTTCCTGCGACTGCCATTGATCAACATGGTATCGTTGCGTTCATCACGGGTCATGGATTTGATGATCGCTTCAATATTTTTAAATGCTGAATCATCGATATCCAGGTCACGGATTGCCTTTCCAACACCGGGGATCATGGATGCCAGGTCCTTAATGTTCCCCATTTTCTTAATCTGTTGTATCTGATCAAGGAAGTCATCAAAATTGAATTGATTTTTTGCAATTTTCTTCTGCAGCTTCCTTGCTTCCTCTTCATCATATTGTTCCTGGGCTTTTTCGACAAGGGAAACAATATCACCCATCCCGAGGATACGGTCGGCCATACGTTCGGGATAGAAAATATCGAGGGCGTCCATTTTTTCGCCCGTGCTAACAAACTTGATGGGTTTGTTCACCACGGAACGTATGGATAAGGCGGCACCCCCCCGGGTATCTCCATCGAGTTTGGTGAGGACCACTCCGTCAAAGTCAAGCCGTTTATTAAACTCATGCGCCGTGTTAACAGCATCCTGCCCGGTCATGGAATCAACAACAAAGAGAATCTCCTGCGGTTCCACAGCTTTCTTAACACCTGCAATCTCATTCATCATCTGCTCATCGATAGCCAGTCGACCGGCTGTATCGATGATGATTGTATCATACCCCTGCTGTTTGGCATGACGTATGGCTTCCTTTGCAATCTTTACAGGGTCATTGTTACCTGGTTCGGTGTATACCGGAATCTCGATCTGTTCGCCCAGCACTTTCAACTGGTCGATAGCCGCAGGGCGGTAGACGTCGCAGGCTACCAGCAGAGGCTGACGGCCTTTTTTCTTTTTGAGGTGATTTGCCAGCTTGCCGGAAAAGGTTGTTTTACCGGAACCCTGTAAACCTGCGATAAGGATTACACACGGACTGCCTTTCAGGTTGATGTCGGTCATGCTGCCACCCATGAGAAGGGCCAGCTCGTCGTGCACGATTTTGATCATCATCTGGCCCGGCTTCACCGAACTAAGCACGTTCTGCCCGATGGCCTTTTCCTTGATGGTGTCAGTAAAGGTCTTTGCGATCTTGTAGTTCACGTCGGCATCGAGCAGTGCTCTCCGAACCTCTTTGAGCGTTTCAGCTACATTGATCTCGGTAATCCGTCCCTCACCCTTTATCAGCTTAAACGCTTTATCCAGCTTGTCACTCAGATTGTCGAACATATGGTATTTCTTTCTGTTTCCTTAAAGTAAAACCCAATAAATTACATCCTTTCGGGAACTTCCATACCCAGCAGGTACATCCCGTTTTTAATGATCCTTCCGATAACCGTTGAAAGCACCAGCCTGAAGTTTATCACCTCCGTAGTTTCTCCCTTCAGGATGGAATAGTCGTGGTAAAACTGGTTATATTCCTTGGAGAGTTCATAGATGTAATTTGCAATCAGGGCAGGGCTATAGGTGGATGCGGCTTCAGCAACCACGCCAACAAATTCCCCGCATAACTGTATGAGGTATTTCTCCTTCTCAAGCATCCCGTCAGCCGGATGAGCCGGCGAGGTAAGGGTGATTCCCTGCTCTGCAGCTTTTCTCAATACCGAATTTATACGGGCAAAGGTGTATTGGATGAATGGGCCGGTATTGCCATTAAAATCGATCGATTCTTTCGGATCGAAGGTCATGTTCTTTTTGGGATCCACTTTCAGAATAAAATATTTCAAGGCTCCCAGGCCTACAATCCTTGAAACTTCAGAGGCTTCCTCCGGAGAGTACCCATCCAGTTTTCCCAATTCCTTTGACATCTGGTGTGCGGTGGATACCATTTCCTCTACAAGATCATCGGCATCTACTACAGTACCTTCACGTGATTTCATTTTCCCTTCAGGAGCTCAACCATCCCATAAGAGAGATGATGCAGATGGCTGGCGAAGGGATACCCGAGTTTAGCCATGATCAGAGATAAGGCCTGAAAATGGTAATTCTGTTCATTTCCCACCACATAGATAAGTTCACTTATCGGGAACTCCTTGAAGCGCATTACTGCTGTGCCAATATCCTGGGTCATGTATACCGAGGTCCCATCAGAACGAAGAGCAATTTATGATCCAGCCCGTCGTCAGTCATATCGGCCATACCGAGGAATCCTCCTTGCGGTAGAGTACACCTTTTTCGAGACCCTCCTGCACGATAGATTTTCCGAGCAGGTGGGTTTCGGATTCATAATACATGCGGTCGAATGAAACGCCGAGGTCCCTGTAAGTCTTTTCGAAACCATCTTGCCCAGCCATTCATTGTTTCCACAGTTCCACTACCTCCTTATCCCCGGCCTCCCAGAGTCGCAGCATTTCCTGGGCTTCCTGCATCAATGGTGCCTGCGCAGCAGCTTCCTGTTCAGCAAGTCCATTGTCTAACAATGTTTTTATCTGAGCTTTATATTCCTTGTCAAATTTCACATAGTAATCTCCTACCAGGTGATCTCCCTTGATCCCTGTTGAAGCAGGAGTTTCACCATTTCCCCATTTTTTCCATGCGAGCATGGATTTGCAGATGTGGATGCCCCGGTCGTTCACCAGGTTGGCCTTGATAACCTTTTTCCCTGTGGCTTCGAGAATACGTGATATGGAGAAACCAAGGAGGTTATTACGGATATGTCCGAGGTGAAGGGGTTTGTTGGTATTGGGTGAAGAATATTCCACCATGATTACCCCCGGGCTTTCCGATTCAGGATGCATTCCGTACTTCTCATCGGCAAAGGCTCCGGCAAGCAGGTTATTCCACCAGAGTGAACTTACCTCGAGGTTCAGAAATCCCTTAATTACATTATAACCGGATATTTCAGGCAGGCATCGTACAAGTTCTTCTCCCAGCATCTTCGCGGTGTCTTCCGGGCTTTTCCGGGACAGTTTTGTAAAGGGGAAAACCACCAGGGTAATATCCCCGGAAAATTCCTTGCGTGTTTTTTGAACCTGTATGTCGCTTTCTTTAAACTCAACATTCCACAGATTCCGGATTGCAGTTACGGTACCTCCGGAAACCAGTTTTTCAATATGCATAATTGCTAAGGTCCTTTGTCAGTTCGGCCACAAAGATAGCAACTCACCCGGATCAAAAAATAAAGATTATCAATTTTCATACTGTCAACTTAAACAGACAAACAACCATAACGAACTAATTTAATGATGATTAGCTCATAAATGATTCGATCACTCAATTTCTGATATGTATCGTTGCCAGAAGTCTCCCGGAAATTTGCATCGGTTCAATCAACAATCCCACCTGGGGATGTTAAGGCAGAGGCAGCAGATAACCGATTAGTGATGAGAACCTTCAGTGCTTGGCCTGGTTAATGGCTGTCCCCAAAGAAAGCCCTGATACTTGACAGCATCCAGAAGCAGCAGGGAAGGAATGTGGGTAAGTATGAAGGATAGCAACCCGCGGAGGGGGCTTAAAGCAAACCGCACAAGCCCGTCGATGCGGCAGTCTTTTATTTTATAGTGAAAGCGGAGCAGGCTCACCGACTGGCGAAATACCGGATCCTTCAGCCTGTCATCGATCAACGCAAGATTTTTTGCAGCCTGTAGCGATTTCTGCACAAACTCCCTGTTTGACTGTAATTCCAGGTGTTCAACAGGATTGTCGATATGTACAAGGGGAACCTGGTGCAATTGCAGCTGGTACCCAAAAAGGGTATCTTCATGTCCATACTCCCTGAGTTGTTCATCGAACCCTCCCACCAGTTGAAATACCGGCCTGGGAATAAGGAAATTGTTTGTCATGAAGGAGCGGTAGGGATTCCTGTTCCTGAGACCGGACGGCTGTTGTTCTCTTTTAATGCCATATTTTCGGTGCAGCTTCCACTCAGGGTTGCCGGCAGAAGCATTCCCGTAGTACCTGCCCCCGCAGACTACCTGTTCTGCATCCGTATATGATAGGTATTTTGCCAGGAAAGAGGCATCGCTGATGCCGGAATCACAATCCAAAAACAGCAACCAGGGGAAAGCTGCTTCATGAGCCAAAAGGTTTCTGATAGCTGATCTGCCGATATTGGCATCCAGCCGGATGGTCCTTACGCAGGAGGATTCCTTCAATTGATCGTTTAGTTCCCTGAATTTTGAGAGGGAGGCGTCGTCAGCCAAAATGATCTCAAAGGGCAACGAAATACGCTGGCCCTGATGCAGGAGGTCCTGCACCAGTTTTCTCACATCGGTATTGAAAACAGGAATGGCAATGGAAAGCACTAGGGCTGCTGGTTGTTGTTATCCTTAATGAGTACTGAAAAGATAAACAGAATAACTGCTGAAGAAGCGAAGATAATGATGAGGGAGGTAATCATTTTCCAGCCGATCCGCTCAAGGCTGATGACGTCCCAGATGCCCAGCAGGGCAATCACTGTAAACAGGACAACCATTCCAATGAGAATGTACGAAACTATTTTTTTAACTGCTTCCATAGTGTTGGGTTTTCGGTTGAGAAGGCGGCTTCTGAAAATTGAATTCTGAATTTATAACGAATGTAAGTAGAAAATAGTGCATTGCAATTATTCCTCCCTAAAAAGACGTTCGGAAGAGTCAAATGTTACATTCAAGCTCTATTCTTCAGGTATCCAGCGAGATTGTACAAATTCACAAATGATTCAAGGGGTAATCCGGGCTGGTCAAGAATCCATTCTCCCCCGAGGGATTTTTTAAGTGTAAGGGGTGCATCCATGCTAACTTTATAACCAATCCGTTCAAGCGTATGTTCGGCCCAGCGGAGATCCGCGCCCTCGAGTTGAAGTTTTATGCTACCCCGGTAATGCTGATGCGAAGTAATCCGGCCTGAGAGCAGGTCGAAGGAGAGAGCCGAATTACTGACCAGTTCATTGAAGTCGCCATTGAGTGCAAGGTCCTCCGGGGATCCCTCACTCGATCTTCCGGGCAGTAGCAGCCAGATTTTATGGGCTGCATGCAGGGCAACATTCCAGTCGTGCGTTGAAAAGAGGATTGTCTTTCCCTGCTTTTCGCAGAGGTCTTTCAGGAGCCAGGTGATGGAATACCTGTTTACCACATCAAGAAATGCTGTGGGCTCGTCGAGGAGAATAACAGGTGTATCCTGTGCGAGTGCCCTTGCTATATTAGCTCGTTGGCGTTCTCCGTCACTTATTTTCCTAACCGGTCTTGAGGCCAGATTCCCAAGGCCCACAGCGGCTATTGCATGATCGATTTTATTACGATCCTGTTTTGTAAGAGACCCGAGCCAGTTGGTATGCGGGTGTCGGCCAAGACTTACCAGTTCAGCCACCGAGAACTGGCTGTCCATATGTCCGCCGGCTCCGATAAAAGTAACAAAGCGTGCCAGTTCAAGCCGGTTGAAGGAGGTGACAGGTTTTCCATCATACAGCACCTCGCCTGCAATTGGTGAAAGAAGCCCGGCCATGGTTTTCATAATAGTGCTTTTACCGATCCCGTTCAGTCCGATTATTGCCACCAGTTCTCCGGCCGGCGCTGAGAGAGAATCAATTTTTATTACAGGGCTTCGTACACCCTGGACCGGATATCCCGCCAACAGATCGATAAGCCTGATCATTGTTCTTTACTTCAATTGATACATTACGCCAGTGCCATTTTATTATCCTTTTGCACTCACCGAGTTCCTGAAAATAATCCATACAATTACCGGGATTCCCAACAGGGAAGTCACAGCATTGATAGGCAAAAGCATTCCTGTGCCCGGTAGTTGCGAAATCATATCGCTCAGGAGCATCATTACAGCTCCGCAGAGAAAAGCTGCCGGCATGAGTATCCTGTGGTCAGATGTTCCAAAAAGCATACGTGCCAGGTGCGGAACTGCTACTCCTATAAAGCCGATGGGGCCGCAGAAGGCCGTTATTGCCCCTGCCAGCAGGGATGTGCTCAGAAAAACCAGTACGCGGGCCAGCAAAATATTCACCCCTAATGAACGGGCTTCTTCTTCACCAAGCAGCAATCCATTCAGCATTTTCACGGATGCCATGGCGAGGAGACTTCCCAGGATGACAGAGGGCACCAGAACATTCAGCTGTGTGGTGCTCACACCTCCCAGGCTGCCCAGTGTCCACACCACGAATACCCGCAGGGCGCTCTCACTGGTGAAATACTGGAGGATGCTGATGACGGCCGACAGTGCACTCCCCAGCAGGATTCCAAGGATGAGGAGGGTAAGTACATCCCTCACCCTGAAGGAAACCAGGAGCATCAGGAGCATTACCAGGCCAGCACCCAGCGATGCTGCCAGAAGGATGGAAATAGAAGATGGCATCCCGGTTGCACTCCACCCGATTACCGGAAGGCCCAGCACCAGGAGTGCAACACCAAGTCCTGCACCCGAACTCAGTCCCAAAACATATGGTCCGGCCAGCGGATTCCTGAACAGAGTCTGCATTTGTAAGCCGGCTGCTGAGAGCGCCACTCCTGCCACTACCGCAGTAACCGCCCGTGGCAGTCTGAAGTCGAAAAGGATCCTGCGACCTAATTCATCCTCGAGTTGGCCGCTGAATGCAGCCAAGACATCTCTCCAACCAAGCGATACCGAGCCGACACACAGATCGAGGTAAAACAAGAGCAGGAGCAATATCAGTAACAGCAGGAACAATGACCTGTTTCTGAGACGGCCCATGAGGTTAACGGAATTGTACTACTTGGTATACAAAGCCTTTACCACATCGGTCATTTCATTCAGCCTGGCAATCACCTCAGTATAGGTTGTACGGATTTTTGCCTTTTCCTGCTTTCCCCGGCTGGAATTGATAAGGTCCATTACTTCATTGTGCTTGTCAGTAACATTCCTGAGGGTCTCCATGATCCGGTCCTCTGATGCCTCAGGATGCAGAACCTGGAAAACCAGACATTCTGAAATGAGTTCCCAGGTAATGTACTTAACATCTTTTTTGAGATTCTTTTTTGAAGCCATAGGTTATTTATTGAAGTTTCACATAATAATTCAATTGATGTCCGCGCATCAGTTCCGGATGAAAGATCGCCACCAGGTCGGCAAGTATCATATCAGGGTTCATCACCCCTGACTCCCAGAAATCATTTCCGCCACCGGAACCCATACGCCTGTTATTATTATACAGCTGGTGCTGCTTTACCGCGGGAATAGCCTTCAGCCTCTCATCGGTGTTTACAATATCCTTTTCACAACGGGCAATCCCGGCATTGATCCAGACAGAGGCCTTTGCGGAAGATGCAACTACCTCCTCGAGCGAAAGGCTGAAATTATCGGCTCCCCGGAGATCGTTCCAAAGATACACCCCGCCTGCGTCAGCGATAAAGGCAGCAGTGGTGGAATTTCCGGGAGGAACATTCCAGGAATCTTTCCAGGGAAGACCGGTCATTACAACCGGTTTGGACAAAGCACCTGCAGCTGTAGAGACCAAACGTTCATAGCGTTCCCTTACTCCTTCAAAGATGCTGTCAGCTTCTTTCTCCCTACCCAGGATTACCGCCAGAAACCTGATCCATTCGGTTTTTGCCAAAGGGTGTTTTTCCAGGTATTCCGAATCAAATACCACCTGCAATCCCATATCGTCCAGTTTGCTTACCGTTCCTGTGATTTCAGCCCCAACACCATAGGCCAGGATCAGGTCGGGTTTCATTTGCAGCAGCACCTCCAGATCAAGTCCCTGTTCGTAGCCGACCTCCCTGATTTTACCTGCTGCGATACGATTACGGGTTAGCGAATCGAAAACGAAAGCTGTTCCTGACAGCCCTGTGATGGCTGAATTTGCCCCCAGGGAATTGATCATGGCCAGTTGGGTCGTGGATAAACAAACGATTTTACTAACCGGTGTTTTTATAAAAGGTAAATCCTCAAGATGTTCAGGCACCGAATCTTTGCATGCTGCCAATACATAGCGGTAACGCGTATTTCGGGAGCCCTGCCATGGATTGCTTACCTCCAGCAGGGTAAAACCGGGCCCATGGGCGATTGAAAAACCTTTGGCAAATACGATATTTTCTTTTTGAAGTGAATCTGTTGAATCCACTTTCTCCCCGGGAAGGGGTTTACATGAAGATCCGGAGAACAGAGTCCCGGCAAGGAAAAGAAAACAGGATATTAAACGAAGCCTATCCATGCCCGGAAACTATCTGATAATTGTTATTTTCTGCGAAAGAGGTTGATTACCCTGTTCCGTGTAACGAACCAGGTATATTCCGCCAGAAAAAACAGATTCGGGCAGATGACATTGTATGGACCTCCCGCCATTGCAGAGTGAATAAAGCAGGCTGCCCCGGAGATTGTAAATGCTCAAATCTCCAGTGCCGGTGTATCCATCCGGCAAATCGATCATGATTTTTTCACCGGCAGGGTTTGGGAAAATCCGCATGGTCTTATTATGCCTCAACGGCCGGTTTCCGAGCCATTCCACATCTGCTACCAACAATCCGATATCCATGGAACCTGCCCAGGTATATTGATCCCAGAATGAGTGCCACTCCTCTCCCACCTGCACCATGGCTGTATTCACCTCAGCAAGGATACGTTGAGGTGAAGTGCTCATGGCAAAGGTATCGGAATGGAGATAATCCAGGGAAAATCCGGCGAAGAGGGAATCCATGCGCACCGGCTGTGACCAGAATGGTACCATCAGATACGAATTTTCCTTTAGGGATGCGAGGTAAAGTTTTTGGGAAAGAACGATACTGTCAGGCTTTGATGACCCATTCCAGAGGTTGAGGGTGATATAGGAATCATTTAAGGATTTATAGATGCGACCCGGTCGGATTACCAAACCAAGAATCAGTGTGGTATCCGGGAGGTAAAAAGGTTCTGCAAAAGCGGTTGCTCCGGTACTGTTGTGCCCGGCCGGAAATCCCCAGCCCAGGGATGATTTCAACAGGGTACTTGGTTCACCCGGTAACATATTCAGGAGGGTATCACTGCTCTTTAGTATGAAAGCCCAGGGATTATGCTCAGAGGTTGTCTTTGAACCGGTTGAAAGCGGATCGAGCCAGTATTTCAGTTGCCGGGAGGCCTCCGGAAAATGGTTCCAGGCCACATGAAACATCTGAAAAAAGTCGCTTTTTGTTTGAGTTGTACAGCTTGCCTCCCCTCCGGTAAGGGACCCAATTATGCGGTGATCCTGGTTAAGGAGCGGGCCGCCCGAGGAACCACCCTCAGTTGTTCCTGCCTCCCACTCCCCCACCTGCCAATGTGTATTGTCGAGGTATTCAGTCCCATAAAAGTCACCACGGGAAGGAGGATCATTGTCGATTGATATCTTCTTTACATCACCTGAGGGATGATGAATACAAACTGTATTTAATATCCCCGTTGTGTCGAGCGACCATCCGAGATACAATGGATGATAAGCGGGGGGAGGTGGAAATCCCAGTTCTACCAGCGTAAAGTCAAGAGTGGATGCTGTGGCCAGAATCCGGGAACCGGTTATGGTTTGCGCAGCAGAAGCTCCACTGACCTTGCAAACCGTATTCGCATAATTAAAAATAAACAAGGTGCGGGAAGCATCCAGGGCTGTGGAAATGCAATGACTGGCAGTTAAAAGGTATGGACGGCCATCCTTCAGTGTAGTGTTTATGAGAGATCCCGTGCAGTTCTCCACCCCATTGATAATCAGTTTAACAACACCCTGTGCAGTTGTTCCCCAGGCTTCACCTTCGGGACATGCAACATCAATATTGCAGCTTCCTGAAAGAGTAGTTCCATCCAGATTCTTTTCCGGATATTCAGTTAATTTGCGGTATCCGTGAATCACCCTTTCCACTGTGAAAGTCGCAGCCTCTGCTGATCCTGCAGGTAGATTCAACTCAATGATGATCCGGTTTCCTGAAGTGGGGAAAAAAACCAATACCGGACCGGTACCTTGGGTATAAGCGCCTTTTATTTCTTTATAGCGGGGACCATATACAAATAATTTCGACCCTCCGGGCAAACTAAGGTCCGAGAGGATTACATTCATATTGAGCGCCTCTTCAGAATGGAATCCCAATCGCCAGATACTGGTTCCGTCTGCGCCAGTGGCCCATGAACCTGAATTATTTGAAGTCCAGGAACCATCGACCTGGCACCCGAACCTGTTGCTTTTAAAACCTTCAGGGCAGATAAACTGTCTTCTGCAGGAATTTTCGACCTAACGGGAGCTCAGAGTTATCCATTTGATATCGCTTTTGGATTTCAAAATGACAGACGCGGATACCACCAGTTCAACCTGACCGGAAACAGGTATGACTGTGAGCATTGAAATGAGTAAGCCCAGCAGGTTAAGCTTAACAAAATGTATCCGGGAAAAAACCATTATAAATTCTGTTAATAAAGAACAAGGCTGGTGGGCCCAATTCCTGTTTCGAATGATTTTACAAGGGTCCCTTCATTGGTATAAATATGCACGGTGCCATTTGCGGTATAGCCCCCGGCCTCCAAAGCAAAGATATCACCATTCGAGGGATTTATGCCCATTCCATAGAAAAAACCGGGTATCAGCGGTTCTTCCGGATGAGTTAATGTTTGTGTGTTAAAGGAATAGATGCCGTCTTTGCCTTCTACGGCGAAATAAATAGAATCCTTTGCAGGGACCTGCAGCCAGGAGAAGGGATTAAACCATCACCGGTTGCACCGATTACCACATCAGCATTTTTTTCAAGGGTCAGGGTATTTATCCGTACCAGTTTCGAATCGGTCTCCTCAATGATCTGAGTCCAGTCGTTGTTATACACCACTTTACCCTGGCAAATAACCCACAGACTATTATCTGACGTTTTCACACCAGGTCAGTAGGGCCATCGCGCCCACTTCGATATTTTTCACAATTGAGTCCACCGAGATATCGATAACACTAATTGTGTTATCGTTTCCCCCATTTCCCATTGGCAACAAAGAAAGATAATTACCGGATACGAGAAGATGTTCGGGTTGATTACCTACCAAAATGGTATCTGTAACCTTCAGGCTTCTGGTGTCGATTACGAGTACTTCACCCGGGAAGGCTCCGTTTGTAAATATCCCTTCCCCTTACCGGCATAGCATAGAAATAACGGGGATAACTGGCCTGAATCAATCCTGTACCTGCAAAATCTTCGAGCCTTACCACCTCGATCTTCATGGAGTTATTCACTACGATGCGACAGGGAATCAGCAATTCGAACAGCTGCTGCATCTCCAGTGGCCTGTCGTTGGCAAGTTGGAAGGTCTGGTATGATTGAATCCGTGCGTGAATCGATGAAGGACACAGAGCCGTTGTTTTGCATGAATGTTCCTTCGTTTGTAATGAGTATACCGTGTGAAAGCCCTTGACGAATTGTATTTATGGCAGGTTCTTCTTCACAGGAAATCAAACAGAGGGAGTGATAAAAAAGGCAGATAGTTCGGAAAAATTTGATCATGCTGGTTACGGGATTAATAATTGAAAATAGTTTCATAGAAATCTTGAGGGAAAATCTCCTTACTTCAGGTAGCCAACACGGGCAGTGAGGGAAACGAATCTTCCCGGCATAGGATATGCCGCCATCAGTTGGTATGATTCATTGAACAGGTTATAGACCTGGATACGTATATTGCAGCGCAGGCTCTGCCAATCCAGATCAACTCCGGCCCAGGGAGAGGCCAGCAGGTAGGGTGACAAAACTCCGGCGGTAGCCAGCTCTGAACTTTTTCGCTGTCCTGACCATGAGAGTGAAAAGCCTGTATTGAACCACCCGCGGGCATAACCTGTACCCAGTGCGCCGGCATGCATTGGAACGTATCGGAGCTGGGAGCCGACAAGCATGGGATTCTCGCTATTCTCCAGTATGGTGGATCGTGTAAACGAGTAATCGATGGAGCCAGTGATCTTTGATTTCGGAACATGAACTCATGTCAAGTCGGCTTCAATCCGCGTGACCAGATAGATTCAAGGTTCCGGGGTGAGAGAAGTGTGCCTTCACCGGTCAGAGAGAATATAGTTACCGATAATAGTTGAATACCCGGTAAGATTGAGTGAAATGGTATGGTTCCCGGCAAAGGATGAACTGATAGTCATTCCCAGTTCAGAACCCCAACCGTCTTCCGGTTTAATGGCAGGATTACCACCGGGCACCCAGTACTTTTCGTTCAATGTTGGCTGTCGGAATTTTCTGGAGAGGTTAACATAAAATGCCAGTTTCTGCAACAGCGGATTCCATCGTGCCCCGATGGAAGGCATTGCCACAGTCTTGCCTGTCGGAAGTCTCTCCAGTCGAAGGGAATTGTTCACAATAACTTTACCCAGTTTCAGTTTGGCAGCCAGCAAGCCTGAGAGTCTTAATTCCTCCACGGGTTTTCCATAATTTTCAATATCTGCAAGGATCTTACAGGACACCAATGCAGCATCGACCGTAAGTTTTTCTCCAAACGCATGCCTGTAATCAAGGTCGGACATTAGTTGCTTCACATGAAATACAGAATATACAAGATAGCCCGGATCGTCGGCGGACAGCCGGTCGGTATACCTCAGGTGATCGGAGAACCAGGCTGATTTGAATGTAAGGGATGATTTCCCGGATGTATGCGTATATTTCAGAAACACCTTCAGGGAGGAATCAGATTGTTCTGCCAATCCATTGCCAAGCGAGCCCAGTATTTCGGGAAGCTGTTTTTGTTTATCCTGATACCATGCACCTGTTTCCAGACGGTCGCGGGATGAAAAGTTTACTGATAGCTGATGCAGGGTACCCCATGAACTAAGGTTGTTGTGCTGCATGATGCGCTTCGGGGTTCCGGGCAACAGGGGATCTGAATAGGAGAAATCATTGACAGCCTCCCGTGCATATACTCCTCCCTTATAGCGAAAGAAAGAATTGCCGCCAAGGACTTCGAGAATATTCCCCTGGCTACCAAAACTTCCGCTTTCATTAGTATACGAAATCCCGAATTTTTGTTCTGCGGAAATCTCGGAAGTAAGGTCAATTGCTCCGCCGAAGGTGCCGCTGCCATAGAGCGAGCCGGAAGCACCTCTTATGAGTAAAATCCTGTCAGCCATCATCAGGGGCAACAGCGACAAATCGGCATCTCCCGTGGTGGCATTATTTACAGGGAATCCATTCCAGTTGATCTGGGTGTGTACGGAGGATGTCCCCCGCAATGAGGCTGATGCAAGATTCCCGGCACCTCCATATGTTTTGACGAGGGAAGGAAAACGAAGACTCAGTATTTCACCCAGGCTGGTGGTGGCATCCTTGTTTATCCCGCAGACTGGCAGTGAGATTACATGATGATCTTCCCCGTAAAACACTCCCCTTTGCTGTACCAGTTTAACCTCATTCAAACTGACAAAGCGAATGGAATCGGATCCTTCGGCCCTGAGCATACTTGCAGACAGGGTGAGGGCAGCAAAAAGCGAATAGAACTTAGCCGTTTTTTTCATGTTTCAATGTTTCACCCGAACATTCAGCAAAAGCTGACAGGAATGGCAGGTCTTCTGACTTCTCCTCCCTGGCGCCTTCCCATCCCGATAGCGATCGGAACAGTGGCAGGGTTGCCAGGGAACGGTTGGAGTATACAGCAGCGGGTACTGTCCAGGATTCTCACCTGGTTCCCTTTTCATGCAGATTTACAGAAGTAAATCCGCAACCATTCTTGTTACAAAGGTAGCATAATAATTGCGAATGCCTCTTTAGACCGCCTGTTTTTATCAACGGGGTATAAAAGCAGGTTTATTCGTATCTTTAGCCATCTTATTAACAGGTGGTATGGCTGATCCAAATATCCGTGACCGGGTAAATGCATTGCGTAAAGAACTGAATGAGCACAATTACAGGTACTATGTGCTTGCACAGCCTGTAATCTCAGACTTTGAGTATGACAGGATGATGAACGAACTCATCGGACTCGAAAAACAATTTCCTGAACTTGCCGATGATTACTCTCCCAGTCAGCGTGTGGGGGATGACAGGAACAAGACCTTTGAGCAGGCAGACCACCAATATCCTATGCTCTCACTGGGCAACTGCTATTCTTTCGAAGAATTGAACGAATTTGATCAGCGCATCAGAAAGGACATACCCGAGGGAATTGAATATGCCTGCGAATTGAAATACGACGGTGTTTCAATAAGTCTCAGCTATGAAAACGGCAGGCTGGTACGCGGACTCACCCGGGGTGACGGCACACGTGGTGACATCGTAACAGAGAATATCAAGACTGTCCGCAGTATCCCGCTGGTGTTGGCAGTAACTGACCTTCCAACCCGGTTCGAGATTCGCGGGGAGATCATTCTTACACATGAGGCTTTCAGAAAAATAAATGCCGACCGGGAAGAATCCGGAGACCCGGTATTTGCAAACCCCAGGAATGCCGCATCCGGAACACTCAAATTACAGAATTCATCCGAGGTTGCCAGGCGGCCACTGGATTGTTTCCTCTATTTCCTGTTAGGAGATAACCTGCCTTTTACCACGCACTCAGAAAGTCTTGAGAAAGCCAGATCCTGGGGATTCAAGATCCCTGTCTGGTCAAAAACCTGTAAAAGTATTGAGCAGGTAAAAGAGTTCATTAACCAATGGGAAACCGGGAGAAGGGAATTACCATTCGACACGGACGGGGTAGTGATAAAAGTAAATTCATTTCAGCATCAGAAAGTACTTGGTTATACGGCCAAATCACCGCGCTGGGCCATTGCTTATAAATACAAAGCAGAACAGGCCCTGACACGACTGATATCAGTGGATTTTCAGGTAGGCCGTACAGGTGCGATCACTCCGGTGGCAAATCTGGAGCCTGTGCTTCTGGCCGGAACCCGCGTGAAAAGAGCATCATTGCACAATGCAGACCAGATCGCCTTGCTGGATATCCGTATCGATGACCATGTATATATAGAAAAAGGAGGAGAGATAATTCCTAAAGTGGTTGGTGTTGAAAAAAGCAAAAGGGGGATGTTTTCTGCCCCATTTGAGTACATCACTCACTGTCCGGAGTGCGGGTCGGAACTGATTCGACAGGAAGGTGAAGCAAAACATTTTTGTCCAAACGAGAATGCCTGTCCTCCCCAGATAAAAGGGAAAATGGAACATTTTATATCCAGAAAAGCGATGAACATCAATGCAGCCGAAGCTACCATTGACCTTCTTTTCAGGAAAGGGCTTGCCTCCAAGCCGGCTGACCTGTACAAATTAAAAGTTGAAGATTTGGCCAGTCTTGATCGGTTCGGTGAAAAATCCGCAAGAAACCTGGTCAACAGCATAGTTCTTTCAAAAGAGGTCCCCTTTAGCCGGGTTTTGTTCGCACTGGGAATCCGGTATGTTGGTGAAACCGTTGCGAAAAAACTCGCCAAACATTTCAGGTCTGTAGAGGGAATTTATAATGCCACCCAGGAAGAACTGATGGAGGCAGAAGAAATCGGGGTGATCATTGCCGAGAGTGTGTACAAGTATTTTCACGACCCCGAAAATCAACTTCAATTATCAGCCTTGCGTGAAGCTGGAGTACAACTTGAATTGAAGGAGGATAAAAGCTCACTGAGCAACAAACTGGATGGAAAAAGTTTTGTCATTTCCGGAGTTTTCGCCCATCACTCCCGTGAAGAACTAAAAAAAATGATAGAAGACCACGGAGGGAAGAACACCGGATCGATATCCTCCCGGACTGACTATCTCCTGGCAGGCGAAAATATGGGACCAGCCAAGGCTGAACAAGCAAAGAAACTGCAAGTTAAGGTCATAAGCGAGGAGGAATTCCTAAAATTGATCGGCTAGAGTTGGAAATTTATGACGGATACCTTAAATTGCCTCGTTTTATAACAGATCTGCAGTGGCATTTGCACATAAATTACGTCTGAGTCTGGGAGAATCGAAACTCCGCAAGAAGTCGAAAGATGTGCGGCGTGACAAGCGTGCCTGTAATCTGCGTGAAGCCCGCACGGCAGGCATCCTGTTCGACGCCAGTGATCCTTCTGGCTTTGAGCCCGTTAAATCGCTGGTATCCCAGTTGACCGACCGGGGAATCCAGGTTCAGATTATTGGTTTTGTCAATGACAAAAAAGTGCCGGATGCATACCTCCTGCGCAGAAGTTTCAATTTTATTTCCAGGAATGAATTAAGCTGGATTTACCGGCCCACTCCTGATTTTGCAGATGAATTTATCCAGACATCCTTTGACATACTGTTCAATCTGGACCTTAAGAACTCTTTCCCTACCCGGTATATTACCACCCTCTCCAGGGCTAAATTTAAAACCGGGTTGTACCAGGAACAGAATGAATTTCTGGATTTCATGATCAGTCTAAAGCCTAATCCCAGCCTGGAGAATCTCATCTTCCAGCTTCTCAGTTACCTTGGCGAACTTAAAACCCAGCCCCCTGCCCTGGTTACTGCATAATCTTTTCATTAACCATAAACAACAAATCGGATGGATCAATTTCAGTTCAAAGGTACCGGTGTGGCAATTGTAACACCTTTCAGGGAGGATAAAAGCATTGATTTCGATGCACTTGAAAGAGTAGTCAACCACCTCATCGGAAATAAAGTGGAGTACCTGGTGGTTCTGGGAACCACCGGAGAGAATGTTACCCTGGGGAAAGAGGAGAAAAGATCCATTATCGATCATGTTATCAATACCAATAAAAACCGGGTCCCCATCATGGTTGGATTCGGAGGTAATTACACTGCAGAAGTTGTAAAAAACATCAGGGAAAATGATTTTACGGGCATAAGCGGAATCCTCAGTGTAGGTCCCTATTATAATAAGCCCATACAGTCGGGATTCTATGAGCATTTCAGGGAGATATCCGCTGCAAGTCCTGTGCCTGTTACCATTTACAATGTTCCCGGTCGTACAGGTTCCAACATGACGGCTGAGACCATGCTTAGGCTGGCTCATGATTTTAAAAATATTGTAGCAGTAAAAGAAGCTTCCGGTAACCTCGAACAAATCATGCAGGTACTACGCGACAAGCCTGCGGGATTCCATGTAATTTCAGGTGATGACCTGCTCACAGTCCCCATCATCGTCATGGGCGGCTCGGGTGTAATATCAGTAAGTGCCAATGCCTTCCCGCTGGAAGTTTCGGAAATGACTCGTCTGGCGCTGGCCGGGCAATACGGCAAGGCCAATGAACTGCATTATAAAATGATGGATATGACCCGGGCACTATTCACCGAGGGCAGCCCCGGCGGTGTAAAAGCCGTTCTTCATTCCATGAAAATCTGTGATAACAATCTGCGACTTCCTTTGGTACCAGTGAGCAAAGCACATTATGAGCGACTGGAGGAGATGACGAGGAAGATAAAAGAGAAAAG
Source organism: Bacteroidales bacterium (assembly GCA_046329925.1). GTDB lineage: Bacteria > Bacteroidota > Bacteroidia > Bacteroidales > JAAYUG01 > JAXLTS01. The sequence continues at coordinate 18,738 of JAXLTS010000038.1, forward strand.
ATAAAAGATAAAAGGAAAAAAAGAAAAGTGGCAGGAGCAGTGGCAGGAGCAGTAGCAGGAGCAGTGGCAGGAGCAGTGGCAGGAGCAGTTCACCCCGATGCTTGTGAACTTGCGAGAGGAGAATTCAGAGGTAGCATTGCTGTATTAAGCATTATCAGCAACATCTATATTGCTTACCGTTTCAATACGAGCAGCCCTTCACCGCGCAATGTATCTGAATGTCCAAAGATGTATTATTGGTATGGCAAGTTATATTTTTTCCCCTTCACCAGAAGTCTGAGGAAGAACCTGATTTCCTTGTACAAGTAGTTAATTCTGAATTTCAGCGATCGGTTTCGTGCCTCAGGTAGCAAAATATTGTTTACCCGATGACCCATCAGGCGTATCCATTTGCGTGAAGGTTTTCCCTCGGCAGCATCAACGATAGAGCCTATATCCAGCAGGTGTACCTGCACCCCTGCCTGCCAAAGCCTGTATGCAATAATATTGGATGCCGTTCCGGCTGAAGGGAGCACCACATCCACCTTGTCTGCATCCTTAGCAATCAGTGGGTACCATTCATTGATGGTATAATAAGCGCTTTTGGCAGGAATATTAATATAGTAGTCTATTTTCCCGTATATCTTTTCGGCCACCGGTTGTGGAGTAGATCCTATAAACATCTTTCTTTTCGGCCGGATATAGGTATCCAGGAACTTAATCATTTCTCCGGGGTCGAATACGGTGAGGTATTGAAAGAGAACAGGATTCTCAAATGCGAAATTTTCGGCAAAACCGAAATTATCTGTGAGTGCCTTTTCCAGGCGGCTATTATCCTTGTGTGGTGCAAATAATCCATGCACCATCCCGGGTTCCAGGGGATAATTGATTGCCACACCCTTCAGGTACAGGGCATGGTCCAGGATAAAAGTCTGTCGCAATTCTTCGAGTAGCGGGCCTGATGCACGATGATTCTGGGCATCTTCGCCGATCATATTCAGAATCTCACCATCCCCGTATCGTGTGGAATAAACCATTTTATGCTTGTCCAACAAGGCTGACAAGTATGAGAGGCTCTCCCGGGTTGATTTAGCGTGCAGGGGCATTAATTGTATTCTTGTTAAATGATTTTCTATTCTGAATGTTTCAGGCGGTAGCAGAAACCCCATGACAGTTTTTATATTTTTTTCCGCTTCCACAGGGGCAGGGATCGTTCCTTCCTACTTTCTTCTCAACCCTTACAGGCTGGGGTGCCCTTCGTTCTTCGGCCTGCTGTTCGGGGGAACCGCCCTGACCCAGGCTGGAACCGAACTCCGACTTGCGCTGTTCAAATTTGCTAAGGTCAGTTTACGAGGTGCCTGTGCCCTCGCGCCTGGCTGCTGTCGCGGATGGGGATATGTCCTTTCATCAGGATAGACACCACTTCCTTATTCACTTTTTCAAGCATGTTACGGAAGAGTTCATAAGCTTCGAACTTATATATAAGGAGTGGGTCCTTTTGCTCGTAGGCTGCATTCTGTACCGAGGTTTTCAATTCGTCCATCTCCCGGAGGTGTTCCTTCCACTCCTCGTCAATTGCAAGCAGGATAACTGACTTTTCATATGATCGTACAAGCTCATTGCCATTGCTCTCGTATCCCTTCTTCAGGTTGGTGATAATCTGATAAACACGCTGTCCGTCGGAGATTGGGACTACGATATTCTCATACACCTGGGCATGTTTCTCAAACACGTCCTTGATTACCGGGAGTGCCTGAGCTGCAATTGTCTGGGCTTTGCGTTTAAAATTCTCCACCAGGGCTTTGTATACCTCATCGATGATAAATTCCACCGGTTTCTGTTTGTAATCATCTTCCGAAACAGGACTTTCAATTGAAAGCTGGCGTATTAGATCGAGAGAGAATTCACTGAAATCGGATTGTCCATGATGACCTTCGACGATGATCTGGACTGTATCGTACATCAGGTTTGCGATATCCACCTCCAGGCGTTCGCCATACAGGGCATGGCGGCGTCGGCGGTAAATCACCTCACGTTGTGAGTTCATCACATCGTCATATTCCAGGAGTCGTTTACGGATGCCGAAGTTATTCTCCTCTACCTTTCGCTGAGCCCGTTCGATGGATTTGGTGATCATCGAATGCTGGATCACCTCGCCTTCTTTAAGTCCGAGCCTGTCCATGAGTCCGGCTATACGGTCGGAACCAAACAGACGCATCAGGTCATCCTCGAGGGAAACGAAGAACTGCGAAGAGCCCGGGTCTCCCTGGCGGCCGGCACGTCCGCGCAACTGACGGTCGACACGGCGTGATTCATGGCGTTCGGTACCGATAATGGCCAAACCACCGGCTTTCTTCACCTCGTCGTTGATCTTGATGTCGGTACCACGACCGGCCATATTGGTGGCAATGGTTACGGTTCCCTTCTTACCTGCTTCGGCAACCACATCGGCCTCTCTGGCATGCAGTTTCGCATTGAGCACATTATGCTTGATCCCCCTGATCTTTAACATACGGCTCAAGTTCGAACACCTCCACTGAAGTGGTACCAACCAGTACCGGCCGGCCAATCTCCAGCAGATGCTGTACCTCGTCAATTACCGCATTATATTTTTCGCACGTGCTTGTAAACAGGTCTCCCGGTCGTCGCGTACAACCTTCCTGTTGGTCGGAACCACCACCACATCCAGCTTGTAGATCGACCAGAACTCTCCCGCTTCCGTTTCGGCTGTACCGGTCATACCGGCCCGGCACTTTGTACATACGGAAATAGTTCTGAAGAGAATGATGTCGCAAAAGTTTGTGTAGCGCTTCAATTTTCACCTTTTCTTTGTACCTCAATAGCCTGGTGCAAATCCGTCGGAATAACGGCGACCTTGATGTAGGCGTCTGCTCATCGACAATCCCTGCATTTATCGATCACCACATAATCAACATCCTTGTCAAAAAGGGCATATGCCTTGAGAAGCTGGTGCACGGTGTGTACACGCTCGGACTTTACCGAGTAATCCTGCAGCACATCTGATCCTTTTTGATGAGTTTCTCAGCCGGGCTGGAGGGGCTCTTCTCGATCTCTACCACTTCGGTTCCAATATCCGGCATCACGAAAAATGAAGGGTCTTCACCACTGGCAGTAATAAGGTCAATGCCCTTATCAGTAAGCTCTACAGAATTATTTTTCATCAATAACAAAATACAATTCGTCGGTTACCCTTGCCCATATTTTGAATTCTCCTGCATATAGAAGTTTTCCGTTTTATGCATCGGAGCTTCATTTCCCTGTTCACTGAGCATTTTTGATGAGTGAAGAAGTTTTGGGCAAACCCTTATATGCGCGGAGCATCGAGAAGCCGGCCTGTTCCCAGATTATTCTCGCTCATATATTTTTGCATCCCACCAGCACCTGGTTCACCAGTTTTCGCTGGGCGGCGACCAATGTTTCGACCCGTGGTTTCAGAAGGTCGAATTGCTGGTCTTCCTTTGGGAACAGGACCAGAGATAATCCAGCGGAGTACGTGCGTCATCGATAAGAACGGAGTCGACCTCGTCGACGATGGCATGGAAAATATGCTGGCGCTGCACCAGGTCGCTTACACTGGCGCCATATTGTCGCGGAGATAGTCCGAAGCCGAATTCGTTATTTGTTCCAAAAGTAATATCAGCGAGGTAAGCATTCCTCCGCTCGTCGGGTGGGCTGATGTTTGTCGATGCAATCGACGGTGAGTCCATGGAACTCATACAGAGGCCCATCCATTCCGAATCTCGCTTGGCGAGGTAATCGTTTACGGTAACAATGTGAACACCACGACCAGTGAGAGCATTCAGAAAAACGAGCAGCGTAACGGCACCAGTGTTTTCCCCTCACCGGTAGCCATTTCTGTAATTCTACCCTTGTGCAGAACAACGCCCCCGATTAACTGAACATCATAGTGAACCATATCCCAGGTGATCCTGTTACCTCCCGCCATCCAGTTATTTTTCCAAAGGGCTTTTTCACCTTCGATCACCACGCTGTCGCGTTTGGCAGCAATATCCCGGTCCATCGGTGTGGCAGTAACCTCCACCACTTCATTCTCAACAAATCGCCTGGCAGTATCTTTATTATGGCGAAGGCTTCCGGAAGCACTTCATCCAGGGTTTCTGACAGCCTGTTGTCTACATCTTTTTCAATTTTATCAATCTGCTGATAGATTTCTTCTTTTTCGGTAAAATCCGGATTCAGTTCAACCTCCTCTTTCAGTTTCTGAATCTGAGCAAGTTCTTCTTTTTCACACTTTCCCGGATCCTGGATTTCAGATCGAAGGACCGCTGACGCAGTTCATCATGAGTCAAAGACTGCAATTCAGCAAACACCAGCGGTATTTTCTCGATAAGTGGTTGGATTTCCTTGATGTCCCTGTCTGATTTCTTGCCGAAGAAACTTGAGAGGAAGGTATTGATGAAACTCATTTTTATGGGAATTAAAGGTGAATTTTTAAAGGTAATGAAATATCCATATAAAAGGCAGATGTGTGCTGATAGTGCCCCGTTCCAAAAGGAGCCATGCCGGGTACACTCAGTCACACCCCGGATGTCAGGTTGGAACCTGTTCTGTTTACCAGACAAAAGATGTGCTTAAAAATTACTTTCGGATAAAGTCTTCTTGTCAGGAACGAATTTTTACCTGAAACAGTGAGGAGGTACACTCCCGGTTATGCCATTTTCCAGACCCAGAACATATCCGTTTCCGGCGTCCAGATCCACTTATCCCGGAAGAAAGACAAATGCCCAAGCAGGTTAGTAAAAAAGGTAAGCGTAATTTTTCTCCCTGTCTGTATCCCTGCCAGTTTTTACTGTCATATAGTCAGATGCCGGATTGGGATAAACTGCCAGATTCTCAGGCTTAACCTGCCATTTTCCATAAAAGTATATACTCCCTGTATTCCGAGGTTATCGATTGCCCATCCCCAACCGTTTGCATAGGGATCGCTGAATAACCTGAAACGTATAAGAACAGTGTCCCCGGGGGTGCCGAAATAACCGGAACTGAGCATATCCAACCTGCGTGCCTTGTATAATTCGTTACCGGCCGATGCCAGCGAATTGCCCTGTCCGTCTAAATTCCCGTTCCATCTGTTCAACCAGGCGGGATTATCCCTGCAATCCCAGCCATCAGCGAAGGGTTTCCAGGTGTTTCCCCAGTCTCTTGAACCTTCAACAACCACATAATCGTAGAAATTATCGCTTCCATATGGATAGCCCGATTCTCCGGGTTCAAGGAGTGCAATTTCAAAGAAGGTAATATGAGCATTGCTATCCTGCACAATTATCGGGTACCTAAGCTGGGCAACGAAATTAAATACCTTCCCGTCGATTTTCGGACTTGGGTAGGGATGCGCTGAATGCAGGGCACCTGAGTAAAACCATTCCGGTTGGGCATTGGAGAAACCATCCATGATGAAATCATGGTCCGGGTTGTTGAAATTATTATAGTACTCATTCAGTGGAGCTGGAATAGCTTCCACACGGAACTGATGATACCCTGAAACAGGATTAAAACTTATATTTTTGCGGCGGCGGCATCAATTGCAACAATCCTGTATGCAATACTGTCACCCAGGTTAAGCATTCCTGCAGGAAATGAGAACTGACCTGAATATTCCGTTAGAGTATCGTTGGTAAGGGGATGGAATCCTGCCTTACGAGCAATCAAATACTCGGCATACTTCTACCTGTGAAAGTCCCAGGATGTCCACATCTGCCAGTGCTTTGATCTCAACTGGAGTCCACCCCTGTGAGCACGTAAGGTATCACTGATGATCGATGACCGGTTTAATAGTATCCACTCCATAATAGAATGAATGGTACTCATCCGGAATCCCTGAGGGAGAGGTGTATTCGCGACCGAAAGTATCCTTCACCGAGATATAGTAAAAAACAGCTGTCTCAGGCACAGCAAGAGGTATGGAGGCTGAGTACTTATTCTCACCATTGGCGGGAATCATCGGAACCTGCACCTGTGTGGTGAAACTGTCGGTTGAATAATGAAGGATCATGGAATTTTTTGCCAGGGTGGTATCGCTGGTAATCTCAGCCAAAACCTCAACCGGAGCAGTAAGGGTCTCCACATCCGGTAGTGTATCGTGTTTTATCCAGGTGTTGATCCAACCCATGTCATGGAGCATGGCAAGAGAAACAGGCCCCGGATCATGAATTACCTCGGCATAATCCACTGCATGGGTCATTAAGGAATTCGGTGTGTTGTCATACCGGAAATCATCCAGATGGTAAATACTGGATCCCCCGCTCCAGGTTACAGGAGCGTACAATTTCGGGTACTTTGAACCATTATTGACATAAGCGAGATTGCTGTAAAAATAGACCTTGTCACTCTTCAGTGCATTCCCCAGTGCGATGGAATAAGGAGGAAACAGGGAAGCGTCGAGCAGCATGGAACCCGATGAATTACCGAGGTATTTATCATAAATTACTGCATAATCGTTGACAGAGAAGCCATAAGATCCGACACCACTTCCATCTACTGACATACTGCCCACATATCCCAGGCCATGACAAATTTCATGCAGGACAACGGTTACCAGGTCATACTTATTTGTTACTGGCTTCCCGTCGGTTGCGTACGACCAGGGCACCCCGGTGCTGTTGAACCGGGCGATGATATCAGGTTCTCCGGATCCATTCAGATCCACCCCGGCTATCTTTTCTGCGAGTGCAACAGGGTAATATTTCTTCATATCCCTGGAACCGTCCAGATTGTAATAATAGTTCGAGGGAGTGCAATTACCCAGGACCCCTGATTTCAGAACCTCCCAGCGGGCATCTATGCGTATGGGAACCGGGGAATAAATGATTGCCGACCAGATATCCACTGCGTACTGAAAAGCAGCTTTGGCTTCCTCACTGAAGCCGGTATAGGTTACTTCGATGCTGGCTCTCTTCTGTCCGGATTTCAGGCGGCTTAGTACACCAGCCGGAGCCGGTACCACATAGTATGAGTTCACGGGGTTTCCTTCGCACACCACCCCGGGTAAATGCACCGGATGATGTACATCAAACCTCACATTGTTCTGTGCCTGTGCCTCTGAAAAGACCAAAGTCAACAGCAGGGCTCCGGTCCAGCCAATTTGCTTATTTAGTTGCATACAAGTTGAATAAAAACCTCGGTTAGCCCGTACAAAAAATGGCCGGACGTCAGGGTATAACAATTATCCCCTGGTTGTAGTTTACCCCGGGAAGAAGTTCCTGTCAGTTAAGCTGCTCCCTCAGCAGAAGCATCAGGACCAGCAGAGCGCATGGCAAAAATGTCGCGGTCAAAAAGGTACATATTACTATCCCCCAGTAATTTCAGCTTATCCAGGATGGTCCGGGCATTTGTTTCCTCTTCAATCTGCTCGGTAACGAACCACTGAACCCAATTATGCGTAGTAAAATCTTTTTCCTGGGCACAGAGAAAGACAATCTCATTGATGGAATTTGAGATATACTGTTCATGTTTCAGCACCTCTTCGAACATGCTTTTAACGCCAGAAAACTTAACAGGGGGTTTCTTAATCTCGGGAAGCACAGCCTTTCCACCTCTGTCATTGATGTACTTCACAAACTTAAGCATGTGCATCCTTTCTTCATCAGCTTGTGCATAGAGCCACTGTGCAGTACCGGGGAATCCTTCGTTCTCAGCCCAGCTGGCCATGGCCAGGTAAAGGTGCGAAGAATAAGCTTCTTTGGATACCTGCTCATTCAGGATTGCTTCTACTTTCTTATTCATAGCGATTTCATTTATTTGAGACTTACATACCTTTTATAATTTCTGCTCCAAATTCGGAACATTTCAGCAGTGTTGCCCCGTCCATAAGACGTTCGAAGTCATAGGTAACCCTTTTATTTTTAATGGCTTCTTCCAGACCTTTCACAATGAGTGCAGCAGCCTCATTCCATCCGATATACTCCAGCATCATCACTCCTGAAAGAATAACTGACCCGGGATTCACCTTGTCCAGGCCGGCATACTTGGGAGCAGTTCCATGGGTAGCCTCGAAAACGGCATGGCCGGTAACATAATTAATATTGGCTCCCGGGGCAATTCCGATTCCACCCACAATTGCAGCCAGTGCATCTGAAATATAATCACCATTCAGGTTTAGTGTAGCAATAACGGAATATTCAGCCGGGCGGGTAAGTATCTGTTGCAGGAAGGCATCGGCAATAACATCCTTGACAATGATTTTCCCTGCACCAACAGCTTCTTTCTGGGCTTTATCCGCAGCAGTTGCGCCATCTCTGGCGGCGATACGGTCGTATGCAGCCCATGTAAAAACTTTGTCCCCGAATTCCTGTTCAGCAAGTTCATATCCCCAGGCTTTAAACTGGCCTTCAGTGAACTTCATGATATTCCCTTTGTGTACCAGGGTAACGGAAGGTTTATTGAAGGTGATGGCATACCTGATGGCGGCCCTTACAAGACGTTCGGTACCTTCCTTTGAAACAGGTTTGATACCAATGGAACTGCTTTCGGGGAACCTGATCTTCTTCACCTGCATTTCCTTCAGGAGAAAACTGATGACTTTCTCTGCCTCCGGGGTTCCGGTCATCCATTCAATACCCGCGTAGATATCTTCGGAGTTTTCACGGAAGATAACCATGTCGGTGGTGGCAGGGTCCTTTACAGGAGAGGGAACGCCTTTATAATATCTCACCGGACGAAGACAGACGTATAAGTCCAGTATCTGCCGCAGTGCCACATTCAGGGAACGTATCCCTCCGCCAACAGGGGTTGTAAGTGGACCTTTGATCGCCACCAGGTATTCCAGGATGGTGTCGAGGGTATTTTGCGGGAGCCACTCCCCGGTTTGTTTGAATGCCTTTTCACCCGCAAGGACTTCTTTCCAGGCGATCTTTCTCTTCCCCTTATAGGCTTTCTCCACTGCTGCGTCAAACACAGCCACTGAAGCGGCCCATATATCGGGACCCGTTCCATCACCTTCAATAAATGGAATCACAGGAAAATCAGGAACCTTCAGTTTCCCGTTTACATTGGTAATTTTTTCTGGTTTCATATATGAGTTTGATTTTATTCAAATTCCAGATTAAGCTGCTGTCGTAGCTTTTCGACCAGCGGATTTACCTCCACCATATGACGGTATTTATCCTCGGAGGTAAAAGCCGTACGCTGGCCCGATACCTCCTTCACAGCGGCAAGTACCTGCAAAGAAAAGTTTTTCAGTTCTTTTCTAAGCCAGGCTTGTAGTTCGGAGCGCAATTCGCGGTTAAACTCATCCAACTGGGTTGCATTCTCCATAATCAGTTCAATACGGAAGTCGTCCTTAATTTCCGGTACACACCCGACCAGAGAACTGTACATCCTGGGATGATCTGACTGTATGGAAAGAACAAATGAGTTAAATTTCTCCTCCAACTCAGCCGGAGTGAATGACAGAGCCAGATCATCCGGTTCCATAACTGTTTCCGGTATTGGTCCCTGCGTTTCAGGCTCAGGAGTATTCGGCAGCCCGGCATTGTTACCCTTTAGTGCATCCCTGGTTCGCATGGTCGTTGGATACGGCGTTGTGCTTACCGCAGGTCGGGAGGCTTTTGGGGCGGGGGTAGGGGAAGGGACAGTGGCAGTGGCAGTAGCAGGTGCAGTGGCAGTGGCAGTTGCAGGGACGGGGGCAGTAGCAGTGACAGTAGCAGTGGCGGTGGGTGCGGGCTCAGTTAGGCGGGGTTCTTTTTTTTTTTCCTGGTTCACCATGCAGAGTTGCAGGAGGGCCAGTTCGATAAGGAGTCTTTGATTACGACTCGTTCTGAACTGGGCGTCGGTCTGGTTACAGATTTTGAGGGCCTCCAGCAGAAAATCGGGAGGACATATTTTAGCCTGAGCCAGGTATCGTTCACGTATGCCCTCTCCCACTTCGAGCAGACTAACGGTGGCCTGATCGCGGCAAACCAGCAGGTCGCGGAAATGCCCGGCCAGTCCTGTCAGGAAATGATGGGGATCAAATCCATGGTCAAGGATATCGTTGAAAAGAAGCAAAGACTTTGGGATATCGCCGGCGACGAATCCATCCACCAACCTGAAGAAATAATCATAGTCGAGGATATTGAGGCTGGAGATAACATTCTGATAAGTGATATGTCCGCCAGTGAAACTAACGATCTGGTCGAAGATCGACAAGGCATCGCGCATGGCCCCATCAGCCTTCTGTGCGATGATGTTCAAACCGTCCGCTTCTGCCTGTATACCTTCGTTAGCGGCAATAGTACCCAGGTATTTAACCGTATCGTTCACCCTGATCCTGTTAAAATCAAAAATCTGGCATCGCGACAGGATCGTTGGAATGATTTTATGTTTTTCAGTGGTGGCCAGGATAAAAACCGCATGACGGGGTGGCTCTTCCAGTGTTTTGAGAAAGGCATTAAAAGCAGCCTGCGACAACATATGCACCTCATCAATGATATACACACTGTAACGGCCTATCTGTGGAGGAATCCTTACCTGATCGATCAGGTTACGTATATCCTCCACCGAGTTGTTGGATGCCGCATCGAGTTCATGTATATTAAAGGAGCGGGAGTCATTAAAGGCCTTGCATGATTCACAGGTATTGCAAGGTTCGATTTCAGGGGTCAGGTTGAGACAGTTTATGGTTTTGGCAAAAATTCGTGCACAGGTTGTTTTGCCTACTCCCCGGGGACCGCAAAAGAGGTACGCCTGGGCAAGGTGCTGGGTGCGAATGGTGTTTTTGAGGGTAAGTGTGATCGATTCCTGCCCGATAACACTATTGAAGGTGGCAGGCCTGTACTTCCGTGCTGATACGATATACTGTTCCATCAGGGCAAAAATAGGAAAATAAATTAGAAAGGCGATTAGCTGTTGGCTGTTGGCTGTTGGCTATTTGGGTATTGGCTGAAATCCGTTTTTAATCTTTGCCAAGGGCTAACAGCCAAAGGCTAACATTAAACTACCCATGGCAAATTCTCAACCGGGAAAAACCAGGGACCATATATAATGTGCTGCAATACAATAAAATCAAACTAAACTCAGGAATATTTTCAAATAAGTAAAAAATAATTATCTTTGCAGGCCAAAATTAATAACAAATTTTAAATCACTATGTTAAACCAGTACGAAACCGTTTTCATCTTGACTCCCGTTTTGTCTGAGGCCCAGGCAAAGGAAGCGGTACAAAAATTCAGAGGGGTGATCACCGATGCCGGTGGGTCCATCATCCACGAGGAGAACTGGGGTTTGCGCAAGCTCGCTTACCCGATCCAGAAAAAAACCACAGGTTTTTACTTTCTTATTGAATTCACTGCCCCCAGTGAGATGGTTGCAAAACTTGAAACCGAATACCGGCGTGATGAGCGCATTATCCGGTTCCTCACCATTCACATGGAGAAATATGCGGTTGAATACAGTACGAAGAAGAAAAACATGAAAGCAACCAAGGAAAAAACTGTGGAGGAATAAACTATGGCAAGCAATCAAAGTGAAATCAGATATCTGACTCCCCCTACGGTGGAGGTTAAGAAAAAGAAATACTGCCGTTTCAAGAAAAACAAGATCAAATATGTTGACTACAAAGATCCTGAGTTTCTGAAGAAGTTTTTAAACGAGCAGGGCCGTATTCTGCCCCGGCGTTTGACTGGAACCTCACTGAAATATCAGCGTAAGGTTTCTCTGGCCGTGAAGCGTGCACGTCACCTGGCGCTGCTGCCTTATGTAACCGATTTGTTAAAGTAATAACCGGAGGGACACAGATATGGAAGTTATTCTCAAACAGGATGTAAACAACCTCGGGCAAAAGGACGACCTGGTATCGGTTAAGGATGGCTATGCAAGAAACTACCTGATCCCCAACGGGATGGCGGTTACTGCAACTGCATCGGCCAAGAAAATGCATACCGAGATCGTTAAGCAACGTGCCCACAAGGAGGAAAAAATCCGCAGTGAAGCAATGGCAGTGGCAGAGAAACTGAAAAATGTTTCGCTAACCATTGGAGCGAAAACCAGCACGAAAGGAAAGATCTTCGGTTCTATCAACACCATCATGATCGCTGAGGCTCTCGCTGCCAAAGGATATGATATTGACCGCAAGAATATTTATATCAAGGACGACCTGGTAAAAGAAGTAGGCAACTATACTGCCAAGATCAAACTTCACCGGGATGTGCATGCTGAGATCAAATTCGAAATTGTTTCCGAATAATCTCTCTTGATTAAATGAAACAGAAAGGGCGCTCAGTTGGGCGCCCTTTTTTTATGTTTATCCGCGAACGGCAATCGTCTCAATTTCCACCAGGGCCCCCATTGGCAGGTCCTTAACTGCAAAGGCAGCCCGTGCCGGAGGGTCGAATGAGTAGAACCCGGTATAGGCCTCATTCATTTGTTTGAAATTGCCAATATCCGAAAGCAGGCAGGTGCTTTTTACCACATCCTTGTAATCATATCCGGCAGCCTGCAGGATGGCACCGATATTTTTCAGTGCCTGCCCGGTTTGTTCTTTTATTCCACCTTCCACCAACTGGCCGGTTGCAGGATCAATGCCCAACTGACCAGAGATATACAAGGTACTGCTCACTTCAATAGCCTGACTGTAAGGGCCGATGGCCTTGGGAGCATGTGGGGTGCTGATTATTCTTTTCATGATATTTTTATTTGGGGATTTACGTCAGCTGTTAAAAACAAATATCTAACAAATGTTTCTATCAGAAACTATCATACCAGCTTTTCCGCTTGTTATATTTCAGATCCTGCAAAATGGCGGACTTTACATTAATCTGGAAAGAGTAGCTCTTACGGGTCCCAAAGGGTACGAGGCTAAGTTTCATCTCCCAGCAATGAAGGTCGCGGTAGAAATTAACATTCGTCATTGTCATTTTTCCACCTACAAAATCATAGCCTGTGTTAAACCCGATCCTCCATTTATTATTTGGAGTCAGACTAATGTCTCCTGAAACCCTCAATGACTGCACAATTGTCTTCTTAGTGGTCGGCTTTGAATAGGACCAGGAATAATCCAGGTTCAGGGTCCAGGGTATACTAAAATCCACTGGTTCGCTGGTGCTGCTTACGAATTCATCATCCGTACCGGAACGCATTGCCATATCATCTTCCGAGACCTCACGTGTTTGTGCTCCTCCGGCCGATCCCGTCTTATCCTTCGTTCCTCCCGCTCCTGACTTAAAGCGGGTACCCATTATGATCTGGGCATTGGTGAGCCTGGCTACCCTCCTTGTTTGATTAAAATTTCTCAATTCCAGCTGATTGATTCTTTTCCCCGCAGCATCGAGCTGATAGGGATCAAAGCTTGCATTTACCCGCACATCCAGCATATTCTTGAAAAAACTTGCACCGGTATTGAACCGGATGTTGCTCCAGTTAAACTGTTCGGCAAAAATATTGTAGGAGGTGGCAAAGTCGAAATTATCCAGGAGCTTCACCTTCTTCAGGGTTTCACTGGTATCAGTTTGTTCTTTTACCTTCATCTCGAGTGTATTTCGGAGATTCAGGTTCACATTTCCAGTGCGGCCATTGCCACTCGGAGTCCCATACAGGTATTTATCATAGATGGAATAGGAAATACCTTTACCAGTATTCTCGTTGTAAACCGAATCATAGTAATTCGGCATTATTCCACGCATATCTGGCACAAATGACAAAGATGCCGATGGAGTGATGACATGACGGATTACATCGATCTTTCCTTTCTTAAACTGATATCTCCCGTAAATCTTTGGATTCAGGGAAAAAGATATGGAAGGGTACATTGAATGTGCGTAACTCAATCCCTGTATTGTGTCTGTTACTATTGCACCTGTAAGTGTATCGTTCAGGTTATCATCTGCATTTGGATCCCAGTATTTCTCAATATGAGAGGTATACATCACTGCACTGTAGTTCAGACTTGGAGAGATATTAAATCCGCTGAATGGTTTGATATTCATGCTTAGGGGGATATTCTGGCGAAAACCATTCGACATATTATCAAACATATTTGCTGTAAACAGTGCAGTATCGTTGGTACGTATATTATTCTGCAAGGCTGAACTGTAACTGAGCTGGATATTCTGCCAGAATCGTTCTTTTCCTGCTTTTCCAAGACTTCGGAAAGGATAGATGGTCCCCATATTGAAGGTGAGGGAGGGAAGACTCATGTTCACGGATTTGTCGGAACTGTTCTGCTGGTGCGTAAGACCGGCAGAAAAGTTAAAGGGAGTGCCGGGCCAGGTCTTGGTATAGGATATACTGGAACTTTTCCTGTTGTTCAATACGCTGTTGATGTCGTAACTATGGTTCTTGTCGTATGAAGAACTGGAGAAGTCCACACTGGCTGAAAAGTTTCTGGTAGGATTCGCCTTGGGATCCTGGCGATGGCTCCACTGAATGGAAAAATCCCTGGATTTACCATAATCCGGAAGATCTTTTTCGCTGGAAATATTTTCGTAAATCCGACCGTTAAAACTTCCTGAAAAGGCATATCTCTTTTTGTAATTGGTATTGGCGGCAAGTCCCCAGGTACCCTTTGAATACACATCTCCCGTGATGCGCAGGTCCATATAATCATTGATAGGGATATAGTAACCTCCCCCTCTCAGGTAGAAACCTCTGGATTGTTCCTCCCCGTATGTGGGAATAAGAATACCCGTGGAGGCTTTCTTCGTATTCGGGAAAAACCCAAAGGGAAGACCGATGAATTTGATTGGTACATCTTCGAGCACCACATAGGCAGGTCCCGAGATAATCTTGTCTCCCGGCATGGAAATAGCCTTTGTCAATGCAATGTAGAAATGCGGATGATCGGCATCGCAGGTGGTATATTTCCCACCCTTGAGGTTGATATCTCCGGATGGAAGACGCTTTGTCTCTTCTGCATGCAGATAACCTCCATCCTGTTCGGTTTTGATTGCTTCGATGTACCCCTTTTTGGTTTTAAAATTATAATTAAGCCTGTTGGACCTGAATTCCTGGCTTCCCTGCTTGAACTGTGGCAAGCCAATATCCCTTCCGAGACTGTCCTTGGCACCTGTTGCAAAAACGATCTGCCGGTCCATATCGAATTCTATATAGGCTGCGGTAAGCTCAATATCCATATATTTCACATTGGCATTCCCCCAGAGGTAGACTTTTTTGGTTTCTCCTGTGGTAATGGCCATGGAATCTTCCGAGGTGTAGGTTACAGGTCCTTCCAGGTCGTTATTTTTCCGTTTTTTAGGGGAATTGATCGAATCCTTTGCTGTAGCAAGGTTAAACGAGTCTCTCTGCAGGGATTGCAGGAGGGTATCAGGAATTGAAGGTATTGTATCCCGGAATATATCCGTTCGAAAGCAGTTATGAACGGGTAAAGGGTGCGAAAAACCAGCTGTTGAAACGACAAACAACAGGATTATCAACAACAGGACGAAGCTGGCTTTCCTATAAACCAATTTTAAATATTATTTTTGTCAAACCTGCGTTTTCAGGAATGTGCAAAGTTAAGCAAAAAACGCTTCTCTTACTATGAGTTCCAAACAGCTTTGGTTCTTTTTACAGTATAAACGGATAATTCTCCTGGTTCTTGTATTTCTTGTACACAGCTTTTCTGTGCAAGGCTGGAATCCAGTATCCACGCCACCTCCGTCGAAACTGAGCCGGGTGGTCATTGATGCCGGTCATGGAGGGAAGGATCCGGGCTCCATTGGAAAACATACCATGGAGCGGGATATTGCGCTGGCAGTAGCACTTAAGCTGGGAGATTACATTAAAACGAATTATCCGGATGTGGAAGTAATCTTTACTCGGAAAGAGGATGTTTTTGTAGAACTTGCAGAAAGGGCTGACATTGCTAACAGGAATGATGCAGACCTCTTCATTTCCATTCATACAAATTCGAACAAGAATAAGGAAGCTTTTGGCACGGAGACCTATGCCATGGGACTTAAGACCGATGATAAAAACTTCGAGGTGGCCAAAAAGGAGAACTCCGTTATCGCATACGAAGATGATTACACCACCAAGTATGAAGGATTCGATCCAAATTCACCCGAATCCTATATTATATTCAGCCTGATGCAGAACAAATACCTGGAACAGAGTCTGACCTTTGCCTCACATATCCAGGATGAATTGCGCAACAAGGCTAAGCGTACTGACAGGGGAGTAAAACAGGCAGGATTCCTGGTACTCTGGAAATCAGCCATGCCGAGTGTCCTGGTGGAGACCGGCTTCATATCCAACCCTGAAGAGGAGAAGTTTCTGATGTCGGAGGAGGGACAGGAGCTTATCGCCTCAGGCATATTCCGGGCTTTTCGTACATATAAAGAAGAGATCGAACAACGAAGCACCTTCAGCCACGAAACAAAAACACCCTCCGTGACCCCAAAAAATATCGAGCCCATTGCCGACAGCATGCTGTGCTTCAGGGTTCAGCTAACATCAAGCAGCAAGCCTATTGAATCCGGATCAGCCTATTTCGCTAAAATAAAGAATGCTTACCCTGACTCAACCATAGGTGAATTCAAGGCTGCCGGTATGTACAAATACTACCTGGGGACTTTTACCGAATAT
>JAXLTS010000039.1:0-32585 GCA_046329925.1 Bacteroidales bacterium
GTTCCTTGGCATTTCCCAGGTATGCGGAGTGTTGGTGGTGCCAACAACAACGATGCGTTTCCCAATGCGGTTATAAGCCAGGCTCAACATCAGCCCAAGGCTGTCGTTCTGGTAATACAAAACGGAATTGACAATGTATGGCGATTGCCCCTGCATTTCTCGTTTCGGATCCCGCTCACGTGGATCGCTGGTGGTAAGCATACTCCGGATGAGCGAAGCATTGAAAATCAGGGTGAGATCTTCCATGAGCGGAAGCACCGGAACAAATCCCAAATTCTTTCGCACATCCAGTTCAACACCCAGACTGGTGGCCTTGTCGGCATTCTGATACTGAAACTCACGGGCATTGTCATCTGAAAGGTAGCTGAGTTCGATCGGATTGCCGAAGGTCTTGTAGAAGCCGGAGAGGGTAATCATCTCACCCTGTTCAGGGTACCACTCATAACGCAGGTCAAAATTATCGATGTAGCTTGCTTTCAAATCCTGTTTGCCATAGAATAATGCGCCAATCTCAAAATCAGAATAGGCAAATGAACTCACCTCGCGAAATTCAGGCCGGTTAACAGTCTGGCCCCAGGAACCCCTTAATATCTGTTTTTCTGTAATATTCCAGGAGAGATTTGCAGAGAGAAAAAGATTGGTTGTATCATATTTCACATCAGGGTTCACAGAAGGATCTTTCTGGAAACCATACATGAGGCGGTAGTATTTCTCCATCCTGGCACCAGTGTAAAGTTTCACTGCAGAACCCAGTGGAATATTTACTCCCAGATATGCAGCCGAAAGATTATTGTCAATCTTATAGAAATTGTTATAAGGGCTGGACTCCTTATATACAATTCCCTTATCATAGTCATAATTTGACTCCTGAAAAATGGAATCCAGTGGGAGGAAAGATTTTATAAACATGGAGTAATTCCCGGCAGCCGTGAGACCTATATTCCGGGAACTGAATTTCCTGAATCGTTTTTCAAGAAAAAATCCGGCTTTGACAGTCAGATTCTCAAGCAATCCGGGGAAACGCTGCTCAACATTCAGTCCGGCATTGTAAATATTTTCCGTGTTATATAAATATAACCTACCGGCATCATTTGGAACCGGGAAACTCTGGAACAGTATCCTGTACTTTCCGTTGTTCGGATCAGCAGGATCATCTGAATTGTAAAATTTCATGTACCTCAACCGGCGGATATCGGGTTGATTTTTGTTGGCTTTTGACAATCCGATCACCCAGTCGATCTCTGTCTTCCGGCCAAAAAAAGTATGGGTCCCGGCCAGCTGACCTGAGTACATCAGACGGGTATCAAACCGCATTTCCGTGGCCCTGAGCGTATCTCCGGTGGAAGAGGAATAATAATCAATACCATTTTTAATAATTGTATTCTTGTTCCCACTGTGTGAAAAGAAATTTCGGAATTCAATTTTCTGGTTGTTTCCAAAAACCATGAGCCAGTTATGGATCAAACCAATCCTGGCAGTTTGAGTATACTTGGCGTTGTAGAAATCCTGCAGGGGAGGACGCTGGTTGGATGCCGTATCCAGCGACTGGTAAAAAGCAGAATGCTGCAAATCATGGTTGTTGGAAAGGGCATACTGAACTGAACTGATATTACCGAAAGTCAGTTTCCCTACCACAAAACGGGAGGAAGAATTCATGGAGAAATTCTGATTCAGGAATGCTTTTTCATCATATGGCAGCCACCGTGAATTAAAAGTTTTGGCTATCTCGGTCAGACGTGCCTTTTTATCAGCATTTAGGGGAGGGTATTGGAGTTCGTCCATCATTTCACGGGTACCAGGAAATGCCCCGGGAAGATCATAGGACTTGTCTGTAAATCCAATCTTATCCCAGGCTCCGCCTTTGAATGTACCAAAGTTTTCAAAGCTGGTACCGGAAACATAAGCAGTGGAATAAATGAGGGAGAGAGCATTTTTCTCGGCAGTGTTTTTGGTGATTACCTTAACCACAGCTCCCCCGAAATCTGCTGGTAATTCTGGAGCTGGCGATTTGTAAACAATGATGTTGTCTATCATACTACTTGGTACCACATCGAATGAGAATGCGCGCACATCCGATTCGGACGAGGGTGCTGTAATATTATTCAGCAGTACGGAATTGTAGCGCTCCGTGAGACCACGAACAATGATAAATTTCCCTTCATTGATTGTAATCCCCGGAACCCTTTTCAATACCTCCGCAGCATCTTTGTCCTGGGTTCGGCCTATCTGCTGACCGGAGATTCCATTGGCTACCAGGTTGGTAACCCGAATGGAGGATATAAGGGCCATCTCCGTATCTGTTCTGCGGGTGCCGGTCACCTTCACCGATTCAAGGTTAAGGGTAACTGGGGTAAGACTCACATTCAGATTGACTGACGCGCCATCCTTTACTTGTGCACTCAGGATCTGTTGGTCATATGATATATAAGAAACAACGAGGTTGTAGTTTCCCTGCCTGAGTCCTGACAGTCTGAAATTACCGTCAAAATCAGTGATGGTCCCCACGGTGGTACCCTGGATCAGGATATTGGCACCAACCAGAGTCTCACCCGTTCTGGCATCAGTAATGGTACCCTGGATGACACCTGTCTGAGCAGTGAGAACTACAGAACCGGCAAAATGGAACACGATACATAGCCGGATTATCAGACGTGAAAAAAGTTGTTGCATTGGCAATTTGTTTTCTGCAACAAAATAAATCCTGCCCGTTCACCTGAATTTTAAGTCATGGTTAAGGAATTATGAATCCGGAGCCAGGGTGTGAATTGTTATAATTATCAGATTATTAGTAAGATGCTATTTGATCTGTTAATAAGGTGTTTATTCTGGATGAAGCCATCCTCTCCCTTATATTAAGCCATTCTGAATGCGATGGGATATATCGTATATAATCCTGATCCATCCCGATATATCCAGTCCAAACGAAATCAGTCCTGCATTCCTGATGTATCAAGCCCTGCAGGGAGGTATTATTTTTCCCGCGATTAAAGTCACGCAGGTTGCACAGGGGGAGAATAAAGTACCAGATCCGGTATTCCTCCATGTGCAGGCGCTTCATCTCAATTGCATCTCTTTTGCTTTTACTGCATGGCAGCAGCAGTACGGGACAGGTATATCCGGTTCATTGTCAGCTTAGCGTTCCTTCTCCAACCCCTTATTCCCTGGAGGGTTTTTGCAATTCCGACGGATCGCAGATGGGTCTGCGTATAATCATCAATGACCAGACGCTTACGGATTACCCGGTGAAAATGAGGATACAGATCCGCAGCAACGGGATCGAGATCCGCACGGGGAGTTGGTTCAACCCGCAACCACTTTTTCTCACCGCAGGAGAACCCCTTTACCTGGACGGAACTTCCCTTGCACCCTGGTTTGATCCGCAAAACCTCGAATTTTCCGGCATCAGCAGGGAGCAATATCTCAGGAACCGTCAGTTACCTGAGGGGATGTACCAGCTAAGCGTCGTCTTGTTCGATTACTACCGTGACATACAGGTCTCCTCCTCCCCACCAGCCTTGCTGTTTATCAGTCTCTGCGACCCGCCCCTTCTTGCACTCCCCGCGCAGGCTGCGGAGATCATCCCTGAAACAAATCAGCTTTTACCTTTCAGCTGGACCAGCAGGCACACCTCCTTCGTGTACCCGGGGTTTGTACCGGGTTATGAACTGGAGTTGTGGGAGATCTGGCCCGACAGTCGTTCACCGGAGGACCTGGTGGTAAGTCAGCCACCCGACTATACGGTTTCATCCGCTGCAACCATGCTCAATGTAAATCTCCAGGAACTGAACCTGGTTCTGGGCAGGAGGTATGTGTGGCGTGTGCGCATCAGCGATCCGGCAGGCCGGGCTGCATTCCGCAACGGAGGCTGCTCCCAGTTGCGCTGGTTCAGGTATGGAAGGTCTTGTCCAGGTGTTGATCCAACTATGATATCGGTTAGTAACAGCTCAGCAACACTATCCTGGCAGCGGGCAGAAAACCATGAGTCCTTTGAATTGCGTTACCGGGCTGTGCAGCAGAAAAATGCTCCCTGGTATTTCTCCAATACAGAGGAGGATAATCAACGTATCAGTCCTCTCAGGTCCGATGCGGAATATGAATTTCAACTCCGCGCATATTGTGCCTCCGAACCGACAGACTGGTCGCAGACTCTCACGCTTCGCACCCGTCCCGGGCAGGAAACGGTTTGCGGAGGAACGCTGAACGACTTACAGGTAAAAAACACCACTCCACTCCCGGCGCTTTTGCGCGGGGATCTAATCCAGGCCGCCGACTTTATGGTGGAGGTATTGGAAGTCACAGGGAGTAACGGAGATTTCAGCGGAAGAGGAAGTCTGCTGGTACCCTGGCTCAACGCGGTAAAGCTCGAAGTGGTTTTCGAACATATCGGGGTCAACAATGAATATCGCTTATTCAGGGGGTGTATAAACTCGGTGTACCGGCTTTCCAATTCATTGCTCATGCAAGTGGGCGATTTCGCTGATCTGTTCAGGAACGAACCGGAACAGCTGGAAAATCCCTACACGGATCTTGCAGATCAGATCGTACATACCGACAGCTCGATCAGGGAAATTCTGCTGGCAGGGGATGGAAGCATCATCCTGGTCACCACCGGGGGAGAGCAAATCAGGGTGGAAGAAAATACAGGCAGGATGGTGGCGGTGGAGACACCTTCAGGGGATCAATTTCTCATCGACCGGGAGAATCATACGGTTTACTCCGGCAGTTCAAAGCCGCCCTCATCCCCGGTGAGGGAGGGTGCAGCCGGGGAGCCGATTCGGTATATGGTCAGTTTCAGTCCGGGCAGGGACAGCAAAGGAGGATATGATCTACCGGCAGACAACGGGCCGCCTGAAAATTACAACGAGGCAGTCCTGGGGGGAGAAACAAAACAGCTGGCATGGATATCACTGGAAGCCGGTGGATCAACAAATGTGCAGGCCAATATAAACGGGCAGCCACCTGATTCTGTAAAATTTCTCCGCAGCTCGGGGAACCTGGTTATGGCAGCACCGGGCGAGGTGCCGGGCAGGAAGGAATTACTCATTACAGGACTTGGAGCAGGGGAGGAGGAGGCTTTGCAGGCATTTTATACCGAAAGAAATCAGGGAAAAACAGACAGCCTTCAGGAAGAGGAAAACCTGCTGGCAGGGCAGGTACAACTAGTAAGTTATGAACGGATCAGTTGCAGGCTCAAGCTGGTCCCGGTGAATGGCTCGGTCTGCCCGGATCCCATGCAGGTACAGGATTATCTCAACCGGGTTTATGCACCGGCCATGGTGGATTTTTTTGTATCGAAAGAAGACAGTTTTTCTGTATCTTTAAAAAGCCAAACAGGAAAAGTGTTGGATAATACCGATCCCGACGATCGCATGAACTATACCGGGGAGATGAAAACTGTGATCTCTGCTTACCGGGAAAATTTCTCCGGGAGTGATGAGGACTGCTTTTTCTTTTTCTTCGATGGCTCAGTGGATCCTTCAGCAGAAGGATATATGCCCTTCAAAAAACGGTATGGTTTTATTTATAAAAACAATCAATCATCCGATCGCTGGCTTCGCACCCTGGCGCATGAGCTGGGGCACGGGGCATTCAGATTACGACATACCTACAGCGAGGAGAACGAGCACCGGCAGACAGAAGGGAGTACGGATAACCTGATGGACAAAGGTGGGAGTAGCAGTGGCAGTGGCAGTAGGAGTGTGAGCCTGCCCGTCCGAAGCGCAGCGGAGGCGGGTGGGAGTGACGTGCAATCAACATCGGGGACCTCTGATCCATCCTTTACTCATCTTTACAAATACCAGTGGGACCAGGTCCAGGACCCCGAGGCAAGAGTGAATTGGTGGGAAGAAGAGGAGGAGGGGGAGATAAGTAATTCAAGTGTACTTCGTTGGCTCATCTCATTTGTAAATGTTGCAAGACAGCAGAATTTGGCAGCAACACCCAAAAATATAATTCCAAATGCAAGAAGTGAGTGGAGGGGTAAAATCCTGTATATAACAGATGTTAAATTTGGTGGTATTGAATATTCAAGAATAGCAGTTTATATTCCTGAATCAAATAATAGTATAAATCCCTCTGCTGAAATAAAAGAAAAATTGCAGAATGATATCGAAGGATTTAAACAAATCATTGATATTGGAGGTTTTCAAATTGTCTGCTTTGACCAAAAGCCCTGGGATTGCGGATTTTTCGCATTTACAGAGTTTAGCATTGAAGCATGGAATAAATTTGTTGATGATGCCTGTGTTAAACATAGTGCGGAATTAAATTCAAGTCTGATTAATTATATTACAGGAGGAGGTATTGATTTTAAGCGATATGTTGTTTACAAAGCCGATGCTAATTTTCGTGATATTAATGATCCGGAAAAGATAATTAACCCGGGTAAATACATTGAAATGGGTCGTGAAGTGGAGATTGTTTTCCACCTTACCAAAGGTGAAAGACCAAGAGCTTTAATTCGCTATAAGGGAGAAACCGAGAGATATTGCACAGCCACTACAAACTTGATGGAAATTGTAACTGTTGAAGATACAACTACTTATCAGTTAAAAAATGACTTAAAGCCTATCTCTTTCCCTTATTCTAATGGAGTAAAAGATGATGTTTCCAGCCTCATTGGTTTGCAAGTTAGCCTCAGATGTGGTGAATATTCTCATATTCAAAATAAATTAGATGATACCTTAACAGATTTGGGATGGGTTTTAAGTACCGATTTGAAAAGGATGTACATAAATAACTATTATAAACAAGTCGATGAGAAAATTTTTGGTTCTATAAAAATAGGAAAGGAAACTGAAATTGTTATTGAACAATCCAATTACCAAAAGGACGGATCATTCATAAGTCAAAGCAGTGCCAGTGGATGCGATTGTTTTTGCACTTCAAAAAAGTACACAGGTACAAATCCTCAATTCAAGAATTATTTGTTCAGCAAAGTTTATTATATGCCAACTACTGAAAAGCCAATTCTGATTACTGATGCAGATGTTATAGAAAAAGAGGTGCTGGCTACAAACAACAAAGGAGGTGTGCCTACACTGGTGGATATGTATGAAATTATAAGATTTGAAAGATCTCGAATGGAAGAAGCCATAACTGAGATAAACAGTCGATTGGAAATTGGAAAGCCGACAATTGTTGGTGTAACGTATGGAGCCAAGAAAGGTCCTTATAACCAACCTGGTTACACTACCGATCATTATATTGTTATTGTTGCCAAAGGGCGCGATGCTGGAGGGATATATTTCAGGTACTTAGATCCTGGAACATCCATTGGTGATGAAGTAGAAAGAAAACTCTACATCATGGAAGACCTTATAATTCAAGGTGAATGTAACTACAGAAATAATGATCTGTATTTTTTGGTTGAATTACGTCTGGAAGATAAAATACTGCCAAACTGTAACAAAAATCCTGAAATAGATCCCTTGATATTGAAAATGAAGGAAGAATATGGAAATAATTAAGAGCATATATTTCTCCTTCAGAAATTTGAAATATATTTTCTACTGTTATTAATTTTTTATTTGAAGAGTATTTAACTTAATCGTTCAATTATGAAAAATTTAAAAACCGATTTTGCAATAATATTAGTTGTTCTCCTGAGTTTTCCGATACTGCTTACCAGCGGTGAGAAAGAATTAGCCCCAAAAGAAGATACTAAAAAAGCATCTGTTGCCAGTTCACCCGGTACCGAGTATGATTTCCATGAAATGAATGGTGAAAAGTTAATATGCCAGGGGGAAACATACAACCAATATCCTTCGTTAGATAGTATAGAGAATACTGATTTTGCTGAACTTTTAAGAAAGATTCAAAAGATTGACGTAAAACAATCATATACAAAGGTATCTTATAACCCGATGAGTGAAAATTTAATTAGTTTTCTCAATGAGCAATCTAAAAGAATAAATTTCTCTAGTTATGGGTACAAAGATTTTTGCACAAGAATAGATGGGGAACTTGTAACATGGGCTCCTGTTGCTCAATTGCCTACTAATGGGAAATTTATTATGCTGCTGTTAGCCAATTGGGAAAAAAATGCTGAGGAACCACCCTCTACGGGCTTTTTTCTTGCCACTTTCAGCCTTTCTGGAGAAATGTTGTCTATAGTTTATGCTTATGGCAGGGAAGAATTTATTAAAAATGTGAAGAACGATGTTAATTTAAGTGGTATTATTGGAAGAGCATATTGCCTTAGCTCAAATAATATTATTATTAGAAAGGCCATTATTTGGAATAGATATAGCAATAGAGATGGATTTAGAGGACATACACTAGAGATTTTTGAAAACAATTACTCAATAAATAATAGCGGATATTTAATTCAAGGTATTGAAACAATAATTTTTCCTAAGCAAAGTGTAAATTGGATTGACAGAAAAGGTATTTCCTTTTCTGAAGAAAGTGATACAGTTAAAAGAATGCTTGGTGAGATCGAATAGTCATTAGGACAGGTTTTCCAATAGGCTTTTGGAGGAAAATATATTGAACCAGAACATCCAGATTCAAACAAATCTGAGTGTACTATTTTTCAGGCTGTAACATTAATAATTATTTTGATAAACACAACTTAATATATTATTGCGGGACCTTTAATTTCGGATCTAAAGGAATCAAAATTAATTAAGAGCAAACGAAGGGATTTGAAGAGGCTCCGGAAGAAAATAATTGCGCCAATTGAATATGAATTTAATTGTGAGTTTGTTAGCCGCGTAGCGGCGACCTCTTTGTAACTTCGGAATGTACCATTAAACTCAAAGCCGCGTAGCGGTGACCTATTAAAGTACCTTAAACATATTCATTATGGCAAACACTTACAGCCAGGTATACCTTCAGTTTGTATTTGTTGTGAATGGCAGACAGAGTCTGATCCACCCTGCACATAACGATGAACTGCAGAAGTACATTACAGGCATTGTTAAAAATCGTAATCAAAAACTGATTTGCATCAACAATGTGCCAAACCATGTGCATATGCTGGTTGGATTTGGCACTACTATTACCATGGCAGATCTGATGGAATCTGTAAAATCAGTATCCTCCAAATTCATTAATGAGAAAAAATGGATTAATGGGAAATTCGAATGGCAAAGGGGATATGGGGTATTTTCCTATTCCCGGAAGGAGATTGACAATGTAATCCAATACATCCAAAGCCAGCAAGAGCATCATAAAAAAATCAGCCTAAGGGAAGAATACCTTAAGTACCTGAAAGAATATGAAGTTGATTTCAATGAGAAGTACCTCTTTGATTGGGTTGAAGACGAATAGGTCACCCCTACGGGGCTTATTTGTCATAAGGGATACGTCGAGTTACAAAGAGAAGACTGCTCTGCAGCCAGTGTGCTTCATACCCTCAATTATTGAGGGTAGGAAATTTAACTGCACTCGGTAAGAGGCTTAATTGTCGTCCTTAACCAATTGATATATAAGCATTAAAAAACTTAACCTGAAAATTTCTATATTTATTATGCGAGAAATTCGGGTTTTTGGTATTCATTAGAAATTGAACATGATGAAGCAACTATTAATCATTACCCTGATCCTTGTTTGTGGATCATGTAAGGGGCCACTTAAAAAGGAAATTCTTGTGGATAGGGATTCAATACCCTCGAATGTTTATGAAAATGCACTTGATGATTCAAAGATTATTCGGTTTGGGGTCCATGTTGTCGATAAGGCAAAGTCCCCTTTACAAGACGAATCTATTGAAAAAGTTCTGGAACGCAGAGTAGGAAGAAAACTCATGTATTTTCCCGATGAACAAAGGCAATTACAGGTAGTTGCTTTCAGCGGAAATAATTTTCTGGCAACAGTGCAGGAATGTTTCGATCACCATCGCCCCTTGGTACTTTCACCTGATATCATCTGGCTAGCCATTTGCCAAGGAGTATCCATCCACGTAAATCAGCATTTTGACAGCCTGAAGAATGTTCTTTTTAGATCCGAAAAGAAGGTGGATCTGGTGGTAAGGAATGATAGTCTGGAATTTGGAGGTAAGCACTGGCAAAGGCTGATTTCCGATTTTTCTGCATTAACAAGAGGGTACACACGCGAGGATTACTATGACTTTTTTGTTCCCACATTCTCCACGACTGGAATGGTTGAACATACTGCCCTTGAAATTACTATGCTCGAAGCAATGAAAGAGGAGTTCGTTTATATCGGGGAAGGTGGCTGCGGAATACCCTATATATCCTTAAAGGGAACAAGGGATGATTGGGAAGATATCCTTACACGTCTTGAAAAGCTGAATTCAATGGGCCTAGACCACTGGTCAAAAGAATTGGAAGCGGTTATTAAGTCCTTTATTCATGTATATGATAATCAGATTGACCTTGGATTCTGGAGAGATATATTTAAATCAGCTGAGGATTATGATGGACTGTATATCTCTGGCTGGATACTGAAGTTTTTCCCCTATTTGAAAGCAAAAGAGAACGAGGGTGTTTATGACCAGACAGCTCAGGCTGCCAGGTACGAGATTGGTTATATACCGAATCCATTTATTCTTGCGGAAGATTATTTAAGGTCCACAGTTATTATCAATGATATTCCGCCAGGTATTGCTGAAATCGAAGTGCAGTGGCATAATTACTTCAAGGATGAGAAGAAGAAGATGGAGGTTACATCGGGATTCTATGGCGCGATTCAATACACCGATCTTTCTCTGGAACCGCTGATCAGTTTTACAATCACTGATAAAAGCAGACCTGCCATTTCACTGAAGTATCTGGATTTTAAACAGGAAGAACTCCCGCATCAACATGAATACTGGTACCCCTTTGCTTTGAATAACGTCACACAAAAGGCAATTTTTAACAGAAAATTATTTAAGACACATGAAAACAGCATGAAATTCGTATCACAAGTTTTACATGATTCATTAACTGCCTATTGTCAAATCTATAATACTCAACCTGTAAAAACAGCTATTGAATTTTCCGTAAGTTTTCGGGGGTGGGTATATGATATTATCATCAAAAATCAGGGCGATACCACCGGATTTAATTCTTTTCTGCGGAACCAGCTTAGCAAAATGCCAGGTGACTGGACTCCCGCACTTATGAAAGCAGGTCAATTTGCAGAACTATATATGAATCCAACCGATTCTGCCAAACTGGTAAGCGTAAATAGTCGATTGAAGTTGGAATTGTTCATGGGGAAGGCGAAATAATAATAATCACCTGAAAATAGGGTTTCATTGAAATACTTATCAATCAACCAACTGAAAATATAAGGATCCATTTTGTTTCTGTCTATCGTATCCTGCCAGGGCAGGGACAGAATCATTAACCTGATTGATACAATTACACTTGAAGTGATGGATCCAGTCAGACAGCCAATCATAGACACAATAGTGATTGTTTTTGAGGATCAAAAAGATATATTAAAGGCTCTTTGGCTTCTTCCTGACTCAGCAATAGGTTCCAGTTGGGAATGGAGTTTATCAGAAAGGAAGCATTTCGTTGATTCAGCTCTGAAATATGGCTATTTCATAAATAAAGACGAGTTCTTTTATAAGAAATTCAAAAGCCCCACTCATTTTAAAAGTGCAGTAGTCGATGGTTTTTGGGAAATGAAAATGTATTCCGTTTCACCAGAATCCAAATTACTACTGACACATTTTGTAACTGGTGATGGAGATGATTTATGCTGTTATAAATTAGCCAAAGATGGATTAGTCCCGGTAAATGATTTTTTTCCCCGTAACTATTCTCTTTGGTTGTTTAATCCAGCAACAAGGGATTCCTGCAAAGTAATCCCTGATGATGAATATGAACTGGGATTGGATTACAAGATTTCCGATGATAGTATATTGGTTTACAACCATTATGCTAAATATGACAGCATATGTTTCAATGGAAATACCCTCTATCTTCTGTTTAACAAATCATATGGCAGAATGGAATACCATAGTGTGGAATGGAGAAGCGTTTAGTCTAGAAAAATCAAAAATAGACATTGAAATTAACTCAGTTTTGGTGAAGCTAACTCCATACAGTACAATAGATCCACTCACTCCACAGGCAAAATTGACGACTCCCTGTACCTCGGTAACAGCATCTTGTTGGCAGCCTCGTCGTTGGGAAAGCAGGTGCTATCCCGACATACCTTTATGAATTTACTTTTCCCCAATTTTTGTAAATTTGTTCTACTTCGATAAATGCGTATAATTACCGGTTTGTTCAAGTATTAATCTGTGATGAGGATGCTTACAAAATATTTGAACATCAAAAAATGAATCCATGAAAACACGAAACCTGAGAATTATCCGAACAATCTTTGTACTTTGCTTTCTTTTAACCGGCTTCACAGCCTCTTATTCCCAGATCAAAATGGTGTACCAGCGTCCGCCCGAGGAAATAGCTTCCCTCATTGATGTCCAGCCCCCTCCGGTGTTGTCGCTTAGCCCTTCCAACCAGTGGATCATCCTGGCGCAGTCGGCCAGCCTCCCCTCCATCAGCGAACTGGCACAGCCGGAGCTGCGGATTGCCGGTATCCGGATCAACCCCGCCAATAACGGCAAAAGCCGCGCCAGCTATTTCATAAATTTCAAGCTTAAATCACTGATTGACCTGAAGGAATACCCGGTGACCGGACTCCCCAAAGACCTCCGTATTGGTACTTTTTCCTGGTCTCCCGACGGGAAGAAGCTGGCTTTCACCCTTTTTATAGAACAGGGAATTGCGTTGTGGTATATCGACATGTCCAACCGGCAGGCGCGGCAACTCACAGGTCCGGTGCTGAACGATGCCCTCTATGGTAATTCCCT
This sequence comes from Bacteroidales bacterium, assembly GCA_046329925.1. Lineage (GTDB taxonomy): Bacteria > Bacteroidota > Bacteroidia > Bacteroidales > JAAYUG01 > JAXLTS01. Next base: position 12,782 of record JAXLTS010000039.1, read on the forward strand.
CAGCTGGTCTCCCGATGGCTCTTCCTTACTTGTCCGGATCATCGATTCAGAACGAGGCACGCTCCCGGCGGCACCTTTGGTCTCCGACGGACCGGTAATCCAGGAAAATACCGGCACAAAAGCCCCTGTAAGAACTTACCAGGATCTGCTGAAGAATAGCTATGATGAATCACTGTTTGATTTTTACTGCACATCCGTCCTTTGCAGGATCGGGCTGGACGGTACCCTCACTCCCCTGCATGAAAAGAACATCATCAGCTCGTTCAGCTTTTCGCCTGACGGAAATTTCATTCTGTACGAAACTGTTGTTAAGCCATATTCCTACCTTGTACCATACGACCGCTTCGCAAACCGCATCGAGGTGCTGGACCGGAATGGAAGACTGGTGAAACTGCTTGCAGACCTGCCGGTGGCTGAAGATATTCCCAAGGGATTCAGCTCGGTGCGCAAGGGCCCTCGCGATGTGGAGTGGCGTTCCGATGTCCCCGCGGAACTATGGTGGGTGGAAGCACTCGACGGAGGTGATGCAGCCGTCAAAACCGATCAGCGTGATCAGCTGTACTACCTCGCTGCACCCTTTTCTGCTTCTCCTCAAAAAGGGATCTGCCTTTCCCTTCGGTATGAGGGGATAAACTGGTGCAATCCGAACCTGGCCATCGTGGAGGAGTCCTGGTGGGAGAACCGCCGACGCGTCACCTATGCCTTTTCACCCGCTGATCCGGGCAAGCCGGCAACAGTACTATTCGACCGTTCCTTCGAGGACAGCTACAACGATCCGGGCTATTTCATCACCCGTCCCAACACTTCCGGTAAAAGTATCTTGCTCACCGATGAAAAAGGAGGTTCACTTTTCCTGATCGGTCAGGGAGCCTCTCCCGAAGGTGACCGGCCCTTTCTGGACAAATACCTCCTGAAAGAAAAAGCAAGCAAACGAATCTGGCGTTCTGAGGCACCCTGGTATGAGTTTCCTTATTTTCTGCTCGACACAAAAAAGGAAATCCTGCTTACCCGCAAGGAATCTGTCGATGAGCCACCCAACTTTTTCCTCCGCGATCTGAAGAAGAACAGCTTGCAGCAGTTGTCGGACTATCAGCATCCCTATCCCCAACTGAAACAGGTGAAGAAGGAACTGCTCAAATACCACCGGGCCGATGGAGTGCCGCTCACAGGGACCCTCTACCTGCCTTATGCCGATGAGGCAAAGAATAAAAATTTACCCGTCCTCATGTGGGCCTATCCGCAGGAGTTCAAGAGTGCCGATGCGGCAGGACAGGTGAAAGATTCACCCTACCGTTTCTCCTTCATCAACTGGGCCAGTCCGCTCTTCTGGCTGGCACGCGGGTATGCGGTTATGGACGATCCCAGCCTGCCCATTATCGGAGAAGGTGACAAGGAGCCCAACGATACCTATATCGAGCAACTGGTCTCAGGAGCTAAAGCCGCCATCGATACCCTGGTAGCCATGGGAGTGGCCGATCCGAAGAAGGTAGCCGTGGGAGGTCATTCCTACGGAGCTTTTATGACAGCCAATCTTGTGACTCATTCCGACCTCTTTGCCGCCGGCATCGCCCGCAGCGGGGCCTACAACCGCACCCTCACCCCCTTTGGATTCCAGGCCGAGGAACGCACCATCTGGGAAGCTCCTGATGTGTATATGAAGATGTCACCTTTCATGTATGCCGATAAAGTGAAGGAGCCCCTGCTGCTCATTCATGGGGAAGCCGATAACAACTCAGGCACCTTCCCCCTGCAGAGCGAAAGGTATTATGCCGCACTGAAGGGTCAGGGTGCCACCACCCGGCTGGTCATTCTGCCTTACGAAAGTCATGGATACCGGGCTAAAGAAAGCATCCTGCACATGTTGTGGGAGATGGATGTATGGCTGGAGAAATATGTGAATAAACGGTAACAATTATGCAAGGGCGGCAGGCATGCACAACCTTGCGTGCCTGCTTGTCTTGATTCTGCTAAGGAAGAATATCATTGTAAGACAGCAAATTATTAAAAACACGGATAACATTTGGAAATAACGTTTGCGTGCACTAATTTTATTCTGCCAATCCCGCAAGCACATCCGATAATGTATCAAATCAATGTAATAGCGGTCTTTAACCACTTCCTGTTCGCATTAATACTGCTTCTTCTTCCAGGGATTAAAAACATTGCAAATAAGCTATTGGCAGCTCAGTTGGTTGCTTTTGGAACCATTCACTTCTTGGGACTATTTTTTTATTTTGGTAATACGAATGTATTCTTTCAGGTACGGGGTATTGAATACGTGATGGGATTTGCCTACGGTCCCCTGATGTATTTATATGTTTATGTCTATTTATATGAGCATATTAAGACCGGGATTCATTTCTGGAAGCATTTCATTATTTCCTTATGTTTCATAATTGATTTCCTGGTACGGCATATCCTGAATTATCAGAATGGATTTGCGGTTCCGCCTGTCAGTGAAAGTATCTTGTCAAGATATTTTTACATTTTTGATTTTTTTGTGTTTGTTCAATGGGTTTTCTATTTGACCCTTTCAGTTAGAAATTTTCGCTCTGTACTTAAAAAGATGAAATACAGAAAAACCCGGGAATTGAAATGGATACGAATTTACCTGATAAGTACTTTTGGATTCATTGTCACTGGTCCGGTTATGGGTTTTATTGACAATGGCTATACCTATGGTAAATTCGTTGCTGTTTTCAGCCTTGTGTATTTTACAGTTCTTGTCTGGCAATCTGTAGCGACCTCCAGAGTTTTTGGTTCTGATTATACTGTTTTTAAAGCTGACCGGACGAATCCTGATGAATTGGCTGAAATACTGGGCATTATTGAAGCCAGGAAGATGTTTATTCAAAAAGATTTCTCACTTGAGCAATTTTCTTATTTTTTAAACAAGCCTAAACAGGAAATAAACAGCCTGTTTAAGCAAAATCTGCAAATCAATTTTACCGAATATATCAATCAAATACGGGTGAAAGAGTCCATCAGCATGCTTCAGTCTGAAAAATTTGATCACTATAAAGTAGATGCCATTGGACTTGAAGCCGGATTCAGCAGCCGTTCATCCTTTTATGAAGCATTTAAAAAGGAAACTGGCCTCACACCCAGTGAATTCAGAAACCAAACCCGGGAGCTGAAAAATTAGGTTTCCCCAAGGTTTTTTGATGTCCGGAGACCACTTTTCGGACATTTTTTTCATTGATTCCCAATTACAGTGCATCTAATTTTACTGAACTAAAACTTCAGCCATGAAAAAAATTCTATTCCCGGTTTTATTCCTTCTTTGCCAGTTGGGGTTTTCTCAAATCAGGCCGCTAACGCCAGAACTTGCTGCTGAACTTCAAACTGCCGTAAAGGCTTACAAGTTGAATGAAATTTCGGTGGCCATCATGTTTCCTAACGATAGCATCTGGCAGGGATGCAAAGGGAAAAACGTAAAAGGTGAAAACATGGATGCCAATACCGCATACAGTATCGGGAGCATCACGAAGAATTTTTTTGCTCCCATTACACTGAAATTTGTAGAAGAGGGCAAACTATCGCTGGATGACACCCTGTACAAATACCTCCCGGTGATGAAAAATGTAAGTTACGGGATAACAATCCGGCAGTGTCTGAACCATTCCACCGGTTTGAATGAGGTTTTAGGCACCCAGGAATATCTGGATTTTATCAAGATGTATCCGGATACCATCGTGGAGCCTGATTTTCTAATCAATAAATTCCTGGGGCCACCCTTCCATTTGCCAGGTGAAGGCACCAATGATTATGTGAATACCAATTATATACTCGTCGGCATGGTATTGTGCAAGATTTCCGGCCTTACCATTGATGAACTCCTGCATCAGTATATCCTGGACCCACTCCATCTCAGCAATTCCTCCATTTTTCCCGACAGCCTGCCGGCGAACAGGGCAATCCCAGGGACCATACCCGCCACCACAAATGCAGCACTTCATGATGTCGGACCTGCCGGGGCCATGTATTCCACCCCTGCCGACCTGGTTCGATGGTCCCATACCCTCCACAGGCGGCACTACCTGGCAGATTCCACCATGGAAGAAATAATGCAGTTCCATGATGTATATACAGGAACTGGTCCGGGGGTGCCGCCAAAATACCCCATGGGATTGGGGATTTGTAAGATGGAATTCAGGAGAGGTGCAGATACGGTCTATGTTCTGGGTCACCCGGGAGGATGGGGCAATGTAGCCTGCATGTATTATTTTCCCCGGGATACTTTTTCAATTGCAATCGGATATAAATTGTCTTATTATAATTTTGAATTGGTACAGCAATTGTACGATACACTTACTCTGAAGGTTTTTTCTTCACTGATTGTTCGAAATCACTCATTCCGTCTGTTCCCCATTCCTGCAGGAAATCAGATCAATATTCAGTTTGATTATTCTGGAAATATCCAAACATATCGGTACAACATCGTGGATTTGTATGGGAGAATCGTACAAAGTTCGGAGATGAAGGAAGTGTCATCGGTGGATGTTTCCAACCTCGGATCGGGTATCTATTTTCTCGAACTTCGCAAGGGACTGGAACGGATCGGTGTGCAGAAGTTTCTGAAAGAATAAGAAATGGGGACGCCGCGTATTAAGTCCCTGATCCTTTCAAAATAGTTGAACCTGTATTCTGAATAATTTGACCAATTGGGTAGACAATGGTTTTAATATAAATAATTCTGCCTGATTAAGGTCGAGGAATGAATTATTTGTGTTTCAAATGAAATCATTGTACCTATGTTACTAATTTGACATCCAACCCATGTACAACAAATTAGTCACCCATATCAAACCACTTGGGTTCACCTGGCAAACCAGCGACCCTTTTTTGTTCTGCGTCCATCACCTGGACCATTTTCCCGCAGGAAATGAACTGATGGGACCTTTGGCCACTCTTGAAGGACGAAGGCTCGGTCAGGATTTCACCCTTAAAGATGGATGGCGCATGTACCATGGAGAGACCATCCCGGGTTTTCCCGCTCATCCCCACCGTGGATTTGAGACTGTAACCGTGGTGCTGAATGGTTTTGTCGATCATTCCGATTCACACGGAGCCGCAGGAAGATACGGTAATGGCGATGTGCAATGGATGACCGCCGGATCTGGATTGCAGCATGCCGAAATGTTTCCCCTGCTGAACCTCGATAAACCAAATCCCGCTGAACTTTTTCAGATATGGCTTAATCTGCCCCGTGCAAAAAAATTTTCAAAGCCTCATTACAAGATGCTCTGGGCTGAGGATATACCTGTATTCACAGAAAAAGACAAGAATGGAAAGTTTACCAGCGTCACAGTTATTGCAGGAAAAATTGGTGGTGTAACAGCACCTTCTCCTGCGCCGGATTCATGGGCAGCAGATCCGTCCAATGAAGTCGGTATCTGGCTTATTAAGATGGAAGCCGGCGCCCTGTGGACCCTTCCTTCTGCTTCCCCTGAGATGAACCGGACTCTCTATTTTTACAGGGGCACTGAAACCTCAGTTGGCGGGATTAATATCCCATCATATCATTCTGTTGAACTGCTGCCTTACCAGCCTGCCATCATCGAAAATGGAAATGAAGAAGGCTTTTTGCTGATGCTCCAGGGAAGACCGATCGACGAACCCGTGGTGCAGCATGGTCCATTTGTGATGAATACCCTGGAAGAAATTCAGCACGCCTTTTTTGATTTTCGCAAAACGCAGTTCGGCGGTTGGCCCTGGGATAGGTATGACCCTGTGCATTCACGTGAAAAAGGCAGATTCGCCAGGTATTCGGATGGGAGGGAGGAGAAAAAATAAATACGATGTAGAGACGCACGGCCGCGCGTCTCTACATCGTATTTATTTTTTCTCATTTACCAGATCCATCGCATATTCCGCACAGGCCGTAATCGTAAGACTGGGATTCACCCCCAGGTTGCCCTGGATAGCCGAACCATCGACCACAAACATACGCGGGTACCCGTGCACTTCATAATTACTGCCGATGACTCCCTTCGTGGCATCCTCGCCCATCGGACAGCCGCCGAGGATATGGGCCGTGGTCGTGCCATTGTACACGATCTCAGGAAGTATGTTGAGTGCTACCCCATTGACCTTCTTGGCATAACGGTGCATCACCTCTTGTCCGACTTCAATATAGGCCGGAACCTTTTTCGCACCTTTGTTTTCCATTTTCATCCGTCCGCCGAAGAAATTCTTTTTCCAGATCATCTTCATGGCGTTATCCCGGCTCTGCATAACCAGCAGGATTACCGTGTTTTTTGCCCAGTTGAAATTGAAAGCCACACGCAACGCGTTAACGGGATGCATGATTATATTCCGGAACATCCCCAGTGTACGGGTGAGTCCGTTGCCCGGACCGGTTGCCATCCCGAAGAAAAGTTTCATCGCCCCGGATCCGTCGGGGTATTTAACCACCTCGATGCTCGTGTCCTCATCGGGAGCGAAGGAGGAGGAAATTGCCACTCCGTTGTTGATCTTGCGTCCTGTGAGGGAGATGGCATTCAGCGTTTCGGAGTTGGTGCGCAATTCTTCCCCGAGCTGATCAGAAAGATTCGGGAGACTATGGTATTTGTACTTTTGTTTCAGTAAAAAATTCAGGGTACCCAATGCCCCGCCGGCCACCACCAGACCACGGGATCTTATTAAATATTTACGTTTAATAAATCTGGTAAACGTAACTAATACAGTGGAATATACTTCATTTGAAAAATCAGTTCGAAGGGCCCGGGTTCCGGAACGGATCTCCACCCCCTTTTTCTCGGCGAACCAGAGGTAATTTTTGTCCAGGCTGTTCTTGGCATTTTCACGACAACCGACCATGCAACCCCCGCATTCGATGCATCCCCGGCGCAGGGGACCTTCTCCGTTAAAAAATGGATCGGCATCCTGTTTGGTGTCTCCGAAGTAAACACCCACATGGACCGGCTCGAAGGTATGTCCGCGTCCCATTTCTTCCGCGATGCCTCGAAGGAGGTGATCCTCCTCGTTGAGAGAACGGTTGAGGGTGCGACCGAGCATGGACGAGGCCTTTTCATAAAAGGGTTTCAGTGTTGACTCCCAGTTGTTAAACCGGCCCCACTGTTCGTTATTGAAAAACCGGGAGGGAGGAATCCGCAGGGTGTTGGCATAGACCAGGCTGCCGCCACCGACCCCGGTACCGCTCAGGATATTGGCATGCCGGGTGAAGGTGAGCCGCTGGAACCCGAAACAGCGTAGGAAGGGGATCCAGAGGTACTTCCAGATAATCCAGTTGGTCTTCGGGAAATCCTGGTTGTTCCAGCGTTTGCCCTGTTCCACCACCAGCACCGAATACCCCTTCTCCGCCAGGCGCAGGGCGGCCACACTACCGCCAAAGCCGGATCCGATCACCAGGTAATCATAGATTTTTTCTTCCTGCTTCATGAAGCGAATTTTGTAGAACTGCTAATCTAATAGTTTTTAAACAGGTGAGAGCAGAAAAACAAAAAATAAGGGTTAACATCGAATTACACGAACCGACCGAAGGAAGCTCAGCGAAGCTAATTACACGAATTGAAATGACCATATCTATATTTATTCGTGTAATTCGATTAATTCGATTAATTCGATTAATTCGATTAATTCGATTAATTCGATTAATTCGATTAATTCGATTAATTCGATGTTTCAATAATCTTTTTATCGGATGAAATAGAAGAATGCTGATTAATATTTTGATGAGGGCGCAACCTTCTTTCACTGGATAACATCATAGAATAAAAAGTATATGAGATATCTGTTATGCATCTTCGTGGTTGGGCTATTTTTCTCCTGTGCGAAGGAAGATGAATTACCCCTCCTGAAAAGCAGTGAAGACCTCCTCATCGGCCATTGGTCAAAACAGGAATTCCGGGATACAGTTGAAGTTTACACACGGGTAGCATCGCTTCCTGAAAACGAATATGGATTTTCACTCTATCCCGACGGGAAACTGGTTGAGCATAAAAACTCCGGCTGGTGCGGAACTCCGCCGGTGAGCTATGCCGACTTCGATGGAACATGGAAATATGAAAACGATACGGTCATCGCGATTGTGGCCGGCTACTGGGGAGGTACCATGCGATGCCGGATGCAAGTTCTTAAGAAAGAAAGCAATAAACTGGAACTGCGACGATTTGATTTTGAGTTTCCAGAGAATCCGCTGGGATATATCCTTTTACCGATAAACTGATATTCACAGCAATCTGGTTCTGCTTGGCTGTTTCCACTTTTCATGCTACCTTGGAAGGATAAATTCCGGAAGCATGAAATCATATTCTTCTCTCAGGAACCTCCTGATCTTCGCTCTATTCTCCTTTTTTCTTTTTACTGTACCACTCCTCTCCCAGGTTTCCCCATCCATCCTCAACTGGGAAAAAGATATCCGGGCCCTTGAGCGGCTTGACTCCCTCGAGACTGATCCCTCAAATGCCATTCTTTTTGCAGGCAGTTCCAGCATCAGGCTCTGGGACAGCATCCAATCCGACATGGCTCCCTGGCCTGTTATTCAGCGTGGATATGGCGGTGCCAAACTCAGCGATTTTGAATATTATGCCAGGCGCATCCTGTACCCGCATCAGCCCCGGGCCATCGCACTCTTCATTGCCAACGACATCACCGGTTCTGAGTACGACAAGACACCGGCCGAGGTTGCCGCCCTTTTTAAAAGCATCCTCGGAATCATTCGTGAAAAATTTCCGGAAACCCCTGTGTTCTGGATACAGATTACCCCCACTCCCTCACGCTGGAAAAGCTGGGACCAGATCAGGGAGGCCAACCGCCTGATCGGGGAGGAGTGCACAAAGGATAAAGCCTGCTGGCTCATTCAAACAGAAAAAAACTTTCTGGGTCCCGATGGAACACCACGCAAGGAACTATTCGTTGGCGATCAGCTTCACCTGAGCAGGGAGGGATATAAATTATGGGCGTCCATTATTAAAGAAACACTTGAAGATAGATTGAAGAAAAAAATAAATTAATGGCATATATAGGATTATATATCAATGAATAATAATTTAAAAAGAAATGTACAAACTGACCGCCTAAAAGCTGCCGGGAATCATTGGGACATTCTGGTTGCAGGCGGGGGTGCGACAGGACTTGGTATAGCCCTGGATGCAGCTCTCCGCGGGTATTCGGTGGCCCTGCTCGAAGCCGGGGATTTTGCCTCCGGCACCTCCAGCCGGAGCACCAAACTGGTGCACGGAGGCGTGCGATACCTGGCCAAGGGTGACCTGGGACTGGTCATCGAAGCCTTGCATGAACGCGGATTGCTTCAGAAAAATGCTCCCGAACTGGTACGTAACCAGTCCTTCATCATCCCGGCGTATCGCTGGTGGGAAGGGCCTTTCTATGCCATCGGTCTCACCCTTTACGACCTGCTGGCCGGACGTCTGAGTTTTGGAAGATCTCATTTTATCGGCCGGAAAAAAGTTCTGGAATCCATACCCACCCTGAATCCCCGCGGACTTAAAGGAGGGGTGCTATATCACGACGGACAGTTTGATGATGCACTGCTGGCTATCCGTCTGGCACAGGCCGCCGCTCGTGAAGGGGCATGTGTGGTGAATTACATCCCGGTGGAAACACTCCTGAAAGATAAATCCGGAAAAGTATGCGGAGTAACTGCACGTGATCTGGAAACCAACGAAGAGATTACCATCCATGCGGGCTGCGTGATCAATGCAACCGGAGTCTTTGCCGATAAAATTCTGCAGATGGACCAGCCTGCTGCACCGGCTACAATCCGGCCCAGCCAGGGTGTTCACCTGGTGCTCGACAAGTCCTTTCTTCCCGGCACACAGGCCTTGATGATACCCAAAACGAGTGACGGACGTGTACTTTTTGCCATCCCCTGGAGAGATCATGTGGTTGTTGGCACCACCGACACCCTGGTTTCAGCTCCTTCCAGGGAGCCGGTTGCCCTGCCCGAAGAAATCAGTTTCATCCTTGAAACTGCCGGGCGATACCTGGTGAAGCCTCCGGGGAAGTCTGATGTCTTATCCGTGTTTGCAGGTCAGCGTCCCCTGACAGCACCCCGGGAAGGAAAGGTCAAAACACGTGAGATATCACGGCGGCATAAAATCTTAGTTTCGGGCAGCGGACTCATCACCATCATTGGGGGCAAGTGGACCACCTACCGGAGAATGGCCAAGGATTGCCTTGACCGGGCCATCCGGTCAGGACTCCTGCCCCCGGCAGCATGCACAACTGCCAGCTATCAAATTTTCGGAATGCCCGCCGGGGAGTTTCCAGGGGATGAATTATTACTTCCAGGATATCCGTATACCTCCGGGATGGTAAGAAATGCCGTTCATCAGGAGATGGCCCGGACCCTCGAAGATGTCCTCTCACGACGCCTGAGAGTACTGATCACCGATGCACGGGCGAGTCTTGTCCTGGCTGAAAAGGTGGCTTCGATCATGGCTGAGGAATTGGGAAGGGATGAAAAATGGAAGACTGAACAACTCATAGATTATAAGAATTTAACAATGAATTATATCATTCATTAGTTTAAAAAATTCAGGTAACCGGAAATACGTATGGAAGGGAAATATATTCTTGCACTCGACCAGGGGACTACCAGTTCGCGGGCCATTCTGTTTGATCATCGGGGGATGATTGTCAGTTTGGCACAGAAACCATTTGAGCAGATCTTTCCCAGGCCCGGATGGGTGGAGCATGATCCGCTGGAAATTTGGTCAAGCCAGGCGGGCGTGGCTGCCGAAGCTGTGGCCAAAGCAGGCAAATCAGGACTGGATATTGCCGCCATCGGCATCACCAACCAACGTGAGACGACAATTGTTTGGGACCGGGTAAGCGGAGATCCGGTGTACAATGCAATTGTCTGGCAGGACCGTCGTACCGCCGGGACCTGCGATCAGCTGCGCACAGGGCTGGGAAGGTCAGATTAGGGAGAAGACCGGACTCGTGATCGATGCGTATTTCTCTGCCACGAAAATTCAATGGATCCTGGAGGAAGTGCCCGGTGCGCGTGCGAAAGCCCGGGAAGGAAAACTTTGCTTCGGCACGGTGGACAGCTGGCTGGTGTGGAAATTCACCCGGGGGAAAGTACATATCACCGATGTGAGTAATGCCAGCCGCACCATGCTGTTCAATATACACCGCCTGGAGTGGGACCAGGAGTTACTGGACCTGTTTGATATTCCCCGCTCCATGATGCCGGAGGTTCGTGCAAGCAGCGAGGTGTATTGTGAGACAGCGACTACTTTGTTTGCATCGAAAATCCCCATCGCCGGTATCGCAGGGGACCAGCAGGCTGCGCTGTTCGGCCAGCAATGCACAAAGCCGGGGATGGTGAAGAATACATATGGTACTGGTTGTTTCATGATGATGAATACCGGGGAAAAGGCCGTATCCTCCACCAACAACCTGCTTACAACGGTGGCCTGGAAGATAAACGGAAAGACTAGTTATGCCCTGGAGGGAAGTGTTTTTATTGCAGGAGCAGCAATTCAGTGGCTGCGCGATGGATTGCAGGTCATCCGTGATTCATCAGAAACAGAAGCCCTGGCGCTTAGCGTGGAGGATAATGGAGGTGTTTATTTTGTCCCGGCACTTACAGGACTGGGGGCTCCCTGGTGGGATCCTTACGCACGTGGAACGCTTGTGGGCATAACACGTGGAACAAACCGGGGCCACCTGGTACGTGCAACCCTGGAAGCCATCGCCTGCCAGTCTTACGATGTATTGAAGGCCATGGAGGCAGATGCAGGGAATACCACGAAGGAATTACGGGTTGATGGTGGAGCAGTGGCAAATAATCTCCTGATGCAGATTCAGTCCGATCTCAGCCGTGTTACTGTTGTGCGTCCGAAAATTCTCGAAACCACTGCCATGGGTGCTGCCTTCCTGGCCGGACTGGCCGTGGGATTCTGGGCAAATACCGATGAGCTGACCCATGCATGGACGGAAGACCGCAGGTTCACCCCAGAAATCGAAAAGGAGAAATCAGATTTTCTGCTCGGTCAATGGCATCGCGCCGTTGAACGCAGCCGCGGATGGTCCTTACAATAACGATCGCAATAAATTCATCGATCCGAATACGCCGTATCCGTTTTCAACATAGCTGAAGGGACGACGATATTTATTGAAATTCAGGGAAACATTTGAATTGACATAATAATCGGCCAGGTTCCTGTCGTACGCAAAGACGACCAGTTCGAGCGCTTTCCGGCCGCCGGTGGAAAATTGCAGGAGGTTGCCTGCTGCATAATCGGGAACATATCTTTGGACAAACGTTCTCCCTTCGGTGACCAGGTATACGTCCAGTAGTACAGCGGAACTATCGGTGCGAAGCCTGCAACTCACCTGGTTTTCCGTTATAGTCAGGCTGCCATCAACCATCACGGGCGGATTGGGAATGGTCGTGCTGGCTTCGAGCAGAGGGAGGTTGCCCCATGAACAACGAATACTGTAAGTCTCACCTGCCCGTGGCCTGAAGAGGGAGTCGGGCCGGTATTCGGGCCATGCAAAAAGACTGTCGGGGTTGGAATGGCTAAAAAACACCGATGGTCCCGGTTCATTCGCCAACAGGCGAAGTTCTACCACAGCATCTGTCAATTCCCACTCACTGCTGGTGTCACCCACTGCCGGTAGAATCTGGCCTACCCGCACGAAACTGTTGCTGTAAGGTCCGGTGGAATCCGGCCGGAGTACGCCAAGAATATTCAGCCCCGGAACAAATTCTTTGTCCTCCATCTTTGGCTGCAGGGGAATGCCCAGGTATAAATCCCCGATTTTTTCGCATCCTGATGCCATAAGAAACACGATCAGGCCCTGGAGAATCCAGGATGCCCTGTTGGTGGAAAGATTTGTTTTAAACCGTCGCATGCTTCAGAATTTGATCGTGTAACTGAAACCAACGGATGGGAAATAGTTCGATCCGAAGGGAATATACTTGTTATAATACCTTGGGAAACCGGTTCCGGGAATAAACCAGTCTACATTCCGGTATAGAAAAAGAAGGTTCTGGATGGTTACCGTGGCGTATGATTCATCCGCTCTGAGCAGGGTGGTAAGCGATTTGCCAAAGCCCCCGGTAATCTGTTTGCGGATGCCCACATCGAGGTTGATGAGTGCCGGCATACGGGCATTGTTCTTGCTGCTGCTTACCCACATGGGGAAGAGATTCACCGTATTGTTGAGCGGGTCGTAATAATAAAAACTCTGCATCATATTTTCGATGGTGTGCCAGGCACCCGACATCCAGGTAAAGGAGTTATTGTACGAAAGACTTTTAGTGAACCGGTAGTTGAACACGGTCTTAAACGAGTGACGCCGGCCATAGTCGTAAGGGTATTCTTCTCCCTCGTTAATGTGCGGGTACTGGCGCCAGGTCCAGGCCAGGCCGTAACTGGCCCAACCCGATAGTGCGCCATACTCCCCGCGGATGAGAATCTCGCCTCCGTAGGCTCTGCCCTTTCCTTCCTGTAGTTTATCGGTGAATGAATAAGCCTCCCCAACTTCCTGCTGGTTCAGGTCGAAGGTATAGATCCGCGGGATGTCTTTATAGTACAGGTCGAAGGACAGGATGTTGCCCTGACTGAACTCTTTTTCGATACCGAGGATGGTATGCACCGATTCGCTGGGTTTGCGGCCGCTCAGGGGGTAGTAGTAATCGACCGACTGGTTCATCTCCACCTCGGCGGTGTTCATGCTGATGATGTACTGGTAGTATTTTCCCCAGGCTCCTTTAAGGCGAAATCCCGAAGGGAGCTTCAGGACCATGTTCACACGAGGTTCCTGCAGGTACCCGGCGTTTTCGAAATTACTCAGACGGAGTCCCGGTCTCACCACCAGGGGTCCGGCAGTGATCTTTGCTTCGGCAAAAAGTGCCAGCAGGTCCGGCTCGCGGGTGCTGGTGCCCTGGTCCGCCTCGTTCATCTGTACCTCATTGCGGAACCTGTAGGTATTGTATTCCAGCCCGGTGTTCAGGCTCAGAAATGAGGCCAGTTTCAGGTTAAGTGTGGATTTACCTGAATAATCAGCAATGCGGCTGTTGAAAAGGGATTGTGCCTTCCACTGAAGCCCCATAGGCTGGCCATTCTCATCCTCGGTATCTACAACGAAGTCGAGGGAAGAAAGATTGGAGGTTTCATTCGAGGAATAATAAATCTGGTTGCGCCAGTATACCGATGGGGACAGCACTGTTTTCAGGACAAGGGTGGCGGCCCGGTTCGACCAGTTATTGAGCAGCCGGAGGTCGAAATCATCGTAAATATCAGTATCGAAGGTGGAGCCTATGTACTTGTAAAATGAGTTGAAGTTGATTCCGGTATGGTCTTTTGATTCGAAATATTTCAGGGTGATCCGTGAACGGTTGCTCAGGCGGTTGGTGTAGGAAAGGTTGAAATCATAGAAGTAGTTCTGGCTGTAAAGAATGAAGTTCATAGGGATGTCGTAATAGTAACGTCCTGCCACCATCATGGATCCGTTTTTCCCGGCAGGGAATTCCAGAAATCCTTTGGAGTAGAAAGTACTGGGTTCGATCTCACCATGCAGTTCTTCGCTGTTCCCGTCTTTGGTGGTTATATACATCACCATGGCATTACGCCCGCCGTACTCCGCGCCAAATCCTCCTACCAGCAGGTCCACGCTTTTAATGGTTCCGGTGTTGAAGATTCCTGAGGATACCGAGGAGTGATACGGATTGTAAATGGTAACCCCGTCGAGAAGTATGGCATTTTCGCCAGGATCGCTGCCACGTGCCGTGAAGAGGGGGCTGAAGGGTTCTGTTTTCTCGATACCGGGAAGGTATTTGATGGCTGCAAAAATATCGTTACGTGCAGTGGGGATGGACTGGATCAGCTTGGGTGTGACCTCCAGCAGACTGGTTTCCACCTGCCGGTCACCGGCCTTGTCGGAACGAATCCCTGTAACGGTTATCTCACCCAATTCGCGCGCAAAAGGCTGTAGCCTGATCTCTTCCAGGAGGAGACTTTTGCCCGAAATGATAACTGACTGCCTGGCCGGCTTGTAGGCCAGATGCGATACATCGAGGATCCAGCTTCCTTCCGGCACACCTTTCAACTGGAAGAAGCCGTTCATGTCGCTGATGCAGGCCAGATTCTTTTCTTTCAGCAGAACCGTTGCTCCAATAATGGTTTCACGGGAGCTGGCATCGACCAGGTAACCGGAAACAGTAAACGTTTGCCCATCAGCTATAAAACCGGGCATTATCCCTATTCCCATGAGAAGGAAGATAATAAACCATTTGCGGCAACCGGTCTTCATGTTTTCTTTTCTTAATACCTGAAACCAATGCTTGTGCATAGTCCGATCTGAAATACAGGATTCATTTCCGGGATGTAGATCCCATTGACGAAAAGACCCCCTTTCCAGATAAGACTGCTATTGTCAGATGAGAACATCATGGTTTGTGCGCTGGAAAAACTCAGTTGGAGTATCTGCAGCAGTCCCGGATCTTCAGTCTCAAAATTCTTCCACTTGTTAAATCCCAGAAGGGGGGCATAATACGAGTCCCATGCCCATTTGCTGTTGATGCGGAAATGGAGGTGTTCAATCTGTCTGCCCAGGGCAATGGATTCAAAATCGGGAGTCTCCTGGTAGCGGATCAAGCCGGAGGTATAGGTGTATTTTTCTTCTTTTTGTGCATAGCTGAACCAGAGTTCCGCTTCGGCCTGTTTAAAATTCCAGCCGGCGGCTATCCCTGCTGAAATGTTAAGATGACTACTGCGGATATTCTCTCCCGGATACCAGGAGGGAAGCAGGGAGGTCCTGCTGTCCGGGAAGGCCGAATCGATATTCATGAGGTCGGTAAACAGTTCCACTCGGAAATCCTGCACAGCACGCCGGCAGGCATCCGTCTGTTTTTCCTTCCGGATAACCGGGTAGTTGGTATGATACAGGAGAGATCCCAGCGGTTGCAGCGTATCGCCCCTTTTCTCATTAATGAGGATCTCTGCATCCAATACCCAGGCAGGAAAGAAAGTCCCTTTGCGTTTGGTGATGTTCAGCTCCCGGATTTTCAATTCGTACAAACCCTCCCCTGGAGAGCAACCAAGGTCTTTGCAAAGCAAACCAGGTAAAGGTGGCCGGCATATGTACAACACATCCACCGGGAGGATCAGGTATCTCTTGCTGCTGCCGTAGCTGAGCAATCCCTCCGCAAGAGACGGTGCCATCCCCTACACCTGATATATGAGTGTATGGTGTAAGGAAAAGGAAGGGTATCTGAGGCAATGAATACGGTGGCCCTAGCAAGTTTCTGGGCTCAATGGTTTTCCCGTGTGGTGGAGGAATAACAGGGCGAGAGCAGTGTTCAGGCAGCGAGGCGTTGCCGGGCATTGTAGCAAAATGTAGTCAAATATAAAAGTATTCTCAGGTTCTTTCAGGATAATTAAAACTACTGATGTTAAAACCACAGGAAGAAGAGTCAATCACAGAATTATCCTTATTTTTAAAGTTGCTTCAGACCTGTTCCTTCTGAGTGTATCAAGGAGAAAATTTAGAAATTCCTGTTCTAATGCGTATGAAAACCTGGCATTTTTTGCATTATTCCTTTTTACGGTACTGTTGCCGTAGTATGGCAGGCGAGGGAAAGCCTGCCAGGGATACATTTCCTGTCATATATTTGTGCATTGCGGCTCCATCCACGGATAAATCGGGATAATTTGTCGAGTCTTATTCATTAAGGAGCTTGCAACCCGGGAAGTAAACACGCTTATTCTTCGTGTTGATTTCGGGTATCAATATACCTCGCATCCTGAATTGAAAGATGAACATTGACTCCGCCGGAGGATGGGCAACTTGTTGAAGCTTCAAGCTGGAATGAATCGATCATCTCATTCTGGCCGAACTAAGCCAATATCAGTCCTGGGCCGGGAGAGTGAACAATCTGCTGCGTGTCTATCCACAGTTTGACGAGACACCCTGGGTGCTGATGCCGGCATGATGATGAGCCCAATCCGGATGGCCTTACCGTAAGAGTTACTGGTCTCGCGACCGGAGGCATGCCGGTATTGCGCCGATCTGGCGGATGAACTGTGAGGTCTGACGTGCATACCATGCAGGTATGGATGAGGTTTTTTACCCGGGGTAAGAGAAATGTCCGCGCTGCGCAGATATGACCATGCCGAACTTTTTGCAGGAGAGGTAAGGGAAACGCGATCATCTGGCTGGCAAAAACAGGGAACTCTGGGATCTGTGACTGGCTCATCGATGGAAAAACCACCGGCATCGGAATGGAAGCCAGCTATAATAATACCCACCGAGCCATCGACCTGATCCTGAAAGATGCTTTAGACTTGTGACCGGCACTATGAGCGCTCCGATCCGACAGCAGTTCTGTTTGCTTCAAAGGGTTTAGGGTAGCGACCTGTCCCTGGCGAAACCCGGAAACAGGCGTACAGCAGGTCAGGGATATGGTTAATTTCAGGGCGAATGCACCAATGAAATGAAAGACCGCTACCGGGGATTATCCAAACAGTTTGGTCCGATGCCAATTATCTGGCGACGAAGTGAAAGCAAGAAAATTGATCAGAAAGAAGCGCGCGACGAGCTTTATGGCGTTGAAGAATATCAGGATGTCCGCCGACATCCTTGACAGCCGGATGATTCCCGTTGTCAATCGTGCCCGATAAAAAATTCCGCAATCCATGCGGATGGAATCCATCAAACCGATGAGATCGAGGCTGTCATTCCAGCTCCATAAATCACTTTGTTTTTTCCCCTCACGAAGGCATCGGCCTACCTCTTCCGCTTCGTAGTTATACCCGTTTCCATGCATTTCTACGGGGATGTCATGACTTGTTCCGGCAGCATCGATGAGATGGATGGGAACAAGGGTAAACCACCAGCGATCAAATACGATTTTCCCTTCTGAAAGAGCATATCTCAGCAACAACATCGGTTTGTGCAACCACTGATGAAAACAGATGTGCAACAAGATCATTCTGATAGAGCAGGCTCATGCTGCAGGAATGATCCACCAGAGTAGGTCCCAGGCCTGCAACAGCCTTCACCTGCTCAGGTTTTCCAAACAGATACGCCAGAAAGAGTGGATAGATTCCAATGTCGCTATGAACCGCCAATTGGTTCCTGTTTATGGTGCCTGTGTTGTTCATTAAATGGGGAGTTTATTCCGAAGTCTGCTTTAAGAAGTTTAACTTCACCGATGGCTCCCTGCCTGATCAGCTCCTTTGCCTTGATGATGTGCGGAAGGAACCGGCTCCAGAGGGCTTCCATCAGAAACAGATTCTTTTCCCTGGCACGGGCAATCATTTGTTGAACTTCCTTGCGGTTTACGGCAAAGGGTTTTTCACAGAGTACATGTTTCCCGTGATCCAGGCAAAGAAGCGTGTTTTCACAATGCAGGTTATGAGGTGTTGCAATGTAAATCACATCCACCTCCTCACAGGCGGCTAAAGCTTCATAGGAACCAAAGGCCAGCCTGACATTGTAATCATTGGCAAAGCTGTTGGCGGTATTCAGATTTCGGGATCCCACAGCCCTTAATTCTGCTCCGGCGACCTCCCTTAGGCCTTCGGCAAATTTGCGGGCTATCATCCCGGTCCCCAGGATGCCCCATCTGATTGAATCGGCCATAGAGGAATTGGTTTATTGGATTAAACGGACACTCTTGGCAATCGCCTCTTCCTTGTCGTTGAGAGTGATGGAGAACTCAACGGTATCACCTTCCTGCAGGTCATTGAAATCTGTATCGATGAGGCTGGTATAATGAAAGAACAGGTTGTTCGGGGGATATTTGATAAATCCATATCCGCTTTTAATGCTGTGGATGGTTCCGGTAAGCAGCTCATCATTGCTTACGGGTTCAGGTTCAGGTCTTGTCATCCTTTGAGAGGATGAGAGTACAAAAAGGCTGTTAACAAGGGTATCGTTACGATGCAGTCTGCCTTCGATGATTTCGTGCATGGCTACCGGGAAGTTGATGTGTTCCAGGAGATCCTGGGAGGTACGAGTGGTAACCTGGTGACCTTCGTCGTTGGTATATTCAAAGTCCCAGCTTATCAGCAGTACGCGGGCTCCAAGAGTGTTTATTTTTCGCACCAGGGGAACATAATCGCTATCGGAGGCTATAAGTACAACCACATCGAACTTTTTGTACAGGGTCATCTCGAAGGCTTCCAGGGCAAGTTGAAGATCAACAGATTTTTCCTGCTTATATCCTTTGATGGGAGAATAATGTGTTGTAACTCCTTCCGACATCAGAATATCATCGAAGACCCTGTCGTAATACAACTGATTCCCCTTTTGGCTGGCTTCCTGTGCACCCAGCCTGCTCCTGAAAAAATGTGCATCCACAATGGAACAGCGTTCCACTTCGGTATCCTCACATTCGGCAGTTTCGTGCCTGATGAACTGATGAAGCCCGGATATACTTATCCTGCTTCTCCTATGGTGATTGTAGTTGTAATAATTACTTACATGCAGAAAATAATTTCCGTCATAGAATACACCAATACGTGTTAAAGCATTTGAACTACTCATAAGCTATTTTTTTTGAAATTCAGAAAATAATATTTAATACCGGCAGGTTAAAATGCGAGTTAGAGTGAAATCTTAATAAATGTATCTGGAACTATATAAATATTTAAAGAATGTGAGATAGAGTGAAAATAATTAATCTGTGTTAGGAAGTTTTGAATAAGTGCCTGATACGAATAGTTGGTATAATTGAATGTGCAAATATACAAAATAGCTTTTAAATGAACACAGGCCTGAACAATAATCTTATTGGGCTGTTACTACTTCATTCAGAATCGAATTCTTATAAATCAACAAAAAAAATTAATTTATG
>JAXLTS010000004.1:0-215786 GCA_046329925.1 Bacteroidales bacterium
CTGGAAACCATGTTGACATTTGTACTTGTCCTGGTCGCAATTGTAATCATCATTTGGCTGGTATTCATGCGGGGAAGGAGCTCTGCGGGGACCTCAGCCAATACAGAAAATACTCCGTATTCAGATAATTCCATTGTTTCAGGACAGGATCATTCAGGTTTTTCGGGTTTCGGAGAAGGCCATTTCGGGGGTGGCGGGGCCGGTGGAAGTTGGGATCAGGCCCCGGATGCCGGTGGCAGTGACAGTGACGGTGGCGGGGGTGGAGATGGTGGGGGAGACGGAGGAGGCGGTGGTGATTGAACCAAAGGGTTAACTAATCCGTTATTACGATATCTTTTGCTGCGCATTGAACAAACCAAGGAAAGGAGAAGTGTGAGTAAGGATTTTACAAGGCCTGATTTACTCGAGGTTCGTAATCAGATTATAAACGTCTCATTAACGGTCACTTCAATAACCGGGTCCATTGCCTATCTCGTAAGTCTTTACCGATGGTATTTGACTGGTTTTCAGTTTTCATTTATCATCGAATTTCTCATTATCGCCAGTCTTATCGCTTTGACAATCCGGAAAGCCAGTCTTTCCCTGAGCCTTAAAACCTATGTGATTATTTCACTTATCTTCCTCTTTTCAATATCGGATGCACTTCGGTATGGCTTGTTTTCAGCGGCAAGAGTCTACCTGATACTGATTCCTTTTTTTTCAATATTGGTATTTTCTCTCAGAAGAACCCTGGTTATTTATATTCTTACTTTCCTGAGCTTTCTTCTGATTGGACTCCTGCATTATACGAAAATTCTTTCCATCCCTTCAGCTTACGAGCCGGCAAAATACATTTTACGGATGTATCCATGGATTATAAATGGAATACATATCTCTATTGTAGCAGTGATAATTTTCCTGGTTACAAGGAAATTCATGGTTACCTATTCTGAGTTCATCCAGGCACTTAATAAGAGCCATAATCTGATTAGGGAACGGGAGCAAAATTACCGGGAGATTTTCAACTCAACCAATGAGGCTATTTTTATTCAGGATGCCGGAACCGGGAAGATCCTTGATGTAAACGAAGTGATGGTTGATATGTACAAGTTCAGCAATAAGGAAGAAGTGTTGACTTGCTCCATAGCTGATCTGAGTAAGCCTGATGGAGAATTTACTGAACATACAATAAGGCAGAAAATAGAGAATACTGTAAATGCAGGTTCACAGTTGTTTGAGTGGCAGTCAAGAAAAAAGGATGGTGAGATATTCTGGACCGAGGTGTCAATGCGTAATTCCGAAATAGGAGGTGAGGGCCGGATATTGGCAGTGGTGAGAGATATCAGCAGGAGGAAAAAGACCGAGGAAGCAATTCAGCAAAGTCAGGAACTTTTCAGAAAGATAATTGAAATGGGTCCCTATGCTATGATTGTTCTTGACAGGCAAAATCGCTTCCGGATCGTCAATGCTGCCTTCACCAGGGATACCGGAATACGATCCGAAGATGCCATTGGGAAAACCATTCAGGAAATTGGGTTGGATTATGACCCGGAAGGCATGAAAGCGATCAGTGAGCAACTTGAACGGAACGGGAAAGTAGAGAACGTGGAAGCCCGTTTACAGATAAGAGGGAAGGAACCAATCGATATTCTTTATTCCAGCCTGCTGTTCAGTCTGAATGATGAGCAACTCACCCTGAGCGCATCTGTAAACATAACGGAACGAAAGCTTATCGAGAAGGAGTTGGAAAATCACCGGAATCACCTGGAGAAACTGGTGTATGAGAGGACTGATGAACTTGACAAGGCTGTGCAGGAAATTTCCGTTACCAATGAAGAATTGTCTGCAGCCAATGAGGAATTAATTGCAACCAATGAAGAACTTTACCGGCAAAAGGAGGAACTTAAGATTGCACTTGAACAATTGAAAAAGACTCAGGAACAACTTATTCAGTCAGAAAAACTTGCCTCACTTGGGATACTCGCATCGGGCATTGCACATGAGATTAATAATCCCCTTAATTTTATCAGTGTCGGAGTAGCCGGACTGGAAGCATACCTGACCGGGAAATATGCTGAATCCATACCGGATTTGGGACCCTACCTTAACGGGATTAATGAGGGTGTCAGAAGGGCTGCTGCCATTGTAAAGAGCCTGGGCCATTATAACAGAAATACTGAACTCCCTTTTGAGCCTTGCAATATCCATGAAATTATTGATAATTGCCTTACCCTGTTGCACAATGAGATTAAGAACAAACTTGAGATAAGAAAAGATTATACCCAAAAACTTGCAGAGGTGTCGGGTAACGAAGGTAAGTTACATCAGGCCATCTTAAACATCCTGGCAAATGCGACGCAGGCAATCGAACAATCCGGTATAATACAGATATCAACACGGGTGGAAAGAAATTTCCTAAGGGTAGAAATTAAAGACAATGGTTCGGGAATACGCAAGGAAATAATGCCACGGGTATTCGACTTGTTCTTTACAACGAAGGAACCCGGGAAGGGTAGCGGTATGGGCTTATCCATTACCTATGATATTATTAGGGAGCATAAAGGCAACATTCAGATTGAATCGGAGGAAGGGAATGGAACCAGCGTGATCCTTAATCTGCCTCTGCACGATAAAAGATAAATCCGGGTTCACAGCATGCTTATGCCTTTAATAACCTTCTCAGACGTGCAGTATAGTCGTCGATCTGATCCTGTTCTTCGAACCCGATGATGGCCATATCCACTGTTCTAAGCCCAAAAACATATTTGATAGTTTCATCGATCTTGCCAGAATCATTCCTGTAAGCCCCATTCCCGATCAATTTCATCCCTATTACCCCCTTGCCTGATTCGTGTAGTTTTTTTATCAGAGGTTCCACAACCTTGGGATTATGATGATCCATTGCTTCCCCGAAGGGGTTTATTCGCACATGAATTACATCTACCCAGCCGGTTTCAATTGCTGTTTCCATCGCTTCCAGCGAATGCACCGAAACACCATGTGCCTTGATTATTCCTTTGGATTTCAATCCATCCAGAATGTCCATCTGTTTCTTGTAGCGTGTGGTCCAGTTTTTTTCGGTCATGCAGTGAATCTGCACAAGATCTATATAGTCGGTGTTCAGTTCTTTTCTGAACCGGTCGATCACCAGGTCGGCATCGGGCCGGTCAGATTCCGGTATTCCGCCCGGTCCAACCCATATTTTGGTACCCAGTGTATAATTTTCGCGTGGTATTTGAGCTAATGCGGCAGCCGTTTGTTTGTGCGTACCATAGGTGTCTGCACAATCGAAAAAACGAATCCCTGAATCGTATGCGTAGCGGATCAGATCTTTGGCAACTGTTCCACCCGCCCGTGTGATAGCGGAGGACCTGTTACCGCCACTATAACCGGTACCCATTCCCAGGAGGGTAGTCTTAATGCCCGATTTACCCAGGCTTACTATTTTAAAGGGATCAGCACTTTTATCTGTCTCTCCAGGTGCAATAGCCCATCCGGGCTTTCCAAGGGCCAGTATCCCCGCACCAGTGGCAAGGGAAGAGAAAAACTGCCTGCGGCTGACGAACTTTTTTTTCATGTGGTAAAAGTTTGAGACGAGGAATCCATGAATGGCTATGGATGAAGATTTGTTAATTTATGCAGAAATGAATGATCTTTCTGTCAATAAAGATAACGATTAATAGCTGAATTTGTTTACAGCCAGTCTGGAAGGGTTGTACTTCGTAGAATGGGATCTGTTGCGGAGGCCGGCAAGGATATGAATCACAGGCTCTGATTCTGGTTAAACTGAGCCGGGGGATTCCATATGGGACTTTTTACGATGTGATTTGTACCAGACAATGAACCCTGAGATGATTATAAACAGGGTAAGCAGTCCGGAAAGGGGAACCACGAGGATATAGAAATTGCCAATCAGCGGCTGATAAATTCGCGCGGTATGTACCTCGAGGGCCAGGTTCCAGAGAGGCATAGGTGTCGATTGTAAAATATTATCAGGCATTCCGATAAATGGTTTTTTACCCTGGAGTTTAATTGCTCCCGATCCATAATCAAAGGCTGTTTCTTCCCCGTTATAGTCTTTTGAATAGCCTGAAATCTTGAATTCACCCACAGGAGATCCTCGTCTGCTTGTTGGTTGGTATGGTGTCCTGCTGATATAATCAATCAGTGTTCCTTCTTCAAAATCCCATGCGAAAAGACCTTCGAATGATCCCACCAGCATGAAATCTTCATTGTAGCGTTCAAAAACCGTAACTCCCATGATGCTGGCCGGAGGCTGATTAGTGAATTTCTTCATTTTGGTTTTGAACTGGTCATCTGAGTAATAAAAGCCCTCAGAACTTGCCAGGATGAAAAGGTCTTTTTCAGGAATGTAGCTGATCCTGCGAAGTATATCGTACCATGGATTCGGCGTATCAAGGCTGGTATATGGAATTTTCCCAACTTTGGCATAACCGATGAGGGCCAGCAGGGGAGGACGAAGAAACATGCCGGTACAGGTTGTCAAAATAAGCACTATGGCTGTAATCCATCCAACCTTGTTGTGCCATTTCAGATTCCAGCGTATATTCTTCCGGACCCGGTTTTTCGTATTGGCTGTATTGCCCTTTGACCTGAGTTTATTCTTCTTCAGGAACAGGATGAGCCCGGTGATCATGAGGAATATGAATATAAGAGCAACCAAATCCACAAGTAACTTCCCGGCAAGTCCGTATATTTCACCACTGTGAATGACCCACAGGGTTTTGAAAAGCCCTATTTTATTGTCAAAGTCCTCAGGCGGCGGCAACGAATACGGGGTGATGGCCGATAGATCCTTGCTTACCAGAAGTTCTGATCTGGTTAAAATCAATAGGCTGTCCTGAACCTGCAAAAGATCGGTCACATTAGGATCACGCACGGGAAGATTCGTCCGGGACCAGGCCTTGACCGATTTATCATAGTGAAATAATCCGAATTGGGTACCTGCTACGAGTGTTTTGTCTTTAAAAAGAACAAGTTTGCTTATTTTTCGGTTATCAATGCCCTTTGGAAATCCGGTGTTGAAGTCTTCGAATTTGCTCCAGCTTGAATCGGTTAGCCATATACCAATGTTCCCGTAAATAAGGATGCTGTCGGGCGAAAGCCTCAGGCTGCCTTTCAGAGATGCATTGTTCCAGTTGGAATACCGGTATACCTCCGGCAACCAGGTTCGACTGACATCGATCGGCGAAATCGTTTCACGATGATTAAGCAGGATGCCGGAGAGGGCAAAAAGGAGCAGGAAAAAACTGGCAATGATTCCTATCCATTTATGGTACTTGCGGAAAAAACTGAGCATAGAATAGTTAATAATACATGCCGGGGATTATGGTCCCCGGCATGTTCAACAGTATTGGTTAATTTACAGATTTCTTTTTTGCAAGGAAAGTTTTCTGAAACAAATCATAGAAAATAATCAGACCGCCGGTTATCATCAGGACATCAGGCACCGTACGGGCCCACATCCAACCCTTGAGAGCCTCAACGGCTTCATGGGTGCGGGTGTAGAAATATCCGGCTTGCATGGCGGTCTCAGTTTGATGCATCCCGATAATGTAGGTTGGGATGGCAAAAAGTAAGGCACCTGTGGTTAGTGTCCAGAACCCGATACGACTGAGTTTGTCATTCCATTCGAGGCCATTGGCAAGCGAGTTGGCACGGGATGCCATATAAATAAACGCGATGGAGATATAGCCAAATGCCCCAAGAAGGGCAACATGGCCATGTGGCATGATGAGGTAGGTGCCATGCGAGTAGTAACTGATGGTCGGGGTGTTGATGACCATGCCAAAGAAGCCGGCACCGATCCAGTTCAATACGGCTGAACCAGCTATCCACATGAAGGGGGTTGAAAAACTGAAATCTTCACCGGAGTGCATCTTTTCACGTTTGTTTTTCCATGCCTCCACAATCATAAGGGCAAGAGGAAGCGGTTCCAGCGCTGAGAATATCCCGCCAATGGCAATCCAGTACTCATCGAGTCCCTGCCAGAAATAGTGGTGCCCGACACCCAATGTTCCGCTCAATGAAATCAGGAACAGTTCAAAGAACATCACACGTACGGCTGTCTTGTGTGTAATAAGCCCGAGTGAAACGGTAAAGAAGGCGATTACCCCTGCTGCAAACAGCTCAAAGGTCAACTCCACCCAAAGATGGATTACCCACCAGCGGTAATAGTCATCTACCGTGTAGTTCGGCATTATTTTGTGGATCGGCATCATACCGGCCATGTAAAGGGTGGCAATGGCAAAGGCAGACCATATAATTGTACTGACGATGGGATTGTTGGTGGCAGCTTTGCGGATAAGCGAAATAATAAGCAGGAACCAGAATACAAGTCCAACCACCAGGCCGATATCCCATAAACGTCCGAGATTAACAAGTTCACGCCCTTCATTGCCCAGCCAGAACCATGTATCACGCATCTTGCCGGTAGCACCCATGTACAAACCGATGATGCTCCCTACCGCTACTACCAGTAATGCTATCCAAAGCACATCCACCAGCCAGGGATATTTATGATCCCGGTTCGCAACCCATGGGGCAATGAGTAGTCCGCCCACCAGCCAGCCAACTGCCACCCAGAGAATGGCCAGCTGGGTATGCATGGAGCGCAGCACATTAAAGGGAAGAATAGACTGAGAGATGAGAAAGTCCTTCGTGGGCTCTGTATATAAATGTGCCAGGTACCCACCCAGAAAAAGTTGCACCACAAAAAGTGCTGCCACAATGGGAATGTACTTAAGAAGCTTCTTTTGGGACTTGAACAAAGAAGTTATCCTGAGTGGCTCTTCCAGTTTCTCGCCCTCCTCCTTTTTGAAAAGGAATTCGTATGCAAGGAAAATGACGACAATGGTCAATGTCCAAAGCAGGAGAAACTCCCAGAGGGAAATTTTATGTGACAGGAAGGTCAGGTTCTGGTCGATGAGCGGTTCAGGTGGCCAGTTGTTCGACCAGGTTCTTTGGGTTCCTGTACGCCAGGAAGAGGCTACCAGCTGGGCCCAGTCAACGAAGGTTGCGATTTTTTGTGCCTCCTCCGACCGGATAACTCCACCTTTAAATGCCCTTGAAGGGTCACCGTTTACCAGCAGATTCACCAAATATTCTACATTCTTCTTATAGGCGCTGGCTGAGGCATCGGTATAAACCGTGGTCTCTTTGAGCAAACTGGTTTGCTTCCGGAAATCCTGTTTTACACGTTCCTTAACCGCACCCCGCTCTATATCCGAAAGATCCTTGTTTGGCTTTCCATAAAGTTCCCGACCATAATAATCGTAGAGGAACTCTGCCCTGTAATGCAAAAAATCCGTGGAGAAATCGGGACCCATGTAAGCGCCCATTCCCAGCATGGTTCCCCAGTCCATCAGGTCGAACTGCTGGAAGTATCCCTTCCCCTCGATTACATCGTCATATGTATAGAGGAGTTCTCCGGACACCGATTTCACCTGCTGGGGAATTGGCGGAACCTCCTTCTGCAGATTGGCAGTGTAATAGATCAACATGCTCACCATGATGATGGCTATGATCCAGAAAGCGGTATACAACCCTTTCCTGGTCATAAATTTGTCAAGTAACGTTTGTTTCATATGTTTCAGGTTTTGATTTTAAATGCTACATTAAAGTAGTATATATTACTAAAAAAATTAAAACTTGTTTATCTTGCTGAAATCAAGGTCGTCGAGGCTCATTGAACTGAAAGATGAAATGAATTCCTGCCTTACTTTAACCCAGGATGAATGCATTACACATGGATTTTTCTCACTGCATTGTTCAAACCCCATCACGCAACCGGTATATTTGTCCATCCCTTCCACGGCATCGATAATTTCTGACAGGCGTATCCGGGAGGTCTTTTTGGCAAAGGCATAACCTCCGTCACGACCCTGTACACTATATATAAATCCTGCTTTTGTAAGATCGGTCATAAGGCGCCGGAGGTATTTATCCGAAATATGTAGCGAACCAACCAGGGAGGAGGCAGGGTAGATCTTTCTGGGATCCCGGGCCATAAAGGCCAGAATCCGCAAGGCATACTCCGATGTATTACTGAGTTTCATTAAATACTACAAGCAAGTATTATATTGCAAATGTAAAAATATTTTTATGTTTAAACAGATTGCTTTCATTTTTTTTGCAAATCACCCCGGAGCTACCTGCCAGGTAATGCAAAGCTGAACCGGGGGGAGAATCGGGGAGGTAATCTGCCTTTGAACAGGGAGCAAATCTGCTCAAAAATGCCCGGATATTTGGCAGATTTAAGGAAAATACGAAGAAAACAGGGCCTTTTCACCTGATTAGATTTCATAACCCGACCCTAAAAAGGATACGGAATATGCTGATAATTCTGGAGGAAATATATTTTCTGAAAGAGTTAAGTTGTTGATATTTAAATGAATGTGCCCAATCCCTTGTTACGGCAAGGCAGTGGCCTTTTTGTGAATAAGTATGCTAACTATTTTTTTTAAAAATAAATTGCTATTTCCCCTAAAATAGCTACCTTTTTGCCATGAAACGTAAAGTCGTTTTACCTTTATTTATTTCATACTTTAACCCTTAAAATTAACTATTATGAACAAAGCTCAATTGATCGATGCCATTGCTGCAGATGCTAAGCTTACCAAGGCAGATGCCAACAAAGCTCTGGATGCTTTTGTAAAGGCTACCACCGTTGCTCTGAAAAAAGGTGACCGCGTTGCTCTCGTTGGTTTCGGTTCTTTCTCCGTTGTAAAGAGGAATGCCCGTACTGGCCGTAACCCCCAGACTGGAAAAGAAATTAAGATCGCTGCCAAGAAGGTTGTGAAATTCAAAGCTGGCGCTGAACTTGCTGCTGCTGTGAAGAAGTAAGAATCTCTTTTGCGATACGCATGGGGGCTGAACTTTGTTCAGCCCTTTTTTTTTGAAACCCTTGTTAATTGTTGTTATCCGCAGGTTTGGTGCAGATATTTCTGCTGTCTTAATACCTATATATATAAGGTGTCCTTTTTAGTGGGCACACTAAACCAGCCTGAATATACCGGTATACATGAAGCACTTTAATAGGTGCAGGTCAGTACCACACCCAGCCAGGCAGTGTAGCCAGTCCGCCATAAATGACAAGGTCGAAGACCGCATGGGCCAGGGCAGCCGGAAGCAGGTTCCCGGCAAGTTTACGCATCCACCCGAACAGAATACCTGCAACCAGGGTAAAGAGAAAGAGGTAAATCAAACTGGCGCCAATCTCCTCAGGATAGCTTCCAATTACAAGCAACTTGTAAACAGCATGCGAACCCGCTCCTGCCAGGATCCCGAACCATCCGTCAAATCCCTTAAAAATCCCCTGGATGTACCCCCTGAAAATAAGTTCCTCGGTTATCCCGATGAGCGGTGCAATTATTGCCTGGATCATCAGCGTGGCCGGTAGAAAGTTGGTACCATAGGCCTGACTGTAAAAGAATGCCAGCGCCAGACCGGTCAGAATTCCCGGGATGGAATAAATAATACTTTTCTTATTCCACGAGGACAATCCGGAAATTGTCAGTAATTCCCCTACAGAACCTGCCTTTAATACAATTCCGGCAGCAGACAATACAATTCCTGTAAAAGCAAGTAATGGAAAACGATGAACAGAAATTCCCAATACCCAGGTTCCTGCCACTACTAGAGCACCAGATATGTATGGTGAGGTCCGGATCAGATTCAATTTTGCACCCTGGTTTTTACTGATTTAAAGAATACCATGATGAGCATCCCGAGAATAACAGCTGGTATTAACAGAAGTAACCAGCCGGAACCCAGGCAGAATCCCTTACCGGGAACGACCAGTGTGGAAGGTAACTGTGATCGCAGTTCCCTCACCTGGTTTTCTCCGGTTATGCCGGTGTCTGGTTTAATAACCAGCAAACTTAAATGATCCATCCCTCCGAGTGACATCGGATTAACCGGGCCGGATGTAATCGAAAGAGCTTTTAGCCGGGTGAGTCCGCCCAGAATAGTAAGATCCGTTATCGAATCACAGTCCAGTACCTCGAGTACCTGTAAGGATTTAAATTGTGGCAGCAGGGAGTCAAATTGATGTTGCTTTACCGGTCGCGGCAGGGAAAGCCAGGCAGAGTCTTTGAGTCCGGCTAATGGCCCTGGTTCGGCGAGTATATCGCATCCGCTTAGTCCGAATACTTTCAGGTCATTTAGAGCAGATACAGCATGAATATCAGTGAGAGAGTCACATTCAACTAGGAATAAGCTTTCAATTTTTTCCGGAATACTCATCTGATTTAGCGACTTAATATCCGAATCTTTCAGGGTAAGGGATGATAATTTGTTGAATTTTTTGAAATCTATTGCAGGTCCTTTCCCGGGATCCCATGATATTATGAGTTGTTGAATATTTTGTAACCGGTAAAGCTGACTCAGTCCCGTTTCTGTTAACTGGGATATTTCCAGCCCAAGCAGACTGAGATTCTTAAGATTTTCAATTGTGGTTTCACCGGGTGTCCAGCTTGTGTCAATCGTGAGGTACAACCAATCCGGTTTGAAGATACTGAGTATCTGTTCACATTGGTCTGACTGATCTTTGGCCTCGATCATCAGGTTAACATCCGGCCTGGTTTTTGCCAGTTTTTGCAGAAGCCCGATCTCCCTCTCCGGGACAGGAAGTTTCAGACTGATGGAGTGCAGACTGTCAAGCCCTGAATCTTCAGTTCGGGCAAGCCATTCCCAGGCTGCTGAATCAGACAGGTTAAGTGAGAATAACCCATCATTCAAGCTTATTCTGAACGGTGTAAGTGAATCAGTTTTGAAAGTCAGGGCCTCACCCTGCCGGGCATGATAGCGGAAAAAAATGTCAGAAGATTCATCCCCGCAGATTACATAAAGAAGGTCTCCATCTTCAAGAGCCATTCCGGTAAGCTGGTCGTCGAGTGAATAACTGCCGAAATAGGTATGTGTTTTCGACAAATTGTACACATCGGTAACACCCTGTATATGCACCAGATTTATCTTGGGTTGATCGCTTCTTGAGCAGGCTGCCGCGACCAATACCAGGATAAATAGAATGAGCTTTTCAATGATTCTGTTTTTCATTGTTTGTTTTTTTTGGTTGCAGGAAATCGGTGTATCTGGTTTTTTATAAGTGAAGATGAACAGTTGCCAGAATATTATATCGGATCGAATGTGTTGACTGATAAAAAATTATATCTTTTGCCATCAGTCAATGAAAATTCCGGCAAACTCACAATTTAAGGGTAAAGGTACTTCAAAATAAGGCCTGGCCGCAATGGTATATCTTATTTTCTTAACCTGGACTTCCTGAAGCAAACGGTGCATCAGTCGGATTAGTATATAAAACGTCTGGAACCAAGAGAAAGAGCTGCTAGAATGTCTCTATTGAGTCTGAATTCCGGCATTCATGCGCTTAAATTCTTCAGGTGAGACCTGGGTGTGCTTTTTAAAACAGGTGAAGAAGTACGAAATATTGGGAATGCCAACCTGTACGGCTATTTCAGCCAGGCTGAGCCCGGAGGTGATAAGCAGTACCTGCGCTTTTTCAATACGTTTCCGGGTGATATATTCATTTGGCTTAACACCCATAACCTGTTTGAACAGTCGGGAAAAGTATTCCGGATTCAGGTAGATAAGTGATGCAAGTTCATTAAGGCTAAGTTTTTTATCCAGGTTTCCTTGAATATAGCTGGTTACCAGGTGTATCCTTGTGTATGAACGGGCCTGCAAATCCGGTAACTCTTTTTCCCTGTAACAAATCGCGAAAAAAGTTGCATCAGGATACCGTTGGTCTCCAGCTGCGGACCAGGTGATGGATGAATACCACGACCTACTGAAAGCAGGTTTGGTTTATTATCATAATTTATAGGATCATAGTCTGGCAACTGCCGTCTGGGTTGATTTCCTGAAGCCTCCTCATGAGCTGGTAATCTGTATCCTGTGCTTCAATCAAATAGTTGAAGGTAAGCAGCTCCCAGATACTCAGGGCTCCATCCGTGGATTCAAGAAAACAGACATAATAGTGATCCATGCTCTTATCACAACGATAGGAGTGTCGCGTGAAAGGAGGAATTAAAAATAGCGTGCCAGCGGTGAGATGGTATTCCCGGTCACTGTTTGAAATCCAGCCTTCTCCTTTGGGGATAAGAAAAAGCCGCGAAAAGGGACTTATAATATTTTTATAGTTCCACCAAGTGCCAACCTGCTTGAATTCGGTGAACAACAGGTCAAGTTTCAGACTGTTAATAACCTCATAGGTATTTCGTGAACTCATCTTCTTCTGTTAAATGTATACTGCTGTGAAATGCAAAAATATCTGAATTTTGAACTTGAATTACGTTTTTTTAAACTATTCCTTTATTATTTCAATCTAATTTTGAATCAGGTTGTTCCATCCGTTTTTTCATGCCATTATTTTCTTTCATTAATTTCTGGAGCTATGAATTTAAAATCCATTTTTCTGCCACTTGGTCTGCTTATATTCATTCTGTTTCAGTCTGCGAAGTTGGCTTTCTCCCGGGAGCTAAAACTTTGGTACGATACGCCGGCAAAGGATCCTATCATCGCAGGTGAACTGGAAAAAGAAACCTTCTAGTTTAGGGGTTGAAGCGATCCATGGTTTTGATTTTAGTCTTTACCAATTTATGTCTAAACAGATTATCCAATACACTATGAACGCAATCAGGAGAATTCCGTTTTTTGTAATTATGTTAATCTCCGGAGGCTATACTTTCTCCCAGGAAATTGACTGGTCTGAATTTGTTTCAAAACATGATCTGATTTGGAATAATACAGTCGATTCCAACTTTTTTCACGGGGCGTTCATCGGTGACGGCGTACAGGGTGCGATGATCATGCAGGACCCGAAGAATCCCAACGGGATCAGAATGCTAATGGCGCATTACAAAGCTATCGCTTATACTTCGATTCCCAATTACGAATATTGTGTCCCAAAAGTATATGCCGGTAATATCGTGATTGCACCGCAGGGAAAGAGAACCTACCAGACCATGCGGATGAATCTCTATGATGGTGAAGTAAGCGGCGTAATAACAACTGATTCGGGGATGATAAACTGGCGGGTGTTCGCTGAACGCGACAACAAGGTGTTTATAGCAGTATTAAAGGGCAATCAGGCAGAAGCCAATGCTAAACTTGCTGTTAGGGAAGAATGGGGTATATCGCCCAAATTTTACCTGGATAATAAAAATCCTTCTGATTATGCAGCCTATTTACCACCCAAACCTGAACTGGTAAGGCAGGGTGATGTGGACCTGGTGATTAATAGAATGAAATCAAAGGGAGCCCATGTGGTTGCATCGCAGCTTTTTAAACTGCCAGACAGTACCCAGGTTCTTTATGTAGCTATCGGAACCAGCGATAATTCAAATGTAAGTCTTGCAGCAGACGAGGCTGCACTGGATGCCGTGACACGTTTGCAAGTTGTTGTAAATGAAGGCTGGCAGTCTGTTACACTCCGGCACCAGGCCTGGTGGCATGCCTATATGCAGTCGAATTACCTCGAAATACAGGATGAACCGTATTGGCAAAAGTTCAGGCTTATCCAGTTGTACAAACTGGCCAGTGCCTCCTCCGAAAATTCCGATCTCATCATGGATACACAGGGATCCTGGATTTGGCAGGCAGGCTGGGCTGGTGTATGGTGGAATCTGAACGTGCAATTATCC
The DNA here is from genome assembly GCA_046329925.1 of Bacteroidales bacterium. GTDB lineage: Bacteria > Bacteroidota > Bacteroidia > Bacteroidales > JAAYUG01 > JAXLTS01. The sequence continues at coordinate 13,665 of JAXLTS010000004.1, forward strand.
TACTTCCCCATGTATACTGCCAACAAACTGGAGGCAGGGAAAGCCTTTATCAGAGGCATGGATCGGATCTATAAGGCGGGAGCATTTTCTCAAAATGCAGCCGGTGTTGGCATCAATGTGGGACGCTCGAGTACCTACGACGGGATTGGAAACTGGGGTGATGAATATGGGAACATGCCCTGGTTACTCCAGCTCTACTGGAAGTACTGGAAATTCTCCGGCAATGATTCAATCGGTTTGGCGCTCTTCCCAATGTTGAAGGAAAATGCAGTGTTCCTCTCTTCAAAATTAAAAAAAGGTTCAGATGGCAAGTACCACCTCGACCCTTCCCGTTCTCCGGAATACGAAGATACAGGAGGCGGTGCATTACACCCGGATGCAAACTACGGACTTATGTCGGCTTTTTGGGTTTTCAGCACCCTGCTGGAAATGGATTCTGAACTAGTAATAAACGACCCGCAAAGAGATTCCTGGGAAGAGAAACTTGCCAACCTGGCGGAATTTCCAACGGATGGAAATGGATTCAGAGTCAATGCCGATCAGGGATTTGATATTGGACACCGGCACTTTTCGCACCTCCTGGCGTTTTATCCTTATCACCTGGTAACACCTGATCAAAGCGCTGATGCAGCCTTGCTGCTTGAAAAGTCACTTGAGCGTTGGCAGACACTCAGTCAGGCAAGCGGAGCAGCAGGATATACATTTACTGCGGGATGTGCCATGTATGCCACATTGGGTATGGGAGATAAGGCAATCACAACCCTTGATTTGATGAAATCGAGAAACCTCATACAATTGAACACCATGTACTATGAGGGAGGTGGAGCTGTGATAGAAACTCCCCTGGCAGCAGTCGAGAGCATTGACTACCTTTTGCTGCAAAGCTGGAATGGGATCATCCGGATTTTTCCTGCTGTCCCCTCCAGGTGGAAACATATCAGCATGAAAAATTTCAGGGCTGAGGGTGCTTTTCTGGTTTCAGCCGAATGGGATGATGGAACAATTAACGGGTTGCGTATCTTCAGCGAGAAGGGCAAAAGATGCACCCTCCGTAATCCATGGACAGGGAATGCGCTTATAGTAAGGGATGAGGCTGGTAACAGGATAATTTACAGCAAGGAGGGGGAAAACTGCAGTTTTGGTACAACAGCCGGGGCCGTCTATTCTATTGTTCCCGCTTCTTATCCTGCTATCATATCAGCAGAGACTGTTGACAGTAGCCGCATCATCCGGTTTCAACTTTCAGAAGCAATGACTTTACCAGATACAATCACCGGTTTTTCAATAGTCAGGAATGGCACTGACACCCTGTCGATAGACCAGACATTTTACCTGCCTGCTGATTCAGTGATTACCATTCATCTTACCGAAAATATTCTCAATGCTGATGAGTTGTCCTTCAGCTATTCCGGTGGCGGGCTGGTGAATTCCGACAGTATTCCCTTGCAGGATATTTCCTGGCGGGTTATAGACAATTTATTACCTGGATCTTCACCCCGACTGCTTTATGCGACTACAGACAGCGAAGGGGAATATATTGAACTTACCTTTAATAAAAAGATGAAGGGTTCAGCAGCGGATCCGTTTGAAATAATGAACCAGCGAACCGGTCAGGCTATTCCTGTAAGTTCACAGACGCTCAATCAGGACGATTCGGTGACCTGGGTATTATGCCTCTCATCACCTGTTTTCCTTGAGGATACTATGTCCGTTTCTTATAATGGAATTGAACTGACGGGGTGGGATAATGGAATCTCAAACCCTTTACAGGTTTCCCTGTTCGGAATAATGCACCCGGGATGCCCCCAGGTCTTGTAAAGTCAACAATAATAAAGGACGGTGAAGCAATTCAACTTGATTTTGATAAACGGCTTACTGATTCCAAAAGCCAGCTTTCCTATTTCAGGGTTTTCGTGAATGGAACCCGTGTAACCCTATCGAGCCTGAGTACTTTTTTTAATTCGATCACCATTACACTTGCAAATCCCGTTAACTACAAGGATTCAGTTGAACTGGAATTCAGCGGTGGGGCAATCCGATCAATTGACAGGGGTATATTGACTTCTATTCCTCTCCTGAAAATTGTTAATACCCTGCCGGTATCAAAGATTGTTTCACAATCATCAACCGCTTATAACGGGTATGCAAAACTGGCTGTTGACGGGAATACTAATGGAACATTTTTCGGAGGATCCGTAAGTCATACTGCCGAAAATGTATCAAATCCCTGGTGGATGTGGGATATGGAACAGGTAGACTCGCTTGTTTCGGTTACCCTCTGGAATCGCACGGATTGCTGCGGTGAACGACTCGCAAATTTTTATGTTTTCGTTTCAAAGGAACCGTTTAAATCTGCCAATCCGTTGACACTTGCAGCCGATTCCAATGTCTGGAAATACTATTTTGCAGGAAAGGCAGGCGAAAAAACAATCATTAAGATAAATGCCTGCGGGCGTTACCTGCGTATACAGATAAAAGGTGTTGGAACACTCTCCCTGGCAGAAGTGCAAGTCTCAAAGAAGAATGGTATCTGTCCCGGGATTATTCCGGATGGGATCGGTGAGTTTGCACGGGATGAGGGTATTAACGTTTATCCTAATCCTGTGCAGAGCAATATTTTCACTGTGAAATTTGATGATGTCCATAATGGAGAAACTTGTGTTTTCAGACTTCAGGATCTTTATGGAAGGATTGTTCCTGCCGGGACGAAACTGGTACATTCCGGGTACGAAATTTCAGCCAGGGAGCCTTTGGTAAAAGGAGTTTACTTCCTCACTGTGATAATGGAAAAAAAATCCTTTACACATAAAATTATTGTGGAATAGAAGTTCCTATACATTAAATGTGCATTGATATGAAAAAGTTACTGCCGGTCTTATGCCACTTCGTACTTCAGTTATCCATATTTTCTCTGCCTGTTTTTTCGCAGATACCTGTTACCCAGGAAGAGCGCATGGTCTGGTGGCAGGATGCCCGCTTTGGCATGTTTATCCATTGGGGCCCCGTTTCTTTGAAAGGCACCGAGATTGGCTGGTCGCGGGGCAGCCAGGTCCCTGTGGAAGAGTATGACAATTTATATAAAAAATTCAATCCGGGAAATTTCAATGCCGACGAATGGGTGAGCATAGCCAAAGAGGCCGGGATGAAATATATCATTCTAACAACAAAGCATCACGATGGTTTTTGCCTGTGGAATACCCGGCAAACAGATTACAATATTATGAATTCACCCTTACATCGTGATGTGGTGAAGGAACTGGCAGCTGCATGCAACCGGCAGGGAATGCGTTTCGGTACATATTATTCTACCTGCGACTGGCACCATCCGGATTTCCCGCTTACCAGCCCGGGTGGTGGTGTGCGACGGGAGAAAAGCAACCTTGAAGCATATACAGTATACCTGAAGCGACAGGTAGCAGAATTATTGGTTAACTATGGTCCGCTGGGAGTTTTATGGTTTGACGTACCCCAGGAGTTCGACTCAATAAGGGGGGCAGGAGTCATTGACCTGGCCAGGTCCCTGCAGCCCGATATCATCATTAACAACCGCAGCGGGGCCCCGGGTGATTTCGATACTCCCGAACAACGCGTGGGCAAAATGCAGATGGACAGGCCCTGGGAAACCTGCATGACCATTGGGGATCAGTGGGCCTGGAAACCAAATGAACGGGTAAAATCCCTTGGTGAATGCCTGCACACCCTTATTCTTAGTGCGGCCGGAGACGGTAACCTCCTTTTCAATGTAGGACCCGATGCAGAAGGAAAGATCGAAACCGATCAGGTAAACCGGTTAAAAGAAATGGGTGACTGGCTGAAGAAAAACGGAGAATCAATCTATGGAACACGGGGTGGCCCATATCTGCCGGGACATAATTTTGCAAGTACACGGAAGGGAAATTCCATCTACCTCCCTGTTTTTAATTGGAAGGGGAACAAACTTGTAATTCCCTCCCTTCCTGCAAAGGTAACCGAAGTAAGACTGCTGAACGGTGAGCCCTTAGGGTACAAGGAACTTAACGGGACCATGGAGTTTACTGTCCCACTTTTACATCGCGATAGTGTTTCCACTGTTATTAAACTCGTTCTCGACAGGGAGGTCATGGGAATTCCTCTTATCGATCCCCTGGATGATTTTATAGCCACAGCATCCAATACCTATAGAAATCAAAGTTGGTATTCACCTTCCATGTTGGTTGATAACAGCACAAATGAGCTTTCACGCTGGACAACGGATGATACTGTAAGGCAAGCCTGGATCAGGATTGACCTGCGAAAACCGAGAACAATTGACCAGGTGATAATTTATGAAGCCCTGGGTACAAGGATACAGAAATTCACTGTAGAATGTCAGAAGGATAATGAGTGGGTTCAGGTTGCCGAAGGAACAAGTGTAGGAGAAAAAAGGGTTTGCAGGTTCAGAAAACTTGTTACAGGTTGTGTAAAGATTAATATTATTAATTCTTGGGGTGGGCCCACAATTTCTGAGGTCGAAATACATGAAATCGATTGAGGATAGTCACCATGCTAATCTGTTGGTGCTTTTCAATTATGTAGCATGAATTTTTTTCTAATGAATTTATTGTCTAAATTCACTTACCAATTTGATTTTCCTGTTAAAGTGAAAAGAAATGAGAAAAACTTACTTATTGGTTTTTTGGATGGTGTCGTTCATCTCTGCTGTTTCCTGTTCAAATGAAAACAATATTCGAAAGACCATGCTGCTCAGTGGAGAATGGAGTTTCTCCAAAGGGGACAATGCCATTGGAGATTCCGGCAGGTGGCCGGAAAACGGTATTCCTGCCAAGCTTACCAGGAAGGTAAGGGTTCCCCATGCCTGGAATGCCGAAAAGGGCATGGAGAAATATACCGGGATATGCTGGTACGAGCGCAGCTTTGAGTTAGATGACGATGACCTGTCAAAAGAAATCCGACTGCAGTTCGATGCGGTATACCACGACGCGACAATCTATGTGAACGGGAAAGAAGCTGGTAAACACCTCGGCTCGGGATATAACCGGTTCTATATTCCGGTAACCCCATTTGTTGTTAAAGGCTTAAACCGGCTTACTGTCAAGGTTGATAATTCACCCTCACGGACCAACATCCCTTTCATGACCAGCTTCGACTGGGCAAATGACGGGGGAATCACCAGGAATGTATACCTGCTTGTTACAAATAAAACGGCCATCAGGAATATACGGGTGGATGCGAAACCTGCCGGTGCAGGAGGAACTGCCAGGATTCATATTGATTTTTTGGGTGTTAATGCGGACAGTGAAAATGATCTTGCACTAACCGCTTCGATAACTGAGGAGAATCAGCACAGCAGAAAGAAAATATTCAAGGGCGATTTGAATGGAGAATTTAAGGATGGTGTATTTTCTGCTATACTGCCTTTCGATAAGGTGAATGCCTGGCATTTCGATGCTCCGAACCTCTATAAGCTTAATGTACGGGTGTCCATGAAGGGAAAGCTGGTTGATGAATATTCCACCACCTTCGGATTCAGAAGCATCGAAGTTAAAAACAACCGCTATTACCTCAACGGAGAACCCATCCGGCTCATGGGAGTGGAATGGATGCCAGGCTCCAGCCTCGAACATGGCATGGCTGAAACAAAGGAAGAGCTGGAGAAGAACCTGATGCTCATGAAAAATGCGAATTGCATTTTCACCAGGTTTCACTGGCAGCAGGACGAGGCAGTCTTCGATTGGTGCGACCGGAATGGAATACTGGTACACGAAGAAATACCTTACTGGGGCTGGGTGACCTTGTTGAGCGACACCTTAATAAACCTGGGATTTCAGCATCTTGACGAGATGATAACGAACCATTTCAATCACCCCTCCATCATCGCCTGGGGCATCGGGAATGAATTAGCCGCACATGACAGCACAAATATTGCCGGGTTCCGGAAATTGTATAAATACGCGAAGTCCATCGATTCATCACGGCTGGTAAATTATGTGTCAAACAGCCTTCATGCAGAATACGAAAAACCTGATGCATCCTCCCTTTTTGATATGATGATGTTCAACGAGTACTTCAGTACCTGGTATGGTAAAACAGTCGATGTGGTTCCATCCGAACTCGATTCCATAGCAAAACATTATCCCGGTAAAGCGCTTACCATCTCTGAATGGGGCGTCTGTGAGCCTGTACATAAAGGTGGTGATCCGCGCCGTATTGAAGAGATGAAAAAGCAGATTGCATTTTATGAATCAAAGGAGTATGTGGCCGGGGCCATCTATTTTTGCCTGAATGATTACCGGACACACATTGGAGAAGATACCACTTACAGCTATCCGCAGCGGGTGCACGGGGTTTGCGATATTAATCTGAATGGTAAACCCTCGTATGAAATTCTTAAGCAGATCAGCTCCCCGGTAATTGTAACCAGAGCTGAAAAAGGAGCAAATGGTTTGCAAATTACGCTGAAGGGTAAAACGGGGATTCCCAGCTATACCCTTCGAAATTACCTTCTTAGCTCGGGAAATGAGAAAATTCAGATTGATGAGCTCAAGCCGGGTGAGGAGCAAACATTTGAAATCCGAAACCCAGGGGAGGATTTCAGCCTTGCCCGTCCAACAGGCTTTGAGGTGCTGAGAGTGAAAGTTAACTAGCTAATTATCTTACCGGGTAAGGATCACCTTCCTTAGTGGTACGGAATGCTCTTGTTTTTTTGTGTTTCATAGGAAATCTGTTTTGCAGGGCAGATTGTCCAACCGCTCCGCATTCGGATTGGGTTCTTGTCTTATAATGACATCGTTCATGAATGTTATGTATTTAAATACGTTGGAATCAGATTGTGAGCCAGGGGGTTTGTCATGCAGAGGGTGCAGCCAGGTTGCCTGCAGGGGAGCGCACCCGAAGCATCTAGGTGTGGGATTGAGTTGATAAACCATGCGCACAGATGCTTACGCTTGCGCCGAAGCTTCAGCGTAGGCACACGCCTCGTTCCTCGGCCTCTGCAAGACAAAGCCCGCGCAATCTCCATAACATTAAATGTCATCTTCATATTTTTTTCATTTCACTGTAGTGGTGAGATGCAGTGACGACTCTTATTAAAAGTAGAAGGATCAGGCGAAGCCTGATCCTTCTACTGAACGGGACCTGTCATTGCGAACGAAGTGAAGCCTGCCCGACGGGACAGGCGGGCAATCTGTTAAAGCAATACCAGGTATCTAAGAGGAAAGATCATAGAATTATTTTGTAATCCTGATTTCTTTTCCCGAATACATAAACTCCTTTGCCTCTTTCGCAGGCTCAATCCCGATTCCGTTTTTCGCATTTACCCATACCACCCGGAAGGTCCGGTTCTGTAACATACCCGGGAAGGATCCCTTGCGATCACCGATGGTGAGTGTTTTCGAGGCTTCATCCCATTTTATTGAGATGGTGGAATAAATGCCTTTTTCATAATTGTAGGTGTCGTTTTCATCTTCATACAACAAAAACTCCGCATCTGCTCCCGTGTAGATTCTAAGTTCGATGGGATCGGCAGGCTTCTCTGTGGCATATTGCAGGTAAGGTCCCATGGGAACAATCGATCCGGCTTTGATATACAAGGGGACTGTTTCAATCGGAGCGGCTGCCTCGATGGTTTGTCCTCCCTTGAGGAGTTTACCGGTCCAGAAATCATACCAGTCATTTGCCTTTGGCAGGTAGACCTTCCTGGTCTTTTTGATATTCTTGCTGTTCGTTGCAGAATACATCTGCTCAGTCACGGGATTTACCAGGAAGGCAGTTCCAAACATATACTGGTCTGGAATGTTTACAATGGCCGGGTCGTCCATAAAATCAAAGGCCAGGGAACGCATGAGGGTATAGTTTTCACTTGTCACCTTCCACCCGAGTGAGTACAGGTAAGGCATCAGGCGATAACGCAGGTTGTCATATTTAAGCAGGATGGCACGGGTTGGTTCATCCCAGTTGGATGAGAATAGTGCACGTTCACCTTTTCCATGTATGCGGAAGATGGGGCTGAAACAGCCAAACTGGAACCAGCGTGTGAAGAGTTCCCGGTTCGAGGGTGTACTCCAATCTGGTGGCATCCAGTGAAAATGATACCCGCCAATGTCGGAGGTCCAGTAAGGAATGCCCGATGCACAGGCATTGATCCCCTGGGGTACCTGGCTCTTGTATGCCCTCCAGGTGCAGGTTATATCCGATGACCAGAGTGTCGCGGCATTGCGTTGCTGACCCGCAAAGGCCTGACGGATAAGGAAGTATGCGCGTTTTTCGGGTACGTCTTTACGCCAGTTCTCATAAAGCCCGGTGGAATGCATCAGCGAATAAGTATTCATATAGTCGATGCCACGACCAATGGCAAAATTAGATTTTCTGCGTGCATTCAGGTCATTTCCGTTATCCGGTTCACACTGGTCCACCCACCAGGCATCCCATCCATAGCGACCAATCAGACTGTCATATGCCTGCTTCCAATATAAGTTGCGGGCTTGTTCACTATGCGCATCGTAGTATCCATCCTTAATGTGTGTCATTACATTATCCCAGAGAATATCTGTCATCCCTCCCGCATGTGCCATCTGGTTGTACGTCTGGGTGCCTTTTGACATCACGGGCCAGATAGAGATCATGGCATGCAGGTTGGCCTTATGCAGCTCATCTACCATGCCTTTGGGGTCAGGATAACGCTCAGGCCACATCACATGCGAACCGATCACGTTGGGTTCCCAGTAAAACCAGTCCTGAACGATCACATCCAATGGTAAATTATTTTTCCTGTAATTGTCCTTTACCGACAGCACTTCCGCCTGGCTCTTATACCGGTCCTGCGACTGGAACAGTCCAAAGGCCCACTTTCCGTACATGGGCGCCTGCCCTGTGGCAGTGCGGTATGCAGCGATCACCTCGTCGAGCGAAGGACCGTAAATAAAATAATAGTCGATCATATTGCCGCTTTCCGATTCATACCGGTATTGCGTATTACCGGCTTCAGCCCCATAAAAATTCGAAGCAGAATAATTATCCCACAACAGACCATATCCCCTTGTTGAAACCATTACCGGGATCATACCCGTCATGTACTTTATAACCATTTCCTGATTACGACCCTTGTAATTTATGGACAGGGTATCTTCCGGATGACAACCCATACCGTACAAGGCTTCATCAGCAGGTGAATTAAAAACAGTTGCACAATTATATGTAGGAATGCCTGCAATGATGGCCTCCTTCATCGTTTTGCCCTGGGATCCTGCTTCACTCAGAATTTCCCTGCCCTCGATGGTAGTGTACCGGATTACCTGAGTTGCCCGGTCGACGAAAATTTTCAATTTGTCGGTGGTGATACATATTTCATTACCAACCTCACTTACAGAGAATGCAGGCCTGTTCTTCCACTCATTGGTAATTACCAGGGATGGTTTATCCAGAAACACGGGCAGGGTGGTATACTTTACTTCCACCATGGTCGGCAGACAGATGTTTATTTTCATAAGTCCCTTGTCGAGTGCGAAGAGTATTCCGTCATTAGTTTTGCTATACGACAGAACAGAAGCCTGGGAGAGCATCGCAAACCCTGCAAGCGCCCATGTTAAGAGGGCGGCTTTGAAAAAATACTTGTGATGTTTCATCGGTTTTGGTTTATGGAAAATTGTTGTTTCAGGATTATCGTGACAGGATGAAAGGAAGAACTGAGGATTGCACCCGGATGAAATACAGCCCGTTTGCTCCGATTCCAGTTGTAGAAAGCATGAGCTCCGGTGAGTTGCAATAATAGCTTCCGATTTCTATCCCGAGTGCATTATAAAGGTGAATTGTGCAGTTTGCCGGGAGCGATTTCAATATAATATAATCAGTGGCAGGATTCGGGGAAATACTCACTTCCCCCGGGTAAGCATTTTTAGAAAACGCTGAAGGCTCCGCTACACTTAGTTCTCTGGTAACGGGCCCGGCTGGATTATAAAGATTGTTTCCCTCCTGGGAGGCTGTAATTTCTGTATTACCTGCTCCGGTAATATGTATCTGACCCTCCAGGATGGTGGCAACTTCCGGATTGGAACTCGTGTAGGAACAGGGTAAACCTGAACTGGAGACGGCTCCTGGTGAAAAATCCGGTTCACCATCAATTTTTTTCGGAAGAGGAGGGAAATCAATGATTTGTTCACCTGGCAGGATGGAAACTTTCTGGATAACAGGAGCGGCTGCAAAATAATTTACATTACCAGCCTGGGTAGAGGTAATTTCACAATATCCGGTTCCGGTAATATGCAAACTGCCATTGATAATTGTGGCAACTGAAGTATTCGAACTTGTAAACTGCAGGGGCAGTTCCGAACTGGCACTGGCCTGAATTGCGGAGTCGGGCATACCATATGTTAAAACGATCGAGGTATCCATGGAGATAAACTGATCTCCTTTGCTAACAACCAGCCTGCGAAGAACAGGAAGTGCCGGAAGATAACTGGTGTCTCCGTCCTGGCTTGCAATAATATCGCAACTGCCTGCCCCGGTAATGTGCACATGGCCATTTGTTACAATTGCCACATCAGGATTGGAACTTGAGAGTTCAACAGGAAGTCCGGAACTGGAGTTATATGTCAAATTGAAATCAGCATCCCCGAATACTTTTGGTGTAATTGAATCCAGCGAAACAATCTGTTCCGTAAGCGATGTGTCGTGCTCAACCAACACATACAAAACTGAAAGCTTTGGCAGCTGAACAGATATCTCACTATTTATTTCAGTTCCTGATGGTTTCAGTTCAGCATACTGTGAGGGCCCCCAGCCATCGTCGCCACTGGTTATTCCGTTCACATAAACCTTTCTTGAGAAATTTCCATTATCCGTGTCTCCGGTAAGCAGGTAGGAATAATAGCGGGTTCCACAACGGAAACCTTTCAAACTGAGTTGAACCAGCTGGTCTGTGGTACCCTTGTTAACCAATGCAATACCGCTCTGGCCGGAAGAAAACTTCGATGCATAGCAAAGTACGTCACTGCTTCCGCTTACTGCAGAATGAACCAGCCTGTCTCCGAAGAATTTTTGAAAATAGTACATATAGAAGAAGGGGGCTCTCGGAGTAAAGCGTGAGATACCTGTTTCCCCGTCAGCGAATAAGCCGTGGGTGTCGCCGTTGTTCCACCCGTTCATGAAGTCCCAGCGATTTCCTTCACCATACTGATTTTTAATCAGCTCACCAAGGATTAGCGCTGCATGGATACCGTTGATATAGGAAGTGCCCTGTCCGCTTCCTTCTGCAAAAATATTCCATTCGGTTAATGCCACTGGCAATGGATCATGGCTGGCAAAGGTCTTCAGACCATCTGTGACATATTGCTTGTAATTTTTTGTATTTAACGCTGAATTAAGGATGGTGGATACGCCCGAGTTTTCAGCATACGGAGTATAGTAGGAATGAACAATAACAAAGTCCGCCAGGCCGGCAACCTCCTTCATCATCCCTTTATTCCAGTCCCGCATCACAGTATTATAGGTTACGTAGCTGTCCATGGCCACAACCCCGATCTTGATATCATTACCGACTTCCCTGGCGGCTTTTCTCATTTCCTCGATAAAAATCCTGCAATGTTTACCATAGAGTGTTCCGGAAATAGTGGCCGGTTGTCCATCCTTATTGTACTGGGTGTCGATCGTATAGCCGGCTTCCCAGGTACCGAAATTTTCATTTCCGAGTTCCCAGTACCTGGTACGGCCATTGTCGTATCGTACCCAGTCTGCAGCATACTTTGCAGCAGTAGCAACCGGATCTGCACTGGTTCCATAGCGGGCATACGAATAGTTTACGCAAATGATCCCGGTGGAATTGGTTTTGGAAAGAAAATCATAATAGGATGAAACCGGCATGGTCCAGCTGCTTGTTGCAGCTCCGTATTGCAGATCACTGTAGGTGAAGGTTGGAGGAAGATCCTTTGGACAGGTAACTTTGCTGGTGGCTTTCCAGAAATATTCATTGGACAGGTTTCCTCCCGGCCACCGGATAACCTGCGGAGCGAGCGATTTAACATGGTTTACCATAGTTGAACTCTGTTCCAGCTTACCACCCCAGGCAGCAGCATTGTGGCCGTATACATATTTACTGATTTTGGAAATTACCGAGTCCGCATCAATAATTACAGTAACTGTCGGGCTGCCGGCAATCTGCACAGTAGTATCAAAAGCCGTAATTTGAATTGATTTGGGCGACCAACTGTCGAAAAAGGCACCTGCCTGGTTTGTTTGTGCAATCGAATTCATTGCGGGAAATCCGGCGCATATCAATATCAGCAGAGTTCTGACAGATCTTAGGTTACGAAAATATTTTACGGAATGAATGGGGAAAAGGAGAATATTCATCAGGTAAAATCTTAAATATTGTTGGAGAAAAGTTTGTCGGGTTCGCACGATACTATGGTTGGAGGGATCATCTGTTTTCTTGCGTGTATCCAAAACACTTAATCGGGAAATCAGTACAAAGATAAAATTGTAAGCCGGTGAAAGGCTAATTCAGGAATTTTTTTGGACGTTTAAACCAAAACTTATACCGGCTCTAAATAACCCGGGATTAATTACAACTTATATAACTGAAAATCCGGATTTTTTCCATTCATATTACCGAAATCAGGGAAGCAAAAGTTGCTCAGGAAACCGGATGTTCAAGGGAGCCTGCAACTGAATCTGAATCTGGTTTGATCGGTAATACCACTTCGAAACATACTCCTGTCGGGAGGTTCATGGCTCTTATGCTGCCATGGTGTTCAAGTACATAGCTGTAGCTGATGGATAATCCGAGACCCGTTCCCTTTCCGGGATCCTTTGTTGTAAAGAAAGGATCGAATATTCGGCTGATATTGTCCTCAGGAATAGGAGGTCCGTTATTGGTGATGCGGATGATGGCCTTATCCTTGTATTTCTCGGTATGCAGGATTATTTCCTTATAATCCAGGGTTAGATGTTCATTTACTGCAAAAATAGCATTATCAACAATGTTCATAAGTACCTGGTGAATCCATCCTTCAAATACCATCACCTCTTCGCGCAGTTGATATTCCTTCCGGATAAAAAGTCCCGAGGATATTTTTGAACTAAGGAATAGCAGTACATTGTCCAACACCTGATTCAGGTTGGTTGGCTTCATCACCGGTTTCGCACGTGAGGAGAACAAAGTGAGAGCCTTCACAATATTGGATGCCCTGTCGAGACCGGAAGCAATCATGGATACCGCTTCCCGGTATTGTTCGTTCTTTTCCTCGGCTCCGGCTAAGCTGGTGTCATTTTCAAGCTCATTAATTAATTGTATCCCACCGTGAATAAAATTCAGGGGATTGTTTATCTCGTGTGCAATCCCGGCTGTAAGGGTTCCCAGCGAGGCCATTTTTTCTGCCTGAATTAACTGACTCTGGGCTTGCTTCAGCCGATCCAGGGTGGCAGTAAGTTCTTCTTTCTGCATCTGCAGCTCCTGGTTTTTATGCATCAGCTCTGTATTGGCATTGCCCAGTTCCGTGGTGCGCTCTTCCACCAGGTACTCCAGTTTCTCCTTATGCAGTTGCAAAACATTCCTGGTTTCATACTGCATGAGATATAGCCCGGTAATGAGACCTGCGGTTACAATTTCGAACCGGAGTTGGAAAATGAGTTCGGTGTACCACGAAAGGGACTCCTTCTCGAGGTTTAATCCAAGCATCTTGGTTGAGAATATCAGCACAGGTACCAGGAATGCCAGGTAATAAATGAGTACTATACCAAACCAGTATAGCCCATGGATGATAGAGGCAGTTTTTTTTCTCTTCAACCAGGAATACAGGTACCAGACAAACAACAACCCGATCTGGTGCATCAGATAAGTAGAAATATAAACTTCGGGAGGGCTTCCGATGATACTGAATAATGCAAGTCCGAATGTGTAAAAGGGGCTGCTGAGGTGAAAAATGGCAATAAGCAGAGGTATCTCCCGAAGGTCACTCACACCACCCTGCATATCAGGGATCTGAAACTGGATCACGCCGAGCAGGGCAGAAAATGCCCCGCAAAAGATCATGGTAAGAATCTCCCTTACCACCTTCTTTTCAGTAAATTTCTTTATGACCGGGATATTCAGCAACTAATCAATCATTTATGTGAATTAGACCATCGCAATTTCAGCTGCAAAAATAATCCTTTTTCGCTGAACCTGCTATTTCTTCAGGTAAACCTGCTAAACTGAAATGCAAGCCCGGGTGACTCCTTTTAATCTGATAGTTAACTGTTTTACTACGGAACTCAGTTCAGAGTAGTCCACCAGCACGAATGGATGGTGGCATACATATCCAAAGCTGGGTGATCTGATCAACGCCTTCAGGGTAAAACCATTCCTGATTATTCACCATCCCTGCAGGTATAAGTCGAAGGAGTTATCCCGGATCTTGAAATAAACCAGTTTTTCCATGTTGAAATAAGTCCCGCCCATAACGAGAAAAGGACCATCAAAACTGAATTGGTCCCTGCGGGTCACTATGGTGAATCCGCCAGAGGGCCTATCGAACACGTTGCCGATTGTATTGAAAAATACATTGGCCTCAGTGATATTCCGGCTTACTGCGATTGAGTCAATTTTCCTGATTATTTCCCGGCAGTTGGGGTTGTCTTGCGCTTGCAGGAGCGATCCGCCCGCAATCAGTTGGAGTGTCAGGCAGAAAATTTTGAGTTTGCTGGTCATTTTGTATAGGTTTTAGGAATCCTGAACAAGAAGCGTTTGCCTGGCTGTATACCTGCAAATCTCATGCCTCTCAGGCTGCTTTTGTCGGACTTTTTTATCAAAAACTTCAACAAGAATCTGTTGATTTTGTGCAACATAAAACATTTTCAGTTGTTGCTATTCAATCGGGAGAAAACTGCCAGTCAATCATTTTTCCCGGGATCATTTGAGGCTGTTTGGAGCAGGTTCCGGCTGGCCTGGTAAAAAACATATTAAAAAATAATGTATTATGTCTGAAGCATCTTACAAGCGCATTGAAGTGAAATGCCTGGTCAATTCCTCCATGGAGAAAGTATGGGAATGCTGGACCAGTCCAGGTCATATCATCCACTGGAACCAGGCCTCCGATGATTGGTGGACACCTTATGCTGTTAACGATCTGCGGGTGGGTGGACAGTTCTCCTGGCGCATGGAGGCACGGGATGGCAGTATGGGATTTGACTTCAGTGGTAAATTTTTGCAGGTAGAAAAAAACCACCATATTCAATCAGGTCTTGATGATGGAAGAAAGTCGGAGATATTTTTTACTGAGGAAACAAACGGAGTTCTCGTAAAAGAAATATTCGATGCTGAAAATACAAATCCCCTGGAGATGCAGCGATTCGGCTGGCAGGCCATACTGGATAACTTTAAAAAATATGTTGAGCAGCTAAACAGGTTGGAAAAACTGCATTTTGAATACAGTATTCTGGCGAAAACGGATCGTGTTTATCAAGCCATGCTTGATCCGGAATATTATAAACAGTGGAGTGCTGAATTCAATCCCGGTTCTTACTTTCAGGGATCATGGGAAAAAGGCTCAAAAATACTGTTCCTGGGAACCGGCCCGGATGGGAAACCCGGTGGAATGGTAAGCAGGATAAAAGAAAATATCCCCAACCGCTTTGTTAGCATCGAACACCTGGGAATGTACAAGGATGGGAAGGAAGTGTTCACAGGTAAGGATGTTGAAGAATGGGCCGGAGCTTTGGAAAACTACTCCTTTATAAGCAGGGACGATTATACCATCCTGCGTGTCGATATGGATTCCGGTAAGGAATTCTCCGGTTATTTCAAAGAAACCTGGCCCAGGGCAGTTGACAAATTGAAAAAGATTATTGAGAACAAGTAAACCAAAAAAAATGTTTGCTATGAGAATTCTTAAAATAGCGGGAATTACGGTGTTGATAATAATAGCAGCAGTTCTGCTGGCAGCTGTTTTCGTACCGAAATCCTATACAGTGAGTGTATCCGTGAATATCGCTCAACCCAGGGAAGTGGTTTTTGATTATGTCAGAATGCTTAAGCACCAGGTGGAATACAGTGTATGGGTTATGGCGGATCCTGATCTGCAGCCGGAATACGCCGGGACTGATGGAACTGTCGGCGCCATACAAAAATGGAATAGTAAAATGGACGATGTAGGAGAGGGAGAACAGGAAATTACAGCCCTGAGCCCTGATCGGATGGACCTGGATCTTCGGTTTATTCGACCGTTTAAAGGAACAGCAAAGGCAGCAAATATTTTCACGGCCTTAACAGATTCCACTTCCAAGCTCACCAGCGAGTTCTATAGTAATAGTCCGTACCCTATGAACCTCCCCTCGTATGTTTTTGGACGTAAGATGATGAGAGAGTCTCAGACAACCAATCTGCAAAATATCAAACGGATTCTGGAGAGCCGGAACCAGGAGTAGTATTTAAATTTTAATGTCATGGCACAAGTAAGCACATATCTCAATTTCGGAAGGAACACAGAGGAGGCATTCAATTTTTACCGTTCCGTCTTCGGTGGCGAATTTAAAGGTGGTATTTCGAGGTTCAGCGATATTCCTTCTTCACCCGAGATGCCACCCCTGGCGGAGGCTGACAGGAACCTGGTTATGCATGTTGAACTTCCTATTCTGGGCGGACATGTGTTGATGGGTACCGATGCCCCGGAATCCATGGGATTCAGCCTTAACTTTGGAAATAATATATACATCAGCCTTCATCCTGATACAAGGGCTGAGACACAGTGTCTGTTTGAAGCCCTTTCGGAGGAAGGAAAGGTGGAAACAGAACTTCAGGAAATGTTCTGGGGAGACTATTATGGCAGTTGCCGCGATAAATTCGGTGTTCAGTGGATGTTTAACTGCAACGAAAAAAGATTTACAGGAAATGAACAGGAATATTTACCCAAGCCTGTGGTTTAACGGGAATGCCCGCAAAGCTGCAGATCTGTATTGCCAGGTTTTCCCGGGCTTCACGATCTCTGCTGAAAATCCCATGGTCGTGACTGTTGCCGGTCATGGTCAGCAACTCATGTTGATTAACGGAGGTCCTGAATTTACTCCTAATCCATCCATTTCCTTCTTTGTGGTTTTTGATTCGGCGCAGGAACTTGAAAAGGCCTGGCATCAATTGCTGGAGGGTGGATCCGTGCTGATGCCCCTGGATGCCTATCCCTGGAGTTCAACATATGGCTGGTTGCAGGATCGTTTTGGGGTTAACTGGCAATTGTACCTCGGGCAAATGGCCGAAACCAATCAATTTATCATACCTGCATTGATGTTCAACGGTGAGCAGAATGGACACGCCGAAGAAGCTATTAGTTATTATACCAGTGTTTTCAGGGACTCAAGCGTGGCAGTTGTGGAAAGGTACCAGGAAGGAGAACATGACATCACCGGTAATGTAAAGCATGCCCGTTTTTCGATTGAAGGGTTTGCCCTCGCAGCGATGGATAGTTCCATGCCTGATCCTTTCATTTTCAATGAAGGGGTCTCTTTGGTTGTGGAATGTGATAGCCAGGAGGAAATAGATTACTACTGGTATAAACTTTCAGAGGGGGGAATAGAAAGTCAGTGTGGCTGGCTGAAGGACCAGTTTGGTGTTTCCTGGCAGGTGGTACCCTCCGTACTGGGTAAACTGATGGCCGATCCTGCACGCTCTGGCAGGGTGGTGCAAGCCTTTTTAAAAATGAAGAAGTTTGATATACAGGCTTTGTTGAATGCTTAATTGAAAAACATTCTATTTCTTTTCAAACTCAATCAGTTCAATTATTGCTCCATTATGGACAATCATGGCAACCCGCACACCCTCACCGGGAGAATTCGGGGGAGTGAGGATTTCGAATTTATGGCTGGATAATTCCAGGTCAAGATCATCCACCTCAAAAGCTATATGTGGAACGGTTTTAATCAAATCATGAACCGGACTATCAGGCTCATACCGCATCCACTCAATTCCATAGGGGCTTGAATCGAATCCTGATACATACAGTTTGAACCTTGCCAGGTATCGTTCACCCTTCCTGGGAACATCGGTGGGAATCCCGGTGTGATGATATCGCCACCCCCATTTGGCTATGGCTAAGGGCGGTTCATGATCCTGTCTTTTTCTTTTCATGGCTTGATTAAAATGATATGCTGTAATTTCAAAAGGAAATGATAAATACCCCGGCAAGGGCTGTTTGTTTGGTTAATCAGCTGGTTTTCCTTCTCTTCCTTCTATAAGGAAATATCATCGGAACCTCCTTTCGGTATGCCTTATAGTCTTCACCAAAATCTTTTAATAGTCTTTTTTCTTCCGAAAATTTTAAAAAGATAATTCCCATTCCAAGAAAAGCCAATAAGCAGATTAATCCTGTTATGGAATTCAAATAGATAACTACAGCAAGGTACAGCGAGAAGGCCCCAAATACCATCGGATTTCTGCTGTAACTGTAGGGTCCGGTCGTAACCAGTTTCCTGGTTTGAGGACTTATGGAGACCCCAAAGGCATCTACCGGTCCGCCTTTCCCAATCCTTAAAAGGAAAAAATTGGACCATATGGCGAATATGGCACCATTTAAAAGTAACAGGGATGAAATAATATACCGGAACAGATTCGGTGCTATTAATACTTTCCCATGAAATAAGAAATCTAAATAAGTCAACTTATAGAATCCAAAAGGGATCAGTAAAACGAATAGGCTGAACCCGATTAGGTACCCGATAATATACCTGGTTGTTTCCTTCATGGTGTTCTGTTTAACCGGCACTTTAATACGATCGTTCTGGGTATTCGGGAGGAACTGCCGATGTACATTCGTTTTTCTATTCTTTCGGATTCCAGTAGTTACCTGAGATTGTAATCATGGAAAGCAATTTAATTGTATTTGAATAATAGTCACCATCGGTCAGATCATTGTTGGTAACGAGTTCTTCGTATAAACTGTTTAACCAGTATTGATTGGAGATATCCGCCATGGCTCCAACAGTAAGCGGGCCGATAAATGTTGCATCATTCCAGTCATAAAGAGGAGTCCCGTCTAACCGATATCCATTTGAAATACCTGTAGCATCTCCTGATGTTGAGGAAATCAACCAGGAGTTTATTTTATTGAGAGCCTGCTTTGCCCTGTCGTCACCACTTATCAGGTAATCTGTTCCAATTCGCCAGGGGAAACGGCAAGCGTTGTAATAATAATCACCATCATAAATGTCCTCCAGGTAATTCTCATCCGCCGGGACAGGTGTGGCATTTGTATTAATAATGAAGTCTGGCACAAGTCCTGTAGAAGGACTGTGTGTATTCTGCATAATATTTATCAAATTGTAGCAGGCATCAATAACACTATTCCAGTTTCCGTTTCCGGATGCGAGTGAAAAGGCTCTGAAATGACTTGTGATAAAATCGGAGCTTCTTGTGCCATAGTAGTAATCAATATTGCTGGAATCACACCAGTCTCCCAGTTTAACAGTCCAGGTTTCATGATTTATTTCATCCTGCATTATCGCATCGATTATTATTTTTGCTTCAGCAAGGTAATTGATATCCCCGTCACTTCCCCATTGTTTATCTGCCAGCAGAAGTGAGAAGGCAATGTCTATATCCCCATCGCTGGCGGCATCATCATCTGGGCCCGGGGAGTCATCGCAGGATAGTTGCTGCCAGTCCATCAGATGATTATTGATATTACTCGGATGAGATTTATAATAGTTAAACAGTCCGTCAAAATAGGTTTTTGCATAAATCTCATAACCAGCCATAAAACACATAATCATCATTCCATACCCATGAGCTTCGGAAATTGTTTTGGCACCGGCACCACTGTGGATATAGTATTCACTGGTTCTGCAATCATTCTTTAGATACTTCTTCTTCCAGGCAGTGTAAAATGAACTGGTCTGATTATCCAATTCTGATTGGCTGTAATTATTGGGCTTAATGTGGCTGCCCGGGTATATTGTGTGCGCGGGGTATGGTATATTCCTTATGGTATCAGGGAGAAGTTTCAGTTCCTCATCTTTACACGAGATTAACAGAGTAAGTGCTATGAAAATGCAGGGAATTGCTGGTATCTTTTTCATAAGCTGGATTTACCGGTCACATGAAACGGTCTGCGGGTACGATGTGTGGCAGGCTTCGTAATGCTAATTTACACGTTTTTCGCAAATGTTAAAAGCGTGCTGGAAAGCTTGATATCACTGATATTCCTGCCATATTTTATACCGGTTGTTGGCAGCCGTTTATTTTTTACTTAACTAATTTGCACATTATTATGACAGCAGGATTTGAATGAATTACTTTTTGTCTCATATCCGTCTTTAATGAAATATATTTTTAATCTTGGGCACCATAGTCCACCATTCATATTTTTCCAGTCGGAACAGTATTTGATAATAATCGCTCAGATCTATGAACTGTTAAAATATCGATCTGAGAATCATCAATAATAGAATAAATGATTCGATAATTTCCTCTATTAAGTTACCTGATACTTTCGATTTGAAATTCTGGAACTATTGGTCCTGCTTTTGGATGATCCTCCAATATATCAACTGAAGAAAATAGTTCTTGTACTGTTATTTCTGCATATCTGAAAGATTCTTTAGCAATAAAATCACCAATGGATTGGAGGTCTTCAAGTGCTGAATCTGTCCAGATTACTTTAACCATTTGCTAAGTTTTTGTTTAGCTTCCTCCTTTGTATTAACTCTACCGTTCTCGGAATCAGCCAAGCCCTTTTGGACTTTCTCGACAAAAATTATATGATCGATTACCTGGTCTATTGTGAGGTTCTCAGGTAAATGGCTCATACTATCAATGAGTTGCGTCTTTGTGAGCATGCCATAGATTTTGGATAAAGGTACAAAAAACTGAAACAATCTGCAACATCAAAATTTACAATGCAGTAGGCCAACACCATTGCGCCCAACGTTCCGCGCATATGGCTTGTGGCGGGTTTTGTAAACGTTTCTTTCAATATTTAGCACTAAGTTAGTTAAAAGATTTGAGTTTCAAAAACAGCTGAAAGTCTCGCCATAAGCTATATGCGCTGTTACCAGCAGTTATTCTTTTGTTACTAGTTTGATATTATACATATCCGCTAAAATTTTCCCAAACTCAATGCTTTCGAATTTATTTGTTAAAAATATTTGATTGTATTTGCCTTGATTTGAATCTACTAAAAAAACTTCATACATAACCTTCTTTCCGGAAAATGAAGCTCCAGACTTTCCATAAACCCTAAAGACTCTGTTAGTTTTATGTATTTCAACCAAATCAGCTGACCTTGGCAGATTCATCTTACTCGACCAAATCCTAAACTTTATGAAATCAACAAATTTGATAATTGACTTGTCTTCTGGATTAAATAGATAACCACCTTTTACCAAGAAAAATGAGATACCTATGAGCAATAAAATTATCGACATCGGATTTATAAATGGGATCCCTACTTTTCTTGTTATGAGAATACCAGCAATCAATTGATAAAATGGAATGAAAATAAAGATTACCCCAATTGGTAGAAATGGCGAAAAAAAGTATCCTTTTCTCTCTATCATTGAATTATTGTTGGTTGTCTAATATAATTGATGCGAACGGTCCGCGCATATGGCTTGTGGCGGACTTCGGAGCTGTTTCTTTCGTTACAGGTACTAAGTTAATTAAAAGATCGAACTTTCAAAAATGGCTAAAACCCTCGCCATAAGCTATATGCGCTGTGTGCGCCCAGCATGAGCGTGAGCGCACACTTGTTGTAAGCTCTGAATAAATTCGAAAAATACAAATAAATTTTGAGAGGGCGAATCAGCGAGTGTGAATATTTCCAGAGGGTGAACTTAGCGAAGCGATCTCACGAGCTTTGCGAGTAACTTAGCGAAGCGATCTCACGAGCTTTGCGAGTAAAGTCTTTTATGCGCAGGAGTGACTTCCTGAAGCATTAGCAAGTCGCAAGATGGTCTATTGCGAAATAGGCATTGAAGGAAGCGATACTGCAAATTCCGGTACTGACGAACAGGAAGGGTATATGAGGCTGCTGAAGGAGGATAAGCAAGCACACCATTGCAAAGTCCAAAGAATACAAAGCTCGTTCAACAGTAGATACCCCAGGCATCGGATGAAGGAAATCGCTCTTACCTGGGGAGGTCTTCTAGTCCACTTGATGGAGTGGGAGAAGTCAGCAGAGGTCATAATAATCGAATGATACGAGCCATCAGAGAAAGATGGAGGACTCACTCAAAGGATGAAGGACTGAACGTTAAGATGTTCCAAATGCAGCAAGGATGCTTAGCAAGCCAGCTATAAGCGGAACAGAGCAGAATGAGAATGAACAGGTATGATTGAGGAAGTACTAAACCGAAGAAATGTAATGCGAGCGTACCGTCAGGTACTGACGAACAAAGGTTCGGCAGGAGTGGATGGCATGCCAGTAGAGAAGCTGTACGATTATCTGACCAAAAACAGGGAACGTATAGAAACAGAGATCCGAGCGGGGAAGTACCTACCTCAGCCCATCCTGGGAGTATCAATTCCAAAGGGAGGCGGGAAAATACGCCTTCTTGGGATTCCAGTCGTTGTAGATAGACTTTTACAACAGGCGACAGGGCAAGTGATAGCCGCAAAATTCGAGATGGAATTTGAGGATTTCAGCTATGGATTCAGACCTAATCGCAATGCCCAACAAGCGGTACAGAAGTCGTTGGAGTACATTAATGCAGGATTTACCCACATCGTTGACATCGACCTGAAAACCTTTTTCGACGAGGTAGACCACTGCCTGTTGCTTCAATTTTTGTATCGCAAAGTAAAATGCCCACACACGTTACGCCTGATCAGAAAGTGGCTAAGAGCACCCATCCGGATAGATGGGAAACTCACCAAAAGAAGAAAAGGTGTACCGCAGGGTAGCCCCCTAAGTCCACTACTCTCTAATATCATGCTACATGAATTAGATAAAGAAATGGAACGTATGGGACTTCGTTACGTCCGCTATGCCGATGACTTCAGTATTTATACGAAAAGTAATCAGGCAGCCCGAAAGACAGGGAATGAGATTTACCTGTTTCTAAAGAACAAGTTGAAACTGCCCATCAACCGGGAGAAAAGCGGAATCCGCAAACCTGTGAACTTTAACATACTTGGGTACGGATTTGTCCCAACTTATGTGAAAGGAGAGAAGGGTAAATACCAATTGGTGGTAAGCGAAAAGAGTTGGAAACTACTTAAGCAGAAAATCAAAACCATCACAAGAAAAACTACTCCCTACAGTTTTGATGTACGCGTGCAAAAGCTTAAAGAGACCACATTTGGCTGGCTGAACTACTTCCGTATGGCAAGTATTCAGGGTAAGTTAATGGAACTCGATGGCTGGGTCCGCAATCGTCTCCGATACTGTATTTGGCATCATTGGAAGAAACGTGAACGAATAAGGAAGAACCTTCTTCGATTGGGTATCGACAATGACCACGCCTACTCATGGAGTAGAACACGTATGGGGGGCTGGGCTGTTGCCCAAAGCCCGATCCTGGTTACCACTATCACCTTGGAACGTCTGCGAAAAAGAGGGTACGTTGATATGCTCTCTTACTATCAGAAAGTTGCTCCACATCTTAATGAACCGCTGTATGCGAGACCCGCACGTACAGTGGTGTGAGAGGCGAACTCCGTCAGTGTCTACTGGCGGAGCCGTCTACTCGATTGCATGCTGTGGGCGTTACCCTCCAGGCAGCGCACCGTTTTTAAAATATTTGCTGGTTTTCAGGAACCTTTTATAACCGACTATGCAGTATATATGCTGTACACTTCAAATGAACGATAATGCTCGCCTGAAACGTTTTCGATCACAAGTCAGCTGAAAATTAGTAATAGCCATCATTTAGGAGAAAAGCACTGTACTATTGGAGCATTTCAATGAACCATCTTTAAACGCCTGTTTTATTTACCATAAACAACCAGCAAATATTTCTTTTAGGTGCGCGGAAATGAGTTACTTTTTTTCTCCGTATGATAGGGTAGGGACGATGATTTTTTTTCGCCCATTGCATGCAACGTTCCGCAGCTAGGCCCAGTTGCGAAATTATACCCACTAAATTATAAAAATCTGATGACTTTCAAAACATCCTAGAACCCTTATAGGTAGAGGTTTACCCCGCAATAGCGCTTAACGGCTGTTGGCGGTTGTTATTTATTATTTGCTTGTAATTATCAATCCATTTTTGTGTTTCTTCTTTATTCTTGCCAAAATCAGTTTCATAATCCAATTTCTCAAATGTTTTTTTCAAAAGCGATTGCTCTTCTTGAATAATATCTTTTATCCTTGCTTCATGTCCAATTTGACTTTTATTACTATTCATTCTATTTTCAGCCAATTTTGAATAGTAATTAGCAATATCATATTTTAATTGTGCATAAATTAATTGTTCATTATTTTTGGATGCTGAATCAATCCATGATAAATCCCTTCTTATTCCTGCAAATGATTCAAGAGTTTGTCTTCCAGTCCATACATTAATTGTCTTTATAAATGTCGCAATAGAGATATCTAAATAAAATCCACATACAGAATTTTTTGGAGGTTCAGCCCTAAAATCAGAGTAATTTAAAATTGGCTTTGAACGATAAGTTATTGTATCTGCAATTACTAAATGGTCATTTTTTTCAGAAATGACTTTTAAATTATTTAAATTATCATAAAAATAAGAATTGTTATTAAATTCTTTTTCTCCAATTTTCATCTCCATAAGTGAAAACAATATTTCACGAGGAACAGAAACTTCGATATAATATGACTTACCTAATACAGGCCTAAACTTTAAAGGCGTAACTATACGATTATTGCTACAACTTAATTCTATATTTCTATCTGACCCAGTTAATTCAATCTTAATCCTTTCTCCTTGTTTTATTCTACCGATATCGAAATTATTTATTTGCAAATTAATACTTCCAAATTCAAGTGCTTTTTTGAAGTAAAGAAAAATAGTCGCTTTATCACATTTTGTCAGTGTATCGTTTGAGTAACAAACATTTGAAGTTATCAGAACGACAAGTACAAGAAAATATTTTTTAATTTGATGTTTTCTCATAATTTGATTTTTTTAATAACCGCCAACGCCCGCCGGTAGGAAATGTGGCAGACTTTGTAATACGAATTTACACTTTTTTTGTTAATGTTCAAAGCGGGCTGAAGAGACTGTATTTACTGGTAATTCTGCCATATTTTTTACCGGCTGTTGCAAGCTGTGGGCGTTACACTCCAGGCAGCGCACCGCTTTTTAAATATTTGCTGGTTTTAACAGACCCCATTTTCAACGGACAATGCAATACATATGCTGTACACTTAGAATAAACGATAATGCTCGCCTGAAACGTTTTCGATCACAAGGCAGCTGAAATTTAGTAATAGCCATGTTTTAAGAAAAAGCACTGTACTACTCAATCATTTCAATGAACCAACTTTAAACGCCTGTTTTTTTTACTCTAAACAACCAGCAAATATTTTTTTTCGGTGCGCGTGTTGGAGTTAATTTTCTCTCTTAATTATAGGGTAAGGACGATGATTATTTTTTTTCGCCCATTGCTTGCAACGGTCCGCCGGTAAGCGATGTTGCGGAATTGTTCCCTCTAAGATATAAAAAACCGTGGACTTTCAAACCATCCTGGAACCCTTATAAGTAGCGGCTTACCCCGCAATATCGCTTAACGGCTGTTGGCTGCTGTTGGTCTTTATATCTTCTTAATTACTTCAACATTGTATGAGTCCGCAATAATCTGTCCATATTCAAATGCTTGCTTCTGATCAACGGTGAACAATCTGTTAAATTTATGGCCATTATTATAGACCACATATAAATCATACGTGATAATTTTCGAAGATACGGGAATAACAGCTTTATAATAAGATGTCATTGTTTTTTTCTTCTTAATAATCTGTACGTTATCAATTGATTTAGGCAAATTAATCCGTTTTGTCCACAATTTAATTCCAGAAAACTCAAGAAATTTAGTAATTGTTTTCTCTTGAATATCATATTTAAATCCACCCTTAAAAAGGAAGATAGATATCCCGATTGCAATTAATAGAAAGCCAGTCCAATTGATATAAACCATACCAATTTTATGCAGAAATATAAAATCTCTTACGATCACAAAAATCCCAAATCCTATAAGGATAAATCCTAAAGGCAGAAATGGTATCAAGAAGTATCCTTTTTCAATCATTTTAAAGGATTATATTTTTGGAACCGTCTTTTGCAATAGCAGCCAACGGTCCGCGCATATGGCTTGTGGCGGGTTTTAAATACGTTTCTTTCAATATTTAGCACTAATTTAGTTAAAAGATTTGAGTTTCAAAAACCGCTGAAATCCCCGCCATAAGCTATATGCGCTGTTGTATGCAGGGGCTAACTTGTTAACTTTAAATTATTCAAAATCACACCTAGTCATCTGCCAGTATTGCATTTTCTTAAACATTTCAGGGAATCGATAATATACTTTCCCAATTGGAATGCAAAGCTGCAGAAAATCTTCAATCTGGGAGAATGTTAAATCATTAAAGCATCTTTGTTCTTCCTCTGAGATAGGATAAATACTTTCCCCATCTTTCTGACCGTATACTAGGAATAATAAATTATAACAACTAGAAAAATAGGCGTTTAATCTAGCTATGGGGGTTAAATTATTTGAAAGTATACAAATGTTTGCAGGGTTAAGATTTTTATCAGCGTAAATTGGACAATACTCACCTCCATTAAAAAAGAATATATGATCAAGCGAATTCTTTTTTATAAAAATTCCACCAATCCATCCAAGAATATTATTTTGTTCTTCATAGCAATATATGAAATCGAACTCTTCTTTTCTGAAAACATAAAATTGAAAATATTCTGAGTCAATAAGTTGTCTGACCATCATGCATCTGTCACTGGAAAATAATTCAGGAGAACTTTTTCAAATTTGTAATTGAATCAAATTGAAACGAAATCAAATTAAGTCCAATTCCTTTTGGGACAGATTTTAATGAAGAATCAATACTACTATTTTCGTTTCGGCATGACACAACTGAACCAGTCAGCAATTTTGCATTAACGTAAACAGCTATTTGCGTTATATAAGAAGCTATAAAATGGATAAGACAAATATAAGTTTCTTCATTTTTTCTTAATTAGATGTATCCTAAAGCCCTTGCATACAACGTTCCGCCGGTATGAAATGTGGCAGGTTTCGTAATGCTAATTTACACTTTTTTCACTAATACACCAAGCGTGTTGAAATGCTTGAATCTACTGATATATATGCCATATTTTATACCGGCTGTTGTGCCGTCGTGCATTTTTATTAATTGTTACATTTTCAATCTAAACTCTAATCAAAATACTTTTAAGGGAACCAGCCGGATTTATTCAATTTTGAGTCAAGTTATATTGCTACAGTTTTAAAATGGCAAATCCTTTATACCTTCAGTATTCGGCGAACCAAGTTCTTTGTTATTTTGCTCATCGAAATGATTGATAGAATCTTTATTGCAGTTTATTAACTCATAATCACCATTCATATAGAAATCCAAATCAGTCGCGTTTTGCCTGTAAAATTCCTCTGCAGAGATACCATCAATTACATAAACTCTATTGAATTTCATTTTTCCTCCTACAAAGTAGGTCCTTTAATGAATTCACGCCCGTTTTTATCCGTAAAAATCTTTTTATTTCTTCTATTTTTCACTTATCTATGATTCTATTTTAGTTGCAGTACGTTCTTTCGCATGCGGCACAACGTTTGATGGTATGGTGTCGTGCGGGAATACGAAGCGATTTCCTATCAGTTTACACCGACTTTTTTTACGAGCCACGAACGCTCGAAAACCGCTGAAACCCGCATGCACTATACCATGTAAGCGCACCGTTTATTCAATTTCAATTCCCATCAATAAAACTCAATTCAAATTCTGATAGCTTAATCTGGTTTATCAAATCCGAAAATAAATTATTTGGATACTTTTTACAAGCTATCCAAATATACTTACTATGATATTTTTTGGCTACTGGTTCAGCATTTTGTAATGTATTTTGCATTAAATCGTGTGCCCAGTTATCTTGATAGGATGCGACAGCTTTATAAAAAACTCGTAATTTGGGATAATCAAAACCACCTTTTTTAGGAATCTCAACATTTTGAAACGCTTCCATTTTCGGCTTAAATAATGAGTCTTGAAAATTCATAATTGGAACGAAATCCCCAATACTGCGTATTTTTATTGTCTAGTAAATTGGAAATTAAAGTCAAATCATCAGCTTTTTTATACTTTGAGTGCGCAAAAACAGCAATCGGATTTTTTTCGTCAATAGCAATCTCTTTTATTCTATCATAATATTTAATCTCGGGCGTAATATTTGTTAATATCAAGTCTTTCGATGCATTTTTAATTGTTTTATTATATAATAAAATACTATCAATTAAAACTTTCTCACTTTTTGTTAGTTTTCGTACTTCTGTATCAACATAATTCGCCGCAAAGTATCATAGAAAAATCCCAACTGATTGCGACCATCCAATATCTCCAAATAATACTTGAACATCAGCCAATACTTAAGATGAGATTTTAAAATATTTATCAAACCATCGCTTTTATCTTTATATGCTAGCGCCCAAAAAGCATAACATCGTACTGTCGATGAAGGAAATTCACAAAGGCTATATAATTCCTTAATTGTAGCTTTATTTTTCAGGTCAATAAAATTTTGATATTGAGAAGAAGGTCTTGGCGGTTCATAAACATATCCATTTTCTAAAATTCCTTTCTCAATTTTTTTTGAAATCCTTAAAATGTCCTTACTTATCGAATCTTGGGCATTCATGCTAATATTCAATAAGAGTATTATAAACAAAATCAATATTTTTCTTTATGTTGTTGTCTGTTTTTTAAATGGTGCCCAACTGGTCCGCGCATATGGCTTTGTGGCGGATTTGTAAGCGTTTCTTTTACATGAAGCACTAAGTTAGTTAAAAGATTTAAGTTTCAAAAACCTCGGAATGCTAAAGCCATGTTTGTTGGTTGCGCTGTTGTGTGGCGCACGGTCTAAATTATTTAATTCACTACTTAAAATCCTCATTAGATAATTTTATAGTCCAATTCAATTCTCAAGTTCAGATAAAGAATAATAGTCCTAAGCAGAAATAATCCATTGAATATTTCATTATCGGAATACTTGTAGTATGCTATCTGAAATAACAGAAACAAATAAAGTTTTATTTTCCGATGATTTAACATAATGGATCCATGCTCTTACACCCCACATCGGAAAATGTTTTTGCGAATAGCTATTTACAAAGTGATCTGAAGTAAAATATCAACTATCACCAACACTATTTCCGTAATAGAGTTGGATTCCTAAAGAGTTCAACATCATTCATTGAACTATCAGTTGACCAATATACTTGTATAGTTTTATCAGAATTATTAATAACATTAAATCTATTATCAGCTAGATCACAACTGAATAGAGATACCGTCAAAACTAAGACTGGCCATTTCATTTTGAAGTCAATTATGTTCGTGACGCCTATCTTGCATGCCACACAACGGTCCGCGCATATGGCTTTGTGGCGGGGTTTGTAAACGTTTCTTTCGATATGAAGCACTAAGTTAGTTAAAAGATTTGAGTTTCAAAAACCTCTGGAGTGCCCGCCATAAGCTATATGCGCTGTTGTGGCCAGTTAATGTATAATATCAAATTTTGGATTAATTGGATTTATTTTATTTCTATCAGGGTCTGTGACACATAAAAAGAATTTATAAAACTCATGTTTATTAATAATATCATTCATCAAATCTTCCTTTTTTTCATAATTAATTTTGGTTGGAGAAAGCAACACTTTACGTGCTGTCTCAAGAATCGAGCCTTGTAAATTAATCAGTTTTATCTCATCAGTATTTAAGTGTCTAAGAATTCCCGCTTCTAAATTCTCAACAAAGTAATCCCATTTGATATTTGTTGTTATGTAGAAATTGCCATTAAACAAAAAGTCTTTCTTTTGCTTAAGTTCATAAGAGACATTACTTTCCTCAAAGGTTAATTGGGGAATATCCAAATCAATAATTGAATTTACCTTATCATATCTTTTTAATTTTTGGACAACATTATTTTTAACGTACTGATTAAAAGTTAATCTTTCATCCCCTTTGATAATTATGTAATCATCAAAATTTCCAGAAAACAGATTTTCTTGTGGTCTCTTATGGGCTATTTTTACTTGAATCTGGTTTAAATATCCAACTGCTGAGATAAATGGGATTTTACTAATCGGTTTATTAATTTCATAGGGTTCCAATAATTCTATGCCAATCTTTTTTGCCCTTGTAATTGCAGGTTCATAATATCCTGAATTTGAAAACAAAATTACCTTATTGGCTCTAATCTCTCCTGAAAAATATTTACCAACAATGGCATCAATTTCGCCGCTCCCAACTTTATCAGACCAATCTTTAGCCTCACCGCAAATCAACAAGTCTGAAATACCAACTTTTCCAGTTATTTTAGTATCAATCTGTCGCTTATTTCCACTCTCTTCTCCAACATCTTTTATATCGTGCTCCACATTAAAATCTAACGGTAAATCTTGTCGACAAAATTCACACAATAATAATTCAAACTGTTTATCTGTTAGTTGCATGATTGTTTTTTAATTGGCCACAACGTTCCGCAGCTAGGCCCAGTTGCAAAATTATACCTACCAAATTATAAAAAGAGAAAGACTTATCCAATACCTAGTACCTCATAAACTGCTGTACCCCCGCAATTGGGCTTAGCTGCTGTTGTGTGTAGTGGGCATCCCTTTTATGCAGCGCACCGACTTTATGAATTTCCTTTGCTGGCTTACTTTTTAGATGCTTTCTAACGTGAAAAACAGTTGATCGTATGCTGTTTGCCCTTTAAAACCAAAAAGCTCGCCTGAATCGATAAACTTCGAGTACAAGTAAGCTGAAAGTTAGTAATATCTTTTGTTTTAGGCTTTTTGACTGGTCCCTGCAAATATCTTGTAATGACTAACCCATAAAAAAAAACTATCACTTTTTTTATGATAGCCAGCAAATATCCTCATTCTGCGGTGCGCGGTATTCTCGGTTTCTTAATTTATTTTTTTCTTTAACAAGGATCAATAACGCCGGGAGGTTTATTCGCCCATTACACACAACGTTCCGCAGCTAGGCCCAGTTGCGAAATTATACCCACTAAATTATAAAAAGGGAAACACTTATCCAATTCCTGGTACCTCATAAATAGCTGTTCGCTCGCAATTGGGCTTAGCTGCTGTTGTAAGCTGTGGGCATTCATCAAAAAGCAGCGCACCGCATTCTAAATTCAATTTTGCCGGCTTTCTTAAATATGTTTTGCAAAGGAAAACACTGTTCGTACGCTGTCCCCTCGTATAGAAGAAAATGCTCACCTGAAACGTTTTACTTCGAGTACAAGTAGGCTGAAATCAAGCGAGGACCTTCATTTAGGCTTTTATAGGTTATCCTCCAGGAATATACTTCTGGAACTTTTTCTTAAAACTTTTTGCTATTTTTTAAAAGTTAAGCCGGCATTCGGATCTCTGCGGTGCGCGTATTATTTTATTTAAAGATTCTCTTGAAATCAATTAGTAGTGCCGTTGATCAAAGCCTTCGCCCATTGCTTACAACGGTCCGCGCATATGGTTTGTGGCGGACTTCGGAACTGTATCCTTCTGTTACAGGTACTAAATTAAATAAAAGTTCGAACTTTCAAAAACCGCTGAAACCCCCGCCATAAGCTATATGCGCTGTTGCCAGCAGTATTTTTATAGTTGAATCTCATAACAGAAGTAAATCCCAGATATTGAATCACAAATAATCTGGTGCCTTGGTTAAAATCCTTACCATCAGAATATCTTAATGAATTATCAGATGGCTTAAACCAAGTTGGTGCGTCATCTGGTATTGTCCAGTTTCTTTTGTCGATTACTAATTGGTTTTGCGTTATAAATGACTCCAACCATTGTTTTGTAGGCTTTATCTTGAGATACATAATGTACTCTTTTGTAAAATGGGAAGATTGCCAATAATGTCCATTTATTAATCCAATATCTTCAGTAGGGTCAGTTCCTCCCCAATATCTATAAGTTTTAACTGCATTGTCAGTCTTTATCTCAGTACAACAAGTAAACAAAATCAATGAGATAAAAATCAAGCTGATATTTTTAAATAACTTTTGAATCATTGGATGTATATTTTTTTATCAATAAATCGCGAATCAAATGCCGTGTTTAATATTGCTGGCAACGTTCCGCGCATATGGCTTTGTGGCGGGTTTTGTAAACGTTTCTTTCGATATTTAGCACTAAGTTAGTTAAAAGATTTGAGTTTCAAAAACTGCTGAAAGGCCCGCCATAAGCTATATGCGCTGTTGTAGGCAGGCGCTACTTTGTTCTGGAAAAAATTCGAATTGGTACATCAAAAGCATTATACATTATGTACATTTTATTATTATTGAAATAGATCAATTGATTTCTCCATCCATTATCATAAGATTTATCTGGAATAAAATCGACTTCGAGAGTACTACTGCCTTGTCTTTCAATTTTCAGATGACCATATTCGATAATTTCATCCTTATGTATTTTAGCGTAATTACCGAACTTTGTACCCTAAATAATCGAATTCAAGCGGTAAAGATGGTGTCCAACCATTCCCATATTCGATATATTTCCATTTTCCATAAATGACTTGAAAATTGCTATCAAGAATCTCTTGATTGTAATACTTGGTCTTTGAAACCAGCGAATTGACTGTTACTTCATCTTTCTGACAGCAATTGAAAGATATCAACATCATAAAGACTAATAATAGGATTAATTGTTTCATACTGTCGTCAATTTCAAGATGGATTTCCAAAGCGCTTGCCTACAACGGTCCGCGCATATGGCTTTGTGGCGGGTTTTGTAAGCGTTTATTTCAATATTTAGCACTAAGTTAGTTAAAAGATTTGAATTCAAAAACCTCTTAAGTGCCGCCATAAGCTATATGCGCTGTTGTAAGCTGTGGGCAGTCATCAAAAAGCAGCGCACCGCATTCTAAAAACCATTTTGCCGGCTTTCTTAAATATGTTTTGCAAAGGAAAACCCTGTTCGTAAGCTGTACCCTTGTTTAGAAGAAAAAGCTCGCCTGAAACGTTAAACTTCGAGTACAAGTAGGCTGAAATCAAGCGAGGACCTTCATTTAGGCTTTTATAGGTTATCCTCCAGGAATATACTTCTGGAACTTTTTTCTTAAACTTTTCCTATTTTTCTAAAAGTCAAGCCGGCATTCGGATCTCTGCGGTGCGCGTATTATTTTATTTAAAGATTCTCTTGAAATCAATTAGTAGTGCCGTTGATCAAAGCCTTCGCCCATTGCTTAAGAATGGTCCGCGCATGCGTATTTTTGTGGCGGGGATTGTTTACGTTTCTTCGTTATTTAGCACTAAGTTAGTAAAAAGATTTAAGTATCAAAAACCTCTGAAAGCCCCGCCATAAGCTATATGCGCTGTTGTGCGCAGGCAATTTTATTATCAATTAAAGTTCCAATTTATTATTGGTAATTTTCTCTTCTCATTTTGATTCCATAATCCAACGAAATCCTCTCAATCGAGTTGTTTTATTGAATAATCCAATTTGTAAACCCTTAGACTGTATAGAATTATTAACAATTCCACCTATTGAAACTCCATTTACTACGCCACTAATATTAAACATAATGCAGATTGATAATCCAGTCATTTTGCCAATCAAAGTATTTATCCCAGATATATTTAAACCATTGATATTAATATCATGTCCGCCAATCCCTCCACCTGAAATTGAAATACCATTTATTCTATATTTCACGTAATTGTACGATTTGACAATTGAATCCAAATTCTCATCATTCAAATAGAAATCGTCTGATTCGAAATATATCGGATTACTTGGTGCAAGTGGTAATAAAAGTCCAACACCGATTAATTCAATGCTCACTCCATTAATTTCAGTCGTCAAAGCCGAGTCGGTATCCTTAAGACTATTAATAATTAGCCCGCCCGCTAATCCATTTATCCTCGTATCCACAGATGGAATAACCCATACTAATGGCCTATTCTTTCTAATCTGTGCATTCACCTGAACAGCCAATACTAGGAATGTTATAAAAAGAAGTTTCTTCATTTGTTTACTCATCCAATCTGTCGAGGGGTATGCTTTGCTTGCGCACAACGGTCCGCGCATATGGCTTTGTGGCGGGTGTTTGAATACGTTTCTTTCGATATTTAGCACTAAGTTAGTTAAAAGATTTAAGTTTCAAAAACAGCTGAAAGCCCCGCCATAAGCTATATGCGCTGTTGTGTGCAGGCATTTATTGAATTTCTTTAATATTATCAACATCTTTTATATCAAACCTATGAATTCCGCACTCAGCTACTTCTAATTCAAGTACTGCACCGTTTTCTGTAATTTTCAGATTCCTTATATAGGATCCTTGCCCATCTGAAAATTTGCAATTTTTATAATCAGGAAATATTTGTTTTGATATTTTATCATCATTCAATTGAAATACATAAAACATAGCGCAGCCTTGAAGTATTAAAACTTTGAACTCTTTATAATAATCGTAGTTAATCTTGTATCCAAAATCAGGACTCCTATTTATGTCCAAGTAAATTCTATTGATAATCGAATCGTGAGAATTCGTATCAAATATTAAAAAGAGTCTATAACTATCTCCGAATTTTTTGTCAAAAGTCTTTGAATCAGCCGAGATACAATATTTCTTATTAGTAGCAGTATCTATAAAGCATTCCTTAATCTTGTAATTCTGACTGAGACAAATCAGAGGATTCACGAGGATCAAAAAATACAATATTCTGTTCATAGTGTTGAGGTGTCTTTTATGCTTGCACACAACGGTCCGCGCATATGGCTTGTGGCGGGTTTTGGAAACGTTTCCTTCGTTACAGGTACTAAGATAATCAAAAGAACAGACTTTCAAAAACTGATGAAACCCCCGCCATAAGATATATGCGCTGTTGTAGCACGTTTACCTTTTCCTAATTTAATCAGCGTACCATTCCATTATTCTAGATAGAAGAATTACAACTGCACATACTTGTCCAATGGCACTAATAATTATGGGTTTCCAACAGATATGTTTCCTATGCCATATTAAGTATATTAATGTCAATATGATCCAAACCCAAAGTGAATAAAACCAAATTTCTCCGCTCAGATCTATAAAAGGAGAAAATTTGGAGTACATATTAAGGTCCTTTGGATCTGGTTGGTTATACCTTGAAAATTGTCCCAAAATCTGTACTGCTCGAAAATAAAACGCTAACAATGAGATTATAAAACCAATAGGAATTAGTCCAAGTATATAAAAAGAAGCTTTCCAAAATTTCATATTCAAATTAGCTGGAAGATTTTACTTTAAATGTGCTACAACTTACGTATATATGCACCTCGGGTGGGGGAAAGATGCGTATATCAGGTAGACAGGTGGTATGATATGCGCATGTTTGGAGTGTCGCATTTCGTATATTTCTAATCGAAGTTAGCATAATTATTTATGAAGATGGTTCTGGTTGGCAATAATCTTATAAGGACAGAGGAAATTTCATATGCCTCTTCTGCCGCAACACTCTGATAATGCTTAGTTAGTGGATCGAAAACGTTGTTAGACAAGATGTTAATTTCATAACTATGCTCGATTTGAATATAAATTCAACAGGGAATATAATCGTACAAGGTACTTTCACACACTATTTCCCGTTGCAAAAAAAAAAGCAGGATTACTCCTGCTCTTTTTGTCGGGGCGATCCCGCCGAAAAGGCGGGACGACCCCTTGCACCCCATGCAAGTACCCCGCCTATTCGGCGGGGCCACGCCCCTTACAAAACGTTTCAATAAACAAAAAAAGGATGCCCAAATATCGTGAGCATCCTCTTCAAATTTGTCGGGGCGATGTGACTCGAACACACGACCCCTTGCACCCCATGCAAGTACGCTAGCCAACTGCGCCACGCCCCGATTGCTGATTTTAACAGCGGGGCAAAGATATAAAAAAAGCACTAATGCCCGAATAAATACCTTACAAAAAATTATGCCTTATAAATGAGGAACTTGCGACCAGCGCAGGGGAGCGAACCGGGAAATCCATTTAATTTTTTCTTCCCCCTCATTCATACAGGTATAATCCTGCTTTTACCATCCCAAACTCCTGGTTGGGCAACCTCACATGCCTCCCCTGGTGGGTCTGGTCACCATTAAGCCGCTGCACAGTCTTCCAGTTCCCTTGCTCAATAATTCCTTTATCTGCACTGATTATCCCCGCTTTCTTCTGAGTTAGGCCGGCTGGCTCAAACGTAATTATAAGCCCGGTGCCGGCCAGGATATACTCATCCTCCGACAACTGTAACAGGATACCTCCCGCACGGTAAGATGAATCGGATGCATTTTGCTTGTCAGCATAGCGGTCAAGTAGTTCAAACGAGAAATGAAAACGGTAATTTCCCATCACAAGATCCACTTCAGGTTCAGCATAACTGAGCAGAACACCGGCCATCCTGTTAGTCCCCTGGCGCTCATGAATCAGGGGTTCAAGCTGCCGCAACAAATCATAGGCCGCTGCAAGATTTTCATCTGCCGGCAACTCATGCGAATCTATGGCAAATGGACTGAATCCCATGCCATTATGTTCCCCAACCAGGTATAGGGCCTTGGCTCCATTCTGCCGGCTACGGAAAATCTCGGGGATGAACATGGGGTTACCCTGTCGATTGTACCTTAAAAGCCATTCCTTAAAAAACGGATTGTAAATATCAGCGGCATAAAAGTCAATCGCCGGCGCCCCTGCCCGCCACAGATCAAAGAGATGGGGCAGTGGACCCGCCGACGGATATTCCCCGGGCTTTTGTCCGGGCTTACTTAAAGCTGCATTTACAAACATGGGAAGCGGGTATTCTTCCTTGCCTGCCCTGGCCACCTCCCCGGTGTATCGCGCAAAATACCAGGCCATGAAAATTTCTTCTGCAGCGGTGCCTTTGCCAAAAACCTGCTCCCAGGTTCCCGATGTCTTGGTACCTGCGGATAACCAGCAATCCCTCAGCTCAGGATTGAGCGATTCGCGGTTTTTTACCAGGTATGTCATAAGCTCCCCCGGCACCGATGCAGCAAATGCCTTCAATGCCTCCGGATGATGGTCGCGGGCCTCCGGGATCATGCCAATCTCATTTTCAACCTGCACCATAACCACCGTGGACTGGCTGCCATCCGTCTCCCTGAGATGCTTCATCAATGCACGGAAGGCTTTCATGTCCGACTGCATATTTTCTGCACTAAAAGGGGTAAGTATCTCCATCGCTTCGTTCCTGCTGTTCCTGACACGCGGGAACCGCAAATAATCACGCTTTACCCAGGAGGGCACATAACAACTCATGCTGTTTTTCCAACTGCCGAACCATAACAGAACAAGGTGCATCTTCTCCCTGCGGGCATCCAGGATAATACTGTCAAGAAGCGCAAAGTCAAACTGGCCCTCAACGGGTTCTGTAAGTTCCCAGTATACCGGTACCAGCACAGAATTCAAATGCAGGCTGTGCAGCAGGGGCCACATGGGATACCTGTGATAAGTCGTTGGGGGTCGAATTACCCAGTTCACCCCCGCAGCAATAATGGCTGATTATTGACCACTCCTACCTTGTTAATTGCCCTGTCTTTACGAGCTGCGGTATACCAGTTGATTTCTGCGCAAAACAATAGCCCTGCATTATCAGCGTACCAATGAAAAAACAAGGTATAAAAAGGGAGGGATTGAGTAATTACCTTTTTCATACTTATATGCTAATGATACTGGCAGTATACCTTCAGCCTGCAAGATAAGCATTTCTTGATTTTTAAGGAACTGTATGTTGATGTTTCCGAAGCCGCTGGCTGAAGTGAAATCCTGTAGGAACCAACCGTGTTTCCTGCCGATTGAAAAAATTGTATCTTGCATCTTCATTAAGTGTTTAGCATACGATTATTAATAACCATCAAACCATAACTCAACTACTCATGAAACATAATTTGATATCATGGCGGGGAAAACCGGTTGCATTTTTACAGGTTTCTCTATTTTCTGTTACGGCTGTGAAAGCCCAACTCCCTTACAGTTCAGGTGCCCCAAACCATGGTGTTGCTGAATGAAGCGGTGGATATCAGCGAGGATTTCAGAAATTTTACAAATACCTATTTTGTGGCCGACAGCCTTCAGGCTTCTGATCCGGCCAGTGGGCAGGGCCAGGTGACCTGGAGGAGACATGTACATCAGACCCGGCAGGCATTCAACAATATGCTCGGATTTTTGCGACTCAATCGAGGGCAATGAATTTCCCCAGGTGGAGTATGCCGTAATCCTGATTTACTCCTTTTCCATCGAGTTCACCTCCACGCACAGTAAGACTCCGGATGCGTTCGGCCAGCAGTTACGGACCCGATCAACCTCTGCTCATGCTGGTGAATGGCTTCTGTTCCCAGTGATAACTCCTGAAATATTCGCCGATCGAGGGCGGACATAAATACACAAGTGCCTTTGGATCGGTGATTGTACGGGTGGCTCTTTGGCGCGTGGAATTCATGATGCAGCAGGTAAGATGCTTACCCGACTGTTCACATCAGCGATAACAGTGAAACCTATACACCCTTTGTCCCCTTTGCTTTTTGTGCGTCGTTCATCCGATTATTCGCGCAGTTTCAATGCCGCCTTCAGCCTTGCCCCGGGAGAAAATAGTTGGCTGCGGAGAATCATTCGGTGCCTTGACAAGCGCGGACAGAAAGTGGTGCTCTGGACCGACGATGCCAACGGGGTGCAGAATGAGACCATGTACAAGCCTATCCCTTTCTTCAAGAG
Organism: Bacteroidales bacterium; assembly: GCA_046329925.1. GTDB lineage: Bacteria > Bacteroidota > Bacteroidia > Bacteroidales > JAAYUG01 > JAXLTS01. The sequence continues at coordinate 52,508 of JAXLTS010000004.1, forward strand.
CAGCCGCGGGTTATGGGATCTTCATGCATACATCCACCCCATCACCTGCGACTTCGGAAGTACTACAACTCGGTGAACGAACCGATGATCGGGGATGCAGACCTGGACTTGTTTGTCTTCCTGGGAGAACCAAAAGAGGTCTTCGATGCATATACCGATCTCACCGGAAAGGCCGAGATGCCGCCACTCTGGTCATTCGACCAGGGATGAGCCGTATTACCTATTTCTCCGAATCCGACGGGCTGCACTGTTGCCGCTGACCTGCGTAAAAATAAGATTCCTGCCGATGTGATTCGTCCATTTCGATACCGCCGGTTTGAATTGACTGGCGTTGCGATTTATAATTTTTCAAAAACACGATTCACCGATCCGCAGAAATGATCGGCGATCTTAAGAAAGTTAGCGTTTCATATCTGTCTCTGGTAATTGCCCTATTTCGTCTGGAAAATGATTTGTTCAAGGAAATCGTCAGCAAGAACCTCTATGTGAAAAACAATAAAGGGGCTATTCCATATGAAGATGCGGTGCTTGATTTTTCGAATCCTGCCACAGTCGACTGGTACCAGGAAAAATAGGCAGCCTCCTGAAAATGGAGTTGGCGCCATCAAGGTGGATTTCGGTGAAGCTGCACCCGGCCAAAGTGAACGTTGGTGCCCGGAAGCGACTGGATTCTGCGAACATAATTCATCCACTGCGATACAATAAAACCGTAAGCGATATCAATGAAGAAAGTGAATGACGAACGGATCATTTGGCGCGATCTGCTCGGGCCGGTAGCCAGCGTTATCCCTGCACTGGGGAGGTGATGCTGCCAACACCGACAACGCCATGCTCTCAACCCTGCGTGCAGGTTTGTCTTTTGGTCTCAGCGGTTTTACTTTCTGGAGTCATGATATCGGTGGATTTGTGCACCGTACCCCTGAAGAACTATACCGTCGTTGGTTGCCCTTCGGCATGCTCACCTCGGGCACAGCCGTACTCATGGTGCACCCTGCTGAACCATGGCTGTATAATGAATCGTTTAACGAGGCTTTCGCCTGGCTGATGAGATGGCTAGCTGCCGGGATGCCATATATCTATGCACAGTCGAAATATGCCGCAGAAAACGGGCTGCCCATGGTACGTGCACTATTTGTGGAGTATCCCCACGATGCCGGTTCCTGGCTGGTGGAGGATGAATATCTCTTCGGCTCCGACATGCTGGTGGCCCCTCTCTTCGAAGCCAATATGACCGGCCGCGATGTTTATCTGCCTGAGGGGAACTGGATCGATTACCAGACAGGTAAGTCCTATTCAGGTGGCTGGCACCATATCGAATCCGGTGTACCTGGCCGTGGTTCTGGTGCGCGACGGATCTCTCATCCCGCATATCAAACTGGCCCAGTCCACTATGCAAATGGACTGGTCATCGATCGAACTGGTGCCCTACCTGGCCAATGCGAAACTGCCAAAGGATTGATCTGCCTTCCTTCCGACAATATACTGCATGAAATAAGTTGTACCGGTGGTAAACCCGATAAGGACCCATTACGGGAAGGTGAAGTGGCAGGTGCGTTTACCAAACTAGTTTATTTGAATAATTAAAAAGGGAACCACAGAGGGCACAGAGGTATTCACAAAGGAACTCACGGAAGATCAATATGGAAGCATTACCCCTTCTTCGGAACTCAGGTTAATAAAAAATAACTCGCCGCGGACACTGAGAACTAACGACTAAATCACCATACACCATGACAAAAAAACTCGTTCTGCTCATCAGTTTGCATACCTCCTGCTGGGGAGCAGCATTCTCCCAACTGGTCAGACAATTACCAGTATCCCTTCCAGGATCCGAACAAACCAATGGAGGAAAGGATCACCAACATCCTATCCTTACTGACACTTGAAGAGAAAATAAATTGTCTGGGTACGAATCCTACTGTAGAGCGCATGGGTATTAAAGGAACTGGTCATGTGGAAGGCTTGCACGGGCTGGCCATGGGTGTGCCCGGAGGGTGGGGCCGACGGGCTCCCGTACCTACTACCACCTTTCCACAGGCAATAGGGATGGCAATAAACCTGGGACCCGGAATTACCTGGCTGGCTGCAGAAATCGAAGGGTATAAACCGTTACATGGCACAGAGTGAAAATATAAAAAGGGTGACTGGTGGTTCGGGCTCCTAATGCCGATCTGGGCCGCGACCCGCGCTGGGGACGAACCGAGGAGTGCTATGGGGAGTGATGCTTTTAACGGCACCATGGCTCGTAGCATTCATTAAAGGACTGCAGGGCGACGACCCCCGCTACTGGCTTACCGCCGCGCTCATGAAGCATTTTCTTGCCCAACAGCAATGAGAATGGCCGCGATAGTTCCTCCTCCGATTTTGATGAACGTCTTTTCGCGAGTATTATTCAGTTCCTCTCCGGATGGGTGTGACCGAAGGAGGATCACAGGCTTACATGGCCTCTTATAACAGGGTAAATGAATTCCTCAGACAGTGAGCCCTATGCTTAAGAATGTAACTGTGAACGAGTGGGGTCAGGATGGATCATCTGCACCGATGGAGGAGCCTATCGCATGCTGGTTACGATTACAACACTTTCCCACGATGGAAGAGGCTGCTGCCTGCATCAAGGCCGGCATCAACTGCTCGATCGTTACCAGGCAGGAGTGAAGACTGCGCTGGAAAAAAGATGGCAACCGAAGCAGAGATCGATGGCGTTTTACGCGGAGTATTTCGGGTAATGATCAAACTTGGCTACCGATCCACCGAGATGGTGCCCTATGCTGCCATCAAAGACGGACCGAACCCTGGTTGAGCTGAAAACACCGTGCAGCTGCACGTCTTTGTTACACAGAAATCCGTCGTTCTTCTTAAAACGCCAATAGCCTGCTTCCCCTCGACAGGACAAACCGAAATCAATTGCTACGTCGGACCCGTTCCACCGAGGTGATTGGTGACTGGTACAGCGGATCGCCTGCGTACAGCGTGAGTGCTCTGGAAGGGATTAAAATGCGGTTGACCCTGAACAACGGTATCACATACTACCAACAACAACCTTGCAATTGCCCCGGCAAAATCATCCGAGGCAGTGATCGTTTGTATCGGAAACCATCCTACCGGGAATGTTACCGATTGGGCAAAAGCCCACACCCAGCGAAGGACGTGAAGCCGTCGATCGTGAAGTGATCACACTGGAGCCTTCCCAGGAAGAACTGGTGAAAATGCTGGCTGCAAACCCGAATACCATCGTTGTCCTTGTAAGCAGTTTTCCTATGCTATCAACTGGGCACAGGAGAATGTACCGGGTACACATACATCACACAAAACAGTCAGGAACTCGGGAATGCATTGGCAGACGTTATCTTCGGTGATGTAAACCCCGGCGGAAGACTGGTGCAGACCTGGCCGGATTCCATTGAACAATTACCGCCCATGATGGACTACAACATCCGCAATGGACGCACATACATGTACTTCAAGGGAAAGCCTTTGTATCCCTTTGGCTTCGGATTGAGTTATACCTCCTTTGCATATTCCAACCTGAAACTCAGCAGGGAGAATTTTCCTGCCGACGGTGAACTCACAGTGAGCGTAGACATAACAAATACCGGAGGTCGTGACGGGGATGAAGTGTTACAGCTCTATGTGAAGCACCTGGATTCAAAATTCACACGACCGTTAAAAGAACTGAAGGCATTCCGGAGAATTACCCTGAAAGCCGGCGAAATGAAAACAGTCTCTCTCTCCCTTAAGTCGGCTGACCTGGCTTACTGGAATGTAAAAGCAGAAAAATTTGTGGTTGAAAAAGACAAAATTCAACTGCAACTTGGATGTTCTTCGACCGATATTAAAATCGAAAAGGCGGTGGATGTGAAGTGAAAGTGCTTGTCCCGTGACTGGTGTTTGTTTACTTAAAATGAAACGACATGCGAAATGGAATTTTCAAAAAGACCTTGTTTGCAATAGCAGGTGTCTTGGTGCTGGCTGGGGTTTCAGCACAGAATGATTCACAAAATACTGTAAAGAGCGAACCATACAGTTGGAAGAATGTGCAGATTGTAGGTGGAGGTTTTGTTGATGGAATAATCTTTCATCCAACAGAGAAAAACCTGAGGTATTGCAGGACTGACATGGGAGGAGCTTACCGCTGGGATCAGAAAAACAGCCGTTGGCAGCCATTACTTGACTGGGTCTCCTACAGCGACCTGAACCTGATGGGAGTGGAGAGCATTGCCCTCGATCCGCAGAATCCGGACATGCTCTATATGGCCTGCGGAACATATACCAATCCTTCCACACCGGATGGTGCTATATTGTGGAGTGATGATCGTGGAAAAACATTTCATCGAAGCAACCTGCCTGTGAAATTTGGTGGAAATGAAAACGGCCGTGGCAACGGGGAACGGCTTGCCGTTGATCCCAACAACGGGAATATACTCTACCTTGGGACGAGGCATGCCGGACTGTGGCGCAGTACTGATCGCGCAATGAGTTGGCAGCGGGTCGATAATTTTCCGGATATAACCGAAAAAATTCCCCGAATCATCTAATGATCCTGCAGCGAACAACCGCAGGTTCCGTCGCAGCATGGGCACCGGGGTAGTTTTCGTGGTTTTTGATCCGGTGAGTGGACGAATGAGGGGAGAAGGAAGTTCTGTTATCTATGCGTGGGTGTCTCACTCATGGGCCAGGAAAATTTCTTTATGTCGGAGGATGCCGGGAAAAACTGATCCCGGTACCCGGGCACCCTACAGCCTATCGTCCAAGCCACTGTGTGCGGGCATCCGATGGTACCCTATACCTGTCGTATGGAACAGATCCGGGCCCTGGCCGGATGACTGATGGCGCCATCTGGAAATACCTGCCGAAAGGTTCGGTTTGGACCAACATCACTCCCGATAAACCGGAAGCTGAGACGAAAAAAATATTTGGATACGGTGCGGTTGCCGTGGATGCTTCCAAGCCGGAAGTGATTATTGCCAGCAGTTTCGGCAGACCCTGGGAAGCAGGAGGGGAGGAAATATTTCGTTCAACAGATGGAGGCAAAAACTGGAAGCCGCTGTTTAAAAACGGTGCAGTGTTTGATTACAGCAAGGCTCCATATGTGTCACATACCGGAATCCATTGGATGCTAGACCTTGAGATTGATCCGTGCAATCCTGCCCATGCCATGGTAACTACCGGTTATGGCGGGCATGAAACTTTCAATCTTACCGAGGCTGACAAGGATCAGAAAACGACCTGGCAGATGATGAGCTCCGGCATCGATGAAACAGTTGCGCTCGAATTACTCAGTCCTCCTGCCGGTGGACAGGTGATTACGGCTATTGGCGACTATTGCGGTTTTGTACACCATAACCTGGATGTGCCCGAACCGGGAGGCTGCTTTGATAATCCTCATTTCGGAAATACGAATGGCATCGCCTGTGCCTGGCTGAAACCGGAGATACTGGTGCGTGTGGGAGTGGTGGCAGGTGGCAAGCCTGGCGTTCCGCTGGGATATTCAACCGATGGAGGAATCAACTGGACGCCCGCAGATTCAGCACCCGCAAAGGGAGCCAGGTTGGGACATATTGCCGTTTCGTCCGATGGGACAAGCTGGGTGTGGACCCCGGAACGTATGGCCCCCTTTCTCACCCGTGACCGGGGGAAATCCTGGACTGCCGTGAAAGGACTGCCGGTGGATATGAGGGTAATTGCAGATCGTGTAAAGGCAAACCAGTTCTATGCAATGGATCTGTTCGGTGGAAAATTATACTCCAGCGAGGATGGAGGAAGCACTTTTACTGAAGCACCGCTCTTGCTGCCAGATGGAATTCCTTCAGGCAGAAATAACCGGGGAGACAGTCGTGGAGGGCAGGACCGGATCTATGCCACACCGGGTTTTGCTGGAGATATCTGGCTGGCTGCTTTTAATGGGCTTTACCATCGTTCAGCCTTTGGCAATCCCTTTGTGAAGATGAACAAGGTTACCGAAATCCATGCCTTTGGCTTTGGTAAAGAAGCACCCGGCAAGGATTATCCTGCGCTGTTTTTAATCGGAACCGTGCAGGGAATACGGGGAATTTTCCGCTCCGACAATGCCGGGGTGGATTGGGTCCGGATCAATGATGATCAACATCAATGGGGGCTTTTACTGCACATTACCGGCGACCCGAAGAAGTATGGAAGAGTGTATGTGGGAACTCACGGACGTGGAACAGTATACGGCGACCCGCACTAAAAAAAATAATACGGTATGCTGCTGCTATGATTCCTGGGTAGCCACTCCCTCAATCTCAACAAGCAGTTCCGGTCTGCACACATCGGCCTGTACATACACCGATGGAATATCAGGAAAATACCTGGTACAAACCTCTTTTACCTGCGGCAGGTCATCGCGGTACTTGACATAAATCCGGAGTTGCCTGAGTTTTGGCTGCGACTGGCTCGATACCCCGTTATGAAGAAGGTTGGCAGGAGAAATCAGTTGAAGAATGTTTTCGATGGTCATCTGTGTTTGATGGGCCGCCGATTGCCGGTCACTGTCCTGTCCCTTGATGGCCGCAGTGCCCGAAATGAAAATAAGACTTCCGCCGCTAAACTGCCAAACCTTGGCTCTTTCGAACTTCGGGGTGGTGCGATTCTCCGGCAGACTGGTATTCAGTGCCAATACGTCCCTGGTATAACTGTATGCATCCTTCTGCACCGGACTTTTAACAGGGATCATCCGGTCATCCTGCTGGAAACGGCATGCCATTATTTCGATGCTGATACCACCGAAATCTGTTCCAATGCCAGTGGCTGCCGGGTACCCATTCGTAAATGAGGCCCGCCGGTAAAAATCAGAACGAACATCATTAAATATCTGGTAATGTTGATTATCGCTCTGGCTTACCTTTTCAACCCCCGTGATCTGCTCAATGTAGTTCCACTGGCGCAGGATATCCTGGAATCCCATTCCCTCCGATGACAGTGCTTCCTCTATTCCCGAAAATGCCTGTATGCACTCATCCTTAAAGGGTACAGCACCCGGTAGAAAGGCACTGGATGAAGCAAAAAGAAGCGTTACAACTTCATTCTTCAGACTGAGCCAATGCGTATTCCCTTTGTTTTGATAGTTTGTATCAAAGCCTCCGAGGTTATTGGAATAGGTCATCTCTACTGCAACCAGACCATTTAATGGTGATTCAGCCAGAATGGCCGTGACAGGCATTTTTTCGTAGAAATTTTTTGCGCAGACCAGTAAATTTTCCTTTATTTGAAGGAATTGCTGAGCACTCTCTGCCGCAACAAAAATGGTTTGCTTTAACACTGAGTTCCGTGGAAAGCCTTTGCTTTTTAAAAATTCATCTACCTGCCTGTAACAATCCTCAAGCTGCTGTACATGCGAAGTCCCCTTGCCCGGAAAAACAACGTGATGATGAATTGAAAGTTGGGACACATTGACGTAATTCATTGTATTTCAGTGTCTTGCAAAATTTGATTTGGATGGTGTAAAAATAGAAAAATAACGGATAAATACTTTTCAGATGAAAATAAAAGTATTCAACCTTTTCAATCTGGCTATATTACTGACTTTCATTGCATTTTCATGGGTCATTGCAGTTACAGTCAAGCCCTTCCTCCATTATCACCTGCAACAAACCGCTTTTTTGGTTACCAGTGATTTTCTGTTGCCATTTCTTAGGTATCCGGGCGGGATTGGGGATTACCTGGGGGAATTTCTGGCGCAGTTTTTCGCGTTTAATGTAGCTGGTAGCGTTCTTATTTCGATGGTTGCAGCCATTCAGGGTTTGCTCGTCATGGATACGCTGCGAAGAATGGACTCTTCATTCCGGTGGAAATATCTCGTATTTGGCCTGGTAATGGTATTGGCCGTTTTTGTCATGGGTGATTTCAAGTATCCGTACTATGTAACGGTCCGGCTCCTGCTGGCCCTTCTTTTCTGCTGGATATATATTTTCCTGGCCCCTCTAAAACCGGCGATCAGTATACCGGCATGGGTATTGATGGCTGTTATGCTGATTTACCTGGCCGGGGGTGCCGCCTTATTTGTTTTTGTGCTTTCCTCAATCTTTATTTTTTGGAAAAAATTTCAAGGAGGATGGAAATACATGTGGATTGCCTTGTTTCTTGTGATTGGTGCAGTATTGCCATTTCTGGCTCATAGCCTGATCTTCCAAACCGGGCTTAAAAACACGCTTTCCATCGTGATGGAAAAACCCCCTGCCATGCTGGCTTATAGTCCCGGAAGCATGGTATACATCTATTACGCCATCCTGCCCTTGTGCTTACTACTGCTTGTTTTTCTGTCGGGGCTTGCAGGTAAAGTGGCTGTCCTGGTTTCACGTTTAAAAATACCCGCGTTTATCACCAAAGCCTGGTTCGGTTTGCTTATGCAGCTGATTGTAGTTATGGCAGCTGGTTACCTGTTCTTATCTAAGGCTGTTGACCCGGTAAAGAAGAATCTCCTGCTCATAGAGTATTATGCAGATAACCGTGAATGGAAGGAAGTGATAAACATGAGCACGAAACTTAAGAGCTATGATTTCCGGATTAATTTTCATGTTAACAGGGCTTTGTGGTTCATAGGCGCGCTGCCCGACAGGATGATGGAATACCCGCAATTACTGGGATCACACGCCCTGTTTGTGGATGCAGATAAGGCGAAGAGTGAAATTATGCCTACCAGTGATCTGTACTTCGATCTCGGTTCCATGAGTGAGTCCATGCATTGGGCCTATGAGATGCAGACCTTGCAACCCTATAGCCCGCGTTGCCTTAAACGGCTGGTCCTTATCAATATAATCAAACGGGATTGGCTGGTAGCTCAGAAATTTCTAGATGTATTGGATCACAACATGCTCTGCAGTGCCTGGGTAGATAAATACCAGGGTTACCTGAATGATACTACCATGGCAGCTTCGGATCCCCTTATTGCCGAAAAGAGGCGATTCACACCAAAACTTGCCAGCATCAATACCGGTCCCGAAGAATGCCTGAACCTCCTGATGGCAACCAATGGGAAGAACCGTATGGCCTACGATTACCTGATGAGTTATTATCTTTTGGAAATGCAGCTGCCCAAATTTCTGCGTGGGCTGGAGTTTTTCAAAACGTTTAAACCTACCCGGTTGCCGGTGGTATGGGAAGAAGCACTCACAGTGGTTATGTTCGCATCGGGAAAATCACCGGCCGAAATTCAGCCGGGACTCATCAGTAATGCCTGCCTGAAACGTTATCAGGAGTTCCAGACAGGTATCAGGAAGCATGGTGGTAATCCGGAACTTGCACGACCTTACCTCACCCGCGAATTTTACGGTACATATTGGTTTTACCTGCAGTACCTGAATCCTAAGGTGACTAATGTATTAAATAAAACAGCCCCTGTAAAATGAGAAGAATCCTTATCCTTTGTTGTCTGTTAGCAGGTACGCTGATTACCGGTTGTCGCAGCGAAATCAAAGATTTCAGGGAACTGGACCGGACTCCTGTTATCTTCCCGGATTATGGCGGAATAGTGATTCCTCCCAATATTGCACCTCTGAATTTTCTAATTAAGGAAGAAGGTGAGGAATTTGAAGTAAGGCTGAGCATTCCATCCGGGAGAAAACTGATCATGCATTCCCATAACCCAAAGTTCGAATTCAGCCAGGGGAAATGGCATGCCTTGCTGAAAGAGGGGAGAGGTTCAAGTTTATTGGTCGAAATTTTTGTGAAAAACAAAATTTCAGGCTGGCAGAAGTTCAAGACCATTGAGAATAAAATTTCAACCGATGACATTGATAACCACCTTGTTTACCGACTCATCAATACAGGCTATGTGCTCTGGAATGAGCTGGGTATCTGGCAAAGGAATCTGGAGAACTTTGAGGAAACACCGGTAATCGAAAACAGGGCCTTCGAATATGGATGTCTTAATTGCCATTCATTCCGGCATAATGATCCGGATTATATGATGCTGCATACGCGTGCCATCCACGGGGGAACAATTATCGGGCGGGATGGCAAACTGATTAAGGTGGATACCAAGACTGCAAACATCCTCAGTGCGGGTGTATATCCAAGCTGGCACCCGGATGGGAATCATATTGCCTTTTCGGTAAACAGGATCAACCAGCATTTCGCTACAGGTGATATCCGGATCGAAGTAACAGATGAGGTGTCGGACCTGATGGTATATGACATAAACAAAAACGAGATATCCACCTGCCCATCGATTTCCGGACTAAGCCGTGAGAACCTGCCCGTCTGGAGCCCGGATGGAAAATTCCTGTATTTCATCAGTGCCCCTCCGGCCACTAATCTGTCAAACCGTATCATTGGAAGGTATGATCTGCTGAGGATCGCCTTCGATACGCTGAATGACAGCTGGGGAAAAGTGGATACCATCCTTTCAAGCAGTGTGACAGGCAAGAGTATTACCTTCCCGAAAGTGTCACCCAACGGGCGTTTCATCATGTTCTGTCTGAGCGATCATGGATATTTCTCCATTCACCATCCCATGGCCGACCTGTACCTGATGGATCTACAGACGCACAGCTACAGGAAAATGGAGATTAACAGTCCAGAAACAGACAGCTATCACTCTTTCTCCAGCAAGGGAAACTGGTTTGTATTCAGCAGTAAGCGTATGGATGGCCTCTTTACACGTCCCTACTTCTCCTACCTTGACGAGAACGGAAATGCATCCAAGCCTTTCGTTCTGCCGCAGAAAGATCCGGAGTTCTATAATCATTTCATCAAGAACTATAACATTCCCGAGCTGATTACCGGCAAAATAAAATATTCTCCCCTGGAGATCAGGGATAAAATTCTGGAAGATCCGGTGAAAGCCAGGATGTCAGAAAGTGTCGATACGGCATACATGAACGAACACCTCTTTACCGGGAACTGAGTTGTTATTAAATCAGGCCATCCAGGGCCGTTGCCTGTTCATCTTGCTGTTGAGAACGTCGAGCGTGATGTTGACGTCGTTTACCAGTTGGAAGTCGAACATTCCCACACAGATAAAATCAGCTCCATTTTCGAAGGCCCAACGGAATCCATCAGCTGGTTCTATGGCCCCGGCGGCAAGCACTTTGAATCCCATCACCGGAACTTTGGCTTTGTTTACAAATTCCACGGTGCGTTCAGGAAACATGTCGAACATGTTGTTGTGGTACTTATTATGATCGGGTGACTCGGGACCATCAACCTCAAAAGGAATACGGTTCTCACGCGGATGGGCCGACCAGTATTTGTCGTGGTGCATGGTCTTCATGTAATAATCCGGAATAAGCCCCTGCTCCTCGCAGGCAATGAGCGAATCCACGGTATGTGCGCCAAGACCTGCGATAATTCCCTGTTTCCGGATGTAGTCCATCATTTGCCCTATCACATCGAATCTCTTGTCACGTACCAGCCAGTCACACCAGTTACCCTGGATCTGCAGGATGTCTGAGCCCAGATCGATTGCCTGTCTGATGAAATCGAGCGGGTCCTTCTTATCCATATTGGGTGCCACCTGTGTGATCACCTGGATATTGCTCCCGGTAATCTTTTTGTATTTGGCCATGAGAGGTCCGGAACTGAAACCGATGTTGATGCAATTAAGCCCGGCTGCTTCGCCCAGCATGAGCGTCTCATAAACTTTCTTCTCTGTATTGTAAGCTTTGAATAAGGAAGAAACATATATCAGATCACGCGAATGCGCCCAGCCACCAATCAGGTTACCACCCATCACCAGCCGGCTGATCTCTTTGTTGCCGATTTTACCCTTTGGCATGGTTCCCTTGAGCTCTCCGAGCGCAGCCTGCTTCAACTGAATGGTAGCACCGGAAGTAACATCGGTGTCAAATCGTTTCTGGTGTTTGAAGGCTGCAACACCCAAAACTCCAAGTACCGGAACAGATACCAGTCCCCTGAGCAATTCCCTGCGCTTTTCAAGAACCGGATCGGAGGGTGCCTCATTCCGGGTCTCCTCCGGTTTACCCTTTCGTAAAAGTTGCAGGAAGGAATCGAGGCTGTATCCTTTTTCTTTATAAAAAATAAGAAACAGAAGAACCGAAGCTTCGATGAATAGTTTGTCTACAATAAACAGGTGACCCTCACCCGGATTCAGCAGGGTATTCCCGAAAGGTGGGTAGGCAAAATAATACAGGACCAGGAGCAGAACCCCTGCGGCCGAGGCATACCGGATGAGCAATCCAAGAAATAAACCCAGCCCGATGAGTACCAGGCCATACATATTCATCACATCCACCACCTTCAGCAAAGAGGGGGAGGCAGCGAGCCAGTGGTAAAACCCTGACAAGGCACCACTGGTATTCTGCAGGTATCCCAGCGAAGTCCAGTTTCCTGCCAACAGCTTTGAAAATCCTTCATAAAGAAAATGCCAGCCGATTGAAAGACGGACTATCGTTATAAAGAGGCGCTTGAAATCAATATTTTTCATTGCATCTGGATTATTAGTCTACCGCAGGAAAATACAAATCTATATTAAAATCTGTTAAACCAGTCAGTGGATGGTGATTAGGTTGTATTGTTCTTTATTACAGAAGGATAGCCCCTATACCTCCTCCAGAACCGGAAGGTGGTAAGCGAGGTATATTGCACTAATCTGGCAAAGTATTTGTTCCCCGACAAATAGTGAATAATCCGGTATCCCAGGTAAAAGAAGATGAGTGCAACGGCGCAGTTAATAGTGAATTCGATGCTGTTCCACCATGGATTATCCGGCAAGGGACCAATAATTTTTTCTATGCTTCCCCAAAACCAGATTGTTTGTGCCAGGTTGCCAAGGTAGAGGATACCAAAATAAAAACCATGAGCCGTTTCTATGGCCCTTTTCGGGCAATAATTCATACACTTCATGCAGCTTTCGCAACTGAAACCCCAGTACGGCCTGTTATTTACCAGGCTGATTGCATGCACCGGACAACCATTGATGCAGATCATGCAATTGTTGCAATCCTGGTTGGCAACAAAAGATTTGGCCAGGGTGAAACGCCCTATAAAATAATACCCGAGTGAGATGGGTGATATGATAAGGTCAAAGGGGAGGTCGAGCAAAGCCCGGTACACTTTTTTCCCGGCGAGTATTTTCCCGGCAAATTCCTCCGTGCGTTTTTGGCACCGCTTATAAATTGAAAGTACTACTTTCTTACGTACACCGGGATGCAGGGATATCCAGTTGGACGGAAGATCGATGGAACGCATTCCGACGATATGGTAACCTTTGAATAACAGGATCAGGGCTGCCAGAAGCAGGGCAATACCACTCAGCCCGGGAAGGAATAATTTCCCCAGTTTCATACCGGCCCTGGTGTTCATCAGTATGACCTTGTTAGTACCCCGTGGAAAACGTAAAAGATAATTTACTACAAGTGGCGGGTAATTGAATCCATGAGTGGGTGAGATAAAACCGAGCAGTTCATTTTTTAGCGGTGGCTGAATACTTTTCCGGTCTGTAATACCCAGGTCGGTGAGTTGACAGGGAATGTTGTTATCCTGTGTAACAGCCTGAAAGGTATGTGCTACAAAACGTGCATTACCGGTACCCGAAAAGAAATAAAGGTGTACGGTGTTCATGGGGTATTCAGGAGCCATTTGCGGAATGGGCATAATAGGTGGTACCCTTGTAATTAAACCAGATACTTACGGCCATCAATATGTGTGTCAGGATGGTGGAAGGCAACCAGATAAAAAGGTCAAGCCTTAGAGCGTAAATTAAAAATGAAATAAGGAGTATCCCTATGCCGGTTAGTGCGAACATGCTGGCCTTGCTGGTAGGTTGTGCAAGAAGTATTACCAGATGGATTCCTGAAAAAATAAGGAGAAGCCCGAATATTGAATGAGCCTCCACCCACCGGAAATCGAGCGTATAAAAAGTAAGTGTAATGATCAGAAATAACTCGACATAAATTATTAGCCGGAGTACCCTGTAAAATTTTATACTTAGTTTATAGCGTATCAGGGTAAGTGCTGCCAGCTCAGCAAATGCAACGGCTACCATCCCAAAAACCCATCCAGGGAAACGCCAGCGGAGACTTAGCATGTAGTAGAATCCATGTCCAAGAACTCCTCCCAGGAAAGTAGCAATACCCAGGAAAAGGAAATAGCGGTTCATCAGGTGGATGGCCGGATGGTTTTTCGCCCTGGCACGGAGTGCAAAGAATGCAAAAAAGCAGGTGGCAGAGATCACCAGGTCGGTGAGCACAGTCATGGGTTCGTCTATGCGAATATCAAATATGTAAGCCGGGGATTCAGGCTGATTTACCAAGCTTGCCAAGGCATGATCATTTGGCTAAAGGTCAGTATTTTTTTTATGAATTTTGCCTGTCCGGTCTTTTTTTTCAGTAAGCAAAGGCCAGTAGCGTTTTGGGATTTTCTGCATATGAAGCTTTAAATTAAGACGTTCGCCTATGCAGATTGATTTAAAATACTGGATCCACAGTTCCTGGAAGAGAAGCTCATCGCCCGACAAGATTTCCGGTTCCAGTTCTCCCGATCGTTCATTAAGTTTCTCCGGCACCAGGCTGACCCATTGTACCTCCTTCCCATCGAAAAAGTACCCTCTTTTCCTGCGGATATCATAAATCATCCAGCGCTGATCTGCAAACCGGTCTTCAAAATGATGCAGAACCATCGGGATGACGTTATACTCGGGATTATAGGCAGCAAAGTAGATATCATCCGCGGTCTTCTGAAATCGTACAAACTGGGCCACCCTGCAGGCTTCACGGTTCAATTTATGTTGTATATCCAGTACAGCCTTGATATCAGGGTCGGCATAGTTGGCTATAATCCCCGGGCCCTTGTCGAATACTTTCCGCATATATCCGAAGAGGGGAATATCAATATTCTCCATTTCAGAGAAGTGAATCCGAAAAAGTTCATCGGCCAGTTTTTCAGTGATCTTTTCCTTCAGCCCGTTCCAGACCCGTTCGGCCTGCACTTCATCGGTATATATATGCACCAGCTGCTGCCATATACCCGGTATTTGTTCCCCGGTTCCTATGATGGCCGAAGGCCATAAGCTCCTTGCATAGGATTGAAACAGGCAGCAAAGGAACCCGTCAAAACTTTTGTCATAAAGGAAAATGGGTGCGGAGTTGTTCATGGCAGAAAAAGACTGAGTTGTTGCGGTTGATGTTCCGGCAGGCGATGTTTGTCCTCTTCAGTAAAAAGCCTGCGAAGGTATTCGGGTTGTGTTTCGTTTACCGTGTTTATTTCCAACTCACGGCAGGTGATGAAATATTTTGCACGTTTCATCACAACCCCGAGTTTTTTAAGGTGCGAAGAGTTGAGATGCTGGTACTGGCGGGATGCAACGATTCTTTTTGCCGAAACAGGACCTATTCCCGGAACGCGAAGAATCATTTCCAGCGGGGCTGTGTTGATATCTACAGGATAAAGATGCGGATTTCGCAAGGCATAACTGAGCTTTGGATCTATTGCTGTTTCCAGGTTGGGGTACTGGTCATTAACAATTTCATCCACTTTGAAATCGTAAAACCGCATTAGCCAGTCAGCCTGGTACAGGCGATGTTCGCGCTGCAGGGGAGGCGTACTCAATGCAGGGAGCCGACTGTCGTAACCGTTCACAGGGATGAAACCTGAATAATATACCCTTTTAAGTTGCTGATGTGTATAAAGCGCTGTCGAAAGCCCGAGTATCTGCTGGTCGGTCTCCGGGCTGGCCCCGATGATCATCTGTGTACTTTGTCCGGCAGGTGCATAACGTTTTGCAGACCGGAATTTTTTCCTATCCTCACGGTTCTCAATAATTCCTGTTTTTATCAGGCCCATGGGATTGAGGATACCGGAATAATTCTTTTCAGGTGCCAGGTATTTCAGGTTTTTTTCAGTGGGGATTTCGATGTTAACACTCAGCCTGTCGGCCCAGAGCCCTGCTTCCCTCACAAGCTCGATACTGGAACCCGGGATGCTCTTTAAATGAATATAACCATTGAAGTGGTGAATGGAACGAAGGTCTCTTGCCACCCGTATTAACCGTTCCATCGTGAAATCCGGATTTTTGATTACTCCTGAGCTCAAGAACAATCCTTCGATGTAATTCCTGCGATAAAAGGAGATGGTAAGTTCAACGATCTCCTCAGGGGTGAAAGCCGTTCGGGGAATGTCATTGCTTCTTCGATTTACACAATATGCGCAATCGTAGATGCAGATATTGGTAAGCATGATCTTCAGAAGGGAGATACACCGGCCATCTTCAGCAAAACTGTGACAGATGCCAAATGCCGTGGCATTTCCGAGTCCCTTGCTCTTATTTGCCCGCTGCGTGCCACTCGATGCACAGGATACATCGTACTTTGCAGCACCAGCAAGTACCCTGAGTTTTTCGAGCGAATCCTGACGCATTTCTAATCATTTCTGTTTCCAATAATATAGGTTACGAAAACAAAGGATTTGTAGTATGAAGAAAAAATTATTCACAGGTATTTGATAAATCCTACCTGTATTTTGAAATGCTGAACGTTGAACAGCTGATCCGGACCTATAACCCACATGCTTCGCGCTCGGGCAGGCCCGGAACTTGGAACTGGAACTTGGAACGCGGAACCCGGAACCCGGAACCCGGAACAATTATTCCACCATCCCGGCTCCCATAGTCTCATTCGTGGCCTCATCAATTAAAATGAGGCTCCCCGTAATGCGGTTTGAATGGTAGGAATCGATCATCAGTGGCTTGACAGTACGTATGGTGATGCGGGCAATATCGTTCATCCGGATATTCTTGTCTTCCACGTCCTCCGAGATGCTGTTAATGTTGATCTTATGGTCTATGGATTGTACAACGCATCTCGTTTCTGAACTGGTATGACGTAAAATATATTTTCCTTTTACCTGCAGCGGACGTTCATTAAACCAGCAGATCACCAGCGATAAATCCTGGGTAATGGTGGGTAATTGGGTTGAATTGACAATCATATCTCCCCTGCTGATATCGATATCATCCGCGAGGGTAATGATGACGGAATCACCGAAAGAGGCCTCCGGTAGTGAATTTCTGAATTGATCGATGGATCGTATCCTCGATTTTGTGCCTGCGGGTAATACGGTTACCGCCTCGCCTGCACTGAATGTGCCTCCGGCAATTCTGCCCGCATATCCCCGGTAATCATGAAATTCATCGGACTGCGGACGCACAACATACTGCACAGGGAAACGCTTGCTGGTGTGTACCCAGTCTTTGTCGATCTCAATAGTCTCCAGCAAGTGCAACAGTGATTCTCCCTTGTACCAGGGCATATTCCCGGATGGTTCCACCACATTGTCTCCCAGTTTTGCACTGATGGGCAGGTAATATTCATCCTCCAGTCCAACCTTTCCTGCTAATATTTTCAAACTGGCAACTATTTCATTATATCGTTCCTCGCTGAAATCGACGAGGTCCATCTTGTTTATGCAATAAATGATGTGCTTGATGTTTAGCAAGCCGGCGATATAGGAGTGACGTATAGTTTGTTCAAGCACACCGTTGCGCGCATCTACCAGGATAATGGCCAGGTTGGCAGTGGAGGCCCCGGTTACCATGTTCCGTGTATACTGGATGTGTCCGGGGGTGTCGGCAATGATGAATTTTCGCTTCGGCGTTGCAAAATACCGGTAGGCCACATCGATGGTGATGCCTTGTTCCCGTTCGGCACGCAATCCGTCGGTTAGCAGGGAAAGATCGATGTCGGCATGTCCGCGTTTTTTGGAGGTAAGTTCAATCTGTTCGATCTGATCCTCAAAAATTGACTTTGAATCGTACAGTAAACGGCCGATGAGTGTGCTTTTCCCGTCGTCCACACTGCCTGCCGTTGTAAAACGAAGAAGCCCCTGCTCGTGAATTGATGTATGATTATTTTCTGGTGTCATCGGTGTCATTCTAAAAATATCCTTCTTTCTTCCTGTCTTCCATTGCTGCTTCCGAGCGTTTGTCGTCGTACCGGCCACCCCGCTCGGTGATTCTCGAAGCGGCAATTTCGGCAACGATATCATCCAGTTTTTCAGCCTTGGAAAGAGTAAGTCCCGTGCAGGTGATATCACCAATGGTTCTGCAACGAACATCTACTTCAACCACCTCCTCATTGGGTTTGAGCGCCATGAAGGGGGCCCAGGCCAGCCATACGCCATCGCGGTAAAAGGCTTTTCGTTTATGGGTGTAATAAAGACTGGGTAATTCAATTTTTTCCTGGAGTATGTATTGCCACACATCCAGTTCGGTCCAGTTACTGATGGGGAATACCCTGAAGTGTTCCCCCATGTTTTTACGGCCATTGAACAGGTTCCACAGTTCGGGCCGCTGATTCTTGGGATCCCACTGGCCAAATTCGTCCCGGTGGGAGAAAAACCGTTCCTTGGCCCGTGCCTTCTCCTCATCACGGCGTCCGCCGCCGATTGCAGCATCGAGCTTCAGTTCTTCAATTGCATCGAGCAGTGTTACAGTCTGCAGTTTGTTACGGCTTGCATTTACGCCTTTTTCTTCCACGGCACGACCCTTGTCGATTGAATCCTGGACACAACGTACCAGCAGCCGCGCATTGGCCTTTCGGGCAAGTTCATCGCGAAAAACAAGGGTCTCTTCGAAGTTGTGGCCAGTATCGATATGCAGCAGCGGAAAGGGAATTCTCGCAGGGTAAAATGCCTTGAGTGCCAAATGAACCAATAGAATTGAATCCTTCCCTCCTGAAAAAAGAAGGCATGGATTCTCAAACTGTGCAGCTACTTCACGGATAACATAAATGGCTTCATTTTCAAGTTCCCGGAGATGTTCGCTGTTAATGTGTATGGACGTATTCATTCAATTATAAAACAATTATGGGCATTGTATTTTCTCATTCCCGTGGCTATTCATTCTTAACATGAACTGCATGCAATCCACATTCCTTGCCGGAACCCTGTTCCCACCACCAGCGTCCGGCCCTGGGGTCCTCTCCCTCATTCACCGCGCGGGTACAGGGTGCGCAACCTATACTGGGGAATCCCCGGTCATAAAGTACATTGTAGGGAATACCACGGCTCCGGATATAATCTTTCACCTGTTGCATGTCCCAATGAAGAAGCGGATGATCCTTGTACATTTTCCTCTCTTCATCATATTCGAATATTGGCATCTGTTTCCTGTTGGGTGAGTGTTCTGCCCTGATCCCGAAAGAATGGCTGCTAAAATTGCAGAGTCCAAAGGCAGTTCGGATGCCCGGCAAGTGCACGCTGCAGGGGAATTACCTTCCGGATGTTGCAGCATTCTTTACGGTTTTCGATGGATTCATAAAAACTGTATGGTCCTTTTTCCGTAAGAAGTTCCTCTACCTGTGTTGCTTCCGGATAATACACTTCTATCTTTTTCGGATACCGCAAAAGACTGGCTGAATACTTTATATGTTTCCTCGAAGAGCCGGCCGGTATCAAGTGTGGCAATCCGTATGCCCGGCATACCGGAGGGTAAATTCGTGATCAGGTCCAGTATTACCTGATCCTCCAGGCTGAAGCTGGTGGTGAAAATTACTTTTCCGGGATAGGCAGAGGCAACAATTGCAAGACCTTCCTGGGGTGGGAGGTCCTTAAGCCGCATATTCATCTCAAATGGCATCTGCGAGCTGTTTTCTTGCAAAGTTACTTATTCTGCGCTTGAGATTGCGCTTCTTGCGAAAAGAGGTTCTGTTCCGAATAAAAACCCGCATACGACCCCATCGCACCGCATTCCAGACCCGCTCATGAAGATAGTACAGGAACATTTTTGAGAAAACTTCCACCGACCCGATGGATAATGCAACCTGTATTTTCCCGGTAAGCAGGTAACTGATCAGAATAGTATCCAGGGTGCCGACTATCCTCCAGGATATGGCCTTGAAGATGCTCTTTATATGCCGGTCTCCTTCCTGGTAATTACCAGGTTTAACGGTTTTGACGGCCCTTTCCCCGCGGCGGTTATTTACCAATACATCCAGCATCAGCAAGTTTTTTACTGATAACAAAATAAGTGATACCTGGATGGATTTCAGGTAGACTAAATACTGAAAAATACTGAGCTTTTGTGCGTAAATAGAATAAGTATTGAAATACCTGATTAGTAAGTATTAATACTTATTACAATTCGGTTTCCATACCCGGTGCAGGTATTTCGATGTGTTTAAACCCTGCGTATCCGAGGGTTTCAGCGTATTTTTTCTGGGCTTCGTATTCTCCATGTACTACAAAAGTCTTAAAAAGCTTTTCCTTGTCCTGGCAGGAGATGAAACGCATCATTTCCTTGTAGTCTCCATGACCACTGAATGACTCCAGTTTCTTTACCTCTGCATTTACCTTGTAAGGTGTTCCATGAATGGAAACTTCTTTGTCCCCGCGGAGTATTCTTGCCCCCAGGGTGGAGGGGGCACAATACCCGACGGCAAGGATTGTGTTTTTCGGATCGGAGATATTATTGGCCAGGTGATGCTTTACACGGCCGGCTTCCATCATCCCGGAGGAAGAGATAATCACGCAGGGTTTGGTAAGGGTGTTGAGCTTTTTGGAGGCAGCCTGGTCTTTAACATAGTTGAGTGTTCCAAAGCCAAATGGATCGGGATCTTTGGCAAGAACTTCCAGAATATCTTCATTAAAACATTCAGGGTGCATCCTGAATACCTCAGTAACATTCACCGAAAGAGGGGAGTCGACATAAATGTCAATTTTCGGGAGCCTGCCTTCGTTATAGAAGTTGTTGAGTGAATAGACTATTTCCTGGGTTCTTCCAACGGCAAAGGAAGGAATAATCAGTTTACCACCTTTTCTGATGCAGGTGTCGCTTATTATTTTCAGGAGTTCATCATCAGCCTCGTGCTGATCCTTGTGGAGCCGGTCTCCGTAGGTTGATTCGGTAATCAGGTAATCTGCCTGGGGAAATGGATCGGGGTGTTTCAGAATTCTGTTTACCGGGCGCCCGATATCACCTGTATAGGCCAACTTTATTTTCCTCGTACCCTCTGTTATTTCCAGGTTAATCACGCTGCTTCCCAGCATATGTCCAGTGTTGGTAAATATCAGCCTGATATTTTGATCGATATTGAATTTCCGGTCATAGGCCACACCTATAAAAAGCTTCATGCATTCGATAGCTTCTTTCCGGGTATAGATAGGTTCAACTGGTTCAAGCCCCTGCCGTTCTCTTTTTTTGTTGAATGTGCGGGTATCACTCTCATGAATATGTCCCGAGTCAGCCAGCATAAGTGCACACAGGTCGCGCGTGGCATTTGTACATACCACCGACCCCCTGAACCCACGCTTATACAGGTAGGGGATCAGTCCCGAATGATCGATATGCGCATGAGAGAGAATGATATGATGTATCTCAGCAGGATCAAATCCGGGCTCCCTGTTCATCTTATCTGTTTCCAGGCCTTTTCCCTGGAACATACCACAGTCGAGCAATATTTTCCGGCCTTCAGCAGTCGTTATTAAATGCTTGCTTCCTGTAACTTCGCGGGCAGCACCGATGAATTTTATTTTCATATGGCTTTAATTAATTGTTAAATGTAGAAAGTAAAACGGGAATTCGAAAACAAAGGCCGGTTATTTCAGCCGATGGTAAAAATAAAAGCCAGCACTGGCTTGTTTTACAACGGCTCTATTCTTATTTTTTTCCTGCAGGCAAGTTAGAAAGGAGGCTGTAAGCTACACCGGGGTAACCCACCCAATGGCGCAGGCTGGCAGGAGCAGTGAGACCCATACCCAGGTCTTCCACCGGGATGCGCACATGATCGATACTGCTTAGATATCCAACTCGCTTTCCCGTCAGAAGATTATGTTGTTTTTCTGCAAGTTTTCGCATCAGTTCGAGCCCGAGAGGCACGGAGTATCTGCCACACCAGGTCCAGGCATATTCCCGGAAATCATTTTGTTGCAGGGTGATGTCTGTGAAGGCTTTTATTTTTGTATGTTCTATCATCCCGCACAGGCAACTGTCGAGCAGGTAGTTCTCTTTCGCGAATGCTTTGCTGTACCCTTCAATACCGGTTCCAAAGGATGCGAAGTTTTTTCCGCCCCAGCCATCATCTCCGTAATGCACCCCATCAGAAGAGATCACAATCGAATATCCCGTTCCCCATTGAAGTCCTTCTTTTTCAAGTACAGGAGCCAGTGAATTTGCCAGATCCTTTGCTATTTCTTCAATACGTTCAAGGTTCATAGCCGGGACCAGTATGGGCAGAATGGTCAGATCCCTGTGGTGATATTGCAGAAACGGTAACAGTGCTTCCAGGGAATGTTCCACCCCCAGGAGGGAGTCGGAGATGAGGTAATCCGAGGTATCCAGTTGCTCAATCACTTTTTCCCGTATGGAAGAAATTTGCACTTTGCCGTAAGGAGCACTCCACGGAACCGGACTGCCGAAGACAATCCTGTTTTCGATGTCCATTGCCCGGGCTTTATGAGCAACGCCGATGAGGATTACAAAGGGTGAATGAATGGTTGACAGAACCGACTCATACAAGGGTCCTGCATAGCTGTAATCATCGTGAGGACAGATAACCCCTGCGACCGTGTCAGTGTGTGTAATCCGGGAACCAGTCTGATAAACTGTATCATATGGAAGCCTGAAATCCCCGGGCTGCAGGGCGTTCTTGTAAATCCTGCTCATCACCGAATCCATCTGCCAGCTATATTGTGCAAAGCCGATAGTATCCACCTGACTGCGCAGGTTTGGTTCCTTCTTTCTGCTGCAGGATAGCATAAAAATGAGAAGAATAACGGAATTGAATGCTATTTTTACTGCCTGCATGGTAGGAATGTTTTCCGGAAGACTAAATTAGATATATTTATAGTTGAAACCAAACGGGGATATGATCGGAGACCCAAAACTGTATTCTTTGCTCGGGGATTTACAAATTAACTATTCGTATCATGAGCACCCGCCTGTTCCAACCATCGAAGAGGCGCTGAAGCACTGGGCAGGACTGGACGCCATGTTTTGCAAGAATTTATTTTTCCGAAATCATAAAGGGAACAGACATTACCTGGTGGTTTTGCGCTTTGACCGGCCACTCGATATTCATGATCTTGAAAAACGGCTTCGACAAGGGAAAATAAGTTTTGCTTCCGATGCACGCCTGGAAAAATATCTGGGATTGCAGGCAGGTTCTGTTTCACCCCTCGGGTTAATAAATGATGCGGAACATCATGTGCATGTTTTCCTGGATGAGAATCTCCGGGAACATGAGCGGCTTGCATTTCATCCGAACGACAACCGGGCCACACTCATTATTTCACGTTCCGACCTGGAGAAATTTCTTCTTGCCTGCCAAAACCAGTGGGAATATATCTCGCTTTATGAATAGATAATGGTATGATATTTTAATAATAGTCACATTATGAAAAAGTGGTTTTCCTTTCTGCTGATGTCATGGATGATATGCTCACCTGATTTGCAATCGCAGGATTTTGATTTTACTCTTATGCCTGCTGCTTTACCAAACCTGTGGCTTGGTTCGGTAAAATTTGCCGATATGGACCGGGATGGAGATTTGGATATCGGGGTTACAGGAAGAGACAGTACAGGCACAGCCCTGACGCGTGTGTACAGGAATATGGGTGATTCAACATTTTTAATGCTCCCGCAGGTTTTTGCCGGTGCAGATTATGCCAGCCTTAGCTGGTCAGATTATAACAAAGATGGTTTTCCCGACCTCCTCATTTGCGGTACAGTGGAATATGCCGCCTTTGCCGGTTTGTATTCAAATAACGGGGACGGCACTTTCAGTTTGATCGATGCAGGTCTGTCAGGAGTCTCGAGGGGCGAATCATCCTGGGCAGATGTTAACAGGGACGGCAATATGGATGTGGTGATCACCGGGCAGGACGACTGGAATAATCCTTCTACCCGATTGTATATCAACCGGGGTGATTCAACCTTCGATGTGTATACAGGAATAGCTGCTTTGCAGCACAGCACAGTGGATTGGGCCGATCTGAACCTGGACGGCTATCCTGATCTTCTGATCAACGGTCATGCAACTACAAGTGGTTCCCCTTCTGCATACGTTTATATCAACCGGAAGGATGAAACATTTCAGGCACTTACTGCCGGATTGCAGGGCGCTGCATATGGTGCTGCGCGCTGGATTGATCTTGACAATGATGCATATCCGGACGTCATCATATCTGGTTCCTACAGCGGATTGATTGTTAAAGTATACCGAAACAACGGGGATCAGACTTTTACAGAAAAAACTAGTACCGGACTGGCAGGTCTCTATCACGCCCAGTTGTTGACATGCGATCTGAATAACGATGGATGGCAGGATGTCCTTCTGGCCGGTTACAATGGCCCGTTCACCAGGCTTTATCAAAACAACGGAAACTTCACATTCACTGAGATAAGTGATCCGTTCATCAATGCAGGTTACCCTGCTCTTGCTGCCGGGGATATTAACATGGATGGAAAAACCGACCTGGTGATCAGCGGAAATATTGCAACCGGTGATCTGAGTTCCAATGCAAAAACCCGTGTATATCTGAATAACACCGTAAACCAAAACCTGCCTCCTACAATTCCTTCAGCCTTAAGGGCAAGAACAGTTTATCATGGTCTCGAATTAGGATGGAGCCCCGCAACCGATGCCGGATCAGATACCATGGCCCTTACCTATAATCTTTACATCGGATCAGAACCCGGGAAAGATAATGTACTTCCCTCCCTCTCGAGAACAGAGGATGGCAGTCGCCTGATCAATCTGCCGGGAAATGCAGGTGCTGACACCGTTTTCCAAATAGATATTCCACCCGGAACATATTATTGGAGTGTACAGGCTATTGATGGAAATGGGAGGGCTTCAGCATTTGCAGACGAAGAAGTTTGGACCATTTTTGAAAATCCCTCCGCAAATGCAGGTGCCGACCGGGTTGTATGCCAGGGTGGAAAAGTAATGATCCTTCCTTCGGAAGCTGCCATTACAAATGCCGACAGGTGCTACTGGGCCGGAGCATATGTCCAGGCTGGCAATCCGCTGACGCTATACACAGATATCCGGCTCAGCCCAATGGCTCCCGACGAAGTGGATTCACTCATCGTGGTGCTTGTGGCGCAGGCCACTTATTATGGGCTGGAAGATGCTGATACCATGGTGATCCGCTTTAGTGACTATAAAATTCCCATATCCATGCAGCCTGTTGATCTGTCAGTGTGTGCAGGGGTGGATACCGCATTGGAGGTTAAGGCAGAAGGGGAGGACCTGGTATACCAATGGTGGACACGGGATAACAGCGAATCACCCTTTACCATCGCCGGAGAATTTGAAAGCAGGAGGATATTGGAGAATGTACAATCCTATTATGTACACGGGGAATGGCGGTGCAAAGTTATTGATACAACCGGATGTTATGCATTCACTGATACCATTCAGGTGAAGGTTCATGAATATCCCCAAAGCCTGGCCATTAGCGAAGAGAGTAATACATTGTTGACCGACCAGTATCCGTACATTCAATGGATGAGTTCAACAGGAGATATTCCGGGTGCAAATGCTTCACCCTTCCGTCCTGAGGAAAGCGGTGATTATTATGTCCGTGCCGGCGAGGATCAGGCCTGCACTATTACCTCAGCTGTCTACCATTTTATTCATAATGAAACACCTGTCAGCCGGGATGAGAAAATGCATTGCTGGCCTAATCCGGTTTCAGATTTTCTGAATCTCGACCTGGGAAAAAATCCGGGAATGCCGGAGGAATTGAAGATAATCAATACAGAAGGGGTCATTGTAAGACACCTTTTTATAAGTGACCAGATATCACAGGTGGATGTCTCAGGACTTGCACCAGGGACATACTGGATTCTAAGAACGAATTCCTCATTACAGGTGCAATTGATCTCTTTCACCAGGGCTGAGTAAAGGCTCTTCAGCAGGTGTTAATAATCCTCAGGAGAACTGTTGCATAGGATTCCTGTCAAATATTTATTTTTGCAGGATGTATGCCGTGGTGGATATTGAAACAACAGGAGGAAGTCCTGTTCATGAAAAAATAACGGAAATCGCCATTTACCTCTTCGATGGCCAACAGGTAGTGGAGGAGTTTTGTACTCTTATCAATCCCGAGAAAAATATTCCTTACCACATCACGCAACTCACAGGCATCAGCAACGAGATGGTAGCCGATGCCCCGAAATTTTACGAGGTTGCCCGTCGTGTTGTTGAAATAACCAAGGATGCCACTTTCGTTGCGCATAACGTGAGTTTTGATTATGGTTTTATCCGGGAGGAATTCCGGAGGCTTGGATTTGATTACGAAAGAGAGAAATTATGCACCGTTAAGCTGAGCAGAAAGATTTTTCCCGGCAAACGATCCTATAGTCTGGGCAGGCTGTGTGAAGAATTGGGTATTACCTTAAATAACAGGCACCGTGCAGGTGGAGATGCACTTGCTACCACAAAGCTGCTTGAATTATGTTTGAGCGAAGGTGGTACAAGGGACCTGGTGGCAGAAGTAACCGGTCTTAGCATGAAGGGGCTTCATCCTTCACTCGACCAGACAATTTTCAAACGATTGCCGGAAGAACCCGGAGTATACTATTTTTACAACGAACAAAAGGATATTGTATACGTTGGAAAAAGCAGAAATGTAAAGCAACGCGTGATTAGCCATTTTTCAGGAACACGCGAAAGTAAATCACTTCGCATACGGGAACAGGTAACCGACATCAGCGTGGAGCGAACCGGTAGTGAACTGGTGGCGCTGCTTCTTGAATCCGACGAGATAAAGAAACTCAAGCCGCTGTTCAACCGGGCCCAACGCCGGCCCTTCTCCAGCTACGGGATTTTTCAGTACGAAAACCCGGATGGCTACCTTTGTTTTACAATCGATCGCCTTAAAGAGGCCAATGCAATACCGCTGGATACCTTCAATTCAAAGGCAGAAGCAACTGAGGTGATCAACAGCTGGATCGACAGGTATCACCTCTGTCAGAAATTATCAGGCGTTTATGATTCGCAGGGGGCCTGTTTCCATTATGAAATAAAAGAATGCCGGGGTGCCTGCCTGGGACTCGAACCTCCCGCTGCCTATAATCAACGGGCAGGATTGCTGGTCCGCCAGCTGCAGTACCAGCACCGTAACATGCTGATTATAGATAAGGGTCGTTCACATTCCGAGAAATCAGTTATAAAAATTGAAAATGGACATTATGTAGGGTTTGGATTTATCGATCAGGATTCCATCAGTGGAATCGAATCCTTTCATGATTGCATCCGTCCGTATGTGGATAACCACGATGTACAATACATCCTCCGCTCATACCTCCGGAAAAAGAAGGTAGAAAAGATCATTGAATACTAGCGGAATATCTGGTAAGTGGTAAATGGTAAGTAGTAAAAGATAAACGGTAAGTAGTAAAAGGCAAACGGTAAGTAGTAACCAGTAAAAAGTAAAAAAGTAAACGACCCAAAGTAAATGGCATATTCCTAAATCTTTACCTTTTACCTTACGCCACTTACCACTCACCACTCACCA
Organism: Bacteroidales bacterium; assembly: GCA_046329925.1. Classification (GTDB taxonomy): domain Bacteria; phylum Bacteroidota; class Bacteroidia; order Bacteroidales; family JAAYUG01; genus JAXLTS01. The sequence goes on from JAXLTS010000004.1 coordinate 79,943, forward strand.
CTCACCACTTACACCTTGCCACTTTCCCTCTTTTCCCCTCTTTTTATTATTTTTGCGGCACAATCAAACATGAACCATGGTTACATTCTTCCAGGGACCCGAAAAACTTCTTTTTATAGTTCAATCAAAAGAAAATCTTACAGTTGCAGATGTTGAAAAACTGGACTGGTTATTCGGAGGGGCTGAGAAACTACCTGATACAGAGCTGAAAGGCCGGTTTGTTGGTCCCCGTAGGGAAATGATTACCCCCTGGAGCACCAATGCCGTGGAAATTACCCAGAATATGGGTATCAACGGGATACAGCGCATTGAGGAATTTACAAGGGTTGAACAGGATGGTGCCCTCTATGATCCCATGCTCCAGGCATCCTATACAACGCTCAACCAGGATATTTTTACAATCCGTAAGGATCCCGATCCGATTTATGAAATTGAAGATATTGAGGGGTATAATGCCAGGGAGGGCCTGGCACTCAGTGCAGAAGAAGTGGCCTACCTTCATGAAGTGAGTAATTTACTTGGCCGCAGACTTACCGACAGTGAAATTTTCGGTTTTTCCCAGGTGAATTCGGAGCACTGCCGGCATAAAATTTTTAACGGTGTTTTTATAATCGACGGGGAAGAACATGAACAGACCCTCTTCCAGCTGATTAAGCAAACCACCAAACTGAATCCCAACCGGGTGGTTTCGGCATACAAGGATAACTGTGCATTTCTGAAGGGACCTGTCATAGGCATTTTTGCCCCGGAGACACAGGATAAACCTGATTTTTTTGCGCTGAAACAAAGCGAGAGCATTCTGTCATTAAAGGCGGAAACACACAATTTCCCCACTACTGTTGAGCCCTTTAACGGGGCTGCCACCGGGTCGGGCGGAGAGATACGCGACCGTATCGGCGGTGGAAAGGGAGCATTTCCCCTGGCAGGAACCGCAGTATATATCACCTCTTATCCCCGCACGGGAGGAGGAAGAGCCTGGGAAAAACATACACCGGCACGTAAATGGCTCTACCAGACTCCGGAGGAAATACTTATCAAAGCCTCCAACGGGGCCAGTGATTTTGGAAATAAATTCGGCCAACCACTCATTTGTGGCAGCGTACTCACATTCGAGCATTTTGAAGCCGGTCGGAAATACGGTTACGACAAGGTGATCATGCTGGCAGGAGGAGTGGGCTTCGGGAAAGCCAAGGACACAGAAAAAGATATTCCCGTCAAAGGAGATAAAATCGTTCTGCTGGGCGGTGACAATTACCGTATCGGGATGGGCGGGGGAGCCGTATCCTCGGTAGCTACCGGTGAATATGCCAATGCCATCGAACTGAATGCCGTACAGCGGTCCAACCCCGAAATGCAAAAACGGGTCAGCAATGCCATCAGGGCACTGTCGGAGGCCGAAAACAATCCGGTGATATCCATTCACGACCATGGGGCAGGAGGACACCTCAACTGCCTCTCCGAATTGGTGGAGGCTACTGGTGGAAATATTGACATCTCCCGCCTGCCGGTAGGTGATCCTACTCTTTCGGCACGCGAACTTATAGGAAATGAATCGCAGGAGCGCATGGGCCTTGTGCTGCACGAGAAGGATATTCCTCTCCTGCAGCGGATTTCCGACCGTGAACGCGCACCCATGTATGTGATAGGTGATGTAACCGGCGATATGCAGTTCGTGTTTGAGGACAAAGCCTCAGGCAAAAAGCCAATCAACCTCAAACTGGAATATCTGTTCGGGAAACCTCCGCGTACTGTTATCACAGATCAGACAGAGCCTGCAGCCTTCAGCGAATTACATACCAGCAGGGAAAAAATGCAGGAATACCTCGAACTGGTACTGCAACTGGAGGCCGTGGCCTGCAAAGACTGGCTTACCAATAAGGTGGACCGCTCCGTTACGGGACGGGTGGCGCATCAGCAAACTGCCGGGCAACTGCAGTTGCCTCTCAATAATCTGGGTGTGGTGGCCCTCGATTATGCCGGTTTCAAAGGAATTGCAACATCCGTGGGGCATGCCCCGGTTGCCGGATTGGTTGACCCTGCTGCAGGATCGGTACTCTCCATAGCCGAATCACTCACCAATATCGTATGGGCACCCATCGAGGAAAACCTCCGCGGGATCTCCCTCTCGGCAAACTGGATGTGGCCATCGAAAAATAAAGGAGAAGATGCACGCCTGTATGCCGCTGTAAAAGCTGCCAGCGACTTTGCACTGGCACTGGGAATCAATATCCCCACCGGGAAGGATTCTTTGTCGATGACACAGAAATATCCTGACGGTGAAATGGTGCTGGCTCCCGGTACCGTGATCATCTCCGCTGCCGGTGAGGTAACTGACATACGCAAGGTGGTGGGCCCGGTATTGAAGAACAAACCCGGATCCTCCATCCTGTACATCAATTTTTCGGAAGATGAGTTGAACCTCGGAGGCAGTAGCCTGGCCCAGGTCCTCAACCAGCTTGGTACAAAAACACCCACCGTGCAGGATGCCTGTTATTTTGCCAACGCCTTCAACAGCATTCAGGACCTGATCCAACAGGGTGAAATTCTCGCAGGACATGACATCTCCTCTGGCGGGATGATTACTACCCTGCTCGAGATGCTCTTTGCCGACAACCATACCGGAATGAACCTTGACCTTACTGGATTAGGAGTTTCCGACAGCATACGTCTCCTTTTCAGTGAAAACCCGGGAGTGGTTATCCAGGTGAAGGATGCAGTTAAGGTCCGTGCCTTCCTGAGCGCGCGCTATGTACACTGCAATGTGATCGGTGAAATGATCCCGGATCGCAAACTTACCATCCGAAATGGGAAAGAAGATTTCTCCTTCGATGTAGACAATCTCCGCAATGTGTGGTTCAGAAGTTCTTACCTGCTCGACACCAAACAATGTGGTCCGCTCCTGGCACGGGAACGCTTCGATAATCTGGGAAAACAGGAGCTGAGTTTCCGTTTTCCTGCAAACTTCAAGGGAAAATTCACCGACTATGGGCTGGATCCCAACCGTACTTCCAAATCCGGTATCCGTGCCGCCATCATCCGCGAGAAAGGCGTGAACGGCGACCGCGAGATGGCCTGGATCATGCACCTGGCAGGGATGGATGTGAAGGACGTTCACATGACGGACCTGATGAGCGGTCGCGAAACCCTCGAAGACCTGAATATGATCGTTTTTGTGGGAGGCTTTTCCAACTCCGATGTGCTGGGTTCGGCCAAGGGCTGGGCCGGAGGATTCCGGTACAACGACACGGCCCGTAAGGCGCTGGAACGATTTTACCAGCGCAGCGACACCCTGAGTCTCGGTGTGTGTAATGGTTGCCAGCTCATGGTGGAACTGGATCTGCTCACCCCGGATCATGAAAAGAAACCCCGGATGCTGCACAATGCCTCGCATAAGTTCGAATCCATCTTCCTGAATGTGGATGTGAAGGAAAATAAATCTGTGATGTTATCCGGTCTCTCCGGCTCACGCCTGGGCATCTGGGTGGCTCATGGTGAAGGCCGTTTCAGTTTACCCTATCCGGAAGATAAGTACAATGTTGTTCTGAAATACAGTTTCGCAGGTTATCCGGGGAATCCCAACGGATCGGATTTTGGGATCGCAGGAATCTGTTCTCCCGACGGGCGCCACCTGGCCATGATGCCCCACCTGGAACGGGCTACCTACCCCTGGAACTGGCCTTACTATCCCGAAAACAGGAAAGACGACCAACTGAGTCCCTGGGTGGAAGCCTTCGTAAATGCCAGGGAGTGGGTAAAGAAGCATAAGAGCTGAAAGGAAGAAAAATAGTAAGTGGTAGGTGGTATGTGGTAAGTGGTAAACAGTCAACAGTCAACAGTCAACAGTCAATAGTCAATAGTCAATAGTCAATAGTCAATAGATTGGGCCATATTTACCGGACATTTGCTATTGGTTAATCATCGGATTAATTTTCCTGTCCAGAGTTTTTCAAGGAATAGTTGCCAGGGAAGAATGGTAATGTTTCCTGCCTGGCGAGGGTGCTTTTCATTGCAAACAAGCAGAAGCTGTGCAGATGGATATTCTTCCGAAAAGTATTTTAATCCTTTCGTATGCCTGTTGTTTGCTTCAGTGGTTGATTTAACCTCAATGGCTGTTTCACCTTCACCCAGGATAAAATCAACTTCAATCTGTGAGGCGGTTCGCCAGTAATAAATAGGATAATTAAGTCCGGAGTAGTGACTATGGGCAATAAGTTCCTGGTAAATGAAATGTTCAAATGCTTTACCTATTGATTCGGAGCCCCATTGCAAATGATTCCTTTTGAGCAGAAAATTGGGTATGCCCAGATCGAAAAAGTAAAATTTTGGAGCTTGTATAACCCTTCTTTTTGGCTTTTTTTGAAAACTGGGTAAAAAGCGGGCAGTAAGAGTATCTTCCAGAATCTGGAAGTACTCTCGCACGGTCGGGGCGCTTACCCCGCAGTCGGTGGCAATATTTGAGTAGGTAACCATTTCTCCGTTGGAGAAGGATGCCGCTTCGAGAAAACGGGAAAAAGAACCTATATTACGAATATTTGCCTCATGTATGATTTCATCTTTCAGGTAATTTCCAATATATGCAGCCAGCAGCCGGTGTGGTTGGGCTGAAAGGTAGTGGCGGGGAAGAAGCCCGTGATTAAGTGCACGGAGCAGGTTAAAATCGGTAATTTCAGGATACACCAACGGATACAATTCATAGCGAAGCGCTCTCCCTCCCAGAAGATTGGCTCCGGTGCGAATTATTTTACGGGGGCTGGATCCGCTGAGGATAAACCGATATCCCTTGTTTACCATGAGCCACTGTACCTCATTCAGCAAGTGTGGTAAGCGCTGAATCTCATCAATAATGACAGGCTCAGCAGGATCCAGAGCAGTGATTATTTCGCGAAGGAGCCCTGGTTGTTGCTGGAAGCGAAGGTATTCCTCGCCCAATAAGAGGTCAAAATAGGGGGAACGCGGATAGCCGGTTTTTAACAAGGTGCTTTTACCTGTCTGGCGTGCACCCCATAAAAACAGGCTCTCCTGGCCGGAACCCGAAAATGTTTGAATTCGTGAATACATGATAAACAAAAGTAGTAATTTAATATATCATGATAAAATTATAATGGAAATTTTCTGAATTATACCCATCACCCCCTCACCCCTCACTACTCACCCCTCACTACTCACTTCTCACCATTCACCACTCACCACTCACCACTTACCTTTTACCTTTTACTTTTCACCTCTCACCTCCCTCATCCCCGCCGCCCGCTGTATGGCATACTTCCCGTACCGGTTCCGCACGCGGTCCATGGCCAGGTAGAGATTGACCATCTCGGGCGTATCTTCAAACATGTTCAACTGCTGCACGCCGTTTACCAGGTAGCTGAAACGCACTCCTATCAGGCGGATAAGCATTCTGCGCTGGTACAGACGCCGGAAAAGATCCTTCACGATAGGAATGAGCTGGTGGTCGAAAGAGGTGTAGGCAATCCGTTTTTGCAGGCTGTGGGTGTCGAAGTTGGAATAGCGGATCTTCACCGTCACACAGGAGGTGAGCTTTTCCTTGTGCCGCAGCTCATAGCATAGTTTCTCGGTCATGGAGGTGAGCAGGTCGTTCAGGTACCGCAGGTCGGTGGTGTCCTGCTCGAAGGTGCGTTCGGTGCTGATGGACTTCTGTTCGCTCCACACCTGCACCGGGCTGCGGTCTATCCCGTTGGCTTTTTCCCAGATCGTGATCCCGTTTTGCCCGAGTACCTTCTCCATCATCTCCGGAGGAATACGGCTCAGCGTTTCGATGGTGGCAATGCCCATGGAACGCAGCAGGTGAAAGGTTTTTTCCCCGATCATCGGAATTTTCCTTATCGACAAGGGATTCAGGAAAGGCTGCACCAGGAGCCCGGGAATCTCCAGTTCCCCGTTGGGTTTGGCCTCGCCGGTGGCAATCTTCGATACGGTCTTATTTACCGAAAGACCCAGGGAGATCGGTAATCCCGTTTCCTTTATGATACGCTGCCGTAGTTCGTGCGTCCACTTCATCGCCCCGAAAAAACGATCCATCCCCGTGATGTCCAGGTAGTGCTCGTCAATGGATGCCTTCTCATAAACAGGAGCGGCCTCGGCGATGATGTCCGTTACTATCGTGGAATGCCGGCTGTACAGTTCCATGTCGCCCCTGATAAAAAAAGCATCCGGGCAAAGGTTCCGGGCCATCCGCATGGGCATGGCCGAACTTACCCCAAAGCTGCGGGCCTCATAGCTGCAACTGGCCACCACCCCCCGGTCCGACATCCCACCGATGATCACGGGCTTCCCCAGCAACTTGCTGTTTATCAGCCGTTCCACCGATACGAAGAAGGTGTCCAGGTCCATATGCACGATTGTACGGCTCATTGATTAAAAAATAATCAAAATAATGTTTATAATTTAATCAAAACAATGTATATTTACACGGGAAATTTGTTAAAAGTTCCGGGTTCCGGGTTCCGCGTTGGCATCCGGGCCCAGAAAGACTATGAGGAAAGGGCTTCTGAAGGGGATGCTAAATAGAGTCTTGTGTATGATTGTTATTATATGTTTTTGATAATTAGATTATTATAACTATAAATAAATAAAGGATGGCAACTGTAAAAAGATTTGAAGACCTCGAAACATGGAAACTATCGAGGGAGATCTGTAAGGATGTGTTCCGTTTATGCCAGAAGCCGGAAATATCCAGGGACTTTTCACTTCAGGACCAGATGAAACGCTCGTCCGGTTCCATTATGGATAATATCGCTGAAGGCTTTGAGCGTGGAGGAAACAAAGAATTCATGCATTTTCTCTACATAGCCAAAGGCTCTTCAGGGGAACTCCGGTCTCAGCTTTACAGAGCATTGGACCGGAATTTTCTTTCTCAGGAGGAGTTCGAAGCAATTAAGGAAAGGGTTCTGTGCGAAAGCAATTCCCTTGGAAAACTTATTGTATATCTGAAAACCTCTGAATATAAAGGACACAAACATTCACACGAGGACTGAGCCCGGAACACGGAACACGGAACACGGAACACGGAACACGGAACACGGAACACGGAACATCAATCAACCTAAACATGTCATTCTCCTCCAACATCAAACTCCTTCGCAAACGCAAGGACAGAACCCAGGACGAGGTAGCCTTTGCCCTGGGCATGAAGCGTTCCACCCTCAGCGGGTATGAGAACGGCGTTGCTGAACCCGGCATCGATGCGCTTATCACCTTCTCCAAATATTACGGTGTGGCCATCGATACCCTTCTTACCGTGAACCTCTCCACCCTCTCCGAGAGCCAGTTTTCGGAACTGGACAGGGGCTTCGATGTCTATATTAAAGGTACCAGTCTCCGCGTCCTGGCCACTACCGTCGACCTGAAGAACAACGAGAACATCGAGATGGTGCCCGAACGGGCCAAGGCAGGTTATGCTGCCGGCTATGCCGATCCGGAATACATCAGTGAACTGCCGGTATTCCAACTTCCCTTCCTGTCGAAAAATAAAAAGTACCGTACCTTCCAGATCAGCGGCGACTCCATGTATCCCATTCCCGAAGGATCCTGGGTTACCGGGGAGTTCGTTCAGGACTGGACCGGCCTGCAAACCGGTGAGGCCTATATCGTTTTTACAAGTAATGACGGGATCGTCTTCAAGGTAGTGGAAAACCTGCTCTCCACCAGCAAGGGACTGAAACTGTATTCACTCAACCCTCTCTACGAGCCTTACGAGGTGCCCGTGGCAAGCGAAGTGGTGGAGGTATGGAAGTTCGTGAACTACATCTCCGAACTGTCCGCCATCCCCCGCGAGGACGTTCTCCTGCACCATCACCAACCTGCGAAACGATATCTCGCTACCTGAAAACGGATTTTACGAGATTCAAAAGCCGGACACTGAACTGTGTCTGACTCCTGACCTGTCTATTTTGCGCAGATGACCCCCTCCGCAGGAAAGATTTCCGGTCCACGTATTAAGCGGGCCTGTTGAAACTTTTTAACATGGTTTTCCGTATCCTTCTTAGACTCTGTTGTTTGCGGCTGAAATGATTTTTTAGGGTTTTTTACTTGAAAATCAATTCATTCAATGCTTTGTTTTTTTGGAAATGTAATTTTGATGATCTGACAGGGGATTTCCGGATTTCACATCAAAATCTAGCTAAATAAGGCATTAACAGCAGGTTAAACGAAAGATGAAAAATGTACCTTGCAAAAAGATGGAATTTGATCTTAGTTTTGTCGAGTCAAAATGATTAATGATTTGATAATCAGATCGATTTGATCTACGACATTGAACCCGGCTTTGGCAGAAGGAAATGCGGATGTAAAATTTAAATTCATTTATGAGAAGAGATCAGGATCGGTATTTCTGAGAAAATTTGCAGGTAACCTCTTCGGACTTTTGCTGATTTCGGGAGTTCAGGTAACTACTTACTATTCGGGTGAACGCTTACCCCGAACAATGTAAACAATTGGTGGACCAACACAAACGGAACTGACTGCATCCCGCCAATTTTACTACTGCCGGAGATATCTCTCACCATACAGAATGGTCATACCATGGCCTCAACAGCCAACTGACAGTCACGGGTACAGTTCAGGTCAATTCAGGTGGAACCCTTACTGCTGCCGGGATCCAATGTGATTACAATCGGCACGTTGACGGTGAGGGAACTCGCAATAAATAACAGTTCCCAGGCTATGGTCATTACAACCCTTACGGTGAACGGAACATCTGTGCTAAATTTTGGTATTAATGCCACAACCATTACGGTAAATGCGTTTAACGTGATGTGCTTTCCGGACACATTACCGGGACCATGACGGTTACAAATGGAGCAACCTATAACCTTACCGGAAATACCAACCGGTTATTGCAACTGCCACCTGGAATACAGGTTCCAGCTGTGTGGTTTCAGGTATTACCAATGCGAGCGCTATTGAGGTACTGCACAATTTTTATAATTTTACCTGGAGTTCGGCAAATAGCCGTAACCTGACCATTTCCCCGGTCCGGATCAATGGTACCTTTGCCATTTCCAATACCGGATCCGGCAGGCGGGTCCAACTGGGTGTTACCTCCCTCGTGGTCGGGCAGGACCTGAATATTTCCGGAGCCAGTCATTACCTTTGCCATTTGCACTAATACGGCAGCAACCATTACGGTTAGCGGGAATGTTTCCGTTACGGCAGGAACACTTACCATGTCCAGGGATCTGCACGAGGCAATTACATTTATCAGGAAATTTCACCATACTGGGGGAACTATTTCGGAAACAAGTTCTTGGCAGTGGAGCAATTATTTTTGCAAAATCAGGAACCCAAACATATACTTCGGTGGAACTTTGTTCGGCAAGATCAACTTTACTGTTAACAGTGGTTCACCCTTCAAATGGGTACAGGAGCGTCCGGGCTGTTATTCCCAACGGAAGTACAGGAACATTCACGCTTTCCTCGGGAGCAACGCTGGGTATCACCTCAACAGCCGGGATAACAACCACAGGTGCTACCGGGAATATTCAACTTACTGAACCCGTACATTTGCAACAGGGGCCAATTACCTTTATAACGGCAATGCAAACCAGGCTCTGTGGAACCGGACTTTACCCAGAACCGTCCGAACAATGCTCGAGATCAACAATCCCGGCAAAACTGTGTCAATGTCGGCTGCACTGGTAATTTCAGGATCGCTGTACAACAGCTCCTTTAATCTCACCGGGTTTGGTGCCGACGTAGGTGACTTGCAGGGAGTGGACCATCACCAGCAGTGTTGCCGGAGCCGTGTCGGTTACTACCGGGAGCAATGATGGAAATTCAACTTTTTCAGGAATCATCCAGAACGGTTCAGGCACGGTGTCCCTGATTAAAAACGGCGCCGGAAACCTCACCCTGTCCAATGCAAACACTTTTACTGGCGGGGGAAGCCTGAATGCAGGTACCATTACCCTGGGTGCCACCAATGCACTAGGCACAGCCTGTTCCTGGACCGTGAACGGTGGTACGCTGAATACGGGCACCACCGGATATTCAAATTCGACAACCGGAACCCTCAACCTGACTTCCAATTCAACCTTAGCCCTGGGCTCAGGAAGCCATAACATTGTTTTTGCACGTAGTGACGGGGTTAGTTGGACGGGAGGGGCCAATCTTACCATTACCGGCTGGACCGGAGGGTACAACAGTACAGCCGGAACAGCGGGAAGAATATTTATAGGTACTGGAAGTACACATTTAACAACTACCCAGTTGAAGCAAATTCAATTCAGGAATGGCAGCACGTATTACAAGGCTACCATTCTTTCAACCGGTGAAGTAGTACCAACTTCCACTGTTCTGGTACTTTACAATCTCACCTACCCAAGTCCGAATACTCTCCTGCAGACAAATTTCATAACTCCTTTAACACCCACGGTCGGGATCCAAATTCCATTCCGTGAGTCCTGCTTGCCTGCAGGTTTGAGTTTGAACACCACCACGGGGAAATTAATGGCACACCAACAACCTCCACGCCAACAACAACCTATGTGGTTACAGCAAAGTGACGGACCCAATCATCTCATTCGGGGTAGTTATTACGGTCCATGTGCCTACTCACTTATTATGCAAGACAAAATGGTTACTGGGATGATTTGAATACCTGGTCAACTACCTCTGGCGACGGTGGGGTTTCCGCCACCATCCTGGTGCATCGGGGATATCGTTACCGGGAACGGTGCAGCTGCAGGTGACAGAGCTGTTACAATACCTGTAAACACTGATGTTTTGTGCGCCACCTTAAATATCGGTGGAAATAACAGAAATAATAGCCTGAGTTTTTCGGGAAGTACCCACGCTTGCCGGGTGCCAATGCTGGCCAGTGCCATCCAATAATAGCAGAACCAATTCCTTAAACGTTGGTAACGGGGTAGCGTGGCAGGTTTTACCCCTGAACGGTAATAGCCTGGCATTCGAGGGCCTCTGGTTACAGATGGTTCCATCAGTATCACCGAACCCGGTTTTAAAATGACGGAACCCTGCAAACACTTCGCTGTGCTGATCTGTCTGCAGGAGCAGGCAATTTAAATCTTGGTGGTGCATTTATCAGGTGCTACTGCAGGCAGATTAATTGCAGGAACTCTCGGTAGTAATTTCAATTTTAATGGAACATCTGCCAAAACGGTTACCATTAATGATGCCGATATTGTTTATAATAATTTGCTGATTAATAATACAGTATCAGCCACCCTGAATGCATCAATTACAACAAGCAATCTTTATCGGGTAACCTGACCGTGGAAAACGGAAACTTTATAACGGTGGATTTGCAATTGCCATGAACAGCACCAAGGATTTCTCTGTATTGTAAATTCAAGTACGTTTAGATTAACTGGCACGTCTTCCATGGTAACAGGGGCTAACTCACCAATTTTGAACCCAACAGTTACACTACATATGACGGCGGAAATCAAACCGTTTCCAATCAGGACTATGGTAATCTATACTTAGGAGGAACCGGTACCAAATCCATAAGTGCAGGAGCAAATATGCAGGCCGATTTATAATTGTTCGGAACAACTGCTGTAACCTGTGGTGCCCTAATTACTGTATCAGGAGATTTAACCATAAGGTAATGAAACAGTTTTACATCAGGCGTTTTTAGTCATACAATAAGTGGAGACTTTCTGAATAGTGGTACCTTCACTGCCCACAGGGAGTACCTTTACCTTTGATGGTTCGGTGATTCAAAACGTAGGAGGTACAACTGCAAATACTGGCTAATGTGGTTTTCTCCGGTGTCGATGTGAATTTATCATCCGCCATTTCTGCGAAGGATTTTACAATTACAGACGATGGGTATACTACCTCGAACAATACACTCACTCTGACAGGTAATTTTACAAACGACGGAAATCTTGTGGCAAACTGGGAACGATTACTTTCGGATCTGCCCTGCAAACAATAAATGGTAGTGTAAATACCACCTTTCAAAACCTGGATATTTCCAATACAGCCGGGGTCAAACTAAATTCAAGTTATTATACTACTTCTTCAAACCTGACCATAAACAGCGGAAGCATATTTACTATTACGCCCCTGGCAAAACTGGAGGTCACTTCAACCCTGTCAAATCTCGCCGGAACGAGCGGTCTGGTGATCCAATCCGACGCTACGGGAAGTGGATCCCTGATTCATTCCACCTCCGGAGTAAATGCAACAGTGCAGCAGTACCTCACCGATAACACTGCAACCTACTACTACCACACCAATTCATCACCCGTTTCGAATGCTTTGGCTGCTGTGTATCTTTTGTCCGGTGCCGGACCATACCTCTATTCCTACGACCCCGCCGGCACAACATCTAAATGGATCAATATTACGAATGTTAATACACCGCTTTCACCCGGGAAAGGTTATCTCATTAATTACAAAACAAGGACAACACCGGAGACTGTTTCGTTATCCGGTCCTCTCAATACCGGAAATTTTGATCTCTCACTCAGTTCAGCAGGAGACGGGAATAACCTCATTGGTAACCCATATCCCTGTGCAATTGACTGGGATGCATCAAGCGGATGGACTTTCGGAAGTACAGACAATTATATTACCATCTGGAATCCTGCCGATGGCAGTTATGGATCCTATGTGAGAGGGGTGGGTACCGGTACACATGGTGTTACAAATATTATCCCATCAGGACAGGGCTTCTTCGTGCATGCTCCGGTTAATACAACCCTGAGCATGACCAACGCTGTTAAAGTTCATGACAATTCACTTATTAAATCGGCAAAATTAAGCCAGAACTATTTTAAGCTCAGGGTCACCAATGACACAAATTCATTTAATGATGAAATTGTTGTTTATTACCACTGGGAAGCAACCAGGGACTTCGATTCAGGCCTTGAAGCAAAAAAGGTGTTTAGTATTATGAAGGAATCTTCCCAGATGTACACTCAGTCGGAGGAGGGGACCAATTTGGCAATCAATGCACTTCCTGAGGGTTATTCTGATAGTATTGTCCTGTACTTCAAATGTGGTATACAGGCTGATTATACTATCAGGATGGTTGAAAATAATGGTGTTGGTGTGGTGAATATTACTGATTTGTTAAATGGGAACAGTGAAAATCTCCTGACAAATGAGTATAAATTTTCTGCCAGTCCAAATGATACGGTTATTCGTTTTGTGATAAATTCACAGATGGGAGGAAATACAAAGATTAATCCGGTTCCGGCTTCTAAAACCGAAGAGGTCGCCATCACTCCGACTTTGGATGGATTACACCTGCGCAATTTGACCGATCAGCCTTTACAGGGTGCTTTGACTATTACCAGCTTGCTTGGCCGTACCATTTATCAGGAGGACCTTACTCTTATAACTGATGAAACCAGGTTTGGTTTTAAATCCGGAATTTATATCGTTTCATTCAGAATGAATAATGAAGTTGAAGTGAAGAAAATATTCATACAGTAAATTCAAGGGGATGAAATTTCTACGATTCTTATTTATCCTATGCTTATTCAATCTGTTTACAATAGTACAGATAAATGCCCAGGTTGACCCGGAGGATCCACCGGATGATGGTGGCGGGACTGAACTGGGTGTACCCTTATCGGGGCAGGATGTTTTTTTTCTGGTTGCCCTGGCCATGGGTGGAATAATGATTTACGCGCAGAAAAAAAGATCGAAAGTAGCAAACAAAGGCTGAGGTTTTCATAGGCAGGTATTTCTTCTCATTACTTACTGCCTGTTTTAACGATGGCCTTTGCCCGGATGCTCCGGGAATACTTCAGCACTGGAAAATCCCGAAGAATTAACCGGACCGGCGGAGTGGCACTGCTTATGAATATAGAAGCTATCTGCTTACTCCCTGGAATGCACACTCCCTTATTTAGGTCTCAAATTATTTATTGGTTCTTAAAGATGCCGGGAGGTTTTGTATTTGAATTTGTGAAAAACTCCGGCTTGGTTGAGTGATTGTTCGGGACAATCCGAAACAAGGAGTTGTGTTCTTGATTCTGATAAGTATTAGTTAATGCATTGATTGGTATTTGTTTACCGGACGAGGAGTCTGTTTCCTGATTAATTTGACCCCGAAGACTGATTATTTATTGAAACTGCGAAAAACCCCACTTCTGTCCCTTTCCCTATAAGCAATGTTGTCGAAAGGTTAAAAATTGCGATTTTTGCATGTTCCTCCCTAATCACTCAGGTGAAATCCATACTTTTTTCTCTGTTTATACCCCTGCAGGGCCTGTATTGACAGTATTTTTGGTTTGAAAAATTGGAATAAATTGTTACTTTTGACCTTCCCTGCCCAGCCTGCATTTATTTCATATTTTTCAATACTATACAATGTTGAGAAAACTAGTTATTGCATTGGTATTTGCTTCAGGAATTCTTGTTGCAAAAGGGCAGAATACGCTCGATAATCTTGGTTTAGGCGCTTCCACACCGGCTGATGCTGCATACTCACTGCGGAAATTGAGTTCAGCATACGCTGGTTATGCCGTTCAGGTGCGCAGAAGCAGCGATAATGCCACTCAGGACATTGGATTTGACGGATCGAATAATCTTGATCAGGCTGCCTTGCTGGCTTTTGTTGGATCAGGCAGTGGTTATGTAACAATATTTTATGACCAAAGCGGCTATGGTCGGGATGCTACACAAGGAACACAGGCGAACCAGCCCAGAATTGTTAATGCAGGCATTGTTGAAACACAAAATGGCCGACCTGCGCTCTATTTAAATGGAACATCTTACTATTTAAGACAAACAACCCTGAGTGTAGCCAACCCCTACACTGCCAATGTCGTAGTTTCAAAAACTTCCTCTACTGCAGGGTATCAGCGCCTGATTAATTTTAGCGCAATCGGTGACCAGTATGGATTCATGGGGACAAGCGTAAGCAATTACGCCACTTTTGTGGGGAGTGGTGCTGCCTGGAATGACGTTACTGCCAATACCCCAAACACTCCTGTTGGTGCTTCATCTGTTGTAATGACAATGACTGTTAATGCGGGTGCTGGTGGCTTGATTCCCTATTTAAACGGAACAGCGTTTAGTGCCAAAAATGGAACTGCTGGCACCTCAACAGGTTTTCTGATTGGGGCACCATATAATGGCAACAATCTGGGCCAGTTGTGGACTGGTTATTTGTCCGAATTCATCATTTTCCCTTCGTCGCTGTCAATCACTGACAGACCGACTATGGAGAACAATCAGACTTGTTATTATTCCATTCAGCCTACAATAACATTAGGACTGATTCCCGGTATTCCTGCCAATTCAACTGCTGCTTCATTGCCATACACGGCTACCACCATTAGTCCAACTACCTATAGCATTGCATGGAATGCCGCTGCCCTGACTGCCGGTTTTGCAGACGTTACAGATGCTGCCTTGCCCGCCAGCCCGATTCCGATCACTGTTCCGGCAGGAACCACTGCCGGCAGCATTTACTCCGGCTCATTAACAGTTAAGACATCATGCGGTGTAACAAGTGCCGCATATCCGATCAGTGTACAAATACTAAATCCTGTTCTTGGAACTGGGGTAACTGCGCAGGCTGCCTATTCAACCCGCAGGGTGTGCAGTACTTATGCCGGTAACGCCATCCGGGTTCGCAGGAGCAGCGATAATGCCGTACAGGATATCGGGTTCACGGCAGGCGGAGATCTTGACCAGACAGCCCTGCTTAGCTTTGTGGGTGCTTCGAACGGATATGTGGTTACCTGGTACGACCAGAGCGGTAATGGGAGAGACGCTACCCAAAATACAACTGCACGCCAGCCCCGTATCGTGAATGCCGGGGTGGTGGACGTGGTAAATACCCGGCCGGCACTGACCCTTACAGGCGGCCAGACCATGCAAACCGGACTTGCAATTGCCCAGGCAGTAGGTAATGGTATTACTGCGTCCATCTCATCAGTTCTTCAGGGAAATAGTGGAGTGCAGAATGTATTGATATCGGGTAATAACAGTGAATATGCCATTTTCGCACCATGGAACGATGGTAATACTTACTTTGATATCAGCAACAACTCCACTGGAAGAATAAACGGTACCCTCGCATGGAGCAGCCTGAGCGTGGGGAGCTTTGTGAGAAATGGTGCCCAGGCTGATGTATATAAAAATGGGCTGAATTCCCTCACAAGCAACTCCAGAAATACATCCTTCACATTCAGCAATAACTTAATCTATCTTTTTGCATATAGCGGCACCAATTATTATATGCAAGGAACTGTTCCCGAAATGATTCTGTTCTCCACAGCCTTGTCGACAACTGACAGACTAAAAATAGAATGCAGCCAGGGTTCATACTATTCAATTGCACAAAACACAGACTGGGTTGATTTTAACATTCAGGGAAATAGTGCAGTTACTGCATGCAACACGGTTGATGAAGAAGTAAAATGGAAGTATTCTGATCTGGCAAACGTCCAGTCAACCGGGAACAACCTGATAAAAACTGCTTCCAACGGTTCATGGAATGGTGGAGCTGCCTCGTGGAACACCGTTCTCAATAATGGATATTTTCAATTCACGGCAACAGAGACCAACTCCGCCCGCATGGCCGGATTAAGCACCACCAATTCGAACTCCAACTATAATACTATTCAATATGCGGTTTACCTGAGGAGCGATGCCCTGGTCGAAATATATGAATCAGGGGCATCCAGAGGAGCATTTGGATCCTATGCTACAAATGATGTATTCAAGGTGTCTGTGGAAGCCAACGTGGTGAAGTACTATAAGAATGGCAGCCTCTTGTATATCAGTAGTGTTACTCCCACCCTCCCGATGTTGGTGGATGTCTCCATTTACACATTGAACGGGACTGTAACCAATGCCATTGCATCAAATTACAATACCGGGGGGTTTATTGCCACAGCAGCAAATTCAGGAACAGTACAAAATTATCAATGGAAACTTAATAGTGCAAATGTTGGGAGTAATTCATCATCATACTCCAATACATCATTGAGCAATAATGATATTTTAAATTGTACTCTGACGACAAATATCGGGGGGTGTATTTATAATTTCAACTCCAACAACCTGACAAATAAGTCCCTTATTAATCCGACCAGTATTGATTTTATGATTCAGGGAAACGCTGCTTCCAGTGCATGTAACACAGCGGAGGAGCAGGTGAAATGGAAAATCTCGGACTTGACCAATACGCAGATTACAGGCTCTGGTAACAGCCTGAGCAAGGTTCAGTCAAACGGAAGCTGGAATGGTGGGGCAGCTTCATGGAATACGGTAGCCAACAACGGTTATCTCCAGTTCACCGCTACAGAAATAAATGCTGCCCGCATGGCAGGACTAAGCAGTAGCAATGCGAATTCGAATTACAATACGATTCAATATGCAGTTTATTTAAGGGCTGATGCATTAATTGAAATATACGAATCGGGTTCGTCCAGAGGTACTTTTGGCTCCTATACTGCCAACGATGTATTCAGGATCTCGATTGAGGCTGGTGTGGTGAAGTATTACAGAAACGGGAGTCTTTTCTACATCAGCGGGGTTTCACCCACACTACCTCTGCTGGTTGACGTTTCCATCCGCGATGTGAACGGTACAGTTACAAAAGCCATCGTTTCAAATTACAACACTGGCAGCTTAACTGCCACAGCCATAAATGTCGGAACAAATCCAGCCTATCAGTGGAAATTGAATGGTGTAAACGTGGGCAGCAACAACAGCAACTATACCAATACAGCACTTGCTGATAACGACACGATCACCTGTATGCTGATCCCCGACCTGGGTGGATGCTCTGTGAACACCTACACTTCCAACATCATCATCAATAAATTTGTGCCGGCACCTACAGGCACCGATTTCTTTATTACGGGTACGGTAGCTACCTCAGCATGCAACACGGCAGAGGAGCAGGTGAAATGGAAAATATCAGACTTGACGAATTCACAGATTACTGGCTCAGGTAACAGCCTGAGCAAGGTTCAGTCAAACGGAAATTGGAATGGTGGTGCCGCATCATGGAACACCGTAGCTAACAACGGGTACCTCCAGTTCACTGCCACAGAAACCAATACATACAGAGCTGTGGGTTTGAGCAGTACCAACACCGATGCCAATTACACTTCTATCCAGTATGCCATTTATCTGGTTAACAATGGTACATTTAACGTATACGAATCGGGAAACAACAGGGGAGCCTTTGGAAGCTACGCTTCCGGGGATGTATTCAGGTTATCTGTTGAAGCGAATGTCGTGCGGTACTACAAGAACGGAACACTTTTCTACATCAGTGGGGTTTCACCTGTTCTGCCAATGCTCGTTGATGTTTCCATCCGGGATGTAAATGGTACGGTAACCAATGCCATCGTTTCCAATTACAATACAGGCACTTTAACCGCCACAGCAACCAATGCCGGATCCAGTCCTGCCTACCAATGGAAACTGAATGGGGTTAACGTAGGCAGTAACAGTAATAGTTATATTAATGCAGCACTCGCCGACAACGATGCTGTAACCTGTGTACTCACACCTGACCTCGGCGGCTGCTTTTCGAACACTTACACATCTAATACAATTACCAACAAGTTCGTCCCTGCACCTGTCGGTACCGACTTTTTTATTGCGGGTACCTCAGCTGCTTCAGCCTGTAATACAGCAGAGGAGCAGGTGAAATGGAAAATCTCTGATCTTACCAATACACAGATTACTGGCTCAGGTAACAGTCTGAGCAAGGTGCAGTCTAACGGGAATTGGAATGGGGGAGCTGCCTCATGGAACACGGTGGCCAACAATGGGTATTTCCAGTTTGTCGTTACAGAGACTAATACAGCCCGGATGATGGGCTTGAGTACAACCAATACCAATTCCGACTATACCTCCATTCAGTACGCAATTTACCTTCGAAACGACAGTACCTTGCGTGTATATGAATCAGGAGTATTAATAGGGACATTTGGCAGCTATACCTCCGGTGATGTGTTCAGAATTGCAGTGGTGGCCAATGTGGTGAAGTACTACAAAAACGGGAGTCTCTTCTATATCAGCGGAGTTGCACCCACACTTCCTCTGCTTGTGGATGTTTCTATCCGCGATGTGAACGGCACAGTGACCAACGCCATTGTCTCCAACTATAACACTGGCAGCTTAGTTGCCACAGCAACAAATGCAGGTACAAATCCTTCCTACCAGTGGAAACTGAACGGTTCCAGCGTTGGCATCAATAGTATCAATTATACCAACACAGCTCTTTCCGACAACGATACGATCACCTGTATACTTACCCCCGACCTTGGCGGCTGTTTTGCAAACACCTACACATCCAATACCATCATCAACAAGTTTGTCCCTGCACCTGTTGGTACGGATTTCTTCATCACGGGCATTGCAGCCACCTCAGCCTGTAACACGGCCGAGGAGCAGGTGAAATGGAAAATCTCCGACCTGGTCAACACCCAGATTACGGGTTTAGGCAATAGCCTGAGCAAGGTGCAGTCAAACGGAACCTGGGATGGTGGTGCTGCCTCATGGAACACCGTAGCCAATAATGGATACCTGCAGTTTACGGCTTCCGAAACCAATGCATACAGGGCAGTTGGTTTGAGTACTGCCAACACAAATGGAAACTATACCTCAATTCAATACTCCATTTACCTGCAAAATAACGCTACGTATAATGTGTTCGAATCAGGGGTCAATAGAGGGAACTTTGGGAGTTATGCATCCGGAGATGTATTCATGATCGCGGTGGAAGCCAATGTAGTGAAGTATTACAGGAACGGGAGTCTCATTTACATCAGCGGAATTTCACCCACACTTCCCCTGCTGGTGGACGTTTCCATCCGGGATGTGAACGGCACAGTAACAAATGCCATCGTCTCCAATTACAACACAGGTACTTTAACAGCCACAGCGAGTAATGCTGGTTCCAGCCCTGCTTATCAGTGGAAATTAAACGGGGCCAATGTAGGCACCAACAGTAGTAGTTATACAAATACAGCACTTGCCAACAACGATTTAGTAACCTGTGTGCTCACCCCCGACCTTGGCGGCTGCTTTGCGAACACTTATACATCCAACACAATTACCAACAAGTTTGTCCCTGCACCTACCGGTACGGATTTCTATATTACGGGAACAGTGGCTACTTTTGCCTGCAACACAGTTGAAGAGCAGGTGAAATGGAAAATCTCCGACCTTACCAATACCCAGGTAACTGGTTCGGGTAACAGTCTTAGCAAACTTCAATCAAATGGTGCCTGGGATGGTGGAGCCGCATCATGGAATACCGTGGCCAACAACGGGTACCTTCAGTTCACGGCTACAGAGGTAAATACTTACAGGATGGTTGGGCTGAGCAATACCAATGCGAATTCAAACTTTAATACCATTCAATTTGCAGTTTATTTAAGGGCTGATGCAACCATTGAGATTTACGAATCGGGTAACAGCAGAGGCGGTTTCGGGACCTATTCATCTGGCGATGTGTTCAGGATTACAGTGGAGTCCAACGTGGTGAAGTACTACAGGAATGGCAGTGTCATTTACATCAGCGGTGTTTCACCCACACTCCCCCTGTTGGTGGATGTTTCCATCTACAATGTGAACGGCACGGTGACCAACGCCATCGTTTCAAACTACAATACAGGGAGCCTGACCGCCACCGCGACCAATGCCGGCTCCAACCCGACCTACCAGTGGAAGCTGAACGGTGCCAATGTGGGCACCAACAGCAGCAACTATACCAATACAACCCTGGCCGACAACGACGCAATCACCTGCGTACTCACCCCCGACCTGGGAGGCTGCTATGCAACCACCTATACCTCCAATATCATTACCAACAAATTTGTGCCGGCTCCTGTTGGTACAGATTTCTTCATCACTGGCACAGTGACAACCTCGGCATGTAACACTGCAGAGGAACAAGTGAAGTGGAAGATATCCGACCTTGTAAATACTCAGATTTCTGGTTTAGGGAACAGTCTAACAAAGATACTGTCAAACGGAAACTGGAATGGAGGCGCCACCTCATGGAACACGGTAGCCAACAACGGGTATCTGCAGTTCACGGCCACTGAAACCACTACTTATCGGGCAGTGGGTTTAAGCAATACCAACACGAATACCAATTACACCTCGATCCAGTACGCGATCTACCTGGTTAACAACGGTACATTTAATGTTTATGAATCGGGTGCAAACAGGGGTGCCTTCGGCAGCTATGTTTCCGGTGATGTGTTCAGGATAGCGGTGGAAGCCGGTGTGGTGAAGTACTATAAAAATGGTATTCTGCTTTACATCAGCGGGATTTCACCCACACTTCCTCTACTGGTGGATGTTTCCATCCGCGATGTAAACGGCACAGTAACCAATGCTATCGTTTCCAATTATAATACAGGCACTATAACCGCTACAGCAACCAATGCAGGTGCCAGTCCGGGCTATCAGTGGAAACTGAATGGTGCAAATGTGGGCAGCAACAGCAGCATCTATTCCAATACATCTCTTGCTGACAATGACGCAATCAGCTGTGTGCTTGTTCCTGACCTGGGTGGCTGTTATACAAATACGTACACTTCCAATACCATCACCAATAAGTTTGTCCCGGCACCTACCGGTACTGATTTTTACATTACCGGTACTGTGGCAACTTCGGCTTGTAACACGGCAGAGGAACAGGTGAAGTGGAAAATCTCCGACCTGGTGAACACGCAGATCACGGGTTCTGGAAACAGCCTGAGCAAACTTCAGTCAAACGGAAACTGGAACGGGGGTGCCGCCTCCTGGAACAAGGTGGCCAACAACGGGTACCTGCAGTTCACCGCTACAGAAGTCAATACAGCCCGGAATGGTGGGCTTGAGCACCTCCAATACCAATTCGACTACACTACAATCCAGTATGCAGTGTACCTGCAAAATAATGCTACCTTCAATGTATGAGTCGGGTAACAATCGGGGTGGTTTTGGTACATATTCAGCCGGCGATGTATTCAGAATTGCGGTAGAGAATAACGTGGTGAAGTATTACCGAAACGGAAACTTCTTTTATATCAGCGGTGTTTCGCCTACACTCCCACTGCTGGTGGATGTATCGATCAACAATGTTAACGGTACGGTGACCAATGCGGTTGTATCAAACTACAATACAGGAACTTTAACCGCCACAGCAACAAATGCCGGTACCAATCCAACTTACCAGTGGAAACTGAATGGTGCCAATGTCGGGGCGAACAGCGGCAATTATTCCAATACAGGGATGGCTGATAACGATGCGATTACCTGTGTGCTCACTCCCGACCTGGGTGGTTGTTATTCTACAACCTATACCTCCAATATAATTACCAACAGAATAATCTCCAATTCGGTAAATGTTCCGGTCTTTGGACTGGGAGCCAGTTCAAATCGTTGCCAGGGAGCAGGTTCGATCTTGTACTCTGCGACAGTTACCGGCCAGAATGTCGGCTTTACAGATCTTGTTGGGGTGATATCAAGTGGGCACAACCTGATCAAAACTGCTGCTACTGCCTGGGGAAATGGTGGAGCAGCATCCACGAACAAAATCAATGACAATAGTTATGCATACACGATAGTATCTGAAACAAATACTTCAAGGTACTTTGGATTAAGCAATACAAATGCCAATGCGAATAATACAACTATTCAATATGCTTTCTATTTAATCAATACGGGTTCACTTGAAGTACGTGAAAGCGGTACAGCCAGAGCAACAGGCCTGACCTATGCTACAGGAGATACCCTTAAAATCGCTGTTGTTTCCGGTACGGTTAAGTATTATAAAAACAGCACGCTGGTATATACCAGCGGTGTCGCTCCTGTTTTACCATTGATTGTGGATGTGAGTTTATATACATTGTATAGTACTTTGAACAGTATTCATACCAATGCTATATTCAATTACTCACTTGATGCGGCAAGTCTGGCTGCAGGAAACACAATAAATGCAACAACAGGTAACGTTACGTATTCTGCCGGATGGAGCGGAGCTACTACAATAACAGCAAGTGCAACGGGTTGCAATGGCACTCTGACCTCAACACATATCGCCACAACCAATACTGCTCCGTCTATAATAAGCCAATCTGGTGACACCAGTGTTTTTGAAGGAGCAAACTTTTCATTTGTAATTAATGCAACAGGAACAAACCTGATCTACAAGTGGCAGGAAAATCAAGGCTCGGGTTGGTATGACCTTACCAATGGAGGTGTATTTTCAAATGTGACAACAGCAGCAATTCGTTTAACCGGAGTTACTGTTGGTATGAATGGATACCAGTACCGTTGTTTGATAACCGGGACCTGTAGCCCGGATAAGACTTCCAACACGATTGTCCTGTCGGTGCAGCCTCTCACCATATATTTTGCAAGGGCATCAGGGCCCTGGGATGCCCTCACTACCTGGTCTACTGTCTCAGGCGATGGACCAGCAGCTTCGACAATTCCAACGGTGGGTGGTGTTGTGAATATTGGGAATGGTTCTGCCGCTGACGACAGGATTGTTACTGTCCCTTTGAATAGTGATGTGATGTGTACCACCTTGACCATTGGTGGAAATGATCATAGTAACGGTTTGGTTTTCTCAGGAGGTACATCTACCCTTACTGTCGTTGGCGATGTTACCATCAATACGCCAACACAGGATAAAACAAATACATTGAATATAGGTGATGGTGAAGCAACCATTGCAGGGAATTTCACCCTGAATGGCAATAGCACCTCCGCCTCGCGAATTACTTCACTTATGATTGCCAATGGTTCCGTAAATATTAGTGGTAACCTTGCGCCTGGTGATGGATCTTATGCCAATACTGCCCGTGTTGATTTATCTGCTGGTGCAGGTACCATTAATCTGGAAGGTGATTTTACCCTCGGAACCGCTGGAGAGTTTGTTCCGGGAGCGCTCAGTAATTTTAATTTTAATGGATCTGCTGCACAATCGATAACCGGAAGCACTGATATCATCTTCAATAACCTGGCTATCTCCAACCCGGCTGGTGTAAATCTGAATGCTGGTTTTATCACAACAACTGATAATCTAACAATTAATGCCGGAAGTATTCTCACTATCCCGCCCCTTGGTAATCTGAAGGTTATATCCAACCTTTCAAACCTGGCCGGAAACCCTGGACTGGTAATTCAGGCAGATGCCACAGGAACCGGTTCACTGATCCATTCAACTGCCGGGGTGAATGCCACGGTTCAGCAATATTTTACTGATAACAGTGCAACCTATTATTACCATACCAATTCTTCTCCTGTTACAAGCGCCCTGGCATCGGTCTACCTCATTCCCGGGGCAGGACCATACCTGTATTATTATAACCCGGCTAGTTCCGCTTCAAAGTGGATAAATATCAAAGATGTGAGCACTCCGCTAAACCCGGGAACAGGCTACCTGATTAATTACAAAACAAGAACAACTGCTGAAACCATCTCTTACACCGGGCAACTCAATACCGGAAATATTGATATTCCGCTTGTACCGGATGGAGACGGGAACAACCTGATCGGGAATCCTTACCCATGCGCCATCAACTGGGATTCACCCGTTGGCTGGACCTTTGGAAATACTGACAACTATATAACAATTTGGAATCCTTCCGATGGAAGTTATGGGTCCTATGTGCGAGGGGTTGGCATTGGTACACATGGTGTGACGAATGTTATTCCTTCAGGACAGGGATTTTTCGTTCGGGCAATTGGAAATACCACACTCAGTATGGCAAATGAGGTGAAAATGCATGATAATTCGCTTATTAAATCCTCAGCTACCACACCTGCTTATATTAAAATCAGAGTGACGAACGATACAAACTCTTTTAACGATGAGCTTGTTGTGTATTATAATGTGGCAGCAACAAAGTATTTCGATTCCGGACTCGAGGCTAAGAAAGTCTTTAGTATCATGAAAGAGTCCTCACAGATTTATACATGGTCCGATGAAGGTGTTAGCCTGGCAATCAATGCGCTGCCTGAAGATAATAACGACAGTATAGTTATATTCTTTAAATGCGGAATTCCTGCCAGGTACACCATGAAAATAGTTGAAAGCAATGGTATTGATTCTGTTGTACTATCAGACTTGTTTACCACAAACAGCCTTGATTTTCTTACTAATGAATACAGGTTTTCCGGTAGTCCTTCCGATACAACGCTTAGGTTTGTAATAAATATGAAGAAGGGAGTTGAAGAAGGCAATAATGTGGTTTCTGTAAACAATTCAAACGAAATAGCGATTTGGACATCGTTGAATGGGTTGCATTTAAAGAATATGAATACACACCCGATGCCTGGATGTCTTACTGTAACCGACGTGTTAGGAAGAATAGTTTATAAGGATAAATTTACTCTGATAACCGAGGAAAGCCGTGAAGGTTTTGAACCTGGTTTTTATATTGTGTCCTTTGTTTCTGAAAATCACGCTACCGTCAAAAAAGTTTTAATACGCTAATTATGAGGAAAAGATTTCTGTCGTATTTTCTAATGATTTCCATCTTCTCCCTCTTTCTGAGTCTTAGCTCATACTCTCAGGTCGATCCCGAAGATCCTCCTGATGATGGTGGTGGAACCGAGTTGGGTGTCCCCTTGTCTGGAACGGATATTTTCTATGTGATAGCCCTTGGGTTAGGCGGATTACTGATCTACGGACAACATAGAAAATCGAAACTTGCTGAAAAAACCAGCGCCGACATTGAAAAATAGTTGTTAGTCACATATTCGCATTGTGGACTTCGGTGCAGCTTTTTGAAGAGTCCTATAGATCAGAAATTCAATTTGTCCGCCTCCCGGATAAGTAATTTCATTCAATATCACTGAATGGATATACGGTATTACCTGCTGTCATCCGAACAGACTCAGGGAGATCACTTATTTGCCAGTCGAATCGCTATGCCGGGTAAGAAAATACCCGGCAATAAAGAATACCAGAATTGTGTCAATGTACAACGGTAATTGCATCGGCATTTCCATGCTGATATCTTCCGACCTGAAAATAATTGTTTTCACAAGAAGAATTAAAACCGTTGCAGCGACCATCAGTAGCGAATATCGCATCCGTTGAGTTACCAGGAAGAGGAATGCAAAGGCCAATGAAATATGAATAAAATATAATACTGATTTAATTATATATGGCCATATTTTTTCATTCAGTAAAATATTCTCCCTGTTTAATTGAATGAAAAATGTTTGCAACCATGACTGTGATACAATAAAACAAACGAGAAGGATGAACACAATAATAACAGGAATTTTGTGTATCAATCCCGATGTTTTCCCTCCTTCTTTGTCGCGTGTCCTGAACTCCATAAAAACAATATAATCAATAAGAATGCATAAAGTATAATATTGAAAAAATACTTGTGATTGAGATCAAATGCTGTCAGATGGTTTTCAGCAACGAGCCAGGCAAGTACAACAATTCTTACCGCATTCAGCAGAAATATAACCACTATCCCTGTTAATATCATCCAGACTTTCGGGAGCCATCCGGAAGGGAATGCAATTATCAGGCAGGAAAATACGCCCATGGCTTCA
The DNA here is from genome assembly GCA_046329925.1 of Bacteroidales bacterium. GTDB lineage: Bacteria > Bacteroidota > Bacteroidia > Bacteroidales > JAAYUG01 > JAXLTS01. The sequence goes on from JAXLTS010000004.1 coordinate 106,445, forward strand.
ATCCCATCACAAGGGATGCCGACATGCACAGTACGGATTCCATCCAGGAAAATGTCATTGTTGGAAGAGGATACCGTATAATGAAAGGCGTTCAGTATAATTCCTGACAAACCGACCAAATATCCGATCAGTTGGGAATGGAGAAAGCCTGGAATCAGATAGGGATAAATAACCAGGTCCCATAGAAGAAATAAAACTATCCCCTTTATTATAAATCTTGCCAGGGGTGTCTTGAAATATGAACTGTACATTCCTTTTTCTTCTTCCATCCTGGCTTAAGGTTCAATAAGCTACAAAGCGCGTGGTATTGTTAAGTTTCTGTTACCTGCCCCGGTTTTGTCAGAACCCGGGATTCAGGATTACGCCGGCAATGCCCGGGTGGTAATCCTTAATGCGTAAAATTAATTCATCTGAACTGAATTCAAAACTATCATGGATGACAGTGGAAGTATGCTCCGTGGTTTTAATTCTGCTTTAACATTATATTGGACAGGAAGACTGTGAAATTGGTCTTCAGGGAACTTCATTCCTTTGTATATTATGGCTTTCATCGGGATTCTGAATTACCGGGAGAGAATGCCTGCCTGATCCCACTCATGGCTGGCCCGTATTCATTGCGAACGAAATGAAAAATGCGGTCAGGCTGTGAGAGGTCTGTTATTTGATTCGTATTCTCTTATCACCTGCGATACTTAGCTCTGCTATCTTTTTCTCCCCTTTCCCTGTCTTAAAGGCTTAAGAGCCATAAAATCAGATTTATAGAATTTTTTTGACGAACACAGCTCATTTTTTACTTCAAAATGTTGCCGGTTTGTTTTATTGATTATATTATAGTCATTGAAATGATTAAAAAATAATCCAAATTATGATTTCGATGAATTTCAGGATGAATAATGAAGTGTTACGAGTTGAAATAGAGTGAGTTGTATGAAAAAAGTATTATCTAAAGTATCTAAGCCATGAAAAAATTCTCAGTTTTTCTTTTCAGAGCACGGCAAGGGGATGGGAACAGGTAGTAATACCGGCAAACCTGCAGGATTGTGATTATGATTCCCTGGTCAACTGGGCCGCATGGCAAACCAGGCAGAAAGGACTCAAGGGCTTTCTGGTTTCAGAAAACCCAAACCCGTTCCCTTTGCTGAAGCTGAGGCACGGGCAAATGAGAGGCAAAAAAACCCTGAACTGAATCAGAACTGTTACCAGATGAGTTTCCGCAACGGGCGGCTACAGGAATTGGTAAACATGGCGGTTGAGGATGAGGCTTTCGGGCGGATTGCTGTGTAGTGATAGTAACTCCGGCTTATCTGAAGAGAAGGGACGAATACATTTTGGTTGATAGCCAGGCTTCCTCACGAAGGTGGCAGCAGGATAAATCTCTTTCCTGCAAGCCGGGGGAAGAGGAGTCCGGCAAGGTTTGAACTTGGGTGGGAAGAACTTAAGCCGGACCTGGCAGCTTTCTTCTTGTTATTGGGTATTAGCTGTTGGCCATTAGCTGTTGCCGGCCAGTAAAATGGACCAGCTGGTTATAGGCTTTCCAAACTCTATTGTTTTTTGCAACTTAAAGAGGTTCTATCGCCTACGCCACCTCTGCCACCACTTACCTTCTCTCCGCTTATGTTTGGGCCGAAGCCCCGGCGTAGTAACAAAGACGCCCACCTGAAAGAACCGTTCGGACGTAGCAGGCTTCCCCTTCCACTGCTCCTGCTCCTGCCACCGCCACCGCCTGCTTCGCATTCGGGCGGCTGCTACCCGCCTTCGCTCCGCTTACGCTTGCGCCGAAGCTTACGCTTTCGCCAAAGCTTCAGCGTAGGAGCACGGACGGGCAGGCTGCCACCCGCCTTCGCTCCGCTACGGACGGGCAGGCTGCCACTGCTACTGCCACTGCCACTGCCACTGCTACTACTGCTGCTACTGCCCGCTGCCACTGCTACTGCCACTGCCACTGCCACTGCTACTGCTACTGCTTCCTATGTTTCTGAACACATTCATCTTACTCGATCCTGGGTACGATGCCGCTTTCAATCGGTCGGTTATCGAAAAAGGCCTCGGCCCACTCGCCCTCCAGCTTTACTGGCTCTTACCGACATCAATAATTCCATGGGGATAATTGATTTCGTTAAACAGTGCGGGGAAAAAGGAATAAACCCGTTGCCGGCATTGAATTCAAGAGATGCTGACAACCGGCTCCTGTACACCGGGCTGGCACGAAATAATGCGGGCTTCAGGGAGCTGAATGAATTTCTGAGCAGGCATAAGGAATCCGGGAGGCTCTTCCGCTGCGCCCCGATCAGTTTGAACAGACATACCTGGTATACCCGCATACTTCATTTCCTGATGTGCTCAGGGAGAACGAACTCATCGGGATTCCACCAAAAGCCGTCAACCGGATGATCCAACCCGCTCTTCGCGACCGGCAGGACAGGATGGTGGTATTTGCCCCAGTAACCGTAGGAGGGCAGCAGGATTACATGGTGCATAGACATCTCCGGGCCATCGACATGAATACGCTCCTCCTCAAAACTCACCCCGGCCGACCTGGCAGGAGAGGAGGAACAATTTTGTTCGCAGGATGCCCTGCTGGCGTCATGCCGTCGGTTCCGCAGGTCATCCGGAATACTGTGCGGCTGGTGGATGACTGTTCAATTGCATTTGATTTTGCCACGGTGAAGAATAAAAAAGTATTCGGAGCCAGTCGTTATGATGATAAACTGTTGCTGGGCGGCTTGCCTTCGACTAGCGGCATGAAATACCGGTATGGAAACTCCAACAGGAGGCCCGTAAGCGGGCTCATGAACTGGAAGTGATCGACCAGCTTGGCTTTTCCGCCTACTTCCTGATTGCCTGGGATATCATCGTTATTCGTGTGGGGATTTTACCATGTAGGGCGCGGCAGCGGGCCAACAGTATCGTCGCATACTGCCTGAAAGATTACCGATGTGGATCCGATCGAACTGGATCTGTATTTTGAACGTTTTATCAATCCTCTTCGCAGTTCACCTCCCGACTTCGATATCGATTTTCCTGGAAGGAACAGGATGAGGTACTCGATTATATTTTCAAAGGGTATGGGAAAGGACTCACTGCGCTCATCGGCACGGTATCCACCTGCTGCACGGGCGTTCCATCCTGCGGGAGATGGGCAAGGTTTACGGACTCCCTAAAGAAGAAATCGATGCGCTGGTGGATGAACCCGGGCAGGAGTCGAACCGGAATGAGATCACCGCTCAGATTTTCCAGGCAGGCAACCTGATACAGGATTTTCCCAACCTGCGCAGCATCCATGCAGGGGGAGTGCTCATCTCGGAAGAACCTTTGACCTGTTATACAGCCCTGGATATGCCTCCGAAGGGCCTGCCCACCACGCAGTGGGATATGTATGTGGCGGAGGAACTGCGGTATGAAAAATTTGACATCCTCAGTCAGCGCGGTATAGGACATATTAAGGAATGTGCAGAGATAGTGAAAACAAACAGGGGGATCAGCGTGGACGTTCACGATGTGAAACGGTTTAAGAAGGACCCGGAGGTACTTCGGCAACTGCGCTCGGCCGAGGCCATCGGTTGTTTCTATATTGAGAGTCCGGCCATGCGGGGTTTGTTGAAGAAATTGCGCTGCGACGGATATATCAGCCTGGTTGCCGCCAGTTCCATTATACGGCCGGGAGTGGCCCGCAGCGGGATGATGAAAGAATACATCCGGCGTTTTCATCATCCCGATTCATTCTCTTACCTGCACCCGGTAATGGAACAACAGCTGAAGGAAACCTACGGAGTGATGGTATACCAGGAAGATGTAATAAAGATATGTCATCATTTTGCAGGCCTGGACCTGGCCGATGCCGATGTGCTGCGCCGGGCCATGAGTGGTAAATACCGCTCGAAAACCGAGTTTAAGAGGATAGTGGAAAAGTTCTTTGAGAACTGCAAAAACCTGGGATATCCCGATGAAATTACCCGCGAGGTATGGCGACAGATCGAGTCCTTTGCCGGATACTCCTTTTCCAAGGCACACTCTGCTTCCTATGCCGTGGAGAGTTTTCAGAGTCTCTTCCTGAAAACCTTTTACCCCCTGGAATTCATGGTGGCCGTGATCAATAACTTCGGTGGTTTTTACCGTACCTGGGTATATGTGAACGAAGCCCGGCGCTGGGGAGCCAGTATTGTGATGCCCTGTGTGAACCAGGGGCAGTATCATACCTCTATCAGCGGAACTACCATATGGTTAGGATTTGTACATATTTCGAATCTGGAAGCCGCCTTCGCACAGGAAATTATCAGGGAACGGGAGAGCAGGGGACCTTTTACCGGCCTGGCCGATTTTCTGGAACGTATACCTGCAGGACTCGAACAACTCATCCTGCTTATTCGCTGTAATGCCTTCCGCTTCACTGGAAAGAGCAAGAAAGAACTGCTCTGGGAGGTCCACATGCTGCTGGGAACAACTGCCAAAAAAAATATTGCCAACAGCCTGTTCGGCATACCGGCGCAGGACTTTGTTCTCCCACCCCTGGTACAGGAACATGCCGAGGATGCCTTCGATGAGATGGAACTGCTTGGTTTTCCGGTTTCAATCAGCCATTTTGACCTGCTGCAGACTTCATTCAGGGGAGAGGTTATGGCTTCCGGTATGACCGCGCAGCTCGGCAGGCGCGTGCGAATGCTCGGAAACCTGGTGACCATCAAGAATGTCCGGACTGTAAAAAAAGAATGGATGCATTTCGGCTGTTTCCTGGACGCCAGGGGTGAATTCTTCGATACGGTACACTTTCCTCCCTCTCTCGCCCGCTACCCTTTCAGGGGGCAGGGGGTGTACCTCCTGCTCGGTCGTGTGGTGGAAGAATTCGGATTCCCAAGCCTGGAGGTGGAGAAGATGGCGAAGATGCCGTTTGTAAAGGATCCGAGGTATATGTGATAATGTTTAATGTTCCGGGTTCCGTGTTCCATGTTCAAGGTTTGTTGCAATCTGCCGGAACCCGGAACCCGGAACCCGGAACTCGGAACTCGGAACATTTATCCTTGAACTATTTTCTGTCTTTATAAATGCAATCTTTCATATCACATACCTTGCAGGTGTAATCGTTTTCTTTCATCTGTTCGCCAATGCCGATAATCCCGCTTACCGATTTGATTGGATCCATGAGGGAGCTGTCTGATAACCGGATTCCGAAATATCCGGGTGAAAAAAAAGAAAAAAGAATTTGCTGTTCTGCAACACTCCAGCCACAATATCCAGGGCTGTAACGGTTTGATATGTTCAATCCACTGGAATTCATCTCATTCTTCAGGCTTGCCTGAATATGATCCATGGCTTCTTCAACCGCTACAGAGCCGATTACATCTGCAATATACCCTTTCATCAGTTCACCTGCCTCCATATTTTTATGGGAATAGTCGCTGATTTTTTTACCTGCTGTGCATTGAAAGAGTGCCAGTTCAGCGGCTTTTTTGAGTTGGTGAAAAACAATTTTTTCAACGGAGAAAACCCTGCCACCAGCCTGTATCTGCCTGTATTGGCTGTTAATCCCTTCCACCGGGACCAAGGTATAGCCTCCGCAAAGTTCCAGTTGGGGAGTAACCTCAGCGAGCACCTCATCGATAAGTTCGGGAAAAGGATCTGGAGACTGGCCCTCCGGAAACTGCATCATTTTTTCTATAATCCCCCTGCTCAGGGAAATGGTCAGTCGGAATCGGAAGAGACGGGGCGGTTGGAGCATACACTATAATATATAAGATGGCAACACGACAAAGATACGCTTCGGGTGGAAGATGGATAATTCCCCGTTGGAAGCATTCCTGTAGTTAGATAACACTGCTGTTAAAAATGAAATAAACCGGGCATTCAGCCCCATTTAGATTCTTTTATGACCATCCGATTGCATTAAGTAATTAATAGTCAATACTATAAATCCTGCTGCATCAGATAATCCCAATGGATAAGAGCTAATTTGCCCCCGAAGCCCTTCAGGCGGCCAGGGTATAAATTGTTTCGGACCGGTTCCGGATCAGGATATTACAAAAATAGATGCGATCGACTGAAATAGCAACTATTTATTATGGAGTGGATGTTTTTTGGGGGATTAAAAAATAATAATAATAAAAAAGTCATATTTATTTTAATTTTCTTCAGGGGATGAATCTATTATGTATAAATTGAAAAATCCGACCTCAGAATGGCTGAAACAGGAAATAAATCGATCATTTTTATAAAAAAGGAGGTCCGGAATATTTTTTACAACATGGTACACCCCCCTTCCTGCCTTGCTTAATTTGTGCCCGGTTCTTGCGGAGTTCAATTTTTTTATTAGATTTGAAGCGCTGATTAAACCTGTTTATAAACCTAAAACTGTTATCTATGAAAAAGCTATCATTGCTTTTGTTATGTTTTGTGCTCGCAGGTGTTCAGCTACTACTTGCACAAAATGTAACGATTAAGGGTACGGTGACATCAAAGGATGATGGCTCACCGATCCCTGGAGTATCCATTGTGGTGAAGGGCACTACCATTGGTACCGTATCAGATTTCGAGGGTAAGTATTCATTGAACGTCCCCCAGAATACAATTTCCCTGGTATTCAGTTTCGTGGGGATGAAGACTGTGGAAGTACCCATCGAAGGACGTTCCGAGATCAACCTCGCACTGGAAAGCGAAGTGATCGGGATGAACGAAGTTGTGGTTACTGCCATGGGTATTAACCGTCAGGCTCGTGAGTTGGGATATTCCATCACCGAGGTTGATAACAAGACACTCAATCAGTCCAAGACGGTTAGGGTTACCAATGCATTGAGCGGCAAGGTCGCTGGTTTGCAGGTAAATACCGTAAACAATGGGGTAGGAGCTGACACCCGTATTGTTATGCGTGGTAGCCGTTCACTTCTTGGCAATAACCAGGCACTGCTCGTTCTCGACGGTGTTCCCACAAGCCTTGGTTACATCAACACCCTCAACCCGAATGATATTGAGAGTGTTTCTGTGCTCAAGGGTGCAAATGCTGCAGCCCTCTACGGGTCAGACGCTGCCAACGGTGTTATCCAGATTACCACCAAACGTGGTGAAAAGGATCGTACCATGGTTACGCTGAGCAACACAACCACTTTCGAGAACATCTCGTTCATGCCGAAGTTCCAGGATCGTTTCGGCTCTGGTTCCGGTAGCGACATTTACGGGTATGACCAATACACTCCTTTTGAGAACCAGTGTTATGGTGACGAATTCGACGGTTCCATGAGGGAAATAGGTCGCCCCATCTATGATGGCCGTATACAGACCGTTAAATATTCACCCCTCGCGGATGAGAAGAAGAACTTCTACCAGACCGGCGTAACCATTCAGAATGCTTTCTCCTACAGTGGCGGCGATGAGAAATCGACCTACTACCTCAGCGTTCAGGATGCCAAGATCAAAGGCGTAGTTCCGAATGATGAGCAGAGAAGAAGCACCGTACGTATGAACGGTCAGCGTAATGTTGGTAAATTGCGTGCAGGGTATAATTTCACCTACACCCATTTCAACACTTCTGTTGTTGGTAATGATGAGTCCGGCTGGCCCATTTACTGGCTGGTGATGAACAATCCTATGCATATTCCTATTACCAAGTACAGTGACTGGAAGAATGATCCTTTTGCTGACATTAACGGGTTCTACAATGACTATTATGGCAACCCTTACTGGTACCTTGATAATTCAAGGAACAACAGCAAGAGCGACTGGATGATGGGTAATGTTGAACTGGAATACAAGGTAGCCCCCTGGCTTACTGCATTGGTTCGTTCCAGCATCAATTACAACAACTCCACCTATAAGAATACCTTTGCTGCAATGAACTTCTCCACCTATGGCGCAACCGGTGGCCGTACCTATTCAGGTGCAGGCGACAAACCCAGCCGCGCTTATGATGGTTCAGGACTTGGCCAGCGTTGGACCAACGACCTGATCATTACTGCAGAAAAGACTTTTGGTGACATCAGCACCCGCTTGATCGGTGGTGTTACAACCCGTGAGTCCTATTCAAAGAGTATCGATATCGGTGCCAATGCACTTACCATCGATAATTTCTACAACATTTCGAACCGCGTTGCTGAAAAGCCCACCACTCTTTCTGAAGGGCTTGAAAGAACCCGTTTCGTAGGCGGATACGGAGACCTGACCATTGGTTTCAAACAATACCTCTTCCTCCATGCCACTGGCCGTAATGACTGGACTTCAGTTCTGGCTTCAGGAAATAACTCCTTCTTCTATCCAGGTGTTGACCTCTCCTTTGTATTCACCGATGCAGTTCCCTCGCTCAAGAATTTCATGAACTACGGTAAACTGCGTGGCGGTATCACCAAGGTAGGTACGCTGAACGTTGGTGCATACAAACTGGAGGATGTATTTGCCATTGCCGGTGGATTCCCCTTCTCCAAAGGAACTGCCTTCACCGTGGGTGATGCCAAAAACAATCCTGACCTGAAGCCTGAGATGACTATTTCGAAGGAAGTTGGTCTCGAAGTGAGCTTCCTCGACAGCCGCGTGGTTTTGGTTACCAACCTCTATCAGACCAACACCACCAACCAGACTGTTCCTGTTAGTATCTCCGCTGCTTCCGGATATACCTCCCAGTATATCAATACCGGTGAGATGGAAGGAAAAGGATTCGAACTGGAGTCCAAATTCATTCCTGTGAAAATGTCCAATGGCCTCAGCCTGGAACTGAATGTGAACTATGCACATCAGAGCACACTGGTTAAAGAAGTTACCGACGACGTGAAAGAAATCAGTCTGGGCGGATTCACCAATGGTGAAGGTACCTGGGCTGTTGAAGGACAACCTTATCCTGTGCTGAAGCTTATCGACTTCCAGCGCGATCCTCAGGGACGCATCATTGTTGATGCTACCTCCGGCTATCCTTCCACTTCAACCACCCTCAGCCTGGCTGGCCAGACCAACCCCTCCGACATTCTCGGGATTGGTGCTACCCTGCGTTACAAGGGCTTTACCCTCTATGCACTTGCTGAATACCGTCATGGTGCATTTATTTATCATGGTATCGGCGACAACCTTACCTTCACTGGTATTGGCTGGTTAACCGCCACCAACGGCCGTCAGCGTTTCGTAATTCCCAACTCGGTTATCAATACCGGTACTGCAACTGCTCCTGTTTACGAACCCAATACGGATGTAGTAACCAGCAAGGGTGGAGTTGATTTCTGGACCAATATTTTCAACAATGCCAGCACTCCTTATGTAACCAGTGCCGATTTCTGGAAACTGCGTGAAGTAAGTATCAGCTACGAAGTTCCCAACAGCGTTCTGCCCCAGGCAATAAAGGGTGTTTCTGTTGGTTTCGTTGGCCGCAACCTGCTTACCCTGCTGCCCGAATCGAACTACTATACGGATCCTGAATTCAACTTTACCACTGGTAATGCTACTGGTATTAATACCAATACCCAGAACCCTCCCACGAGGTCCTATGGATTCAGCATTTCTGTTAACTTCTAATTAAAAAACGTTGAGAATTATGAAAAATATAGTCATTGGTTTGGCAACTGCGGCCCTGTTATTGCTAAGCAGTTGTGAAGATTACCTTGACGTCAACCAGAACCCTAATGAAGCTACTGCTGCAACTCCGGAACTCGTTCTTCCATCAGTTCTGCAGGGTATTGCCACCAGGGCGAATGTTGATGTGAACACCGATTTTCCCCAATTTATGGGCTACTGGTCACATGCCGACGGTTGGTCAGGCTGGTTTGATATCAAACAATATCTCATCACAACCAACAACCAGCAGGGTTTCTTTAATACTCCCTACTCCGGCTATCTGATGGACATCGCTTTCATGGAGAAAAATGCCACCGGTCCGCTGGATCAGAATTACGTGGCTATTGCCAAGATCCTGAAGAGCTATGTTTACCAGCAACTCGTGGATGCTTATGGTGATGTACCATATACCCAGGCCAACACTGGTATTGCTGCCCCGGTTTATGATGACGGACAGGCAGTGTATGACAGCCTTGTTCTCAATCTGGATGCTGCAGTTGCACTTATCGATGCAAATCCCGATGCAAATGCTCCCGGTGGAGATTTCATGTTTAATGGTGATATGGAACTTTGGAAAAAGTTCGCCAATACCCTTAAGTTGAAAATTCTCCTCCGTCAGGCTTATGTGGATGGATTCGCTCCTCCTTCAACTGCTGTAATGGACGCCATGGAGTTTCTGGATGTTGATGCCCGTTTCAATCCTGGCTACAGCGCCACGAACATGTCTCCTTACTATGCCACCTATGGTTTTACTGCCACCGGTGCACTTACAAATGCAAGGACACAGTTTGTAATGAATGCCTACATAGAGGGTGTTTACAATGCACTGAACGACACCAGAAAATTCGTTACCTTCGATCCTGCTATCTCCAATGGTATCTATCATGGAAAACCTTTCGGATTTGAAGGTGACGGAAGTTCCAACCTCTATAACAAGGATAATGGGAATCTTATCGGTTCCGGCCTTGTGAAGAAAGATGTTACTGCCACCCAGGGTGCTCTCATCATGAGCAAGTTTGAAAGTCTCTTCCTCCAGGCTGAAGCTGCTGAAAGAGGCTGGATTACCACAGCAACTGCAAAGTCACTGTATGAGAGTGCCGTTAATGCCAGTTTTGCATTCCTGGGCATAGCCGACTCTGCTGCTGATTACATGGCACAGGACCTTGAAGGTGTACAGTATGACCTTGCTCCGGTTAAACTTGATCTGATAATCAACCAGAAATACATTGCCTTCTGCGGTGTAAGCGGTTTCGAAGCCTGGTGTGAATATCGCCGTACCGGATTACCCGATGTAAAAGAAAGTGATGCTACTGCATCTATGCTTTCATATTATGCCGGGATAGGCCGTCGCGAGATCCCTCACCTGCTGTATTACCCACAGCGTGAGTTCAACCTGAACAAGGTAAACACTCCTGCTGCTGCTGCAAGCAACTATGGTAAGGCTCAGGATGCTTCCTACCACTGGGATGCACGCGTATTCTGGGATGTAACACCGGTGAAGTAATGCATTAAAAAAAAATTACATGTCTATGAAAAACCTATTGAAATTTAATATACTGGCCATCACGATGGTTGTCGTGCTGGGCCTGTCGTCCTGTCTAAAGGATGATGAGCATTACTGGGACTATTCCAATGCAAAGGCAGTTATTGAATTACCCGAACCTGCCAATGCATCCACCGGTTATGTAGCCCGCGCACTTGATGTGGTCCCCTCCGTGGATTTCATCGTCAAGGTTAATCTTGCTTCTCCCAATACCGTTGGCAAGGATATTACTGTTACCCTTGCTCTGGACGAAGCAAAGCTTCAGGCATTCAATGATGCACTTTATGAAGAGGAAGAAGATTCTTCTCTTTTGTTCAACATTCTTCCTGATTCAACCTACTCTGTTCCCAGCTGGACTGTAACTATCCCTGCCGGTGAGCGTATGGTTGATTTCAAGATCACCATGTATGCTGACAAAATCGATCTGTCTTCACTCTACATTCTGCCTATCAAGATTGCCAGCGTTCCTGAAGGTTATACCATTCCTTCGAATTTCGGAAGCACTCTTTTCCGCATTCTTGTGAAGAACTACCTGGATGGTATCTATGATTCCGAAGGCTCCTTCAATCACCCTGCAAGTGGTGGTGAAGACTGGCTGCAGGATGATACCTATGACAGGTATTTCTCCTTCCCCTCCGATGGTCCCGAAGCTGACCTGAAGATCGGTTACACCGTTAGCGCCAATGCGATCTCCTGCTGGGCTGGTGACGTTGGTTATGATATGGTACTTACCGTTCTGGATGACCATATGACCGATCTCGGTTATACCGATTATAACAAGGTTGACGTTCTGCTCCCCGGAAGAAATGCTGGTATGTACACTGCTTGCGAAGCTCCCGAAACTCCTGGTGATCCTTGTAATTATTACATCCCAGACGAAAAGAAATTCGTACTGTACTACTATTACATTGGTGGAACAGGCCCGCGTAAAATTTACGAAGAACTTACCTGGGCAAAACCCAGACCGTAGTTTTCTGTAATCCAATTATCAGGAGGCTGGCCATTTGGCCGGCCTCCTTTTTTTTAGGGTAAAACCGTTGCCTGTTGTCATTTGTTTAAATTGGATTCTGATATTTACAGGAAAATGCAATAAATCCTTTTCACTACCTTTGGGGTAATAGCCTCTTTTATAGAAATGCACTATTGCTACTCACTAAATCAGCTTGCCATGAGAAAAACATTTCTCCTTTTCATTTTCGTTGCCTTCCTCATTCCCGGGGTCGCTGGACAATCCCTGCAGGTTTCAGGAAAAGTTACCGATGCCTCCGACGGCAGTGCATTGTTAGGTGTAACCATTTCGATAAAGGGTACAACTCAGGGAACGATTACTGATCTCAATGGAAACTATCAACTGAATGCACCCAATGCTTCCTCTGTGCTGGTATTCAGTTTTATAGGGATGATCACCCAGGAGATTCCTCTCGATGGCAGAACCCAGGTGGATGTGAGTATGAGCCCAGAATTGGTCGGACTGGATGAGATAGTCGTGGTGGGGTATGGAACGCAAAGCAAAAAACTGCTCACCGGTTCGGTAGGCAGTATTGATAATAAACAACTCGAGCGAATTCCTGTTTCTTCGGTCGATCAGGCCCTGCAGGGGAAACTGAGCGGAGTGAGGGTATCGTCAAATTCAGGAACCCCCGGCGGCGGCATCTCAGTCAGGATCCGCGGATCTTCTTCAATCTCGGCAAGTAACCAACCCCTGTATGTGGTGGATGGAATTCCTATTAATACAGGAGATTTTTCACAGCAGGGCTTTGGAGGGCAAAATATCAATGCCGTTAATGATATCAATTCGGCTGACATCGAGTCCATACAGATTCTGAAGGATGCCTCCTATGCCTCAATATATGGCGCAAGGGCTGCTAACGGAGTGGTGCTGATTACCACCAAGAAGGGGCAGAAAGGAAAGGTAAAGGTGGATTTCAATATGTATTCGGGGATGCAAAAGATGGCGAGAAAACTCGATATAATGGATGCACACGATTACATGGTAGTTACCAATGAAGCCATCTTTAATTCCTTTGGAGAGGCCTATTATCTTGGTGATCCGAATTATCCTCCGGCAAATACCAACTGGCAGGATGAAGTGACCCGTAAGGCCCCTATTTCGGAATATCAGCTTTCCTTCAGCGGTGCAAATGATAATATTTCTTACTATATCTCCGGGACGTATTTTGATCAGACCGGAGTAGTGATCGGCTCCGATTTCAAACGCTTTGCCGGGCGTGTTAACATGGAAGCCAAAGCATCCGACCGGCTTAAACTGGGTACCAATCTTTCGTTCACACGTAGTGATATTCATCGCATTTATGGTGATAATAACATATATGCCCCTCTTGCAAATGCTTTCGCCAACCCTCCCATTGAACCGGTATACAATGACGACGGAACCTACTATAACACCTATTATGCCAACCCGGTTGCCATGGGAAAGGAACCTGTGCACAAGGTAATCTCCTTCCGTAACCTGTTGAGCTTCTATGCGGAGTATAAGCTGTTAAAGGATCTTACGTTTAAGTCATCAATCAATGCCGATGTACTAAATCTCCGGGAGGATTCTTTCTTACCTACCGATGTGGGAATTGCCGTTGGAAGTAATGGCGAGGGCACCTCCGGTAATTCAACCGTATATAAACTTGTAAATGAAAATACTGTTACCTGGGATAAAACATTTGCAGAAGTGCATAACCTTACCCTTCTGGGAGGGTTCAGTTATGAGGTAAACAGGGGGTATTATTCGATCGTGGGTGGAAATCAATTTCCCAGCAATCAAATCAAGTACCTGATCGCCGCGGCCAACATAAACAGCGGGAATTCCTATACCGAGCCCAATAAGCTGGCATCCTGGTTCGGACGCTTCAACTATGATTACGACAAAAAATATCTCCTCCAGGCCATCATGCGGGCAGATGGGTCTTCCCGTTTCGGATCAAAAAACAAGATCGCATTTTTCCCCTCTTTTTCGGCAGCATGGCGACTAAGTGAGGAGGAATTTATGCAGAACCAACAGTTGCTCAGTGATCTTAAAATGCACGTAAGCTATGGAACCACCGGTAACCAGGAAATCGGTAATTTTGCTTCACTTAGCCTCTGGGGCCCCGGTGCCAATTACCAGGATAATCCCGGAATGGCACCACTTCAGTTGGGAAATGACTCACTGGGATGGGAAAAAACGTCAACCATCGAGGCAGGCTTCGATGCAGGATTTCTGAAAAACCGGATTACGCTGGGTTTCAATATTTACAGGAAGAACACAACAAACCTCCTACTCGACCGCTCCATTCCTGCCTACTCGGGCTTTTTCTCGATTCCTGAAAATGTAGGTGAGATTGAAAACAAGGGATTGGAATTCACGTTAAATACAATCAATCTTAAAACAGCCGGAGGGCTTAACTGGACTACTGATTTCAACATCTCCTTTAACAGGAATATGGTGAAAGCCCTGTATGGGAATGAGCCGATCAATACAGGCTTTGCCAATCGTTTTGAGGTGGATCATCCTTTTGGGGCTTTTTACGGACTTGAATTTGGCGGAGTTGATCCAATGGATGGCAGCATCGTATATGTGGATCATGATGGAATTGACGGAATAACGGATGATGACCGTGTATTTATCGGAGATCCGAATCCGGATTATGAAGGAGGATTTTCCAACAATCTATCCTGGAAGGGACTCGAGTTGAACCTGTTTTTTCAGTTTGTACAAGGCAATGATATTTTCAATGCCACACGTATTTATTCCGAAGGTTTTTATTTTGATAACCAGACCAGCAGGATGATCAACCGTTGGCAGCAGCCCGGCGATAAAACAGATATTCCGAAAGCCTCCTATGCAGATCCGGAATATGGATATACCTCTTCGCGTTTTATTGAAGATGGATCATTCGTGCGTCTCAAGACAGCCACAGTGAGTTACTCACTACCAGAAAATGTATTGGGCAAAATGCATATCCGGAGTTTACGCGTATATATTACTGGTCAGAATATCAAGACCTGGACAAGCTACATGGGGATTGATCCGGAAGTGAATTTTGCAGGCACTTCCAATACCACTATTGGCACGGATTTCTACACCTACCCGTTGGCAAAATCAGTGATTTTCGGTATTAACCTGGGTCTGTAATTAGTTAATAGTATGACTATGAAAACGAAGAATATATTTTCCGCACTTTTTTCAGGAATGATTCTCCTGAGCAGTTGTGAAAGCATCCTGGAGGTCGATCCTGCCAACTCAGTTGCCAGTAAGGATGCCATCAAGGACCGGAATTCAGCCATTGCTGCTCTCCGGGGGATGTACAGCTCTCTGCAGGCAGATGGATATTATGGACAGTATATGGTAGTGTGGCCTGACCTGGCTGCCGATAACCTGGAACACACCGGTACCTTCAGTACCAACAATGAACTGGATGCGAATCATCTACTTGCTACCAATACTACTATTGCAGGTATCTGGGGCAGTATTTACAATTCTGTTTCGCGGGCGAATTATATTTTGAAGTATGTTCCTCAGCTGCGTGATGTCACAGAAAGTGAAAAGGCAGATATGAAGGGCCAGGCATATTTTGTAAGGGCGCTTGGCTATTCCAACCTGGTGAAGATGTTTGGGGCGGTGCCTATCATTTTGGACCCAGTTACCAGTGTAACCGATATAAAGAAACCCTCCCGGAGTCCCAAAGAGGAAGTTTATGCACAAATATTAAAGGACCTGGATTCTGCACTGTCCAACCTTCCGGTGCCATCGACCGATGAAGGGAATATGGTACCCATCGTAAACGGGATGGCCGGCTATTATTCAGCAATGGCCTTAAAGGCACGGGTATCGCTTTTCATGGAAGACTATGCCTCAGCGATGGCATGTGCGGACTCCGTAATCAACAGCCAGCTTTTTGGACTGGCAGGGAGTTACGCTGAAATTTTTAACCCAAGCAGTCCTTATTCCCCCGAGAGTATTTTTGAACTGGACTTTACCTCCCAGGATGCCAATTCACTGGCCTTTTGGTTTTTTTATGATGATTTCGGGGGCCGGTATGAATATGCCCCCACTGCGGAACTGATTACTGCACTCGAAGAAGGCGAAGACGACGACCGTCTATGGGTCAATACCTACCATTATGTGGATACTGCCTACGGGATCGATCTGTATATGGGAACCAAGTATGTGGATATCGCGGCGGGATCGGATAATGTAATCATTCTGCGTTTAGCGGAGATGTACCTGATCCGGGCTGAAGCAAGTCTGCATGGAATCAGTTATGCTGATCCGGTTGATGATGCTGCAATCTATGATATTAATTCAATAAGGAACAGGGCCGGAGCAAAACCCTATCCCAATGATCATAATGTAACACTTGATGATATCCTTAAAGAACGCAGACTTGAATTTGCCTTCGAAGGCCATCGCTGGTTCGATCTGGTGAGAACCGGCAAGGTCCAGGATTTTGTACCTACCGTAACCTCTCAGAATCAGTGGCTATGGCCTGTACCGCAACGGGAGAGGGATGTCAATTCTAACCTGGACCAGAATACAGGATATTGAAGATAAAAGATAAAAGTAAAAAGAAGTAAGTGAAGAAATATAATAAAGAATGCACTTGCTTGAAACTACTGAGCGGAGTTGACTCCTCTGGAGAAAAGTGGTTTCAAATTGGAATATGTTTTTCCGATGACTGAAGTTATTGGATAGGAAACGCATCCAGTTACTTTTATCTTTTCCCTTTTGTCTTTTATCTTTTCATTCTTGTGTCATCCTGTGAAAAGGGTCTAATTTTGTCCATTATTAAAAAACCTGGTATATGCCTTTCCTTACCAAAGAAAAACTCTTCTCCAAACAGTGGTTTTTCAGTTATGCGCTGATCATTATCGGAACCTTTATCCTTGCGGCGGGTTTCGTGCTTTTTATTACACCATATAAAATAGTCCCCGGCGGGGTATATGGGGTTTCCATCATTATCCATTACCTTACCAAGGGTATGTTTTCCTTTGCCCCGGAGGGACTACCGATTGGAGTTGTCGGGCTTTCAATGGATATTCCGCTTATACTGCTTGGTATAAAAATCCTGGGGCCGAGGTTCGGTATGAAGACGATCATGGGATCCGCGCTTACGGCATTCTGGATGGATTTTCTCACCGCTTTCTGGGGGTTCAAGCCACTGGTCGAAAATGATGCGCTCCTTTCTTCGATCTTCGGAGGCGTATTGCTGGGTTTCGGGCTCGGATTGATTTTTAAGTCGAAGGCCACTTCCGGTGGGTCAGATATCATTGCCATGATCATCGCAAAGAGAACTCGATTACCACTCGGTCAGTTGATGATCTATGTTGATTCCACCATTGTTTTGCTGGGTTTATTCGCATTTCAGGACTGGCATATTCCGCTGTATTCCTGGCTCGTAATTTTTATCTGCGGCAAAGTAATAGATGGTGCTCTCGAGGGTGTCGGATACCACAAGACTATGCTGATCATCAGCGCCAAATATGAGGAAATCCGCGAGAAGATCATCGTCGACCTTGAACGGGGAGCGACTTGCATAACGGCTAAGGGAATGTACGAGGGCGATGAAAGGAAGATTATTTTTACCAATGTCAACCGACGGGAAATGGTGATGCTACAGGATTTTATACGGGATGTCGATCCCAACGCATTCATCACCATTATCGATGCAGCCGAGGTCCTGGGTGATGGTTTTAAACCAATTAATAATTAATCGGAAATCATTTAGTAAATACCCTTAATCATCCGATGTCTTACAAGGACAAAGGCAGGCTGAACCTAATGGAAGTGCCCTGGCCGGGTGTGCTTGAAACAGAAATTTCTCCTCCATTGCTGTTGATGAGTTCCCGGCAGAGCACCAGCCCCAGCCCGGTTCCCTTCTCACCCATGGTTCCCGTGGTGGTGTTCCCATGGCCGGGGTGAAACAGACTATCGAGTATTTCAGGTGATATCCCAATCCCGTTGTCGTCGATATTAATCTCTGCTTTTTTATCAATGACAGATGCAATTACCATTACCGTTCCTTTTTCGCCGGTGAACTTCACTGCATTGGATATGAGGTTTCGGAATACCGTTTCGATCATGGCTTTATCAGCATATGCAGGTACCTCATTTTCGCCATGGTAATGCAAAACCACTTCTTTGTTGGATGCATGCAGTGATTCTGTGAGGATTGCATGCCGTGCTATCTCAGCCAGGTTAAGAACTTCGGGTACAGGTTTCAGATTGCGACTTTGAATACGCGACCACATCAACAGGTTTTCCAGCAGGTCGAAGAGGTTCCGCGACGAATCGTGAATGATCCGCACCTGGTCCACCAGTTCTTCTTTGCTGTGCTGCCCGGCTCTCCGGATGATCTGATCGCTGAAGTTCATCAGGGCAGCTACCGGGTTTCGAAGGTCGTGAGCCAATATAGAGAAGAAGCGGTCTTTGATACGGATCGATTCACTGAGCATCTGTTTGCTTTCTTCCAGTTCCTTAATCAGTGCCCTGCTATCCATAAGGTCCTTATGGCGGGCCATGGCAATGGTCACAGCACGATCTATCAATTCAGGCTGTAGAGGCTTTGTGATATACGCACCTATTCCTGACTTGCTTGCCTCTTCAATCAGATCATGCGATTCATGTGCTGTGAGTGCGACCACAGGTGTCGGATATTTCTCCTGAATCTGTCTCGAAGCCTCCAATCCATCCATCAGCGGCATTTTGATATCCATCAGGATGATATCCGGCTTGGTCTCCGGGACCATCGAAACAGCCATTTCACCATTGGACGCAATACCGGCACAGGTATATCCCATTTTACGGATGGTCCGTTCAATTTCCTGTGCAAGCAGGAAGTCATCCTCAGCGATGAGCACCCTTATTTGTTTGTTATGTAACATGGCAGAATTGTTCTGAAGGTTAAAAGCAGCCCATCACAAAACTGAACTGCTTTAGTCGGGACTAATGCACATTCCAAAGTTATTGCAATTCATTGGTAAATTCAATTTGCAGATGGGCTCCGTTTTCATTCCATAATTTGAGTTTCCCGTTCAGGCTGTGTGTCACAATTCCCCTGATCAGTTCGAATCCGACATTTACATTCGAGAAATTTCCGCCAATCATCTCCTCCGGGAAGCCGGGTCCATCATCCGAAAAGTGTATGCTTACATGCCGGTTCTTTTGCGTGAAGTGTACTTTAATACTCGTCTCGTCCCAATCCTTCAACGCATGCTTGATCGAGTTGGTTGCAATCTCGTTAATCACCATCGCCAGATGATGCGCCTGGTTCGATCCGACCAGGATGGGAGAGGAATCAATATGAAGAAGGACTGTTTTATTCGAAGGAAGGCTCTCTGTTGAAGCCTGCATAATCTTCTCGGTAAGCATACTTAGTTCCAGCGGTTGCCAGTTTTTTGCCGACAAAAGGCTGTGAACGGTCGAAAGTCCCCTGATCCTGCTTACCAGGTCGCGCAGCAGATTGGTGTAGTTGGATATTCCAGCTGCTTCTGCCCGGTCTTCCTCAATATGCAGCATGCTGATCAGGGCCGCCAGGTTGTTTTTTACCCGGTGATTCACTTCCCGCAGAAGAACTGTTTGTGCCTTGGCGAGGGAACGAAGTTGTTCTTCTCCTTTTCTGCGTTCCGAGTCATCGTGCACGATCATATACAATAACTCCATTCCGCTGATCATCATCAACCCGGAATATACATCCACATCGCGGACCTCGTCCCAGCTTAATTTATGTTTTGAATAATAATGGTTTTTTAGGTGAAGGCGGGTATCCCTCAGCTGAAGTTCCACTTCTTCAGGAGGAAGTACGCATATATCCAGCACATTACGGGAGGTGAGTTCCTCCTCGGAGTAACCATAGAAATCACAGGCTGCAGGATTTGCATCCACAATCATTCCGGTTTCGGGATGCAGGAGGAGCATGATGGCATGATTTTCCGAGAAGAATTTCTTGTATCGTTCCTCACTTTCCCGGAGGGCCGATTCAGCATTCACCCGTTCTGAGATGTCACGCGCAGAAATGATTACTTCGGGTTCCTGGTTTTTATCAAGCATGAGGAGGGCAGCCGTTAGTTCCACAGGTACTGATGAACCATCCGGCTGAATAATGGATGTGGTAGTATAAAAGGTTTCCCCACGACCTATTATTTTGGCGATAAATTCATCCGGATTGTAGGAGAAATTTGCTCCAAGGAAAAGCCCCATTTCCTTTCCGATAAGCTCAGCAATGGAATTTTGACCGGCAAATTGTGCGGCGCGGGCAGAGGCATATTTGATCCTGCCATGGCGGTCAACCGTAATCACTGCTTCAGGGATGGTCTCCACCAGGGTCCTGTATAGTTCTTCGGATTTCCTTTTTGATTCCTCTGCCTTTTGAGCCAGGGTGAGCTCCCAGGTATGCTGCGCGAAGAAGGATAGCTGGTCCAGGTCGAAATCATCATAATCATCCGGTTTGTTACCAACCCCAAGTAATGCAACCAGTGTGTCCTTTTCAAATACCGGAACCACCAGTTCTCTTATAATGGGGCAATGTCCAGGGGGCAGTCCTTTCTTATCAGGAAGCCCGGCATAGTTGTTATGGATAACCGCGGCACGTTTGTGAACTGCTTCCACCCATACCCCGGCTTTACTTATCGGATAATGCATTTTCTCTCCCTGCGCATTGCAAAGCTCAAAAGTACCTGTGGACCAAGCCTGCAGCGAAAGCATTTCCTGATCGGTATTTACAAAGTGGAAAAATCCTATGCTGCTGTTACTTAGACGCACTGCCTCATTAAGTCCCTGCTGAATTATTTCATCAATGGACAGATTTGCGGTTTCCTTACTTAAACGCAGCAGTGATTTGAGGATATCAATTACCTGTTTTTGCTTCGAGATATCTTCATTCGAAACGACCACGGAAGTAATGGCCCCCATCTGGTTTTGGATAGGATAAAGCACCGAGCGGATGGTTCTTTTTTCTTTTGCTCCGGGGGAAGAACTTTTTTCAACGATAATTTCCGGTATGATGGTTTCAATTCCCTTCAGTGCTTTCTTAAATGATTCCTGCGTTGCACCATAGAAATTCCCAGGTTCATTAAACAGACTGTAGTTGCCACTCAGAAGCACGTCATCCTTGATTCCCCATAGCTTTTCCCAGGCCGGATTTGCTTCCCTGAGAACTCCGTTGGTATTGTAAATAGAGATTGCCTGGGGAGATTGTTCCATCAGAGCGCGAAAATGTTCCTCAGAGTTGCGTAAGGCTTTTTCCCTTTCCTTAAGGATTGCAAGAGTTTCTTCGAGTTCGCGGGTTCTCAGTTTAACCCTTTCCTCGAGTTCCTCATTTAGTTTAATGATTCGAAGCTCTGCTTCTTTTATCTCTGAGATATCCAGATTTACTCCTAAAAGTTTGTCTCCTGATCTGTCCTGCTGTACTGATCTTTTCCCTTTGCAGAGAAGGGTTCGTGTTACCCCGTCGTCTCGGTTGATCCTGAATTCAGTCTCAAAACGCGGATTTTCAGGTGTCGTGTTCTGGAGAATTGATGCAAGGATATGCCGGTCCTCCGGATGTATCATTTCAATCCATTGCTCCATCGAAATAATTGTCTGCTCGCAAGGCAACCCGTACAATATGTATTGACCCGCCGACCAGCTAACCATCATGTTTTCCAGATTGATCTCAAAGTTTCCGGCATGTGCGATCTGTTCGGCATCGAGCAGCCTTTTTTCACTTTCCCTTATGCGTTCATCAGCTTTTTTGGATTCGGTAATATCCCATGAGATACCCAGTATACCTGTAATTTCACCATTTGCGTTGGAGAAGGGAACCTTTATGGTTTTTATCAGTTCTTCTGTTCCCTGCACCCGGATGATTCTCTCCACCTCGATCATTTTACCGGTTGCAAGCACCTGCGCATCGTCCTGCACAAAGGCCCCCGCAATTTCCTCCGGGAAGAAATCCGTATCTCTTTTCCCTTTGATTTGGTTCTGATTGTATCCCAATCTTGATATAAACGCCTTATTTGCCGAAAGATAATTGGAAGAGGTGTCTTTGAGATAGATTCTCTGGGGAAGAGTATCCACCAGCGTTCTGTAAAGGTTCTCCTGTTTTTTAATTTCCTGAATGGAAAGTCGGTTGGCGTCACGGATGATGGTTATGATAATTGTACCGATAACAAGAACCATGTTGAACATCTGGAGCGAAAGTACCTGGGCAGGATCTTCCCGGAAAGGCGCCGGATTCTGCAGCTCTGCATGCTGAATTACCTTTGCAACAATTATGCTGATGACGAGCATTAGGGCGAAAAAAGTTTCCATGCGTCTCACCCTCAGAGCCATCAGGAAGAATAGTGGAAACAACAGGAAATGGTATTCAATCTCAAACGGATCCGGCCAGGAATGATTGAAAATCAGGAAGGCCAGAATGGGTGCAGTAGTTAAATAGATGATCCGTTCAGCAATTCCAGCCTCTGGTCTTTCCGGTTCAGGGGATTTAAATAATAGAAACACAATAATTAGTGCACCGGTAACAGGTGCAAAGAGAGAATTTAAAAGTGCTATTGTTTTGAATAGCTCAAACCGGAATGGTAAAACCAGGATAAATACAAAAATACTCCCCAGGATTAATGCAATAAACAACTTCATTAATTCTGCCATCCGGTCAAGGGTGCAAATCCCCCTGTTAAGCTTCAAAAATATCCATGTGGCAGCCAGTGGACCAAGGGTGGGCGGAATCAAATAAAGCAGTGCCTGATAAGGAGTCAGTTGACGGATAAACGGGATTTGCAGCAGAATCTGAACCAGTGCAATTTTCCACCAGTCGGCCAGGGAGGACCGAAGCAGTGCCACCACATAAACACCTCCGGAAAACCAGATGATTGGAATCCCTGATTTTCCACCGAATAAGCTGTCCTGTAGGATTTTGGCCAGAATGAAAAGGAGAGCCAACAACAGCAGATAAGCGATTCTATTGCCTGCTAAACGTGAGATTTTGTCTTTCAGGGAAAACATATCAGCCACTTTCAATAAATAGTAAATATACATCAAGGGACTCAGATTTTCTAAATAATCAATCCGCCCAGCCTGTCCGGGTGGATGGGCTTATTCACAGGTCCTGTTTTAATATCCGTCCTGTTTAAGTTTATTACATAGCGATTTCTATGGTTTCCGACTTGCTATGCCTGGTTTTGAATAATAATTAACTTTACATTCAACAGAAACTGTTAAACTAAATCAGTTATGCGAAGCAAGATTTACCTTATTTGTCTCCCTGTCCTTATGGGCCTGGTAGCCGCCTGTGTTCCTAAAACCTCAACGAATGATGCTGATACTTCCGGTTTTTCATTTGTTTTTATGACCGACATTCATGTGGAAGATGGCCGTTCTGCCCCTGCAGGGCTCATGATGGCACTGGATACGATAAATAAACTTGGGCCTGATTTTGTATTGACCGGGGGTGATTTAATTTCGGATGCACTCAATGCCACCGAATCCAGGGCTGATTCCCTTTACAGATTATACATTTCGATAATGAAGAATCTGGAGATGCCAGTACATAATACCGTCGGAAACCATGAAAACCTTGGATGGGAAGGAAAAGGCAGGGTTGCCGCTGAGAATCCGCTTTTTGGACAGGGAATGTACAGAAAGTACCTGGGAGATCCTTATTATACATTCGAATACAAAGGTTGGAAATTTTTTGTGCTCTGTTCCCCTCAGCAAACAAAAACCGGATACACCGGTGCTATCGACAGCACTCAATTCGAATGGATCAGATCCGAACTTGCTTCAACCGACACGGCTATGCCTCTTGTTATCTCCGTGCACATCCCACTAATATCCGTGTA
The DNA here is from genome assembly GCA_046329925.1 of Bacteroidales bacterium. Classification (GTDB taxonomy): domain Bacteria; phylum Bacteroidota; class Bacteroidia; order Bacteroidales; family JAAYUG01; genus JAXLTS01. Next base: position 130,314 of record JAXLTS010000004.1, read on the forward strand.
TCAGCAGATGCAGGAAGGCAGCCTGGCAGCTAACCCGGAGGGACTTGTTACCCGCAACGGGAAGGAAGTAATTGACCTTTTCTCCAGACATAATCTGCGGCTGGTACTCCAGGGGCATTTGCATTACCTGGAAGAAATAAAGGCAAACAACATTCAGTTCATCACAGGAGGAGCCGTTTGTTCTGCCTGGTGGACCGGCAGGTATCATGGGCTGGAGGAGGGCTTCCTTCACCTTACCATCAAAGGCGATGATATCAGCTGGAAGTACATCGATTACGGGTGGACTGCCAAACCTTGATCCAGTCTGGTATAAAGGTTAAAATGGCGAAATAACCAGGTCCAGGCTTCGCTGGTAATTCACAAGCAGCCAGTTGTTCTTTTGGAGAACACTGGTTCCAAAAGGCCGGGTAAAACCGTATGACCCCAGCAGGAACTGACTTGTTTTCCCATCCATGCAGCAGGGCATGCGGTTGGTGTATTCCCTGTAGAAATGTAATCCCATCTCACATATATCATTTCCCAGCATGGCATAGTTGAAGCCCATCGAACCGGAGCGGTATGGATAAAAATTATAGGTGCCCTGGAATGATTTAAGAAAGGAATGTACCCTTGGTGTGTTGAAATCAGTATGAAAGGGAGCGAGGTAGAAAAGATTCAGGCTGTGCAGATCTTCGATGGCAATACTCCGGAACTTGGACCAGGCGGAGAAGCCCACCAGGGTGATGTCAAAATTTCTTGATCGCAAAACCAGACCCCGGATAATATCGGTAACATATTCTTCTTTCTCAGACAGGATGAGCACTTTGTTTGCCAACCCGGCTGATAGTGCCAGATCGATCTGTGCCTGGGCGGTATCGTTTTGTACGGTTTCTTTCATCACCAGGTTATCCGGCAGCAACTGACGAAGGATTGCCACGGTTGCCTGTGATATTGAATCGGCAGGGTGTATCACTACCAGGTTGGCGGAAGGTTCCAGAGCAAGCCAGGCAGTGAGTTTTTCTATGGTAAGCCACCATGAAGGTGTAAAACTGATCACATTACTCCCTACTGCAAGCCTGGAAGAGGGGTAAACAGGTGTGATAAGCGGGATATTGTTAAGACCGGCAAAATCGGTAAGAATCTGGTAGCTGCTGTCGATAAGCGGACAAATGATCAGATCGGGATTGAAATGGGCAAGCTCCGGAATTTGCAGCCGTATCGGTTTTAAAATATTACCGGCATCAAAGACCTTCAGGCTGATGTTTGTTCCGGAATCCCTGCTTCTGCGTAATCCAAGCATGAATCCTTCATAGAACTCAATCCAGTTCTGGTCGATAATTTCTTTTTCCTCCAGTGGAACGGTTGTGCTTTTAAACCGCTGCCCGGCATCATCGATACTCATCGCTGTGTCCTGGCTTTCCAGCAAAAAGTCATCTATAGACAAAGGCAGAATAAGGGCGACTTTCATTTCTGCAGGATGGGGCAACCAGCGAAGAGAATCGCACTGGCAGCTGTCTGCCATGAGTGGGCCAGGTAAAATTGTCGTGTCCGTTGCCGGTTTTATCACAGGGAGTGTGTCAGGCAAAGGCAGCCCCTGCGATTTGGGAATCCGGATGGAATCATTGGTACGGAGGCCGGGAAAGGAATCCCCGCCGTTGAAACGAATGATGTCTTCCTTTTTAAGATCGTAACGACGCGCGAGGGAGAACAAGGTCTCCCCTTTTTCCACCTTGTGCCAGATAAACCCGTTATCTCCGGCCGGGGCTGTTATAAGGACCGGAGCGTTTACAACTGGGTTGGAAACCAACGATTGTTCTGGTACAGATTCCTTTTTCTTCCGGGGAATTTTTATTACCTGCCGGGGTTGAAGGTTGCTGTATTTCACCTCCGGATTATGTTCTGTAATCTCATCTACTGGCAGGTTATACTCACGGGCTATTGCATAAAGGGTCTGTCCTTCGGTAACGATGTGGTATATATATTTCGCAGTATCACCTAACAGATAGTCGGCTCTTGGCAAGGGCCGTTCCGGAACCTTAAGACTCATTCCCTCCTTCAGACCATATGCCAGATCAGGGTTTTCAGCCAGTAATTCCTTCTGCCCGATGTTGTAGGCCCGGCTAATTGAATATATAGTTTCACCCTTCTGTACCAGGTGGATATAATATATCTTTCCGGAAATGATCACCTTGTTCTTTGAGCGGGTTATGTTTACAGGTTCATTTTGCCCAAAGCATGAAACAACGCTGATACCGGCAAACAGCAGAAGGAAAAAGAATTGGATTCGGAATTTATTGAGCATCAGGTATACAATCTGTTCTGGAAGCCAAAGGTAACAATTTGCTGGGAAATTGAAATTTCCGGAAATCAGACCGCAGGCAAGCCTGGCAGGCTGAAATTTCCGGAGGCATGGATGTAATGTGGAAACTGAGCTAAAGGCATGAAGGAGATCACCACCTGTCAGTGCAGGTCAGGTAGTGCTGCCCGGATATTCTTTTCAATACGACTCATCACATCCCCACCGGACGAACGCTGGAATTTTTCACCGGTGATATTTTCGAAAAGCTCAATATATCTTTCAGTTACCTCATTCACAAAAGAATCCGGCATCTCCGGCATCGTCTGACCGGTCTTTCCCTGGAAGTTTCGTTCGATGAGCCATTGCCTTACAAATTCTTTCGATAGTTGCTTCTGGGCTTCTCCTTTGGCTAATCGCTGTTCATAACCTTCAGCATAAAAATAGCGCGAGGAGTCAGGAGTGTTGATCTCATCGATGAGGTATATTTTACCATCCTTTTTACCAAATTCATATTTGGTGTCGACAAGTATCAATCCTTTTTCTGCAGCAATTTTTGTACCCCTTTCAAATAGCAGGTAAGTGTATTTTTCGAGCAGGGCATAATCGGCTTCAGAAACCAGTCCCATCCTGAGGATATCCTCCCTTGAAACATCTTCGTCATGCCCCTCATCAGCCTTGGTGGTGGGAGTGATGATAGGCCGCAGGAACTTCTCATTCTCGCGCATACCGTCCGGTAGCCCTACCCCGCAAATGCTTCTTTTTCCTGAATTGTATTCGCGCCAGGCATGACCGGTCAGGTATCCCCTGATAACCATCTCCACCTTGAAGGGTTCGGCAAAATGCCCGATTGTAACCATCGGATCGGGACTTACAATTTTCCAGTTAGGCACTATGTCTGCCGTGGCATCCAGAAATTTTGCAGCAATCTGGTTGAGCACCTGTCCTTTGTACGGAATTCCCTTGGGGAGAACCACATCGAAGGCGGAAATGCGGTCGGTCACAACCATTACAAGAAATTTATTGTCAATGTTATAAACATCGCGGACCTTTCCGACATATTTCTGAACCTGTCCCGGAAATTGGAAATCTGTTTTAACAATTGCCTGATTCATAGATGGATGGTATTAGTTAAGTTTTTCTGGAAGATTGAATCTTGAGCGATTATGCCTCTTGTAATCTATTTATTGTGCAAAAAGTGCAGTTGTGCAAAGGTAGTTTTATTTGCCCTAAACCAGGATATCATCTACAATCGAATCCCGGTGGTTGAGAAAGAAAACTGGAGTGGGACGGGTCTGTTTTATCCCCTGCTATAGGCTTCAACTATATGCTTCACCAGCCGGTGCCTGATTATATCCCGTCCGTCGAATTCCACGATGGATATTCCGGGGATTCCGCGAAGGATATTCATTGCCTTCACCAGTCCGCTTGAGTTTTTATCGGGAAGGTCAATCTGGGTAATGTCGCCTGTTACAATAAATTTTGAGTTTTTACCCATTCGCGTAAGGAACATCTTCAGCTGGTTCACGGTGGCATTCTGGGCCTCGTCGAGGATAACGAAGGCATTGCTGAGGGTGCGACCGCGCATGTAGGCAAGCGGGGCAATCTGAATAGTCCCTTCTTCCGACAAGCCGGCGAGCTTACGCGCCGGAATCATATCATTCAGAGCGTCATACAGCGGCTGGAGGTACGGATCCAGCTTTTCTTTCATGTCGCCCGGGAGGAATCCCAGTTTTTCACCGGCTTCAACGGCCGGACGGGTAAGAACTATCCGTTGGACCTCTCTGTTTTTTAAAGCCTTAACAGCCAGGGCTATAGCCGTATAGGTCTTCCCCGTTCCTGCAGGACCGATGGCAAACAGCAGGTCATTCTCAAGGTATTCCTTCACAAGGACTACCTGGTTAACAGTGCGGGCTTTTACAATTTTCCCATCGTTGCCGTATACCAGAACATCATCATTCGATTCTGCATCCTTGAGCGAGGTACGCCCATGTCCAAGTACCAGCTCCTCAATCTCCTCTATGCTAAGGCTGTTGTATTTCTGAAAATATTCAATGATTTCGTGAATTTTCTCCTCGAATCGTTTTACTTCGGCATCATCCCCCATGATCTTCAATTCATCGCCCCGGCCCAGTAATTTCAACTTGGGAAAGGTTTTCTTGAGGAATTCAAAATTTATATTGTTGATCCCGTAAATGTTTACAGGGTCAATCCCTTCCAGATATATCAGTTTCTCCATCATTATTTCTGCCCCGGATTTACTACTTTTGATCTTACAAAATAACGGTATTTTTTTCATTTATACTGAAGTATAATTCTGCTCCGCTAGACATGCCCATCATTACTCTTATCAGCGACTGGTCGAAGCAGGATTATTACCTGGCCATGGTCAAGGCCTCCATCCTTTCAAAATCGCAGGGTATTCAGATTGTCGATATCAGCCACCAGGTGAACCCTTTTAATCTTTCCCAGGCTGCTTTCATCCTTCAGAATTGCTGGAAAAGATTTCCATCCGGAACCATTCATCTGATATGTGTAACTACTGAATCGACTACAGAAAGGCCGGTCCTGTGCTTTGAAGTTTCCGGCCAGTATTTTATTATGGCTGATAATGGGATTTCCGGCATTCTGTTTGAAGAACCCCCTGTGCAGGTGGTTCGCATCGACAAATGGAAATCCACCTCAGCCTTTCCTGTTCCTGATGTATTTGTTCCGGCAGCAGTCCACCTGGCGCAGGGAGGGGCGATAAGGGAGCTGGGTTCGCTTGTGAACGAATGGAACCGTTTGTCACCCATCGTTCCGGTGGTGGATGATGCCGTAATTATGGGCAGTGTGGTATATATTGATTCCTACCGGAATGCAATTACCAATATTACCAGGGAAATGTTTGATAAAACCGGAAAGGGAAGACCATTCGAGATATTTGTTCAGAGTAATCATTATCGCATTACGCGCATCAATACCGGGTATTCCGAAACAACCAGCGGCGAGTTGCTTGCTCTTTTCAATTCCTCCGGACTGCTGGAAATCGCTATTTGCAACGGGAATGCCTCCGAACTGTTAAACCTGGATACCCGGTCGGTTGTACGGGTTAAATTTCTGAAATAAACGTAAACCAATTTAGCAACGCAAGAACATGACGACTATGCAGGAGAAACTGGCTGCCTTTGAGCGCTTGTTGAATATTATGGATGAATTGCGTGAGAAATGTCCCTGGGATCAGAAGCAGACCTTTGATAGCATACGCCCTCTCACAATAGAAGAAACTTATGAATTGTCGGACTCCATCATTGCAGGTGATTACCCGAATATCCGGAAGGAAATCGGCGATCTGCTCCTGCATATCGTCTTTTATGCGAAGATCGGATCCGAAACGGGCCAGTTTGATATCACCACGGTAATCAATTCGCTCAATGAGAAATTAATTTTCCGCCACCCGCATGTATTCAAGGATGTTGAAGTAGCTGATGATACAGAAGTGAAGAAAAACTGGGAGCAACTAAAAATCAAGGAAGGCAACAAATCGGTTCTGGGCGGAGTACCTGCATCTCTTCCCTCACTTATAAAAGCCAGCAGGATACAGGAAAAAGTACGTTCTGTGGGATTCGACTGGGAGAAAAGAGAACAGGTATGGGACAAGGTGCAGGAGGAAATGCAGGAGGTGATGGTGGAAGCCGGTAAGGCGAATCAGGATGGACTGGAAGATGAATTTGGTGACCTGCTTTTTTCGGTGATCAATGCTGCCCGGCTATATAATGTGGATCCGGACACAGCCCTTGAACGCACCAACCAGAAATTCATGAAACGCTTTCGCTATCTGGAAAAGGAAGCGAATGCACGGGGTCTCGATTTACACACTATGACCCTGGCACAGATGGATGAAATATGGGAAGAAGCCAAGAAAATGTAAGTGGTAGGAAGAGTGGCTGTAGGAGGTGCAGGGGCAGTGGCAGGTGCTGTTGAAGAAAATTTATAATACTGTCTCCACCTAACCCCCTAAATCCCTAAACCGCTATTCACCTTCCTTTTTTTCTTCCTTCACTTCTTCATCAGGTGCGTCCAGAATATCCAGAATCTGGTGGCTGAGCATCAGGTTATACCAGGTCATCACCTTCTTAATATCCGACATGTAAACCCGCTCCCGGTCGTACGTGGGCAATACCTCTGCGAAAAAAGCAGCCAGTTTTTTAGGGTCGCTTTTTGCATCGGGTGCAGCTTCAGAACCTGCTTTCTCCCTGATTTTTTTAAATACATCTTTCAGGGGTACTTCTTCTGCCTCGGTAAATATTGCAATATCTCCAAGTGAACTTACCTTCATATTGGCATTTGCATTCATTCTTTTTCCGCCATCGAGAGCTTCCACAATGATGCCATTGCGGGCCTGGGCAATAAACTTGAAGAGTCCGGGGTAGCCTGAGATGGCCATGATGTCTTTAAGTGTCATGATCTGCTGTTTTATCGGTCGTTATTTAATTCCTTTTTCCTTGCAAATGGTTTCATACGCAAGCTTGATATTCCTGAATTTTTCATTTGCTGCTTTTTTCATATCCTCCCCAAGGTAGGCCACCTTATCCGGGTGGTGCAGCATGGCCATTTTCCGGTATGCCTTTTTGATTTCTTCTTCTGTTGCAGAGTTTTCAATCTCCAGGACCTTGTATGCCCAGTTAGTGTCCTTAACGAACATGGCTTTTACTGAATCATGATCGGGGCCTGAAATATTCAGCAAGGTTGCTATCCGGCTGATGATTTCAACTTCACGCGGGTGGACCTCGTTATCGGAGGCGGAAATTCCAAAGAGAAAGTGCAGGAGCTGCAGCCTGGAGGAATAATCCAGATGATCACGAATCTGCATGCAGACTTGTTCGAGCGGGATTTGTTGCTGCAGGATATTGCGAAGCATTTGTATGGCCTCTGCCGCTGAATCTTCGCCGAAAGATCGTACAAAATATGATTTCACATAATTCAATTCCGACCGAAGGACCTTATCATCAGCCTTCATTACTGCTGCAACCAATACAAGCAGACTAAGCGCAAAGTCACCTCGCGTGGTAGGTCCTGAAGGGCCGGAGGATCTGACTTCGGCATGGTCAAGGATCGATCCCAGTGCAAAGCCAATAAGCCCCCCTATTGGGCCAAAGAACCCCCACCCAAGACCACCTGCAATCCACTTTCCAAATTTTGCCATCGGCTCCAGATCATTTTTTCCCGGAAAAGAACAGCCAGTCAACCTGAACGGACTGCAATCCATATCTCAGGCTTTCACTCCCAGATATGTTCCGGTAACAACGGATGCAAAGGTAAAAGATTATTGCTGGAGTTCAAGCCATAAATTGAGAACCTGTGGCAGCAAAGGGGTGTTGCCGTCATTATTTATCAGGTAATGAGCGAGTTTAATTTTTTCGCAATCAGGCAACTGATATCTCATACGCTCCAGTACCCCTTCCCGGGTGACCCGGTCGCGTTCCATGACTCTTTTAATGCGCACTTCTTCGGGGGCATAAACCAGTACCATCCGGTCCAGTTTTTTCCAGGAACCGGTCTCGAAAAGGATTGCTGCTTCCATGAAGACTACACGTGCAGATGCCTGCTGCTGTGCCCAGATGGCAAAGGCTTCATGCACATAAGGATGAATAAGGGAGTTGGCGAGTTTAAGTTTTTCAGGTTCGCTGAAAATTATTCCTGCAAATGCTTTTTTATCGATACCTTCTGATGAATACAGGTCTTTGCCAAAGTGTTTTTTGATTTCCTCCTTAAGGGGTTCACAGGTATCGAGTAATTTTCTTGATTCATCGTCCGCAAGGAAAACAGCTGCCCCAAGTTTAATAAGGATAGTGCAAACAAGCGATTTGCCGCTTCCGATACCTCCGGTAATCCCTGCGGTTATCATTTCTCTATGATGAAGTCGACGGTATGCGGATTGTACTTAATCCCTTCAACAAAAGCGGGTGCACGTTGCAGTACCACCGGAAGTTTCTCAGTTCCGGGTTGTATGGCCTCCCGGAAATCAACCGAGAGAGTAAAAAGGTCCGGACCAGCCTCCTTGTACTTACTGAGTCCTATCCTGTAAGTTAACTGCACATTGGGAGGAAAAGCCTTCAGGGAGATGCCTTCGGGCACGTTTATTACCTGGATCGGGACAGTGATTTCTGATTCAGTAAATTTTTCTGCACAAATTGAGATATCAACGGCAGGTGTATCTGTGATTATCAGATGCGGTGGTTCCAGCGACAGGATTGTATGATATTCGCCCTTTAATGAATTCACCCGGTGCAAATGTGTGCGTATTCCCTGCAATGTGTCAACCCGGTTGCGTGGCCCGGAGACAATCACCGAATCGGGATTTATTTTTACCGGACCACAGAGCATGTATTGCCTGGCGAACCGAAGGTTGAGATCAGGGATTACCGGGACTTTACGGCTGACTTTTTCACAGAGGTCGATATAGAGGGTGTCGGGTGTAATGCTGTTAATGAGTAAAGTTGAACCGAATGAGGGTTGCAGTTTTTCCTTCATCTGCCGGGAAAGTAACCAATACCGGTACACCCCGTTTTGCAGGCCCGACTGTATCCCGGTCATGCGCAGGCTGAATTGTAACTTGATTTCCGGATTCACCTTGAACCAGGCCAGCGTGTATCCGTGTCCTGTAACATTGAGGTCAATTACCGGATTTTCAGTAACCGCAAAAACTTTGTTGCCGGGAAGGTCTGTAAATTCCAACTGGCACCTGATATTGGTGGAATAGTCGCGGTTAAGCGAAGTAAGCAACCAGGCAACCGAGGAGATCAGGAGGAAAAAAAGAAACAGGAGGGTATTCCTGTTGAGGTGCAGGTATCTGAAAAAATCCACCACTTTATCCCTTATTGGCACGATCCTGTGTATTTTGGGTTACAACCAGGCAGGTAGCCTCTTCTTAATTAATTTTCTGCGGAAAATCACAGGGTTAAAATAAATAAAAAAGTTCAAAGAATACCGTATTCTTTGAACTTTCATCATTGGCAGGAATGGTTTATTTATCTGCAATGTCAGAAGGGTCCTTCATGACAGCCGACTTATCGACCTTTATCTGCACAGTTTTGTCTACTTCGAGGAGGATAATCTGTTCACGTACCTCGGAGATTTTTCCGTAAATACCGCCTGAGGTAATTACATTATCGCCCTTTTTCAGGCCTTCACGGAAGTTCTTAAGCTCTTTCTGACGTTTCATCTGAGGTCTGATCATGAAGAAATAGAAAACAACAATGATCAGCAGCATCATAATCAGGGAGGAAGTCATGGATCCTTTCGGGTCATTCGGATTGGCCATCAACAGGATGGAGAGGAGTTCATTCATGGTAATTCAATTTATGTTTAACTAATTTAATTTTTCGTTTGGAATGATGTCGGCTGTAATAGCAAGCATTTCATCCTTTTTCCTGCTATTGGATGAAACCCGCAGGGACTTGGTTTGTAAGCCATTGAAAGAATGGCTGTCGAACACAACCGTGAGGTACCCGGTAGCTCCGTGTGGCAGGGGGGTTTTATCCCAACTCACCCGGGTGCATCCGCAGGAGGTTTCAATATTAGTAATCAGGAGGTCTTGTGCTCCGGAATTATAATACATAAAACGGATTTCAACTTTTTCACCTTCAACCACCTTTCCGGCATCCTGGACCGATCGCGTGAAAACAATATGTGGCAGGCTGTCGGTGGTTGGAACGGTGTCTGCAGATAACCGGCTTATCTTTTTCTCCCTTGAGGCATTGCATGAAAAGGACAGGAGAAAAATCCAGGCTGTCACCAGAAATAATATGGATGGGTAGTGGACTCGTTTCATTCTTCGCCAATTAATCCTTTGCCTTTTTTCACAATACGTTTTTCGTCTTTGAGATGCTTGTAGATCTTGTCGAGAAGACCATTTACAAACGTACTGCTGTGTTCGGTACTGTAAAGTTTGGCTATTTCGATGTATTCATTCATCGATACCCTGGTAGGGATAAATGGAAATTCTATGGCTTCGGAAATGGCAAGGATCAGGATGAGTTTATCAATGAAGGCAATACGCTCGAGATCCCAGTTTTTACAGAAAGAATCCACCAGACTGAAATACTCCTCACGGTTTTGAATGGTTTTCCGGAGAAGGAGCGGTGCGAAATCTTTGTCTTCTTCATTCCGGAATTGAGGCATGAGAGGGGCATTGGTGGTATGAGACTCCTTAAAATTTTTTACCGATTTTACGATCATCGAGATCACATAGTCTACCTCGTCGTTCCAGAAAATACTCTGTTCCTCCAGGTTCTGATAGAGCATCTCACATTCCGCCACAATACCGGAATAGAACTCAATAACCAGTTTTTTATCCGTATCGTAATCAGAAGCCGGCAAGGCCATGTATTTCGTGTAAGCCTCCGAGTTTGACAAGTCAAGCCACAGTTTCTTAACCAGTTCAGGGTAATTGACCCAACTGAGTTTATTGCTGGAGAGATAGCTGTTAAGACCTTCGTTGTCAGCTATTTGTTTTACCACCTGGTTGTCGATGAACCTGGTGTTTGGATGCAGGTCCTCGTAGGTAGGTATTCTCTTTTCGCGGGCAATGTCTATCTTTTTCCGGGCATAATCCGTAACATCGATAACCAGAAGGAGGAGGTAGTGGTACAGATCGTACGCCCGGCGGATGCTCAATGCGAGCTCTTTTTGTGAAGAATCAATGGTGCGGTCGGCATAATTCAGGTGGGCATACAATTCCTGAAGAAGCTTAATCCGTAGCAGTCTGCGATTGACCATCTGAAAGAACCTTTACCGAAGGGGTTTATGAATGAGGTGCAAAAATAATTCTTTTTTGATCCAATCAGCCCCTGGTGCAGTAAATTGTTCAAAAATCCCTTGGCGGGCGGCAGTTGTTAAATTAATTTTTTATTTTTGGGTTGATGTACCCTAAACTGGTAACCAAAAACTATTAACAAACTAACCCTAGCGATGGAAGAAGGAAATGAAAAAATGGAAGGGATTGAGCGGATCAATCGGGAGGAGATCTTTTCGAAGGCTGTACGGGCCGGGAAGCGAACTTATTTTTTTGATGTGAAGGCCACACGGAAAAATGACTACTATCTGACTGTAACTGAGAGCAAAAAGAGACTGAACAAGGAGGGACGGCAGTTTTATGAAAAGCACAAAATCTTCCTGTATAGCGAGGATTTCGACAAATTCATGCAGGGACTTGCCGATGCAGTAGATTTTATTAAAACTGCACAGCCTGAACCGCTTCATACAGAGTCCGTAAGGGAGGAAGAACTTGAGGTGGCTGACGAATATACCAATGTTGATTTTGACGATCTGGAAATGAATAAATAGTGCAGGTAATCCGGGCTACTCCTCAAGCGGGCCGGTATTTAGCTTCTTTTCCAGAAATTCCAGAATTTCCTCATTCGACAAAGGTTTCACATTAGTGAGGATAAAATGCTTTTGCAGAAATCCTCCATACTCATTGCATTCAGCTATAATCTTGTCAAACAGGTCTTTGATAGTAATTTGCATGGGGATTACCACCAAAAGTTTCACAAAAGACGGATGGAACTCGATCTCCTCCAGTTCCGAATTCACCCTTTCCAAAAAGAATGTAAACTCACTTCGCACTACTTTTTCCTGAAGATCAGTTAGTTGCGTCCCATTCCGTGTGAGAAGTACTATAAAATAACGAAGTTTGTGACCCTTTCCACCCAGGCCTGTTGAAATGAAAATCTGGTTCTGATCAAGCAACTTGCTTTCAAGAAGCATACGGCTCTCCTGCAATGCCAGCAATGCCCAGTCGCGCATTTCAGGATCAGGATTTTTCAGGTATTTTTCGATCGTCCGGAATGCCTCTACATGATCAATCGAAGCCAATCTGACCAGCAGATCCTTTTTATTGCTGATAGGAACTCCTTCAATGAATACTTCTTCCATCCTCCCGATAATTTCTTCCGGCTTCAGGTCCCTGGGCAGTTTTCTGGAATGCTCAAAGTACTCCATTTGCAGGTCAATGTCGATCTGTTCCTCCAGAATATTGAAAGTGGAGGGCATGTGCCCCAGGATTTCCTGGATTTTATCGAAAATATTCTCCTCTTCCATGCCTATGCCTGCGTTTTGCCCGGTTCAATCTGTAATACCAACCTCTGAGCTTGTAAAAACCTGTAAATCATCTAGGTGTTAGGGCTGTCGATTTACAGATACTAAATATAGGTTAAAACAATTCAGGATACAAACATTCAGCGGATTATCTGATGAATGCCCTGTTTCAGGGTACAAATTGCACTATTTTCATTAATATTGCAAGTTAAATTAATTTAAACTCAATAAAAATTGTTGAATGCTATTGTCTGAATTGCCTACCGGGCAATCCGGGGTTATAACCAGGGTCCGTGGGCGTGGAGCGTTTCGCCGCAGGATAATGGAAATGGGGTTTGTGAAGGGCAAACAGGTTACTGTAATAAAAAATGCTCCATTAAATGATCCTGTTCAGTATAGCCTGCTGGGATATGAAGTATCGCTCCGGAGGACTGAGGCAGCCCTTGTTGAACTCCAGGATTTTCAACAGGACCGGGAAAACGATTTCGGCAGTGATATTATTCGGACTTTCGACGGGGAGGGGTTTCAAACAATTGAAAAACTACGGTCCCGTCACATACTGGTTGCCCTGGTCGGAAATCCAAATTCCGGGAAGACCAGTCTTTTCAATGCGCTTACGCACTCCAGTGAAAAGGTTGGTAATTATGCGGGGGTAACAATTGAATCAAAATCAGCACTGGTCGAACACAAGGGGTATACCATTGAATTTGTTGACCTTCCGGGGACTTATTCGCTGAGTGCCTATACTCCCGAGGAGAGGTATGTGCTTGATTTCATCACGGACTCCATGCCGGATGTGATTATAAATGTGGTGGACGGATCCAACCTCGAACGGAATCTGTACCTCACAACGCAATTGATCGATATTGACCAGCGTGTAATCATTGCCCTCAACATGTTTGATGAACTGGTGAAGCGTGGGGATAAAATCGATATCCGCTCCCTGGGCCTCTTGTTGGGAATGCCGGTTATACCTACGGTTGGTGCACGCGGCAGGGGCATCCAGGACCTTCTTGAACGGATATTGGAAGTATATGATGATGTAGATCCTATTATACGGCATATCCATATTCAGTATGGAGAAGAGCCCGAGCGATCGCTTTTGCGTGTGCAGGAAAAAATAAAACGTCCGGGCAATTTTGCAATTACCGACCGGGTATCTTCCCGGTTTATTGCCCTGCGTTTGCTGGAAGGTGACAGGCATGTTGGTCGTTTCCTGCAGATGGCAGAAAACCGATCGGAGATAGAGGATACCACCAGGAAGGAACGGGAAAGGCTGGGAAAATTAACAGGAAGCGAAGCCGAAGCAACCATTACAGATGCCAAATATGGCTTTATTGCTGGGGCACTGAGGGAAACCTTGCGCAGGGGAAGTATTACAGGGCATGAGCCCACCAGCCGCATCGATTCATTGCTTACCCACAGGTATCTTGGGTTCCCTGTCTTTTTTCTTTTTCTCTTCATTATGTTCCAGGGAACCTTCACTCTCGGATCATATCCGGTTCAGTGGATCGGATCGGGTGTGAGCTGGCTGACTTCTGTTTTAGAGTCATCCATGAATGCCGGCGCACTGAAGGATCTTATCCTGCAGGGTGTCATAGGAGGTGTGGGCGGGGTAATCGTGTTTCTTCCGAATATCCTCATTCTTTTTCTTTTTATTGCCCTCATGGAAGACACCGGCTATATGGCCAGGGCTGCCTTCATGATGGATCGCGTGATGCACAGGATGGGCCTGCATGGCCGTTCGTTTATACCTCTTATCATGGGATTCGGATGCAATGTGCCTGCTATTATGGCTACGCGGACCATTGAAACCAGGGGAAATCGTATCCTTACAATGCTCATCAATCCATTTATGTCATGCAGTGCGCGTCTGCCTGTATATGTATTGATGATCTCAGCCTTTTTCCCGGGCAGGCCGGGGCTCGTTTTATTCGCGCTTTATTCAACCGGAATTTTCCTGGCTGTTATCATGGCCATCCTGTTTAAACGGATTTTTTTCCGCAGTGGTGATCTTCCCTTTGTGATGGAGTTGCCGCCCTACAGAATCCCTACCGCACGGGCAATAATGGAACACATGTGGAACCGCGCCGGCCAGTACCTGCGAAAGATGGGCGGTATTATTCTCATAGCATCTGTTTTGGTATGGGCTCTTGGTTATTATCCTGTTCCGGAAGGCGGCAGGCAGGATGGGAAGACTGAAAAGGTGAGTCAGCAGGACAGAAGTACGGCTCAGCCCTTCATTGGTTCAGCATCCGAAACAAAGGGATCCTGGCTGGCAAGGATGGGTGAGAAAATTGAACCGCTTCTGGTACCCCTTGGGATGGACTGGCGCATGGGTGTAAGCCTGATTACCGGCATTGCCGGCAAAGAGATTGTGGTAAGCACTATGGGAGTAATTTTTGATGACGGTAATCCGGCAAGTCAGGGGAAGACGTTATCCGGAAAACTACAGGAGGCAACATGGACAGCGGGTACTGAAGCCGGTAAGCCATTGTTCACTCAACTTTCTGCTTTGTCGTACCTGGTATTTATTCTGGTTTATTTTCCATGCATCGCCGTGGTTGCTGCCGTGCGAAATGAATCGGGAAGTTGGAAGTGGGCTCTGTTCCTGGTGGGATATACAACAGGACTGGCATGGCTCTTGTCATTTGCTGTTTACCAGTTTGGTACCTGGATGTTAACACTTTAATTTATGCAGAACCTTATTGCACTTGTCATCGTATTATTGGCAGCAGGAATAGCAATACTGTGGCTTTTCAGGACTATTTTTTCCAAGGGTGAAAATAATACGGGTAATTGTTGTGATTGTAATTCCTGTGATAGCCGCACCAATCCATTCACCCGGATAAAAAATCAGAAATCCATCTCATAACAAACGCTTTTTCTTTAACTTTGAAAAAAAATTATAATGGCTGAGTTGATGATACCAGGTACGAAAAGAACGCCCCTGGTGATGATGGATTATAAAAGCGGAGTTATAGAAATCAGGGGTAATTCAATTCCTGAAGATCCTTCCGAATTTTTTCGGAAACTGGAATGGGCCATTGAAGATTACAGAAAAAATCCGGCTCCTTCAACAACAGCAAATATTTTTCTGAATATTTTCAATACCTCCACATCGAGAATGGATGGTCTACCTGCTGTTACGGCTCAAGGAATTTGCTCAGACTGACGGGCAGAATGTGACGATTAACTGGCTTTATGAAAAAGGGGATGAAGACTCACTCGAAGCCGGCAGGGGATTTATGAAACTCCTTAAATATCCTGTAAATCTTATTGAGGTTGAACCCAAGGATTAGCTCCCGGTTAAGATAAACCCATTTTGCATGGTCGATATTCTGTTACTCGTATCAGGAATCATCTGTATGCTGGCAGGATTACTTGGCTGCCTGCTGCCCGTATTGCCTGGTCCGCCGCTCAGTTTTGCCGGTCTGTTTTTATTGCACCTCTCAAAATACACCGATTTCAGCATTAAGTTTCTGGTAGTTTGGGCAGCAATAACTATCGTCGTAACTGTACTCGACTATATTGTGCCGGTCTGGGGTGCCAGAAAATTCGGAGGCAGCCGATCAGGTACCTGGGGTGCGGCCATTGGGATGGTGGCCGGATTATTTATTTTTCCACCTGTTGGCTTAATATTGTTGCCCTTCATGGGCGCATTTATCGGTGAGCTTCTTGAAGGAAAAGAAACTGCCCTGGCGTTCAGGGCAGCTCTCGGAACATTTATCGGTTTCTTGCTGGGAACAGGACTCAAACTCGCTGCCAGCCTGATGATGACCTTTTACTTCGTTCGTGCTTTTTTTATCTAGCGCAGGCTGGCCACCATCACAGCCTTGATGGTGTGTACACGGTTTTCTGCTTCATCCCATACTATGCTGGCATCCGATTCGAAAACCTCCTCAGTGACTTCCATCGATTCCAATCCGAATTTTTTATAGATCTGTTCACCGATTTTTGTTTCACGGTTATGGTAGGCGGGCAGGCAATGCAGAAATTTCACCCGGGAATTACCAGTCATTTCCATAACTTTCTTGTTTATCTGGTAAGGCTTCAGCAGGCGCATGCGCTCTTCCCACACTGATTCCGGTTCACCCATGGATACCCACACGTCAGTATACAGAAAGTCGCAGTCTTTCACTGCTGTTGCTATATCATCAGTTATGGTAATTTTCGCTCCGGTAGTTTTTGCAATCTCCCTGCAAGTCTTCACCAGGTCTTCCTGCTGTTGACATTCCTTGGGAGCCGCAGCACGGAAATCCATACCCATTTTGGTGGCACCTACAAGCAGGGAATTCCCCATATTGTTTTTGGCATCACCCAGGTAGCAGAACTTAAGCTGGTGAAGGGGTTTATCGCTGTGTTCCATCATGGTGAGCAGATCGGCCAGCACCTGTGTGGGATGAAATTCGTTGGTGAGCCCGTTCCATACCGGAACCCCGGCATAGCGGGCAAGGGTTTCGACAATCTCCTGCCCATATCCACGGTATTCAATTCCGTCGAACATCCGTCCCAAAACCCTGGCTGTATCTTTCATGGATTCCTTGTGCCCGATTTGCGAAGATACCGGATCAATGTAGGTTACCCGGGCTCCCTGGTCGTGCGCTGCCACTTCAAACGCACATCGGGTGCGGGTGGAGGTCTTCTCAAAAATGAGGGCAATATTCTTTCCCAGCAGCACGGGTTGCTCTGTGCCTGCATATTTTGCGGCCTTCAATTCGGCGGATAGGTTAAGCAGGTGTCTGATCTCCTCCGGGGTGAAATCAAGCAATTTCAGGAAACTTCTGTTTTTCAGATTAAATGGCATAGCTCTTAGAGATTGTGTTGTACAACATATTATTTGGTGAAGGTATCAATTATTCCTTTAATCCTCGTAATGCCTTGTAATTTTTGTTCCATAGCGTTTATCCTCCAGTTTGAAGGCTTCCGTTATCACGGATTTATCCCCGCCACGATCGATAAAATCAAGGCAGGCCCTTATTTTGGGCGCCATACTTCCTTCCGAAAACATGCCCTGGGCCAGGTATCTCTCTGTATCGGCCTTATCGAGGAATTCTACTACCTGTTGGTTTTCCTTTTTGTAGTTGATATATACATAAGGTACATCCGTGAGGATATAAAACTCATCTGCATTGATATTGCTGGCCAGCAGGGCAGATGCCAGGTCCTTGTCTACTACGGCTTCGGCCGGTCTCACCTTTCCTTCTTCATCTATATATACAGGAATCCCTCCACCTCCGGCTGCTATAACAATGGTTCCACTGCGGGCCATTGTTTCAACAACAGTTGAGTTCATTATTTTGAGAGGTTTCGGAGATGGTACCACCCGCCTCCAGCCTCCATCAGTCTTAACCTCCTCTTTAAATACCCAGCCTTTTTCTGATGCAAGTTTTGAGGCATCGCCGGAATTATAAATTTTCCCGATTCGCTTGGTGGGATTCTTAAAAGCAGTATCATGAATATCAACCAATGTGAGTGTAACAAGAGTCACGATCTCTTTTTTCATGCCATGCTTATGCAGCACATTGTGGAGCATACGTTCAATCATATAGCCTATGCCGCCCTGGGAATCTGCCACACAGATATCAACAGGCATCTGGGGAATTCCATACACCGTTTCACCGGCATCATTCCGGAGGAGTATGTTTCCAACCTGAGGCCCGTTTCCGTGAGTAATCACAACGTTGTAACCCGCACGAAGTAAAAAAACGATATTCTCGAGCGTGTCGAAGGTGTTTTGTTCCTGCTCGTCGATGGTACCCACCTGGTCTCCGCGGAGCAGGGCATTTCCCCCAAGAGCAATAACGGCCAGTTTATTCATATGATACTGTTATTAGTATTTCTGCTTTCTCCGGTGTTCAGTTTCAATTTGCAAATACCGGGAAGAGCAGATGAGATACCCTTAGGTATGCAATAATCCCTGCTTCCGGATGTTAACATGCATTTTAAACCTGCAAAGCTAGTATTTGCCTGCATGCAGATGTTACCAAGCGGCTTGTTATGCAACAATGTTTTCCGCCAGCACATAAGGTGCAATTGCCGGAATACCGGCAGCACCTCCCTGGCATAAAACGTTTGGTAGTCATGATTTTCGGCGTGGCAGCACCTATTGAACCTGAAAGAAATTGATCCCGATCTTCATTGGATATCGCCTAAATTCTGTAAATTTACAATCAAACACTGCCATAAAACTGTTTTTAGCTTGGGAGTTCGAGTCCGAATCTGTCTGATACTGGCTGTGGTTGCTGTTTCCTGCGGGAAATTACATCCACCCGGACAAAAGACACAGGGTATAATTACCTATAAGGTCACCTATCTGAGGAATGACCTGAAAAATATTTCAACAAGCCTTCTCCCAAAGGTTATGGTCCAAAAATACCGGAACCATATGTCGATGAATTCCATTGAGGGTTTCTTTGGCAGATTTACACTTTCCAATGTTTCAAATAACCGTAAGGGGACCAATACCACCCTGCTCAAAATTATGGGAAAGGGATATACCTATACCGGTGAGAGCGGGGATTATGGCTGTTGCTTCGATCCTTTTAACGGCATGGTAATAAGTTTTGCAGAAGGGAAAAAAAATATAGCTGGCTGTAATTGCGACCTGGCCCTGGCCACCTTCCCGGGTGTGAATCAGGACACCTTTCTGATTTGGTATACCCGTGATCTTGATATTGATCAACCGAATATCAACAATCCCTTTTCTCAGATTGACGGAGTGCTGCTTGAATTCAATTTGCACCTTAAAAGTTTGAAATTGAGACTTGAAGCCAGTAAAATAGAACATTCCGATGTTCCCTGGTCCGATTTTGATACTCCGCCCGAATACAAACCATGCTCACGCCAGCGCATGGAAGACATTCTGAATGCCCTCCTGGAGTGAGACTGTTAATTACTCGTACCTCCTCCCAAAATAATCTACACCCAAGATTGTTACCTTTGCCAGGGTAAAAGAATAATATGGTATATACGGTTGATTTTCAAATTATTGAAATAATGACCGTTTAAGTTTTGCTATTCCGGGTATTGTCATACAAAGACAATCCCGACAAACGTTTGAGTTGTTGGTATTTCAATCTTATCCATGAGTAAAACAGGACGGTTTTTTAGTGATGAACGTGTTAAGGTCGCTCTGGGTCTCTTAATTACAGGTAGCTCCCTCTTCCTTTTCCTCGCCTTTGTATCCTATTTTTTCACCTGGAAGGCCGATCAGAGTTTCGAATGGGCAGCCTTTTTCAGCGGAACCAGTGTACAGGTGGAGAATTGGTCGGGTAGGGCAGGGGCCTGGCTGGCTTCGCTCTTTTTAAATAGGTGGTTTGGAATAGCCTCCTTTGGGTTCCCTTTTCTTTTGTTTATCGGCGGCGTCCGGTTGATGGGATTGCGGATGCTGCCACTCCGGAAAACTGTGCGTGTTACACTGGTTGCCCTGGTATTAATATCTGTAACACTTGGCTACCTGTCGGGCAGCCGTCCGGAATACCTGGGCAGTGGTCCTGGTGGTGCTCATGGCTGGCTGGTTAGCCAGTGGCTGAATGCCCTGTTGGGAATTCCTGGTACGGGAATCCTTTTGCTGGTCGCGAATTGCACCTTTATATTCTTTACCATCCCTGGTTCACACCTTCCGCTGCTCCGTTTAATGAGGCGTAAACCCGGGGAGGAGGAGCCAAAGTTGCCTGAAGAGGAGATAGAAGTTAAGGAAGATCTGATAAAGGAAGTAGAAGGAGAAACCGTAAGCCTGGTTTTTGAAAAACCTGGTCCGGTTGAACGCGTACAAACCCGTTCTACCCGCATGGAGGTGGAAGCACCTCCTGCCGAAAGTTCCGGGGAAAGCATTGAACTCATTGTTGACGAGGCAGAACCGGATGAGGAGGTTGACGAAAATCAGATTGAAGACCACAGTGGTCTGGCCAATCCATATGACCCAAAGGCAGACCTTTCCCGCTACCAGTTTCCCAGCCTGAACCTGCTCGATGATCACAAGCTGCCGAATACGGAAGTGAGCAATGATGAACTTATCCGGAATAAAGACCGGATTGTTGAGACCCTGAAAAATTATAAAATTGAGATCGACCATATCAAGGCCACTGTCGGACCCACCGTAACCCTGTATGAAATAGTACCAGCCGCCGGAGTAAGGATTTCGAAGATAAAGAACCTCGAAGACGATATTGCCCTGAGTCTTGCAGCTTTAGGCATTCGTATCATTGCCCCGATCCCCGGAAGAGGAACTATCGGGATTGAGGTACCCAACCAACAACCTGAGATTGTGTCTATGAAATCAATCCTGGCTTCGAAGAAGTTTCAGGAATCAGGAGCTGAACTGGCTATTGCGCTTGGAAAAACCATCTCGAACGAAACCTATGTTTTCGATCTGGCCAAATTGCCACATCTGCTGGTGGCAGGGGCTACAGGGCAGGGCAAGTCCGTAGGTCTGAATGCCATTATCACCTCCCTTCTTTATAAGAAACACCCGGCTGAGATAAAATTCATCATGGTGGATCCCAAAAAAGTGGAACTCACCCCTTATGCCCGGCTGGAAAAGCATTTCCTCGCCCAGTTACCGGATGAGGATGAGGCGATCATTACGGATACCCAGAAGGTGATTAACACCCTCAATTCCCTAACCATTGAAATGGAGCAGCGCTACGACCTGCTCAAACTGGCCAATGTAAGAAATATAAAGGAGTATAATACCAAGTTTCTTGCGCGCAGCCTTAATCCGGAAAAAGGTCATCGTTTCCTGCCTTATCTGATAGTGATAGTGGATGAGTTTGCAGACTTAATAATGACTGCCGGCAGGGAGATTGAGGGACCTCTTGCCCGACTCGCACAGTTGGCCCGGGCCATTGGTATTCATCTCATTATCGCTACCCAGCGCCCTTCGACCAATATTATTACGGGAGTCATTAAGGCGAATTTCCCGGCCCGTCTTGCATTCAAAGTATCATCCATGATCGATTCCAGGACCATCCTTGACACACCGGGTGCCAATCAGCTGGTAGGCCGAGGTGACCTGCTCATAACTACCGGGGGTGATCTGGTACGGGTTCAGTGTGCATTCATTGATACGGCCGAAACAGAGCGACTCACAGAGTTTATCGGGAACCAGCAGGGCTATCCTGTTCCTTTTTACCTGCCTGAATACCACAGCGAGGAGGAAGGTGCCGAAAAGGGACCTGTGGACCTGAAGAAGAGAGATGAACTTTTTGATGAGGCTGCACGCCTGGTGGTAATGCACCAGATGGGCTCTACTTCTCTTATCCAGCGCCGGTTTTCAATAGGGTACAACCGTGCCGGCCGGTTGATGGATCAGTTGGAAGCTGCCGGAATAGTCGGACAGAATGAGGGTAGCAAGGCACGTCGGGTTTTAATCGTCGATGAGATGAGTTTGGAACAGATTTTGAACAGCCTTGGCTAAACAAGTACTTATGAAGACCACATCCGGCATAAAATACCTGTATGTTCTTTTTTATGTGCTGTCCGCAGGGACCCTCCTTGCACAGCAGGACCCCAAGGCCATTGCCATGATGGAGAAAATGACCGCAATCCTTGATTCAGCACCCTCTGTCACTGCAGGCTTCGATTATACTTATAAAAATGTACGCACCGGGGAGGAATTCTCAGCAGATGGCGAAATTTGGATCAAAGGTAACCGGTATAAGATATCACTGCCTGACCAACAGGCTGTGACTTATTTCGACGGTAAAACCATATGGAGCTATATGGAATCCACCAATGAAGTGAATATTGCCAATCCTGATCCCTCCACTGAAGATTTTTTTATCAGCAATCCACTGGCATTGTTCAGATTGTATAAAAAGGATTATAAGCTGAAATACCTGGGCGAGACTGCCGGTACCAATAATTGTGAACTCGACCTCTTCCCAATTGATATTAAAAAACCATACCATCGCATACGTTTAACCCTCGACCGCAACACGGGCATGCTCGTTAAAGCGGTGGCTTCGGGTAAAAACGGTGAAAGTTATGAGGTAAAGCTCAGTAAAGTCCATACTGACAAACTGCTCGATGATAACTTCTTTGTTTTTCTCAAATCAAAACATCCCGGAGTTGTAGAGATCGACCTGAGAGAATGACGCGATTGCCGGGGTCACTTCGGATAGGCGATACGCACATGGAAAATATTGCGCAACCTCCTTTTAAATACTTCCCTGGCCACTTCGATGTCCCTGAAGGTGATGTTGGCTTCATTAAATTGTTTATCCTCCAACTGTTGATTGATAATATCATCCACGAGCCTGGAAATGCTCGCTTCGTCGGTTTTTTTGAGGCTTCTTGAAGCAGCTTCCACAGCATCAGCCATCATTACAATAGCCATTTCCCTTGTGAAGGGGCGGGGCCCCGGATACCTGAATTGTTCAATCTCCGGTTCAATGCCGGGATTTGATTTCAGAAAGGATTTATAAAAGTACTTGGTGAGAGTGGTCCCGTGGTGGGTGGGGATAAAATCAATTATTTGCTGAGGTAATTTATGCTTATGGGCCAGCAGGATCCCTGCCTGCACATGTCCTATCACAATTCTGGCACTATCCTGGAATTCCAGCTGGTCATGAAAGTTGACATCGGCACTTTGGTTCTCAATATAAGCCAGCGGATTCTCCATTTTCCCGATATCGTGGTATAATGCACCAGCCCGGACCAACAGCGGATTACCACCTACATGCACTAAAACATCTTCTGCCAGGTTGGCCACCTGCAGGGAGTGCTGGAAGGTTCCCGGAGCAACTTCGGCCAGTTTACGAAGTAAGGGTTGGTTAGTATCCGTTAACTCCATGAGCGTGGCATCCGAAAGAAAACCGAATATCCTTTCAAATATGTAGATAAGCGGAAAGCTCGACAATACCAACATTCCATTAATCACAAACCAGATAAAGTTGTCGGGCTCAATGGCAGAAATCTGGCTTTCCTGGATAAAGGAAAAGGCTATGAATACGACTGAGAAGGAAACGGTAACGAGTACTGCCGAGAGGAAAAACTTCACTCTCCGGTACAGATTGGAAAGCGAAAAAATGGCAACGATACCTGCTATGAAATTGGAAAACACAAATTCAAATGAGTTCGGAACCCAGAAACCGGCCAGCAAAATGGTAATCATATGAATAAAAAGCGCCAGCCTGGAGTCGTAAAATGTCTTAACCAGAATGGCAAGTATGGCAAAAGGGATCAGGTATACGCTCAGGTTGGGGAAACTGGTTACAATCCTCGTGGTGGCAGCCATGCCGACAACCAACAGGAGAATAAAAAAAGTCTTAATCTGATTTTGATATACCTCTTTTCTGAAACTCTGCAGAAACAGGTAAATCATCAACACCATAATAGTCACCAGGATCAAATGACCCAGTGGCAGTAAAATGGGCCTTCCGCCTGCCAGTCTGGATTCCTCGAACTCCCTTTTCAGTGAAACCAGAACCTGGTAATGATAATCATCCACACGAACACCCTTGGAGATAATGCGCTCACCTTCGAGAACCATCCCTTCGGTAAGTGAAATCTCATCGATTCTTGCCCTTTCCTCAAGTTTGGTTTTGTCGCTGTCAAAGTGAAGATTGGGCCGGATAAAATCATTCAGATTCAGTGTTCTCAGCAAGGTTTCCAGCGACCTGGCATTTTGTCCGTGAAACCGGTATGCAGCCGCTGTATTTGTAATAAGTGATTCATAGGCAGTGCGTACCGTATATATGTCGGTGAGGGGAGTCTCGGTAGCAATATTATTCTTTAAGACTTCAATACTGGTATAGTTATTCAGTTTGTTTGCAGGATTATCATTCAGATCAATTACCCCTTTCTGGTATAAATTCCGGAGGTTGGCTACTAAAAGCTTCTTGATTTCCGAAACACTTTCATTATCGTTACTGCCAAGAGCCAGGAAGGATTTTTCTTTTCCGGTTACGGCCAGGGAACTCTCCCAGCGCTGTTGAAATAAACTGTCGAGCCTTTGACTTTCTGTGGATGAAACAAGTGTATCAATCCTGAAATAAAGAAGCAGTGTTTTAAGAAGGCTGTCTTTTTCAGCTTTCAGGATGGCATCAGATTTATATATCGGAAAATCAAAGGGTGCGATCAGTGTTTCATGCATCCACGGCCTGCCTTTCTGAAATTCATAGCGGAACTTGGCTTCCCGGGGAAACATCCAGAATAGCACAAGGATTGTGCAGAGGTATAGAAATACCCTGCTTAGACTGGAAAATTTCCCCTGATTTCCTGCTTTCATCTGATTCAGATTCGATAAGCAGTACAAACCTAGCTGAATTTTATCAATTATCCACATACTGCTGTTTCCCTTCCCGAACCACGCCATTGCATCATATTTCAGAATACTCTCAAGGACTGCAAATGTGAAAATCATTGTCAATCTGAAGCATTGGCAGGCCCGGTTTTCCATCAAACTTTGTTAACTTTACACAGCACTCTGTATAAATCTTCTTATTTGAATGCTTTAGATTTTAGAATAACCAAACTGCAGGAGTATGAAATATCCCACACGATTCTTTGGTCTTTCAGGAATACTGCTGATTTTCCTGCTATGTTCCTGTCAACAAAAGACCAGCCATGAAAAAACAGAATATCCCAACAACCTGGCTTTTGATACGAACCACCTGGTTGTACCGGCAAATTATGACCGGTTGAGAGGTCAGTTACTCTATATGCCGGTTTATTCCAGTGTACCTTACCAGGAGGAAGGACGGGGTTATCAGCTAAGTGCTTTTCTGTCAATACATAATACAGATTTTCAATACCCCATTTCCGTAACGAAGGTGTTGTATTTCCATACAAATGGGAAACTGATCAAGAATTATCTTCCGGTTCCGCTTAAACTAAATCCATTACAGACTATGGATTACTTTGTACCAGAGTCGGATACTTCAGGCTTCGGTGCAAATTTTATCGTGGAATGGGTTTCAGATTCTTTGGTTTCAAACCCTCTCATTGAAACGGTCATGATTGGAATTACCAATGGCCAGGGCATTTCATTTCTCAGTCAGGGAAGAGTGTTGGGTATCATTAAATAAGTATTCCTGAAAAGCCTAGCTATGAAATATTTTCTCGGGGTTTGTTTTTTAAGTTTTTTCAGCCTTGTTTCGGTTTTTAACCTTTCAGCACAGCAAGCCGCCGGTGATTCCGGTACCGGCCTGATCCGCGTGGAGTATGTTGATGACGGATATTCGGGCTGGGATACAGATAGCCTTGAAACTGCCATTGCACGAAATGATTCGCTGATGGTGTCGAAACTTCTCGCAAAGGGGTATAAGATAGATAATGATTATGCATATTATTTCAAACCCTTGATCAAGGCGGCACAGCTCAACAGGATCACAATAGTTAAAATGCTCCTCGACAATGGATATAATGTAAATGACACCACCAGTTTTGATAAAACTTCCGCCCTTCATGAAGCCATAAGAAACGAATTTGGCCCCCTGGCTGATTTATTGCTCTATGCAGGTGCCAATCCAGATATGAAGGACTATAAAGGTTCAACCCCCCTCATGTACACTGCCGGATACGGGCAGGAAGAACTTACGGATATGTTGCTGTTTTATGGGGCAAGCACAGATCCTGTGGATAAAGACAGTAATAATGCCCTGATGATTGCCGTGTATGCCAGTTCGGTAGGAGTGGCAGAACTGCTGCTCAATGCAGGCGCTGATCCTAATTCCCCGGATAAATACGGATTCACACCACTAATGGTAGCCTCTTCTTTCGGAGATACCATAATGGTAGAATTATTACTCGAAGCAGGCGCCGATCCGAATAAAAGTAACTCCTCTGGTTGTGATGCCTTGTGTGTAGCCCTTCGAAACAAACAATATGGCATAGTACCCCTGCTTCTTAAAGGCGGAAGTAATGTAAATACCACTATCGGACTGGCACAGAAACCGCGGGATCTCGTTCCACGTAATTCCTCCCTCGACAGCCTCTTCCGGGTGGCAGGAGCACACCGTAGCCCGTTACCGCAATTTACATCCATGAGCATAGGGTATACCGGATTAATAAATCAACGCGACTGGCTGCATGGCTTCAGCCTGGGTCTTATCGATCAACGTTACAAGCTCCGGTTGAACCTGTCTTTCTACTCCAGATTCTGGTATTCATCAGTTCTGGAAAAAGACACCGGCAATGTTTTCTGGCAGATGCACGAGATGCGTTTTTTGGCCATGGCTGATTTAGGCAGGGATTTTATAATATTCAAAACAGGAAAGAAATCCTATGGTCTTTATTTAAATTCCGGACTGGGATTTACCTGGGGTAGCTACAGGGGGGCGGAACAGGGTCCACTGGGCAGGTATGTCTTCACTCCAGGTGCCGGCCTGGTGATCCAAAAAAATAACTGGAATGTCAGAGCAGGATATTCCTATCTGGATTTTAAAATCCCTGAATTTTCCAAAAACAGGTTTTCGATTAACTATACATATAGATTCAGCCTGTTGCCCAGGAAATCCTATATTAAGAAACTATAACGCTTTTATTTACAGAACATCAGCAAACTTCCTCTCGCATGATCCAAATAATGAAAATACGTATCCCCGGCAGAAGGTTTTTGTTCTTCCTGCCTGCCCTGATTATTATGTTGTTCCCTTTTTTTGCGGGTTGTGAGGATAGTTATATTCTTGTTGGCGATTGTTTTTCCGACAGGCCAGAGGAGGCAGAAATTGAAATCAATCTCACCATCAATGAAGAAAACAGAAAAGTACCCATAGCTATTTTTAAAGGTAAGATGGAGTCCAATTCAATTATTTATTCAGATACCTGCCAGGTGGAAAAAGTACATGTATGGCTCCCGGTTGACCAGTATTATTCGGTGGTTGCTAAGTATAAATCCGGTTCGAGAATTATTTTTGCAGTGGACGGGCGCAAGCTCAGGGTTGTTAAATCTACCCAGGAAGACGGATCGGACTGTTTTCAGATTCGGGGTGATAAGATGTCCGTCCAGTTGAAGTATTGATCAGAATCGAAATTAATATGCATAGATGATGGATTTTCTGGATCTTGCAAAAAGGAGGTATTCCTGCCGGAAGTATGAATCCAGGAGAGTGGATCCTTCTCACCTGGAAGAGGTCCTTGAGGCTGGCAGAATTGCCCCCTCGGCCTGCAACAATCAGCCATGGTATTTTATTGTAATTGAAGATGCTGATAACCTGGCGAGGATAAAGAAGTGTTATGCGAAAAACTGGCTTGATTCGGCACCAATGCTGGTTGTGGTCTGTGGTGATCACACGCAATCATGGAAAAGAGATGACGGAAAGGACCACTGTGATGTGGATATTGCAATAGCCGTGGATCACATGACTCTCGCCGCCAGTTCTCTGGGTCTTGCCACCTGCTGGATATGCAAGTTTGATGCAGTTACCTGTTCACGGATTCTGGGTTTGCCCCAAAATATTGAACCCATTGTTATGTTACCCCTGGGTTATCCTGCAGGATCTGCTGATCCGGATCGTCATTCCAGCCTGCGAAAGGCCACCGAACTGATCGTACGCCATGAACATTGGTAAATAAACCTCTGTTATTCCATCGGGATTTGTTTATCCAGTAATTCCTGTTCCCGCATGCGTTCTTTAAGGATTTCAGCGTAACTTACTGCATCCGGCATCGAAAATTCCTGCGAAAGTTTTTCCGCGATTTGAACACCTTCGGCATAATTACCGTCCAATTCGCAGATCAGTAACTGGTTGAATCGCGCATGCTTTGATATTCCCTTATTATTACTCTCCGCCAGTCTTTCCCAAATGGCTGCGGCTTCATCGATTTTCCCGCTCTGTAGTAATCTCGAAGCAAGACGCATGTCAGAGTTCCCTTTATCATAATAGGAACGGATGGTAGTTTCCCAAACAGGTGAAACAAGTTGTGCAAATTTTTGGGCAGCATTTGCTGAAAGGCGGTCAAGTATTTTTGGCAATTCTTCGTTCATGTAGGCGAACAGCTCAGGCTTATCATTGAACCGCATATTTGTTATCTGGTCTTTCGATCGTATTTTTTGTGTTTCGAGTTTATGCTCAACGGGAAAATACAATTGCCAGGTGAATTCTGCTTCAGAGGCAATTTCTGCTAAAACTAACGGATTGCCTTCGATTCCCTTAAGAGAAGTTATGTCTCCGGAGTAATAAACATTTTCTGAGGTGAGTTGGGATCGTATTCCTACCGTACACCCCACAATTTGCAATACTGCAAGAACATCGCTCCCTGCCTGTCGGCAGAACGATTGAATGTCGTCCCATGACTTTATTTCGGGAGGGAAAAAGGAGGAGTCATTTTCAGGGATAAGACAGTTGAATCGGGGACCTTCCGAGAGAATTCCAGCAGCACGCTGGCAGGTTTGGGAAAATAAAGCCGGCAACATCTGCTTTGCACTCTTATCAAACCTATCGTTCAGTCTTATTTCAATTTGTGAGTCAGCCAGGGGTTGCCCAGGGAACAACAGGATGGTTCTTAGGCTTGTGTCAATTGTAATCCCCGCAGGCCGGAGGATATCCATTTGATAATTTGATTTGGAGGTATTTTCCAGATAGATTTCCTGTGCAAGGGAAGAGCGCACCAGACAAAGCAGGGAAAGTAAAAAAGCCAGGCGAATAATACCCTTTCTTTTATACATGAATGTGACTTTTATTTGGTTTTGCATATTTTTTATTGTGGTCTCAACTGAGCTTTAACCAATTGTTCGTCCTTTATGCAATCCTTTAATATTCCTGCATAGAAGTATGCTTCCGGCAAGTTACTGATTTTCCATAAATCCATCGCAGTACGGTAAGCTTCCTCAGCCTGGCCTCGTATCTCACTAACAAGGATCAGGTTATACCTGGCATATTGAGCGACTTTTCCGTGGCTGGTTCGGGCAACCTTTTTCCATAAAATTGCAGCTTCCTTCACATTGCCTTTACGCAGGAGCCTGGCTGCTTTTTTCATTTCCCTGTTACCACCAAGGAAATAAGCCCGTTCAACAGTCTTCCAACTTGGGGAAATGTAACAGGCAAATCGGTTTCCACTGTAATAAGTTGCCCGTTCCGTTAGCATTGACAAGTCTTTCTTACTAAAAGCGGATCTGTGTGTACTGCCTGATGAAAGGCTGTTACAGGTATCTGCAATATGAATGTTCCACCCTTTTACTTCGTGCTTCCCGGGAAAGTAAAGTCTCCATTCGGTAGTTGTGTTGCATATATACCCGCACGAATATCGGTCTACATAGTAATATTCATCCGAAAATGATCCGGTATTATCACTGTACGAAAACATCTGCAATTGTTCACTGATTTCTGCCTTGCACTGAATATCTATTTTTTCCAGGCATAGCACTGCATCTGTTTTTTTTTGGGCACAGAGTGAGTCAATGTACTCCCAGGTAAGTGAATATCCTGTTCCGTGTTGAATTCCCAAACTGTCTATCTTAAGGAGCAAAGTGGGTGAGTTTTGCAGAACCTTACTGAATGAGTGGATTGTATTTGCTGCTAGTTGACCGGGTTCAGGATTGTATTGAGGAATATTTCCGTCCGAGTCAATACCTGTGAATGAGCCCGTGAGTATGAATGATGAGGGAAGTATATAAATGGAATGGATGGATGGATCAATTTTTTCTTCTGCAGGTCGAAGTACATTTATTCTTAGAAAAGATAGATTTTCGTCCTGGGCGAAAAGGGGGGAATGAATCCAACAACTCAACAAGAGGAGAAAGGAAACACGGTATGTTGTTCGATGAGCTTTAATCACAAAACTTGAATTAAATAAAAAAAGTGAAGCACATCCCTTTCGGGCGGCTTCACTTTTTGGGTGTGGGTATTCCGGAACGTGTCCCGGGCGTGTGGTGTTTTTATCAGTACATCCGGTTGATCAGTAAGGTCCAGCTCTCGCGGTCCTTTACCGTGAAGCGATGATCAGCCCCATCTTTCAGTACAATTTGTATGCCATTTTTTGAAAAAAGGCCGGTACTGAAGTGAATAATTTCTTTAATAGCTGATGGCCAGATACTCACATCCTCTGTGCTGGTGTCGGGGTCGGTAAAAAATACCCGCTGATTGGTGAGGATGAGCTTCCCGGTAATCGCCTCCGGATTTGCCAGGAACTTACTGTCGCAGGCTTTGATGACTACCTCATTCGGATTTAACTGTACTTGCATGGCTTTGGGTTTTGGGCGTCGTAAATCGGGATTGTTCCGGTAATTTCTGAACTCTTGTATTATTGTTTTGATAATAAGACGTACAATTTTTAATTCTGTTACAGGCTGGTTGATTTTTTTTTGAAGAACTTTATATTAGCGGATATTTCAATGTATGTCATCTATTGCCTTTCTTCCCTGGCTGGCACTCATGTTCCCCATTGCTTTTTCAGCAGGTCCCAATAACCTGATGTGCGCCAATTCGGGAGCAACCTGGGGATTCCGGCAAACAATCCCGTTTATTGCCGGACTGAATGCGAATATTGCATTTTACAGCCTGCTTGCCGGAATGGGCCTGGGGACAATTATTTCGGAATATCCGGTTGTCCTTAATCTAATTAAATATGCCGGTGCAGCCTATATCCTTTTTCTGGCGTGGGGATTTGTAAAACCGTGGCTAAATACCAGGGTTGAAACACCTGTAACATGCCCGGGTTTCTGGCAGGGAGTAATTGTAAATGCACTCAATCCCAAGTGCTTTATGGCTATTCTCCTGATGTATACCAGTTTCTTTGTGCCCGGAAGTGCCCCGGGAGCCCAGGTGATGACTCTGACACTCTGGGTGGTGCTTTTATCTATGGCCTCTCATCTTACATGGACCTTTATGGGTGCATTATTACTGGCAGGATTAAAGTCTGGCAGAATATTACGTATCCAGAAATATACCTTTGCCGCCCTGCTGGTTGCCGTGGCTGCATGGATTGTTTTTTCATGACACATTCTGAATTAATAACTCATTAGTTTCTCAGCACAGATCCTATAATCAGGGTATTGATTATATTTGGGCAAAACAGGTAGTTCGATGAAGATACATTGTATTCAGCATGTACCGTTTGAGGGTCCGGGTTGTATTGCCGTCTGGGCCAGAAAGCATAATGCGGAAATCAGTTTTACAAGGGTATTTGAACCTCACCGCATGCCCGATCCGGCTTCCTTTGATCTCCTGCTGCTTATGGGGGGACCCATGAGTGTAACGGAGGAAGACCTCTATCCATGGTTGGCAGACGAGAAAAAACTGGTGCGTCAGTCCATGGCTGCCGGGAAAAAAATCCTTGGGATCTGTTTGGGTGCACAGATGATTGCAAGTGCACTGGGACAGGAAATTTATAAGAATCCCGAAAAGGAGATAGGTTGGTACCCGGTGACTTTCACCCCTGAAGCCAGAAAATCAGGATTGTTTGAGGGATTCCCCGAACAGGCTGTAGTCTTTCACTGGCACGGAGAAACCTTCGGATTACCTGAGCAGGCAATCCATCTGGGATCATCCCTTGCCTGCCGGCATCAGGGATTTCTGATAAATGAGCAGGTTGTCGGTCTTCAGTTTCATCTCGAAGAGACCATTGATTCCCTGCAGGATATCTCGGAGTCATGCAGGGCTGAACTTGTGCCCGGGCCATTTGTCCAGGATGAGAAGTATTTTCGTTCCCAAAACCAGTTGGCCGAAGAGGCAAATCAACTACTTTACTCGCTTCTCGATCGCTTCAAGGCTTCCTGATCGCAGAACTTCAGGCGTTTTTGCACGGCTGTTCATAAGATGGGCAAAAAAAGAAAGAACGACTTACGGGGGCGCAATCAAAACTGCTATATTCATAGCTTCGGTTGATTGTTGTTTTTCAGATCAATCAGAATTAACTATACTATCAGGGGAAATGGAGTTGTCCGCTGATTATGAAGGACAACAGCCATCATTGGTATATCGGGGATAAACAGAACTAACAACTGGATGCAGAAATAATGTCGGGGAAACCTACATATGAAGAATTGGAGCAATCCCTGAAAGGTCTTTTGGCAGAACTTGAACGAAAGACAGTTGAAAATTCCCAGTTGAGGCGTTCTGTTTTATCGACCATTTCCCACGAAATCAGAACTCCCATGCATGCGATAATGGGATTCGTTCAACTACTTGCCAAAGCCGACCTGAACAGTGAGGAACGCGAGGAGTACCTGCTGTTGGTGGAGCAATCTGGTCAATACCTGCTTTCGGTGATCGACACCATGATTGACGCTTCCCTGCTCGATTCGGGTGAGCTTAAGCTTTATAAAAGCGATTGCAATTTACATGAATTACTGCAAAGGGTATATCACCATTTCGGGATCGAGAAGCGCAAAATGGAGCGTTATTCTGTGGCCCTGTTAAAAAGTATTGATCTCCACGGGAAAGATATTTCAATCAAAGCCGACACCGACAGGCTGGAACAGGTATTATCCCACCTGCTTACCAATGCACTTGCCCATACGCATAAAGGGATTATTGAATTTGGCTGTTCTTTGGTAGATGGACGGGCTATTCGTTTTTTTGTTACCGACAGTGGCGGAAAGTATGCCAGCCGTGAGTTGGATGTTCTCTATGGCAGGCAGGTTGGAAAAGAATCCACTGGTTTGCAAAACAATACCTCTTTCAGGCTTAACATCGTCCGTGAACTGGTGAAACTGATGGATGGCGAGATTTGGGTGGAGGATAACGGGTACAGCGGGGCAACGGTTTGTTTTTCTATCCCGGTACTGAGCAGTTCCGGATCCGCCGGCAGTTATTCCGGGCTTGGGAGGATGCAGGATGAACAGCCCCTTTCTGATGCATCCCTGGAATTTTGAAAAATAATATCAGGCGGCCCGTGTAATTGATGGTGCTTTGACAAAAGGAAATAAAAAAGCCCGGTTCATCAGGATCCGGGCTTTTTTTATGTTACTTTATGTAGATCAATGATTTAAGATTCTTACATTGGTGAACTGCCCGTTTGTAATCGTAACAAAATCATCGGGGTTGGCATTCTTGGCGCAAACCAGGTCGAATGTGCCCGATACAGATGACCCGGAAGAGGTAATTGTAATGGTTCCGGAAATGCTGAAGTAAATATCATTTGTTGAAGCAGTAGCCGATGCTTTGTAACTCCCGGCACAATAATTGGTCTGGCCGATAGTGTACGTACCTTTCGTATAACCGCTGGTTTCCAGGGAGAGAATTCTCCCCTGTGAATCGGTGGCAGTAATGTTTAATTTATCACCTGTAAGGGAGGCTACCTGGGTAATGCTTTTCCATGTATCCCCGTCGATGAAAGCAGTTACCTTTGAAATAATGCTGTCGCTGTCGCAGGCAATCATTCCTGAAATAAGAAAGAGGCAAAACAGGATCTTTTTCATAAGAATCGGATTTCTTCAAAGGTAGGGAATTATTCCTTTTTTCATTAGCTATCCGCTCTCTTTCCTTATTAAAAATAAACGGGAACAGCCAAATTCCGTGCCCTATATGATACGGACGACTGTTCCCGTGTCAGGGTCAATTGTTTACTTTTTCCACAGATGTTCCATTTCTTCCAGGGATTTGCCCTTGGTTTCGGGTACCATTTTCCACATGAAAACGGCAGAAACAATTCCCATCAGACCATAAATCCAGAAGGCGAATCCATGGTTGAATTTCTCTGTAAGCCATACATTATCGTTCATCATGGGGAAGGTGAACGATACTACCCAGTTGGCTATCCATTGGGCAGCCACGGCAATTGACATGGCTCCACGGATGGAGTTGGGAAATATTTCGGAAAGGAGAACCCAGCAAACAGGGCCCCAGCTCATGGCAAAGGCAGCGGTATAGGTAAGCATGAAAACAAGCGCGGTAAAACCTTGTCCTTTTGTTAGTTCGCCTCCGGTGTTCCCCAGGAAAAAGGTCATTCCCAGCGCGATCATGCTGATAGCCATGCCAATGGAACCGATGATCATAAGCGGTTTACGTCCAAAACGGTCCACCGTTAGAATGGCAACAACAGTAAAGCTGAGGTTCACAATGCCCACAATGATGGTTTGCAGGAGCGAAGAATCCGTAGATGCTCCCATGTTACGGAAAATATTCCCGGCATAATACAGGACGACATTTATTCCTACGAATTGCTGAAAAACCGAAAGTGTTATTCCGATAAAAATGACCAAAAAGCCATAAGTGAGCCAGGGAACATTATGTTCAACCAGGGTTTCCTTGATCTCTGCCAGAATTTTTGGTGCATCTTCTTTCCCGGCAATCTTTGTAAGGACTTTCAGTGCCTTTTCCTCCTTGTTTCGCATTACAAGGTATCTGGGAGTTTCTGGCACAAACAGCAGGAGTATAAAGAAAATACCTGCCGGTATTGCTCCGGAAAAGAACATCCATCGCCATCCTTCACTGATGAGCCATTGTTCGTCACCTTGTTTTGCGATGAAGTAATTTACAAAATAGATAACCAGCATACCGAAGATGATTGCAAACTGGTTAAAGGAAACCAGCTTTCCACGGGTTTTGGCAGGGGCTATTTCTGCAATGTACATGGGGGAAATCATGGAGGCTATACCTACACCGATGCCTCCGATGATCCGGTAGATTACAAAGGAGTATACAGGAAGTGTCCCGAATACATTAAATGTTTCAGGTCTCCAGGTACCGATAGCAGAAATGAAAAATGCTACCGCTGCAATGATGAGACCATTTTTCCGGCCCCATGACTTCGAAATGAATCCGGCAAGGGCACCTCCGATGATGCAACCAATGAGAGCGCCGGCTACAACAAAACCTTTCACTACATCCGCGGTGTCCTTCAGTTCACTGCCTTCTGTAGGAATTGCCTGTCCAAGGAACCGGACAACCCAGAGGGTAAGGACGCCAAGAATGATAATACCTGCTATTCCCCCCTTTTTCATTCCAAGCAGTTTGATGATCTGGCCGCTGATAATCGCAAATACAAGGTAGAGCACCAGGGTCATCAGTATCCGGTACTGGCTGATCACAGTTAGAATATTTTCGGCATACACATACGAATCGCCCTGGATCTTATAAATATAGAATTCAACCAGCGATTTTTCTGCTCCGTTTACTACTGCGGTATCATACCCAAAGAGTAATCCTCCAAGGGTAGCCACCAGGGTGAGGGCAATGATGTACACCGGGTTTCCCCTTGTGTAGCTTGATGATCCGGATTTCCCGGAGGTGTCAATAAATGCCATGATCTGTGTTGCTTTTGGTTAGTTTTTTGTTAGTGAGGGACACCCGGGTTACCCGGGGTCCCTCATGTAAATTGGTATTCAGGCAATAATCCTGGTTAGTCCGTTAAATGAACTGGTTCAGCAGTGCCTCATAGAGTTCCTGCTTGCCGCTAATCTGCTTGGGTTCGCCCAGTTTAAGAGCGAGTTCGCGCATTTGTTCCAGGCTGAGTTTGCCTTGTTCATAAGCCTTACCATCACCGGAATCAAAAGATGCATAACGTGCCGTTCTCATCTTGTTGTAATCGCTGTTTTCAAGGACATTGGTGGCGATGATGAGGGCGCGTGCAAAGGCATCCATACCGGCTATGTGTGCGATGAAAATATCCTCCAGATCTGTGGAGTTACGACGGGTCTTGGCATCGAAGTTAATTCCACCCTGGGTAAAGCCACCGGCTTCCAGGATTACCAGCATGGCTTCGGTGAGCTCATACATGTTAATAGGGAACTGGTCAGTATCCCAGCCATTCTGATAGTCACCGCGGTTAGCATCTATGCTGCCGAAAAGGCCGGCATCGGCTGCCACCTGCAGATCATGCTGGAAGGTATGTCCGGCCAGCGTTGCATGGTTCACTTCGATATTCAGTTTGAAATCCTTTTCCAGACCGTATTGCCTGAGGAATCCAACAACCGTTGCCGCGTCGAAATCATACTGGTGCTTGGTGGGTTCCATGGGCTTGGGCTCGATGAGGAAGGTACCCTTGAAACCGGCTTTACGTCCATAATCACGGGCCATGGTGAGAAATCTTCCCATATGCTCGAGTTCACGTTTCATATTGGTATTGAGAAGTGACATATATCCTTCGCGTCCTCCCCAGAATACATAACCTGTGCCGCCAAGTGCCACGGTGGCGTCGATGGCATTCTTAACCTGGGTGGATGCCCAGGTGAGTACCTGGAAATCAGGATTTGTAGAGGCACCGTTCATGTATCTTTTGTGCGAAAACAGGTTGGCAGTACCCCAGAGCAGTTTAACACCAGAGGCAGCCTGCTTTGTTTTTGCATAGTCTACCATGGTTTGCAGTCTCTTTTCAGTTTCGAGTATGCTGCCTGCTTCCTCTACGATGTCCGTATCGTGAAAACACCAGAAAGGGATACCGATTTTGGTCATGAATTCGAATGCAGCATCCATTTTTTCTTTTCCCTGGGCGATGGCATCCTTGCTTTGGTTCCAGGGGAAGTCCTTGGTGCCCGGTCCGAATGGATCGCCTCCGGTACCACAGAGTGTATGCCAGTAAGCCATGGCAAAGCGCAGGTGCTCTTTCATGGTTTTGTTACCGACTTTCTTGTTCTCATCATAAAACTTGAAGGCGAGAGGATTCTTCGATTCCTTGCCTTCAAAACGGATTTTCCCTATTCCCGGGAAGAATTCCTTGTTACCAATAGTGTAGTCCATGCGCTTGTAATTTGATGGTTATTAATTTGTTGATCTTATTTTTTAAAGTTGTCTTTTCAGGGCTTCCAGCCATTTCACGTATGCGGAGCGTAGTTGCACTCCGGTTGCCTGGTTGGGTTCAATTACAGCAATCCTTTCAAGGGTAGAGAACGCCTCTTCCGGGTTTTTGAAGATTCCTGCCCCTATCCCTGCACCTCTTGCGGACCCCTGTGACCCGTCTGTGTCATACAGTTCAATCTGCGCCTCGGTGAGGTCGGCCAGGCTTTGTCTGAAGAGCGGACTAAGGAACATGTTGGCATTACCGGCTCGTATCAATCCCGGATTGATACCTGTCTCCTTCATTACTTCCATGCCATAGGCAAAGGAGAAGATGATACCTTCCTGGGCTGCACGCAACAGGTGTCCTTTTCCATGAATGTTAAAATTCAGGTTTATGAAAGAGGCGCCTGTTTCCCGGTTACCCAGTACCCGTTCTGCTCCATTACCGAATGGCAGAACAACCAGTCCTTCAGACCCCGCAGGCACTTTGGCAGCCAGTTGATTCATTTCTTCATAGCTCAAACCGGCGGTGAGATTCTTGCGTATCCAGGAATTTAATATGCCGGTTCCGTTTATGCAGAGGAGTACTCCCAACCTTGGTTTGCCGGTTTCATGGTTCACATGGGCAAAGGTGTTTACCCTCGACTGCGGATCGTATTTCACCTCACCGCTTACTCCGTAAACGACCCCGGATGTACCTGCCGTAGCTGCTATCTCACCCGGATTGAGAACATTCAGGGAAAGGGCATTATTCGGCTGGTCGCCGGCACGATAGGAGATGGGTGTGCCGGATTTCAATCCAAGTTCTGCCGCTGCACTCACCGAAAGTTCACCCTGTACCGAGAAAACCGGTTTTACAGGCGGAACCAGTTCAGCCGGAATTTTATACTCCTTTAATAAGAGGTCGGCTACCTGGTTTTTCCTGAAATCCCAGAGGATACCTTCCGATAATCCTGTGGAGGTGGTACACAGCTCTCCGCTCATCCGGAATGCAATGTAATCTCCGGGCAGCATAAAACGATAGATTTTCTCATAGGTCGATGGCTCATTCTCCATCACCCACCTTAGTTTGGATGCTGTAAAGTTCCCCGGTGAATTAAGCAGTGAATGAAGACATTTGTCTTTCCCGATTGACCCGAATGCTTTTTCACCTATACTGACAGCACGACTGTCGCACCAGATGATGGAAGGCCGGAGCACCTGGTGGTTTTTATCCACGATCACCAGTCCATGCATCTGATAGGAGATCCCGATAGCCACAATCGCATCGGGCTTTATTTTTGACTGTGCCAATACATCTTTGGTGGCGAGCACAAGATTTTTCCACCAGTTTTCGGGTTCCTGTTCTGCCCAGCCGGGCTTCTGAGCAATTATCTCCATCTCGGTTTTGGGATGGAATGCTGCTGCCAGGCATTTCCCTGTTTCGGCATCCACCAGGCTGGCTTTTACCGACGAACTGCCAATGTCATAACCAAGAAGAATCATAGTAAGATCAGTTAGAGGTTGAATGCCATATTTGCTTTGGCGACCTTCTCATATATGTCGCGATCGAATTTGTACAATCGTGCAGGTTTGTGGGCTACTTTCTCCTGCTTCTCATCGAGCGGAACAAAGTACTTAAGCCCGGCCAGTTTCTTCCTGAAGTTCCGGTCATCAATCGAAGTACCCAGGATAATCTCATACAGGCTTTGCAATTGCCGGATGGTAAATTTTCTCGGGAGCAGTTCGATTCCGACAGGTTCATATTGAAGACGGCTGCGTAATATTTCAAGGGCCTTAATCAGGATGTTGTTGTGATCGAAAGCCAGTTGCCCGACTTCATTTACATTCACCCACATGGCGTCCGCCTTTAGTCTTTTTTTCTCGGAAGTTTCGTTGTATTTAACCATAGCCAGGTAACCTACCGACATAACCCGGTCGATCGGCAAACCGGAGGTGTGCTCGAGCCAAACCTTGTCGTAGTTCCTCACACGATCGGGCGAATCAAATACGCCGAATTGTTCCAGGAAAATATCGTTCAGGCCGGTTAATTCCTTCAACACCCGCTGGGCAGCCGTTCCAAGAAATTCATCATCGTATACCAGGCTACCGGGAAGTTTCAACGAGGGCCGGCTTTCTCCATTACCTTCTTCATCCCCCCTTCGGTTTAATAAAAGTACTTTCAGATGCCTGAAATCACAGGCGAAGACTACACAGTCTACCGAAATATGCGGGTTCAGATTCCTTTTCATCTAATTTTCAGCCGGGATTCTGAAGCGAATATACTAACTTAACGTAAAAAATACGCTAAGTTGGTGGATTATTTTTATAACTCAGAAAATCAGGAGGTTGCATGAGGGTAATACCCATTGTGTTGAACTGAATTAGCTGGAGGAAGGCAGGGAGTATATCTTCTGGCAGTCTTATGCTGGTTTGTTCAACGGAACAGTGAAAAAGAAACTGCTTCCCTTGCTGGCCTGGCTCTCAGCCCGAATGGTTCCACCTTGCTTCTCCACAAATTCTTTTGAAATAATAAGTCCCAGGCCCGTGCCCATTTCACCACCGGTGCCTGAGGTTGAATGGAATCTTTCGAAGCGGAAAAGATTGGCAATGGTTTCGGCACTCATGCCTACTCCTGTATCTAGGATTCCGATTTCGGCGAAGTTCCCATTGGTAGTAGTGGTGATATGCACCGAACCACCCTCCCCTGTAAATTTGATTGCATTATTCAGCAGGTTTCTCAGGATGATGTTGAGCAGGTTTCTGTCGGCTGAGACAATAACATCCTTCAGGCTATCATTGTACAACCAAATTTTCTTTTTCCGGGCTGCGCTGCTCACGAAGGAGATATTTTGCTCCAGTACATCATCCAATAATAACGGGGAGGGGCTGAATTTGATACTGTCGGTTTGGGTGCGGGCCCAGTTTAGAAGGTTATCCAACAGGCTGAATGCATTTTCCGCAGAAAGTTTGATGAGATCGAGATGTTCTGCCCGTTCCGAGGCATCCATGTTTTCGATATTCTGCGACAGCAGTCCTGTAAAGCCCAGTATAGCCTGAAAGGGATTTTTCAGATCATGCGCTATTATTGAAAACAATTTGTCCTTGGTGGTATTGAGGCGTTCAAGTTCCTGGTTGGTGAGGATGAGACGATCCGATTGCAACTGAAGTTTATCGGCCTGCTGGCTGATTTCTTCCTGTCTTTCCACCAGCAGGGTATTTATTTCCTGCAACTGACTTGTCTGTTCTATGAGTTTCTCCTCAGTCATTTTTAGTTGGGAAACATCCCTTCCAATTCCAACCAGGCCAACCACATCACCGATGCTGTTTCTTAGGGGTACCCGCGTAAGACTTAGGAATATTTTCCCGATACTGTGGTCATACCAGGGAGTAATATGTCTTACTTCCGGAATTCCCCGGCGCATAATTTCCTGCTCATCATTGAAAATCCGGTTAGCAACTTCCGGTGGAAAAAATTGATGGTCAGCCTTATTTTCGACATCCTCAGGGGTTCTGTTTCCCATCATTCTTGCCAGTTCCTTATTGGCAACGATGAATTTTCCTTTTCTGTCTTTTATATAAATAATGTCCGGGATGTGATCAATAAGGGTCCGTAGCTGGTTTCGTTCTTCAAACAGGCTTTCACGCGCATTCTTTTCAATCTGGAGTTTCTCTTCGCGCAGACGCTTCATCCATCTTATGAGTATCCAGCCGAGTGCTGACAGAATAATTGACGCAATCGAAATTCTGAACCAGAGTTTTTCGTAGAAGGGTGGCCGGATAATAATTGTAAGGAGTGCATCAACTTTTTTGCCTGGCCTGTTCCCTGATGTATGTACGCGGAAGGTATATATTCCCGGGTCGAGATTGGTGAAAACGGCTTTTCGCTCCTTGCTGCTTGTTTGAATCCATTCATCACTGAATCCTTCGAGCTTGTATTCGTAGTTTTTTTCACCGGAAGCAAAAAAATCAATCGATGCGAACTCGATCGAGATCATAAAATCTTTTGGAAAAAGGGTAATTGTTTTTTCACCAATATTAAGTTCATTACCCGTAACAAGCGTACTTTTTTGCTCGCGCAGGTCATGATCGAAAATTTTGATGTCTGTAATTACAATATGTGAATTTGGTTTTGTGAGTTTAACTTCTTCAGGATAAAATGCTGTCAGA
Source organism: Bacteroidales bacterium (assembly GCA_046329925.1). Classification (GTDB taxonomy): domain Bacteria; phylum Bacteroidota; class Bacteroidia; order Bacteroidales; family JAAYUG01; genus JAXLTS01. The sequence goes on from JAXLTS010000004.1 coordinate 171,423, forward strand.
CCATTTGTTCCTCCGAAGAATATTTCTCCTGATCTGCTTTTGTAACAGGCTCCGGCCAGAAATACGTCATCCTGCAACCCATCGTCCCTGAAGAATGCTGAAATTATTCCGTTCTGTTGTATACAAGCCAATCCCCTTGCAGTACTCACCCAGAGATTACCTTCCTTATCATCCAGAATGCCATTTATTACATTGCTGGGGAGTCCGTTTTCACGTGTATAATGTATAAAACTCTCCGTGACGGGGTCGAATCTGTTCAGGCCAAGAAAGGTACCAATCCAGATGACATTATTTCTGTCTTCATAAATAGCAAAAACATCATTATGACTCAGGCTCCCGGAATCGCCTTCCTGGTGATAAAAGTGACGGAATGTACCCACTTTGCCGATCTTCTGCATTTCCTTATCCTGTTCTACCCGGTACACCCCTTTCCCTTTGGTGCCGAGCCAGAGATTTCCCCTGGAATCAATTAATATCTTGGGAATGATGTTTACGGCAATACTGTTACTATCACCCGGTATACTCCTGAAATTAAAGAACATCTCCTTTTCCTTGTTGAACAGGTCAAGTCCACCAGCCTCAGCGGTTCCCCAGGTTCCTACCCAGAGCGAACCATCCTTTTCCTGATCCAGTGAATAGAGGTATGCATTACTTAAGGAACCAGGAATGCCAGGATTGCCGGGATAGTTTTTCCATTGCAGTGTTTTCAGGTTTAGCCTGCTTAATCCGCTGCCATCAGTGCCAACCCAAAGAAGCGGTTGCTCATGATCCTCCAGCAGGCAGGCAATTGTATTGTTTGGGATATCAGAAGAATTCCTGGTGAAGACCCTGGTGGTTTTCATCTGTCCGTCATCTTTTTTTACCATGTTTAAGCCTCCGCCGCGTGTGCCTATCCAGATGATTCCGTTTCGGTCCTCTGCGATGGATGTGATCAGGTTGCTGCTAAGACCGTTGTTTTTGTCCTCGCTGTAATATAAGTTTCGGAATGCTTTTTGCGCCGGGTTGAATTTATTTACACCACCAAACTGGGTTCCAAACCAGAGCTGACCATCCTGGCCGATATAACTGCATTGAATAGTATTATCCGAGATGCTTCTTGGATTCAACCTGTCTGAAAGTATCCTGATAAAATTGTTTCCTGAGGGGACATACATGGCAAGTCCGCCTCCTCGGGTACCTACCCACAAGGTTCCCCCGGAGTCAACCAGTACCGACAGGATGATATTTTCCGGAATACTGTTTGGGTCCCCGGACCTGTACTGGTATTGCATAATTTCATTTGTTTTCCTGTTCCAGCGCAGAAGTCCGGCACCCCAGGTTCCAAGCCAGGTAGTCTCATTGTTTTCATTTACAATACAGGTAATACTTCGTAAGAAATGGTTTGAGACAGCTGCCAGAAAATTAAAACTGCCTTTTGCAGGATTGAAGCTGTAGAATCCTTTGTCCGATCCGATGAGCAGATTCCTGTCCTCGCCGGAACCTTCAGCAAGTATGGTCGACAGGAAATTGCCGTCAATGGAACGAATTCCGTGTTCGGTAACCAGATACCTGGTGAAACAGTCCTTTTCGCGATTGTAAAGATTCAGGCCACCTCCCCTGGTCCCGATCCAGAGATTTCCAAGTGCATCTTCAGTAAAGCATACAACAATGTTATTACCGAGTGAAGCCGAATCATCCGGATCGTTCAGGTATTGTTTAAATGCATCTTTTTCAGGAATATATCTGTTTAATCCGTTTTCGGTGCCAATCCATAATGTCCCGGTGTGATCACTGAATAGTGATCGGATGGTCATGTTGCTCAGGCTTGAAGAGTCGCCCTGGATGGGGTGGTATATTTTGAATGTATACCCGTCATAACGGTTGAGTCCATCCATTGTACCGAGCCATAGAAAGCCAGTGGTATCCTGGCATATGGCATGTACGGTGGCTTGCGACAGGCCATTTGCTACCGACAATCGGGCAAACCGAAAATCCTGTGCTTCGGCTGGCAGGGCATTTGAAATTTGTCCTGCTAAAATAACCAGAGCGAGGTAATCACGCAATTTGATTGCAAATACCCGCGGAATCTTCATCTTTCAGCCCATCCTTATGAGAAACCAAAGACTAAAAATAAGGATATTTTTCTTCCGGTGGTATTTTCTCCAACATTTCTTTAAGCAAACCGTTGGGTGGTTTTTCGGATTCTCCCCGATTATTTTTTTGTCAGAGTTACAAAATCTGACAGGTGAAGCAAGGGTTTTGCCAGGGCTGGTTTCAGCCTGGAAATTTAGCATACTTTATCCTGTATAATAAGGCAATCCTGGCATGGGTTGAGGAATTTGAGTGTATCTTTGTTTTAATTCGGAATACTAATCCCATGGAGTCAAAAAATATAGTTGAACAGGCTGATCTGAAAAAGTTGAAGACTTTTGCTCATTCGGAGATTTTAAATGATATCCTGCCTTTCTGGATTGAACATGCCCCTGACCATAAGCACGGCGGGTTCATTGGCAGGATAGCCATGGATAACAAACCGGACTACCATGCCGAAAAGGGACTGGTGCTGAATGCACGCATTCTTTGGACCTTCTCGGCTGCAGCCGCTTTATTTGAGATTCCCGATTGCAGGCATCTGGCCAGGGTAGCATATGATTATCTGTGCCGGCATTTTGCTGATAATGAATATGGTGGCTATTACTGGTTGCTCGATGCAGAGGGGAATCCTTCCAATATAAAAAAACAGGTGTATGCCCAGGCTTTTGTTATATATGCATTCAGCGAGTACTTTCTGCTTACCGGAGACCAGGAAGTTCTGGATCGGGCAATCAGGCTTTATCAACTGATCGAAAAGACTTCTTTTGACAAGGAAAGGAATGGATATTTTGAAGCATTCAGCCGGGAATGGGGCCCCCTGGGAGATCTGCGTTTAAGCGCACTCGATATGAACGAGAAGAAAACGATGAATACTCATCTGCACGTGATTGAAGGATATGCAAATCTTTACCGGGCATGGAAAGATCCCGGATTAAGGGAGAGGATCATCAATCTGCTAAATGTGTTTGGAAAATATATTATTGATGCAAACGATAACCATTTCAGGTTATTCTTCGATGAGGAGTGGCAAAGTAAATCGGATACCATTTCATACGGGCATGATGTGGAAGGAAGTTGGTTATTGCATGAAGCGGCTGAGCTTACCGGTGATAAAGAATTGATTGGGAAATTCCGGGAATGGGCGGTGAAAATGGCAGAAGGGACTCTGCCTGCCATTACTGCACTGGGAGGCCTTTGTCACGAAACGGAACGTAAGCATCCCGGTAATGAAGGAGAGCTTGAATGGTGGGCACAGGCAGAAGCGGTTGTCGGCTACCTTAATGCCTGGCAGATTTCCGGGAATTTGGAGTTTCTCAACCGGGCTTCCATGCTTTCCGATTTTATTTTAAATTATTTCGTTGATGTGCATGGAGGGGAGTGGTTTTACCGGCTTACCCCCGGGGGAGAACCCATTATGAGTTATGATAAACTGGGCATGTGGAAATGCCCGTATCACAATTCAAGGATGTGCTTTGAACTCATTAGAAGAATTGAGGATGCTGGAAAAAATGGGAAATGAGAAAGGTGACTGGTAAGTGGTGAGAGGTGAGTGTGAGGAGTGGCAGTGGCAATAGCAGCCTGCCCGAATGCGAAGCAGGCGGGTGGCAGGTGGGGTGAATGGGATCTTTCGTACACTCGGACGTTTTGACAAATAGCATATGCCTTCGTGGTAACCTCCCGCCGTCTCTCCATCTCTTCGTCCCTCTGTCTCTTCGTCCCTCCGTCCCTACATTCCCTCATCTTCTCATCTTCTCATCTTCTCATCTTCTCATCTTCTCATCTTCTCATCTTCCCATCTTCTCATCTTCTCATCTTCTCATCTTCTCATTTACAAATCATTTATTGGGCTGAACCTGGGTACCAGCGATTTCATAATAAACCAGGCCAGAAGGTAGGCTACTGCGCAAAAAACAAAAAGGATGCCGTAGGCCACAGTCATTTCTGCCTGGACGATGGGTGCCTGGAGGGCTTTTAGCTGCGAGAAAACCTGCGGATCGATATTACTAAGTTGTGTGGCCACATCTGCTGGAAGACTCCCCAATTCCACCTTGTTGAGATTAAGCAGATCACCATGTTTGTTGAACAGTTGCATCGAGAAGGCCTGGTCGACATATGCAGAGAGCCCTGCGGCTTTTGCCTCCACCCATGATTTGGCTATCCCGGCACTGCGAAAAGCATCAAAAATCCAACCGGCTGACTTGTTGACAACGATGCCTCCTAATCCGCCCGCCATGCCTCCTATGCCTATAACCGATCCCACTGCCTTCTTTGGGAACATATCCGATACGGTGGTGAAAATATTGGCTGACCACGCCTGATGCGCTGATGCGCCAATACCTATTATAATTACCGGCAGCCAAAAGGAATATTTTCCGAGTGCCTGCGCACTAAGTACCAATAATGGAATCATGGCGATGGTGAGCATGGCCTTCATCCGTGCTGTATAAGGGTCCAGTCCCTGTTTCATAAAAATCATCGGGAACCAACCCCCGCCAATGCTCCCCACGCAGGTCATCGTATACAGCACCGCCAGCGGGAAAGCAACCTGCATTCCGGTCATGCCGTACTGTGCCTTAAGGTAAGCTGGCAGCCAGAAGAGGAAGAACCACCAAACTCCGTCGGTTAGGAATTTGCCAATGCTGAAGGCCCATGTTTGCCTGTAACTCAGTAATTGGAACCAGGATGTTTTCTCCTTTTCTCCGGTTTTAGCCGGTGCTGATTGCTGGTCTTTATCGCTATGGATATAATCAAATTCTGCTTTCGTAATCCGGGTACTCTTTAATGGGGATTCATAAAGCCAGAACCAGAAAATGAGCCAGAAAAAACCAATTCCGCCAATGATCAGGAATGCTGCCTGCCAGCCATAGGTACTGGCCAACCAGGGAACGGTGAGTGGTGCCAGGATAGCACCCACATTAGTCCCCGAGTTGAATATTCCTGTTGCCAGGGCGCGCTCCTTTTTCGGAAACCACTCAGCCACCGTTTTAATGGCAGCGGGGAAGTTGCCCGATTCTCCGAATCCCAGGATCCCGCGCGCCGCAATAAAGCCACCTGTGCCTCTTGCAAGGGCATGCACCATCGCTCCAACCGACCAAATGATCAGCGACCAGGCATAGCCCCATTTGGTTCCTATCCAGTCAATAAACCTCCCTGCAAACAGCATGGAGATCGCATAGGTAAACTGGAAGGCAGTAACAATATTTGCATAGTCCGAATCGGACCAGTTAAATTGTACCTCCAGTTTGTCTTTGAGCAAACTCAGAACCTGGCGATCGAGGTAGTTAACTGTGGTTGCAAAAAATACCAATGCACATATAGTCCAGCGGTAATGACTGAGGCGTTCGTTAATCCGGTTAAGGGTGGTCATGCTGTGAATTATTGGGATTTATACTTTCGAATCAATTGCAATGCATCATGAATATCTTTCGTCAGCCGGGTCCAGTTTTTTTCCTGGAGAATTTCTTTCGTGAATAGCTGGGATCCAAGTCCTACACAGGCTACGCCCGCTCCGAACCACGATTTAATACTTTCTTCAGTGGCATCAACCCCGCTGGTAGGCATCAAACTTACCCAGGGCATGGGACCTTTTACGGCGGCAACGAATTTAGGACCACCCACTGCCCCTCCCGGGAAAATCTTGATGATTTCGGCCCCCAGTTCTTCGGCCCTGGATATCTCGGTAACCGATCCGGTACCCGGAATCCAGGCCACCTTTCTTCGGTTGCAGGCAATAGCTGTGCCTTCGTCGAGAAGAGGGGACACGATGAAATTACTGCCCAGCTGCATATACAGGCTTGCCGTTGAAGCATCCATCACCGAGCCTGTTCCCATAATCAGATCCGGGTACTCCCGGGCAGCCCATTTATTTAATTCGGCAAATAACTCATGTGCGTAATCACCCCTGTTGGTGAATTCAAAAAAGTGGAGGCCGGCTTTATTGCAACATTGTATTACCTGCCGGCAGATTTCGGGATCCGGGTTATAGAAGACAGGAATAATCCCTTCTTCCATCATTTTTTGGTAAACTGTTAAGCGCGGAAATCGGGCCATATTGAAGGATTTTTTTGAATTTGCACAATCGATTGCTCAAATGTAGGAAAAATATCTTAATTTTAGCTTTTTAACGGATCAAATCAATTTTACATGATTAGTTTTGGGGTATAAAAAGGCGACCATACATGATATTGCCAGGAGACTGGGAATCTCGGCATCAACCGTGTCAAGGGCATTGCATGATCATCCCCGGATATCCGTTTCAATGCGTAAATCTGTCCGGGAGGTAGCCGATGAACTGGGGTATGTCCCGAATATTGTTGCTTCAGGTTTACGAAAGGGACGTCGTAACACCTTTGGCGTGATCGTTCCTCATATTGACCGGCATTTTTTCGCCCAGGTAATCAGTGGGATTGAAGAAGTGGCAAACCTGGCAGGCTGCCATGTCCTGGTGGCACAAACCGGGGAGTCGGAGGAACGCGAAAAGGGACTGGCTATGAGTCTCTCGAGCGGGCTTGTCGATGGTGTACTTGTTTCGGTATCGATGGAATCCCATAGTTCCGGACATTTTAAAACCATGATTGACCAGGGAATCCCGGTAGTCTTCTTCGACAGGGTCCCCGATGAAATAGCTGCCGATAAAGTCGTGGTAGACGATTACTTTGGAGCGTTCCAGGCCACAGAGCACCTCATCCAAACCGGCAAAAAACATATCTTTCATTTTGCCGGTCCGTTGCATTTGAATGTTTATCGTGACCGGCAACAGGGGTATCTCGATGCCCTTCATAAGTATAAATTGCCTTCTCTGCCCGGGATGGTAATTCATAATACCATTACGCGCGAAGCAGGATATCTGGCGATGAATAGTATCCTGGGAAAAAAGAAACGGCCGGATGCCATCCTCTCAGCCGGCGACTTTTCCGCACTTGGAGCTATGCTGCTCACCCGGGAAAAGAAACTAAGGATACCGGAAGATATCGCTTTTGTAGGATTTGCCAATGAGCCTTTTACAGAGCTGATAAGCCCGGGCCTCAGTTCGGTGGATCAGCACCCGGTGGAAATGGGAAGGCAGGCAGCCCGGTTGCTTCTTGACAGGCTCGAACCTGCCGGCCAGGTACAAGTTGCCCGAAAGATCAGCCTTCGGCCTGAGTTGCTTATCCGGAATTCATCGACTGTTGTCCGGCCTGTTTCATTGGTTTGATCAATCGATTGCATAAACTTAAAATGAATATGGAAACCCATTTCGACCTTCGCTTTGCATCCCATCCTTCGGATGTGAAGAGTTATGACACAAAACGCCTGCGGGATGAATTTCTGGTTGATACACTCATGGTTAAGGGTGAAATCCGCCAGGTTTATTCCATGTACGACCGCTTCCTGGTGGGTGGTGCAGTGCCTCTGAACAAGGCGCTCGATCTCCTGCCGGTGGATGCTCTTAAGGCAACATTTTTTCTCCATCGCAGGGAACTCGGGATTATCAACGTGGGGGGACCTGCCCGGATTGTATCTGGCAGTGAGGAATTTGAACTTCAGTTCAAGGAGGCTCTCTACCTGGGATGCAGTGAGCGTAATGTAAGCTTTCACTCGGTAAGTAGAAACCAACCTGCCCGCCTGTACTTCAATTCAGCACCGGCTCACCATTCTTACCCGGATAAACGAATTGACAAATCAATGGCTGAAGTTGTACAGTTGGGTTCGCTCGAAACATCCAATGCCCGAACCCTTAACAAACTGCTGGTACATCCTCTGGTTCAGACCTGCCAGTTACAAATGGGATTAACAGAACTCAAGCCGGGCAGCGTATGGAATACCATGCCTCCGCATACCCATGCCAGGCGCATGGAGGCTTATTTTTACTTTGAAGTCCCCGCCGGGCAGGCGGTATGCCATTTTATGGGCAGCCCCGACGAAACAAGGCATATCTGGATGAGTGATGAACAGGCCGTTCTTTCCCCTTCCTGGTCAATCCATTCTGCTGCCGGAACTTCCAATTATTGCTTTATCTGGGGAATGGCCGGTGAAAATCTGGACTACGGTGATATGGATGTTACCTCTCCGGACAAGTTGAGATAGGGCTATGCAGCTAAATTCTGAAACAATTTAAAAGAAATAATATGTATCCGAATCGTTCAATGTTCAGTCTGGAAGGCAAGACTGCCCTGGTTACCGGGGCCACTCACGGACTCGGGATGGCAATCGCATCGGCATTGGCTTCCGCAGGTGCCAGGCTGGTGGTAAATGACCTTTCCCCGGAAAAACTCGCTGATGCAAAGGAGAAGTATAACAAAGCGGGTATCACTGTAAATACGTACCGTTTTGATGTTACGAAGGAAGACCAGGTTGTTGAGGCCCTTGCCGCAATAGAAAGGGAGGTTGCTCCCATTGATATCCTGGTGAACAATGCAGGGATCATTAAACGAGTCCCGGCATTGGAAATGGAGGTGAGAGATTTTGAACAGGTCATTTCCATCGATCTGGTGGGGCCATTCATCATGTCGAAACAGGTTGCCCGCAGGATGGTAGAGCGGAAATCCCCGGGAAAGATAATTAATATGTGTTCGATGATGAGCGAGCTGGGACGATCAACGGTGAGCGCCTATGCCTCTGCTAAGGGAGGTCTGAAGATGCTTACCAAGAATCTGGCTACCGAATGGGCCAGATATCAGATACAGGTAAACGGGATAGGCCCGGGTTATTTTGCAACCGATCAAACCGCCCCGATCCGGGTCGACGGGCACCCATTCAATGAATTCATCCTTCACAGGACCCCGGCCGGGAGATGGGGAAACCCTGAGGACCTGGCTGGAACTGCCATTTTCCTGGCTTCTGCAGCCTCCGATTTCATTACTGGCCAGGTGATTTACGTAGATGGTGGAATTCTTGCCACCCTCGGGAAGGCATATTCCGAAACCTATTGATGAGTGGAGGAACCTATCCGATTTCTTCGTATTTTTAACCTTGTTTTTGGGCTGCCCCTGCCAAACGGTAGCTTAACATATATACCGTACGCAAAACATTTTCAAGTATGAAAAAATCATCTGTGCTCCGCTCTATTTCTATTTTGTTCATAATGATGCTGCTGGTTGCTTCCTGTGAACCAGTGGAGAGAGTCATAATCAGTATCACAAACCCCTCCGCCACCCACCGTCAGGATGAACCAGTGGTAATACACAGAGATACCCTGGAAAGTTGGGGCCTGAAGTTCAATGTTACCAAACATCCGGTGGTATCGATTGCAGGAGAGATAATCCCTTCGCAGGTAGATGACCTGAACCTTGATGGAAAATGGGATGAACTGTTTTTCCTGGTTGGAGTCGGGGCAAATGAGAATGTTCAAGCTGAAATAAAACTGGTGCAGCAAAAGGACGTTCCGGTTTATTCCAGGCGTACGAATGTCCGCATGGCCAAAATTATAAAGAAAGGGAAGGCCTTTGAAGAACTAAGTGTGGCGTTGAGACTTAAAGGGAAGGACACCCAGGTAACCTCAAAACATTACCAGTTCGAAGGGCCGGGCTGGGAAAATGAATTGATCGCTTTCAGGAATTACCTCGATGAGAGAAACGGAATCGATATTTTCGGCAAAACTACCCCGGGCCTGGTTCTTGATTCCATTGGTGTAAACGGCGATTACCACACCCTTCTCCCCTGGGGAATGGATATCCTCAAAGTGGGAAATTCGCTGGGTGCCGGATCACTGGCCCTGCTCAGCGGTGATACCCTTGCCAGGGCTGCAACCCCTTCGAAATCCGAATTTCATCTCATTTGTGAAGGACCAGTTCGTTCCGTTTTGCGCCTTCAGTTCGACCATTGGCGGATTGGCAACCAGGATCTGGATCTTACCCACGAAATATCGATTTGGGGCGGGATGTATGGCTACCAGAGTACCGTAACACTGAATGGTTTCACCGACAGCCTGACCCTGATGGCCGGTATTGTAAATATGTTGGCAGATTCCCTGAATATTGTATCCACTGCAGAATATACCATCATGGCTACCTGGGAAAAGCAAGCCTACAACGGAGAATACCTGGGACTTGCATTGGTGCTGCCGAATGAGTTTTTCAGAGGTGGTTATGAAGCCCCCGAAAAAGAAAGAGATGTTACCGAGAGTTATTGTGCCAAATTAAGTATGGTACAGGACCGACCGGTTACCTTCCGTTTTTATGCGGGCTGGGAAAGGTCAAACCCTGATTTTGCAACAGAAACGGGCTTTCTGAATATGCTCAAAATGGAAGTTCAGCGAATGGAAATTCCTCTCGTTATTTCGAGAGTGCCGGAGTAGATGATGCCACTGAATATTCAAAATGAATTTGTACTCATCGGCATCCCTCTTGTAAGCCGAATTGAAAACAAAGCCTGATGGTCACAAAGATTGCACTGATTCTTTCCCTGCTTTTGCAGTTATCGGCTGCAATAATTGCTATCCGCCTTACCAAAGTTACCAAGTACAACCTTTCCTGGATACTCATAAGTTCCGGTTTTATACTGATTGTGATTAGCCGTCTCATCGACATCATTCCGTTTTTTTACGAAAAGATGCCATTCAATACAGTTGCTGTGATTACCTGGATTGGCTTTATTACTTCCTTGTTTTTTATTGTCGGTGTCATTCTCATTCAGCGGATATTCAAATTTCTGGATAAGGTGGAGCAATCGCGGCGGGAAGCCGAGAAGCGGGTACTCAATGCTATTATCCAAACTGAAGAACATGAACGAAAACGCTTTGCCAAGGACCTGCATGACGGGCTGGGTCCTCTGTTATCAACCGTGAAAATGTCCGTATCCACCCTCTCGGAAATGGAACAGGACGAAAGCCGGAAGGAGATTTTACGGAATACCGATTATATCATCAACGAGGCAATAAAAAGTATAAAGGAAATCTCGAATAACCTGAGTCCGCACATGCTTAAAAATTTCGGACTTGCCAGCGCCATTAAGAATTTCACCACCCGTATTGTTGGTTTAAAGGTTCCCAATATACAGTTTGAATCCAATTTGTACGGCAAACGGTTCGGGGAGGAGGTGGAGGTAATCATTTACAGGGTGGTTTGTGAACTCATCAACAATACCATAAAGCATGCCCAGGCCAGGAATATTGAGATCCACCTCAATCTCCAGGAACAGATGATCATCCTTACCTACACCGACGACGGCATCGGTTTCGATACCGCCGAGGTCTTGCATGGGAGTTCCAAGGGAATGGGCTATGCCAATATGATGTCAAGAATACGATCCATCAAAGGAACCATCGAGGTGGAGAGTCATCCTGAAAACGGCACCAGGGCCCTGTTGCGGGTAATGGTCTGATGAATGCCCCTGAGAATGCCTCATTCAAAACTATTCGGTATCAGGGACTGTCTTTTTCGCTATCTTCTTTTGATAATCCAAAAAATCGTTGAAAATTTGTCCTGCAGCAAATCCCATGGAAATAATCAGGGTTTTCATTGTAGACGATCACAACCTGTTCAGGAACGGGCTGAAACTCCTGTTGAATACCTCTTCCAATATACGGGTTACCGGGGAGGCTGATAACGGGAAACAGTTCCTCGATTGCCTGCCGGATTGTCTCACGGATGTTGTCCTGATGGATATAGACATGCCGGTGATGGATGGAATAACTGCAACCAGGGAGGCTATTCAACGGTATCCTGATTTGAAGATCATCACCTTGTCCATGTTCGGGGAGGAAGAATACTATTTCAAGATGATCGATGCTGGTGCACGTGGATTCCTGCTTAAAAATTCCGATATAAGCGAACTTCGTAACGCCATCCAGACTGTGATGGAAGGGCGTACCTATTTCTCTGAAGAACTGTTGCTGAGCGTGGTGAAAAATATCCGTACCGCCGGCTCCGGACAGAAACACTCGGCCAATCTCTCCGACCGCGAAATAGAAGTGCTGCAACAGATCTGCCTCGGGCTTTCCAACCAGGAGATAGCTGAAGTTCTGCATATAAGCAAGCGTACTGTAGATAAGCACCGTGCCAATCTCCTCGAAAAGACCAATTCCAAAAACACAGCCAACCTGGTGATCTTCGCCATGAAGCACAAGCTGGTGGAGTTGTAAGATTGTTCCGGGTTCCGCGTTCTCCGCCTTTGCTAACGCTTCGGCGGACAGGCGTGTTCCGAGCCTGCCCGAACTTGAAGCAGTCAGGTTCCGGGTTCAATGTTTAAAGTTGCGGACTTAAAAGTCTCGGGTTCCAGGCTCCAGGTTCAAAGGTCCAGGCTCAAAGTACAGCACTGCCTGCCACCAATCGCACCTCGCCAATTGCTAATCGCAAATCGCCAATCGCCAATCGCTAACAGCTATCAGTATAAATACCCATAGCACTTTCACCACCATTATTTTACGATTTTCAGCGGATAGATATCCCCTTTCTGCACTGTATTTTTGTTTTGAATACGCATAGACTGATGTTTGTGTAAATATTGATTTTACAAGGATTTTAGTCGATTGCTATTTAGAATTATTCTTTAAAGAAAAATCAGGGAATGGGGCAGCTTTATGATCGGCTGATCAAGGATTTCAGGGTGGAAGAAGGCCTGAAAGCCTGCATCAATTGCGGAACCTGCACTGCTATTTGCCCTGCTGCCTCCTTTTATAATTACGACCCCCGGCAGATTGCCGATACCGTTCAAAGCCAGGACGAACAGGAAATTCTTCACCTGCTGAAGAGCGATACTATCTGGTATTGCGGGGAATGCATGAGCTGCAAAACCCGTTGTCCCAGGGGTAACACTCCCGGGCTGATCATCATAGCACTAAGAACCTTAAGCCAGGAAACCGGTTATTTTGTTGAGTCGGAAAAGGGCCGGCAGCAACTGGCTATCAAAAGGACCGTGGGTGACTGGATATTGAATCAAGGATACTGCCTGTACATGCCCGAGATCGGAACTGACCTGCACCCTGAACAGGGCCCTGTATGGGATTGGCTGAAGAAGAACCACCGGGAAATTTATGCGCGACTGGGTGCCAATGTGGGTGGGGAAGGTCCCGGTATCCTTCGTAAAATACCTGATGAAACCCTGGAAGAGATAAGAAAAATATTTGAAGTAAGCGGTGGCCTGGACAGGTATAATCAAATTGAGGATTGTTCTGCTGAAAAAGCAGAAGAAAGGGGAATCGTACTGAAACCAGGAATTGATAATCCTTATTTTCTGGAAGTTTATACAGCCAATAACAATCAACATACTCGGGAATGAAACTGGAAGGCAAACGGGCATTGTGGAAGGAGTACCAGAAAGAGATCGCAGATAATCACTATTTTTATGTGCGTTCCTGTGTGCGGCAGAATTTTTTCCCGGGTTCCGAGGTGGCCTACCTGAACATAATGCGAAACGACCTGGGAAAGGATGTACTGGAGGAGGCCGCTCATACTACCTGCACCGGAATTGCTTATCATGCCGATATTGTTCCCTTTGAGACTACCATGACCGTGGTAGCAAGGCAGTTTGCCCTTATGACCGAAGCCGGGTATAAAAATCTAACCCCTTCCTGCATCACCTCCTTTGGCATATACAACGAAGTGCTCGACAGCTGGCATCATTTTCCTGAACTCGAACAAAAAGCCCGCGAGATGCTCTGGACGGCAACCAGGCGGGAGTTTAAAAAGCCCGAGAATGTTGCTCATACCAGCGACGTAATCTATAAATTTCGTGAGCAGATAGCTGCAAAAGCCAAATACAGGCTCATCAACCAGCAGACAGGTGAACCTTTGAAAGTGGTGGAACATATCGGTTGTCATTACTCCAAGATGTTTCCGCATAAAGGTGTTGGCGGGGCTGAATATCCTTATGTGCTGGTAGGTATGGTGGAGTCATGGGGTGGGGAAGTGGTGGATTACCCCGAGCGCAGGCATTGTTGCGGCTTTGGATTCCGCCATTACCTGGTGCAGGCCAACAGGGGCTATTCCATTGCCTGCTCGAAGAAGAAGTTCGATTCCATGGCACCCTATAAACCCGATATGATCATTACCAATTGCCCGGGGTGCCCGATGTTCCTCGATCGCTGGCAATATGCCATTGCTGAAATGGAAGGGATTACGTATGGTGAAAACGGATACGGGATCCCGGTATTCACCTACGAGGAAGTTGCCGGACTGGTGCTTGGCTATAATCCATGGGATTTAGGCCTTCAAACACACCAGGTATCTGCCGAACCTGTTCTGGATAAAATGGGGGTGAAGTACGATCCTGCCAGGAAGTACGCCGGACTCAACGGCCGTTACATCGGTTCACCCGAGTTGCCCGAAGTATTGAAATGTTAGTATCCGATTTGACAATGCGATACATAAACAGAAATACAGGAAATGCATTAGTGTATGCGATTAAAACGAAGTTTTCATCCATTCGTGAAATCCCTGCATCTTTCCAATTTTCATTTTCTTTAATTAATTCGTGTAATTCGTGTAATTCGATGTTCCTTTTCTTCCCTTGTAATTCGATATTTCTTTCTTTTAATCGGATAAATGGATAAGCACGTCGTGATCATCGGAGCCGGGGTAGCCGGCATGGAATCTGCAGCCCGCCTTTCAGAGCAGGGATTTCGTGTCACCCTCCTTGAAAAAACAGACCAACCCGGAGGTCATGTGCGTAAATGGGATTTCCTCTTTCCCGATCATCGCCCGGCCTATGAAATCATCAACTCCCTGCGACCCGACATCGAGGACCTGGTAGATACCCGCTACAATTGTTCCGTTGATAAGTTTGAACAAACGAATGGTCATTTTGATCTTGGCCTTACAACCGGCGAAAAGCTTGCCGCAGATGCTGTCCTGCTTGCAACAGGTTTCGATCTATTCGATGCACGAAAAAAAGAAGAATACGGCTACGGGATTTATGAGAATGTCATAACAGGAGCAGAACTCGAGGAACTCTTCATGAATAAATTTCCCCTGCGCACCTCCACCGGCAAGGTCCCGAAACGGATTGGCTTTGTGCATTGTGTAGGTTCCCGCGATGAGAAAGTGGGTAATGAATATTGTTCAAAGATTTGTTGTGTTACGGGTGTTAAGCAGGCCATGAAGGTGCGTGAGGCGCTTCCTGAATCGGAGGTGTATTGTTTTTACATGGACCTCCGGATGTTCGGAAGATACTTTGAGGATCTGTACCGCGAAGCACAGGAGAAATATGCCGTGCAGTTTATTCGTGGCCGCCTGTCGGAAGCAGCAGAGGATTTCGAACACCGGGTGCTGGTAAAGCTGGAAGATACCCTGGCCGGGAAGCCGCTCAAGATGACCGTTGACCTGCTGGTGTTGCTCACGGGTTTTGTTCCCTCGGCTGGTACCCGAAACATGATCAGTTTGTTTGGATTGGAGAGTGGAAAGGATCAGTTTATCAAACCGGCCGATGAGCATTTAAGGCGTAACCGTACCAACATCCCCGGGGTGTTTGTTGCCGGAGCTTCCTCGGGTCCGCACAGCATTTCCGAGACCATCACCGATGCACGGGCTGCCGCCGTGGAGATTACTTCCTTCCTGCGTAAGAAAGCATCTCATGCCTGAATGGGGATATAAAATAAACCGCGACACCTCGATCAACCTCGATAAGGCCGATCGCAGGCTGGCGATGGAAATAGAGTCAGCCGAACCGGGTGTCAGGACCTGCATCGCCTGTGGATCCTGTGGAGGGACCTGTTCGGCAGCCCAGTTTACCACCTTCAGTTTCCGGAAGATGATACTGCTCATTCAGCGGGGGGTAACACAGGATATTGAAAAAGAAATAAAGAAATGCCTGTTTTGCGGGAAGTGCTCCCTGGTTTGTCCGCGGGGTGTGAATACCCGGCATATTCTTGCCCTCATTCGTGAACATTGCTTAAACTGATCATCCCATGGGCTTCGATCTGTTTGTGTTACCTTTTACTGCAGGACTCGTCTTCATCCTCGGGTATTTTATTATCCGTTGTTTCCTATGGATGTCGCAACTGAGCGGGAAGGAACAGTTGCATGTGCTGCATGCCATTCCCACCATCGCCACCTTCCGATCCATGAAAGAGGTTTTGATGGAAAGCCTTTTACACAGGAAAATTTTTAAAACTAATCCCCGCCTGGGATACATGCACATGAGCCTGGCCTTTGGATGGTTTTTACTTATTGTGGGAGGAAACATTGAAGCATTTGTTTATCGTCCCGGTACCCTTCATCCTCCTTATTATCCCATTTTCTTCCGTTTCTTTGAACCCCGCGCAGAATTCACCCTGGAACCGGTCTTTGCATTCTTTATGGACCTGTTCCTCCTGCTGGTACTTTCCGGTGTGGCTTTGGCTTTTTTTAAACGCTTCCACTCCAGAACGCTTGGCATGAAGAAGACCACCCAGCTGCTCTGGAACGACCGGCTGGCGCTCATCTCACTCTGGCTGATTTTTCCTGCACGTTTTCTGGCTGAGAGTTTTACTTCTGGTGCTAATTCAAATGGAGGATTTATAACTGGTCCAATGGGCTATGCCCTGGCAGGTTTTCTTCCGGTGGAACATCTTGCAAAACCAGCGTGGTGGCTATATTCCCTGGCGCTGGGCACTTTCTTCTTTGCCCTGCCCTTCAGCCGGTACATGCACATCCCCACTGAAATTGTCCTGATCTTTCTCCGGAATTACGGCATCCGTACCAGTAAAAAATATTCCAGTTTCTCGGAGGTGGAAGTGTATGCCTGCTCCCGCTGCGGCATCTGCATAGACTCCTGTCCCATGCAGGCTGCCCAGGTGAATCATATTCAATCTGTATACTTCGTACGGGCTGTGCGCAACTACGGGCTCAAACGCGAGGTTGTAAACGACTGCCTGATGTGCGGTCGCTGTAACGAAACCTGCCCGGTGGGAGTGGATAATTTTGCACTCCGGAGAGTAAAACGTGCAGAACTGAATAAAAAGAAAATCCTTGCCGGCTATGAATATATCCCCGGGCAGCATCCGCAAAGGGCCGAGGTGGCTTATTTTGCGGGTTGTATGGGGCAGTTGACTCCAACTGTAACCCGTGCAATGGAACAGATCATGCAGGCTGCCGGTGAGAAGTGTGTCTTCCTGGATAAAACAGAGAGCATCTGCTGCGGTCGGCCTCTCATGCTGGCCGGAAGGGAAGAAGAAGCCCGGGTACTCATGGAGAAGAATATTGAGCTCATCCGCCGCTCGGGTGTGCAGCTGCTGGTTACATCCTGCCCCATTTGTTACAAGGTCTTTAAGGAGGAGTATTCCCTGGGCATTATGGTCATGCATCATTCGCAGTACATAGAAGAACTATTATCCTATGGACGCATCAGCGTTGAGCCCGGCTCACAGCGTGTGGTGTATCACGATCCCTGCGAACTGGGAAGGGGCTCCGGTGTTTATGAACAACCCCGGACTGTTATAAGAAGCATCGCGCAACTCGAGGAAACCGAAGCCACCCGCGAGGCCTCCATCTGCTGTGGAGGGAGTCTTGGAAATACCGTTTTGAATGCGGAGAAACGTGCGCATATCACCCGTTTTGCCCTCGAAAATCTCACAATGGAAAAGCCGGACCAGCTCATCACTTCCTGCCCGCTCTGCAAAAAAACTTTTGCAAAGGAGTCAGACATTCCGGTAACGGATCTGGCGGAGTTGGTGGCTAAGTCGCTGGTGAAGGAGAAGAAGAAAAGTGGGAAATTAGAGAAAGAGTATCATTTATAAATAAACCGGTTTTTAAACGCTTGCCCTGGAGCGATTCAGGTTCATTAATAATCAGGTCATTTAATCGGCCAGGTCCTCAGGTTTAATTCCTGCCTGTTTTAGTATTACATGAAGAGTCCCCTTTGGCAGATCCTTTTTGTGCATTGGAATTACCGTGATTTTGCCTGTTTCAGGATGGATATAGTAGTGATGACTTCCGTGTATTCTTCGTAAAACAAAACCCTTTCGCTCAATAATCCGGATAAGTTCCTTTGAGGTAAGAGAAGGAAAATTGCTCATTGTCAGGAGGGAAGCGTGATGGAGTATTCAAGCGACATATTGTCATCCGGGATTTTTTCGCCCTTATCCTTCAGAACCTTCAGATATCCTTCGATCGCTTCCCTGGCCATATCAATGGCATGATTTACGTCTTCCCCGTATGTTACACAACCTGGTAAGGAAGGAACTGTTACAGTATATCCCCCTTCCGGTTCCTGAGTGAGAATGATCCGATAGGTGTGCATCTGAATATAAATCAATATAAATGAAATAGTATTTAATGTAAAAATAATCCAATTTGCGATTAATGACAAAGAATAATTTACCTGGGTTTTATTCTGTTATTACTTCTGTTTTAAATGTATAGGAAGGGTTGAGTTTCGGATAAAAGCGCCAGAAATACTTGTAGTCGTTCATCGTATAACCATACTCTGCTACGTCTATTGAAATAACGATGTGATACGTCATCTGGTAATCGTTTCTGGTCAATTCAATTGAGTGAATTTTATCTGAGATTGATCCGACAAATACCCTTCCTGCAATAATCGATCTTGTACTGAAATCTATATACGGAGAAGTGTGGCAGGTGTCGCTGTTGTCAAGACTTTCCGGATTGAAGTAGGGCATGGCAACAGTATCTTCAGTGAAGTCTGATAAACAATTTGAGTATGGGTGATAGATTGCACTTAGTTGCTTGGCTATAGAATCCGGTGTTTTAATGGAATCTACTTTAATCCACTCATCCTTTGGCAGGGAATCTTTTTCGTTGCAGGCGGGAACAATAACTAAAAAGATAAACAACATTGAGAAGTAACTGAAATTTAATGATTTCATTCCGAATTTTGAGATTATAACTTGACTATCCTACAATTTTTCTTTTTTATAATTCCTTCCGAAAGCAACAGAATATTATATACACCTTGTGGCAAGTGATTTATTGAAATTTCTATTTTACCATTAACTTCTTGGCTTAAAACTTCCTTCCCAATCATGTTATAAAGCTTAATTGTACCTATAAACTCATAATCGATAATGAAATTATCATTGGTCGGATTTGGGTAAATATTTATATTAGGTATTTCTTCTATTATTTCTGAGACACCTACGTCTGCTATTTGTTTGTATTTTATTCTCAATATCATCGGATTTGCTGTCTCAGTCCCAATCCATTTGGTTTCAATGGTTGCAGGCAGTCCGTACTTGTTATACGTATAAATCCAAAAATATCCGTCCATTTCTGCATTTGTCATATTGTTTTTAGAAAGACCTTTAATCAATTTTGGACTCTCTGTGTATGGGAAAGGATTATATGCAAAAAGATAATCAATGCCAAAATTAGGTTTTTGACTATTATCATATTCATAAGTTCGTGTAATTACCCTGTAAGTGCCTATAATTGGCTCTCCCATCATATTTGTCTCTGGATAAACTGAGATATGTTTTGTTACATTCATTAAGTCATTATATACAATGGTGTCTTGGTAAAAACAAGTATCTAAATAAAAGCCAGTTGTACTAACAACGTATCCATTTTCATAAATAAATTCCTTACCGACAGACCTGATAAGATTGCCTTCTGAATTATATTCAAAACTATCTTTAACAAAATTACTTTTTTGATCATACTCATAAAGACTATCTATATAACCTGTAAAGGACATTATTTTTGTCACTTTGTTGTTCTGGTAAATAAAGGAATCTGTCCATGTTCTATAAATAGTTCGATCTGGGCCAATTACCTGGTCGGTTACTGTTTTTTTAATTAACTTGTTTTCATTATCATAAATGTATGTTGCCAATAAATTACTGTTTTCAGAGTATATCGTGTCAACTAAGAAGTAGTTTCTGTAATTTTGTTGAGCTTTTATGCCTGTTGTAAATATTCCAATAAAAGAGAGAATTAGCAATCCTCTTGTCTTTTTTAGGCTACACAGAATTCCAAAGGTTGTCATATTAATATTTTCGGCAACTTAAACCTATTTTTAAAAAATACTGCGTATTTAAATCGTTTGCAAACAATCTGTTGAGGTATGAATCGTTTTAATATTCACATCTATGAATCTACAAACCGATAAGAACCGCTGCCAGCGAGCAATGCGTTTGACGAACCACTTAATATGCAATAACTTATGATCGAGTGTGCCGCTAACAATATTTCCAATGACTCCCTTGTGTAAATTTTATAAACTTTAAACTTTTGTCTTTTCAGGCAATGGGGTGTTAATCGTTACACGTAAATCTGCCCAGTTAAATTTAATATTTTTTACTGTAACGGGTTGAGCTAATATAATATATCCAATAACAGATTGCAACTAATTTATCAATAAAGATTGTAAATAGCCCTGGTCCTCATTTTTGGAGGGGGTGGTTCGCATATATGGCAAAAATAGGAAATCCCAAGCGAAATACAGTTCCGGCAATGCCCGCTGATTTCAGTTGGCTTCTTCAGGAAAAACCTTTACTGCCTCCTCATCCCCATACCTCTCCGCAGCTTTCACCAGCCTCTGTTTCATTGATTCAATCTCCCACTTGTAAACCAGATTATTCATCCCGTTTTGCATTTCATTCGGATCATTTTTCAGATCATAAAATTCCCATTCGTTAATGGTGTAGAAATACATGAGTTTATAATCTTTTGTGCGGATTCCCAAGTGCGGATATACATGATGCCATAACGGAAATTCATAATAGTGGTAATAAAGTTCATCCCGGTTGAGCTCATTTTTCTCCTGCCTTAGCAGGGATGTCAGGCTCAGGCCCTGCATGTCCCGGGGGATATCAATCTTAGCCATGTCCAACAATGTCTCAGCCCAATCGAGATTCTGCACCATCGCATCACATTCATCACCTGTTGTTACTCCCGGCCAGCGCACGATAAAGGGTGTGCTCATCGATTCTTCATACATGAAGCGTTTGTCGAACCAGCCGTGATTGCCCAGGTAAAAACCCTGGTCGGAAGCATAGACTACAATGGTGTTCTTCGACAAGCCGGTGGAGTCGAGGTAATGCAACAGCCTGCCCACATTGTCATCCACGGCATGTATACAACGCAGGTAATCCTTGATGTACTGCTGATATTTCCAGCGCAGCATTTCTTTTCCCTTTGGATTCTGGACCAGCAGGAGGGAATCGCGTTTCCGGTAATGGGCGGTAAAACGGGCCTTCTCTTCCTGACTCATGCGGCCGGTTACGGCCTCATAGGTTTTTTCCGGATTGATCCTCCAGCCGGGAATAGCCAGTTTCTCCGCCACTTCCGGCTGTACCTTCAGGTCACCCACCGGCCACATATGATTAAGGATGGTCATTTCCTGTTCGCGTGCAGCACGACCACGACCGGTATAATCATCGAAAAGAGTGCCGGGCTCCGGAATATCTGTGGAGTCGTAGAGTTCAAGATCGCGCAAAGCCGGTTCCCAGTTGCGATGCGGGGCCTTGTTGTGGATCATCAGCATAAAGGGCCGGTCCTGTTGCCGGCTGTTCATCCACTGCAGGGCCAGGTCCATGGTGATGTCGGTTACGTAGCCCGGAATCCTTACCTTGTTCCCATTATCGATAAAATCCGGATTGTAATAACTTCCCTGTCCAGGTAGAATATTCCAGTAATCAAAACCCATGGGTTGCGATTCGAGATGCCACTTGCCCACGATGGCCGTCTGATAACCTGCTTCCCGGAATAGTTTCGGGAAGGTCATCTGTGAGGAATCGAATCGTTCGGCTTCGTTCTGGCGGAACCCGTTCATGTGACTGTGTTTCCCGGTGAGCAGCACCGCCCGCGAAGGTCCGGAGATGGAGTTGGTGACAAAGCAGTTTCTGAAAAGCATTCCTTCCCTCGCCAGCCGGTCTATGTTGGGAGTCTTGTTGAGATTTCCTCCATATGCCGAAATCGCCTGCCGGTCGTGATCATCGCTCAGGATGAAGATGATGTTGGGTCGGGCGGGTTCCTGATCGTTTTTTACCTGTCCGGCACAGCCTGCAAGCAGGGCGGGGAAAAGCATGGCGGCGTTACTCAGGGAGGGTTGGTTCATCTTACCAGGTTTTTATACGAAGATAGCAAGAATTGCAGATCCAATGTGTATCTTCATCCTGCGAAAGGCATATCATAAATTAAACTATCTCTAAGCACATCACCGTGAACACCATCATCCGCACCGAGAATCTTTCCAAAAACTTCGGACCGGTTAAGGCTGTAAAAGATCTCTCCCTGCACATCCGCAAGGGAGAGATATATGGCTTTCTGGGTCTCAACGGGGCCGGGAAGACCACCACCATCCGCATGTTACTCGGGATGATCAAACCCTCATCCGGACAAGCCTATATTGATAACCGCAGGATAAATGCAGCCGACCGCATCCTCTGGTCGCGTGTGGGACAGCTCGTTGAGGTACCGTACGCCTATCCCGGCCTCAGCGTAAGGGAAAACCTCGAGATTGCACGACGGGTTCGGTTGCTTCCACGGGGCAGGCAGATTGAGGAGGTGATGGAAAAACTTCAACTCACCCGCTATGCTGATCGTAAAGCAGGGCATCTCTCCCAGGGCAATGCCCAGCGACTGGGACTGGCTAAGGCCCTGATCCACCAGCCGGATATTCTCCTGCTCGATGAACCCTCCAACTCCCTGGATCCGGCCGGAATTGTCGAGATCCGCGGGTTGCTTGTGAATATGGCAATGGCAGAGGGAGTCACCATCTTTATTTCCAG
This sequence comes from Bacteroidales bacterium, assembly GCA_046329925.1. Classification (GTDB taxonomy): domain Bacteria; phylum Bacteroidota; class Bacteroidia; order Bacteroidales; family JAAYUG01; genus JAXLTS01. Next base: position 194,083 of record JAXLTS010000004.1, read on the forward strand.
CCACATTCTGGCAGAGATTTCACGTCTCGCTACCCGCATTGGAATTATCCACGAAGGAAGCCTGATCCGTGAGTTGGATACCAATCAGCTTGACCAGTTTTGCAATAAACAGCTGCTGCTCGATGCAGTAGACCGGGATGCAATGAAGAACTTATTTGCATCTAAAGGAATAGTCCTGGAAGAAGCCGGGGAAGAATGTCTGCAAACTGCTGATGCTTATGCCGTGGCCCATCCGGATGAAATTGCCTCCCTGATGGTGCAGTCAGGTATTCCTCCTACCTTGCTGAAAGTGGAGAAGGAAGACCTGGAGTCATTTTTCCTTCGGATCATTGGAAGTAAAGGAGGTGTGCAATGAGAGAATTTCATGCAGCTTTTTTCACCGAATACCTCAAGGTGGTAAAATCGAGAGTCTTCTGGTTTTCCCTGCTCCTCTTTGCCTTTGTATCCTGCATGATGGGCCTCATCATGTTTGTGCAGAAATACCCTGAGTTGGCAAGTAAACTGGGGATGATCGGCACCAAGGCCAATCTGTTCAGCTTTGGCGGTGTAAGCTGGACGGGCTATTTCGGGCTGCTTATGCAGGCTGTTGCAGCCGTGGGGTATATAGGTTTCGGCTTTGTAACCAGTTGGGTTTTTGGTCGTGAATATTCTGATAAAACCCTGAAAGACCTGCTGGCACTTCCGGTATCACGAAGCATGATTGTAATGGCTAAATTTTCGGTATCGGCGATCTGGTGCATGGTCCTGGCAGGTGTTTTCCTGCTAGCAGCCCTGATTATGGGCACTGCCATCGGTCTGCCCGGCTGGTCTCCGGAATTGTTCAGTAGCATCGGTACCCGATATGCCGTTACCGCCCTTCTTTCACTTGTTCTTTGCTGGCCTGCTGCCTTTTTTGCCTGCCTGGGCAGGGGTATTCTGCTCCCCATTGGTTTTGTAATTCTTACACTGCTGGTAGCCAATTTTACGGGACTGGTTGGCCTCGGACCTTATTTCCCCTGGGCCATAGCCGGTATTTACAGTACCGGGGCCAGCGGAGAAGGGATGCAGTTAACAATAGCCAGTTATATTATTCTCTTTTCTACGGGAATAGCCGGATTTCTGGCAACACTAGCCTGGTGGCGGCTGGCCGATCATACTTAGCGGTCTCTGCGCATACTCTGTGTCCTCTGCGTTTAAATTTTCTGTGCATTTATATTCTTGACAAATATCAATTCCCGGTAAAAGTGTAATAGGTACTTTCAACTCAATCAATTTTGAACGGGGACAATCCCCTGATTTGCCTGATAAACTGCATATTCATCATGAATACCGATCCTCCCGAACCCTAAACCCCTAAACCCCTAAACCCCTAAACTACCAAACCCTAAATCGCAAATCGCCAATCGCCAATCGCCAATCGCCAATCGCCAATCGCCAATCGCAAATCGCAAATCGCAAATCGCAAATCCTCTCCCCTAAACTGCTAACAACCTAAACAAACATACCTCTATGAGAAAAATTTTCAGCATGCTCGCCGGAACCTTCTTCCTGGCAAGTCTTTCATTGAATGCACAGCAGGCCCTCTGGGGCGGAGCTGAGATCACCTCGCCCGAGATTCACGCCGATAACTCGGTAACCTTACGTTTTCAGGCTCCCGATGCAAAAGAAGTAAAAATCTCAGGCGACTGGATGCCGGCCGAAGGCTGGACTCCCGGCAGCGTTGTGATGAAAAAGGATGAAAAGGGAGTGTGGAGCTATACCACAGCCGTACTGCCCTCCGAATTGTACAGCTACTTTTTTATGGTGGACGGGATAAAATGTACCGACCCGAACAATGTGTATCTCATCCGCGATGTAGCCTCTGTAACCAATGTATTCATAATCGGGAACGGCCAGGCCGACCTGTATAAGGTAAATAAGGTGGCTCATGGCACGGTGGCTCGCCGCTGGTACGATTCACCCGGCAATGGGATGAGCCGTCGACTAACCATCTATACACCTCCCGGGTACGAAACAAGCAAGGACAAATACCCAGTACTGTATCTGTTGCATGGAATGGGTGGGGATGAAGAAGCCTGGATCGCCCTGGGACGCACCTCCCAGATTCTCGACAACCTCATTGCACAGGGCAAAGCCAAACCTATGCTGGTGGTAATGACCAATGGTAATGTAGCCCAGGAAGCAGCCCCCGGTGAATCGAGCCTTGGTTTCTATAAACCTACCTTCCAGTTGCCGAATACCATGGATGGAAAATTTGAAGAAACTTTTACCGACGTGATTAAGTTTGTTGAAAGCAATTACCGGGTGAAAGCAGAAAAATCCAGTCGTGCCATTGCCGGTCTTTCGATGGGAGGATACCATTCCCTGCATATTTCCCGCTTCTATCCCAATACCTTCGATTACGTAGGATTATTTTCTGCAGCCATCATGGCTAATGACCAGGTAAAATCGAAGGTGTATGAGAACTTCGATGCCACACTGGAGGCCCAGATGAAGAATGGCCTTAAATTATACTGGATTGGAATAGGCAAAACCGATTTTCTGTACAAGGCAGTTACTGATTACCGGGCAAAGCTTGACAAGATGGGAATGAAATATACCTATGTCGAGACCGAAGGCGGACATACCTGGAGAAACTGGCGCGTCTACCTTTCCGAATTTGCCCCCCTGCTGTTTAAATAGAATTGTATGAGGAAGATCCTTTTATTCTGCATAATTGCCGGTCTTCAGTTGCACCTGCTGACTGCCCAGGAGGAAGTGTTCAGAAATGAAGATCTGAGCATCTCCAGATTGGGCTCCGGCATGTGGGTAATTGAAACCAGGGACATGACCACTATGTATCTTCTCGAGGGTGCCGATAAAGCACTGCTTATCGACACCGGAACCAAATGTGCAAAACTCGATGAGGTGATCCGGACAATAACGAAGAAACCTCTTTTCGTTGTGCTAACGCACATGCATGGAGACCATGCAGGAAATATTAATTTTTTCAGCGACATCTACCTGCATGCTGCCGATACTGTGCTGATGGATAAAACTAACCCTTACAAGGGAACGATGCACTTTGTGGAGGACGGTGATATCTTTGACCTGAACGGGAGAAAGATCGAGGTGGTGCACATGCCTGCACACACCCCCGGATCCATTGTCCTGCTTGACAGACAGACCGAAAGTTGTTTCTCAGGTGATGCATTCGGATCAGGCCAGGTATGGCTGCAGCTGCGTCCATTCGCGCCCATGCAAACCTATGTGAACTCGTGTGCAAAGATGGAGAGCCTGATGGATAACGGTATTACGAAGATTTATTGTGGCCACTATCCTTATGTGAAAAAGGCATATGATAAGAGCTATATCACCGAAATGCGTCTGTTGGCAGAATCAATTATTGATGGAAAGGCTATGGAGGTAAAGGAATTTCCGACAAAAATTCCAATCGGAGGGAACAAGCCAATGATAGCCACCCGTGGTGCCGTCAATATCGTGTATGATGCAGAACATATCAAATAGGAGCAATAGACATTCCGTGCCTGTTTAAAATCCGGCTACTTTGCTGAATTGCGTAAAGGGTGATTTCAACCCGTCTCTTTAACGATATTGAATGTTAGATTATTAAAAGGCCCGTCCTGATCTCAGGATGGGCCTTTTAATTACGGAATTACAATATCGCCGAGCCGTACGGACCAGGTGCTCAGGCTGTCGGTCCCGAAGATCTTGATCTTTTTCAAAGCAAAAAAAGTCGCATCCCCGGTTTTAATTTGTGTGTATTTTGCCTGCTTTTCCTGTGAATCAGCCAGCCTGAACCCAAGACGGCCATAATACAGGGTGTCACTTGATTTTCGGAGGTTAGTGATTAACCAGATGGAATCCGGAACGGGGAAATGCAATTCTTCCGGCAGGGGAGGAGTTGTATTTATCTCCTCAATCCTGTATGTATGGCCTGAAGTATGATTTATTATACTTTTAGTTGAAATAAATTGTTCATGGGCCATCCGTACTGCCAGTATTCTGAACGCAGAATCCTTTTGTGTATCCCGGATGATCTGCATGTAATCAAAAAAGTCGGAAAGGATTGAGATGGCTGCAGCTTCCAGGGCCGTCAGTGTGGTGCTGCCCGGGCTGGTAGCCCCGAGTGAGAGCTGTATGCTGTCTCTCAATGATTGGTCCCTGCGGCGCTCCACTTCCTGCATCCCGGAGGAACCACCACTACACCCATCTCCCTGTGAAAACAGGAAAAGGGAAGCCACCAGGATCAGTATATTTAAAATCTTTTTCATTCCGGCAGTTCTTTGATGCGAAAACGAATAAATACTATCCTGCCATTCTTTTCCCGGGTACTGAGTATTTCCATATTCTTCAGACTTCCGGTAGGCATTGTAAGAATATCGATGAATTCCTGCCGTGTATACAATGCAACACCCTCACTTTCAGGTCCTCCCAGAACGCGGTACGCCATTGCATTTTCCGATATTATTTCTTCCAGTTGATGACGTCTTTTCTGCCAGTCCTCAACCCTGGTTGTTGAAAAATAATGAAGCATGAGCGCATAATCGTTTGGTTCCAGCAGAATAGTTTCTTCATTGTTCAGTTTCCTTACAATTCGTTCTATCGTGTCTGTCCTGTAATATGGCGATTTCACTACCATCCGGATTCGGCTCAGGTCGGTTCTGACCCGGAGACTGCCGTCTTCACCGGCCATGCGATGCATGGGAGATTCTCCTTCCAGCAGAAGGGTCACCTCTGTGGCCGGATTCGCTATCAGTTCATGGGTTTCAGAATCCATAAAACAAAAGCGGTATTCCCGTGTGTTGAATAGTTTAAAGATTATAAAAAGAAGGGAGAGAATAGCAATGCTTAACAGTGGAACAAACAGGAAATACCGGTTGGGATTCTTCTGAACAGCCCCGGTTGTGGTTTTGGGCCGGAAATGGTAGGTGAAGTCGTCCCATCCCTTGTAACCACAATAACGGCTCAGCAGGTCAAGCATGTCGATCCTGGGAAGAGACTTATTGTTTCCCTTAATATGGGTATAGAACCATTTTTCGCTGATGTGTGCATTCACCCTCACGCGGAGATCCTCCTGGAAACGTTCGATCTCCTGTCCCTTCCATTCCTCAATGCATGGATTAATACCGGGGTGTGATTCCTGTAACACCTTTACAATCTCCTGCTTCAGCAACGCGATAAAAGTATGGTCTTTCTCTTGCAAAGCTGTTAAGTATTGATTGTAAACCCTTTGTAAATTTCCGGCAGCTTTTTTACATGACTTTTACAAGGGAATTTTAACCAATCTGGATTATAACCTGGTAAATTTGATCAATCGCTTGTTAAAGTTTATTCAAAAATAAAGAAAATTCTACTATAGTCAAATGTCTAAAAATGGAGGACGTTAAAATGAGAAACTATATGCCAAAACCGTGGATTACGGGATCATGTATCCTGATCTTCATTCTGTGTTCAATTTTTGATGCAACTGCCCAAACCGGTCAAACGAAAATTAAGGTAGGGACCTATGATTCAAGAATGGTTGTGTACGCCTATTCAAGATCAGATTTCTTCAGACAGTATATGATGAAATTCAAAATGCAGAGCGATTCTGCCACCAGTATGAATGACACCACCCGTTTACGTGAACTTTCAGTACAGGCCATATCTTTCCAGCACCTGCTCCACCAGATGGTATTCAGTAGCGGGTCAGTAACCATGGTGATGAAATATATTCAGGATGGTCTGCCCGAGGTTGCCAGACAGGCCGGAGTTTCTGTCATAGTAAGCAAATTTGAACTGAGCTGGCTTGCACCCGGCATGGAGACAGTCGACCTGAGTCGTCAGGTTTGTGCCCTGTTTAAACCCACAGAAAACATTGAGAATTTTCTGAAAGAGATAGAAAAGGCTGATCCCGTCCCCATCGAAGAAATGGGTATAGAGGAAGAAATGCTGGTGGGGTTTTGTAATCGTTTCGGGAAAAATTGAAGTATCTTTGATCAAGGGAGGTGGTGCATGGGTGTGGTGGCAGAAATATTGATGAGGAACTTGAATAGTATATTAAGTTTGACGAGCCGCATTCCGGTTTTATAATTCTCATTTCTTTTGTTCCATACTTCCCAACCCCCTAAACTCCTAAACAGCTAAATTGCTAAAAAATCAAAAAAAACGGAGGTCCCCATGATTGAATTTGTTCATAATCATATCACCAGCGAGTTGCAGCAAAATACGAAGACGGATACTATTTTTATCCTTACTTCAATTGTTCTGAACCTGATCACACTTGCCATTAATGCAGGGATGGTCGAACAGTCCCGGACCAATGGATCAACACTGACTGTTATGTTTGTTTTTGTAGTGCTTATTGTGATAGTTAATATTGTTGTGGTTATTGGATTGCTCAAGGGACGCCAGACCAGAATGAAACTCACTGCGGGACTGCTGGCGATGTACCGTGACAAGGATGTGGCTAAATATTATGATGAGTCCTTGCTGGGAAATTACAATATCCGGTACAATTTATTTATTATGGTTGTTGTCTGCACGGGTATAATCGCTACTGTGGTACCATTTATTTTACGTTAAAAAACCCGATGGTCATGACATTCATACGGTTGCTTGTTCTGCACGGCAGATATCTGTTTTGCCTGCTTGTATACCTGATATTTTTGAATGGTGGAACCTATGGCCAGGATAGGCTTTCAAATGGCAAAGCTTTGAATATTCCTTTTAAAAGGTTTGGATTAAGTTTTGGAAATTCGCATGCCTTTAATGGGATTCGTTTCAATGTTAAAGACCGGGAGACGAAGGTTATCAATGGTTTTAACTTTACAATAGGGCTGGGAGACAATTGGGATAAAAACAAATTAAGCCGGGTAAACGGCATCTCTGCCGGTCTGTTTCCCATGGCATATGGGCTGAATGGACTGGGTATTGGAATCTTCGGACCAGGTTTTCATAATTTTAACGGGCTAGGGATTGGTGGTCTGGTTGTGGCTGGCAGCAAGGTAAACGGAATTGCCGTTTCCGGATTAATCATGGGGGGAAGAACCGTTTCGGGGATTGGAATTGCAGGCTTCATGGCAGGTGCGGAGGAAACCTTCAACGGAATCGTGTTATCCGGTATTGGGATATCACTGGAAAATGAACTTAATGGAATCGGTATCAGTTCATCCATTCTTGTTTGCAATAACACCATCAGGGGAACCGCTATCACCCTCGGATATTTGAAATCGGAGAACTTGTATGGACTGGCAGTTGGCGGGTATGTGGCTGTGTCCAATATGCACGGGATTGCGGTTTCACTCTTCAATAACAGCAAGGAACTGCATGGGCTGCAGTTGGGAGTCCTGAATCATGCTGCCAATAATCCCCGTGGACTGCGATGGTTGCCAGGGATGAATCTGCACCTGTAAACTTAACACCGCTATCTTTTCCGGGGAATTAAAAAGATTAAACGGAATAAACTATTTTTAGCCGTTTTTGTTATCATATCCGGAAAACCCTGAATCATGAAAAGACTGGTTCCAGTTACGAACATTGAAGATATCCCGCAGGAGTACAGGAATACTCCGATAGGTTTGCTGCTCGAATTTCATAACCTTGACAGGCCTTTCGTCCCTTATGATACTGCCCAGTTATTGGTTGGGATGTGTATGGACAACCGCAAACACCTGCATATGCCCGATAACTTTGCATTTATTATCCGTTCGGGAGGGGCAAACCTTAGGTACAGCGAATTCAAGGTGTCTTATGCCATTTCTGTAGGGAAAGTCCGCCACATTGCACTCATCGCGCATAATAATTGCGGAATGGTAAACCTGTTTGCTCGAAAGGATGAGTTTATCAAAGGACTTGTGGAAAATGCAGGCTGGGACCGTGAATGGGCCGAGGAGCACTTCACTCATTTTTCTCCTATGTTCGAAATAGGGAACGAGGTCGTTTTTGTTCTCATTGAAACAAAACGTCTCCGGCTCCGGTATCCAAAAATTCAAATTGCCCCACTGATGTACAGAATAGAAGATAACCGCTTGTATTTTGTGAAGGAATGATGATTGATGTTCAAAGTTACGGGTTCAAAGTTCCAGGTTATTAACCCGGAACCCGGAACCCGGAACCCGGAACAATAATTTCAATACCCCATCGCTGCATCATCCCCCCTTTTGTCCCCTACTCCATAAAATTCTCCTTTAGAGAGCACTATTATTGCATCGGTCCGTCCGATTGGTCCACCTCGTTTTACGGTGTGGCCAAGCTTTTTCAATTGTCTGATCAGTTCATCAGGAAAATCCTTTTCCACCCGGATCTGGTCAGGAAGCCATTGATGATGGAATTTGGGAGTGTTGATGGCTTGTTCCAGGCTCAGATTGAAGTCAACAATATTCACTATGGTCTGAAATACGGAAGTGGTAATTGTTGTCCCCCCCGGAGTTCCAACAATGAGGAAAATATTATTATTTTTCAATAGTATGGTTGGCGTCATCGAACTGAGCATGCGTTTACCGGGTACGATGGCATTCGCTTCGGCCCCAATTGCGCCATAAGCATTAGGTACACCCGGTTTGATGCTGAAGTCATCCATTTCGTTATTCAGCAAAAATCCTGCCCCTTCCACTACATGAAAAGATCCGTATCCGCCGTTGAGGGTAGTTGTAACTGCAACTGCATTGCCATCTTTATCAATTATTGAAAAATGAGTTGTTTCCGAGGCCTCCTGAAAAATTCCTGCTTCAGTTGACCTGCTGTTACCGGCCTTCAATGGCGAAAAATCTTTCATTCTGTCTCCCAGGTATCTTTTGGATGTAAGTTCCTTTACCGGTATACTTACAAAATCAGGATCACCAAGGTATCTTGCCCGGTCAGCATAAGCACGTCGTTCAATCTCTGTCATCAGGTGCACGGAGGCAGGTGTGTGGAACCCCATCTTTTGAACAGGATACATCTCTGCCATGCCCAGCATTTGTGGCAGCAACACTCCCCCGCTGGCAGGAAGAGGCATAGTTATCACTTCAAATCCGCGATACGGGAACTCAACGACTTCCCTAATGACAGCCTTATATTCCTTTAAATCCGATTCCGTTATGATTCCACCATTCTTACTGCTGCTGGCTGCAATAAGGTGAGCCATGTTGCCCTCATAAAATCCTGCTCTGCCCTCATCTCTTATTTTTTCCAATGTTGAAGCCAATTCCGGCTGCAGGAGAGTATCGCCTTCTGCCCAATTCTCCTTTCTTGTAAAGGCTGTGGGCTTTCTGTTGAATTTTAGAAAATCATCCCGGGAATCAGTCAGACTATATGCCTCTGCCTTGGTAATTGCAAAACCATTTGCAGCAAGTCTGAGAGCCGGTTCCATTAATTCTTTCAGCGACAGCTTCCCAAATTGATGGGCCAGTAACATTCCATCCACACTGCCCGGTACTCCCGAAGAGAATGCACCGTACCAGCTTTTCCCGTCCACAGGATTACCCTGTTTATCCAGGTACATGGTGCGGGAGGACCCACCCGGTGCTTTTTCACGGAAATCGATTGCCAGCTTTTTACCATCATTCAGCACAGCAAGAAGGAATCCGCCTCCTCCAATATTTCCTGCTTCAGGCAGTACAACCGCCAAAGCAAACTGGACCGCGATTGCCGCGTCGATCGCATTGCCACCTTTCCGGAGTATTTCAACCCCTGCAGCAGTTGCCAGCGGATGGGCAGAAACGACCATACCTGAATCTGCAGTTGCTGATTTTGGAATAATATATGAATAGGGATTAATTAACTGAGCCGGCAAGGGGAAAATCGGCAATGCCCCCAAAAGACCCAGACAGATCAATGCCCGAAAACCCAAACCTGTTTTTGTTGGTAGTTCGTTATCACCGGATTTTGTGAAAACCGACAAGATTAAAATCATTTTGGATCCCCGGAAAATAGTCTTCATAGGAGAATCTGTACTTCGTTAGCATTAATCAGTTAGTCAAAAATAACCTTAATTTTGACAATCAGAATAGTTCCTCGCTCAAAAAGAATGTATTTATAAAATTCTTATTAGTAAAATTGTAAATAATGCCCTTTAATGAAACTGACTTCTGGTACACCTTCTTCTTCTTTGCCCCATATTAGTCCGTGGGTTATTAAGGCTGATTTCACATTAAAACAGAAACCTGGAACCATCTTACTGCCGAAGATCAGGTTGATTTTACTTTTTATTGGGATTATTTTCTCCAGTAAGGTTGGTTTAGCACAAAACTGGGTAGAGGATTCATGTAAGCATATTCTCCATTCAAAAATTTCTGATTCAGAAAAAATAGATTTGCTCAATGATTTGGTCCTGAAAAATTCAGCTAATTACGCTGGCATTACCAATCGCTATGTTGATTCAGCATTGGCGATTTCCCTGCAAACAGGTGACTCACTCAGACTGGCGCAGTCCTTTAGTCGTAAAGGTGTGGCATTATATTACTTAGGTGATTATAATGGCGCATTGGAGCATTATTTTGGTGCCCTGGGGATAAAGGAAAGAGCCGGGGAATTAAGTACTACCTGGAGGGAATACAATAATATTGGATTGGTGCTTCGTGAATTGGAATATGATAAAGAGGCACTCAAGTATTTTAAATTGACATTGGAGGGTTTGAAACGTAATCCGAATGATTTTTTTGAAGCAACAGCATGGAATAATTTAGGTATCGCGTACAGGGCTCTTGGCAACAGGGCTGACGCCCTAAAGGCTATTCTGAAGGCACTTGCAATTAATGAGAAACTGGGGGCAGAGCAATCCATTGCTCAGAATTACAATAACCTTGGTAATATTTATCGCGATTCTGGTGATTACAATACTGCTGTCAGGTATTATGTAATGGCAAGCCGGATAAACGAAAGGCTCGGTAATAAATATGAACTGGCCAAAAATAATTTTAGTCTCGGATCAGCATATCTTGAATCCAGGGAGTATAATAATGCTTTCCATTACCTTAATAAGGCTGATTCACTAATTAAGAAAATCGATGCATTTCAGCTGAAGATAGATATTCTTGGTTTAAAGGCGCGATATTATGGTGAAACCAAAGATTACCGGATGGCTTACCTGTTGACCAGGGATTATGCCACTCTGAGTGATAGTATCAACAGGATCGGAAGAACCAGGCAGTTCGATCAGCTTAAGTCCCTCACGGAGGTTGATAAGAAAGTTCAGGAAATGGAATTCCTCCGGACTATCAATGCTATCCAGGAGGAAAAAATTCGGATTAACAGGTATATGCTTTTTGCGGGAGGCCTTGTGATCCTCCTCATCCTTGCGCTCTTAATCATTGTGTATCATAATTTCAATACTAAAAAACTTCTGAGTATATCATTGGCTCACCGGGCAAGCGAAATTGAATCCCTGAATATTGAACTAAGCCAGACCAATGAAGAACTCCGGACCCAACGTGATAATCTGGAACTAGCATTGAATAACCTGCAAAAAGCACAGCGACAGTTGATACAGTCGGAGAAAATGGCATCTATCGGAACGCTGGCATCCGGTATCGCCCACGAGATAAATAATCCATTGAATTTCATTAAGGGAGGGATGTACGGACTGGACAATTATATGCAACAGGCATTGCAAAATTTGAGTGAGGAGGACACAAAAGAAATGCAATCGGTAATTCTGAATATTCACCAGGGTATCGATCGGGCGGCAGAGGTTGTAAGGAGTCTTTCTTATTTCACTTCGCGCAATTCGGATGAGAAGATGAAATGCAATGTATTTGAGGCCATTAATCATTGCCTGGTAATACTGTCATCACAACTGGGTTCACGTATCATGGTTTCGAAGAATTTTGTTTCCGGAAAACCGGAAGTGATGATGAATGAAAGCAAACTCCATCAGGCCTTGTTAAATATTCTTACCAATTCGGTGCAGGCTATCGAAAAGGAAGGATTGATTGCGATACATACCAGTATGAGCGAATCAGGCCTGGAGATTAAGATTGAAGACAACGGTTGCGGAATACCTTTGGAAATACTGTCGAGGATTACGGATCCCTTTTTCTCGACAAGAGGGCCGGACAAAGGCACCGGCCTGGGGCTCTCCATTAGTTACCAGATCATACGTGAAGCAGGGGGGAACCTGGAAATTGAATCCGAACCGGGCAGAGGAACACGTGCTACCATCTCCCTTCCGTTATATTCCTGATAAAACTATCGCGGTAAAGTAAGTGGACTTTCAGATTGTTCATATTATTCAAAACCAGGCCGTAACGCTCCTGTTATATAGTCTTGATGGATGAGCCTGAAATGAACAAATTTGTGCTTTTTACTGTTCCTGAATAAAAAAGAATAATGGATACTCCTTTGCTTTTCTGGATTATTTTCAATGGTTTTGTATTGATAATGCTGGCTCTTGATCTGGGCGTTTTTCACAGGAAATCACATGAAGTATCAGTAAAGGAAGCCATCATCTGGACTTTTGTATGGGTGGGACTTGCTCTTCTTTTTAATCTGATCATTTATTTCTGGCGTGGCCAGCAGCAGGCACTGAATTTCTTTACCGGATACCCAGAAAAAGCTTTAAGTGTAGACAATATTTTTGGTCTTCATCATGATCTTTACCTTTTTCTCCAGGTACCTTCGGCTTACCAGCATAAGGTCCTGTTCTGGGGCATCCTGGGAGCACTTGTGATGCGTGTTATCTTTATTTTTGCCGGGGTGGCCCTTATTGAAAAATTCCATTTTACAATTTATTTCTTTGGGGCATTGTTGTTATATACCGGTTATAAAATGTTCACCCATGCCAATACAAAGATCGAACCTGAGAAAAATCCGGTCATCCGGTTCTTCCGTAAACATTTCCCTGTGACACAGGAATTGCATGCCGATCGGTTTTTTGTACGTATTGAAGGGAAACGGTTTGCAACTCCGCTTTTTCTGGTTCTCCTGCTTATCGAAACAACCGATCTGATATTTGCTGTGGACAGCATCCCTGCCATCCTTGCTATTACACAGGACCAGTTTATCGTATATACTTCAAATGTTTTTGCTATTCTTGGACTCCGGTCACTATATTTCGCACTCGCCGGTATTGTCCAGCGTTTCTGGCTGTTAAGCTATGGACTGGCGGTAGTACTTGTTTTTGTCGGACTCAAGATGCTCCTGATCGACCTGTATAAAATTCCCATCGAATGGTCGTTGATTTTTATCGCTGCAGTTATTTCTGCCAGTATCATTCTTTCACTGCGAATATCACCAAAAAAATAAGGATACTGATTCGTTTTAATGTAAAACCGTTTTAAGAAATTTCACCTATCTTTGTGTGCATGAAACTTAAAGACTTCATCATCCGTTTTGTGCTTATTTTCTCCGTTGCATTCCTGATTAACGCAGTTTTCAGTGGCTCCTGGAATTATTTTATCCGCGGGCGGGAATTTAACATAGCCTGGGAACAAAGTTTCAGGCTGGCATTGATCCTCGCCATTGTAATTCCGCTCAGTCAGGCACTGGGACGTAAATAAATCTGCATGCCGGATTTCTGGGAAGCGCTGTTTGCAACCGAAGGTGCCCTTTGGAAGTTTGAACCTTCCGATTCTGCATTGGAGGGGATAAGGGTCTTCAGCCTGGAAGGATACCACCATATACTGATTCCGGGATTTGGATATGGCAGAAATGCAAAAGCTTTTATTGGAAGTGGATTTGAAGTCACCGGGATCGAAATTTCCGGATCAGCAATCCGTCTTGCCCGGGAACACGGCATTAATTGCCTGACGCATCATGGTTCGGTTACCCAAATGCCTTTTGATGAATCGGTTTTCGATGCCGTTTTCTGTTATGCCCTGATCCACCTGTTGAATAAAACTGAACGCAGGTATTTCCTGAATGCCTGCTACAGACAATTAAAGCCTGGTGGAATGATGATCTTCGTTACCGCATCAACTGCCATGAACGCATACACATCCGGACGATATCTGAGCCGGAACCGGTATCAGGTAAACAATGGATTGCGTGTATTCTTTTATGATGATCTGGAAATAGAAAGGGAATTCCGCACCTTTGGGTTGGTGGAATACCGCGATGTTCTGGAACCGGTCAGGTTTATGCCCCGCCAGGAAAGCCTGCCCCTTAAGTTCGTCTTATGCAGAAAATCTTGAAGGATTCGACTTCGGCCAGGATTGATTCTAACCGAGGTTGAAGTTACGGTAATACAAAAGGTCAATAAAAATAATACCCTGAGGTCTTCATTCCTTGTATTCCTAAGGAAAAAATGCCACTTTTGAACCTGTATGACAATGCATTCATGAATAATGGTATATGAGTTCCATGGCATCCCGTACATTTTTCAACAAGGTCGGATCATTTGTTAAACCTCCTGACCAAGCCCGCAATGAGAACTATGCAACCTGGCTTAGAGTTCGCTTCATACATTACTATTTGCTTGCATCACTGCTGATTATAATTGCCACAGGGCTGGTAATTACCATAATGGTTCAGATCCCCGGGTTGACAGAAATTGATTTGAATGCGGCAGTAACAGTTTCAATGATCAGCCTCATCCTGCTTTACACTGCAGCTATTATATTACTGAAGCAGGGATTCGTGAAAATAGTAACGCATCTTGTGCTTGTGCTTGCTTTTGCCGCTATATGGACCATTCTATTTTTCGATACCAATGCAGAAATTGCCAAACTTGACAGTATAATCTACCTGATCGTCCTGCTATCCACCACAGCTATCTTGCTGGCATCCTACAAATGGGCAATCCTGGTATACTCGGCGGGCAACCTTGTTATGGCCTTTGTTTTCAGCCGGTATTACTTCGGTCCGGGAGATGTTTTCAATGAATATCTAATAGATGTTGGTGTTTCCATCATCCTGGTTGGACTTATTGCTTTCTTCAGTTCCAGAATCAATCAGACAGCCCTGGAAAAAGCACTGAATGATATAAGAGCACGGGAAGAGGCTGAAGCATCGCTGGTGCAGAGCGAAAAGAAATTCAGGGAGATGACAGAATTGTTACCTCAATCTGTTTTTGAGGCAGATCTTTCGGGCAGACTTGTTTATGTTAACCGGACTGCCTTACAGCGGTTCGGGTTTGATTTTGAGGATATTAAGAAAGGGTTGTCTGTTTTTGATACACTCGATCCGTCTGAACATCCCCGGGCCAGTGAGAATATAGGTCGTATCCTCCAGGGAGAAATTCTGGCAGGGAACAGTTACCGGTTACTAACCAAGAATGGTGACATCTTCGAGGGGGAGATCTATGCCCGGCTGGTGCTCGAAGATGATAAGCCTGTGGGTATCCGCGGGCTCATTGTGGATATTTCGGAACGCCTGCAGGTGGCCCGTGAGTTGAAGGATAGCCGTGACCGGTATCAAAGCCTGGTGAATAATATTCCCGGCATTACATACAGATGTCGGCATGATCAGAACTGGACCATGATCTTCATGAGCTCGGAAATTGAAAGATTGAGCGGATACCCCTCGTCCGATTTTATAGAGAATCAAAAGCGATCATTTGCGAGTGTCATACACCCTGAGGACCTGGATCGAGTGAGTAAGGAAGTGGGGAATGCAGTATCTGCAGGTGTACCCTGGGAAATTGAATACAGGATCAAACATCGCGATGGGAGCATTCGTTGGGCCTATGAGAAGGGGCAGGCGATCAGTAACGGGCAGGGAGAAGTGGAGTACCTCGATGGGGTTATCCTCGATATTACCCGGAGAAAGCTGGCCGAACAGGCTATGATACAAAGCGAAAACCGCTACCGGCACCTGTTTTTCCATGCACCCATAGCCCTGGCCGAGATTCATCAACGGGGAGTTATAACCAGTGTTAACAAACAGTTTACGCTCCTGCTGGGCTATACTTCGGATGACATCCCCCATATCGATCTCTGGTGGCAGAAAATTTTCCCTGAAGAAAATTACAGGAGTGAAATGCAGGCCATCTGGAAAAGACTGATCAGGGAAGCGGAATCCGACATGGGAGATATAAATCCTCTTGAATGCCGGTTAACTGCAAAACAGGGTGGAGAGCGGATTGTACTGATTGGAACCTCCGTCTTTCAGGATACTATTCTTGTCAGCCTGGTCGATATTACCGAACGAAAACTGGCAGAAAGCGCACTGCTGGAAAGTGAGGAGCGTTACCGCATGTTGATTGAAGCCTTTCCGGATGTGGTGATGATATCTGACTACAAAGGAAATATCGTGTTCGGTAACAGGAAGCTTGAAGAGATAACCGGTATAACATCGGCTGATTATAGTAATCCTGGTCGTAAGGCACATATTCATCCGGATGACTTTGCCATGGTAAGTGAGGCGACAATCAGGCTGATAAAAAGTCAGGACCGGACATCGGGATACATAGAAAACAGGTTCATCGATGCGATGGGCAGAATCCACTTCTTGAGTGGCATCATGTCGAAAATTATATGGCAGGGGCAGGAAATGATTCAAACTATTTCCAGGGATATCACTGAGAAAAAACAAATCGAGCAGGAACTTGAACAGCACCGTTTACATTTGGAGACTCTGGTGAATGAACGCACCGATGAACTGGCCGTTACCAACGAAGAGCTTTCAGCTACCAACGATGAATTGCAAAATCTGAATGATGAACTGCTCCGGAAAAATCAGATAATCAATGAGCAGAATGAAAAACTGAGGCATGCACTCGATGAATTAAAGAAGGCTCAGATGCAGCTGGTTCAGAGTGAGAAGATGGCCTCCCTCGGAACTCTCACCGCCGGCATAGCACATGAGATTAATAACCCATTGAATTTTATCCAGGGTGCATATGAAGGCCTCAGTGATTTTATGCTGGAAAAAAATCTGATCCATGAGGAAAAAGTGAAAATACTGCTGCATAGTATTCAAACAGGGGTGGAACGGGCATCCTCCATAGTCAGGGGATTGAACCAGTTCAACAGGTCGAAGGATGTGTTCAACGAGAATTGTGACCTGCACAATATCCTTGACAATTGCCTGCTCATGCTAAATTTCAGCCTTCGTGACCGCATCCGTATCGAAAGACATTATGAATCTAGAAAAATATATATTACGGGCAACGGAGGAAAATTACACCAGGTTTTTCTGAATGTGTTGCAAAATGCAGTCCAGGCTATCGACAAGGAGGGTGTAATCCGGGTTGGTACAAATATGGAAATTAACCAGGTAATTGTAACCATAGCTGATTCCGGGCATGGGATCAGCAATGAAAATATACAACGGGTTCTGGATCCTTTTTTTACCACCAAAGAACCAGGCATGGGCACAGGACTGGGCCTGGCCATAAGCTATAGTATCATCCTGGAGCATTCGGGTACACTTGAAATAGAATCCGAGCCCGGAAAGGAACCCTGTTACGGATTATTCTGCCTGTTTCTTCCACCAGAATCTGATTATCTTCGCGGATCCGAAAATTAACCTCTTTTGCCTAACTTGCATGAACTTTGCCTATGAATGCCCGGATACCGGAGCAAAAATGCCCACCGGTTATGCGGCGAGGAACTCCGCAGACGCATCGAAAAGGAAGTCGGAAATGCTGGGATTTTAGCGTCTCATCGACAGTAAGAGCCTGGACGCCCGGAAGAAATCATTTATACACTGGTCGCTACGCATTGCTGTTACTGTCCCGGGGGCCGTGGAAGGGGCCTTCTTCTGAAAATGTGATCGATATACCCCTGAATGGAAAGGGAGGGAGGGCATTGGTGTTGGGAACCGGTCCTCTGGCAGGATTCTTTGCCGCACTGGGTGCTTCAGCAGTCCGGCATGGAGGTGACAATTCTGATCGTGGTTCCGATGTAGATAAACGGGCCGAAAAATCAGGAGCCTGAACAGGGGGGAGATTTTGATCCGGTAGCAAATTATGATTGGCGAAGGTGGTGCAGGACTTTCTCTGATGGGAAACTGACATCGCGATTCAAACATATTTCGGCTGAACGGAACTTCATTATTCGGAAATATATCGAAGCCGGAGCACCGGCAGAAATTGCATATCCGGCCCATCCGCACATAGGAAGTAACCATTTGCGGCGCGTGGTGAAAAACCTTTCGCGTAAATGAATTTCTGCAGCAGGGATACGGGATTTTTTTGGAAAATGAATCCTTTCGGGGCCTCCGAGGCTCCCGCGAGGGACGTGTTTCTGGGCTGCCCGAGCAGGAGATAAGGAGTTTCCGGCCGACTATTTTTTTCTGGCTCCTGGTCATTCTTCAGCGAGACTTATCGCATGCTCATGCAACTGGGAGTAGGGTTTCGGACAAAGAATTTTGCATTGGGCTTTCGTGCGGAGCATCGTCAGGATCAGATCAACCAGGCGCAATGGGGAATAAAGAAACTGGAGGGAGTAAAGGCCGCCGAGTACCGACTCACCTCCGATGCCGACGGCAAACACCCGGTATATTCTTTTTGCATGTGCCCCGGTGGAATCGTGGTACCAGCCACTGCATACCCCGGACAGAATATAGTGAATGGGATGAGCTATTACATGCGGAATGGGCTTTTCGCCAATGCCGCCTGTGTGGCAGGTGTTCACCCCGATAAGCTCGCAGGAAAAAAAGTGACACCCGCAGAAGCACTTGATCAACTCGAAGAACTCGAACGCAAGTTCTACCGGTATGGTGATGGTTACAAGGCGCCATTCTGTTCTGTTAAGAATTTTCTGCAGGGTAAGGAACAGAAAGACCTTGCAGAATCGAGTTATCCCCTTGGACTGCTCCCTGCACCTCTTTGGGAGATGCTGCCGGAACCTGTAATCCATTCACTCCGCATCGGACTGGAAGATTTTAACCGCAAGTTGAAAGGGTATGATGATGGTATCCTGCTCGGGCTGGAAAGTAAAACCTCATCACCCATCCAGGTAATTCGTGAAGAAAACGGCTGCTGTACCGGGTTTGAAAATCTCTTCCTCATCGGTGAAGGCAGCGGGTATGCCGGAGGCATTATCTCCAGTGCCGCAGATGGTGTGAAAGTGGCGATGAATGTGGTAGGCGGTAAGTGGTAAAGGGTAGAAAGAAGAAAGTAAAGAGTAAAGAGTAAAGAGGAAAAAGTAAAGAGTAAAGAGTAAAGAGTAAAGAGTAAAGAGTTGAAAGTGAATAGTAAAAAGTAAAAGAAAAAAATGGAAAGATTGAAGGAAACAGTTTCATCACATTTAATTCTACACCTTCCACTGCCCCCTTTACCTTACACCTTACACCTTTTACTTTAAACCTTTTACCTTATACCACTTACCTTATACTATTCACCATTCACCGTCTACATCTCGCTCTTCCCGTGTGGTTTGGCATCCGGATCACCTGGTTTCTTACAACAGGCTGGCAGTTTCTTATAGGCTTTCGGATCAGCTGGCTGGTCGTCTGCGTCATACCCGCATTTTGTAATTGCCTTGCGGAGCTTGTCAAGATTTGTTTTGCCGGTGTTGTATTCCACAGTGACTTCCTTGGTTTGCAAATCGAGGGTTGATTTTTTCACTCCGGGCTCAAAAGCAAGATATTCCTCGATACGGGTTTTGCACTGTTCGCACTGGGCAGAAGTTTTTATACTTACACTTGTCCATTTCACCCCCTTATCCTGTGCATTCACAAAGATTCCTGCGAGGAGCAGAAGCATAATTAATGAGTGTTTTTTCATGGGATTTTTGCGTTAGGTTAAACATGGTTGTATTTTTTATTTCAATGTAAAGCGCAGCTCCACAAGCCTTTATACCGCTTACTGGCCCCTCATATCATCGTCGCATCAAAGAAATCTGCTGGTTGGATCCTCCGCTGCGATGATCGGATTTGGCTGTCGATAATTGAGAAGGTTCTCTCCTCCCAGGTAAAACTATGCGTCGGAAACGCCTGGTTATCTGTAAAAGTGCGTGCGGCATAGAACAATAGATCTTCGATCCTACGCCGGTATCTTGCCGATTTGCCATTAAATCCGGATCCTGGCACTTCCGTTGGGGACAGCGGTGGGTACCAACTGCTGTTTCATTGCGCGAAGAGTATAGGAGGCATTGACCAAGCCTTTGTTCCTGCTTACAAGGGGTTTCTCACGCAAGTTACCATCGTAGGTAACCCGGACGTCATTTACCCGCCAGGCAGCTGTAACTTCGAACCGGTTCAGGGGTTCAAAGCGAATCTCCGCCTGGTAACTGTTCGAAAATGATTTACCGTTGAGCGCATACATATTCAGTTCCCTGGCTGAGTGATCCAGATCAGTCACCCATTGGCTCAGGAAGT
This sequence comes from Bacteroidales bacterium, assembly GCA_046329925.1. GTDB lineage: Bacteria > Bacteroidota > Bacteroidia > Bacteroidales > JAAYUG01 > JAXLTS01. The sequence continues at coordinate 214,228 of JAXLTS010000004.1, forward strand.
CGGTACGGTAATAATCCACACTGATGGTGGACCTCCTGTTGCCCGGAAAGAGAAATGTCTTTGTCAGATCGATGCCATAATTCCAGGCTTCTTCCGGAGCCGGTTTCCCTGTGATGATCCATGTCCGAGAACTGGCCAGCTGTGATAGATTGTCGGAATAGATGTTCACTGTGCGATAGCCCTTCCCGCCCGAAAGACGGATACTGAACAGCGAGTCAGGATTATACCTGAAGTGTAGCCGCGGACTGATCAACCACCCGAATGCCGAGTTATAGTCAGCGCGGATACCGGTTATAAGGTTTATTTTTCCCGCATTGTTGAAGTTATACTGGAAAAAGGTACCCGGAACAATTTCCTCCCTGGTAATCCGGGTCGTTTCAAACTGTTCCTCATAGCTATCGGCCATAAATGAAATACCTGTAGAATAGGCATGATTTGTATTGCCCAGGTAACTCTGGAATATGAGGTTGTTGTAGAAACTATTCTGGCGACCCTCAAAATTCTTTTCAGCAAAGCGGGCTGATTGTTCGTAGCGGGAGAAATGGCTTATCATGCCCAGGCTGGTGGCAGGGCGCTCCAGCATGATCCCATTTTTTGCAAATGCCTGGTATTTTCGCGAGTGGATAAAGGTTGAATAATAATCACCAGAATTTTCGCTGGTAAAATATTCCATTTGTCCACCACTGGTTGTTTCATCCATAACTCCGTACCCAAATTGGGAGTGTTCTTTTTTCCCTTGGTAGTCCCAGCGTTGCATGAGATTGATCTGATTCCCCAATGGCATATCGATAAATCCATCCTTGTTGGCATCTTCAGGCATAGCAGTTAGGGAGCCGTGTGTAAGAAGCCCGGTACTCCATTTGTCACTTATTTTATGTGCCAGGTTCAGATTGACTTCCATCCGACCCTCGGAACTTCCATAGAGGTTCAGGAAGAGTGCCGGAGCAATGGCAGGTTTCTGCAACTCCACATTGATCTGCCCTGTAATGGATTCATACCCGTTAATAACGGAAGAACTGCCTTTGGCGATCTGGATGGACTCCATCCATGGACCGGGAATCTGGTTTAGCCCAAAGGGAATTGCCAGTCCTCTCACAGAAGGAATATTTTCTGTCATTAATTGGCTGTATATCCCTGACAAGCCCAGTAACTGGATTATGCGGGCCCCGCTTATTGCATCCGTGTAATTAACGTCTACCGTTGCGGAATTCTCGAAACTTTCAGCCAGGTTACAACAGGCCAGTTTACGAAGACCTGCTGTGGTGATGACTTCCGTTTTGATGGGTTGTATTGTCGAAATGAAACTCCCCGACTGTCGTTGAACAAGGACAACTTCGTCAATACTGTTATCCTGAAAGAGTGTCACCTCGATAGGACTATTTTCGGGAATGATATCAATGGTGTCGGTTTTGAAACCTGTATAGCTGATTACCAGCCGGGTTTTGTTTTGTTGAGGCATGCCAATTGAAAAATAACCCTGAGAGTCAGTTATGGTGCCTGAGGTGGTGCCAAGCCAGAAAATGTTGGCAGCAATAAGGGGCTCAGCAGATAGATTGCCG
>JAXLTS010000040.1:0-31818 GCA_046329925.1 Bacteroidales bacterium
CGGCTGAAATACAGTGCCTCAGAAAACCGGTTAACCATTACTTTCGGGATATTCGTATTATGCAGATCATCCTCCCGGTCAATCTTTTTTATCAGGGTGGCAATGTCGGTTTTCTCTTCCCCGAAACAGTCCATCAGCATCCTGATCTGTTCCGGTTGAATGAATGGTTCATCGCCCTGAATGTTGATCACCACCTCCCATTTTTTACCGGTTGAGGATATTGCTTTTTCCAGTGCCTCCCGGCAGCGGTCTGTTCCACTGCGGTGCTCAGGCGAAGTCATCAATGCCTTTCCACCAAAAGAGATCACATGATCTAAGATCCGCTGGTCATCCGTTGCAACATAAACATCATCAAGTATCTTCCCGACCTGCGTCACAACCCGCCGGATCATCGACATGCCATGAATTTCTGCCAGAGGTTTGCCCGGAAACCGGGTAGACCCGTACCGGGCCGGAATAATACCGATGAACTTCATTGAAACAGCTTTTTAAGGTTTGAATATACAAAGGTATTGGAAAAAGGACTTCAGGCTTACCCGTTTGTGCAATTCAACCGCCTCCCATGTGCCGGACCACTTTTTTTTAATCTTCCGGTATTTCAAATTAGACTATCAGGCACTATTATTTAAATGACTTAATATCAGATAAATAATAAATGTGTATATCTGATAAGCTGGAATATTCAGCTTTTTTGTAATTTTGTCATACGAAAATAGCATAATGTCAGTTTGCTATTTAAAAGTACTATCTGGCAGATAATGAGTATGGATGTTCAGCAGATCAAACAGCGTTTTGGAATAATCGGTAACAGTCCGCTCCTGAACCGGGACATTGATATTGCCCGGCAGGTGGCTCCCACCGATCTTTCTGTGCTCATTACAGGGGAGAGCGGAACAGGCAAGGAAGTTTTTCCCCAGATCATCCACCAGTTCAGTGCCCGGAAACACGGATCCTATATTGCAGTTAATTGCGGGGCTATTCCTGAGGGCACCATTGATTCCGAGTTGTTTGGGCATGAGAAGGGTGCATTTACGGGTGCCCATGAAAGTCGTAAGGGTTATTTTGAGGTAGCCAACGGTGGTACCATTTTCCTCGATGAAGTAGCCGATCTGCCCCTGTCAACGCAGGTTCGCCTGTTGCGTGTCCTTGAAACCGGCGAATTTATTCGTGTTGGGTCTTCCAAAGTTCAGAAAACAAATGTCCGGGTAATTGCGGCCACCAATATCGATGTGCTGAAGTCGATCCAGGATGGTAAGTTTCGGGAGGACCTTTATTACAGGCTCAACACGGTTCCTATCGTCATGCCTCCCGCTGCGCGACCGGAGCGAAGATATCCCGCTGCTGTTCCGCAAGTTCGCACTGATTTTGCCGAAAGGTACAGGATGCCGGCCATCACGCTTGAACCCGATGCCTTGCAAATGCTCCAGAAATATGAGTGGCCGGGCAACATCAGGCAGCTCAAGAACGTTACAGAACAGATTTCAGTGATTGAACACCTCCGGCTGATTGATGTAAATACCCTGAAACGCTATCTCCCGGACTATGTGGATATCAAGTTGCCTGCTTTGTACAAGGGAGAAGATGCCAGGGCGTTTGCTTCAGAAAGGGAGATCCTGTACAAGGTACTCTTCGATATGAAGAATGATATGAATGATTTGAAGAAGCTGGTACTCGAAATGTTGAAGAAGGGGCATACGGATGAAGATATTATGGAAAACAATGCCCAGCTTATACAGAAATTGTATTCCGGCTCGGAACCCATTGTTAAACGTGCCGCTCCAAGGAGCATGGATATTGGAAATGATATACCCCAGGTGATTCAGGATACGGAAGAAATTGTGGAAGAATCACTCTCACTCGAAGGAAAGGAAATTGAAATGATCAGGAAAGCCCTGGAGAAATACCATGGTAAGCGTAAAGATGCTGCCCGCGAGTTGGGGATATCTGAACGTACTCTCTATCGAAAAATTAAAGAACACGACCTTGATTTGTAAATTTGTGCTGCGGATATTGAAGGGAATTTTCCTCCTGCTTGTGCCCGCCATGATCCTGGCCGGTTGCACGGTTAGTTATTCATTCACCGGAGCCTCGATCGATTATCATAAACTGAAGACCATTTCAGTCCAGTATTTTGCGAACAGGGCACCCATCGTGGTTCCAACTCTCAGTCAGCAATTCACCGACGCCTTGCGGGATAAATTCAGGTCGCAGACCAAACTTAAAATGGTGAATGGTATCGGAGATGTTGATTTTGCAGGCGAGATAACACGATATGAGACCCGTTCCACCGCCATTACCGGGGATGATAAACCAGCCAAGAACAGGCTCACCATTGAAGTAAAGGTGAGGTATACCAATGCCATCAACCCCAAGGAGAACTTCGAAAGTAGTTTCAGCCGCTTTGAGGAATATGGCGCCAGCGAAAACCTGGCAACGGTTGAAAATTCCCTTATTGAAACCATTGTAGATCAGCTTACCGAAGATATTTTCAATAAGGCATTTGTAAACTGGTAAGAGGATGACCGGAGAAACCCTCATATCATATATCCAGCAGGAACTTCACCTTGATGCGGCAGCAGCCAATGAATTGCGCAAGATGTCGGAGGCCTATCCCTGGTTTGCCACCCCGCGCCTCCTCCTGCTTCGGCACCTGAAAGATACCGGCAGCCCGCTGTTCGATGGGCAGTTTTCGAAGGCGGCAGCCTACCTCTCCGGCCGAGAATTGTTATTCAGCCTGTTAGTCCCTGCTGCAGCACCTGTTTCATCGGAACATCCTGAGGATGTCAGAGCCGTAGTACCCGCCGAAACCCGTGTTGAGGACACAACCGAGGATATCGGTTATGAAATAGAACTTGAAACCGACCCCGGTCCGCTTGACCAGGAAGAACCCACCCTGGAAAGGAATATTGCGGAAGTTGTTGCCCGCCAGGCTTTGTTCATCAGGCAGGAGATTCCCGACGATTTTGAACTGGAAATTGATCCTGTGCTTGGAATCATCACTCCCGCGGAGGTCTCCCTGTCGGATTATTTACGACTGCAGAAAATTACGGAGTTGGAAAATGAACCTGCAAAAGATGAAGCGGGAGAGTTGCTCCAGATTGAGGAAACGGAAAAAGAAGTGCCGGAACAGGTGATTGCAGCAGCCTTTCAACCCGCTGTTTCACCATACTTACAGCCGGAGGACATGCAAAATACAGCTGAGTTGGAACCGGAAATCGCTGGTCCCGGTCTGCCGGATGAGGCCCTCGAAGCATCTGTAACCAGTGATGCCCTGCAAACTGTATTATCAAGGGAAATCAATAATTTCGAAAAAGAACTTTCATTTTCCGATTGGCTCAGCCGGATTGATGATCAATCAGATGTCATTGAACCCGGGCATGCGTCTAACAACAGCAGAGTCAATCAATTCAGCCTTATCGATGACTTTATCCGGAGTAATCCGCGCATCGAACCGCGGGTTTCGAAGGATACACGGTCTATTGAAGATATCTCTGCCGACAGTGTAAAAGAACATGATAGCTTTATAACTGACACACTGGCAAGGATTTATGTTCGACAGGGGCTCTATGCCAAGGCCATCCAGGCCTACGATAATTTAAGTTTGAAATATCCGGAAAAAAGTACTTATTTTGCAGCGCAAATTGAAGAAATAAAGAAACTTATTCAATAACCAAATTCCGTTCACATGTATTTCGTTGTAACTGCCCTTATTCTACTGGTTTGTTTCCTCCTAATCCTCGTTGTTCTCGTGCAGAATTCAAAAGGAGGCGGGCTTGTTTCCAATTTTGCCGGATCAAACCAGATCATGGGCGTTCGGAGAACAACCGATTTCCTCGAAAAGGCCACCTGGACTCTCGCTATCTCAATGCTCGTACTCTGCCTGGCTGCCAGTGCTGCTGTGCCCCGTCAGGGAGTCAGCAATGAATCTCTCATGAAAGAGCAAATCGAAAATGCCGTGGATCCCAGTGCTATTCCTAACTTTGGCGCCCCTGCTTCCACGGAGGAACAGCCTAAGGAAACACCTGCTGAAAACAAATAGTCCGGGTATATAACCCAGTATAAATGTCAGTATGTCATTCATACTGACATTTTTTTTCAGCCAGAATCGTTTAAGTATTCAGATAAGTTGCTTAAATTCAGTATAATACAGTTGGGGGTTGGGCCGGCGAATTTCATCGGTGGTTGGTGAACCGGTAAAATTGACAATTATCGGGTCGAATTCATGCCAACACCCCCCTTTGGCATGGAATATGACAGGAATAGGCTTAAAGAAATTATTGTTTAACTCAAAAACGTGACGTATATGTCAGAAGTGAAAATTAAACCCCTGGCCGACCGGGTTCTGGTGGAACCCCAGGAAGCCGAACAAAAAACGGCCAGCGGCCTTTATATTCCTGATACCGCAAAGGAAAAACCCCAGCGTGGTGTTGTTGTAGCAGCAGGTCCTGGTACCAAAGACGACAAAATGGAAGTAAAATCCGGTGATGTTGTACTCTATGGTAAGTATGCCGGAACCGAGATCAGCTATAACGGGAAAGACTATCTGATCATGCGCCAGTCAGATATCCTGGCTATCATCTAATCACCTGATTAAAACTATAAACTCAATATTATCATGGCTAAAGAGATTAAATTCAATATCGATGCCAGAGATCAGCTCAAGAAAGGGGTTGATGCTCTTGCAAATGCTGTTAAGGTAACCCTCGGCCCCAAAGGTCGTAATGTGGTTATCGAGAAAAAATTCGGCGCTCCCCAGGTCACCAAGGACGGTGTTACCGTTGCTAAGGAGATTGACCTGAAAAATAATTTCGAAAATATCGGCGCACAGATGGTGAAGGAAGTTGCTTCCAAAACCAACGACAGTGCAGGCGATGGAACCACTACTGCTACCGTTCTTGCCCAGTCCATCATCACCGTTGGTTTGAAGAATGTTACTGCCGGTGCCAACCCGATGGACCTCAAAAGGGGTATTGACAAGGGCGTTCAGAAAGTTATCGAAAGCCTGAAAAAACAAAGCAATGTCATTGGTGATGATTTCAAGAAGATCGAGCAGGTTGCTGCTATCTCCGCCAACAACGACAGCGAAATCGGAGCACTCATTGCCGAGGCAATGAAAAAAGTGAAAAAAGAAGGTGTTATTACCGTTGAAGATTCAAAGAGTACCGAAACACACGTTGATGTTGTTGAAGGTATGCAGTTCGACCGTGGTTACCTGTCTGCTTACTTCATGACCGATCCGGACAAGATGGAAGCCATTCTGAAAACCCGTATATTCTTCTTTACGACAAGAAAATTTCCACCATGAAAGACATGCTTCCTATCCTGGAGCCTGTTGCACAGAGTGGACGTCCCCCGCTTATCATTTCTGAAGATGTTGATGGTGAAGCCCTGGCTACACTTGTTGTAAATAAACTGCGTGGCGCATTGAAGGTGGCTGCAGTTAAGGCCCCCGGATTCGGTGACCGCCGCAAGGAAATGCTCGAGGATCTTGCCATTCTTACCGGTGGTACTGTAATCAGCGAGGAAAAAGGTATGCGTCTCGACGGTGCTTCGCTCGACGACCTTGGTCGTGCTGAAAAAGTATCGATCGACAAGGAAAATACCACCATCGTAAACGGTGCCGGTGCCAAGAAGAACATCGATGCCCGCGTTGCACAGATCAAAGGCCAGATTGAAACTACCACCTCTGATTATGACAAGGAAAAACTGCAGGAACGTCTTGCAAAACTTTCCGGTGGTGTTGCTGTATTATATGTTGGTGCTGCTACCGAAGTGGAAATGAAGGAAAAGAAAGACCGCGTAAACGATGCACTGAATGCAACCCGTGCTGCTGTTGAGGAAGGTATTATTCCCGGTGGTGGTGTTGCTTACCTCAGGGCTGTGAGCGAGATCGAAAATATGAAGGGTGCCAATGAGGACGAAACAACAGGTATTGCCATCGTCCGCAAAGCACTGGAATCACCCATCCGTACCATTGCTGAAAATGCAGGACACGACGGTGCTGTAATCGTACAGAAAGTACGCGAAGGCAAAGCCGATTTCGGTTTCAACGCCCGTACCGATGTTTATGAAAACCTCATCGCTGCCGGTGTTATCGACCCGACCAAGGTTGCCCGAATTGCACTTGAAAACGCTGCTTCCATTGCCGGTATGCTCCTCACCACTGAGTGCGTACTCGCTGAGAAGGAAGAAGACGAGAAACATCCTCCGATGCCAAACCCCGGAATGGGCGGAATGGGCGGAATGATGTAAGCAAAAATCCCATTACGAAAAGAGGCTGTCAAGGAACGACAGCCTCTTTTTTTTTAATGATTGAGTGCCTGAGATGCGATTCTGATTTACCGTTTCTGCATTTCCCTCTTTCCAGTCAACCCGGTTTCCATGAAACCGGAGAGAATCGCTTGTTTTTTTTGTAAATTGCTCCCCTTTGAAGTTTAACTGTACATATGGAAATGACTGGAAAGGATCTGAAATTGAGCGTAAAAGATATGCTGGCAATCATCCTGGTTGTCCTGGCGGTTTTTCTCCTCCCCCAAATACGCGTGAATGCTCAGGAAGCAAGGGGGCTGAAAGAAATAAAAAGCCAGATGCTGATGGGAGCCTGTGTAAGCGATGGTTCCAAAACGTTTTTCAATAACGCTTCCGTGAAATCCATCGTTCTGAAGAATTGCGAGGTAGCCACCATACAATGTTATCCTGCCTGGGGAAGGTGGGACGAAACCTACCGGCATGTGTATCATCTGGATGATTTCCATACCAAGGTAGTGGAAATGAAAAAACAGGGAATTCCTGTTACAGCCCACATGCTGATGGGATGGGACCAGTATTTTCCAAACTGGTACAGGAACAACGATTTCCCTGCAGATACCCTGGACGCCATCCTGAACAGCTGGATCAGGAGCATCATCCTGCACAAGGGAAACGATACACTGGTAGATACATGGAATGTGGTAAATGAAGCCATCAGCTGGAACGGCCAGGGAGGTTACTGGCCTCTTTATAACGCCGATCTGAAGAGCGCCTGTGAAATGCAACGCCTGGGATATGAACCTGATTCGTCCGGACTTACGGGCACCCAGCGGGTAAACGCTACACACCCCTTATATATCCGAAGGTCATTTGAAATTGCACGACAGTACACAAACAGCAAACTTGAATTGAGAGATGCCTCCATCGAGTTTCCTACCGATTCGAAATATAAGGCTTTCTACCAGTTGGCTATGCACCTGAAAAAAATGAAGGCCCCGGTGGAGGTGATAGGTTTTCAGGCGCATCTCAACCTCGAACAGCAATATGACTGGGACGGATTCGCAAACAACATACGACGGTACCGGCAACTGGGTTACGAGGTAAACATCAACGAGGTGGATGTTGGTGATCCCACCAAAACCTGGACCACTGAAAAAGCCGACTTGCAAAAAATGATGTACTACAGGCTGGTGACAGCATCCATCAAGGGCGGTGCTGCGGAATTCCATACCTGGGGAATCCAGGATGACAATAACACCGGCTGGAGACATGGAGAAAAAGGCTTGTTTGTTACCAGCACCTTTTCTGCAAAACCGGCCTTCTATGGTATGCGTGAAGCGCTTATCGACATGAGTCAGATTCTGTTCTGGGAAATGGAAGCGATGAAGGCCGATACCATGCAGGATGTAATGAACTACGGAAATTACGGCCTGGCAACCAACATGGAAACTCCTGTTATCGCAGCCGGGTTCCGCAACAAAGCATTGCAGTTCGACGGTGTGGATGACATGCTGGTTTCGAAACCACTCTCTGATTCATTGAAAAACGATCTCACCTTCTCCTGCTTCTTTAAAACCCTGGCAACCGGTTCTGTACTTGCATCGATCCATGGAGAAACCTTGCCAGGATTGCAATTGGCTATTAACCAGGAAGGGAAATTGACTCTCGCGGGAGAGGCTCTCACTTCCACCCTGATGAGCCGGGATACCGTGCATGACGGACTCTGGCACTTTGCTGCCGTGAAATGTGACAGCAGCAGCTGCACCCTGTACCTCGACAGGTCCCAGGCAACCGATAGCTGCGAAAGAACGCAGCAGACATACACACAGCTTACTTTGGGAGCAGCCCGGGATGGTTCTTCCTATTTTAACGGGATCATCGATGAGGTGAAACTTTACGATACCTATATTGAAAATGCCAGCTTTACACGAAGCATGTTGCCCTTCTGTCCCCTCAAGCCAGCTATTCAGCAAAACAAGATGATCATGAAACTTACCTGGGCTGACCAGAGCGTGAACGAGGAAGGATATGTGATCGAGCGGAAAACCGGGTCAGGCAACTGGGAGGAAATAAAGACAATCGGAAAGTTTCTCAGCTACACCGATACGGTTAATCTTTACAGCACCGTTTACGCATACCGCATCCGGTCGATGAACCGCTTCGGGAAATCAGAACCCTCCCTCAGTGTATCGGCAACGAGTCCGATGGATCCACATACCGGGATTTTACCGGCAGATCAGGAAGAGCGAGGTTCTTCAGTTTATCCCAACCCGTTTACAGGTACATTTACCATAACGAATAAAGTTCCTGCCGCGGTGGGAATCTATGATTCAAATGGCAGGCTCGTATTTGAAAATCATGAGCTGAAACCGACTCTGGAAGTCCCCGGGGAACGATTCGCACCGGGTGTTTATATCCTTCGGACGCTGGCTGGGAAAGCGACTTATGAAACCGTGATTATCCGGCAGTGAGCGGCACACCCGGGACAATTTTTTGCAGAATGTATGCCCGTTTAGTAGACCAACAGCCCTGATCGGCCGACATAAACCTCCTGTGTTTTTATGCAAGAGTTGTGGCTGTGCTTAATTTTGAAGTACAGCAACAATGATCTGCCCGATGAAAAAAACACTTCCTGCTCTGCTTCTCTTCACCTCGATTTTTTTATTTGCCTGTTCCAGGGACGAAAACCCTCTGCCATCCGGAGATAGCGAGAATCCTGCCGTGTTGGATACGGTAAGTGATGATCCGCTGGATTATATATGGGATTCGACCTCCGTCGTTTCAGTAAAAATGACGGGTTCAGAGGTTGTTGTATCAGATTCAACTGTACAATTGAACGGTAAAATGATCTGCATTACTTCCCCGGGAGCCTATTCTTTTAGCGGGAATCTCAGCGATGGCCAGATATATATTAATTCCCCTGGGAAAGGAAGATTACAGTTGATCCTGGAATCGGTGGATATCCATAACTCCGACGGTCCTGCCATCGCCATTGCCGATGCAAAGAAAGTGGTAATAATCTTGCCGGAGGAGTCTGTAAGTTCCATATCGGATGGAAGCAGTTACTCCGGCACCCTGGTTAAAGGCGATGAACCTACCGGTGCCATTTTCAGTATGTCTGACCTGTCAATTGGAGGTGGAGGATGTCTTACAGTTACAGGGAATTACAAAGATGGTATTGTGAGTAAGGACGGGCTGATCATCAGGTATTCAACTCTCAGTGTCACCGCGAAGGATGATGGCATACGTGGTAAGGACTGGCTTCTGCTCCTCGGTGCAAGCCTCGGGGTACAGGCAGGGGGAGATGGGTTGAAATCAGATAATGACGAGGACGCAGGCAAGGGATACATGTACCTGTATCCCTACGGTTGCACTATTGTTTCTGCCGGCGATGCGTTCAGTGCTGCCACCGGCATCACGATAGGAGGAGGAGTTTTTTCGCTCACTGCCGGTGGCGGTGCAGGAAAAACTGTCGCAGCAGATGGTTCGGCAAAAGGGCTTAAGGCTGGATCCTGGCTCCAAGTCGACGGAGGTGAGATGATTGTGAGCAGTGCCGATGACGCATTTCATTCCAATGGAACAATACTTATCGGTGCAGGAGAGTTCTCCCTGGCTTCTACAGATGATGGTGTTCATGCAGAATCAGCCATTGAGACGAATGGTGGAAATTGTACGATTACGCGGTGCTATGAAGGCATGGAGGCACATGTGATTACAATCAATGGCGGTACATTTCACATCACCTCTTCGGATGATGGTATCAATACCGGTACCGGGTCGGAGCCAGGACAGGTGAACTCCGGTGCATCGACAAGTTTTCTGTATGTCAATGGGGGGTATGTATATGTAAATGCCAACGGTGACGGACTGGATATAAACGGATCCATCGCGATGAAGGGCGGTACTGTTGTGGTCGATGGACCTACTGCCAATGACAATGGAGCTCTCGATTATGATCTGTCATTTGCCCTCAGCGGAGGCACAGTGATCGCCGCCGGTAGTTCAGGTATGTCCATGGCTCCGGGCACCAATTCCACAGTTAATTCACTTCTGCTTAATTTCAGCAGTGTACAGGCAGCCGGAACATTGGTGCACATCTGCAACCAGGGCGGGACCGGAATCATGACCTTTGCCCCTGCAAAAAAATTCCAGTCGATTAATATTTCGATGCCCGGACTGGTTAAAGGCACCACCTATCAGGTTTACACGGGTGGTCAGAACACCGGAACCCCGGTTGACGGAGTTTTTCCCGCAGAAGGCTATACCCCGGGCACATTATACACTTCCTTCACAGTTTCATCTGCAGTAACCAGGATTGGGAATGGTGGTATGCCGGGAGGACCAGGTACAAGGCCATAACTATCGCCTAGTTTTTTAAATGTAGCGTTTTTTTTAATCTACACGCTTAGAATTTCTAAATTTAGACAAGTGGCTTATAGCAATCATACCTGGCTGCCTGGGTCAAATATGCAATTTAGTTTTTGATGCATCTAACACTAATTCCACTATTTTTCCCATAATAACCTCTCCAGATTGTTCCCTTTGAATATCCCATTTCCCTGCACCAGGCATTATTATCATCATAGGTGGTTGATGTCCTAAAACTTGAGGAAGAGTAAATATTCTCAAAATTGATCCCAGTATAACTACTCCGCCATCCTCCGGGAAGTGCTGTAAACCCAATTGAATTTGTTCCTGCATTTGGTGAAAGCCAATGCGAAGTTCCAGCTTCCTTGAGTTTGTTACCTTCATCATTACCTCGCCATGATGTTCCATCTGCCTGCACACCACTCATTCCAATGAACATTTCCAAGGCTTTCCACTCAGCATCTGATGGTACATGCCAATTAGTTGGGCACAACTTATTAGTTGCAACAGTGTAATAATTATACAATGCCCCATATAATTTTTTATAACTAGCTGAATCGTTATTATACCAGCAATAGGCTGGAGTCTTTAAGGAAAACCACGTTGAATAATTTGGTTCAATTGGTATTGGAGTCCCGTCATTATATTTTGTCGTTTTAAGGTTTTGAATCATCCAAATTTGTGAACCAATGGCAATTGTCTGATAGCTGTTTCCATCAATATCTGTTAAAGGAGCAGTTCCTGTCTTAAAATTCCGGGATTCTCCATAGCTTATACCTGCTGAATTAACTGCATAGGCCCGGACATAATAGGTTGTATTTTCAAGAAGACCTGTTAGCAAGCTTGTATAAACCCCGGCCCCATTTCCGTCCATTGTCTTATTGTCACCAGGTCCGGGAGTGCTGGAGGAAGAACTCCAGTAAACACCTCGTTCGATAATCTCTGCTCCCCCGTTATTGGTGATGTTGCCACCAGAGGTTGCGGTTTCCCAGCTTACGGCTGTAATCGGACTTGTTGAAACAACAGGAAGGGATGGAGTCGTAAATTGTATTTCTTCCCCATATCCTGTTCCCAGGCTGTTCGTGGCATAGGCTTTCAGGTAATAGGTAGTTCCCATCGAAAGCGTCGATAGAGATGCTGAAAAGGAACCCGAACCAGTTCCGTTTGTTGTTTTAAAATTGGCAATCGTAGGATTGCCAGTGGTATTCCAGCATACCCCACGCGAAGTAATCGAGGCACCTCCGCTATTTGTTATTGTGCCGCCCGTCTGTACCGAAGTGCCTGTAAGGTTACTGATGGGGGTGGTGTTAATGATTGGTAAAGTGACAACGCTTCCGGTATTAAACTGTATCTCCTGGCTATAAGCGATCCCGGCGTAGTTCAGGGCATAAGCGCGAACCCGGTAGCCTGTAAAATTCTGAAGACCAGTTACAGAACTGGAATATGCACCGGTTCCGGTTCCATCAATTGAATGCTGGCTTTCGATGGTTGGTAAATCCAAAGTACTCCAACAGAATCCCCGCGATAGCACCTGACTTCCTCCGTCATTCGGAATTGTCGCATGGAAGATGGCGCTGGTGCCCATAATATTGGTGACAGAGTCGAAGGCAATCGTGGGGGTACCAGCAGCCATTATCCGTAACCACCGGCTGCCTTCCCAATAATAAAAACCTTTTGGCTGTTTGTTTCCATTATTGTACACCATAATTCCCAGGCTAGGATTTGTGTAAGGGTATGGACTTGAAAGGTTTTCGCTCAGTTCAACTTTCACCAGTCCCGGATTGTAAGGAATGGAGTTTTGAAACAACTGACCGTTGAAATTGATGTCACCTGCAACATTCAGTTGGTAGCCCGAGTTATTGGAATTGATACCCACCTTTGCATTCAGCCGAAGCTCATTGCTGTTGAAATCACCGAACACCAGTGCTTCATCACTCTTTGTTCCGGAGTTATCGATATATAGCTTATTCGATCCTTTTTCGTAAAAGCCAGCTTCGTTCCCAATGAAAACATTGTAGTTTCCAGTACTGTCGCCATAGCCTGCCTGTGTTCCAATATATACATTCCGTGTTCCGGATACATTCAGCTTTCCGGTTTCGTAACCAAGAAAGACATTGTGCGTACCACTAAAATTTCCGGCACCTGCATCCTGGCCTACAAATAGATTAGCATTGCCTGAGGTATTGCCAAAGCCGGAACGCTGCCCCACAAAAACATTATCATGGCCTGTTTCATTGGAATAGCCTGAGTTGTGACCTATGAATACATTGTAGGCCCCCTGTGTGTTTTCATAACCGGCCTGTGGTCCGAGAAATATGTTGGAACTGCCTATTGTATTGGTATAGCCGGCCTGGTAGCCAATAAATGCATTTTGTGCCCCGGTGGTATTATTATAACCTGTCTGATGTCCAAAAAAGGAATTGTAAACTCCAATCGTTTTTTCACCTGATTCTTGTCCGATGAACATATTTTCAGGTTTGATATGCAGGTAACTTGATCCATCCCCTGTCATGTCAAGTACAGCAAACCCAGCCTCAGGATCACGCGTAGTTATTCGGGTGCTGTCTGCTGTAACACGAAGAAAATCACTGTGAGGGGAAAGTTTTGAGGATGTTCTGCCGCTTACAGCAAAACCACCCCTTCCTCCTTTTTCAGGAGCATCTTCCTTTAAATAGAACCGTACACTATCCGGTGTAATTAGCATAATGTTCTGCAGGGTATCTTTCGAGCTTGTCCTTCCACTTACTGCGAATCCGCCTCTTCCACCTTTAAATTTTTCGTCGATGTATAACACAGCCCCATTATTATAGACTGCAAAAACTGTGTTTCC
Organism: Bacteroidales bacterium; assembly: GCA_046329925.1. GTDB lineage: Bacteria > Bacteroidota > Bacteroidia > Bacteroidales > JAAYUG01 > JAXLTS01. The sequence goes on from JAXLTS010000040.1 coordinate 13,448, forward strand.
GTCCGAATTTTTTACAACAAAGAGTGCAGAATCTGCATCCAGGCCCTCTGTATCCCGCACTTCAAATGTTGCTTTTGAATTGATTTTTTCTGCATACAATGCATATGGGACACTTGTTAATTGACTTACTCCAATAACTGTATAGCCATGTCCTCCTTCAATGTCAACCTCTGTTTTAAGGTAAACAGGTTCCCTCGCCCAGTCAATTTTTTTAAACTCAGCCAGGTTGGTTTCTCCAATTGTTAGTGATACAATACCAAGAGAATTTGTGATAACAGATTGCTCCTCCTGGTATATCTGGACGCCCGTATCTGATCCCCTCAGCAGTGAAAAGCGGATGGAGATGTTTTGATCAATCACCGGTATTCCGTTTCCATCCCGGATTACTGCCTGGTATCTGAAAGCCTGAGGGACCTGGGCAGTGCAAATGATCCCAAGAAACCATAATGCTAGGGTTAGTAGTCTAAATTTCATATCTTTAGATTTGATATATTTAAAGATATGAATAATTCATTACTTGGAAAAAAAAATCTTTTTTTGCAGATTTAGAGATATAAAGATCACATAATCAGAATTTTACATACTTGCCGACGACTCGGCAAGGTTTTCCTGGATATCTCAAAGTATGCAGGCTGGTGAGAGGTAGTGTGGAGGATGTCTTATTTCTTATATTTTTTTGGATTGTTTCGAATATAGTGACGGATTCTGTCAAGTTCAGCACTATTTCGAATGATCCGCTCATAGTAATTCAATTGCCAAACTGGCTTTCCGGGAGTATTGCGGATTCGATTGATTTTCGATGTACCCGATGATTTGTATCCTGCCACAAAGGCCCCCAAGGATTTCATTGGGGGCCCATTCGGTTTGCAATTTTCTTGTAGTATGTCTGTCGGGATAACCGGCCGGTCATCCCGACTATCTGTAGATTTTATTATCACAATCCCATGTACGTGATCCGGCATTATAACAAATTCATCGAGATCAATTTCTGAGCGGATTTCAACAGAATGCAACCATTCTTCCTGTGCAATTTTTTAAAATCATTTCTCCGTTACATGCCTCTCCGAGAAGATGTTTCGCGTTTTAAGTGTTCAGTATTACGTGGTATTTTCCCGGTTTTGAATAGTCATATCCCTTCAGCCGGATCGACCGGCGATGATGGATCTTTGGATTATATGTCATAAATTCTATGTTTATCATTGATTAATACCGTTTTCTTAGATTTCTCGCACTTTTTTATTGAAAATATTTTAAATTGTTGCTCTGCCGGGATGAGCGGCCGTTCATCCCGGCATTTTTTGATATTAAAATCGTATCTTTGCGAACCGTTAATAAAAAGCATGAGTCAATCCATTTCCCATATTCGAAATTTCTGCATTATCGCGCATATCGATCACGGCAAGAGCACCCTGGCAGACCGGCTGCTTCAGACTACCCATACCCTGAGCGACCGGGAACTGAAGGACCAGGTGCTGGACAATATGGACCTGGAGCGGGAACGGGGCATCACCATCAAGAGTCATGCGATCCAGATGAAATATATACATGAGGGAAAGGATTATATCCTCAACCTCATCGATACCCCCGGGCATGTAGACTTTTCCTACGAGGTATCCCGTTCGATCGCTGCCTGTGAGGGAGCCCTGCTCATCGTCGATGCAACCCAGGGGATTCAGGCCCAGACCATTTCCAATTTATATCAGGCTCTGGATCATAACCTGGAAATTATTCCGGTACTTAATAAGATGGACATGGACAACGCCATGCCTGAGGAGGTTAAAGACCGGATTAGCGAAACCTCATTGGCTGTGCGCGTGAAAGACATCATTGAGGCCAGCGGGCACGCCGGCCTGGGCGTGGAACGCATCCTGTCCGATATCGTGAACAAAATACCCCCGCCCAAGGGCGATCCTGAAGCTCCCTGCAGGCGCTCATCTTTGATTCTGTCTCTTCAATTCATTCCGCGGCTATCATTGCTTACTACGCATCTTCAACGAAAAGCGCCATCCGAAAGGGGACCTTGTGAAATTTGTTAATACGGGCATGGAATACCACGCCGACGAGATCGGGGTACTCAAACTGAAGTATATGCCCCGCGAAGAATTGTCGGCCGGTGATGTGGGTTATATCATTTCCGGGATCAAGCAGTCCAAGGAAGTGAATGTGGGCGATACAATCACCCAGGTTGAAAATCCCTGCCTGGAGTCTATCGCCGGCTTCGAGGAAGTAAAACCCATGGTGTATGCCGGGGTGTATCCTGTGGATGCTGACGATTACGAAGAGCTGCGTGCCTCCATCGAGAAACTGCACCTCAACGATGCATCCCTCACCTTCGAGCCTGAATCATCGGCTGCACTGGGCTTCGGATTCCGCTGTGGATTCCTCGGGCTGCTTCACATGGAGATCGTGCAGGAACGGCTCGACCGCGAGTTCAACATGGACGTGATTACCACCGTTCCCAACGTTTCCTACAAGGTGCATACCACCAAGGGTGAACTCATCGACGTGCATAACCCCTCCGGACTGCCCGAGGTGAATTATATTGACTTTATCGAAGAGCCATACATCACTGCCCAGGTGATTTCCAAATCGGAGTACGTGGGTACTATTATGAGTCTTTGCATCGACAAACGTGGTATCCTTAAGAACCAGGTGTACCTCACCAGCGACCGCGTGGAACTTACCTTCGAGATGCCCCTTGCCGAGATCGTCTTTGATTTTTACGATAAGCTGAAAAGCATCAGCCGAGGTTATGCCTCCTTCGACTACCATGTGGTGGGCTTCAAGCCGGCTACGCTTGTGCGTCTCGATATTCTCCTCAACGGTGACGGGGTAGATGCTCTGTCCACCCTCATCCACCGCGATCATGCCTACGATTTCGGACGACGAATGTGTGAGAAGCTGAAAGAACTCATCCCGCGGCAGCAATACGACGTGGCTATACAAGCCGCCATCGGCGCCAAGATCATCGCCCGCGAAACAGTGAAGGCTGTCCGGAAAGACGTCACCGCCAAATGTTATGGCGGCGACATCACCCGTAAACGCAAACTGCTCGAGAAACAGAAGAAGGGCAAAAAACGCATGCGCCAGGTCGGGAATGTGGAAGTGCCGCAGTCAGCATTCCTGGCTGTACTCAAACTCGACTGAGCAGTCTGATTACAGTCACTTTTTTGCCCCGGTTGTTTCAAACACATCCTCACTTCCCCTCATTCGCTGTTATGCGGAAGTAGTCAAAACTCACATCAAACGGCGTTTGGGGTTTGCTTGTATCCGGGTCGAACCAGAAGGTGTTCTTCATGCTCTGGATGATCACGCCATCACAGGCAATCAGACCTGCTTTGATATCCCTGAGCATGCTTTTGGCAGTACCGAGTGTTTCATACTTAATTCCGTCAGTGGAATAGTACGCCGTGTAGTAGCTCCCCTTTTTCTCAAGTTTCAGAATCAGCGAATTGCTGGCAGTGATTTCATTTCTCAGGTTGAAGGATCCTGCTGACTTAGCGATTCCGTTTTCCTCGATCACAAGATCAATTGTTCCGGGTTGCGGAGCATTGGACATCCTGCCCATCCTGGAGGTTTTAATTACTGCCCTGAACATCAGCTTTACAAAATTATTGTCATCCTGATAAGCAAGGATTCCAGCATTTTCCGGCTGTGAGGGTACCCGTGAACATCCGAGTTTGGTCTCGATCACCCAGTCGTAGTTGGCCGATTGCAGCAGCATGTTTTTGCCATTATTGCTTGCTTCGGAAACATCGCCGGGCTCGCTGGTGATGGTGAGTGCCCCCGGATTCCGGGTAAAACTGTAATTCGTCTGGTTTTCCCGCAGCCATACCCATTGTTTTCCAGGAGTCGCATCGTTGAATTCATCACTTACCGCAGGAACATCAAAATTGAAATAATATGTGTTCCTTTCCCAGGTGACAGGATCGGTGAAATGCACAATGGCAGTGCCGGGGATCGTTGCTGCCTGCCAGATGTCCACTGTGACATTTGCGCTGGCTGCTGTTGCCTTGATTACAGGTATTGCAGATTTATTTTTCAGCAGGAAGCTATAGGCTTTAATTTCCTTATTGAACCCGTCCATTTTTTTACCATTCAGGGTGATGGATCCGGGAGAGAGGTCGGGCATCACTTTCACCGGGAAACTGTTCGATACGGTTTTCCCATCCACGGTAACAGATGCAAAAATGGAGGCTACGCCCGGGCTGTTGGCAGTTACAGTTCCACTGGCATCCACACTGGCTACCAAGGGATTGTTACTCTTGTAGGAAATCTTTGCATTCCTTACATCGTAGAAACTGTCATCCGACAGGGAAGCTGAAACACTTGTCTGAGCCTTAATTCCAGGCTGGAATACCACCTTATCGCAATCTGCAACCACCGTGGTTAACACGGGTTTGTAAGTTCCGCTCATGAGGGCTTCCACACTGCCCCTGATATCTTTTGAGGATGCAGCGATTTCGAAAATATACTTTCCCGGATCGAAGCTGATCCTGTTTTTACCGGAATCCCAGAACCACAGGTCGGAACAATCCAGATCAATGGAAACGGATTTGCTTTGTCCCCTGGGAATGGTGACCCGCTTGAAACCTTTTAGCCGTTTGATAGGCCTTTCAAGAGATGCCGGACTGTCGGGAGTTCTAACATACACCTGTACAATTTCATCTCCGTCAAATTCTCCCGTGTTTTTTACATCAACGGAGACTGTAATTTTATCATTCGGGGTGATGGTGTTTTTGCTGATGGCAAAGTCACTGTACTGGAAGGTAGTGTAAGAGAGCCCGTACCCGAATTCATACGAGACATCCTTGTTGAAATACATATAAGTCCTTCCATTTTTGTCCGATCCTGACCTGAGGGAATAATCATTGAAATCGGGAAGATCATTCAGTGATTTATACCATGTAAAGGCTGTTTTTCCACCTGGATTTACTTCGCCAAACAGGATTTTTACCATGGCAGCACCCTGCGCCTGCCCGTTGTATCCCGTAAAAATAATTCCCGCAACATGGGGATTGTTTTTGAAGGATTCAACTTCCACCATCCCCATCCCCTGGATTACAACAATTGTATTGGGATTGACATTTGCTATCGACTTGATGAGTTCGTTCTGGTTTCCGGGCAGGGAAATAGCAAACCGGTCTGATTCTTCGCGACCGGTGCTCTGGTCCGTACCTACAAAAAGCAAGGCTGCGTCAGCAGATGCGGCCATGTCGAGGGTCTCCTTGTCAATGGCAGGAACCTCTCCTTCCCGGTAGACCAGCACAAGGGTCTGAGGTCCTGTAATACCGAGGGTGTTGAATTTTCCGGCCACATTCCGGGATCTCGAAAAACCCTGGAATCCACCCCCTTGCTGTTGCTGCACTGAAACCGGCAGGCTGGAAAGTATATTTCCTGTTGCCGAACCAACACGAACTTCAATGATGCCTCCATTGCCGGAAACGGAAAGATTGAAGCGGATAGAGTCCACATCCGTTATATCCACGTTATTGTACGAGGTCCAGTCACCGTCTTTTATCCCCCTTACAGCGGAGGCTCCGAATCTTGAAGCGGTGATAAGGCCGCCGGCAGATGCATCGAACTTTGTGGCATCATATTCCTTGATGGCGCCAGTCCTGGATACCATCGAGAACTTCATCATCGTGAAAAAATCGGTACGCCGTTCAGTGTTCCCGACCGACCTGGTAACTATCTCCACCGGAAGATTATTTTTTGAGATGTAGTTTTTTATCCCGGCCAGGGGAGTGATTTTATAACGGGATTCAACCTCTCCGGAATAATCACCCAGTTCAACTTTATCGGCCTGGGGGCCGAGTACCGCAATCTTTTTGATTTTCGTTGCATCAAGGGGTAGTGCTTTTTTACCGGTTTTCTCCAGGTTGTTGTTTTTCAGGAGCACCGGTGTTTTGGTAGCCATCTCCAAAGCCAGTTCATGATGCGAGGGATCGTTGATGATATTGGGCCGGATACCTGAATAAGGTACCATGGCAGGAGGATCGAATTCACCGAGCCGCATTCGAATGGTAAACATGTTGATAAGTGCCTTATCAATGTCGGCTTCAGAAAGCAGTCCTTTGCTCACAGCCTCAATCGTGTTGTTTTGATAAACACTGCCGCAATCGCAGTCCACGCCCGATTTCAGGCCCATCGCAGTTGCATCGGCATTGCTTTTTGCAAACCGGTGTCCCCGCACCATGTCGTCAATGGCTCCACAGTCGCCCGTTACATAGCCCTCCATTCCATATGTTCTCCGGGCAATACTGTCAACAAGAAACTTGCTTGCCGACATGGGGATGCCGTTCACCGCGCTGTAGGCGGTCATGATGGCCGGAAGCCTGTCTTTCAGAATTAATGATTTGTAGGGATACAGGTAGAACTCCCGCATATCCCGGTCGTCCATGTCTGCGCTTCCGGAGTGCCTGTTAAACTCAGTGTTGTTTGCAAAGAAGTGCTTTCCGCAAGGGACTGCTTTCAGGTAGACCGGATCATCACCCATTAATCCGCGGATGAAACCACTGCTGATCCTTGAAACAAGAAATGGATCCTCACCGAATGTTTCGGCAGTACGTCCCCAGCGGGGATCGCGGGTGGGTTCAACAACGGGTGACCAATAGGTTAGGGTAAAGATATAATCGAAATTGAATCCCCTGGCCTCATCGGAGATGACTTTTGTTTCCCGTTTGATCAGTTCAGGATACCAGGTACAGCCTGCTGCAACGCTATTTGGGAAGGAGGTTGCAGTCATTCCGCTGTTGTCGTTCCTGCCCATCACTCCATGAAGAGCTTCGCCCCACACATCGTATTTTCGAATACCCAGGCGTGGAATAGGAGGCATGGTGTTACCCAGCTGAGATTGTTTCTCCTCGAGGGTCATCCGGGAGACCAGATCTGCAGCACGTTCCCTGAATGAATACGCGGTGTTAAGATAAATGGGAATTTTGGCTTGTTCCTTTGTTGGAAGGAAGGCGAATGAGGCGGAAACAGCCAATATCAAAATCAGGATCCCGGTCTTTTTCATTGTTCTTCGAATTTGCTTGATGATTATCTTTTTCTTGATTGGTTGAAGAAATCCACCATCTTCTGTATGTTCTCAGCTGTGTGGACACCCGGTCCGTGTTGTCCTGCAGGGATGAGGAAAAACTGGCTGGCAACCCGGTTCTTTTGCAGGGCATCATATAGAATCTGGCTCTGGCAATAGGGTACCACCCGGTCCGCATCCCCGTGAAAGATCAGGAAGGGAGGATCGGAAGGATCTGCATAGGTGGTGGAACTTGCAAGCAGGGTCTTCTCCTTGTTTTCCTGTATAGGACCTCCTATGTAGAGTGAAGCAGGTGATTTTGCATCATTATGAATAAAATCCGTGCCACCGCAGGAATCCATCACCAGCATGTTGGTGGGGCCAAACCAGTCCACCACGGCATCTACCGAACTGCTGAAGGAGGTATACTTTCCGAGGCTTCCTTCAATATCAACGGTAAAATTTCCCATGGTCATCGATCGAACATTACGGGAAGTTCCCATGATTGCTGCAAGGCTTCCTCCTGAAGAACTCCCGGTTATTCCTATAAAAGAGGTGTCAATCCGGAAGGTGTCTGCAAGTCCCCGGATAAAGCGGACTACGGCCTTGATATCATGCAACTGTGCAGGGAACTGGGCCTCAGAACTTGCCCGGTGGTTGGGCATTACAACGACATAGCCTGCATCCAGCAGGGCCTGACCAAGTGATTTCATGTCTGCCCCTTTCGACCGGTTCGAAAACCAGGCACTACCATAAATTACAACTACTGCAGGATATGAAGGTTTTTCAGTTTGTGGCAAATAGACATCCACTTTATGTCCGATCAGCCCATCCCCCACATAATCGATATCTTTCCAGCATTTGGAGTATTGCTGGCTATGTCCCAGGGAGAAAACAAAGAAGAACAGGATGGTGGAGAGAATGGTTTTCATGCTAGGATTTATTAGTTAGTTCTTAAAAATGTGTTGAGCAAATTCATGCAGGCATCTGCGCCAGGTAAGCCACTCATGTGCCGTTCCGGGAGATTCGTAATAAAAGTAGTTAATTCCTTGCTTATCCAGCATATATCGGAAAGCACCCACCGAACCCGGAAAAGGAGCCGGTTCTTTTGTTCCCAAACCCAGCCAGAACACATTTATCTGTTTGTTCAGCGCTTTCCCATCATTGAATTTTCCATCTAAAAAAGCAGCAGGATCTATTTCTGCTGTACTGGGATAATTGGAGGTACCGCTGAAGCCTCCATAGTTGGAGAAGCTGTTGAGATTGTTCATGATGATCCGCATGGTTTGATTGGCCCCCATCGACAGGCCTGCAATGGCACGGTGATTCCGGTCGGGCAGGGTACGAAAACGGGCATCGATCAGGGGGATTATTTCCTGCACCAGCACTTCTTCGAATGCGGAGGCCGGGCGTACATTCTTCCCGCTGTTCTCTGCAGTATTTGGTTTATAGGCATATCCGTTGTCCATGACGATTATCATCGGCACAGTTTTCTTCTCAGCAATGAGATTGTCAAGAATCAGGTTGGCTCTGCCTTGTGAGGCCCATCCCGTTTCGTCTTCGAAGCTTCCATGTTGAAGATACAGCACCGGGTAGCGTGTGCCTGTTTCCTTCTCATATCCGGGCGGGGTGTAGATGAAACAACGTCTGCGCGACTGCGTGATAGCAGAATAATAATTGCATTCACTCACCAGGCCATGCGGAACGTCTTTCCACGCATAAAAATCCTGGTCTTTGGCAGGGATCTCGATGCCGCTGCCCCAGCGACCGGCGCCATAGAAGAAGAGGGTTCCCGGGTCGGGAACGGAGGCTCCGTCGATATTCAGCTGGTAATAGTGAAATCCTTCATCCTGGGGGGCCGACTCCCCGGTCCAGACACCCTTATCGTCCTTCACCAGATCGTACTTTACGCCACCGATGTCCAATTGGACCTTGTTCGCCAGGGGCGCAGGGATGCTTACACGCACTTTCCCCTCTGAATTTACCTGGGGAAATGCTTTTCCCGGCTGGTTTACCGAAGAGGGTTTGTAATCCTCAGCAGAAGTTGGAAGTTCTGTTTGTGCACTGCACAATACGCCCGAAAGAAGGATCAGGAAAAGACTATTTATTATTTTTTTCATTGCCATGGAGTCTGTCTGGATATTCATAATATTTTAAAACCAAATGCCGGAAAGAGTGTTGCGAAATCCTCTCATAAACAAGAGAGATACGCAACACTCAAATCGTCTTCAGGCAATCCTTGTTTTCTAATTACTTTTTAAAAAGAAGCGGAGCCAGCTGGTACAGACTGCGACGCCAGGTAAGGAATTCATGTGCGGTGTTTTCGGAGACATACGAAACAGCATTGAATCCTGCGGCTTTGAGGTCCTCTACAGATTTTTTCACACCATCAGGACGTTCCTTGCTTCCGCAGCTTATAAAGATTAACCTGACTTGTGATTTGTCTTTGATATCCCCGGGGCTGTACACACCTCCGCTTAAAAGAGCGTAGTGAGAGAAAACCTCAGGTCTGTTCAGTGTAATCATTTTTGTTTCCATTCCGCCCATGGAGAGTCCCGCCATGGCACGGTGTGCCTGATCTGCGATCGTGTTGAAATTTGCATCTATGTATGGGATCAGTTCATCCACCAGAACTGTCTGGAACGGCTTGATATCGAAATTTCTCAGTCCGCCGAACTTAATCTCATTTGTCATTCCATAGGTCATAACGATAATGAACGGTTCAATTTTTCCATCCGCTATGAGGTTGTCCATAATCAGATTGCAGCGTCCCTGGTTGCTCCAGGCGGTTTCATCTTCCCCCCAGCCATGTTGCAGGTAAAGAACTGAGTATTTCTTTGAACGGTCTTTCCCATACCCGGGAGGAGTATAAACAAATGCCCTTCGTGAAGTGCCGGTGCTTTTCGAGGGGAAGAGTATCTGCTGCACATTTCCATGGGGTACATCTTTAAGCGCATAGAAATCCTCATCGTGAGCAGGGATCTCAATACCGCTTTCCCAACGGGTTGAACCATAAAAATTCAATGCTCCTGGATCATTGAAAATACCGCTGTCAACTGCAAGGTGATAATAATGGAACCCTTCATCCATTGGACCTTCGGTAGTACCGGTCCATACCCTGTCGGGCCCTTTCGTAAGTTTGGTGCCGCCTCTTCCTCCAAGACCCAGACTTACCTGAACACTCTGGGCATTGGGGGCTTCAATACGGAACCGTACATACCCCTGGGAATTTACCATTGGGTATTCCTTGTCAGGTTGATTTAAGGTCGAAGGTTTGAAGTCTTCGAGGATAGTTGTTTGCTGGTTAAAACCAAACAAACTGAAACTGGTAAAAACCAGTACGCATAATTGCTTTTTCATTATTAAGGTTTTTGTAGGTAATATTTACCGGGAAGTTTCAAATGATTTATATTAAGGGTGCTTCATTTTTTTGGAGGTTTCCATCAGCAAAACTGAACACTGATTTATAGATGGGATTTTATATGATAAGATGATGGATTTACAATTCAAATGTATGTATTCGAAAAGAGTTTGAAGATGTGTCATCGCGTATTTTCGACGAAAAGGTTGAAGAAAAATTATACTTCGCTGTAAGCGGGAAGCTAATTTCTGTCAATTTTCTTTCATCGGATCTTTGACACCATCTCTATAAAGCCATGGAAATGAAAATAATAAATAGTACAGAAAAATACAGGAAGTTGTTTAAAAATTGATAGTGAAAAAGCCAGGTCAGAATTTCGTTTTTTTATTCCGCAGATAGTCCTGAGAAATTTTAAAACATATTTTTCCGGAAATTTTCTATTCCGGGAACGTATTTAAGGAATAAGCCTGGCTGAATTTCACACGGGGAAGTTTGATTTTACTGTGAAGGGTTCCCCCGGGAAGGTTTGATAATAGGTTCAGAATTTCAGCCGGCGGAAGAAATTAATGGTCTTATAGTACCTTTTCTGTGCGTTCTCCATGGAAATGGCATGTTTTCGTGTGCCTTTAGGGCCGAGCATGTAGGCAACAGGATGCAGAGCTGTTATATTTTCAAAAAGTATTTTCAGCATTCCAAGAACAGGAACAATCACAAGCATTCCCGGAATTCCCCATACCATTGATGCTGCAATGAGCCCTATAATGATGAAAAATGGATTAATCTTGAGCTGGTCACCAACAATGTTTGGGGAGAGCAGGTTGCTCTCAATAAAATGGCTGATGTAATAAAGCAATATAATCTTAAGTGCAAACATTGGGGAATCCATTGTGAGGAGTGCAAAAGCAACAGGGATGCTGCCGCCGATGAAGGTCCCGAAGTAGGGAATGAAGGCTGGTATGGCCGAAATAATACCAAAAAAAACGGGGTACTTGATCCCGATTATGGAGAGTCCTATCGAGTTCATTACGGCCAGGCAAATTACTACAATGAAGACACCACCCATATAACGTGCCGCCACAGTCGAGATCTCCCGGAGTACATTGATGGTCACCAATCGCTTGTTGTCGGCTACCATCTTCAGGATAAAATATGCCATTTTAGTCCTGTAATAAAGGAAAAGAAAAATGTACACCGGAAGCAGTAATATCTTCAGGAGTGCCCCTGTGGTATTAAAAAACAAATGATTGAATTTATCGCTCCCGGCTTCAAAAATGCTTCCGATACTGTCACGGATCAAAATCTCCAGCCTGTTCTCCTTGATGCCGAATGTATCCTGTATGGACACCAGGAAATGATCAACATTGGCAAGCGCCTGCTGCTTGAGGACGGGAATATCATCAATCAGTCCTCCAATTCTTCGGAAAAGGAAGAGCGATGCTCCGTAAAGCAACCCGATCGTAAGAATGAGGCTTATCATAATGGCCAGAATCCTCGGTACATCCTTTTTTTCAAGGTAATTCACCAGGGGAAACAGCAGGTATGCCAGCAACCAGGCAAATACCAGCGGATACAGGAATTCACGTGCCACGATGATGGCATAAATGGAAAGCATAATTCCCATCAGGGTGAATGTATAGCGTATTGACCTGGGGAGACGGGTTTCCATATTCCGAATTTACTTCAAATATACTGAAATTTATACCAACAAACCGGGCCCTGCATTATGTGTATGGGAATCCCCGCATGGCCTCCGGCTTTAAACAATCAGTTTATACCCCTTCCCATGTATATTGAGAATCTGTATGGAGGGATCTTCTTTTAAGTATTTCCGTAATTTTGTAATGTACACATCCATGGATCGGGCATTGAAATAGGTATCCTCCACCCAGATAGCCTTGAGTGCAAAATTCCGTTCAAGTATTTTGTTTGCATGCATGCAGAGCAGCCGAAGGAGTTCGGCTTCCTTGGTTGTGAGCTTGCGTTCCTCTTCACCCCGTTGCAACAACTGTTTCGTGGTGTCGAAGGTATAACTGCCCAGGGTGAACTGTGTCTGTTGTTCTGAAAAATCACCCCTCGTGCGGCGGAGGATGGCTTCCATCCTGAAAATAAGTTCTTCCATCAGGAAGGGTTTGGTGATATAGTCATCTGCACCGATCTTGAAACCTTCAATTACATCCTCCTTCATCGATTTTGCCGTGAGGAAGATAATGGGAATGTCTGAATTGATGACGCGTATCTCGCGTGCCAGGGTAAATCCGTCTTTTACCGGCATCATCACATCCAAAACACAGAGATCATAATGGTCCCGTTCGAAACTCTTGTAGGCCTTCTCTCCATTGTTGAAAAGAACAGCTTCGAAGTTCTTGGCTTGCAGGTATTCTCTCAGGAGCACGCCCAGGTTCTCATCGTCTTCGGCCAGTAATACACGGGGTTTTAGGGTATTCATAGGAATGTTGTTTATGACTCATTCAAAGGTAACAGAACGTGAAATACGGAGCCCTTGCCAGGTTCACTCTCCACACTGATGCTGCCACCATGCTCCTGAACGATTTTCTTCACATAACTCAGTCCAAGACCGAAACCTTTTACGTTGTGAATATTTCCGGTGGGGACCCGGTAAAACTTATCAAAGATACGTTTTTGGTTTTCACGCGATATCCCCGTTCCATTATCCAGCACGGAAATACGTATATGGCGTTTTTCATTTCTTGTTTTGATGACTATTTCAGGTGCCCTTTCGCAGTACTTGATCGCATTCTCCAGGAGATTTACAATCACATTCCCGATGTGCACCTCGTCCCCTTCGATGGTATATTTAGTTGCTTCCAGCGCACTTACGATGTTTCCTTCCCGTTTTTTAACCTGTATGTTGAAGTTGTTAACCAGGGAGGTAATCAATTCATGCAGGTCGATGGTTTTGATTTTGAGGGGAACCTTTCCACGCTCAAATATCGACATCTGAAGCACTTTCTCAACCTGGTATCCCAGCCGCCGGGTTTCATTCTGAATGATTCCCGAGATATGCTGGATGTTTTTGGCCTCAGCTGGAATTCCGGGATCACTCAGCATTTGCGAGGCCAGGGAGATGGTCGAGATGGGAGTTTTGAGTTCGTGGGTCATGTTGTTCACAAAGTCGGTCTTGATTTCCGATAATTTTTTCTGCCGGTAAATGATAACCAGGGTGAAACCGAAAAGAAAGGTGATTACAAGGGTGAGCAGGAGGGAGGAGAAACCCATGAATCCGGCCGACCGTAACACCAGGTTTCGTTCCCCGGGGAAGTAAACCTGCAGGTAATATGGTGGGGAAATCACATCCTCGGGGTATAGCTGTGCCCTGAAGGAATTATGCCGGTAGCTGGTATCGAAACCCGAAGAAGAAAATACGAGTTTATCCTGCTGGTCTTTCACTGCAAATTCATAGGAAGGCTGTATGCCCCGGGCTTTAAACTCATCCTTAATGAAACGCGCCAGCTGCAGCGGGTCCAGGCGGTCATTGATGTTTCGTTCGGCATTGATCAGGCGGTTCATTATATCTTCCACCATCACCGTTTTACGTTCCCTGGCTCTTTTTTTTACCTGTGCACCCTGCTCAGGAAGGGGCCGAACAGTGGTATTGGAAGAGAAAGTGTATTCTTCCTTTCCGATCACGGAATCATTATGCACTATCCTGATGTTGGAACTGAATTCACTGCTGGAATACATGATCACAGGGCTGCCGGGATCTGTGATTATTTGTTGATTCTTCAATTCCCCCGGATCGGCAGTAACATATTTATCTATGGTAGGTTTTTTCCCGGGTGAGTCGCCCATCCCCCGCAGCACGTGGTAGGCTGCTTCATTGCGCTCCAGACGGGTAACAATGTTCAGCAGGCTCCCGTTTACCAGTTGGCCGAACTCTTCCTGCTTCACCGACAGGGCATTCCGGATCCAGTAAACCTGGGCAAAAATCAGCCCGATGAGCGCCAGCGTGCTCATGATAATTACCGTCCAGATGACTTTTCTGCTCATACTGCTGCAAAGATAAGGAACTCAGCCAATTTACACCTGAGAGTTTAACATACTTTAACAAGGCTTCATACTTCTTAACTATTCCCTGCCTTAGATTTGCACTGTATTTCAACATAACCATCAACCCATGAAAAATTATTTACCACTCGTTTTGATTCTTGCCCTGCTGATCCCGGCAGGTCTGTCCGCTCAGGATAAGAATGTGAAGAAAGTAAGAATTGTAATTGATGAGAACGGAAAAAAGACCGATACGAGCTTTGTAGTGAGTGGTAAAGATGATGATGAGGTGAATAAGCTGATTTCGGTGATGCTGGAAGATAAAGATGCAAAGAGTAACAGCAGCCAAAGTACTATAGTACATTCCTCCGGGCAGCCCCATACGATGTTTGTTACTGTGGGAGATGATCCTTCCATGGGTAGCCATAGCAATGTAATGGTCATGAAGAAAATCCAGGGCGACAGCCTCCAGTTGACATTGACAATGGATGATTCATCCATGGTAAACGTGGAGAAGAACATCATTATAAAGAGTGAAAATGGTAAAATCGATACCATCGTTCTGGAAGGCCGGAATTTTGAGTTCCCTCCTATGAAGCATGTAGCCGGAATGCCAATTGATATTGGTGAAGACCACAGGAATGTACAGGTTATCGTGGGCGACGAACCTATGGCCATGAATTCATTTTCCTGGAATGAGGGGCCGGATAAGAAGGTGGTAATGGTGCACCGTGATATGCCCGGCATGCCAGCGCAGGTGGAGATAAAAGATGTGGCAAAGGGGAACGAGCTCATGCTGAATGATCTTTCCGTCTTCAGTATGGCCAAAGGCAGGCTGATGTTGAATTTCTCAACCGGCGCAGCAGGCGAGTTGAAACTTAAGGTTACCGACAGTAAAAAGAAAGAGGTGTTCAGCCAGAGTCTGAAATATTTCGACGGGGAGTTTCACCAGGAAATCCAGCTGGGTCCTGATGCCCAGGGGAGTTATATACTTACGATCACACAAGGAAAGAAAAGTACACAAAAAGAAATAACGGTACGTTAGTTGGTTTTTTTCAGGTTAGTTTTAGGTTTTGGTTAAAAAGGCCGGATCCCAGCGGGGACCGGCCTTTTTGTTATTAAAGCCTTTTAAGAAAACAGAAATCATTTAAACCGCCTGCGGAGGCTGAGTACATTCAAGATGAAATCAGTTTTTAGCCATGGGTTTTGTCATGCAGAGGCTGCAGTGTGAAGGCTTGCATCGAAGTGCACCCGAAGCCTGTCCGACCAGGTCATTCGGGCGGGCATCTGCGCATGGGCATTGAATGGATATTTTCCAACGCTCAGATGCTTCGCCTCGTTCCTCGGCTCTGCATGACAAAACCTGCGCCATTTTGCGTTTATAAAATGGCATCCTCAGAAATTTCTCAGGTGCCTGAATCTAATAAAAAAAAAAGCTGATCGGAATGTTGTATCTGTGCAGGTGCCTTTAAATACAATGGTCTATTATTGCTCCATAGCGGCGATGATCTCATCCGTGAGTTCGAGGTTGTGGTAGACGTTCTGCACATCGTCATCGTCCTCGAAATCTTCCACCATACGGATCACCTTCATGGCCTCCTCGCGGGGAAGTTTTTTGAGATCGTTGGGAATGCGCTGCAGGGAGGCATTTTCAGGCTCCAGCTTCATCTCTTCCAGTTTCTTCCTGACTTTGGAAAAGCTCTCCAGGCTGGTGTAGATGGTATATACGTCCCCCTCATCCTGGATATCCTCGGCCCCGGCATCGATGATCTCCAGCTCGAAATCATCCGGGTTGAGACCTTCTTTTTTAAGGGTGATCACTCCCTTCCGTTCGAATAGGAAACTCAGCGACCCGTTGGTACCCAGTGTTCCACCCTTTTTATTGAATACCGAGCGGATATTACTCACCGAACGGTTGTTATTATCGGTGAGGCATTCGATAAACACTGCCACTCCTCCCGGGGCATAGCCCTCAAAAGTAACCTCCTGCAGGTTGGAGCCTTCCTTGTCGGCCTTGGAAATAGCCTTGGAGATGGTATCCTTCGACATGTTAGCCCCTTTCCCGTTCTGGATGGCCAGCCTCAGCCGGGGGTTATAATTCTCATCCGGTCCGCCCTCTTTCACTGCTATCTGTATTTCCTTAACGATGCGGGAGAAAATCTTGGAACGCTTGGCATCCAACGCGCCCTTTTTCCGCTTGATGGTGGACCATTTATTGTGACCTGACATGGGGATTGGTTTGTGGTTAAAAAGCGGATAAAAGTAAAAAAAACAAGGGAAAGAGACGTCTAAAACTGGAATTTTCCGGCTTCTCATTGTATCAGTTAACCAACAACCACCAAAATCCTTAATAAGTAAAGCAATACCGAATAGACGAATTGGACAAGTTCCAGCTTCCCTCGTTTTTAGGATTAATCAGATTGTTAGATATTATTTATTTTCTAACAGGCTGAAGTTTCAATATTTTAACTTTAATTTTAATCAACGATCCGCCTTTCTAATATTTTTTGAATGATTAATACCAGACCTGAATATTATTGAGATGGGATTTAAATTGCCACAACCTAAATAATGTAAGCAAATGAATGCAAAGTTAGTTATTGGTATTTTTTTCCTCATCCTTCCTTTGAATGCGAGTGGTCAGATAAAAATAGTATGTCCTTCCATGAATCTGGGAATAGGCCTGAATAACAACTCTCCCAGTTTTCAGATTGATTTTCTGGGTCATACCGCTATAAGGCCAACCGCTTCAAGCTGTTTTCCCCATTTTCAGGTTTGCAACGGTACAAACTGGTATATGAATTCATCTGAACGATTTTTGGGCAGGATAGGCAACTCAACAAGTAGATTGTTCGGACTCACTGCAAAATACGTTTATGGAACTGTTGTAAACATCTCCGATCTCCGGCTAAAGGAAAACGTTGCCGGAATGACTGATATGCTGAGCAGGATTAATCTCCTCAACCCGGTTTCCTTCGATTATACGATTGATTATTCAGGTGTGAGTGATGAAGGTACCAGGAGTCAACTCATTCAATGGGATCAGGGAAGGAAAGGTTTTGTTGCGCAGGATGTTCAAAAGATATTTCCCCAACTGGTTAAGGTTAATGAAGCAGATTCCATGCTATACCTGCAATACACCGGACTGGTCCCGGTACTGGTGCAGGGAATGAAAGAACAAAATGAACAGATTATTTCCCTTCTGCGTGAAATCAGTAAGTTTGGATCAGATACAGAGAACGATGCCCTGAATACCGGACCCGAAGGATTTCTTTTTTCGGCCTCTGTTGGATCATCCGGGCAGCCAATGGAAATCCCCTATTATGTGTCTGATGATGCAATCGGGATGGAATTGCGCATTACGGACTTGCAGGCAGATCCTGTGCTGAACCTCTCCTTGACGGATAAAGGGCTTGCCAGAATATCAATACCTTCTTTCTCGCTGCCACCGGGTATGTATTATTGCAATCTGATTCTGGACAAAAAACAATGTGATAGTAAATTATTGATGATTAACGAGTAATATGGTTATGAGTAAAAATTATGCAAATAATCCTTGTATGAGAACCCTCGCCTTTTGTTTGAGTTTGTTGTTTTTCTCAACTCTGGTTAGCTATTCACAGATCACGGTCCTTCCAGATGGGAAGGTGGGGCTTGGTTATAATAATACTACACCGGGATATGCAGTGGACATACTAGGGAATACAGCAATAAGACCGAGTTCAACCGGGAATTATGTTAAATTTTACAGCGATGCAAACTACGGCTGGATCATGAACTCCTCCGCTCCGTATACCGGATATATAGGATATTATGGGTATCTATTCTCACTGGATGCACAATTTGTTTATTGTACCAACCTAACAGGCTCCGACCTGCGGCTCAAAAGAAATATTCAACCCCTTGCTTCCTCCCTGTCCACCATACAGAGACTCCGACCGGTGAGTTTTGATTATACCAACGACTATTCGATGGTGAAGAATG